>NZ_JASISP010000001.1:0-446436 GCF_030063185.1 Arthrobacter sp. H35-D1
AATAGCCACGACCAGCCGCCCGGCGAACCGTGTCACGTGATTCGCTCCGGTCACCGCTGGGCCCCTGACCAAAGTGAACAACTCGCGCAGTGGCCCGGCCCCAACCCGGCGCATCGCTTCACTGAGCACTGACGCTGAGGGGCTCTTCACCGGCTCGGGCAATCCTGAGACCAGACGGGAGTAGACCTGTTTCCAGCCTTGATCGGCGAACAAGACACCGGCCAGCAACACATAAATTACCACCCGTGAGGGCAGCCGCCGCACACGATGTTCTCTGCCGCCGGCCGCCTCTAGTGCGGCATCGACCACCTCAAATGGGATGACACGGGTCAACTCACCCAAATGGCCAGGGGCAAATACCCCCGAGGCATGATTGATGGCAGAATCGGACATAGTGGCTCCCGTTGGAGTAGATCAGTCTTGGTGGACCGAACTACTCAAATAGGAGCCACACCTCATTCCGCACTAGACACGCCGACTTGACATCAAACACCACGGCCTAACCGAACGGCATTGGCACTAATGCTTGTACTGGCGATTGTCGGCACCATCGGCGACTTGAATGAAACGCCCGACGCCATCAGCGACCCGCTCAAGCCTGCGCGGGCCCGGACCGCCTGGGCACCACGGCTCTTGGCAATTCTGCCGCACTGGCTCTTTCCCGTCTTCGGCTTGCTGATGCTTGGCCTCATCGCACTGCTGGACGCCCTGGTCTGAGCAGCGCGCCGGGCCAGCGCGTAGGGCCCCTGCGCACGGTTCCGCTGGAGGGAAAGCACTGTGTTGTGTCCACGGAATACTTGTGGATTATTCCGTGGGGAAGAGACATGGAATCATTGAAGAGTTGAATCAAGCTAACCATCCGGCGTTATACGGGTGGGTATAAACGTCATGCTGAGGCCACCGAAAGGTGTGGGTAAAGAGGCCCAAAGCTCAGGTGGCAAGGCCCCGCAAGGGTTGACAGCAACGAGGACCGCGCAGTTTGCGGTTGAAAAGGATACGAAATCAATGAAGATTGCACGCCTTGGCGAGCTTGGCCGGGAAATTCCCGTGGTCATCGCCGCCGACTCATCCGGAACCGAGCAAAGCTACGACGCACGGGCGCTCACAGACACCATCGACGGGCCATTCCTGGCCGGTGGAGGCCTGGAAACCCTGCGCAAAGCCCTCGCAGACGGTATCCTTCCGGTGCTTGAAAACGCCAGCGAACTGCGCATCGGATCTCCCATTGCCCGCCCCAACAACGTGGTGTGCATCGGCATGAACTACGCTGCCCACGCTGCGGAGTCCGGCGCTCTTCCACCCACCATTCCGGTAGTTTTCCTCAAGCCGAGCAACACCGTTGCGGGCCCCTTCGACGCGTCCCCGATCCCGCCGGAAGCGGCCAAATACGACTGGGAGGTGGAACTCGGCGTGGTCATTGGCCGCGAAGTCAGCTACCTCTCCAGCCTTGCAGAAGCAGCCGGTGCCGTTGCCGGCTACGTGGTGGCCAACGACCTTTCCGAGCGCGAATACCAGCTCCCCGGTGCCGCCGGACAGTGGACCAAGGGCAAATCACTGCCCAAGTCCACCCCGCTGGGTCCGTGGTTGGTCCCGGCTGGCGAAGTCGACGCCACCGCGTTGACCCTGAAGACTTGGGTCAACGGTGAAATCCGCCAGGATTCCAGCACTTCGGACCAGATCTTTGACGTTCCCACGATCATCCACCACCTGAGCCAGTACATGGTGCTGGAACCGGGCGATGTGGTTCTGACAGGAACGCCGGCCGGCGTGGCCATGTCAGGACGCTTCCCCTACATCCAGGACGGCGACGTGGTCGAAGCCGAGATCCACGGGCTGGGCCGCCAGCGGCAGGAATTCTTCCGCGCCGGCACCAAACAGGGCGCTTCCTAACCCTCCAACAACTCGGCAAGGTCGGTGAAGACAACGTCGGCACCGTGCGACCGCAGCTGGTCGGCATAGTCATGCCCGCCGGCACTGTCGTGGTTGTTGACGCCGACCACCAATCCAAAATGGCCGGCCCGGCCTGATTCCACTCCTGCCAACGCGTCCTCGACGACGACGGTCCGGGCCGGGTCCACGCCCAGCAGGCGTGCCCCCTCGAGATAACTGTCCGGGGCGGGCTTGCCTGCCAGCTGGCTTTCCTTGACCACGTGGCCGTCGACGCGGGCATCGAAAAGGTCCGCTATCCCGGCGGCGTCAAGAGCAGCGGCGGTGTTCTCGCTGGCAGAGACCACGGCGGTGGGCGTTCCCTGCGCGCGCAGGGCCTTCACCAGTGCCACGGCGCCGGAGTAGGTGTCGATTCCGTCGGACTTGAGGGCATCCAGGAGCAACTCGTTCTTGCGATTTCCCAACCCCACGACCGTGCGGGCGTCGGCATCGTCCCCGTCGCTTCCTTCCGGCAGGGTGATGCCCCTGGAAGCCAGGAAATTCCGCACCCCGTCGGCGCGTGGTTCCCCGTCCACGTAGCGCTGGTAGTCGGCGACCGGATCGAAGGGATCGAAGTCCTTGCCGATCCGGGCGCCCTCTTCATCGAGGAATCTGTCAAATGCCTGCTTCCACGCGGCGGTGTGGACCGAGGCGGTCTTCGTCAGCACCCCGTCGAGGTCGAAGAGCCAGGCGTCGTAGGCACCTATGTCCACGTGCATTCTTTCGCTCCCGGAGGGATGCGCGCTGCTCATGGCGTTTCCTTTCGTGCGGAGGTCCTGCGGCGACCGCTTCGGAGGGTTGGCTCGCGTCCCGCCGGCTGGGTGGGACGCTTGGATTCTCCCGGCAGCAGCCGGGGCGGCGGCGTCGGGCAAGAGGTCGCCGTTGTGGTCGCGGTGACGGGGTCGCCGAAGTGGAATATTTGCAGAGCGTCCCCTTCCAACAGGCTGTAGCTCGTGCTGGCTTCCGTGGTCTCCACTTGCAGGCACCGTCCACGAAAGAGGACCCGGAAGCAGAGCCTGGTGACGCCCTCGGGCAGGCGCGGGGCGAAGCTTAGCGAGCCATCCAATTCGCGCATGCCGCCCAAGCCTGCGACCAGGGCGATCCAGGTACCGGCCAGCGACGCGATGTGCACGCCGTCTCGCGTGTTGTGTTCAAGGTTCTCCAGATCCATCAGCGCTGCCTCGGCAAGGTAGTCATACGCCAAGCCCAGCTGGCCCACTTCGGCGGCCATGACAGCCTGAGTGCAGGCGGACAACGAAGAATCGCGCACTGTGAGGCGCTCGTAATAGCGGAAGTTGGCGGCCTTTTGTTCTGCACTGAAAGCCTCGCCTCGCAGGTGCATGGCCAGCACGAGGTCTGCCTGTTTCACCACTTGTTTGCGGTAGAGGTCAAAATACGGGAAGTGCAGAAGCAAGGGGTATTCCGCGGGGACTGTGCCCTCGAAATCCCACTCCCGGTGCGCGGTGAAGGCCTCCGCTTGCGGGTGAATGCCGAGCTCGTCGTCGTAGGGGATGCGCATGTCCCGCGCCGCATCGCACCAGGCCGCCATCTCTTCCCCGTCGATGCCCAGTTCACGGGCCCTGTCCGGATTTCTTTTGGCGACGGCCGCGGCGGAGCGCAGATTGTGCTGGGCCATCAGGTTGGTGTAGACGTTGTTGTCCGCGACGGCACTGTACTCGTCCGGGCCGGTGACTCCGTCGATGTTGAACCGGCCTTGGGCATCGTGGTGGCCCAGCGAGCGCCAGAACCGTGCCGTCTGAGCCAGCAGTTCCAAGCCAATCTTCTGTTCGAAGTCGGTGTCGCCGGTGGCATTCAGATAGCGGACCACGGCGTCGGCGATGTCAGCCCCCACGTGGAAGGCCGCGGTCCCCGCGGGCCAGTAGCTGGAGCATTCGGCTCCTGTGATGGTGCGCCAGGGAAAAGCTGCCCCCTTCATGCCCAGTTGGGCCGCCCTGTCCAGGGCCGGCTGCAGGGTGGAATGCCGCCAGTCCAGGGCATAGGCGGCGGCGGCGGGGACAGTGTAGGTCAGCACTGGAAGCACAAACGTCTCCGTGTCCCAAAAAGCGTGGCCGCCATATCCCGTCCCGGTCAAACCCTTGGCAGGGATGGCCCGGCGCTCGGCCCGGGCCCCTGCCTGCAGGACGTGGAACAAGGCAAATCGCACGGCCTGTTGAATTTCAGCGTCCCCTTCCACTTGAACGTCGGCGCGGGCCCAGAAGTCGTCCAGATAGCTGCGTTGTTCGGCCAGCAGACCTTCCCAACCGCCTTGAAGCGCCCCGGT
This sequence comes from Arthrobacter sp. H35-D1, assembly GCF_030063185.1. Classification (GTDB taxonomy): domain Bacteria; phylum Actinomycetota; class Actinomycetes; order Actinomycetales; family Micrococcaceae; genus Specibacter. The sequence continues at coordinate 4,208 of NZ_JASISP010000001.1, forward strand.
GATGGCTGCGTCCACCTGGTCGCGCAACTCCTGGCGGCTTCGTACCGCCGACCAGCCATAGCTGACAAATTTTACAAAACGCAGCCGCTCCCCGGGTTCCAAGGCGACTGTCATGCTGACCCGGCCCAGGTCGTCGAAACTCTCAGCCAACACATGGGTGGAGTCCGGGCCGTCCACCACATGATCCATGGCCGCAGCCACCAAGAGCCCGCTCTGCTCGGTTCTGTGCACCAACTCTGCCCGCGCGCCGTCGTTGGCGTGCATCTCCGACCGCAAGGGAGATTCCAATACTGCGGCCGCCCGAGGGTCGTCGCTGCCCGGGGGCAGCGGCTCGTTGACCACCAGCTCCGACTGGATCACCAGGCGTACCGGGCCATCGACAGCCTCAACTTGATACTCGACGGCAGCAATCGAGCGCTGGGCCAGCGACACCAGGCGGGTCGATGAGACGCGGACTGTGCGCCCGGCGGGTGAAGACCACAGCGCGCTGCGACTCAGGACGCCTGCACGGAAGTCAAGGACGCGTTCGTGGCTGTGCAGCTGGCCGTAGCGGACGTCGAAGGGCTCGTCGTCGACCAACAGCCGAATCAGTTTGCCGTTGGCCACGCTGATCATCGTCTGGCCCGACTCGGGATAACCGTAACCGGCCTCCGCATAGGGCAGCGGGCGCAGCTCGTAAACGCCGTTGAGATAGGACCCCGGCAGCTCGTAGGGCGCCCCCTCGTCCAAATTGCCCCGCCAGCCAATATGGCCGTTGGAGAGTGCAAACAAGGATTCGCTCTGGGCCAGCACGTCCAGATCCAAGTCCGTTTCCCGCAGGCACCATCCCTCGCAGCTATAGGCCTCATGGGAAATCACAGAACACCTCACCGTCCCGGAACGCATCGGCCATTGCCAAGGCCCCTGTCTTCGGCACCATTGTTGCAGTTCCAAACACGGCTGGCTAGGTGCTCCGGTCTTCGTCAATCCCGCCCATGCGCGGGGAGGGTGTGTTGATGGTTGAATTCTAAGTTTCCGCGCCCTTTCGCCAACTTTTCAACCCCCTTTCCAAACATGTATAAAATATGCAACTTTTATGGTTCAAACGCTTCCCCTTGTCTGGACGCAGGCGTAATGTGTCTGGAACTCGTACCAACAACTAAAAATTCAAGATCCCCGATTCTTGTGCCGGAGAGAATTTCGGCACCTTATTTGGTGAGCCACAGTGCCGGTAGTTGAGTTGCTTTGCATGCACGCACCTGCAGTGCCTTTCCCGGGCGGGGAACCAGAGGGGGCAGCGTTGTGGTTGAAATTGCGCGTAAAAACGGGCGTCAACGATCCGAGTTGATTGTTTCAAGAGTATGGATCCAAGCCGTTGCCATGGTGATGATCTTTGGGTTCCTGGTCATGGGGTTTTTGGCGGTCCGCACGTATACGGACTCGATGCCGATGCCGAAGCAGGTGGTTGACTCGCAAGGGGGAGTTGTCTTCACCGGGGCGGATATCACCGCCGGCCAACAGATATTCCTCCGACGGGGCTTGCAGGAATATGGCTCCATCGTTGGGCACGGCGGCTACCTTGGCCCCGACTACACGGCCGATTACCTGCGCCGGTCGGCCACCATGGTGCTGGCGGACCTCACCGCTACCGGCATTCAGGACCCACAGGGCGCACTCGTCACCATGATGCGCACCAACCGCTATGACCCGGGCACCGGCACGCTGGTGTTTACGGATGAGCAGATCAAGGCCTTCAAGGCCATCCAGACGCACTACGCGGACTACTTTGGTTCGCCGACCACACAATACGGGCTGATTCCCAATGCCATTACAGGTCCCCAGGACATCCGCCAACTGACCTCTTTCTTCGCCTGGACGTCGTGGGCCGCGGCTGCCGAACGCCCCGGCCACAACTACTCGTACACCAACAATTGGCCCGGCGAGCCGCTGGTGAACAACGGCCCGACGGCGGACATCATCGTCTGGAGCGGGTTGTCGCTGATTGCCCTCCTCGTGGGAATCGGGTTGCTGTTCGCGATGTATGGCCGGTGGAGCCGAAATGTCGGCTGGCACAGCGGGGAAACCCCCGCGTTGTCATTCCGGCAACCGGGCAAGGTCGCCATCACCCCGGGCCAGCGCGCCACGGCCTGGTTCTTCTTCATCGTGGCCATCCTGTTTCTTGGCCAGACGCTGCTTGGCGGCGCCATCGAACATTATCGTGCCGACCTCTCAAGCTTCTTTGGCTTCGACATGGCCAAGCTGCTGCCGTTCAACCTAGCCAGGACCTGGCATGTGCAACTGTCCATTTTGTGGACGGCAGCATCATTTCTGGCCGCGGGGATCTTCCTGGCCCCCTACATTTCCGGACGTGAACCAAAACGCCAAAGCTGGCTCATCTACGGCCTCCTCGGCGCCTTGGCCCTGGTCATCGCAGGATCGTTCGTCGGAGAGGCTATGAGCATTTTTGGGGTCGAGGCCGTGGCCGGGAATCCACTGTGGGACATGCAGTGGGAGTACTTGGACCTGCCAAGGGTCTGGCAGGGGGTGCTCGTCGTCGGACTGTTCCTGTGGATCATCATCATTTACCGCGGCATCCGGGCCCGGCTGCAAAAAGAGCACCGGTTCAACCTGCCCTGGCTTTTCTTCTACTCCGGGCTGGCAATCCCCGGCTTTTATGCCGTGGGCCTGCTGGCCAGCACCGAGACGGCGCTGCCCGTGGCCGACTACTGGCGCTTTTGGGTGGTGCACCTGTGGGTTGAGGACTTCCTGGAATTGTTCACCACCGTCATGGTTGCCTACATCTTCGTCATGCTCGGGGTGATCCGGCGAAAAATTGCCATGCAACTGATCCTGCTCGACGTCATCCTCTACTCCGTGGGCGGCGTGATCGGGACCATGCACCACCTGTACTTCTCCGGCACGCCGGTGGAGAACATGGCATTGGGTGCGTTCTTCTCGGCGTTGGAAGTCATTCCGCTCACGTTCCTCACCATCGAGGCCTGGAGCTTTTTGCAACTCGGTTCACGCCAGGAATCACGAAGTTCGGCCCCGTTCCCGCACCGTTGGGCTGTCATGTTCCTGGTGGCAGTGGGCTTCTGGAATTTCCTCGGGGCGGGTGTTTTTGGCTTCCTGGTGAACCTGCCCATTGTCTCCTACTACGAGATAGGCACAGCACTGACAGCCAACCACGCGCACGCCTCCATGATGGGCGTGTACGGGATGCTGGGCGTTGGACTGGCGCTGTTCGCGTTGCGCTACATCATCCCGGCGGAGCGTTGGTCGGACAAGGCTGCCCGTCTCTCCTTCTGGGGCCTGAACATAGGTTTGGCATGGATGTCTTTTGCTACACTGATTCCGCTCGGCGTTATCCAGCTCTGGCACTCCATCAATGACAGCTACTACGAGGCGCGGACGCTGAACTTCATTACGCAACCGGGCAACGCCGTCCTTGAATGGCTGCGCCTGCCAGGGGATTTGATGCTCATCGTCGTCGGCGTGCTGCCGTTCCTGTGGATCACGTGGCTGGGCGTTCGCCACGGGATCAAGGCGACAACCTACGATGTCCCGGAAGAAGCCCTCTTCGTTGTGGAGCAGCCGGCCACAGTGGCGGCCGGGGCCCGAACGGGCAACGACGACGAACCCCGCCAACGCTACGGCTCCGACAACCGCGGGGCCCGGCACGCAGGCAACGGGCCCGGAGACGGTCCCGGGGACGGGGAGCCGTGATGGACACCATTGATCCGCTCGTGTGGTTTGCCATCGGCTACGGACTTGTCCTGCTGGCCGTTGCCCACTTCCTTGACATCCTTGCGCGGCGCACGGCACAGCGCACAGTGGAGTGGCGCTCCGGCGGGTTCCACTATCATGGTGACCACGACGCCTGGCTGTGTCCCCAGGACCAGTGGTTGTGGCCGGAATCCTTTGACCCGGACAATCGCGTCATGCGGTACCGGGCCAATCCGGCCGTGTGCAACGCCTGCCCCGTCAAGGACTCCTGCACCACGTCAAGCAGCGGCCGGGCAATGAGCCGCAACGTTGATCCGTGGCCCAGCTCCGAAGCTGAACGCTTCCACCGTGGCATTGCCTGCGCGGTCGTCGTGCTGGCTTTGGCGTGGCCCCTGGCCACCATGATCGGGGCCAGGAACGGAGCCGAGCTGCTGGTCCTGGCGGTGACGGTCCTGGCCATCGCCGCCGCAAGCTGGCCGCTGTGGTCCCACCTGCACCGGTCACCGGCGAGGTTCCCTGACCACGTCAAGGTGGAGGTGCTCGATGACACGGTGGCCCGCCATGCTTCAGGATCCGAACGCGAAGCCCGCAGGCACACCAGCTACGGAAGCGACCACCGGCCCGGCCCGGTTCCGGTCCAGCTCACACCGCCACCGCACCACGCAGGCACAGCAGTGAACGCCGGCGAGACGGTGAAAGCTGACACGGCCGGGGAACACGACAAGTTTGCGACCCGCTGGGGGTCGTTCGGGGAACCCGGCGGCGAGGCAACCGCACCGGGACGGAGCAGGAGGAAGAACACATGGCCTGGATCCAGATCCTGATTGTTGTTGTGGTGGCGGTTGCACTGCTGTTCCTGCTTGCCTCGGTGAAGATTATCCGGGAATACGAACGCGGCGTTGCGTTCCGGCTGGGGCGTCTCCGTCCCGTGCTCGATCCTGGCGTGCGCCTCATCCTGCCGGGGCTGGAGAAGATGGTGCGCGTGGACCTGCGCATAGTCACGCTGACCATCCCCCCTCAGGAGGTCATCACCAAGGACAATGTGCCCGCTCGTGTCAACGCGGTCGTGCTCTTCAAGGTCGTGGACCCGACGCGGTCGGTCATGGCAGTGGAGAACCACGCGGTGGCCACCTCGCAGATGGCCCAAACCACACTGCGCTCAGTGGTGGGCCGGGCCGACCTCGATACCCTGCTGGCACACCGGGCCGACCTCAACGAAGACCTTGCCCGCACCATCGATGCACAGACCGAACCCTGGGGCGTGCACGTGAAGGTGGTTGAGATCAAGGACGTGGAGATCCCCGAGGCCATGCAACGGGCCATGGCGAGGGAAGCCGAAGCCGAGAGGGAGCGGCGCGCCAAAATCATCAACGCCCGGGGGGAACTTCAGGCCTCGAAGGAGCTGCGCCAGGCTGCCGACGTCCTCAGCGGCAACCCCGCGTCGCTCCAGTTGCGCTATCTGCAGACGCTACTGGAACTGGGAGCAGACCAGAACTCGACAGTCGTCTTCCCGCTGCCCATGGACATCATTGGACCGTTCCTTGACAGGATGCCGCGACGGGACGAAAAGGCTGCCGACACGGTGCCGACGGGGACCAACCACAACGGCCCAAAAAAGCCGTCAACGCAGCAGGAGTCGGAGCAGCACGAAGCCGGGGCCGGCCCGGAACATGACCTGACTCCGTTCCCCGAAATCCAGCTGGAAAGGCCTGACAATGTCTGAGAACGACGCGCCCGCAGCGGCCGCTCCCATCCAAGCCCCGGAAACCCGTCCCGGCCTGAAAATGATTGTCCTGGGGGCCATCATCTTGTTTCTTGCGCCATTGGCCGGATTCCTCGGCGGCACCATGATCGGCTCCCCGGACACCGAGACGCAACTTGACCCCATGTTCCTCTGGCTGTTTGTCGGAATGGTGGCTGGCGGGATTGGCGGGGCCATCGCCCTGGTGGGCCTGTTGCGCTGGCTCCGGTCCCAACTCCGTGACAGTGCAGTCAGCACCGACACCAACGCCTAGGCGGTGACGGGCCGCCCCCTCCTATCCGGCCTGTGCCAGCACGAGTGGCAGGACCTGTTCGGCGCCGGCAAGCCGGAGTGCGCGCCCGGCGACGGTGAGACTCCAGCGGCTGTCCACCAAGTCGTCCAGCAGCAGGACGGGACCGTCGGAGCTGGCTGCGAGCGCTGCCTGCAGCTCTTCCCCCACCACGAAGCGCTCCCAGACCCCTGCCAGCCGGTAGGCGCTGTTGCCTCCGCGCGCACCTGTGGGCCCGCCAAAGTCCAGGGACAGCTCACCCAGGTACGGCAGCTTCCCAATCTCACTGATGGCCTGGGCAAAGGAGTTCAGCAACTGTGGCTTGGTGCGCGAGGGCATGGCAACCACGGCCACGGGCCGCCCGGAACCCGCCCATCCGGTCTGTCCCCATTCGCGCAGCACGGCGACAACGGCCTGGGCCATCGCCGGGTCGATGGGAGCGTCGGGCGCTCCCGAGGCGAACATGGCCCGCAATGCATTGCCCCATCCCAAGTCGGTGAGCCTGGCCAGAACCCGTCCCGTGGATGCCAATTCCGCGGGCTTGAGCTTGCCCTTCACCGGCACTCCCAGCCTGTCCATCCCGGTGGGCCACATGGCCCGCGGGTCAAGCGGCAGACCTGCATGGCGCAAGGACTCCCCCGCGGCTTCGGCTGCACCGGAGCCAACCTCGGTGTCAAACCACCGCCCGGCACAGTTGTCGCAACGGCCGCACGGAGCCGCGGTGTCGTCGTCGAGCGCTGCCGCCAGGTATTCCATGCGGCAACCGGACATGCGTTCGTACTCGACCATGGACTGCTGCTCATCCACCCGCGCCTGGGCAATGCGCCTGTACCGTTCCTCGTCATAGGCCCAGGGCTGGCCGGTGCCCTCCCAACCGCCGGAGACCCGCTGCACAGCACCGTCAACTGCCAGCACTTTCAACAGGAGCTCCAGCGGTGTGCGCCGGAGGTCGACCCGGGCTTCCAGGGCTGGTGTTGACATGGGTTTTGCGGAACCGCCCAACGTTTCTAAAACGGCCATGGCTTTCTCCCTGTCCGGCATGGATGCCGTGGCAAAGTATCGCCAAATATCCGCGTCCTCGCTGCCGGGCAGGAGGAGCACATCGGCGTTGGCGGTGCCACGGCCGGCACGCCCCACCTGCTGGTAGTAGGCGACCGGCGAGGACGGCGCCCCCAGGTGGACCACGAATCCCAGATCCGGCTTGTCGAAGCCCATGCCCAGCGCGCTGGTGGCAACCAACGCCTTGACCTGGTTGTTCTTGAGGGCTTCTTCCAGGGCTTCCCTGTCCATGGTGTCGGTGCGCCCCGTGTACGCCTTGACCACATGCCCGGCGTCCGCCAGCAGGCGGGCCGTGTCCTCGGCCGCGGAGACCGTCAAGGAGTAGATGATGCCGCTGCCCGGCAGTTCGGCCAAGTGGGTGAGCAGCCAGCCCAGCCTGTCCCGGGAATCGGCCAGTCGCAGCACGCCCAGCCGCAGGGACTTGCGGGCCAGCGGGCCGCGGATGGTGAACACCCCCGCGCCGAGCTGCTCCTCAATGTCTGCCACCACGCGGGAGTTTGCCGTGGCCGTCGTGGCCAGGACGGGAACTGAGGCCGGCAGCTGGGCAATCAGGTCCGCAATGCGCCGGTAGTCAGGACGGAAGTCGTGCCCCCAATCGGAAATGCAGTGTGCTTCATCGACCACCAGCAGCCCGGTGCGCCGGATCAGGTCGGGGAGCTGGTTTTCCCGGAACGAGGGGTTTGTCAATCGTTCGGGAGACACCAGCAGCACATCCACTTCGTCAGCTGCCAGCGCGGCGGAGACATCCGCCCATTCCGTGGCGTTGGCGGAGTTGATGGCCATGGCCCGCACACCGGCACGTTCGGCGGCAGCCACTTGGTCGCGCATCAAGGCCAGCAGGGGCGAGACGATCAGGGTGGGTCCGGCACCCCTGGCGCGCAGCAGCAGCGAGGAAACGAAATACACGGCCGACTTGCCCCAACCGGTGCGCTGGACCACAAGGGCGCGGCGGTTGCCGTCCACCAACGCCGCGATGGCCTCGAATTGTCCGTCGTGAAATTCCGCCTCCGGATGCCCCACCAAGGCGCGCAGCACCACCAGCGCTTGGGCCCTGGTTCCCGCCGGGTCCCCAACAGGGGCTCCGGCGGAAGCGGGGCTGCCGGGAGCTGTGGGTTGAACGGGGGTCATTGCAGCAGAGGTTGGTTGGTTACTCATGCCCCCAGTATCCCAGCGGGCGGGGACATCCGGCGTGCTGCCGGCAAGATCTGTGCACAACTTCCCGGTTTGTCCCCCCACGGTACGATTGAAAGGTGACTACTGAAGAGAACGCTCCGGTTGACTTGTCCGCTTCGTTCAAGGCCTACGACGTCCGCGGGATTGTCGGAGAGAGCATCACCGCCGACTCCGTCCGGGCCGTGGCGGCGGCTTTTGTCGACGTCCTGGAACTGGCAGGCGAGAGCGTGCTGGTCGGCGGAGATATGCGGCCCTCCTCCCCTGAGTTCTGCCAAGCCTTCGCCGAGGGGGCTGCCGGGCGCGGCGCCAACGTCACGCTGCTGGGCCTGATCTCCACCGACGAACTGTACTTTGCCTCGGGCATCCTGAACGCCGCAGGCGTGGTGTTCACCGCCAGCCACAACCCAGCCGAGTACAACGGCATGAAGATGACCCGTGCCGGGGCCGTGCCGCTCTCCTCCGAAACCGGCCTGGCCGAGATCCGCGACCTGGCGCAGTCCTACCTGAACGACGGCATCCCGGACGGCACACCCTCCGGAAGCGCCGGGGAAATCGGCGAAGACGACATCCTGAAGCAATACGCCCAATACCTGCGCAAACTCGTTGACCTCTCCGACTCCCGGCCGCTGAAAATCGTGGTCGACGCCGGCAACGGCATGGCCGGCATGACCACCCCGGCCGTCCTGGGCGACACGCTCCTGCCCTCCCTGCCCTTCGAGATCGTCCCGCTGTACTTTGAACTCGACGGCACCTTCCCCAACCACCCCGCCAACCCGCTGGAACCGGCCAACCTGCTCGACCTGCAGGCCGCCGTCGTGGCGCACGGGGCGGACATAGGCCTGGCCTTCGACGGCGACGCCGACCGCTGCTTCGTGATCGATGAAACCGGCGCCCCGCTCTCCCCCTCGGCCGTCACGGCACTGGTGGCGCGGCGCGAAATCGCCCGCGCCCAAGCCCTCGGCGAGGACCACCCCACCGTCATCCACAACCTCATCACCTCCCGCGCGGTGCCGGAACTGATCACCCACGACGGCGGCCGCGCCGTCCGCACCCGCGTGGGCCACTCCTTCATCAAGGCCACCATGGCCGCCGAAGGAGCCGTCTTCGGCGGAGAACACTCCGCCCACTACTACTTCCGCGACTTCTTCAACGCCGACACCGGCATGCTCGCCGCCATGCACGTCCTCGCCGCACTGGGCGAACAAGACGGCACCCTCTCGGACCTCGGCCGCGAATACGAACCGTACGTCTCCAGCGGGGAAATCAACTCCCAACTCGCCGACGTCCCGGCCGCCGTGGCCAGGGTCCGTGCCACCTACACGCGCGAGGGCATCACCGTCGACGAACTCGACGGCATCACCTTCACCGCCAACGACGGCACCTGGTGGTTCAACCTCCGCGCCTCCAACACCGAACCCTTCCTGCGCCTGAACGCCGAAGCCGTCGACGCCGTCACCATGGCCGACATCCGCGACGACGTCCTCGCCGTCGTCCGCAGGTAACACCCCCTCCCGCCGGCGCATCCCGGCATCATCCACCCACCCCATTTTGTAGGAGTCACCATGGAGCACACCACGCCCGAGCAATCCGAAACAGACGCACTGGTCCAGGACGACCTCAACAAGGTCATCGGCACCGCGCTGGGCGTGGCCGCCGAACAGCTGGAAACCCACGGCGCCTTCTTGCCGGTGGGCCTTGTCATGACGCTCGACGGCGAACTCAACTTGGTGGCCGTGTCACCCAACGAGGTGGCCGGCGAGGGTGAGGAAGAAACCGAGCTCGACGCCGACCAAATGGTCGCGGACCTGTTCGAGGCACTGACGCAGCAGCGCGAACAAAACCGGGCGGCCGCCGTCGTGTGTGACATCCACCTGCCCGACGATGCCACCGACGCCATCCACGTCATGGCCGAGCACAGCACGGGCCTGGGCGTCTCCGCCGTGCGCCCCTACCGCCAGGCACCCAGCGGCTGGGAGTTCGGCAATCCCTTCCTCGAGGCCGGCGAACTGGCAATTTGGGCATAAGCCATGCGCATCAATAGCTTTTCCGATGTGAGCTTGCGCCTGTTGATGGTGCTCAGCTCCATGCCCGACGACGAACTTGCCACCTCGCGCGAGCTCGCTGAACAGGTGGGCACCCCCTACAACCACGTCAGCAAGGCCGTGTTGAAGCTGCGGCAAATGGGGCTGTTGGAGGCCATCCGCGGCCGCAGCGGCGGCGTGCGCATCACCTCCGCGGGCAAGGCAGCCACCGTGGGCAAGGTGCTGCGCGTGCTGGATGACCACAGCGACGTGGCCGAATGCGTCACCGACATGGGCTCCTGCCCGCTGGTGCACGACTGCGGGCTGCGCGGCGCCTTGAACCATGCGCGCGAAGCCTTCTACGTTTCACTGGACAATGTGACCATCTACAGCCTGGCCAGGAAGACCTCCAACGGCCCGGTCCCTGTGACGTTGAGCACAGCACGCCCGAGCTGTTCCGCGTAATTCCACAGTTTTTCTACGACACGTAGAAAAACTGAATTTAAACTCGCATTTCAGATGCTACTTTGGAGTTGTCACTATGACTTTCACCCAAGGAGTAAAGATGCTTTCGGAAAAATCGCGCCCATTGATTGTTGCCACGCTGCCTTTGGTTGGCTCTAGGCTGGGCGCCATCACCCCGAACTTCTACAACCGGATGTTCGCTGCACGCCCGGAGCTCATGGACGGATTGTTCAGCCGCGCCAACCAAAACAACGGTGAGCAGCAGAAGGCCCTGGCCGGCTCCATCGCAGGTTTCGCCACCGCCCTGGTGTCCAACCCGGACATGATTCCCGAGCAGATGCTCAGCCGCATCGCCCACAAGCACACGGGCCTGGGCATCACCGAAGACCAGTACGAAATTGTCTACAAGTACCTCTTCGAGGCCATCGCCGAAGAGCTTGCCGATGTCATCACCGCAGAGATCGCCGAAGCCTGGACCGAGGTCTACTGGCTCATGGCCAACGCCTTGGTCAAGATTGAAAAGGGCCTCTACGCGCTCCAGGCCAACGACAAGCTGTGGATGCCCTGGACCATCGTCGAAAAGAACCCCGCAGGCGCCGACTCCATGACCTTCGTGCTGGAACCGGCCGACGACACCCCCGTCACGGTGGCCCGCCCCGGCCAGTTCGTCACAGTCAAGGTTGCCCTGCCCGACGGCTTGCTCCAGTGCCGCCAGTACTCGCTCTCGTCCGACGTTGAATCCACCACCCGCCGCGTGTTCACCACCAAGCGCGACGACGGTGGCGAGGTTTCACCGGTGCTGCACAACCATGTGAAGGTCGGGGACGTCGTGGAACTTTCCAACCCTTACGGCGATGTGACGCTCGACGGCGAAGGCCCGGTCGTGTTTGCCACGGCAGGCATCGGCTGCACCCCGTCCGCATCGGCCCTGCGCGCCCTGGCCAACGCCGGCGTCGACCGTGAGGTCCTGGTCCTCCATGCCGAGAAGAACCTCGAGGCCTGGGCGCTGCGCGAGCAGATGACCACGGACGTCGACACTATCACCAGCGCCACCATGCAGCTCTGGCTGGAAGAGCCCACCGAAGGCTTCAACAAGGGCTTCATGACCCTTGACGGACTGGACATTCCCAGCGACGCCTCCATGTATGTATGCGGCCCGCTGCCGTTCATGAAGGCCATCCGCAACCAGGCCATGGACGCCGGCATCCCGTCCGCCAAGATCCACTACGAGGTCTTCGGCCCCGACCTGTGGCTGGCCGGCGCCGCCAACTAGTCTCGGCTCCTTTAGTCTCGGCTCCTTGAGGGCCCCGGCGAGCTCGACCACCTGTGGTTGAGCTCGGCGGGGCCCTTTTTGGCGTCCGGCCCCGGATCTTGCCGTCCCTTGGCCTGACAACGCGGGTCATCCCCCGCCCACCGAATCTGTTCAGCAGCTCCTGCGAGTCATCCCCCTCCCACCGAATCTGTTCAGCAGCACCTGCGAGTCATCCCCCTCCCACCGAATCTGTTCAGCAGCACCTGCGAGTCATCCCCCTCCCACCGAATCTGTTCAGCAGCACCTGCGAGTCATCCCCCTCCCACCGAATCTGTTCAGCAGCACGTGCGAGTCATCCCCCTCCCACCGAATCTGTTCAGCAGCTCCTGCGAGTCATCGCGCCGAACACTCGCAGGAGCTGCTGAATAGGATGCCGGGGGCAGCCCGCACCCGCAGGAGCTGCAGAACAGAACGCAGTACGGACAAGAAGCGGCAGGCAGGAGACTGGAACTGGCTACGGCTGGTTGCGAAAAAGGCGCCTCGGCTTGCGGCACCTCAAACGTAGTGTCCTGCTCAGGATCTTGCTACCTCTCGGCTGGACAACGACGGTCATCCCACGATCGCACCACCCATACAGCAGCACCTGCGAGTCATCCCCCACCCACCAACTCTATTCAGCAGCACCTGCGGGCCCCTCCCTGCTCACCCCGTCCATTCAGCAGCACCTGCGGGCCCCTCCCTGCTCACCCCGTCCATTCAGCAGCACCTGCGGGTCACCGCACCGAACACCCGCAGGAGCTGCAGAATAGAATGCCGGAGCCAGCCCGCACCCGCAGGAGCTGCAGAACAGAACGCAGCACCGGCAAGAAGCTGCCGGCAGGAGACTGGGACTGGCCACGGCTGATTGCGGAAACGGCGCCGCGGCTTGCGGCACCTCAAATCAAAGGGCCCGATGGATACCGGCCGGTTGTGGTCGAGATCCATCGAGCCCCTTTTCAGTGGTCGCTCCAGACACCGTTGTCTATGCGGCGAACCGTTCCTTCAGGCCGCTGAGTTCGGCAGCCAATTCCTGGGGCAGGGAGTCACCAAAGCGGGCGTACCATTCCTCGATGCCGGCCAGCTCGGTCTCCCATTCTTCCGGGACCACCTTGAGTGCATCGGCCATGTCCGAGTCCGTGACCTGAATCCCGGCCAGGTCCAGTGAGCCGGGGGCCGGGATGAAACCGATGGGTGTTTCAACAGCCTCAGCGGTGCCCTCCAAACGCTCGACTACCCATTTGAGCACGCGGCTGTTCTCGCTGAACCCGGGCCAGGCGAAGCTGCCGTCGTCCGTGCGGCGGAACCAGTTCACCAGGAAAATCTTGGGCAACCGCTCGTGGTTGGCGTTGGCTGAAAGCTCAATCCAGTGCTTGAGGTAGTCCCCCGCGTTGTAACCGATGAACGGCAGCATGGCCATCGGATCCCGGCGCACCACTCCAACAGCACCGGTGGCGGCCGCCGTCGTTTCCGAAGAAAGCGTGGAGCCCATGAAGACGCCGTGGTTCCAGTCCCGTGACTGGGTGACCAGCGGGATGGTGGTCTTGCGGCGCCCGCCAAACAAAATGGCGTCGATTTCCACGCCCTTGGGGTCGTAGTAATCCTTGGAGAGCATGTCCAGCTGGTCAATGGGGGTGCAGAAACGGGAGTTGGGGTGCGCTGCCGGGCGTCCGGAACCTGGCACCCAGCTGTTGCCCTGCCAATCCGTCAGGTGAGCGGGCACTTCGGTGGTCATGCCCTCCCACCAGACACCGCCGTCGTCCGTCAGGGCAACGTTGGTGAAGATGGAATTGCCCTTGGCAATGGCAGCCATGGCATTGGGGTTGGTGTGCCAGCCGGTACCTGGCGCAACGCCAAACAGGCCCGCCTCCGGGTTCACCGCCCGCAGCTCGCCCTCCTTGCCGAAGCGCATCCAGTTGATGTCGTCGCCCAAGGTTTCAGCCTTCCACCCGGGGATGGTGGGCTCGAGCAGCGCCAGGTTGGTCTTGCCGCACGCGGACGGGAACGCGGCGGCCACGTGGTGGTCCTGGCCTTCCGGACTTGTCAGCTTCAGGATCAGCATATGTTCGGCCAGCCATCCTTCGTCGCGCGCCATGGCGGAGGCGATGCGCAGGGCGAAGCATTTCTTGCCCAGCAGTGCGTTGCCGCCGTAGCCGGAGCCGAAGGAGAAGATGGAGCGCTCTTCCGGAAAGTGCACGATCCACTTTTCCGGATTGCACGGCCAGGACACGTCCTTGTCCCCGAGCGCCAGCGGTGCTCCCACCGAGTGGAGGGCGGGGACGAAAAAGGCATTGCTGTCTTCGAGCTTGCGCAGGACGTCGCTGCCAATACGCGCCATGATCCGCATGGAGGCAACCACGTAGGCGGAGTCGGTGATCTCCACGCCAAACTTGGGGTCTTCGGCGTCGAGCGGGCCCATGACGAATGGAATGACGTACATGGTGCGCCCGCGCATACTGCCGGCAAACTTGCCGTCCAGAATTTCCTTCATGGACGCCGGAGCCATCCAGTTGTTGGTGAAGCCGGCATCGCGCTCTTTTTCGGAGCAGATGAACGTCCGGCCTTCAACGCGGGCCACATCCACCGGGTCCGAGAATGCTGCAAAGGAGTTGGGGAACAGTTCCTGATTGAGCCGGGTCAGCGTTCCCTTTTCAACCAACTGATCAGTCAACTGTGCATATTCCGCTGCAGATCCGTCCACCCAGCGGATGCTCTCCGGCAAAGTGAGCGAGGCAACTTCCGCGACCCAAGAGGCGAGCCTCTTATGGGTGGTCATTGCCTGCTCAACGGTTTCCTGCACTGCAACAGCGTGGCCCATTGCGATTCCCTTCGATGAATGGGTGGGTGATGTCTAAATGCTATGGCTCGCCATTTGGACCCTCCGGGCATCGGATATGGGATGTACACGCTGGTGGCAGAGCAAATTCCCCGATTTTGTAAGGATCTTCCTTTCAGTTATCGCCATTAAACGTGTGCTAGATCACGTAGACCGGTCTAGTGCCGGGGAACACCACGGCTTCGATTTGTCTGCGGCGCCCATGTCGGGTTAGAGTTATTCACGGCCCGAGGGTCAACAAAGAAACAAAGAAACAAAGAAACAGAATATGCGTGCGTAGCTCAATGGATAGAGCACCTGACTACGGATCAGGAGGTTGGGGGTTCGAGTCCCTTCGCGCGCACTATTGCAGAAAGGGTCCCAAACATTGAGTTTGGGACCCTTTCTTTTTCGCATTTAACCGCGATCCAGTTGGCCCAGCGACTCCTGCCAGCAAAGGGCTGAAACCCGCGCTGACGCCACTCCCCCAATCGAAAGCGGAGCAGTCGGCAATGTTCTCGAAGAACATTGCCGACTAATGTACTTTCGGCGAGGCGGCGAGGGTACGGGCAGGATGATAGAGCCGCGAGGGTGGACGGCAGGGGGACGGGCGCGGCGGCGAGTGACGGGGCCGCGAACAACGGTGCGGCGTGGCCATTTTTCGCTTCCCGCACGAGCGGCGACTACCGTATCTGGTGGCAGGTCCTTGCACCATTGGCTTTCGACGTTGTCACCGTTGTGGATGTTGTGGCCACCAAAAGGCGCCGGCACCGACCTCCAGTGGTCCTGATCCCGCCCGCTCCGGTGATATCCCGACACTGCAGCACGATCTGACCAGATCTTTCAGCAAGTCTCGACCCAATGGAACCAACATGCAGCAGGAGCCGACAAATGACTGAACAAAAATCCCCGAATTTCATCGTTGTCATGACTGACGACCAAGGCGCCTGGGCCCGCGGCCGCACCATGCCCGAGCTCATTACGCCCACGATTGATGACCTCGGGGCATCGGGGCATGAGCTCACTCGGTTCTTCTGCACCTCGCCGGTGTGCTCCCCCGCCAGGGCGTCCATGGCCACCGGTCGCATGCCGTCGGCCCACGGAGTCCATGACTGGCTGCGCAGCGAAAACAGCGGAGTCAGCACAGCCGGTGTCCACTACCTTGAGAACTTCGAAACCACAGCCGAGCTTCTGCACCGGTCCGGGTACACCTGCGCACACGCCGGCAAGTGGCACCTGGGCGATGCCCGCCAGGCGGCACCGGGCTTTCAGCATTGGTACAGCCACAGGGATGGCGGCGGCTCCTACTATGGGGCGCCCATGGTGGAAGACGGTATGTTGCACGACGAGCCCGGCTACATCACCGATGCCATCTCGGAGCATGCAGCAGGGATGCTGCGCAAGCTGACGGACGCGGATGAACCGTTCTTCCTGCAAGTGCATTACACGGCACCGCACAGCCCATGGACCGAAGGCAACCACCCGGCGGAATACTTGGACCTTTACGACGGGTGCGAGTTCCCCAGCGTGCCGCGGCTTCCCGCCCATGACTGGTTCAACTGGGAGCACGGAGACCTTGCCGCTGCCATGCGGGACCCGAGGGAGAATTTGGCCGGCTTCTGTGCATCACTGACAGCTGTCGACAAGGGCGTTCGCCAGCTCCTGGATGTTCTGGAGGACGCCGGAGCCAGGGAGGACACCTATGTCATCTTTACCTCGGACAACGGCTTCAGCTGCGGCCACCACGGAATTTGGGGCAAGGGCAATGGGACGCTTCCGCTCAATGTCTGGGACGAGTCGATTCTTGTCCCGTTCATCATCAACCGGCCCGGCACCATCGCGCCCCGCTTGGATGACGTCCTCACCACGGCAGCTTCCTTCCATGCGACAATTCTCGAACTGGCGGGGGCACCCAAACCCGTTGATCCGCTCATCGCCGGAGACTCCATTGCCCCGCGTTTTCTGGGAGCACCCGAGGAATGGGATGCCGCGGGAAAGGACTCGATCGTCATTTTCGACGAATACGGCGGCACACGCATGATCCGCACCACCACGCACAAGTATGTCTCGCGCCACGGCGATGCCCCCGGTGAGCTTTACGACCTCACAACCGATCCCGGCGAGTTGTCCAACGAATTCGAGAATCAGGCCTACGCGTCGGTTCGGACTCAACTGCACAGCCAGCTGGTGGAGTGGTTCCGGGACCATTCCGAACCCCAGTATGACGGCTTCGCCCGCCCGGTGACAGGCTTGGGCCAAACCTCCCCCGTGTGGACTTCCGACGACGATGCCCAGCGATATGTCAGCCCCGTGAAAGTGTCACGCCAGACCTCCCCCGGTGCTTGAACTAGAAACTGTGCATAAACAAGAACGACGCACGGAAGTTCAGTCCCGTGCGTCGCTGGCGGTTCGCGTCGCTGGTGGTTTACGCCGCCTATAGTTTTCCCGGTGGAATCAGTCGCATTCCACGAAGGCCTTGATCTTGGCGCGGATCCCGTCGAAGTGGCAGTTGAGCAGCTGTGCCGCGGTTGCCGCATCACGGGCGGCGACTGCCTCGTAAATCTTCCGGTGCGCAGCGGCAGTGTCCACCAGGTGCATGCCATCGGTACCGATCTCCACGTGGATCTTGCGGTAGACCTTCCAAAAAACACTCATGAGGCTCATCAACAGGTCGTTGCCGAGAGGTTCAAAGAGCAGGCGGTGGAACTCTGCGTCCGCTTCGGCGAATTGTTCCCCGCGGGCTGCCAGCTGTTCCATCTTCACCACGGCTGCGTCAATGAGCAACAGGTGTTCCTTCGAGACAACGGGGATGCTGGAACTGACAAGGCCGGATTCAAGGGCTTGCCGGATATCGACCAGTTGCAACGCCTCGAGTCCTTCATGGCGCAGCGAGAGGCGGCCACGGAACGTCAGCCCGTCGGCAAGCGCGTCAAAGTTGCTGGGTGCCACAAACATGCCAAAACCGTGCCGGATCTCAATGACGCCCAAGGCTTGAAGGACCTTCAGCGACTCTCGCAGGGTGTTGCGGCCAACGCCCAGGACTTCGCACAGCTCACCTTCGGTGGGCATGGGGTCCCCGGCATCGAGATCCCGCTCCAAAATGAGCTCCATGATGTCCGCTTGGAGTGCGCGAAGCCGTGCTTGGGCGCTGAAGCGGGCCTTCGGGGTTACCGTCGAAATGGACAACAAAACTCCTCAAAAAATGTGCGTCGCATCCTGCGCCTTTTGTCACTTGCTTGGTCATATTGCAGGAGACGTTCCCGCGCGCATGATCAAGCATGATTTCCGGCGAAGGGCAACCTTCGTGCCGTGGTCGCCACCTGTGCGTCGACGTGATTTCAATCATAGAATATCGGATGTCCGACAACTTGCCTAGGCAAAGCTGTTGGCCAGCGTTTGCGCCGAGTCGGCACAGCCGTGCGACGAAGCCTCGACCGAGTCCAAAACGAGATCAAAACTCCACTTGACCAACCGCTGTGATGGCTATTACAGTTTCACCATAAGCATCGGACGTCCTACCTCCGATAACTATTACACGAAATGGTGAGTCAACCGAATGAGCAATACTCTTCAGAACCTGCCTGTGACCCCCGCCTCGCGGCGGACATTCCTCAAGGCCGCCGGCGTCCTTGGTGCAGCAACCGCCTTCACCGCAACCCTGGCAGCATGCGGATCTTCATCCGACACCGGCACCGGCACCAAGAACACCGGCGAAGTCAACAAGGATCTCAGCATTGAAGCTGGCATCTCGTACTCACTGTCCACCGGTTTTGATCCCATGAGCTCCTCCGGCGCCACCCCGCTGGCGGCCAATCTGCACATCTTCGAGGGCTTGGTGGAACTCCACCCCGCAACGCGTGAACCCTACAACGCACTGGCTGCCGAAGACCCCAAAATGGTTGACGACAAGACCTACCAGGTCACCATCCGCGACGGCGCCACCTTCCACGACGGCACACCGGTCACCACCGAAGACGTCGCCTACTCCTTCGAGCGCGTGCTGGACCCGGCCAACCAGGCCCTGTTCGCACAGTTCATCTTCTTCATCGACTCCGTCAAGGCACTCGATGACAAGACCGTCGAGTTCAAGCTGAACACCGCATTCAACGGCTTCGGCCCGCGCATCTCGGTCGTCAAGGTTGTCCCCAAGGCTTTGGCCTCGAAAGACCAGAAGGCCTTCGACGCCAACCCCGTCGGCACCGGCCCCTACAAGTTCGTTTCCGCAGCCAAGGACGACAAGATCGTCTTCGCCCGCTTTGACGAGTACAACGGCTCCATGCCGGCGCTTGCCAAGGGTATGACCTGGTTCCTGCTCGCCGATGCCTCGGCCCGCGTCACGGCCATGCAGTCCGGCCGCGTCCAGGCCATCGAAGACGTCCCCTACTTGGACGTTGACGCGCTCAAGAACAAGGTTGACGTTGAGTCCGTGCAGTCCTTCGGCCTGCTGTTCCTCATGTTCAACCTGTCCAAGGCTCCCTTCGACAAGAAGGAAGTCCGCCAGGCACTGCACTACGCCATGGACAAGGACGCCATCATCAAAACTGCCCTGCTGGGCAACGCGACGGCAGCCACCTCCTACTTCCAGGAGGGCAGCCCCAACTACCAGAAGGCTTCCACCGTCTACGGCTACGACGCCGACAAGGCCAAGTCGCTGCTGGAATCGGCCGGGGTGAAGAACCTCAAGCTGACCCTCACCTCCACTGACACCGCATGGGTCAAGGACGTCATCCCGCTGATCAAGAAGAACTGGGATGCCATTGGCGTTGACACCACACTGCAGCCCTTGGCTTCGGCTGCCGTCTACGCACCCGACAAGGTCGGCGGCCTGAACTACGACGTCGTCGCCGCCCCCGGCGATCCGTCCGTCTTCGGCAACGATGCAGACATCCTGCTGAGCTGGTTCTTCCGCGGCGACACCTGGGCCAAGAACCGCTTCGCCTGGAGCGACACCGCCGAGTACAAGGAAGTCCAGGGCAAGCTCAACGAAGCACTGGCCGCGCCCGAGGAAGACGCCAAGAAGCTCTACAGCGAAATCATCAACATCATCGCTGAAGAAGCCCCGCTGTACCCGATCTTCCACCGCAAGCTGCCCACGGCTTGGGACTCCAAGAAGCTCGTGGACTTCCAGCCGCTGCCCACCACGGGCATTTCTTTCCTTGGAGTTGGCCGGACCTCCTAGGTTCGTTCGCTCTTACACAGACCAAGGGGCTGTGGCCCACCGGGCCATGGCCCCTTGGCCTGAAACCATTTTTCCTATGACGCAGCACACAGTCTCCCTCTGAAACGCTGCAAATAGAACCGGAGTAAGTACATTGGCAAACTTTTTGCGACTGCTGGGACGTCGGCTCGCAGCACTGCCGTTGATGATCCTGGGTGTCACCCTGCTCGTCTTCGTGGTGCTGCAGTTCGCTCCCGGCGACCGAGCCATTGCAGCGTTGGGCGAAGGTGCCTCCAAGGAAGCCTTGGCGCAATACCGCGAGGCCAACGGATACAACGACCCCCTTTTCATTCAATACTTCACCTACTTGGGCAAGCTCCTGACTGGCAACTTCGGTGACACCCTTCCGCCGGCAAAACCCGTCACCGAGGTTATTGCCGCCGCGTTCCCCGTGACGTTGCAGCTGACGTTCCTGGGCGTCCTGATTGCCATCGTCATCGCGTTGGTCTTCGGCGTGCTCGCCGCACTGTACCGCGACAAATGGGCCGACCAGCTCATCCGCATCTTCTCGGTCGCAGCCATCGCCACCCCGTCCTTCTGGTTGGGCATCCTGCTCATCCAGTGGTTCGCACTGGGCGACAATTCCTGGTTCCCCTCCGGCGGCCTCGCCAGTCCCGACGAAGGCTTCATGGGCTGGCTGAAGTCGATGAGCTTGCCGGCGCTGGCGCTTGCCATCCCGGTTTCCGCGTCGCTGATCCGCGTTGTCCGCACCTCCATGGTGGAGGAACTGGACCGCGATTACGTCCGCACCGCCATCGGCAACGGCGTCCCGTACACCACTGTTGTTTCGCGCAACGTGCTGCGCAACGCGCTTGTCACCCCGGTGACCGTGCTGGGACTGCGCATCGGCTACCTGCTGGGCGGCGCCGTCGTGATTGAAATGATCTTCTCACTGCCCGGCATGGGCCAGCAGATCCTCAACGGCATCACCAACGTGGACACCAACCTGGTTCAGGGCGTGGTGCTCGTCATCGCCGTGACGTTTGTGCTCGTGAACATCCTGGTGGACCTTCTCTACTTGCTCATCAACCCCCGAATCAGGACGGTCTAAGTCATGCGCAGCAAACTTGCCGAACGACTCAGCGCCCCGGGCCTGCGCTTCAAGGCCCTGTCGCTGGGTTCCAAACTGTCCCTGCTCTTCCTGCTCTTCATCGCCATTGTTGCCATTCTGGCTCCCTGGATCTCTCCGTACGATCCGCTCAACACCGGCGATCCGGCCCAGGCGCCCAGCTCCGAACACTGGTTCGGCACCGACCGCATTGGCCGCGATGTCCTGTCCCGCCTGATGTACGGGGCCCAGGCATCGCTGATGATCGGCCTCGGCTCGGTGGCCCTGGCCATCCTCCTCGGCGCCACCCTCGGCGCGCTGGCTGCGACGTCGTCCAAGGCCGTCAATGAGACCATCATGCGTGTCATGGACGTCCTGATGGCCTTCCCCGGCATCGCCCTGGCCGCGGTGCTGCTGACGGCTTTCGGCAACTCGGTCCCCACGATCATCATCGCGATCGCCATCATTTACACCCCGCAGCTTGCCCGCGTGGTGCGTGCCAACGTCCTGTCCCAGTACGGTGAGGACTACGTCCGCGCCGAGCGTGTGATCGGCGCAGGCCGCGCCTACATCATGATCAAGCACATTGTGCGCAACACCGCCGCCCCCGTGCTGGTGTTCGCCACGGTCATGGTGGCCGACGCCATCATCCTGGAAGCTTCCCTTTCCTTCCTCGGCGCCGGTATTCAGGATCCCGATCCCAGCTGGGGCAACGTCATCTCCTACGGGCGCAACCTGGTGCTGTCCGGCGGCTGGTGGGCAACCACCTTTGCCGGTCTCGTCATCCTGCTGACGGTGCTCGCACTGAACATCCTGGCTGAAGGCCTCACCGATGCCATGGTCAACCCGCGCATCAAGAAAGCTGCTCCAGTGAAGGACGACGACGGTTCGGCAGCTGCCGCTGTGGCGCTCGCCAAGGCTGATGCCGCTGCCCGCGCAGCCGTCGAAGACCCCTTCGCGGCCCTGGATGTGGAACTGCTCCGGCTCCAGGAAGTGGAGCTCTCACGCAGCGACCGGTTGCCCCAAGTAGGTGCGAACGCCCGTGTGATCCTCGAAGTCAAGGACCTCTCGATCCGCTTCCCCGGACGGTACGACCAGACCGCCATCGTGGACCGTGTCTCCTTCACCGTCCGTGAGGGTGAAACCATGGGCTTGGTGGGCGAGTCCGGTTGCGGCAAGTCCATCACTTCACTGGCTGTCATGGGCCTGCTGCCCAAGACGGCGGAAGTCACCGGTTCCATCAAGTTCGACGGCAAGGAACTGCTGGATCCGGTCGCCAAGAACAGCTCCGAGAAGGCCTACCAAGGTCTGCGTGGCGAACAGATCGCCATGGTCTACCAGGATGCGTTGAGCTCGCTCAACCCGTCCATGCTGATCAAGGACCAGATGTTGCAGCTGACCCGCCGCAATGGACGCAAGACACCGGCGGAACTGCTTGAACTGGTGAAGCTGGATCCCGTGCGCACGCTCAAGAGCTACCCGCACGAGCTGTCCGGCGGCCAGCGCCAGCGCGTGCTGATCGCCATGGCGCTCTCGCGTTCACCGAAGATTGTGGTTGCCGACGAGCCCACCACCGCCCTGGATGTGACAGTCCAGAAACAGGTTGTGGACCTGCTGAACGAACTGCGCGAGCAGCTTGGCTTTGCCATGGTCTTCGTCAGCCACGACCTCGCCTTGGTGGCCTCGCTGGCGCACAAGATCACCGTCATGTACGCCGGCCAGGTGGTGGAATCCGCACAGGCTTCGGCACTGCTGGCAAACCCCACCCACGAATACACTCGTGGCCTGCTGGGCGCCGTGCTCTCCATTGAGTCCGACGCCGCCCGGTTGCACCAGATCCCCGGAACGGTTCCTTCACCCCGTGAGTTTGCCTCCGGCGACAGGTTTGCCGGTCGCTCCCAGCGTCCCGACGCCGACCCGAACCAGAAATTGGCGTTTGTCCCCGTCTCGAGCGATGGCGTCTCGGGCGATGGCGTCTCGGGCGAGCACTTCTGGGCCAGCCACAAGCTCGACGATGCCCAGCCGGTTTCCGCCGGGGCAGAAACGGAAGGTGCCTCATGAGCAAGCTGACGGTAGAAGCTGCCGGACACGGCGCAACCCCTGTTATTGAACTCAAGGACTTGCATGTCCACCACCGGACCCGTTCCGGCGGGCTGTTCCACCCCAGCTATGTCAAGGCCGTCAACGGCGTGGACTTCTCCATCAGCCGCGGGGAAACCGTGGGCATTGTGGGTGAATCCGGCTGTGGCAAGTCCACGCTGGCCTCGGTGCTGGTTGGCCTGCAGACGCCCACATCCGGGGAAGTGTTGTTCCGTGGCAAGCCGGCCATCAAGCGCAACGCAGCGATGCGCAAGGATTTCGGCCGTTCCGTGGCAGTGGTCTTCCAAGACCCCTCCACGGCACTGAACCCGCGCATGACCATCCAAGACATTCTGGTTGATCCCCTGGCCATCCACGGCATTGGCAACAAGGCCTCGCGCCTGGCCAAGGTCGCGGAGCTGCTCTCCCTGGTTGGTTTGCCGCAGTCGGCAGCCGAGGTCACGCCGTCGCAAGTGTCCGGTGGTCAGCGCCAGCGCGTCGCCATTGCCCGCGCACTGGCCCTTGGCCCGGACATCATCGTGGCCGACGAACCGACCTCCGCACTGGATGTTTCGGTCCGTGCCCAGGTGCTGAACCTGCTCTCGGACCTGAAGAAGGAACTGAACCTGGGCATGGTCTTCATCAGCCACGACATCCAGACGGTGCGATACGTTTCAGACCGCATCGCCGTCATGTACTTCGGCCAGATTGTTGAAGAGGGCCCCGCGGCCCAGATCTTCGAGAACCCGGCCAACGACTACACGAAGAAGCTCCTGGGCGCCGCGCCCTCCCTCCTTCACCACTAAAACCCCCTGTTTTCCCTATTTATCAACACAATTTTGGAGTAATTCACGTGACTACCGTCGCTTCTCGTTTCCAGGGCGTCATCCCGCCCGTCTGCACCCCCCGCACCGCCGATGGCGCCATCGACGTCCCCTCCTTGGAGAACCTGACCCGCCACCTGATCGACGGCGGCGTCTCCGGCTTGTTCGTCAACGGTTCCTCCGGCGAAGTCACGCACCTGACCAACACCGAGCGCGACACCGTCATGACCACCATTGCCGGCGTCAACGCCGGACAGGTCCCGCTGCTCGTTGGTGCTGTTGAACAGACCACCAACCGCGTGCTGGAGGAAGCCGCTCGCATGGTCTCCCTCGGCGCCGACGCCATCGTGGCCACCAGCCAGTACTACGCCATCAGCAACGCCGAGGAGAACGGCCGCCACTTCCGTGCTATCGCCGCCTCCGTGGACGTCCCGGTCTTCGCCTACGACGTTCCCGTGCGCACCCACTTCAAGATGCCCACGGACCTGCTCGTCGAGCTGGGCCGCGAAGGCGTCATTGCCGGTGTCAAGGACTCCTCGGGCGACGACGTTTCCTTCCGCCAACTGCTGATCGCCGCCCGCGACATCCCGAACTTTGACATCTTCACCGGCCACGAAGTGGTTGTTGACGGTGCCATGCTCGGTGGCGCCCAAGGCATTGTTCCTGGCCTTGGCAACGTTGACCCGGCAGCGTACCGCCGCCTGTACGACCTCACGGTCGCAGGCGACTGGGCCGGTGCTGCTGCAGAGCAGGACCGCATCGCCGACGTCTTCAACATCGTCTACACCCCCAAGGCCGGCCGGGTGTCCGGAAACGCCGCGGGCCTGGGCGCGTTCAAGACCGCACTGATGCTCATGGGCGTCATCAAGACCAACGTCATGAGCACCCCCATGCTCTCCCTCGACGAGGACGAGACGGCAGCCATCAAGGTTATCCTTGAGCGCACCGGCTTGATCTAGTCCCCACACCCTCCCCAACTGAATCCGCTGGCGCGAATTCGGTTGGGGCCCCTCGGGCGCGTGGGCCCACCCACCCGCTCCAAGCTGCTTTGCCGTTGTCTGGCCCATCATCTGGTCCGGACAGCGGAATGGAAGCTTGGCTTTCTGCTTTATCTTCTCTCCACTGCTTTGAAGGAATGTGCATGCGGTACGTAGTAGGTGTTGATCTTGGCGGAACGAAGACCGCTGCCGGTGTCGTGGCAGAGGACCGCTCGGTGCTGTTCACCGAACTGATTCCCACCCTCAACCGCGACGGCGGGGAAGCCATCCTTGACGCCACAGCCGCGCTGGTTCGCTCGCTCGTTGAACGTGCCGCCGCCATGGGTGCCGTCGTTGACGCTGTAGGCGTTGGCTCCGCCGGCGTCATCAACGCCACCGAAGGCACCGTCATTTCCGCCACCGACGCCATCCTGGGTTGGACCGGAACTGCCATTGCCGCGGGACTGGGCGACAGGCTGGGACTTCGCTGCGCCGTCGTCAATGATGTCCATGCCCACGCTCTCGGTGAAGCCGCTCAGGGCGCCGGCGCAGGCAAGGACTCCGTACTGATGACAGCCTTTGGCACCGGTGTGGGCGGCAGTTTTGTGCTCAACGGGCAACCGCTGCTGGGCCATCACTTTGTGGGCGGGCACGTGGGCCACTTCGCCTCCCCCTACGCCGTGGATCGCGGCACTCCCCTGCCGTGCTCCTGCGGCCATGCCGGGCACGTCGAGGCCATCGCCTCCGGACCCGCCATCCACGCCGCCTACCTGCGTGGCGGCGGCAGCGCCGCTTTGGAAGACACAAAAGCCGTCTTTGCCTCGGCCAGGGCCGGCGATGAGCTGGCCCTGCACGTCATCTCCACGGCAGCCGCCGCCGCCGGGCAGGCAGTGGGCGGTCTCATCAACATCCTCGACCCTGCCGTCGTCGTGGTTTCCGGCGGCTTGGCGGATGCCGGCGAGCTATGGTGGGACACCATGGTGCCGGCCCTGCGCGCCGAATTGCTCGCCCCGCTGGCCTCGGTGTCGGTGGTCAGGGCAACGCTGGGCAACACGGCCGCAATTTTGGGCGCAGCCTCCCTGGTCCTTGCCCGCTAAAGTAGTTCCAATTCTTTCCCTAGGAGTCACCGTGACGCTGAAATTGACCAATCTTGACGAGCTTGCCGGCCAGCTTGTGGTGTCCGCCCAGGCGTACCCCGGCGAGCCGATGCGCGACCCGCGCACCATGGCCCAGGTGGCGGCGTCGGCCGTGACCGGCGGGGCCGCAGCCATCCGGGTGCAGGGCATCGCCGACATCCAGTTTGCGCGCGCCGCCGTGGAGGTTCCCGTCATCGGGTTGTGGAAGGACGGGCACGACGGCGTCTTCATCACCCCCACGCTGCGCCACGCCTTGGCCTGTGCCAGCGCAGGTGCCCAGATTGTTGCCATTGACGGCACCCGGCGCCCACGCCCCGACGGACTGACTCTGGCCGAGACCATTGCCGGGGTCCACGAAAACTCCAACTCCCTCGTCATGGCGGACTGCGGCTCGCTCGAGGACGCGGTGGCCGCCGTCGAGGCAGGTGCCGACCTCATTGGCACCACCTTGGCCGGTTACACGGGCGAACGCCCCAAGACCGACGGCCCGGACCTTGAACTCATTGCCGCCATCGCCGACGCCAAGCTCGGCAGGCCGCTGATCGCCGAGGGCCGCATCCACTCCCCCGCCCAGGCCCGCGCAGCCCTGGATGCCGGCGCCTTTGCCGTGGTGGTCGGCACGGCCATCACCCACCCGGCCACCATCACCGGATGGTTCAAGGCGGCACTCACCGACTAACGCGCCGGACGCGGTGATGCCGGGTTGTGGCCTTCGCCGCCAGCGGCAGGGAAACTGACCAGCGTATGATGTAGAACACTATTTCATTCGCGCTATTCCCGAGGAGTTGGCGATTGTGAAGGAACTGAGGAACTTGCCCCTTTGGGCGATGATTCTTTCTTTGTGCGTGGCCGCAGCGGCAGCAGTCTTTGTGGTTATGGGGATGGTCAACGCGTTCACGGGTGCCGGTGCGGATCTAGTGCTCTTCGACGCTCTGATTGCCGCGGCGCTGGCGCTCGGTGCATGGTCCATCGCAGTCAAGGGAAACCCCGCGCTTTCGCGCCGACGCAGGTCCGCCCCCAACCGTCGGAGCCCCACCCGCTGGTGACTTGGTAAGCCTTGGCAAACAAATGGATGTTGTTGCCGCTGCCGCAGGGTCTCGGAAGGCAACTTGCGGTGCGCTAGTCTTGCCCCATGGGGATGATCCCGGTACCCAGGACAACCCAGGGGTCTGTTTGCTTGGTGGGGCGGGCAGCACGCCACCCCACGGTGGTCACGGGTTTTCCAGGGCCGCCCGCACTCATCGTGTTCATACTAGGTCACGGCACCGGTGGGTGAGGTGATCGAGGTGATTTTCCCTGCCACGTCCCGGCCCAACAGTGTCAGTGAGCCTTCGCCGTCGAGGATTTCCACCGAGTTCCCGGCCGCGTCGTAGGTGATCAGTTCCGCGGAACCATCCACCGTGTCAACCCGGGTGGGACGGCCAGACTCATCAAAGGAAAGAGTCGCTGACCCGAGCGCGTCACATGGTAGTCGAAAATTTCGTAGGTCAAGATCTTACCGGCGGGTAGGTGTGGTGTTCCGATCAGCCATCCTTCGCCTGATCGTTTTTCCAAGTACGACGCCGAGGACCTCACCTAGGCCGTCTGCCACGGTCGCTGCAGCGCGGATGAGTTGACCTTTGAGCTCTTGAGCTCTTGAGCTCTTGAGCTCTTGAGCTCTTGAGCTCTTGAGCTCTTGAGCTCTTGAGCTCTTGAGCTCTTGAGTTCTTGAGTTCTTGAGTTCTTGAGTTCTAGTACAGATGTAGCGGGTTTTTCTGGTGGCCCTTCCTGGCCGACGTTCTAAGGCCTGTAGGGTCAATCCGCGCGGCTGGCCCCGCCATCACGCCCTACAAGCGCGACTATGGGCTAGGACTTCGCCCGGCGGCCAGCCCGTTTGGCAAAGGCATCGATGGCGTTCAGGATTTCGTCATTTCGCCAGAAAGGTCCAAGCCTGTGCTCTGCCTTTGACTGGAGAATTCCGGCCTCGACCAGAGCCTTCAGCGGCGGGTATACGTTAGGTTGCGCCACCCCAAGCTCCAACGCCACTGTAGCGGAGTCAATCACGGGTCGTCGGGCAATGACATCAAGCATTCGCCAGGCATTGCTGTTCTTGCGCGCCATGAGCTGGTGGGTCCAAGACTCTTGGATAGTCTCAATGTCCTGGACCAACTGGCGGGTGTTAGTGACAGCCCTCAACGCCGCGTTGGCAAAGGCACGAACAATTGGGGCGACTTCGCCCTCTCGATATGCGGTGAGTGCGCGGTGGTACCCCTCAATGTCGGCCAGTAAGCCTGCCGATACGGGGATGGCCACGTTTCTGGTGACGCCACGGAATCGCAGGATCGATTGCGCCAGTGCACGCCCTGTTCTGCCGTTGCCATCGGTGAACGGGTGGATGGTCTCAAATTGTGCGTGGCCCACGGCCACCGAGACCAACGCTGGAACATCGACTCGTGATGAAAAAATGACCAGATCATTGATAAGTTCGGGCACTCTGGTGTGTTGGGGTGCCACGAAGTCCGCACCAACGCGTGTATCGCTCCGTGTTCCGATCCACACCGGCTCATCTCTCCATTGGCCTGCCTGATGAATGCTTTGGTTCTCCATCAGCGCGCCGTGCATCTGGAGGATTGAATTTGAGGAAATACTTCCTGCCAGTTTCAAAGCAGCCGTCATGGCCCCGGTATTTGCGGCAATCAATTCTGCATTCCGGCTCTTCTTCAGTCCCAGTTCGGCGCTAAAGATGGCGCGTGCACTTGCCGTCAGGTTTTCTATCTGAGAGGAAGAAGCAGACTCTGATCTCAGTAGCACGGGTGCGAAAGTTGCCACTTTGTGCCCGAGTTCCGCGTCAAACCGCGTCAATTCGTAAACCGCTTCTTCGGCGAGGATCAGCGTTGCAGAGTCAGGAACAGGTGTTTCGTCGGCAATATTGCTAGGCAGGGCCGATTTGTAGCGTGAGTATGTGGCAGATTGCTGCATTCCGTAGCCAGCCGTAGCCGGAACCCAGTCTTGCTGTTCCCAATCGAGGCTGGGCCATCCGTGCTCACTCTGCGTTGAGGATGAGTTGGTACTCATAAAGCGGCCATCCTATTTTTATGACTTATCGAGTTACTCATAATAATAGTACATATTGTTACGAGTAACTGCTAGCGGGAGTTTCCGAGTTTTCTGGTGAAACGTGGCGTTGTGTTGTGTGATCACGCGGAAAATCATGTATTTCCTATATATGACTTCCGTCGTATCCAAGAAACAGGGAAACAAGACCTGCCCGTACGCCGTGGAATCGGCACGCATCGATGGAAAACCCCGCATCGTCTCCCAGACGTATCTGGGCTCCTCCGAGGAGGTTTTGGCCAAACTCGCCAGTGCCGAAGCGTCCGGCACCACGCTGCGCAGCGCCCACACACATTCGGTGACATCGCCGCCGTCTGGGGCATGCTCGGATCCCTGGACATCGCACAGATCATCGACGACGTCCTCGGCAGTACCGACCCGGTCAGGGGCATTAGCGTGGGCCAGTTCCTGGCCATCGCCGCACTGAACCGGGTCGTGGCCGCATGTTCCAGAGCGCGAATCGCCGATTGGTGGGCCACCACCGCCGGACCTCGCTTCACGAACATCAGTGCCGCGAAACTGGGCCACCGCCGCTTCTGGGACGCGATGAATCAACTCACCCCCACCCACCTGGAGGACGTCAGCGCCCGCATCACGGCCCGCATCGTGAAGGACCACGACCTGGACACCTCCACCCTGGCCCTAGATATGACCAACTTCGCGACGTGGGTCGATACCAACAACGACGCTGCTTCCTTGCCATCACAGGCACCCCGGAGCCCACCCGAGACGGCGAGGTGGCGCCCGGCTACGAGGGCATGACCGTGGTCTTCTACACACCATGATCCGCCCGGAAGCGTCATGGGTGAAGGTTGCTTCACCGAGTGAGGAGTTGTTGATAGCGGTGACCTCCCAACAGGTGAAGTTGGCACCAACCGTGCCCCCTGCCGGTCGGCAGTGGCTGCCGCGGCTGCCGTGGCAAGAGCTTGCACCCGACGGACCCGAAGCTGTCCAAGCAATCCTCGTAGCCGATTCTCCCCTCGCCGACGGGCCAAAATGGCACTAACGTAAAGATGGACGGCGCAAGAGCGACGGCGCAAGGCGAACCACACGACGGCAGGGAGATGCGCAATGGACGATCAACAGATACACCACAAGATCGCGGAACTGGTCAAGACGGAACAAGACCTGCGGGATTCCACTGCGGACCAGACCAAGCTGCCGGAGCGTGCCGCCCAGCTGCAGAAAATCGAGGTCCAGCTGGACCAGTGCTGGGACCTGCTGCGCCAGCGGCAGGCAAAGATTCATGCAGGAGAAAGTCCCGACAACGCGCAGGTGCGCCCCGCCAGCGAAGTTGAAGGTTACAGGCAGTAGACTCCATCGGCGCTCTGCTGCGAATGAACGCAGCAGCCAAACTTGAGGGGTTCCCGTGGACGGGGCCCACGTGAAAGGAAGCTCCCATGACAGCTGGGAATGAAGATGCGAATGACACACGAAATGGCCTGGTTTTTCATGGCTTCGGCGTAACCGGCGAGCAGGTGGCCGGTGTTTTCCGCAGCGCCCTGAACGCTGCAGCGGCCCTGCCCGCGGCCTCCATTGAAATTGTCATTCAAGGGAAGGCAGTCACAGCCTTGGCTGTGGACGGCGGTCTCTCAATCCCGGTATTCGACGCACAGCAGGCTGGCATTGCGGTCTTCGCCTGTGAAAACAGCATGCGAGCGGCGGCGCTGGACAGGGAAAACCTGCTGCCCGGGGTCGGAACCGTCCCGTCCGCCGTCCTGCACCTCGCCCAACGCCAGTGGGAGAACTGGGCGTACATCCGGCTGTAGGCCCCCGGCGCCTGTCCCAACGCCGACAACCATGCACGCCCCGACCCGCAGATTCTGTGCGAGGGCACGGTTCCCCTGGATGGTTGAGCGGAAGCGCTCATTTCTTGCATGGCATGTCCCGCACTGATACTTTAAGGCTGCTCACCCCCTGCCGAAGGAACACCTCCCATGCTCAGCACGAACCGGTTGCACATCGACGGCAGGCGGCACACGCTGCTCCCTGCCACCACCTTGGAGGCGAACCGGGCCGAGGTCCTCCTGGTTCAGGCCGACGGGCAGGAGCGGCGCACTGCGCTGGCCCTCGCCTTGACGGGCCGCATGAAGCCTTCCACCGGGACAGTGGTGCTCGGCCACAATGATTCCATGGCCTCCCTCCGCCGGAGCAGCGCGATTATTGATGCGCCCGATGTCAACGCTCCGGAATACCATTTAACCGTCAAGTCCCTAGCCTCGGAGGACCTGGCGCTGGTGCCGACCAAGTTCCGTGAACGGACCCGCCCCACGGAGTGGCTTGTCACGCACGGTTTCCGGGACATCCTGGACAACTGGATCGACGAACTTGCACCGGCCCGGCTCCTGCACCTCCAACTTGAGCTGGCGCTGGCTGACCGGGACGTCGACCTGCTCGTGGTGGACTCCCCGGACCGCCACACGGCCGACGTCGACGCTTGGCTTCCGCTGTTGGAGCAGGCCGCTGCAGGGGAATTGGGGCTCGGCCCCCATATCGCTGCAGGCTCCCAGCCCCGGCAGCTGCTGGTGGTGGGCGTGGTGGGACGGCTCCCGGATCGTTGGGAGGGCCCGGCCATTGTTGCCGGCAACGCGAACAGCGCAGACAGCGTGGAAGACAGCGGTGGGGTGGTGTCATCTGTTGCTGCGTCAGGGAGACGGGAGGCCGCCAGCGGCCGATCGTCGGAAACCAGCGAAGGCGGCACCACCCCACCGACCGAACCGGCCGCCCCCACCGACGAAGCGCCCCCCGGCGATCTGCCCGGCCCCGCCCCATCCGACCCCGCCCCAACCAGTACCGATCCATCCAGCCCCGATGTGTCCAGCACCAACCCATCCAGCACCAACCCATCCAGCACGGCAACGCTCGCCGATGAGGCCGCGGAGGAAAGCAAATGACAGTCTTCCGGTTGGCGTTGTCCGAACTCAAGCGAATGACGGGCGGGATCCTGCCCAAGCTCACCATCGTGGCCATGGTGATGGTCCCGCTGCTCTACGGGGCCGTGTATCTCTACGCCAACTGGGATCCCTACGGAAACCTCGACCAGCTCAAGGCCGCCGTGGTGGTTCAGGACCAGGGCGCCGTCACCAAGAACGGCGAGAAGCTGCAGGTTGGCGACGACGTTGCCAAGAACCTCATTGACGGCCACAAGTTTGATTGGGAGCGGGTGGACACGCCGGAGGAAGCCAACGCCGGGGTCAAGGCCGGGGAATTTGCTTTCGCTTTGACCATTCCCAAGGACTTTTCGGCCAATCTGGCCTCCCCGGAGAACTTTGACGCGGCCACGCAAGCGATGATGAGCGTGACCACCAACGACGCCAACAACTACCTGCTGACCTCCATCGTGGACAAGGTTGCCACGCAGGTGCATGCTTCGGTGGCACAGCAGGTGGGCGAGCAAACAGCCAATTCGCTGCTGACCGGCTATGGCACCATCCACGCCCAGCTGGTGAAGGCGGCCGACGGCGCGCAACAGTTGGCGGACGGCGCCACCGCCCTTGACAAGGGGGTGGGGACGTTGCAGTCGGGAACCGACGAACTGGTCAAGGGGTCCGATTCCCTGGTCGCCGGACAGCAGCAGCTGGTGACGGGGGCCAAGGCGCTGCAGTCCGGCGCTGCCGCCCTGGACAAGGGCCTGGACCAGTTGGAGACTCAAACCGCCACCCTGCCGGCGGACACCAAGACACTCTCCGATGGTGCAGCCGCCGTGGCCGCAGGCAATGCTGCCTTGAACACCAAGGTCCAGGAAGCGATCGGCACGGCCGGGAAGTTGGACGATGCGGCCACAGGGGCCATTGACGGCCAGCTCGACGCGCTGGTTGCCGACAAGGTTCTCACTACCGAGCAGGCGGCGGAAATCCGTTCTGCACTGGAATCGGCCACCAGCAGTGCGGCCGTCACGGACGTGAAGGACCAGCTCGCCACCGATGCCGCCGACATTCAAAAATTGGCCGACGGTTCAGCGGCGGTCGCGGCCGGAGCCGCCAAGCTGGCAAGCGCGACGCCGGCCCTCACCGCGGCGATTTCGCAGGCCCACGCCGGGGCCGGGGAACTGTACGACGGGGCGGCAACGCTGGCCACAGGGCAGGAGAGCGCCTTGAACGGAGCCACGCAGCTGGCCGGCGGAGCCGCGAAGCTCAACACCGGCACCGGCGACCTGAAGGACGGCTCAGGCAAGCTATCGGCAGGCTCCACCGAACTGTCCACCCAGTTGAGCAAGGGGGCAGGGCAGGTTCCGGATCCCAATGACAAGGAGAAGGAAAACGCGGCCGGGGTCATTGCCGACCCCATCCGGGTTGAGTCGATTTCGCAGGCCCAGGCAGCGAACTATGGTTCGGGCCTGGCCCCGTTCTTCCTGGTTCTTGCCCTGTGGATTGGCGCGTTCATGCTGGTCCAGGTCATGCGCCCGCTCACGGTCCGGGCGCTGGCCTCCAATGCCCCGGCGTGGAAGATTGCCATTGGCGGTTGGCTGCCCTTTGCCACCGTGGCCACCGTCCAGGCGTTGCTGCTGTACGCGGTAGTGAAGTTTGGGTTGGGCCTGGAGCCGAGCCATCCATGGCTGACACTGGGGTTGCTGTTGTTGGCGTCCCTGGCGTTTACCGCGTTGATTCAGGGCATTGTCGCGTTGTTGGGCACCCCCGGAAAGTTTGTGGTGCTGATCCTGCTGGTGCTCCAGCTGGTCTCTTCAGGTGGAACGTTCCCCTGGCAGACCATTCCGGAACCGCTGCACATCATGCATCAGGTGCTGCCCATGGGCCACGTGGTGGAAGGCATGCGACACCTCATCTACGGAGCGGATCTGGCGCCGCTGGTGCCCATTGTGTTGGGTTTGCTGGGCTACATGGTGCTGGGCTTCCTGCTCGCCTGGGCTGCCGTGGCCACGAAGAAGACGTGGACGCTCAAGACGCTGATGCCCGAAATCGAAGCGTAGCCGCGTTGCAAACTAGCGCGGCACCACAAAGTTCGTCAGCTGGGCGTCCTGTCCGTCAAGGGTTGCCCAGTCCCCGCTGTGTTCAAAGACGGCAAAGGCGCTGGTGGGGAAACCGGAGGCCAAGTCCATGTAGGCGTCCTGGTCCGAATCCCTGGCGGCCAGGTGCAACGCCAAGGACTGGACCCCGGGCATGTGGCTGATGACCATCAGCGTGTTGACGGTCTCGGGGACGTGGTTCACCACCGACAGCATCGAAGTGGCACCGGCTGCGTAAAGCGCGCTCTCCAGCTTCGGAGTGGGCGCCTTCTCGCCCAGCTGCTGGCACACCCAGGTGCAGGTCTGCCTGGTGCGCAGCGCCGAGGAGCACAGGATGAAATCAGGCACCGTGTTGTTTTCCACGAGCCATTTGCCGGCCAGCGGTGCTTCGTTGTGTCCGCGCTGGGCCAACGGCCTGTCATGGTCGTCCACGCCCAGCGGGAAGGCCGCCTTGGCATGGCGCATCAGAATCAGCCGCTTGATGTGGTGTTCGCTCATTCCCACAGTTTAGTTGAGCCGTGCTCGAGTTGAACCAGGCGTCAGTGGAACCACCGTTAAAGCAGTACGACGGCGGAGCACCCACCCGCCAGGTGAGCTGTCCGCCGTCGTGCTTGCCGAGCTGGGGCGTGGGGATCAGATGGAGTATTCGGGTGCCGCCCAGACAACCACTTCGGGGTGCTCGTAGAAGCGGTAACCCTCGCCGCGGACGGTGCGCACGGTGTTGGCCAGGCGGCCCAGCTTCGAGCGCAGGCGGCGGATGTGGACGTCGATGGTGCGTTCGTTGGGGACCTCGTCGGCGTTGGACCACAGGCCTTCGAGGAGTTCGTCGCGGCCCACGGTGCGGGTGCCGTTTTCGACAAGGTAGTTCAACAGCTCGAATTCCTTGAACGTCAGGTTCAGCGTGTCCCCGTCGAGGTGGACTTCGCGGCGGGCCAGATCGATCAGCACGCCGGAGGGGCGTTGCTCGGCCACCGGAATCCGCACCGCTTCGTGACGCTGGCGCGCTGCCACGGTGGGGTCGCCGAACGTTGAGCGGACCACGTCCAGGGGTGTGCCAACAGCGTCCGACGGCGCAATCGCCACCGCGGCGTAGCTCTGGGCCTGCGGGACAAGGGTTTGGGCGTAGGCACGGATGTCCTGGGCCAGCTTGGCCAGCGAGGTGCCGGCTGCCGCTGCGGTGTCTTCGTCGACGCCAACATAGAGGACAAAGCCGCGGGCGAGATTGTCGGGGCTGACGCCGCGCAGTTTCTCGGCACCGCCGGCAATCACTGGGGTGGGTGCTGTCATTGGATTGCTGTCGCTTCCCGGGTAGGCGCGCAGCCGGTCGGCGGCGCTGGATGATTCGGGGCGGAAGCTGGAATAGCCGGGCTGCTCGGTTGAAACGGGGCCTGCCAGCGAACCGGTCCCTGTGCTGCGGGCGACGGCCTTGGCGGCGTTGCGTACGGAAATGTGGACGTATCCAGATGCTACTGACATTGAACTACCTAGGTGTATGGCCGTACTCAACGGCGCGAATGCTTCCATTGGTTCTGCACTCCAGAACCTTTGCTGCCCTGTGCCAGGGCCGGCCCAGAGGCCAAAACTGGTGCGTGCCTGTCCCGCGTTGCGTGGGTGCTGGCGGTGCGTGGCTACCAGGGTTGTTAGTTAGGCCTGCATTCGACAACCACAAAGAAACCGTCCGGTCGCTCCGAGACGGAGCGGTGCTGCGGCTGCAGAGTTCACTGAGTGGTTGTTCACATGGGCTAGTTTGCTACGTAACAAAGCGAACTTGCAAGTAACAAAGGCCCAAAGCGTCCAGCATGTGGGATTCTGCGCTAATTTGTGACCAACGTCGCGTTGTTGCATTGCTCTCGTTTTGCGGGCAAATGACGGCTTGTGTCAAATATAATCAATAATGACACGGCTATTACCGACATTAATTTGATCAAATACGCGTTTCGAGCAAAAATATTCATCTCGTGCCAATGCACGCTTGAGCTTCCTTGGGCAACTCATGGAGGGAACCCAGAGAATTGCCAGTTTTTCACGCTAGGTAAACAGGAGTTTACCAATCGTCGACTTCCCGGGGTGGCTGGCCGGGCTTGTCTGCTGCCGCAACCGAGCTGCCCATGGCTCGAGGCATCGAGCGGCCGAAGAGTCCAGGCGTCGAGAGAACTGAGAGTGGAGCGGCCGAGGGGCGTGGCGACTGCGGCGGGACTGCCCTTAGGCTCCGGAGCGATGCGGGACCAACACCCGCCAGGACGGCCGCAGGCCCCTGAACTGGTCGCGCAGCCTGACGTTGTTGCGTCGGTTCATCAGCAGCAAGGCTGCCAGGCCGGCCAGGATGGCCACCACGGCTCCCATGCCCAGGGACCAGCGGGCGCCGAATTCAGTGGCGATCCATCCCACCAGCGGAGCGCCGATGGGAGTGCCGCCCTGCAAGACCACCATGTAAACAGCGAGCACCCGGCCACGCATCGCCGCATCGGTATTCAGTTGCACCGTGGTGTTGCATGCGTTCATGAACGTCAACGAGGCGACCCCCACGGGCACGAGGGCCAGTGCGTACAGGACATAGCTGGGCATGAAGGCTGCGATTGCCACTGTTACGCCGAACGCGAGCGCCCCGCCGACGATGTACAGCATGCGCATGTTCTTGCGCCGCGCAGCCATGAGGGCTGCGGCCAGTGTTCCAACGGCCATGACCGAGCCCAGCAGCCCGTACTCCCCCGGACCCAAATGGAACACGGTCGTGGCCATGAGTGCGTTGGTAATCTGGAAATTCATGCCGAAGGTGCCCACCAGGAATACAAGGACCATGATCATCATCAGGTCCGGGCGCTGGCGGATGTACGCCAGCCCCTCGCGGATCTGCCCCTTGGCGCGCGGCACCCGAACGGCAGGGAACAGTTCCTTGGTGCGCATCCTCCACAGCGAGAAGATCACGGCCGCAAAGCTTGCAGCGTTGATCAGGAAAGCCGGGCCGGTCCCCACCATCGCAATGACGAGCCCCGCCACGCCCGGGCCGGCCAGGCGGGCCAGGTTGAAGGAGGCACTGTTGAGGGCGACGGCGTTGGGCACGTCTTCCTTCGAAACCACTTCAGAGACAAAGGCCTGCCGCGACGGCGCATCAAAGGCACTGGCAACACCGAGCAGGAGCGCCAACGCATACACGTGCCACAGTTGTACAGACCCCGTGACGACCAGGATTCCCAACAAAAGCGCACAAAACCCCATGGCGGTCTGCGTGATGAGCAACAGCTTGCGCTTGTTGACCCTGTCCCCGAGCAGTCCCGCGTAGGGGCCAAGGAACACGATGGGCAAAAATTGCAGGCCGGTGGTAATGCCGGCGGCGGTCCCCGAGTTGTGGGTCAGGACAGTAAGCACCAACCAGTCCTGGGCCACCCGCTGCATCCACGTGCCGATGTTGGAAACCAGCGCTCCTGTCACCCAGAGCCTGTAGTTGAATACCTTGAGGGCGCGAAACATTGAATTCACTTAGGCGCTCATCTCCTGCAGGATCAAGGCCGCCTCGTGGAGCGTGGCACGTTCTTGCGGCGTGAGTGCAGCCACCTGCCGGGCCAGCCACGCAGTCCGCTTGGACCGGGCGCGCAGGAGGGCGGTGGAGCCGGACTCCGTGATGCTCACCAGCACCTGTCGCTTGTCCTGCGGGTTCTCCCCGCGCCCCACCAGCCCTGAGGCAGCCAAGGCGTTGACGATCCGCGTCATGGAAGGGGCCTGGATCTGTTCCCTGGCGGCCAATTGGCCCACTGTCCGGGGACCTTCCAAGATGGCCGCCAGCACTGAATACTGCCCTGGGCTGATGTCCGTGGACGCCGCTTCGGCCCGCAACCGGCGCGAGGTGCGCATCACTGCCACCCGCAGTTCGGCGGCCAGGGGTCCGGCGCCAATGGACCTGCCGGCCCTGCCCGCCCTGCCAAGCAGCCCGGCAGACTTCCCCACCTCTAGCGCAGGCTCTTCTGTTGCAGGCTCCACCGGCGCAGGCTCCACCGGCGCAGGCTCCACCGGCGCAGGCTCCACCGGCGCAGGCTCCACCGGCGCGGGCTCCACCGGCGCGGGCTCCACCGGCGCGGGCTCCACCGTTGCAGGGTCCACCAGCGTGGGCGACCCGGTGTCCGGCGTCGTGCGTTGCAGGGAAGTGTCAGTCATCGAGGGTCAGCTGCCTAGGAAGTATGTTTTGTGTGCACCGGGTTTTCACTTTATATCGTTAGCATTGCTAAGTAAATGTTGTTTTGCTCACCCTGCTACAAAGCTCGTTACCAAAATGTGACACAAGGTCTCGTTTCCGTTACGCTGGCAAACGTGCCTGCTGAGCCACCAACGGTTCATGGCACAGATGGACGGTTCGCCGAGCTCTGCCGCCGCCC
The DNA here is from genome assembly GCF_030063185.1 of Arthrobacter sp. H35-D1. Taxonomy (GTDB): domain Bacteria; phylum Actinomycetota; class Actinomycetes; order Actinomycetales; family Micrococcaceae; genus Specibacter. The sequence continues at coordinate 42,469 of NZ_JASISP010000001.1, forward strand.
ATTTCCCTCCATTCCCGTGGCAGAGACGGGGGAACCAATCTTTGCGGGCCTCCACTTGGAAGCCCTTGGGGTTAAGCCAACGCAGCACTTTAGGCCATTTTGCCTGCGCCGCGTAGCCGGATTCTCTAGTCCGTTCCCGACAGCTCACCTCGCAGGCGTAGAGAGGCCACACCCATGTCTGCATCACCCCAACGCGGCCGTCGCCGTGCCGAAAACGTCAGCCGCCCGTCACTTTTTGCGCTCTCCGCAGCCGGCAAGGGGACAAGGGCAGCGGGCAGGTCAAGTGTCACCACCACCGCCAAATGCATGGCGGCCGTGGCCGTTGTCGGGGCGCTCGTGGCCGCCGGTGCAGTGACCCAATCAGAGGAAACCACCGCTTCGGCGCAGAATGGCGCCAACCTGCTGGCAGCTCCGGGACACGCTTCGGCACCTGCCGTTTCGGCTCCGCTTGATGCACCCATCACTTTCCCGGGCGCGGACGTCAGCTCGAAGCCGTCCGCCGCCCCCACCTCCGCAGCTGCAAAGGCCCAGGCTGCCAAGGTAGAGCCCATCGCCGCCCCCAGCGAAGCGCCCAGTGCAGCGCCCAGCAAGGCTCCCGCACCCGCTGCTGCCCCCGTCGTGGTGGACGACCCCGCCGCCGCCCAAGCCTTTGCCTCCGCGGAACTGGCCACCCGTGGCTGGGGTGCAGGCGAGATGAGCTGCCTGACCCAGCTGTGGAACCGCGAATCGGAATGGCTCACCTCCGCCGAAAACCCCAACGGCGGCGCTTACGGCATTGCCCAGTCCCTGCCTGCAGAAAAAATGGCAAGCGTCGCCGGCGACTGGAAGACCAACTACGAAACCCAGATCATCTGGGGACTGGGCTACATCGAGGAGCGCTACGGTTCCCCTTGCGCCGCCTGGGGCCACTCAAACGCCGTCAACTGGTACTAAAGTTCCCGGCCGTGCAGCACGTGTCGAGGTGGCGCGTGTCGAACAATCCTGACCCCGTCTTGCTGCCTGGCGACCTTCCTTCGTTGAACGCCATTGCCGGCGGCACCATCGAGCTGCGCGACGCCCGCAGCGCTTCCACTCGCACCGTCGGATTGCTGCCTTTCGAGCTGGGCCGGACCGCAGTCACCTCCGCGCAATGGCTTGCCGTGCAGCGGCTGGCCACGGAGCGGCTGGCACTGGAGCACCAGACCCCGCAGCACGACGTCGAGCGTGGCAAAACCGTGCCGATCAACCCCGTCACATGGTTCGAGGCTGTCCGCTGGTGCAACGCCGCTTCAACATTGGCCGGTGCAGCACCGGCGTATCAAATCAGCGGCCGCAACGTTGCATGGCATCCAGGCAGCGACGGCTTTCGGCTGCCCACCGAAGCAGAATGGGAGTGGGCTGCCCGTGCGGGAACCTCCACCCCCAGATACGGGGAGCTGGCGGACATCGCCTGGACGGCAGCCGATCACGTGGCAGGTCCGCAACCCGTGGGAGGAAAAGCGGCCAACAGCTTCGGTTTGTTCGACATGATCGGGAACGTGTGGGAATGGTGCTGGGATTATGCCGACACGGCCCGCTACGGGGACTACAGAAGCTTGCGCGGTGCCGGCTGGGACGATCCCTCGTGGAGCGCCCGGGCCTCAGTGCGCCGTGGCAGCGCCCCGGACGCGATCCTGGAAGACGTGGGATTCAGGGTGGCCCGCGGAGCCGTTGCTGCCCCGGGTTCCACCACCACACAGGGCTGGTCCGCCGACGCCGACAGACAGCGGGCAGCCATCAAGGGGCCGTTGCCCATCGGGTGGACGCCGCTGCGATCCCTGCTTGAACGCTCCGGCGACTGACACCGGCCTTCCTTCGCGCGTCGACGGGCGCGCGACGACGGGGCCACCGTGCGCACGGGCCCACGCCTGAGCCCGTGCGCGCCGAGAACGGGGTATCCAAACACCGTTTTCGCCGAAGACGGGGCTACCTCGCCAACTGGCCGAAAAGATACGCCGTCGCCGCCAGTTGGCCCCGTCGTCAGCGTCGGCGCAACTACAAGCGACGTCAGCGCCCCGGAAAGGCTCAGTCGACCACTCCGTACAGGCGGTCGCCGGCATCGCCGAGTCCCGGCACAATGTACGCGTTCTCATCCAAGCCCTCGTCAATGGCGGCCAGCACCACGTGCACGTTGTCGCGTCCGCCGTGGGCTGCCTCCAGCTTCGCGAGGCCTTCCGGCGCTGCCAGCAGGCAGATGCAGGTGATGTCCGCTGCCCCGCGGTCAAACAGGAACTTGAAGGCCTCGATCAGCGTGCCTCCGGTGGCCAGCATGGGGTCGAGGACATAAACCTGCCGGCCGGTCAGGTCCTCGGGCAGGCGCTCGGCGTAGGTGATCGCCTCAAGCGTTTCCTCGTTGCGGGCCATGCCCAGAAAGCCCACTTCAGCCGTGGGCAGCAAGCGGGTCATGCCCTCGAGCATGCCCAGGCCGGCGCGCAGGATCGGCACCACCAGCGGTGTGGGCTTGACCAGTCCGGTGCCAACTGTGGAGGTCACGGGGGTTTCAATGTTGACGGGCTCCACCCGCACTTCCCGGGTCGCCTCGTACGCCAGCAGGGTCACCAATTCCTCGGTGAGCTGGCGAAACACCGGCGACGGGGTGTCTTTGTCCCGCAGGACAGTCAATTTGTGGGCAATCAGCGGATGATCCGCAACCAGTACGCGCATGAATAAAAGCTACCATTGAGCCGTGCCCACCACAGCTAGTCCCGCCGTCCCAATATCAGCCTCCCACCATGAGTGGATGGGCCTTGCCCTGGCTCAGGCGCGGCTTGCCCTGCGGACCGAGGACGTGCCCATTGGCGCCGTCGTCCTCGGGCCCGACGGCGCGATCCTGGGTGTGGGGCGCAACGAGCGTGAGGCGCATGGGGACCCCACGGCCCACGCGGAAGTGGTGGCGATCCGCGAAGCAGCGGCGAATTTGGGCTCCTGGCGCTTGGCGGATTGCACCTTGGTGGTCACGTTGGAGCCGTGCACCATGTGTGCCGGGGCGATTGTGCTGGCGAGGGTGCCGCGCGTCGTTTTTGGGGCGTGGGATGAGAAGGCAGGGGCGGCGGGATCAGTCTTTGACGTGCTGCGCGAACGTCGGCTAAATCACTGGGTCGAGGTGTTTCCGGGCGTCCGCGAGGACGAGTGCGCGGCATTGCTGCGGGACTTTTTTGGTGGCCACCGCTAACTGCCGGCCTGGTTGAGCGCGTCAATCCGCTTTTGCCCGCTCGAGGGCGAATCGAGGCTGAAGGAGCGGAAGTCGCCCAGGTCTTCGCCAATGAAAGCCTCGACCTCCCGGATACGCTGCTTCACCGCCTCCGTGGGGGCGCCAAAGAGCCAATGGGCAATGCGCTCCTGCCCGGGATCGTACTGCCACAGGCCGATGATCCGCCCGCGATCCACAATGGGATGGTCCGGCAGGTCGGCTTGGAGGACATATTTCGTGCTGAGCTGCAAGTTCTCGCGGTCCGCCTGTGCAAAGTGGTCGCTTGCGTTGCGCCGCAGCAAAAACAACGAGTCCGAACCGGCGAGGAGCTGGATTTGTTCTTCCTGCGGAGTCTCGAAATCGCCCGCCGCGTCCACATCCGCTGGCAGCATCCACAGCCCGGGGGCATCCTCGGCCTCGACTCCCGCAGTCCCGTCTTCCCCCGGCCCGATTCCCTCGATCCGGACTTCCACGGCGTGGACGGCTGCGAGCGCAGCCTTTGTCTGGGCCACGGTGAAGGAAGTGAACCACTGCGTTTGCTTGAGCGTGGTGCCGCCGGTCCAGCTCAAATGGTTTTCCATCAGCTGGGCCCGCGCCTGCTCCGGCGACTCCGTGGCAGCTGGCAGCCCCCAGGCGGTGTAGGCATACCGCTGCTGGTCGAACCTGCCGTTGACGGAGACTCTGCGGATTCGGCCGTCGGCCTGCAGCAGTCCCAGCACTGTGGGCAGCGTGGTTGAGGCGCCCTTCTCCTTGCCCTCCTCCCCCAGCCTGCACACTGCGGGGCCCAACTGGTCCTTGAGTTGCCGGGGGTCCCGGGTGCCATTGGCTCCGGCATCCTGGAGCAGCTGCAATGTTTGGGATTCAAGGGCGTGGATTTCTTCGCGGGACACCCCGAGCTTGTCGAGTATCTTGGCGGTTGATTCTGCAGCTCCCTGGCCAAGCGTGAGTGCCCAAGCGAAGTCCCTCGCTCCCAGCACGTAGGTGCAGCCGCGCGCCGTCGGAAGTTCGTGGATGTCCAAGGCTGCCACGGCGGCGTCGGCTTCGTGCCTGCGAATCCCGGCCCTGGCGAACAATGTCAGGTACGGATTGTCACCGCCAATGGAGCGCGCCCATCCGGCCTTTCCCAGTACTGTCGCGGATCACTGCCCGCCAATGAGCCGTCCAAGCCTTGTTTGTGCCAGCTCCATGCACGCTGCGTTGCACTGTCCATGTACCCATTGTGCACCGAGTCCATGATCACCCACAGGCTCATTTTTGCTGTGGGGCCTTGAGCCGGTAAGGTTGACGCGTTGGTGACGTGTCCGAGCGGCCGAAGGTGCAACACTCGAAATGTTGTTTAGGTGAGAGCCTAACGTGGGTTCAAATCCCACCGTCACCGCCAGTTTACAAGACCCCTGCTTCCCTTTGTTTACAAGGGAAGCAGGGGTTTTGTTTTGTCATGAATTAGACGTTTGGGCACCGTTTGGGCACATCTGATTGTGAGACTGCCTTATCCAGAGCTACCGCCACGGCGTCCAGGTCCCCGTCAAACAGGTCTGCATAGATGTCCAGAGTCATGGCCGCGCTGCTGTGCCCAAGCATTCTCTGCACGGCCTTGACGTTGGCCCCGGCACTGACAGCTAGGCTTGCCGCCGTGTGGCGGAGATCGTGAGGTGTGATCCTTGGGATACCTGAACGCTTCACCGCACCAGCGAACCAACTCTGATTGTCTTCATGGATTCTGGCACTGCGGAGGTATTGCCCATCCACGCCGGGGAACACAATATCGTCCCGGTGCTTACCCTCGCACGCCGCCGCCAGTGGCTCTGTCAGGAACGCAGGGAACGGAACAGATCGCTTCTTGTGGCTCTTGGGAGTGCCCACCTCAATTTTGCTGCCGACCTCAACAGCGTTTACCTCAACATTGATCCGTCGTTTGAGCATGTTCAGGTGCTTCACCTGGAGGGCGACGGCTTCACCCCAGCGCAGACCGCAGTAGGCCAGTACCAAGATAAGCGTCTCGTATTTCGATTCTGCCGCGAGCAAATGCACCTGCTCGTGTGAGAGGTACACGTGAGGCTTCTTGACCTTTCTAGGCAGGTTCACGCCCCTCGCAGGGTTGATTAAGACACGCCTGTCATCCACGGCACCGTCAAGGATGGACGCCAGCACCCCATAGGCCCGGACAACCGTTGTTGCACCCTTGGGCGGGCGCACTGGCTTCGCTTCAGCGTCCCCCACTGTCAGGCCTGAAACCCATTCTTGGATCTCAGTTTTCCGCACTTCAGACACAGCCGTGGAACCCCAAGCAGGCGCAACATGTACGCGCCAGGCAATCTCAAGGGGCCGATAAGACGACGGTTTCAAATGGGTCTGCCGTTTCAGCCAGGCAGGTCCCAATGATCCGATAGTGACCCTCGCCGCGCCGGGGTCAATGTATTCACCTTTAGCCTTGGATACCTCAACAGAAGCCAGGAACAGTTCAGCGTCCCGCTTTGTCCTGAACCCGCGCTTCTTGGTCTGCTTCCTGTCCGGCTTCCGATAGCGGACCTGATACCGCTTACCACCGGCAGTTTCGTAGGCTTCAACTGTCGCCATTGCTCTTTCGCTTCGCCAGAACTTCCTTGATAAATGGTGCCGCAAGTCCAGAGTCGACAATCCCGGCCAGTTCAGTTTTTATTCGGTCATAGAACTTTGCCATGTCGCTCCACCCGCCCTCTGGATATGCGCGAACGCGAAAACTGCCCACGTCGGCCTTGCCTGTATGAACCCACAGCGAAACCCACTCCCCCGGGTCAAGGTCCGATACGGTTTTGCTTACACCGGCAATGAATTCTCTTGTTGTGTACACCTCCCCGCTAGGGCGTATGCGATCCAAGAATCCTTGCCCCTGCTCAGCTGCATACTTACGATACGCCTGCCGTCCGCGCTCCATGTCGGTGGCATCCTCGTCAATTACCAAAGCATTAGACCGCTCATGGGGCAGCGCTTGCCACCCGTCGCCCCACGCCCATATATCTGCCGCCGTGGTCCCTTCCGGCATGGCCGTGACCTCATCGCTATAGTCTTCGTCGCCGATGTAGTGCGGCAGGAGCAGGGCGCTTGGGTTTACGCCCAAGGCAATAGCCAAAGCCATCAGGTCATCAACATCAATGCGCCGCCCCCCCTCTTCCATGCGCCGGATTGCTAAGGGTGAGATAGTCCTGCCGCGCTCAGTCACGCTGCGCGAGAGATCTGCATAGTTCAGCCCACGGTCAACTCTCACCCGTTTCATGTTCTCGGCGACGGTGCGCCCAGTCGGTCCTAGTTCCATCTTCTGTCCAGCCATTGCACCAGTCTGACATACAAAGGATGAAGGTGCACCTGCCATTGTTGACTACGACCCATTCATGTGATTATTATGAACCTAGACATTCAAAAGATGAAGGTCAAGTTACTAAAGATGGAGATCATGATGGACGCGAACAAGGCTTTGAAGCCAGCAACAGTGGCGGAGTGGCTCGACACCACTGTTGGCGCATTAGCACAGATGCGATACATGGGGCAGGGTCCCAAGTTCGTCAAGATTGGCGGGCGCTCGGTCCGCTACATGGAGGCCGACGTGCTGTCGTGGATCGAAGCACAGACCCGTCAGCAGACCGGCGAACAGGTGACCGCATGAGCTTCAGACCCGCCACCAAAGAAAAAGGCCGTGACGCCTCGCCAAAGTCCGTCACGACCGAAGAAACAAACACCTACCAAGGAGTAGTTCCTATGCAACACCCTACCAAGCCCAGCGAGATCCTGCCCGGTAGCATCCCTCCCGGATTCGTGCCGTCAGACCAAGTGTGTGATCTCTACACGGGCAAGGGCATGAAAGGTGATAGGTGGATCATCGCGGCTGAATGGGTCCGCACCACCAACGAGTTCACTCTCACCTTCTGGACCACTGACGATGACCCCATGACAGCCTCCGAGACTCGCAAGTACTCACACGCGCTGCTGGAAATGTCCTCCTACATCACCACCATGGAGAACGTCATGGCTAAGCGGACGGTGGTCTAAACAGTGACTGCCGGCTGCATTGCGACTACCTGCGACTGCCACAACTCCACCGACTGGCTGTGCACCACGTGCCGCGCCGCCGCACGTCCTGCTCTGTGGGAAGAAATCCGAAAAGAACTAGTGACCACAATCAGTTTCCTCGACGTAATCAAGGCCAGAGAAAGGAGCGCACTATGACGGACGACTACGCCCAGCCACCAGAAGAGCACTGGAAAGCAAAGGAAGCAGAAGACGACAAGCACGGCAGAGCGATCCTCAAGCCGCGCAAGCTTTCCGACATCAAGGCACCGCCCCCCACTCAGTGGCTCGCCAAGGGCTGGATACCCTATTCGGAGATTACGGTGTTGGTTGGTGAGGAAGGTCTTGGAAAATCCCTTGCTTGGGTCCGGTGGGCTGCTGCGATCACGTCAGGCCGTGCAGATGCTTCTGTAAGTCTGCCAGCCCGTAAGCCCCGCGATGTTGTTGTTATCGTCACGGAGGACAACCCCGGCGAAGTCAAGGCGCGGCTTACGCTGGCCGGTGCCGACCTGAACCATATCTACTTGTTTTCAAGCGAAGCTGACGGCACAGGAAACCCGGTGTTCGGTAACGCGATGAACGGCGATATGGCCACGCTGGACGCCTACCTTGAGGAAGGGGCCATAGACGCGGCACTGGTTGTTGTGGATGCCTGGGTAGACACCGTAGCGGGCTCCCTGACGCTCAAGGACTCCCAGCAGGCCCGCCAAGCCATGCACCCGTGGAAGATGTTGGCACAGCGCCACAGGCTCGCCGTCATCCTCATGACCCACACCAACAGAATGTCCACGGCCAGCACGCGTGACCTTATGGGCTCAACAGCGGTCCTCAGGCAGAAGGCCCGCATGGTGTTGTTCGCTGCACGGTCACCTGACGATAAGGAATCAGGAGGTGAGTTCGTATGGATCGGCCCGGACAAGTCCAACGTGACAGGCAAGGCCAATGCTGTGAAGTACCGACTCAAGATTGAGAATGTCCGCGAAGCCTCAGACGACGACCCGGGGACAACTGCCTGCCTTGCCAACTACACCAGGGCGCACACCAACATAAGCAACCTGATTGCCGAATGGAAAGAGCAGCAAGACCAAGCCTTGCGGCCCAAGTCGAAGCAGGAGCAGGCACAAGAAGCCGTCACCGCCTACATGGAAGACCATCCAGACGGTTGTTCTGTGGACGATCTCAAGGATCATCTAGAGGCTGAGGGCTTCGGAAAGACAGCATCCGAGAAAGCCCGAAGCGCGCTCGGCACTTCAATCCGTGACGGCTTCGGCGGCGGCTTCACCTTCCGGCTCAACAACGGCTCCAACCTCCCTAGTCAAGATCCCATATATCAGGAGGTTAGGGACATTAGGACGGTTAGGGAGATTGAGCCTGAATGTGCCGTCAATGTTCCTAATCTCCCTAATCCTCCTACCTCCCTAACTAATGGAGACCCCTTAGGAACATTGGAGCTCTGCATCGCCTGCGGCGATCCCCTGCATGAGCATGAACACGATCGCCACCAGGGATGTGCAGCATGAAAGCCGCCCGAAATTATCACCGCCCCCCAATGGCGGTTTTTTTATCCCCGAAAACAGAAGGAGCCTAACAATGCGCCACCAAATGACCAACACAGCACCGGACGCCGTAGCCGTCAGAGCTTGGCCCAACCGGACCTATCCCGGCTTTTACGTAATCGAAGTCAAATGTCCACACTGCCCCAAGAACCACACCCACGGATGGGAAGGGCCAGGAGATCCCGGCGGGCACCGAGCATCACACTGTGACGCGATAGGCGGTTACAACATCACCATTCCCGACGGATTCAAGGCGGACGCACCATGACGACCGAAGCACCGCGAACGTTCACAGCAGCCCCCGGACACTGGCACCACAACAAGCGCACCGCCAAAGTCATCCCCGCTATCCTCAATACCCCTGACGGCGACCAAATCCCCGGCGTGCACATCTTCCATGCGGGTGCGTGGATCGTCACCACCGAAGCGAACGCCGTTCAAATAGCCGATGACATCTTGAATGTCATTGAATCAAGAGACAGGAATGCAGCATGAGTAACACACCACTTGCAGCCGCCGGCATGGACGCCCTGGTTATGGAGCGTGCCGCACGCAAGGCAGCCGAGCGGGCACGAGTGAAAGCACAGGCCGAAGCGAAGGCAGCCAACGAGCTGGCCGAGCTGTGGGAACTGCGCTGCAAAGACACCGGGCGTTCCCTGAAATGGTTCAAAGCCGAGTGGAAGCGGTACAAGGAAATTCACGAGCAAGCCCAGATCAACAACAACATCTACGCAGACTAGGAAAATGAAAATGAACACCAAAGCCAATACCAGCACCGAGACCACCACCACCGCCCCCGAGGCACCCGATACGACCGTGACGCCGCCCGTGCCGACCCCGCCAGCCCCTGCCGAGGTAGTAGAGCCCGCAGAGGCTCCCGAGGCCCCAGAAGGCAAGGCAGGCAAGACAGCCAACGAAGCAGCCAGGTACCGCCGCCAGCTCCGCGACACCGAAGCCGAACGCGACACCCTCACCAGTTCCGTGGACACCCTGCGTAAGCAGATCGTCGCCGGGAACATGCCACCGGGCAGCAGCGCCGGGGCAGAGCTTCTATGGACTTCAGGGGCCAACCCCGCTGACTTCTTTGACGAAGCCGGTGCACTGGACCCTGACAAGCTCACCGTGGCAGTCAAGGAAGCACACCAGCGCCTCGGGCTGCACTTCGGACTTTCCCCGGTCCACGGCTCCGGCACAGGCCACTATGCGGGCACTGACGGCCCCACATGGAGTGACGCACTGAAACGCAAATAGCGCACCAACTGGGCAGAATGCTCAACAAACGGCCCCTGGACTGGTAGAATTGCCCTAGTGGTAAGACTGCCGGCCAGGGGCCGCACTTATGACTAGACGCCCCAGGACGGGCACCCGGTAGAGGCTGGACCTCCCGAAAAAGCACACTCGCACTAAATACCCGTCCTTGGAGGACACAATGACCTTTCTTGAAGCTGCCGCAACCGGCATCCTGCCCCCCGAATACTCCACCCTCATTACCGGCCCCGTCGCCGCCCTTGCACTCCCGTTTGATCCCTCCCTCGCTACCGTCGTCACGACCGGCAGCGCATCATTCAGCGTCCCCGTCCTCAAGAAGGACGCCGGTGCCGCTTGGGTCGCAGAAGGTGGAGAGATCACCCCGGATGACCCGACGCTGGACGAGCTGACCATCACCCCGTCAAAGGTTGCAGGCCTGACCATCGTCTCCCGCGAACTCGCCGACGATTCCAGCCCCGACGCACAGAAAATGGTTGGTGACGGCCTCGCCCGCTCCATCATTACCCAGATCAACACCGCATGGTTGGGTAACGCCGCCGCCCCGGCACAGAAGGGCCTCGGCTCCCTCGCTGCCACCACCACCGCCGTCACGGGAACACTCACCAACCTGGACGTGTTCGCAGAAGCAATCTCAGCAGCAGAAGTGGCCGGGTTCAACCTCACCGGGTTTGTAGTCCACCCCTCCGACGCCCTGGCCATTGCCAAACTCAAGGACACCGGCACCTCAAACAAGGCCCTGCTGGACAACCCCCGCGAGATCCTCGGACGCCCCGTGTTCGTCAGTGACAAGGCCACCGCCAAGACCATCTGGGGACTCGACGCAGTGCAGACCCTTACCATCCTGCGGGAAGACGTGCAGCTCGCCGTCAGTAACCAGAGCCACTTCACTTCTGACAGAATCGCCATTAGAGCATCCATGCGTGTTGGGTTCGGCTTCCCTCAGCCCAAGTCAACCGTCAAGATCACCATCACGGCATAGCCAAGCAGCACACCACAAGGCCCCGCATCTTCCAAGGTGCGGGGCCTTACCCATTACCAACGACAGGACAGCAGTGCCACGCAAGCCAGACAGCCCATGGAACCGCGACAGAATCAAAGCAATCAGAGCAGCACAACAACATCAAACACACTGCAAAGACTGTTCAGTGCCGCTCAACTTCGACCGTGGAACGCTCCCCAACACAGCCACCACACGGCGCGACGGCGAACACTACACAGTGATCTGTCAACGCTGCCACGACAAGCAACCAACACAAGGCAACGCACCAACGACAGCAACGACAGCAACGACAGCAACGAGGCACGAAGCACCAACCAAGTTCACCGGATAACATCCAGGGGCCTTAACCCTTCCCCTCCCCGCTGCCCCGTACCCCATGCATAGCGAGGGTTTTCACTCTCGGGGCTCAAATTCCACAGGCTGCGGTTTTTTCCACACGTCCGCAATGGTTGGTGGCCCGTTCTAAGGGCTCGCAAGGGCTGTAAGTTCATAGATGACACCCAGGGGAGCAGCCCCCTCCCTGCGCCTACGTCAGGCACTCCACTAGCGACAGGGCTTGTCCCCCCCCGAGGTGCGGCAGTATTGGGCTTGGGGCTGTTTCAGGCGGCGTTAGGGGCCTGTTTGGCGCTGTTTGGGTGTTTCATGGAGCATATTTGACCCCGGAAATGGTGGAGGGCAGCCTCAGTTTTGCCCTTGCCATGCATCCGTAAAGCGCGGTCAAGTTCCTTGTATTCATTGGTTTTATCGCGTACAAAACGGTAGAATGGGAGCATGGAAACAAGGGCTTGCGGGTACTGCGGAGGGGCTATGAACCTGCCGCGACGTGGTGCAAAGTTCTGCACACCCAAATGTGGGACGTATTTCCGCCGCCAAGCGAACAAGCCGCCAGCACTTCCCGCCGCGATGATGGAGCTTAGGCGATGGGTTCGACGGGCACCGGACAAGCGGCCCCTGACTGTTACCGGGCGTGCTGCCAGCTCTACCAATCCGCGCACATGGTCAAGCTTCGATGAAGCCCAGGCATCCACCGCAGGGGCAGGGCTCGGCTTTGTTCTCCGTGGTGACGGCATAGGCGTCATTGATCTTGACCATGCGATTGTTGACGGAGTGATTCTGCCGTGGGCTGCCGAGGTTCTGGCCGCTAATCCTGGGACGTTCACGGAGGTTTCACAGTCCGGTGAAGGGCTCCACGTCTGGGGCTTGCTGGCACCAACGAAGGGCCGAGTTATCCGCGACGGCCGGAACATTGAAATCTATTCAACAGGCCGGTACGTGGCGCTTGGAACAGCGCTGCCGGGGACGAGCATGGAACTGTTGCCGCTGAACATCGCCCAGTTGACATAAACGTACATCTAACCGTAACGTTACGGTTATGAGTACAGATGCTAAGTGTCCAATCTGCTTGGGGCCGATCACTGCCGAGAATCCCGGCGTCAAAATGCGCTTTGCCGAAAAGCGGACTACACCGAAGCATAAATTCAAGCACTATCGGGGCGAAGTACTTGCATGCAATGACTGCGCCACGACTGGCCGCGCCGGAATGGGCGGCAAAGACAACTTGTTCATGGTCTCATCGCCAGAGTTCACAGAGGGCTGGGAGCCGCACGAGTGTGCACATTGTGGTGTTCCTCTGCTTGTGGCCGCAGATAAGCGGCGTAAGGCCCCTTACTGCTCGACCCGGTGTCGGGTTGCCGCCCTCCGCAAAGCGCAGAAAGCCGTACATGTAGCCGTAACGCATGAGTGCATGGGTTGCGGGTCCGCCATGGAAGGCAGGGCTGACCGCAAATTCTGTAGCCCAGCATGTAAACAGAAAGCGTACAGGAGCCGTAACGCTGCTATCCGTAGCTACTTCAGTTCAGATCAGGAGATGCACGACTCAATGGCCATGGCATTAGCCAGTGATAAAGAATTTGAAGCGGCGATCGACGCCGCCAAACTTGACGGGGATGTTTCGCGGGGGAATATCCTCCGCCATCTGGGCACATAATGGGCACATTTGATCCTGAAACAGCCTGTTTTCAATGACTGTCAGTGATGAATATTTGCCTAGAATCCGGTAAATTGCCGCCACTGCTGGGCACATAAAAGGCTTCAAATCCCACCGTCACCGCCAATTGAAAACCCCCGGTTCCCTTTTATTGCAAGGGAACCGGGGGTTTCGTTTTGACCGGAATCGTACCAGTGCCCAGCGGTGAAAAAATTGCTCCCGCGCCTGGCAGCAAGGCGCGTGCAGCGTAAAAGATTCCAATAACACATCCCCTTGCGATCCCTCGGCAATTAGGCTGTGAAACACGCTCCCATTTATAACAATTGCATAACGACCCTATCGCAGTCGCCCTCTTTGCGGAACGCTCTACCGTGTGCAGTAATCCCCGCTTGGGGCTAGAGCGAAGGAGAAATCATGCAAGGAAGAGCAATGCTGGCAGCCGGGGCGGTCGTCGCGGCCATGCTGGTTCCAGTATCGGCCGCGTCAGCCGTGGATGACGTCAACACCAACAAATTGCGCAAGGCCGTCACGGTGGGCAACATCCTGACCCACGAGCGCGTCCTGCAGCGAATTGCAAACAACAACGACGGAACACGGGCCTCGGGAACGCCCGGATTCGAGGCCTCGGCCGACTACGTCAAGAAGAAGTTGAAGAAGGCGGGCTACAAGGTCTCCGAGCAGAAGTTCGAGTTCCCGTTTTACCAGGAAGTCAGCCCGGCGACGCTTGCACAAGTCTCGCCCACACCCACTCCCTACGAGGTGGCCACCTTGGATTACTCGGGCAGCGGAGACGTGACAGGCGCACTGGTTCCCACCACCAACCTGGTCATTCCGGCCACCGAAACTCCCAGTTCCGCTTCGGGCTGCGCAGTTGCGGACTTCGTCCCGGCCTCGGCAACTGAACCAGAGGTTGCGCTAATTCAGCGTGGCACGTGCGCCTTTGCCGACAAAGTTGCCAACGCTGTTGCGGCCGGGTATGACGCCGCGGTGATTTTCAATGAGGGCAACCCCGGTCGCACCGAGCTTCTCACCGGCGTCACGCTTGGAGATCCGGCAGCCATCCCCGTCGTCGGCATCAGCTACGACGATGGAGTCGCACTGTACCAGGCCACCCAGTCCGGTCCTGTGAGCGTCGCTGTCAGCACTGACACCATTACTGAAATGCGCACCACCAAAAACATCATCGCTGACTCCCCCAAAGGCAATCGCAACAAGACAGTGGTGGTGGGGGCACACCTTGATTCCGTGCTTGCCGGCGCAGGGATCAACGACAACGGCAGCGGAACGAGCGTGATCCTTGAGACCGCCATTCAGATGCAGAAGTTGAAGATCAAGCCGCGCCAGCAGGTGCGGTTCGCGTTCTGGGGAGCTGAAGAGTCGGGGCTGTTGGGATCCACGCACTATGTGGACAGTCTCAGCAATCCCAAGCTGTCCAAGATCTACGCGAACTTGAACTTCGACATGGTCGGTTCCCCCAACTACGTCCGATTCGTCTACGACGGAGACGGCTCGGATGACCCGAATGGCTTGGCAGGTCCTCCCGGGTCCGCCCAGATCGAATCGATCTTCGAAAACTACTTCGCAGGTCAAGGGCTCGCCAGCTCGCCAACGTCCTTCGACGGTCGCTCCGACTATGGTCCGTTCATCGCTGCAGGCATTCCCGCAGGCGGGCTGTTCAGCGGAGCAGAGGGAATCAAGACCGAAGCGGAGGCAGCCGTCTATGGCGGAACCGCGGGTGCTCCGTATGACTCGTGCTATCACCAGGCCTGTGACGATATGAACAATCTAAGCACCGCGGCATTGTTCGAGCTCGGCGACGCAACGGCTCACGCCGTAATGACGCTGGCGATGACCAAGTCCGGGTTCTTCGAAGACGGCAGCAGGATGGCTCCACGTCCGCAGATTTCCGTGGACGACTTCCCCTACTCGGGCAGCAGCCTCGTTCGATAGGTTATTGGTTCGGATCCGGCCCGCTGCACTTGTAGCGGGCCGGAACTTTTTTGCGTCTTTCCTCGGCTTGCAGTGCCGACAAACCCAAGCTCGTACGTCTTACTCGCAGGCGTCGCCGTCCTTGTCACGGTCCAGACCGCCTCGGTATCCGGGCTGGTCCACATACAGCGGTGACTCACCGGCGGCTCTTGCCGCAGCACAGTTGGGCTAATGGGCAGCAGCCGGAGCCGGGACAACGGGGGCCGGCTCGGGCACCGGCTGCTGTGTGGCCTGTTCAGCGGCCACGCGGGCGGCGTCCTCAGCGGCTGCCTTCTCCGCAGCTTTCTCTGCGGCCGCCTTCGCCGTGGCTGCTTTTCCCGCTGCAACCTTTTCAGCGGCAGCCTTCTCGGCTTCGGCCCGGACCTTCTCGGCGTACTCGGCGGAGGCCTTTTCGTCGGCAAGCCGCTTCACCGCTGCCCGCTTCGCAAGCAATGCCTTGGCCTTCTTCGCAAGCATCCACACCAGCACGCCTTCATGGTCCACAACGCACACGAGTGTCTCGTCTTGTTCAAGCATGGATTCGCCATCCTCGGCACATTCCGTTAGCAAAACGCTCACCGGCGTGGGCGTTGGGCTGGGCGATGGGCTCGGTGTCGGAGTTGGGCTCCGGGCCGCCAATGCAGCCGCGCCTTCAAGCGCTGCCGCCTCGGCAGGAACAGTATCTGCAGGCGGCAAAACCAATGCCCCAAGCCAGGACCGGCGGCCGAAATGAATGAGTAAACGGTGGAGAGAATCAGAAAGAGCGCAAACAACACCAGCCACGCACCAAATCGTCGCCGTAATCCCCCATGATTTCGTTGGGCGCCAAGTGGCTTTGCTGGTCCCGACAGACGAGTTGTATGACATGTTTTTCCTCAACACGCGGATTTTGAACGGAAGGCCGCAGAACGGTGTCCGTTTTTTGTAAATCACAGACTACATACAGGGGCCACCCAGCCTGCTATATGACGAATGTCAGATAATGGGGTCATGGCATCTCCCGCTTCAGCACTCCCCAAGCTCACCCGGGCCGACGGCGGGCCCATCCGCGCCTTGGTGGTCGACGACGAACCGGAGCTGGCCGACCTCATGCGCAGGGGCCTGGAAATCAGTGGCTGGGATGTGGCGGTGGCCCATGACGGCGTTGCCGCGCTGAGGCTTGCCCGCGAATTCACCCCCGATGTGCTGGTCCTGGACATCATGATGCCTGGCATGGACGGGGTGGAGCTGCTGGGACGCATCCGCACCATCCACCCGGACGTGCCGGCCCTGTTCCTGACTGCCAAGGACGCCGTCGCCGACAAGGTCGTCGGTTTGCAGGCCGGGGGCGACGACTACGTCAGCAAGCCCTTCAGCATGAAGGAAGTGCTGCTGCGCCTGCACCGGATCGTGCAACGCTCCGGCGTCACCGCCCCGCAGTTCGCCTTGCTCACCGTCGGGGACCTTGCCCTTGACAAGGACACCAAGTCAGTTCAGCGCAACGGCGTGGACATCCCGCTGACTTCCACCGAATTTGAGCTGTTGAAATTCCTCATGGAAAACCCCCGCCATGTCCTGAGCAAGGCGCGCATCCTTGAGCGGGTGTGGGATTACGATTTTGGCGGCCAAAGCAACATTGTGGAGCTGTACATTTCCTACCTCCGCAAGAAAATCGATGCCGACCGGGAACCCATGATTCACACTGTCAGGGGCTCCGGCTACGTGATCAAGCCATGCCCCTGAACCCCGCCGTCGACGGGACAGGGCCCGCAGGGAAAAAATTTGCCGGGCCAAGAAAGAGCTTGCACCCGCGCAGCTGGCAACTGAGCACCCGCCTGGTCGCCGTCATGCTTGCTCTGCTGACAGTGATCTGCGCCCTGGTGGGCTTCGTCAGCTACACCACCTTGAGCCTGACAATCAACACCCAACTGGACACTTCGCTGCAGCAGGCCACGGTGCGCACCATCGCGTTTTACACCAGCCCCACCCCGAACGGCTCGCAGCCGGACCCCCTCGATGCCCGCGCCACCAGCGCCGGCCAGCTCAGCGCGGTCTTGAGCAACGGCGTCGTGCACTATGCCGGCATCCTTTCCAGCACCGGCACGCGCCAGCAGCTCACCACGTCCGACGCCGATGCCCTCGCCTCCCTGCCTGCCAACGGCGCGCTCAGCAGCGCAAGCCTCTCCCTCGGCAAATACCGGCTCCAGGCCGAGTCGGCCCCCAACGGCGACACCCTCATCACCGGCCTGCCGATGACCTCCACCCAGCAAACCCTGTCCGCCCTGGTGCTCGCGATCGTGCTGGTCTCGCTCGCCGGGCTCATGGCGCTCGGATGGGCCGGCACCACCATCATCCGGCGCAACTTGCGGCCCCTGGAGCAACTCTCGGACACGGCCACGAAGGTCGCCGTGTTGAGGCTCGACGCCGGTGAGGTCGCCTTGAGCGCGCGCGTCCCGGACGCGGTGTCCCACCCGGGCACCGAAGTGGGCAATGTGGGCAACGCGTTCAACGCCATGTTGGAGAACGTGTCGAATGCCTTGGAAGCCCGCCAGCTCAGCGAAACCAAGCTGCGGCGCTTCGTTGCCGACGCCAGCCACGAGCTGCGCACGCCACTGACGGCGATTCGCGGCTACGCCGAACTCCTCTCGATGACCGAGCCGCTGAGTGCCGACGGCCAAACAGCCCTGGGACGAGTGCAGGACCAATCGGTGCGCATGAGCCGCCTTGTCGAGGACCTGCTGACGCTGGCCCGGCTGGACGAGGCGCAACAGACCGGCCATCCCGCCGCCAACGGTGGCGTCTCCGCAAACGGGACTGTGAAGGCTGTGCCGAACCCCGTCAACATGAGCCCGTTGGTCATGGAGGCCGTCCGCGACATCCAGGTGGCCACGCCGGACCACCGTTGGAGCTTCACGGTGCCCGACGAACCTGTCGAAGCCCTCTGCGACGAAACCGCCCTGCGCCAGATAATCGTGAACCTGCTGGGGAACGCCGCCAAGCACACCCCGGCCGGAACTGCCGTCCATGCGGCACTGTCCCAGGCGCCCGACGGCGGGTGCCTCATGGAGGTCAACGACACCGGCCCCGGCATCGACCCCGCCTTCCAAGAGATCATCTTTGACAGGTTTTCGCGGGCAGACCAGGCCCGCACCTGCACCGCGGGCAGCACGGGGCTGGGCCTGAGCATTGTGCAGGCGATCGTGCGGTCCCATGGCGGAAGCGTGGCCGTTGCCAGCACGCCGGGACACACGGTTTTTTCCGTGTACCTGCCGGGCACAGCCGCTGGCGCATGCCCGGGCGCGGAACTTGGTGCGGACTCGAGCGCAACCCCTGCCACGCAACCCGGCGCAGCAGATTGACGCAACAAAAGATGCAAAACGCGGCCCTTCCCGGATAAACTGGCGAGGTTGGTCAAATCGAAGGGAGCAGTGTGCCGCACTCTCCTTTCAGGCTGCTTCGAACCACCTTGGTGGGGGCCACAGTCCTCGGCCTGGCTGCCGGCGCGCACCTTGTGGGCGGCGGAACCCTGCCGGCTCCGGCCATCATGGCCGCCATCTTGGCGCTGCACATCCTGTGCTCAAGCATTGCCACCAATTTCCGGCTGACACCGGCCGCCATGGTCGCGTTGCTGGCCAGCAGTCAGCTTGTCCTGCACCAGGGCTTTGAAATGCTCTCCCACGGCAGCGCGGCAAACCCCGCTCCCGGCGTGGCGGCAATGGACCATCAAGCAATGTCTCCCGAGGCGCATGCTTCGGCCATGATGGCCTCAACCACCGCAGTCGGTGCCCAGGGCATGGAAAGCATCGGCCAAGCAGCACACATGTCGGTCTGGATGGGCCTGGCACACGTCGCCGCCACCCTGACCGCCGCCGGCTTGCTGGCCTACGGCGAAAACGCCCTCTGGTCCCTCGCCGGCTGGCTGCGACCGCTGTACAAGCGCGCCGCCGTCGTCCGAGTGCTGCCGGCGCGGCCAACGCTCCCCAGCATCATCATGCGCCCGCTGCCCTGCGTGCCGTGGCGCAATCAACCGCCCGACACCCGGCGCGGTCCGCCTCTTTCGGCAGTCGTTCCCGCATAGCACCCTTCGAACTCGTCGCGGGGTGCCCCTCCCTGTCTTCATGCGCTTGCGCGCTTTCGAAAGGTTTCACCCATGCGTTTTTCCCGTACCCTCAAGTCCACCGCCGCCATCGGCACCACCGCCGGCCTCATGATGCTGGGCCTCGGTGCCGCGTCGGCCCATGTCAGCGTCACCCCCAATGACACGGCCGCCGGCGCCTACTCCTTGGCCACCTTCTCGACGAGCCACGGCTGCGACGGCTCACCCACCACGGCCATGACCATCACACTGCCCCAAGGGCTCGACGACGCCACGCCCACTGTCAACCCGAACTGGACCATCAGCAAGAAGATGCAGAAGCTTGACACCCCGCGCACGCTGGAAAATGGCAGCAAGGTCAGCGACCGCACGGAGTCCATCACCTACACTGCCAAAACCCCGCTGGTGGACCACGAGCGAGACACCTTCACGCTGTCCGTGAAGCTGCCCGACGCCGCCGGCACCACCTTGAATTTCCCCACCCTGCAAAAGTGCGAATCGGGCCAGACCGACTGGAAGGAAATCCCCGCCGAGGGTGCCGACCACGACTCTGTTGAGGCCCCCGCCCCTGCCTTCGCCGTCACGGAGGCTGTGGCCGACGACGGGCACGGAGGCCACGACGCCGCCGCTTCCACCGAAACCGCTGCATCTCTCACGAACGACGCCGGCACCTCCTGGGCTGTCTGGGTGGGTCTGGGTGCAGGGCTGGCCGGGCTGATCCTCGGTGGCTTGGCGTTCCTGCGCACCGGCCGCAAGGCGTAACCTGCCTGAGCGCCGATAGCCTTCCCTCGCACGGGTCAGCCGCCCTGCGCACGGTGTGACTTCGCTGCGGGCGCCACCCGCAGCGAAGTCACATTTTGACCATCGTTCTTCGCCTTGGCGGCGGGGCCGGTTGACTCTGAAATCCATGCGCGAAAAAGTGGTGGCATGATTACTGCACCGCGGGACCTTGCCAAGCGAAGCCATTCCACCAAACTGCATGGAACGAAGTTGCTCGCCCTGGCCGCTGTGCTGGCGTTGGGCGGCTCCTTGGCCGCTTGCACTCCGAAAAGCCCCGAGGAAACGGCGACCACCTCGGCGGGCGGCCCCAGTTCATCCGCCAGCGCCAGCCCCACCGCCGGCGCAACCCCCGACGCTTCCCCCAGTTCGACTGCCGGCGCGACTGCCGGCGCAACGGGTGCAGCGACGTCGGCCCCGGCAAGCCCGCCGCCGCCTCCCAGCAGTGCGCCGGCAAGCCAGGCGACGGAATTGTGCACGGCAGCCGAGTTGACAGGCTCCTTGGACGACACCGGGGGCGGTGCAGCGGGGCATATTTACATGAAACTGATTCTCGCCAACTCCTCGGGCACCGACTGCATCTTGGACGGCTACCCCGGGGTGTCCATGGTCAGGGCGGGCACCATCGACCCCATCGGCGCACCGGCCGTGCGCGACCCCCAAGCGCCCTCCAACGGCCCCATCCCCTTGGCGCCCGGACAGAGCGCGTCCGCCGTCCTGAGCTACTCGCAGGCAGGGAATTACCAGGGGTGCCAGCAGGTTCAGGCGGGCTCAGTCCTTGTCTATCCGCCCAGTGCCTTTGACAGCTTGGAAATCCCCCACCCGCTGACGGCCTGCAGCAACGCGAACATCGAACTGCTGACCATTGGTGCTTTCCAGCCCTAGCGCTAGACCCGGGCCCGGGTCTAGGGTCGAAGCGCTTCTTCGGGATCGAACTCTTCAAAGACGCCAATGAAGTCCGGTTCGCTGTCCTGGGCTTCGCGACGTTTGCCGTGGCGCAGCACGTAGAGTTTGTTCGCTGCAAAGGCCAACACTGCCGTGGTCGCCAGGTGCATGGCCCCTCCCCACACATCGGCGTGGATAAGCATGGTCAGGACAGCGGTGAAGGCCACGGCGCCGCCGACGGTCATGAGCAGTCGCAGCCGTTCAAAATAGCCATACACGCCAATCCCGGCGCCCAGAACCAGCCAGGGGCCGGCTCCGTGCAGGAACGGTATGAGGGCGCTCAACACGATGCCCAGCAACGTGCCGCCCAGAAGGTACAAATAGTGGTTGCGCGGCTCGATAAACCATGAGGGATTTCGCCACAGCCAGACGGCGCTCACGGCGCCAACCAGCAGCGAACCCACCACGAAGAACCGCGCATCGGCGCCGTTGCCGCGTTCAGCGACCATGCTGATGGCGCCGGCAACCAAAAAGAGCAGCGACAATCCAAGCAAGGGAACCCAGTTGTTTCCAATGTGCCGTGTCTTCACTGCGTTTGCCGTCCTTGCCGTTCCCTGTGTTGGAGGCGCTACCGGGCATGCACAAGGCATCGGACCGGCAACGGCATCCCTTGCCACTCCTACAGCTAGATTACCGCCCGCCACCGCCACTCGTTGACTGCACTCGCCCGATCACGCTCCGATTCATCCTTTCATGCAACGAAACGTCTCCCCCAAGCGATTGGGACCCATCGCAGTGCCACAATGTTGGTGCCATGCGGCATGATGGATCCGTGCAGGAAACCACGTCCCACGCCGCCATGAATGAGTTCGCAGCACCCACGCGCGAATGGTTTCTTGGTGCCTTTGGCGCTCCCACTCCGGCGCAGGCAGGCGCCTGGGCGGCCATTGCCGGCGGGGCACATTCATTGGTTGTGGCACCGACGGGATCCGGCAAGACGCTCGCCGCCTTCCTGTGGGCCTTGGACGGGCTCATTGCCAGGGCAGGCACGCCCCTGGCCGCTAAACAAGGGGACACTAAAGAAAAAGAAGGGGATGCAAAACGTGGCACCCGCGTCTTGTACATCTCCCCGCTGAAGGCGCTCGGCGTGGACGTGGAACGAAACCTGCGCGCGCCGCTGATAGGCATCACACAGACCGCCACACGCCTGGGTTTGGACGCCCCGCAGGTCAGCGTCGGCGTGCGCTCCGGCGACACCCCTGCCAATGAACGCCGGCGCCTGCTCAGCCATCCGCCGGATATTCTGATCACCACGCCAGAGTCGCTGTACCTGATGCTGACCGCCAAGGCTCGCGAAACCCTCACCGACGTCCATACGATCATCATCGATGAAGTGCACGCGGTGGCCGGTTCCAAGCGCGGCGCCCATTTGGCGCTTTCCTTGGAGCGTCTCGACGCCCTGCTGGAAACTCCCGCCCAGCGCATTGGCCTTTCGGCCACAGTGGAGCCGCATTCAACGGTGGCACGCTTCCTCGGCGGCAATGCGCCGGTGACCGTGGTGGCCCCGGCAAGCACCAAGAACTGGAACCTGGCCGTCACCGTCCCCGTTGCGGACATGACGGAGTTGCCCCCGCTGCCCTCGGCCTCCGGCGTCGACCCCGGCGCAGCGCCCGCTTCCGGCCTGCAACCCAACGTCTCCATCTGGCCACACGTGGAAGAAAAGATCGTGGACGCGGTGCTGGCCAAAAAGTCCACCATCATCTTCGCCAACTCCCGACGCCTGGCCGAGCGGCTCACCGGCCGGCTCAACGAGATCTATGCAGAACGCCTGGAGCTGGCGGCCCTCGAGGCATCCGCTGGCACCGACGACGGCGACGACGCGCACCTCGCCGCAGCCACGCACCGCACCGCACCCGCCGGCGCCGGGTGGCGGGCCACCGCTCCGTCCCCGGCGGAAAAGCCGCCCGGGGACAGCTCCCCCGGCGAAAAGCCTCCCACCCGGCTGCCGGCGGAAATGATGGCGCAGGCCGGGTCCGTGGCCGGGGCTCCCCCTGTGCTGGCCAAGGCACACCATGGCTCGGTGTCCAAAGACCAGCGGGCGCTGATTGAGGACGATCTGAAATCCGGGCGGCTGCGCGCCGTGGTGGCCACCTCATCCCTGGAACTGGGCATCGACATGGGGGCCGTGGATTTGGTGATCCAGGTGGAGTCGCCGCCGTCGGTGGCCAGCGGGCTGCAGCGCGTGGGCCGAGCCGGCCACCAAGTCGGAGAGATTTCACAAGGCATCCTTTTCCCCAAGCATCGTGCGGACCTGTTGCATTCGGCCGTCACGGTGGAACGGATGCTGGCAGGAAAAATCGAATCGCTGTCCATTCCCGCCAATCCGCTGGACATCCTGGCTCAACAGACGGTGGCGGCCACCGCCCTGGAACCATTGGACGTTGATGAATGGTTTGAAACGGTGCGGCGCAGTGCACCGTTTCTGGCCCTGCCCCGCTCGGCGTTTGACGCCACCTTGGATCTGCTGGCCGGACGCTACCCCTCGGACGAGTTTGCCGAACTGCGCCCCCGCATCATTTGGGACAGGACCGCCGGCACCATTGCAGGCCGCCCCGGGGCCCAGCGGCTGGCCGTCACCTCGGGCGGAACCATCCCCGACCGCGGTCTCTTCGGCGTGTTTATCGTCCCCACCGGCTCCCAGGCCTCGCAAGCTCGGCCCGGGCCCCTCGCCGGCGTGGGCCCATCCGAAGACACGGCAGCGTCGCCGGGGACGGCCGCGGCGAACAAGGGCGGGCGCCGCGTCGGCGAACTCGACGAGGAGATGGTCTACGAATCGCGGGTGGGCGACGTCTTTGCGCTCGGCGCCACGAGTTGGAAAATTGAGGACATCACCTTTGACCGTGTGCTGGTCTCCCCCGCTTTTGGCCAGCCCGGAAAACTTCCGTTTTGGAAGGGCGACTCCCTGGGCCGTCCGGTGGAACTGGGCCGGGCGCTGGGCGCGTTCATTCGTGAAATCAGCGCAGCCCCGCGTAAAAAAGCACTCGCCCGGTGCACCGCCACGGGCTTGGACGAGTGGGCGGCCAACAACCTTCTGGGTTACCTGGATGAGCAAAAAGCCTCCACCACCCAAGTCCCCGATGACAAGACCCTCATGGTGGAGCGCTTCCACGACGAATTGGGCGACTGGCGGGTGGTGCTGCACAGCCCTTTCGGCATGCCGGTCCACGCGCCGTGGGCCTTGGCCATCGCCGCACGCCTGCATGAACGCTACGGGCTGGACGGCTCAGCAATGGCATCCGACGACGGCATCGTGCTGCGGGTTCCACTCATGGACGACGAACCGCCCGGTGCCGACCTTTTTCTCTTTGATCCCGAGGAACTGGACGGAATTGTGACCGCCGAGGTGGGCGGTTCGGCACTTTTTGCCAGCCGTTTCCGCGAATGCGCCTCCCGGGCGTTGCTCCTTCCCCGGCAAAATCCCGGCAAGCGCTCCCCCTTGTGGCAGCAGCGCCAGCGCTCCTCCCAGTTGCTTGACGTGGCCCGGAAGTACCCGCAGTTCCCCATCGTGCTGGAAACGGTGCGTGAATGCCTGCAGGACGTCTACGATCTCCCTGCCCTGAAATCCATTGCCGCGAGCATTGAACGCCGCGAACTGCGCATCGTGGAAACCACCACCAACGAGCCGTCGCCCTTCGCCCGCTCGCTGCTCTTTGGCTACGTGGCCAGCTTCCTGTACGAAGGCGACTCCCCGCTGGCCGAGCGCCGCGCCGCCGCACTGTCCTTGGACCCCGCCCTTCTTGACGAGCTGCTGGGCCGGGCCGAGTTGCGCGAGCTTCTGGACCCTGACGTCATTGCCACTACCGAGTCCCAGCTGCAGCGCATCGCCCCCGATCGCCGCGCCCGCGGAATGGAAGGCGTGGCAGACCTGCTGCGCTTGCTCGGCCCGCTCACCGAGGACGAAGTTGCCGCCCGGCTGCAACCGGTGGTCATCCCCACCGCAGATTCTGCGCCTACGGACAATCTGGCGGAGGCGAGTGCGCACTTGAGCGAGCTGGTCGCCGCCAACCGCGTGCTGCGCGTGAATATGGCGGGCGAGCCCCGCTTTGCCGCCATTGAAGACGCGGCGCGGTTGCGGGACGCACTCGGCATCCCGCTGCCCATGGGCGTGCCGCTGGCGTTCATTGAACCGGTGGCGGATCCGCTGAGCGACTTGCTGGGTCGCCATGCCCGCACCCACGGACCCTTCACGGCTCCGGAAGTCGCCGTCAGGCTGGGACTGGGTGTCGCCGTCGTGCTGTCAGGGTTGGCGCGGTTGGCGGTGGACAGGCGCGTCACCGAGGGCGAATTTTTGCCCCAGCGCGCCGAAAACGGGGCATCCGAATGGTGCGATGTCCAAGTCCTGCGGCAGTTGCGCAGCCGCTCCCTGGCTGCCTTGCGAGCCGAAGTGGAGCCGGTTGACGCCGGCACCTTTGGACGTTTCCTGCCGGCCTGGCAGCACGTCACCGCAGCATCCAACTCCCCAGCACTGCGTGGATTGGACGGAGTGTTGACGGTGGTGGACCAGCTCGCCGGCGTGCCCATTCCGGCGTCGGCCTGGGAGTCCCTGGTACTGGCTGCCCGCGTGGCCGACTACGCCCCCGCCATGCTGGACGAGCTCATCGCCACGGGCGAAGTACTGGTGTCGGGGGCCGGATCGCTGGGTTCCAACGATGGATGGTTGAGCCTGCACATTGCGGACTCGGCAGACCTGACGCTTCAAGCATCCACCGAGTTCACGCCCACTGAATTCCACCACCGCATCCTGGGAGCCTTGCGCACCGGGGGTGCGTATTTTTTCCATCAGCTGCGCGAAATGACTTCCGACGGACCCGACCTTGTTGCCTCGGATGCGGAGTTGACCACAGCCCTGTGGGATCTGCTCTGGGCCGGGAGGGTGGGCAACGATACGTTTTCTCCGGTCCGGGCGTTGCTGGCGGGCGGACACACTGCACACAAGCAAAAACCCGCCCCGTCGCGGCTCCGTCCGGCACGGGCCGGGCGCTACGGCCGTTTGCCGGGCCGGGCCGCAGGTGCCCAACGCGGCGCACCTCCCATGGGCGCCGGGCGTTGGAGCCTGCTGCCTGTTGCCGATGCCGGTGCAGGGACCGTCGGCGAGGCCGCCGCCGTGTCCACCACACAGGCCACCCTGCGCAGCCACGCCTTGGCCGAACTGTTCCTGGACCGGTACGGGGTGGTGACGCGCGGTTCGGTCATGAACCAAGGCATTCCCGGTGGTTTCGGGCTCATGTACAAGGTGCTGGCCCGCTTGGAGGAAAGCGGAAAGTGCCGCCGCGGCTACTTTATTGAGCACCTTGGCGCCGCCCAATTCGCCGTTTCCGCCACCGTTGACCGTTTGCGAACCTTTGGTGAGGACGCCGCCTTGCAGGCCAAGGCTCCCCAAGCGTTGGCCTTGGCGGCCACGGACCCCGCCAACCCCTACGGCGCCGCGCTGCCTTGGCCGCCGTTGGATTCCGGCCACCGCCCGGGGAGGAAGGCCGGCGCCCTGGTGGTCATGGTCCACGGCGCCCTGGTCCTGTATGTGGAGCGCGGCGGCCGCACGCTGCTGTGCTTCAACGACGACGAAACAACCATCGGGCTGGCTGCTGCGGCCCTGGTGCGGGTGGTCAAGCGCGGGGCCATCGACAAAATGGCCATCGAGAAAGTGAACGGCGCCGACGTGCTGGGGACACCGCTGGCTCGGGCATTGCTGGAACACGGTGCCTACAGTTCCCCGCGGGGAGTGCGGATTCGTGCCTGAAGGCGACACCGTCTGGCGGCAGGCCCGTGATCTGCGCGCAGTGCTTGAGGGGCAGATGCTGGCCTCGAGCGACTTCAGGGTTCCTGCCTTCGCCACGTTGGATCTCAGTGGCAAGACCGTCTCAGCCGTTGAATCGCGCGGCAAGCACCTGCTCATGCACGCAGGCGGGCACGTCATCCATTCGCACCTGTCCATGGAAGGGCACTGGGACATTTATCCGCTGGCCGCCGGTGGCCGGGCTGGCCGCTGGCGCCGTCCGGCGTTTACGGCACGGGTGGTGCTGCAAACCGAGTTCGTCTCGGCAGTCGGCTTCTCGCTGGGACTGCTGGAAGTGGTGCCGGCAGCGCACCTGGAAGACGTCGTCGGGCATCTGGGGCCGGACCTGTTGGGGCCGGACTGGGACGCTGGCGAAGCCCTGCGACGGCTGCTCCTCGCTCCCGGACGGGCTGTGGGGTTGGCACTTTTGGACCAACGCAATCTTGCCGGGATAGGCAATGTGTACCGCAACGACCTGTGTTTCCTCGGCGGGGTGCATCCGGCCACACCCATCGGGGAGGTGGCCGCTCTGCCGCGGATGGTGGATCTGTCCAAGCGACTCTTGGAGGCCAACAAGGACCGGTCAAAGCGCTCCACCACGGGCGGGCCGGCTAGGGGCGAGGCGGCCGCGTGGGTTTACGGTCTTGCCGGGAAACCCTGCAAAAGGTGCGGGTCGCTCATCAGGTACGGCACCTTGGCAGACCCGCTTTATCCCACCCAAGCGGCCCGGGACATCTACTGGTGCCCGCGCTGCCAGCCGCAGGACCCAACAGGCCAGAACCCGTCAGGGCAGGGGCTTTGAGACCGTGACGACAATGACCTGGACGTCCTTGCTTCCGTCATAGGAAAGCTCGTAGCCCACATCGAAGCCGAGCTTGTCGCCGCTGCCCAGCGAGTAGTCGCTCTTGCGGCCCGGATCGGCTTCGGTCGAGTCCAGCCACCGCTCGGCAGCGTCGCTGTCCATGCCGTAGGCGGCAACGCCGTCCTGGACCAGCTGTGCATAATCCGGTAGGTTCGTGGCGGTCAAGAAGTAATACATGACGTAAATGTCCGGCAGGGAGCTCGTGGAGGTGAAGCGGACATGGTCGGTTTCCGCTGAGAGGATGCCGTTGCTGCCTTGGACGGACAGTGCAAGCTTGGTGCCGTCCGGAGCCACCACGTCCGGGGCAATGGCTGAGCCGGACAGGCCAACGTCCGCCTTGGCAATGGCATCCCCGGTGAAGTCGAGGCGCATGACGCCGCTTTCCTTGATCCGGGCCACCCCGTCGGC
Organism: Arthrobacter sp. H35-D1; assembly: GCF_030063185.1. Taxonomy (GTDB): domain Bacteria; phylum Actinomycetota; class Actinomycetes; order Actinomycetales; family Micrococcaceae; genus Specibacter. Next base: position 70,338 of record NZ_JASISP010000001.1, read on the forward strand.
GTCCAGCTGCGAAAATTCAGTGTCCTGCATGGTGCTCTCCTGGGTTGTCTTGGTGGGCTCGCCGATGGTGATGCCGCAGGCCGCAAGTCCGCACACCAGCACGGTGGCCGTTGCGGCATGGCCCACCCGGCGCATGGCAGCCGCTGTGCCGCTGTGAAAGTCCGTCATTGCTTGAATCCGATCTCAAATCCAGTCACGATCCGCGTGGTGATGGGTCCGATGTTGTTGGTGGGGCGTGCCTGCTCAACCCGTCCGTTGAAGTCCGAGGCAACGATCTCCCGGGCCCTCTCCGGGTCCTCGGCCAGCAGCCGCTGGTACGCCGGAAGCGTGGCCTGCTTGATGAGATCCCAGCGCTGGTCCGCGTTGGCAATGTTGCCATCAGGCAGCGGCGTGGTGATTTCCACGGTCCCCTGGAGCGGGTTGTCCCACGGCGTGAAGGGAATGTTGGTGGTGCCAGGTGTTTCAACCGGAACTATCAGCGGGAACACCTCCGGGTAGCTCTTGGCGCCGGGGATCGAAGGTTCCCCGACCAGTGTCACCATGTATGTCACGGCAGGACCTGTGACGGGGTGTTTGTACATGTTGTCGTAGTCGTTGGCGATGATCTTGTTTTGTTCCCGGTCCAGCAGCATCGTGTTGCCCATCTGCACCTTCGCCGGATCCTTGCTGTCAATGTATTCCCAGGCCTTGGCGGTTTCAGGGGTGATGGCACCGGAAGCAGCAAGCCTGTTGATCTCCGTCATTCCGCCGTTTTCATAGGCCATGTGCTGTCTCGCCTGGTCAAGGAAAATCTCCTTATTCATGTCCAGCATGGCAGTTTCGTAGAACTTGACATCTTGATCGGTCATCGCCGCCGCTGCCCGAAGCATTTGCAGGTCCGCCAGCGGAATGTTCTTGATCGGCCCGTTGACAATCTCCCGGGCGATGCTGCGAATCATGTCCATGTCCTTGAAGCCTCCTGCAAAGGAGGGCCCAATCATGTTGGCCATCCCGGCCCATTGCAGGTCCGGGTTGGCCAGGAATTGCTGGCCATAGAAGTCGTAGACCTTTTTGATCGTGTCCCAGTTGGCGGCTGTCCCCTTGGACGTGTCCCACGTGGCGGGGCCAATGCCCATGCGCTCCATGGCCATGTTGTTCCAGTAGCCGCTGAGGAAATCCTTGTACTCTTCCGACTTCACCGGTATCAGCCCCGACGCCACCGCGGCGTCCATGGTCGCCTTCGCATCATCGGGGTTTTGGGCCGCCCACTTCTTGAATTCCGCGCTGCCCAGGTACTTCAGCCGTTCTTCCGGTGTCATGGCGTCGAGCTTGTCCAGCTGGGATTTCGACGGCGTCCCGCCAGTCCCCGCGCACTGTACCTTCCCGGAGAGGCTGCCGACAGAGCTGGCCTGGTCTTGTTCATCGGCGTTTCTCGCCAAGTCCTTCGAGGCGTTCTCCAGCCCCTGGCACACCGAGGTGATGACCTTCTTGTGCGATGACCACGTCTGGCGGAAGTGCTCGGCGTCGGGCCCGTGCCACGCCACGCTGCCCGCCACTGATGTCAGGGTGAACTGGATCCGGCGCAGCGATGCCGACGCACCTTGAAAGTCCTTGGCCAGGGCGCGCAAATCCACCGGGTCGGAGCCAAGAAATTCTCCCGGCATGCAAGGCCCCCTCGTGGTCAATGGATTCCCGGCACCGGAGCAATGTCGATGCAGTGTTTGCCGGCTGGGCACCGGCCTGAAAACACCAACACTAGCAATGCCCAGCAACTCTGCCCATGGGAAGGACTCCCCACACCTCCATTGCCGCGGGGAGGGGACGTCCCGGCCGTGTTCGGGACTTCCCCCGGGCCTCGGTACTATTTAAAGGTGATGAAATCTCCCCTTCCCGTCCGCAACGGCGTCAATGCCACTCGCATGCGCATGCCTGAAGAGGGCCCGTGGGCAACGGCCATGGACTACGTGCTGGAGAAGTTCGGCCACGTGGACCCCGCGGGCATTGTGGACAGGTTTGAACGCGGGGAAGTCAAGGCGCTGGGCGGGGAAGTCCTCACCCCCACCACCCCGTTGAGCGAGCACCTGTTCATTTGGTACTACCGCGAACTTCCGGTGGAAGATCGGCTGCCAGTGGAGCTCTCTATCCTGCACCAGGACGAAAATCTTGTAGTGGTGGACAAGCCGCACTTCCTGCCGACCACCCCCGGGGGCATGTACGTCCAGGAATCGGCATTGGTGCGGTTGCGTGTGCTGCTGGATTTGCCGGACCTGGTGCCGATCCACCGGCTGGATCGCATGACGGCGGGCGTGCTGTTGTTTTCAGCCAATCCGGAAACCCGCGGCAAGTACCAGCTGCTTTTTGAAAAACGGCGTGTCGAGAAGACCTACCGCGCCGTGGCGCCGGTGCGCGAAGAGCTGGAGTTCCCGCTGGTGGTGCGCAGCCGCATGGTCAAGTCGCGCACCTATCTGCTGGCGCAGGAGGTGGCCGGCGAACCGAACGCCGAGACCAGGATCGAGCTCATGGACACGCGGGTTGACGCGCCATCAGGGCAAACCTTTGGCCTCTACGACCTGCAGCCGCACACCGGCAAAACCCACCAGCTGCGGGTGCACCTGGCTGCACAGGGGATCGGCATCCTCAACGACACGTTCTACCCGGTCCTGCAAGACCAGGCCCCGGACGACTACACGAAACCCCTGCAGCTGCTGGCCCGGAGCATTTCCTTCGTCGACCCGCTGACGCACGAACCACGCCGCTATTCGTCCAAGCTGGAACTCGCCGCGTTCCCGAACCACGCCTGAACCGGACACGACTGAACCTGACAGGCCTGAGTCCGGCACATGTGAGCCCGGCACGGCTGGTCAGAGCACGAGCCACTTTCCGGCGGAACGGCGGAAGGTGCCCAGCGCACCCGTGTTGGCCACGGTGTTCACGCCATGGGCCATGGAAACCGCTGCGTTGCGCGCTTGCTGGTTCTCGGCGTCGTACTCGCTGGCCTCCACCATGAAGCGCACGGTGATGCGCGGGGTTCCGGCGACAATGTCCAGCTGGTTGGCTTCCACCACGTGGGCTGCCCCCACTGCGGAGACGGCCATGTCCATGACTTCTTCAGGGGCGTGGCCGGGGCGCAGGCCGGTGATTTGGAGGGTGGCGCGGAAGGAAGGCATTGCTCCAGCCTAAATGAAGGTTGCCCACCGGGAGGGTAGATCATGGGCGGTGGAGCCGGCGTTTTTTGAAAGTCCGGCGTTGCGGAAACTTTCAGCGTTGGGCCCGGCATGCTCTCGGCTGCTTTCCGATCCTCGGCCGCGGGCGGCCTCCGGTCTCCCTGACGCAGCCTACGAGCACACCGGGCCCAACGCTCACGCGCTGCCTATCCCGTGTTGCGCAGGCCGGCGGCCACGCCGTTGATGGTGATCAGCATGGCCCGCTGCAACCGCTCGTCGACGTCTTCCTTGGTGATGTCCGCTTCCCGGACCCGGCGCAGCAGTTCAACCTGCAGGTAGGAAATCGGGTCGAGGTACTGGTCGCGGACGTTCAGTGAGCGCTTGAGCAGCGGCTGGTTGTCCAGCAACTCGGTCTCGCCCGTCAGCAGCTGAAGTTCGGCAACTGTGAGGTCGTATTCGGTGCGGATGGTGGCGAAGAGGTGCTGCAGCGGTTCCGGCACCAGGGTGCGCACGTAATGGGCGGCGATGTCCATGTCCGTCTTGGCCAACGTCATTTCCACATTGGAGATGGTGGAGGAGAAGAATTGCCAGTTTTCCAGCATCTCCTTCAGTTCATCCGCGCGGCCTGCCTCGCGGGCAGCCTTCAGTCCGGAGCCCACGCCAAACCAGCCGGGCACGATCTGCCGCGACTGCGTCCAGCCAAACACCCACGGGATGGCGCGCAGGCCGCCAAGACCCGAACCGGAGTCGGGACGCTTGGACGGGCGTGAGCCAATGTTCAGGCTGCCCAGCTGTTCCACCGGGGTGGAGGCCAGGAAGTAGGCCGGCAAATCATCGTGGTCGATCAGGGTCCGGTAGGTGCCGAAGGCGGCGTCGGACATGGTTTCCATGATGTCGCCAAAGCGGCGCAGGTCATCCTCCGAGTGGCGCGGGGCCTGGTGCAGCGCCGAGCCCTGCATGGTGGCAGCCAGCGAGAGTTCAAGGTTTTCGCGGGCCAGTTCCGGCAGGGAGTACTTGTCGGAGATGACCTCGCCCTGCTCGGTGAACTTGATGGCGCCTTCCAGGACGCCGTTGGGCTGGGCCAGGATGGCTTCGTAGGTGGGCCCGCCGCCACGGCCCACGGAGCCGCCGCGGCCGTGGAACATCCGCACATTCACGCCGTGCTTGATGGCCACGTCGCGCAGCTTGCGCTGGGTCTTGTGGATCTCCCACTGCGAAGTCAGCACGCCGGATTCCTTGTTGGAGTCCGAGTAGCCGAGCATGATTTCCTGCACGTTGCCGCGCAGGCGGACCAGTTCGCGGTAGGTCGGGTCGGAGAGCAGCTGGTCCACGATTTCCGCGGACGCGCGCAGCTCGTCAACGGTTTCAAGCAGCGGCGCGAAGCCGATCTTGGCGTAGCGGTTCTCGCCCGTGAGCTCCACCAGTCCGGCTTCGCGAGCCAGAACGGCCGGTGCCAGCACGTCGTCGGCGCCGCGGGTCATCGAGATGATGTACGTTTCGATGACGTCCGGGCCGTACGTGCGCAAGGCGCGCCGCACCACCCGGAAGACGTCGTAGGTGCCGTTGGCGGCGCCGTCGAGCTTGATCGGGTGGCCGGACAAGGGGCGCTGGCTGGCCAATTCGGCGCTGAGCACGCCCATGCGCTCGGCACGGTCCAGCTCTGCGTAAGGCTTGCCCAGCTCGCCGACGCGGTCGATCAGCTGGCCGACGGCGTCATGGTGGTAGTCGGCGTGTTCGCGGATGTCCAGGGTGGCAAGGTGCAGCCCGAAGGAGGCGATGGCGCGGCGCACCGTGGCGAGGGCGCCGTCGGCCACCAGGGCGGCCGAGTTGTTGCGCAGCGAATCCTCCAGCAGTTGCAGGTCCGCCAACAGCTCGGCCGTGGTGCTGTAGTCCCGGCCGGGCACGTGGTAAGCGTCGGCAGCGACCCGCTTTTGGGTGTTTTCCAGCTTGCCCTTGATGCAGGCGAGCTTCAGGCGGTAGGGTTCGTCGGCGTTCAGCTCAAGGAGGCGGGCGTCCAGGCCCGGCAGGTGCGCCACGTCCGCGGCGATGGAATCGGTCAGTGCCGCATCGGCACCGTACAGGGAGCTGGAGTTGGACAGAACGCTCAGCAGCTCGTCGATCAGCACGGTGGCGATCTTGATGGCGTTCTGGTTTTGCAGCACCAGGACTTCGCGCGTCACGTCAGAGGTGACGTTGGGGTTGCCGTCGCGGTCGCCACCGATCCAGGAACCGAAGCGCAGGGGTGCGGCGTCCGAGGGCAGCGACACGCCGTGGCCGGCGAGCAGCTCGCTGAGTTCGGTCAGCACCTCAGGCATGGCGTCGGTGAGAATGTTGTTCAGGTAGTAGATGGCGTTGCGGGCCTCGTCCATGGGTGTGGGACGGACCTTGCGCAGTTCATCGGTCTGCCACATCTGGTCGATAATTTCCGCGAGCTTGCGGTCCTGGCGGGCGCGGGCCGTGCTCCCCTCCTCAGACTCGGTGGAGAGAATATCGGAGAGCTTGCGGACCTTGTCCAGCACGGAGCGCCGTGAGGCTTCGGTGGGGTGGGCAGTGAAGATGGGGCGCACGTCGAGGTCGTTGACAACCTCCTGCAGGGCGTCCTTGCCAGCCTTTTCAGCGATCTCGGAGACGGCCTTGGCCAGCCAGCCGTCCTTTTCACTGCGGCCGCGCAGGCTGCGCACCCGGTGCACCTGCTCAGCGGCATTGGCCAAGTGGAAGTAAAACGCAAAGGCGCGGACCAGATCGGTCGCCTGGTCCAGCGGCAGGGAGGCGAGAACTTCGCGGACCTGCTCTGCGACGTCGTTCGCGCTCCACGGGCCGGTGCCGGTTTCCCCGCGTGCGGCCTCCTTGGATTCCTTGGTCAGCAGTCGCACCTGCTCCACCATGGCGAGCAGTTCCGGGCCGTGCTGGCGCACCAGCGACTCGCCCAGCAGGGTGCTGACGCGGCGCACATCGCGGCGCAAGTCTGTGTCCGGTTCCGCATCCTGGGCAGCACCCTGGGGGTTTGGTTGCATGTCTAAGCTCATGAGTCATCATCCTTACGGTCTGTGATTCTGTAGTGCTCGTATGCGACGTTGAATACGGTGCGCCCCGGGACAGGGCCTTTTGGATCCTACGTGCGGATGGTTGGCGGGTGCCAATCCGTCTCAAATAATGACGCGCTCAGGCAGCGGCGTACAGCGCGTGCGCCTGCTCCCAGCATGGGTAAAAGTCATCCCACCAGTGCTGCCAGTCGACGCTTTTGCCGTCTAGCGCTTCCTGCAAATGATCCAAGTGCACGTGCCATCCGGCCAGCGACATCAACACCACTTCCTCAGGCAGCGAGACCACATTGCCGAAGATCAGGTCGGTGCCATCCCCTACCGGCGTCAGCTCCATGCGGATCCGGCCATGCATGGCGTTGGAAATTTCAAACAGCCGCGGCTCTTCGGCTTCCATGACCCGCCCGTTCCACCACTCGCTTTCGATCCCGTGCCCCTCGTCCTTGATGTTCATCCACTTCAGATCAAAGGACGAGCCGGACTTTGCCTGTCCGCGCACCTTGGCCCACCACATGGGCGTCTTCTCGGGATGGGTGAGCATCTCCCACAGCACGTCCGGGGCCACCGGGTAGTGGCGGGTGAACACCAGCTCCGTGCGCTCATCGTCCAGCACGGTGGCGGTGCCGAGCGGAAATCGGGCCATGTCCCTGTTCATTTGCGCGTTTGTTGCCATGCAGCCATTCTCTCACCGGCGCGCTGGCTCGCCGGAATCGTCCCGACCACCGGAATAGCCACCCGCGCGTGGCCGTTGTGCCTACCGTGGACACCCCGCCTACGTTTCCCAGGAGCAGCATGAGTACCAGCACAAACACCGTAGAACTCGAGCGCCTCACTGCCCGATGGGAGCGTTTTCGCACCGGACGCAACGCCTCGCTGACCGATGCGCACGGCTGGCTCTCGCTGACATCCTTCCAGTGGCTTCCCCCGACCCCGTCCCCTTTGGCGGGCGTCCCAGGATTGTGGAGTTTTGAAGGCACGACGGCGTCACTTACTGCGAGCGTGGAGGACCACCTGACGCTGGTGGAAAGCGGCGAACCGTTGGCGGGCACCATCACTGTGGAGCTGGCCGACGAGCAGTCCCTGCTGTGGGTTTCCAGCGGTTCGGTGGTCGTTGAGCTGGGCAGGCGCGCCAATCGGTACATGATCCGCACCCGCGATGCCCAGGCAGCAACGTTGACGTCCTTCAGCGGCGTACCGGTTTATGACTACAACTCCGAGCTTGTCCTGACGGGACATTTTGAGTCTTACGCCGAGCCGCGGACCACGGTCATCGAGACAGCCAACCCAGAGGTCCCTGGCCTGGCCACGCTGGTGGGCAAGGTGTCCTTTGAGCTGGACGGCACGCGCTACTCCCTGGCTGCCGAGGAGGGCGCGTTGGGTTCGTTGAAGATCACCTTCTCCGATGCAAGCAACAATGTGAGTACCTCCCCTTGGCGCAAAATTGAGCTGACGAAGCCTCGCCCGGACGGCACGCTGGTGGTTGATTTCAACCGGGCCATCAATTACCCCAGCGCCTTCAGTGATTTCGGTACATGCCCTGCGCCCGCGACTGGCAACACCCTGCCCGTGGCCGTCGAAGCCGGTGAGCGCGACCCGCGGAAATAGCTGCCCCGCCGCGGGCCTGGATTTGATGTCGCTTTGGTGGTGTTCTGTGATTGTTCTCTGTCGCGTGATATTTCGAAATCACCTGCAAGCTGAGCGGCGGATTCTGCGGACTTCGCCCGGTCAATCCACGTAGGTGATCAGGCAGGTATTGACTTCCAATGAGGCGTCGATCGCTCGTTCGAATTCGAGTCGAGGTGCCTGTGCCCGGATACAGTTTGACCCGCGTAAACTTCGTCGCATCTGATATCAACGGCCGGACACTCCCGCTCTCGGCGGCCAGTGAACCGGCGTCGAATCGCACCACGTGCATATCCGATCAATGTCACAATGGGCTACTCAGTTGTGTCTCACAACTGACAGTGGGTACATCGATTCAGCCGAAAGGTTTCGAGACATGGTTGCGAGAATCGCCGATTACCAAAGAATGCGCACGATGCGGCGAAATGCTCGGATTACTCGGCCGCAGCGGCAACGTGAGCGGTGAGACGTCTCGCATGACTAGGGTTGCAAGACAATTCAAAGCCGAGCCCTCGTCCGCTTCAGCATGACTGGATCAGATTTCCCAAGCCGTACAATAACTCTCACTCACTTGTCGTACTGCGGCGAGGTTGTCCTTCTAGTTGAGCCGCGAGCCAGCGCGTAACCCCGAGCAGCCCCCACCCTGTAGCGAGAAGACGGTTCTCGAGATCTCGAAAGGACATTTGGTGCTGTTGGGATGAGACTTCCCTGATCTCTGCCGCCTTTCCAGTCAGCGTGCGGATCACGCCTTCGCCGTCAGCCTCAGTTCGAACGCTTCTGTAGTTTAGCGAAATCGAGACTATGGCGGTCCCAACCACCACCACACCGAAAATACCATTGGCCAGCTTCGCGACGATGGCAAAAACTCCAACTGGCGCAAGTGCGCCGATCTCTCCAAAGTACGTCCCAACTGACGAGTAGTAGGCGAAGGTCCACCAACTCGGGTTTCCGGCACTGGAGAACTGAGTAGGCACGAGGGTATGCACCCCAAGGTTGATAAACGTAAAAGCGAGTATGACTTGGAGCGTCAGGCTGACGGCGGCCAGCATGTTCAGGACTATAACCGAAGGCCCTTTGCGGTACTGGTCCAGACATTCGGCCCAGAATTGTAGCAGATGTGTCAGAAGCACGCTGTATCCGGCACTATCCCTGAACTTTTTCGCGTCTTCGACGGTCCAGGACCGGATCGTAACGCGGTTCGGCAACGTTGGTGTCGTGATCTGGTCGATGATTCTTCTCTGCAAAGCCCAGTCGATGAACTTCTTCTGAGCCCGTATGAAAGCAGTCGAGCGGAGCAGGTCGAGCGCAGTTATAGCCAACCACCAAATCAAGGTCAGGGCCATTCCAATGGTGCCCGCGACAACCCATGGCATCTCTGACGAAGAGATCATGAAACCTGAGAGGCATGCGATCGCGAGGGCAATAATGAACGGTCGTGCCCTTGCTCCGATGCTGGTAAAAATTCCAGCGAGACCTACCACCAGAAGGGAGCTGCGCTTCTTGATTAGGAATTTGGGAAGCTTCCAGCCCGACAGCACGAGAGGGAACCCAATGACATAGGCAAGGCTTAGACCAAGTCTCCGCGAGTTGAAAAGTAGTAGAAGCAGCGCGGCCAAGACGAGGACCAGCAGCCATCTGAAGTCGAGAATCCATACGGCTTGAGGTGCGATGGCCGCGAGCATAACCCGGTCGAAGTCGCCGATGAACAATTTGACCACAATGAAGGCCCAGACAACCGAGCCAAACACGTCGAGCACTCGCCGCCAGTCTCTACGCCGTCGCCGTCGCCGCGCGTCACCGCGGCGACGCTGCTTCAATTCAGTTTCAGGAGTTGTCGATGATGCGACATCGGGGTTATCTGCAACCAACCTGTCAATGAGATCCCATACCTCATCCGAAGGAGCATTGGGCGGGGGAGGCGGCCCGTGGCGATAGCTTGTCGAACGGGCATAGACCTTTTGATTGCGAGGCGGCTCTTGCCTGGTCATCAGCGGACTCCCTTCCCTCAGTGATAAACTACTTGATATACTATATCGGTGAAGGGGTGAAGGGGTGAAGGGGTGAAGAGGTGAAGACGAGCAATGTTTCAGAAATGCGCTAGGCTCTGTCAAGCCATGGGCTAGCTATGAAGGGGTGGAAGTGCGGATCGTTTTTGATGACGAGACACTTCGTCGGCTCGCGGAGGATCCGAACTTCAACCCAAGGAAATGGGGTCGAGATGTCATCCGCGCCTACCGCAAGAAGATCCAGCTGATCGATGCCGCGCAGGACGAACGTGATCTTCGCGCTGTCAGGTCACTCCGGCTGGAAAAACTTGAAGGGGACCGAACGGGCACCTCCTCCATCCGCCTGAATGATCAATACAGATTGATTTTGAATTTCATAACCGATGACAGCGGTCGCGTTGCGGTTGTTCTTGAATTAGTCGATTACCACTGAAAGGAGACCCGAGATGAGTACCAAGATGCGAGCCGAGGTGTTCCCCGCTGGTGAGTTTCTCGCAGACGAGCTATATGAGCGTGGCTGGACGCAAGCCGAGTTCGCCGAGATTCTCGAGCGCCCGGCACAGTTTGTTTCTGAGATAATCTCAGGCAAAAAGGAGATTACCCGAGACTCAGCCGCGCAGATCGGCGCAGCACTCGGAACCACTGCGGAAATGTGGCTCAATTTACAAGATGCCTTCCATCTCTGGAGGCAAAGCCAAGACGAGCAAACTCGGGACAGGCTCGACGACGTTCGTTTGCGAGCGAGACTGAAGGAACTTGCGCCTGTCTCGGTGCTAGTTCGACGCGGAATCATCAAGTCGGTGGACCTGCGCGATCAGGCACAGGAGCTGCGAAAGCTCTATAGGATGGACAAGCTCACTGACTGCCCAGCGCAGCAGATTGCTGCACGTCGCACGAACCAATCGGAACAACTGACGCCAACTCAATTGGCCTGGACCGCTTGCGCTCAAGCACGCGCAGAATCGCAAGAGACCGCCCCATTCTCGAAGCCGGCCCTCGAGATGCTTGCTCCCCAGCTGTCTCAATTGGTTCGTAATGCCGACGGTTTCAGTCAACTACCCAAACTGTTCGCCGAGTGTGGACTCGCACTTGTGTTCGTTGAATCTTTCCCCGCGAGCAAGATTGATGGATGCTCGTTCGTCCGGGAGAACTGCCAGCCCGCAATTGCTCTATCCGGGCGGGGAAAACGTCTCGACAAGGTCCTCTTCACGCTCCTGCACGAAGTGGCGCATGTCGTTCTTGACCATTTAGGAGAGCGTGGGCTGATTTTGGATGATCCCGATGATCCGCAGCACACTCTTGGCACTGAAGATGACGCCGATGAACTCGCGTCTTCCTGGGTTCTGCCGGAGGAGCTCCCCAGTCTTCCTTCGCGCATACGGGCCGACTGGGTTCAGCAGGTGGCGGAAGCGCAGCGCGTGCACCCGATCGTCCTTGTTGGTCGTTTACAGAAGTTGGGCGCACTTGATTGGCGTACCGCCCTCGTTCGCGGTGCGCCAAACGTAGATGCTCAACTCAAGCTTTGGTGACCAAGAGCCTTCACGAAACTGGTGCCGAGGAGTGCATCCTTGTCGAGTTGTCACTCCCATCGGATTTCCGCCTGAATCAAAAGCCGAGGTGTCTCGTAACCAAAGTGCCTCGAAACCCATGGGATCTAAGACGCTTTGGCTAAGCGTCAGTTCGGTCACGCTCACCCGTGTTTGCCCTTATTTAAGATGGCCGACACAGTACTTTTGCGCGGAGAGTTGTTTTTGACCACCACGGCCAGCGGTGCAGAACGCGTCCGCCTATGCTTCAAAATTACCCTTTGATAGCACGCACCCCGCCTGTAGAACGCCCGGATTCTGCAGCCCAGGTGGGGACAGCTCGTGCCGCGCCCCCTACCGGGTAGCGACATTTCGCGCGGCTATAACTGGGATAGATCGTCCCGTCGGGCACCGACCCCTCCGGCACGATGTCAAACTAATACCGCTTTCGGTATATTTTTGACCATACCCCACTTGAAAATAATGGCAAAACAATACCGTTAACCGTAGAATTTTGACATGACTGCAACTTATCGAGACGTACTGCGTGAGGTGGCCTACGACAACTATGGCTATGTCACCACCGCGGCCGCAGTGAGCGCTGGCGTGCCTGCCGTAGAATTGCCAAAGCTCGCAGCCCGCGGCGGCCTCGAACACGTCGGATACGGTCTCTACCGCATGACTGACATCCCGCCGACCGACAATGATCAGTTCGCCGAGGCGACCCTGCGCGCAGGAGACGACGCCTACCTTCGCGGAGAAGCCGTCCTCGCCCTCCTGGGCCTGGCGGACGTGAACCCTAAGAAGATCACCGTGGGAACTGCCCGTCGTGTCCGCCGCGCAATGCCCGCCTACGTGAAGCTCACCAAGGCGCCGTCCGGAACGAAGGTTACCCGCTACCACGGGATCCGCGCCCAGCAGCTCAGCGAAGCGCTCATCGAATGCCTGGGCCGGGTCCCCGGAACGCGGCTACGAGATGCGGCAGTCAAGGCCCGCGCTGAAGGACTGCTGACTACAGCGGAGTGGAACCGTGTGCGCAAGGAGCTCGCCGCATGAGTTACGACACCCCGCCTCGCAACCTCAGCGCTCTAACCCAGCGAATGAAGAACTTAGAGGGAGACGAATACCTCGCCTTTCGCCGGCGGACGACGATGGCCTTGGTGGTGGTCGGACAAATGCTTCCCGAGGCTGCCGTGAAAGGTGGCGGCGCGATGGCGCTGCGGTACGGCTCCAACACACGGTTCACCCTCGACCTCGACGCCGCCCGCGCAAGAGACCTGGCGCCATTCCGCGCCGACTTCGAGGAGCGCCTTCGGGAAGGGTGGGGCGGGTTCACTGGACGTCTTGTCGAGCGAACACCCCCGAAACCCAAGGGAATTCCCACCTCGTACGTGATGAAGCCATTCGACGTGAAGCTCGACTACGAGGGGAGGCCTTGGTGCACAGTGCCCTTCGAACTCGGTCACAACGAGATCGGTGACGCTGACCATCCCGAGTTCGTCCTGGCGCCCAGCATCAGCGAAATGTTCACCGATGTGGGCCTACCAGCTTCAGGCCCGGTGGCCGTAATGCCCGCAGCCCACCAGATCGCCCAGAAAATCCACGCGTCCACCGTATCCGGCAGCGACCGCGCCCGAGACCTCATAGACATGCAACTCCTAAGCACCCGCGAGCAGCTCGACCTAGCGATGGTCCGGGCTACCTGTATTCGTTTGTTCGATTACCGAAAGGCACACGCCTGGCCCCCGTCAGTGGTCGAGGGCTCGGATTGGGTGACCCTCTACGCGGAGGCCGCCGAGGGCCTGGATGTGGCAGCTGACGTCGCTGCCGCCATCGAGTGGCTGAGTGAGTTCATTGCCCGGATCGACCAGGCCTCGCCAAACGATCAGGCGTAGCGATCAAATGGCGAGCACGACCGTGACGACTCAGCCATCCGCCGGAAGCACCGAGACGGCGGCGTGCTGGTGTCCGAAAACGTCAACGCGCTCCGGGAGTGGCCGGACGAGAATGAACAACGGCACTCGGAGTGCCGTCGGACGCTCCGGTACTACGCCGCGACATCGGCCGAGTTCCAAGTGGCTGTGTCAGTCGTCGCTGGTGAAAACGCGGCGTCGCGCGCTGAGCATGTCGATGCCCGGACGGTACGCCACATAGTTTTCGACAGCGTCCAGCACTTCAACGATGTGGGCGCGGTCCGCGGCCACCAATCCGGCGCCAACGGCTGCCCGGCGGTGCAGGTCCTGCAGGTCCACCTCCGCGATGGAGACGTCGAAGCGTTTGCGGATCTCGGCGAGTATGGGGCGCAGCACGGACCGCTTCTCCTTCAGGGAATGAATATCGCCGAACAAGAGGTCAAATTCAATCCAGCCGATCCACATGCCTCTATCCTCCTCCAAGAAGCTGTGGCATCAGGGCTTCTTGGAGGCGTTGATTGATGCGCTCATGAATTCGGCAACAATCTTTTGCGAGATGGACACGTCCAGGACGAACACCCCTTCGTCATGGGTATCCAGCCATTCCGTCAGAGCTTGAAGCTCATCCAAGGTGTGGATCTTCGCTCCTTCGGCTCCGAGCGCGCGGCCGACGGCGGCGAAGTCCACCTCTTCGATCAGCATCGCCGTGGGGTCAAGACCCTTGGAAGCATATTGATGGAGTTCGGCCCCGTAGGCGGAATCGTTGAGCACCACGATGACGCCCCGCCGGGTGGCACGGAGGAAAGTCTCGAAGTCCGCCAATCCCATGAGCCCGCCGCCGTCGCCGGTGACGAAAACGGTGGTGCGGTCCGGGCGGGCGGCGGAGACTCCGGACGCGGATCCGAAGCCGAGCCCAATCGACTGGAACGCAGTGCCTACCAAGATCATGGCCTGAGGGTCCGGCACGGAGAGGTACATCGGCGCCCAGCCGATGAAGTGGCCTCCATCCATGACCAGCGAGCGTTCCTTGGGCAGGATGCCGTCGAGGGCCGCGACTACAGCGCGAGGGTTCAGCCGGCCGTCGAGACCGAATTCGGCCGGGTCTTCGATGGGTGCGGCAGAGCGGAAGGATTCGGTGGCGACGTCCGGCTCGTGCGAACGCCAGCCGCTGGACTCGTCGACTGCGGCTATCCGTTCGTTGAGCGCCATGAGCGCTGGGCCAAGGTCGGCCCGCAGGTAGTCGGTCACCTGCGCGTGGACCATTGCGGACTCGGGTTCGTTGTCGATGCGGATGACCTGGGTATCGGGGGCAAAGAGAGTGCCGTAGCGGGACTGGAAGGCGTTGAGCGAGGCCCCGGCCACCAGCACCACATCGGCTTGCTGGGCCAGTTCCAGCCGGTGGTCGCGGGTGAAGCCTCCGGCGATGCCGAGGCTCCACGGGGAATCGATGATGTTGGCGGCCATGACCGAGGTCATGAACAAGGCCCCGAGCCGGTCTCCCAGTTCCTGCAGCGGCGCCGCTGCCCCGGCCAGCAGTACGCCCCGCCCGGCCAAGACCAGGGGCCGTTTTGCGCTAAGCAGCAAGGCAGCCACCGCATCCAGTTCTGCGGTGTCGGCGGCCCATGCGGCTTTGCCCGGCAGCGGCGGCAGGGCGATCTGTTCGATGAGCGGTGCGGTGGCATGGTCATAGGGGATGGCAAGCACCACCGGCTGGACCGTTTGTTCTGCCAAGTCGAAGGCCCGGTGGGTGATCGCCGCGGCGTTGTCCGGACCGGCGACCAGTGTGGTGACCCCCACCGCGGCAGCCGCGGCGGTTTGGTCGACGTCGAAGGCCCTCCGTCCGGTGGTGGGGGCATCGCCGGTCACCAGCACCAATGGAATGCGGGCCAGCCGGGCTTCGGCGAGAGCGGCGTAGGCGTTGGTGAACCCGGCCCCATAGGTTGTGGTCGCGGCCCCCACCTTGCCGGTGGCACGGTGATAGGCATCCGCCATCGCCACCGTGGCAGCCTCATGCCTGGCCGAAGTGAAGGGAAACCCGGCGGAGGTGAGGTGGCTGATCAAGTGGGCGTTGCCATTTCCCAACAGCCCAAAGAGGTGCTCTGTCCGCTCCGCGACGACGTCGGCCACCGCCGTGGAGACGCTTGCCGCCGCAGCGGAGACGGCGTTCACAGTGGTGCTCATGGTGTTCCTTCTTTCATGAAATGTTCGTTGCCGTTCCAACCACGGGCGGCAATCCACCGACCAGCGCCGCAGCAGCAGCCTTACACGATCGCGGAGATTCCCGTAATGGCGCGCCCCGCGATGAGCGTGTTGATTTCGTGCGAGCCCTCGTAGGTGTAGATGGCCTCGGCGTCGGCGAAGATCTTGGCCATCTTGTAGTCCGTGACAATGCCGTTTCCGCCCAGCAGGGAACGGCCCATGGCCACTGTTTCGCGCATGGCGGCAGTGGTGTGGGCTTTTGCCAACGCCACTTGGGCCATGCTCGGCGACCCGGCCTTGTGCTTGTCTGCGGCTGCCGCCGTCTGCACTTCGGCGGCTTCCGCCGCGTCCTGCAGCCCGGCAAGCCGAACCATCATGGTCAACGACGAGGTGGCGTTTCCCAGCATTTTCACCAGTTGTGCCTGGACCATCTGGAACGATGCCAGCGGTTTCCCAAACTGCTGGCGTTCCACGGCGTAGGCCCGGGCAACGTCGAACGCGGCAAGCTGCTGGCCCACGGCCTGCCAGGCAACGGAGATGCGTGAGCCCTGCAGCAGCTTGTTGGTGTCCTCGAAGGAGCTGACAGTGGCAACCCTGTCCCGCTCCTCCACCCGCACGTCGGTCAGGATGATGTGCGCGTTTTGCACAGTCCGCAGCGCAATCTTGTGCTCAATTTTCGTCCGTTCCACCCCGGGCAGCGACGCGTCGAGGAAGAAGCCGCGCACCTGCCCCGTTTCGGCATCCTTGGCCCAGAGCAGCATCCTTTGGCAAAACGTCCCATTGCCA
This sequence comes from Arthrobacter sp. H35-D1, assembly GCF_030063185.1. Lineage (GTDB taxonomy): Bacteria > Actinomycetota > Actinomycetes > Actinomycetales > Micrococcaceae > Specibacter. Next base: position 86,575 of record NZ_JASISP010000001.1, read on the forward strand.
ATCCAGCGCTTGGCGCCGTTGAGCACCCAGTGGGTGCCGCCGTCGTCCTCCACCTTCAAGGCGGTGGTGACCAGGCCGCCGGCCACGTCGCTGCCATGATCGGGCTCCGTCAGGGCAAAGGCGCCCGTGGTGCGCAGGGCGACGGCGTCAGGCAGCAGCCGCTCCTTCTGCTCCGCGGAGCCAAAGTCGGACAGCGCCTGCACAAACAGGTCGTGGTGGACCAGGAAAAACGTCGCCAGCGAGGTGTCCACGCGGGTCATTTCCGCCACGACCAATCCCGTGAACAGGTGGCTGTACTGGCGACGGTCCGGGGCGGCCAGGCCAAGCGCCGCGATCTTGGGCAGGATGTGCGCCGGGAACTCGGCGTCGTTCCACCATTCGATGGCGTACGGGGCCACCTCCGTCGCCAAAAACTCGCGTAGCTGCCCCAGCTTGGCCTTCTCAGCGGCACTCAGCAACGCCTCAACGTCATAAAAGTCGGCGCTGGGAAGGCTGGCAAGGTCCGGCCCGGTGTTCTCGCGCCGGCTCACTTGGGCGACATCCGGATGGCACCGTCAAGGCGGATGGTCTCGCCGTTGAGCATGGCGTTGGCAACAATGTGCTCCACGAGCGCGGCATACTCGGCAGGCTTGCCCAAGCGCGAGGGGTGCGGCACCTGCTGGCCGAGTGAATCCTGCGCGGCCTGCGGCAGCCCGGCCAGCATGGGCGTTTCAAAGATGCCCGGCGCAATGGTCGCCACCCGGATCAGCGAGCGCGCCAGCTCGCGCGCCAGCGGCAGGGTCATCGCCGCCACCGCGCCCTTGGACGCCGCGTAGGCGGGCTGGCCGATCTGACCGTCGAACGCGGCCACCGAGGCGGTGTTCACAATGACGCCCCGCTCGGGCCCAAACTCGCCCTCCAGCGGTTCGGCGGCAGCCATGGCCTCGGCGCACAGCCGGACCACGTTGAAGGTGCCTACCAGGTTGATTTGGACCACCTTGTTGAACTGCTCCAGCGGCAACACACCCTCGCGCCCCAAGACCTTGCCCGGTGTGGCGACCCCGGCGCAGTTGACGGCCAGGCGCAGGGTTCCCAGTTTGGCCGCTGCTGCGATGGCGTCGCGCACCTGGCCCTCGTTCGTCACGTCCGCCGGGGCAAACACCGCCCGTTCGCCCAGTTCCGCGGCCAGTTCGGCACCGTTTGAGCTTGGCAAGTCGACAAGCACGACGGCGGCACCCGCCGCATGCAGTGCTCTCGCCGTCGCGGCGCCGAGTCCCGATGCGCCGCCGGTGATGAGTGCGACGGTCCCGTTGTTGGAAATATCCATGGTTCCTCCTCGTTGAGGTGCTGCTGCCTTGTCATGTCCGAAGGCGAACATTGCGTTAATGCATACTAACCGAAAGATGTGGCTGGCATCACGGCCCACTCCTTGATGCAGCAACCGTGCCAGTAAGATTGGACCATGACAGCCAGCCCCGGGCGCCCGACGGCACGGCACCGCCAACCCGCAGACTTCGCCGCCCTTGCACGGGAAGCCGGCGCAGAAGTCAACGCCCGCTTTGGCCACCGGCTCATGGGCCTGCCGGGAACATGGATCGGCGCCTTGGACGCACGGCCGCTGCACTCCGACACCGCTACAAGGCAGCTCGGCAAGCACCGCAAGTTCCAAGCTCCGTGGTCGGAATGGCACTACTGGTGGCAGGCGCACTATCTTGATGCGGTCCTCGACGCCGGATTCCTGGCTCTGGCCCGCGGCGACAGAAGCGAGGCCCGCGCCGAACTCCAACGGGCACGAGCACTGCTGCGCGGCATCCTGATCCGGAACTTTGGCGTTTTCCGCAACGACTACTATGACGACATGGTCTGGCTGGCGCTCGCAGCCGGCCGACTCAACGAACTCTCGCTGCGTCTCACCGCCCGTACTGTGCGCCTCGCAAAGCACGCCGTCATCTCCTTGACACACCAGCTCCACGGCGGGCACGACGACGTGCTGGGCGGGGGCATCTACTGGTCCCGCAAGCGCGACTTCAAAAACACCCCTGTCAACGGTCCGGCAGCCCTGCTCTTCGCCCGCATCGGCGAAGTGGACCGGGCGGCATCCCTTCTCGACTGGCTGCGGGTGGAGCTGTTTGAGCCGAAGCTGGGACTGTACCTGGATGGCGTCCACCCCACCCCAAACGGGCGCAGCGTCGAAAACACCATTTACACCTACAATCAGGGTCCCGTCCTTGCCGCCATGCTGGAGGTGGGTCGGCCGCAGGACCTCGCCCACGCCGAAGCGCTCATCGAGTCCGTGCGCAGCCGGCTCGTCACGCCAGGGCAGAGCCTCCGGCTCGAACCAGGCGGCGACGGCAGTCTCTTCACCGGCATCCTCTGCCGATACCTGGCCTTCGCCGCACATGACTCCCGCCTTCCCGCCACAGCCCGGCACACGGCGTCGGCCCTTGTCAGGGACGCGGCAGTCCACGTGGCCGGACAGTCTCCGGATCAGCTCTCCACTGCCGTGCAGCGCTGGACCATACTCTCGGCTACTGCCGCACTCGACGACTGAATTTTTTGGTCCGGTGAGCCAAAAAAACATCGCAGAAAACCGGGCACGGTCAGCGCACGGTGGAGTCGGAGGCAGCCATGCGAACCGGGTCCGCGGTTTCGCTGCCGGGGGCCATCTCTTCACGGCTGGAGGAAACAGGAGCGAGCGCCTGTGCCAGATCATTGATCAGGTCCTCCACGCACTCGAGCCCGATCGACAGCCGCACCAGGTTGGGCAAGGGCCGCGCCTCAGCGGCAACGGGCCGGTGGGTCAATGCCGCCGGGTGCTGGATCAGCGAGTCGACCCCGCCCAGCGAGACGGCATGGGTAAAGATGCGCACGGCTGAGGTGAGTCGCTGGGCCGCCGCGAAACCGCCGGTCAGACCAATCGAGACCATGGCACCGGTTCCGCGCATCTGATGTTGCAACAAGCCGCGCGGGTCGCCATCGCTGCCGGGATAATGAACCTTCTCCACGCCAGGCTGGCGCTCAAGCCAGTCGGCGACCCGAACTGCGCTTTCCTGCTGCGCGCGAACCCTGACAGGGAGTGTGGCAAGACCCCTGTGCAGCAGGTAGGCGCCATGGGGATGCAGGGTGGCGCCGGTGATGGCCCGGACGCGGCGTAGCGACTCCGCCGTCTCCTCGCTGCAGGCGATGACGCCACCCACGGCGTCGCCATGTCCGCCGATGTACTTTGTGGCGCTATGCAGCGACATGGCGGCACCAAGGCTGATGGGGTTCTGCAGGACCGGGGTGGCAAAAGTGTTGTCGACAAGTACTGGAACATCACCGGCCTGGGCCACAACGTTGCTGATGTCAACAAGGTCAAGGGTCGGGTTCCCCGGTGTTTCGAGCACTATCAAAACCGTTTCTTCCCGCACTGCCCCGGCCACTTCGTGTTCGCCGCAGAACGTGGCATCCACGCCCAGCAGTCCCGAAGCCAGGAGATGGTCGGTGCCGCCATAGAGGGGGCGCACGGCAACCACATGGGGCCTTGTGGCCGGATTCGCCGTTGCTTTCAGCTTGTCTTTGCTGGCCAGGATGGCTGCGGTCATTGCCGCCATGCCGGAGGCAAACGCCACGGCTGCTTCCGCTTTTTCCAGTTGCGCGAGGCCGGATTCGAACCGGGCCACGGTCGGGTTCCACAAGCGGGCATACACCGAGCCGCCCTCGGGCAGCGGGTGCCCGCCAAGGGCCATGGACTCGTAGGAGTCCCCGCCGTGCTCAATATCCGGCAGCGGGTAGGTCGTGGACAGGTCCAGGGGCAGAGCGTGGACACCCAAGGCCTGCAGATCCTCCCGACCACCATGCACCGCGACCGAATCGAGATTCATGGACCCATGGTTCAGATGTTCACTAGTCATGGCCCAAGAATGAAGGAGCCAGCAATAAATAGCTAGATAATTGGGTGAAAGACTAATAAAATTGGCTGAACCCGCATTTCTCGCCAAGAGGGACCAATGTAACGGAGAGCACATTGCCGAAAACGCAACCGCCGCTGGACTCGACAGACCTTGGAATTTTGCGTGCCTTGGTGGCAGACAGCACCCTGACGAACAAGGCTATCGCCGCGCACCTGGGCCTCGCGGAGTCAACCTGCGCCTACCGCCTGCGCATGATGCGCGACACCGGCGTGATCCTCGGCAACCGCGTCACGTTGAACCTCTCCGCCCTGGGATTTCCCATCCAGGCCATCATCAAGGTGCGGCTGGGAAGCCACGACGCCGAACACGTCAACACTCTCTACACAAAACTCACCCAAGTTCCCGGCGTCATCCAGGCCTTCCACGTTGCCGGGGAAGACGACTTTCACCTGCATGTGGCCGTTGAAAGCCCGCAGGCCCTGCGTGACATGGTCCTGCAACACATCACCGTCAACCGCGTGGTCCGGCAAACCGAGACCCAACTGATCTTCGAGGCCCGCGACGGTGTGGGAGTTTTGGCGCAATAGCCGCCCTACGGCCTGCGCTTTTGTGGGTACGGCGTCTCCCCTGCCTCGAGCTGCTGGACAAAACGGACGATCTTCGCCGCCCTGGCCGAAGGCGTCTTCACGGATGTGGTGCGGTGGATCAGTGCGTAGCGGTTGACAGCCGTGAGCACCTCAAACATGGCTTGGGCGCGCGGGCTGGCAGCGATGGCAGCCGCCAAATCCGTGGGCAGCTCGGCGCGTGCCTGCCCCGAGTATGCTGCCTCCCAGCGGCCGTCGGCCTTGGCAGCGTCGGCCGCGGCGAGCCCCGCAGGCTGCATCCGCTCCTCGGCCAGCAGCCTGGCAAAATGGTCGGTGTTGGTCTTGGACCACTTGCTGGTTTTTGTCCGGGGCGTGAACCTCCGCTTGTGGCTGCCCTTGTCCCTACGGCCAAGCACACCGTCGATCCAGCCGAAGCACAACGCTTCATCCAGCGCCGCCGCATACGTCAGTGCCGTGACGGAGCCGCCCTTGTTGTGCAGCACAAGGTGCACTCCTGGGCTCGTGGCGTGGTGTTCGGCCAGCCATGCCCGCCAAGCAACCGCGTCGGACAGGAGCAGCTCAGGAAGATCGGCCATGGCTCCACCCTAGCGTCGCGCCGGTTGCCGGCACTTGATATTTTGTAGTGACAACAACCCCTGGAGAATCCATGCTGCGCGTCCGCCCCATCATTTTCACGTCAGCTTTCGAAGCCACACTCACCCAGTTCCACACTCTGGGCCTGAGCTGCCTGGAGAACGACGGCGACTGGGCACAGTTTGATTCCGGCAACGGCAAGATCGGGGTGTTTCGCGAAGCACCGGAATTGAACCATATTGAGCTGGCTTTTGAGCTGCGTGATGCCGCCATCTTCGTCCGGCGCACCCTCGCCGACGGCACGGCTGCGGAGCTGGCCGACACCGTCACCGGGCCCGGCGCCCAGGTCACCGCGCCCGACGGGTTCAGTTTTGAGCTGACCGCCTCCGAGGATCTCAGCCTCCCCCGCCCGGCAGAATCCCAACCCACCGGGTCCCGGCTGACCGTGGTCCAGACGTGGTGCACGCCGCACCCGGAAGAGGCCAACGCCGTGCTGGCCAACATCGGCGCCAAACCGGTGCGCGAGCTGCCCGGCGGCGGGGCGTTGTTCCGCGCCAAGAACGGCGGACTGGTGGCGACGGCGCGCGGCGAGGGCTCCGGCGTCGTACTTGGTTTTATGTACGAAGGCGAGCTCTCGACTTTGGCGGCCCGGCTCGCCGCTGCCGGGGTGTCTGCGGCCGTGGACGGGGACGTGTTGGAGGTCAACACGCCCGACGGCGGCAGGCTCGCCGTGGCGGCCGGGCAGGAATCGTGAGCACTTTTGTGGCAGCGGTGTCGGCGCGCAGGGCGCAGATGGGGTAGAACTGAGACATGAGCGTGCGCACCCCCGACCCGAATCCCGGCTGGCTGTCCGAAGAGGACCTGTACGAGGCCCGCAACCGGCTTCCCATGGTCTATGTAGAGGCGGTGCCGGTGCGCCTTGACTCGCTTGGCTACGTCAATGAGGTGGGGCTGCTGCTCCAGGCCGATGCGGAAGGGTCCATGGTGCGCACCTTCGTTTCGGGGCGCGTGCTGTACCGGGAGACCATTCGGGCCGCCTTGATCCGCCACATTGAAAAAGACCTCGGACCGCTGGCGTTCCCGCAACTTCCCGTCAGCCCCGTGCCGTTCACGGTGGCCGAGTACCTGCCATCGCCGTCGCAGACCGGTTTCACCGACGAACGCCAGCACGCCGTGGCCATGGTCTATGTGATCCCCGTGACAGGCGAATGCGAGCCCCGCCAGGACGCCCTGGAATTGACGTGGATGACGCCGCAGGAAGTCCTCAGCGACGGGGTGCAGGCCGAGTTCGTTGGCGGGCGAGGCGCGTTGGTGCGCCAAGCGATCTCGTTCGCTGGATTGGGCCGTTAGGGCGGTGCCCTAGCCCGTTTCAACTATCCGGCGTAGATTACCTTCCATGGCGACCTCCCAGCTCTCTGTCCTTGTCAACGCCGATGCTGAACAGCTGTGGCTGATGCTCCGCGAGCCAGCCAAAATTGCGCAATGGCACGGGTGGGAGGCGAACGACCTCGCCGATGAAATTGAACTCATCTACTACTCCAATGCCGTTGCAAGTCCCGATCATCTGCGCCTTGAACTGGAAACGGGCGACGTCTTTACGCTGGAACCGCGCTCCGACGGCACCTTGTTGACGATGAGCCGCGGCCAAGCAAGCGGCGACCTCGCCCAACACGACCCCGACATCACCGAGGGCTGGGCCGTCTTCATGCAACAACTCAAGTTCGCGCTGGAACGCCACCCCCGGACCCCCCGCCACACCATCTTTGTGGACGGCACCAGCTCCGCGCGCGCCTTGCTGTGGGACGCACTGGGTATTGACACCGGCTGGCTGCCGGACCCCGGCGAGCCATACGAGCTGGTGTTGAACACCGGCGCCACGTTGGCCGGCAAGGTTTGGTATAGCAGCGACACCCAGTTGGGTTTGACCGTGGTGGACTATGCCGAGCACGGGGACGGCCTGCTGATTCTCATCCAGCAGGAGCCGCTGGCTGGCGTGCGTGAACATCCGGGAGCCCAAATCATCGCCTCCACCTATGGTTTGGGGGCTGCCGCCTTTGAATCCATCGGCGCCCAATGGGATGCATTCATGGAAGAGCATTTCTCCGGCGAATAGGCCGGTACGGCTCCGGCGTGAACTTTGGCCTCGTCAAAGACTGGCAAAATGGGAGCATGCCTTCCCCCGAATCAACCACCGACCTCCTCGCGTCCGCACCTGCCGCAGCACCCGTGGCGGAGCCCGGCACCACTCCCGGGTCGCCGGCGTCGCAGAGTGAATTTGGCTTCGAGGTCACCACGCGCCTGAACGAGTCGTGCGCGCCAAGCAGCGAAGCCGTGGAGCGCAACGGCGGAGCCTTCCAAGGCCGTACCGGGGTCATCACCACCCCGCACGGAACCATCAAAACCCCGGCGTTCATTGCCGTCGGCACCAAGGCCACGGTGAAGGCCGTGCTGCCCGAATCCATGGCGGAGTTGGGCGCGCAGGCGCTGCTTGCCAACGCCTACCACCTGTACCTGCAACCCGGTGCCGACATACTCGATGCCGCCGGGGGGCTGGGACAGTTCATGAACTGGTCCGGCCCAACGTTCACCGACAGCGGCGGCTTCCAGGTCATGTCCCTGGGCTCGGGCTTCAAAAAGGTCATCAACATGGACGCCGCGGCGTCGTCCCCGCACGCCGGCGCCGACGATTCCGTGGCCGTGGGCAAGGAACGGTTGGCCCACATTGACGACGACGGCGTCTGGTTCAAGTCGCACCTCAACGGGGACATGCACCGCTTCTCCCCGGAAGTGTCCATGGCGGTCCAGCACCAGATCGGCGCGGACATCATGTTTGCCTTCGACGAGCTGACAACGTTGTTGAACTCGCGCGGCTACCAGGAGATGTCCCTTGAACGGACCCGCTTGTGGGCGCTGCGCTGCATTGCCGAGCACTTCCGCCTGACCGAGGAGCGTGTGGGCAAGCCGTACCAGGCACTGTTTGGCGTGATTCAAGGCGCCCAGTACGAGGACCTGCGCCGCAAGGCCTCCCACGACCTGGGGGAGATGGACTTTGACGGCTACGGAATCGGCGGGGCGCTGGAGAAGGAAAACCTGGGCACCATTGTGCGCTGGTGCTCGGAGGAACTGCCCGAGGACAAGCCGCGGCACCTGCTGGGCATTTCCGAACCGGACGACATTTTCACGGCCATTGAAAACGGTGCGGACACCTTTGACTGCGTCTCCCCCACCAGGGTTGCCCGCACCTCGGCGTTCTACACGCCGGATGGCCGCTTCAACCTGACCGGGGCCAAGTACAAGCGCGACTTCACGCCCCTGTCCGACGAGTGCGACTGCTACACGTGCGCGAACTACACGCGCGCCTACATCCACCACCTGTTCAAGGCCAAGGAGATGGTCTCCTCGACGTTGGTGTCCATCCACAATGAGCGCTTCGTGGTGAAAATGGTCGACGACGCCCGCCTCGCCATCGAGGACGGCACGTTCTTCGCGTTCAAGGCCGAGACGCTGCGCCGGTACTACCCGAAAAAGTAGCCCGACCGGGTGCCACGCAGGCACCGCAAACACCGCCGGCCGCGCAGGTTATGCCCCGTACGTCGGTTCGTGGCGCTTGAACCAGCCGATCACCCAGCTGGTGACGGGGATCAGCGAATACTGGACCCCCACCTTGTACAGAAAACCCACCAGCACGTAGTTGGCGAACATGCCGAAGCCCACGATGCCGATCACCGGTGCCGCGACGGCGCAGAAGATCAACGTGTCGATGAATTCACCGACCCCGCTGGAACCCATGAGCCGCGCCCACAATTTCTTTTCCCCTTGGCGGGCCTTGAGCCTGACCATGATCCAGGAGTTCATGGTCTGTCCGGCCAAAAATGCCAGCAGGCTGGCCAGCACAATCTGCGGCACCGGGCCCAACGCGAGTTCCAGCGCCTGTTGCTTGGCCACGCCAAAGTCGTCGGCGAATCCGGGCAGCACAATGATCACCCAGTAGGACAGGGACGCGAAAATGGAGAGCGCAAAGGTGGTGAAAATGGCCTTGCGCGTGACCTTGAAGCCGTAAATCTCGCTGATCACGTCACCGAGAATGTAGGCGAACGGGAACAGAAAGAACCCGCCGTCGGTCACGATGGGGCCAAACTGGACCCCCTTGGATGCCCCAATATTGGAGAGGATCACGATGACCGCCATGCACGCCAACAGGATCCCAAAATAGGAACTCCCGACGGCGGCAAAAGCGGGGGCGGCACTGGAGCCGGTTTTCACAGGGGTTGGCGAAGCGTTGCTTTGCAGCGGGGACATAATAAAGTCTCGAATTTCTTTGGCTAAGTGGTTCGCTCATGCCACCGCCTCGCTGGGAGGACCGACTGGCCGGCTGTATTATCACTGGGCCCGTCTGCACCCGGGCCATCCCCTATTCTGCCACGAACAGCTGCCCGGCGCTTTTCCGGCCGGGCCAATGCGGCCCACAAACGAAAATCGAGTGTGCAGTAGTTGGCAATGTTCGGGAACAACATTGCCAACTACTGCCCGTTCGATTGATGAAGCACAGGCTCGCCAACCGTCCTCCACAGCTATTTGCTGAAACTGAGGATTTCTGCTGCCTTGCTCCAGCCGTCAACGCCGGCAAAACGCTCCGCCTGCTCCGCTCCCGCGATCAAGTACAACGCGTCCGCGCCATGGGTGAATGCTTCTTCGCCCAATTCCGCCATCATGGCCAGCTCAAGGGCATGGCGCAGATCCTCGTTCCCGTCGTCCACTGCCAGGGTGGACACCACGGCCAGACCGTCGGCCAGGCGCAACCGGCCGCTGCCTGCCGGCCGGTCAAAAAGTGCCACTTCAACGACGTCGTAGTTTTCCAGCGGCGCGTCGGCCAGGTTCGCATCCGCTGGAAGGTGCGGCACAAGGTCAAGGTTCTCCGTCTCAGCCCGCAGCAGTACGGCTCGATTGGTTTCGCGCAACCCCTGGGACTGGCCGAACTCCGCAGCGCCAACGGGATCCTCGGTGACGAGAACAAGCTCGCTTCCGGAGCCCAGTTGGGCAGCTTGGGCAGAGGCAGCATCCCCCGGCCAACCCGTCACCTGCCTGGCGCCCATCGTGACAACGTCGCCGGACACCTGCGGCACCAAGTCCTGCAGGGCAGCCCATGCAGAGACCCAGTTGTTGAATTCATCCTGCCAGAAGGCCATGTCCTCATCCTTTTCTCCGCGCACCAATTCTTGTTTCCTCCGCGCGCCATCCGGCAACCGGGCCGCACGCGTGGGCCTCTCCAGCATAGGCACAACCCCGCCAAGAAGTGCTGCTTGTCAGCCCAATCACAAAAACAGTGGCGGTAGCATCGAGCCATGACCACATGGCAGCAGGATGTCCTTGGCCCGAACTTTGAACAACTCACCCTCGACCTGCCCTCCGGTTCGCCGGCAACCCTGGTGCGCTACGTCGGTGATGCGCCGGAATGGCCTTCTTCCCCGATTGCCGGGGCAGACATTCTCTATGTCCACGGCTGGTCGGACTACTTTTTTCAGCACGAGCTTGCTGAATTTTGGCACCGTGCCGGGGCCAACTTTTACGCTCTCGACCTGCACAACTATGGCCGCAGCCTGCGCCCGGGCATGCTGCCCGGGCAGGTCACTTCCCTCACCGACTACGACGCCGACATCGCCGCAGCGCTGGAGGCCATGGGACGCAGCCCGGCCGCCGAAGCAGTCATGGCGCTCCCGGCCGCAGCGCCGGGGGAAGATGAGCAGCACAGCTTTGAAACGGCCTTTTTGGAAGAGGCCAGGCACCGCCTCAGTGCTGCCTTTGATGCCTTGGCCGGCCGGGAGCGCCCAGCGGTCCCGGCCGTTCCGGGTCACCGGCCGCTGGTGCTGCTGGGGCACTCAACGGGAGGCCTGATTTTGAGCCTGTGGGCGGCCCGGCACCCGGGAGCGGCAACCGCCATCGTGCTCAACAGCCCCTGGCTGGAGTTTCAGGCCAGCGAGGTGGGCCGGAACGTGGTGGCTCCGCTCATTCAGGCCCAAGCCTGGTTCAGGCCGTTGGCGCCGCTGCCCGGGATCGATCCCGGCTTCTACACCCGAGCCGTGTCCAAAAAGTTCGACGGCGAGTGGGACTACAACTCCGCGTGGCGCCCGGACCGCGGGTTTCCCGTCACGCCGTCGTTCCTCAACGCGGTGTTCCAGGGGCAGGCACAAGTGGCTCGCGGACTGGACCTGCAGGTGCCGGTGCTGGTCATGCTCTCGGACAAGAGCTATCTGCAGCCCAAATGGTCTTCGGATGCGCTGTCCTCCGACGTGGTGCTGAATGTGGACGTCGTGGCCCACCGTGCCACCGACTTGGGAAATTTCGTCACCCTGCAAAGGATTCCCGGCGCCTTCCACGACGTGTTCCTCTCCGCCGGCGACGTCAGGGTGCAGGCATATTCGGGCATGGGACGCTGGGTGGAAGCCGCACTCAACGCAAACCTGCATCGGCACTGGACGGAGCGGGCGGAACGGGCGAAGCCGGCGAACAGGCACTAGGAACGCGGGGAATGACAGGCGCATCCTAGTGGTTGACGCAGAGGACACCACCATGCCAACCAAAGGAAAGAGCACCGTGAGTTCAACCATGAAGGCAATGACCTATGCACAGTACGGCGGCACCGAGGTCTTGGAACAAACAAACCGTCCCACACCCAAGGTGGCCCCCGGCGCAGTGTTGATCCGCGTCAAGGCGGCAGCCGTGAACCCGGTGGACTGGAAGATCATGTCCGGAGGTCTTGACGGATTGATGGATGTCGCCTTCCCGGTCACGCCAGGCTGGGATGTGGCCGGCGTGGTTGAAGCTGTGGGTTTTGACACCCCCGAATTCAAGGTCGGCGACGAGGTCTACTCCTATGGCCGCCGCGACACCATTCAGGGCGGCACTTTTGCCGAGCTCGTCGCCCTTCCCGCAGCCATTGTGACGCCCAAGCCGCAGACGCTTTCCTGGGAGCAGGCTGCCGCCCTCCCGCTGACGGGGTTGACGGCACAGCGAACCCTCGATGCCCTTGACCTGCGGGCGGACCACGTCCTGCTGGTCCACAACGGCTCGGGCAGTGTGGGCCGCACGGCCATCCAGCTGGCCGCCAACGCCGGTGTTCGCGTCATTGCCACAGGATCGCCCGCCAACCACAGCCGCCTGCGTGAACTGGGCGCCGAACCGGTCGCCTACGGGGACGGGCTCGTTGAGCGCGTCCGCGCGCTGGCCCCCGACGGCGTCGATGCGGCGGCGGATTTCATCGGCGGTGTCCTCAAGGACACCCTGGCCCTGCTCAAGGAAGGCGGCCGGCACGCGTCCATTGCCGATGCGAGTGTGGTTGACCACGGCGGCCAGTACATTTGGGTCCGCCCCGACGCCGCCGAACTCGAGCGCCTGAGCCTTCTCGTGGAGGACGGCACCCTCAGCGTGGACGTGGCCCAAACCTTCCCCCTGCAGGAGGCCGCCCGCGCCTTCCAGGAAAGCATGTCCGGCCACGGCACCGGCAAGATCGTCCTGACGGAGTTCACCAGCTAGTCCACCCACGGCACGACGGCGGCACGCCCCGTTCGCGTGCCCCGTTCGTGCGGGGCGTGCGTCCGGCGAAAGTTGTTCCTGCCTGGTTTTCAGCTGAATGCCCTGGCGCGGGCACCGGGCTCGCGCCTGCTGCAGGTGCGGCTACGGTTAAGGGGTCGTGCCCCGCTGAACTCAAGGAATCCCGTGGCCAAGAAGCCCAAGAGCAACAAAAAGTCCCGTTTCGGCAATCCTGCACGGGCTGCGGCAGATTCTGCCGCGCGCCTCCATGCCGTCTCGCTGGCCGACGCTCGGTTGGAGCGGGCCATGGAGGCGCTGGCCCCGGGATTTGCGCTGTGGCTTCAATCCTGTGGCCGCAGCGAAGAATCCGTGGACATCAGCCTGCTGATCCTTGACGATTTCTTCGACATGTACCGCATGCTGGAGCCGCAGACGGATGCCAGGACACTGGTTCCCAACGCCGTGCGCGAAGTCCTGCAGGCGTCCACTGCTGCCAATCCGCAGGCTACTTTTGCCTTGCGCAACGGTATTCGCGACTACGTCGACTATCTGGTCCAGGCGTCCCTCTGGACCGGCGGCCCCGGTGACCTGCCGGATCTTCGGAACATCCTCACGCAACCTGCGCTGCCCGGCCTGGAACCTGGCAGGGACCTGAATTTTGCAGGTCTGCTGTCCGAGGTCAGCCTGGCAGACGGTGATCTGGTTGAGGGAGACCTGGCTGAGGGAGGCCTTGTTGAGGAATATCCGGGCCCCGTGGAGATGGATTTTCCCGACGTGTTCGTTCCCGAGCTGACGGCCGAGCTTGTTACCGCAACGATGTTGGATGCGCCGCTGTGGAAGAACACGCTGGCCCTCCTGGATTGGATTGGGGACGGCAGGAAAGTTACGGCGAAGGGCGTCCTGGGCAAGAAGGAACGCCTCGAGGCCGCCGCCGAGTTGACCCATGGCGGTCTGGGAAGCCTGGCCGGTGCCGCCAAGCTGACACCCTCCAAGGAACACGCACTTGCCAGGCTGAACGTCTATTGGGAGTTGTTGCAGGTCACCGGACTCGTCACCATTGAGACGCCCCACGTCCATCTCAACGAGGGGGTCGTCGGCTCCTTGAGCACCGACGAAGCCATGGTCCAGAAAATGCGCGACCTGCTAAGTCATTTCATTTTCATGGTCACCCTTGACGGCTCCGAGCACGGAATTTACGAGGACTGGCACCTTGACATGTCCATGCTGCTGGTCGAGTGCGCCTCCGCAACCCCGCCCGGATCAGACTTTGTGGCGGCAGCCGTGGCAGAGCCCCAAACCATGGATGCCGATCTGCTGTTCTTGGTCCAAAACATCTCCCACTGGGCTGAAGAGGGTCTGGTCTCGGTCGGCACGCACGTGGAAGTTCCAGCAGCTTTCCGGCCAGAGCTCGCCGAGATGCTGCGGGCGGATTTCAGCATCCAAACCGTTGGCCCCGGCTCCGCCACGGACCTGGATGCGCTGCTGAGCGGCCGCTGACCCGTCCTCCAGCCGCCGCACGGCTAGGGTTGTAGTTGATTCCCGTCCCCTTCCCAAAGGAACCCGGTGGCCAAGAAGTCAAAGACCCCCAAGAAGTCCCGTTTCGGCAATCCGGCAAAGGCGGCCGCAGACACCGCCGCAACCACTAACGTGGTGTCTTTCACCGACGCCGTGGCCAAGCGCACACTGGAGCCGTTGCTCCCCGGATTCACATCATGGATGGGCCAAGCCGGTGTCGACGCCGAAGAGATTCAGCGGCTGTCCGACTTGCTCATGAATTTCTTCAAGAACTACGCACAGAGCATTCCAGCCCCGGAGGCCGGCAACTTGGACGTCGAGTTGACCTCAAGGATTCTGGATTCGGCCGGAGGATTCCACCCGGAAATGCGTGCAGCCGTGTCGCTGGCGCTCAACAGCTACCTGAAGTTCCTGCTGACCACCGGGTCGTGGCTGGGCACCCCGGCCCAGCTGCAGCAGCTGATCACCATGACAGAGCCGAAAGCTGCGCTGGCCGCAAATTCGAAGTATGCCCAGCGCGTGTCCCGGCCGTTCCTGACCCCGGGCGAATCCGCCGCCTCCGCCGAGGAGCTGGTGTTTGTCCACCGGGCCACGGCCCTGCTGGCTTGGATTGGGGAGGGCCGCGAGGTCACCACCTCAGGCCTGCTCAAGCGCAAGGACATCCAAGCGGCGGCCGCCTGTGTGGACAAAAATGCTGTGGGTTCCGCCACCCGGGCGGCAACACCGGGAGCGGGCCATGACGCCCCGATGCCCATGACCTCCATGACCCAGCTGCCACGCCTGATGGACTACTGGCGCGCCCTGGCCGACGCCGAGCTGATCCACGTTTCGAGGCAACGGGTGACTGTGACAGGCCTGGGCAGGGTTTTTCAAAGCGATCCCGATGAAAGGGCCCGGTACGCCGTCATGTTGGCCTACTTCCTTGCATACGACGTCTTGGTCCCGTACGACGATGACAACCCGAAGAGCCCGGTGCGGACCGAAATTGCCGAGATCCTCGCCTCCGCCGCGTCCTCGCATCCACCGGAGACCTCCACTGTCCTGGGGAAAACGCCGGTAGGCGACCGCCGGGACTACACAGCTGTATTGGTGGAAACAGAAATCCGGCGGCTTGCCGCCGAGGGACTGGTGGTAATTGGCAGCCACCTCGTGGTTCCGCCGGTGCTGCGCCATGCCGTGGAGCAGCTTTTGCGCCTCCTTGATGAGCACATCGTGAAGCATTCGAGGGGCTCCCGCATGCCGTCGAAGGCCACCTACCAGCTGAGGGTCCAGATCGACGGGATCACCCCGCCCGTGTGGCGCAGCGTGAACGTCCCTGCCGAGTTTGGCCTCGATGAGCTCCACGAAACCATCCAGTGCCTCTTCGCCTGGAACGAGACCCACCTGCACGAGTTCGTGATTGGCACCCACCCGGCCAGCGTCCGCTACGCCCCGGACAATCTCGAGCTGGACCATTGGGGCGAACCTCCCCTGGACGAGCAGGGCGTGCCGTTGGACACTCTGCTTGGCTTGGCCCTGGACACTTTCAGCTACAGCTACGACTTTGGCGACGACTGGCAGCACACAGTTTCCTTGACGAAAATTCTGCCCGCGGCCGGGCCGGGAATCCTGCCGCAGTGCGTTGCCGGCAGCGGGCATCCGCCGCAGGAAGACTCCGCCGGGCCGCACGGCTGGATGGAAAAGATTGCCATTTCCCAGGATCCCAGCGATCCTGAGCACCGGCACATTCGCGACTGGTTGGGGCTGCGCAAGGGCCAAAACATCGACCCGGCCGCATTCGACAAGGCACTGGTCAACAAACGATTGGCAGCGCTGCGGACAGTGCAGTAGTTCACCGATTTTTCCCCTGAAGTACGACGGCGGCTGGTGCCTTCCCTGTGAAAGGCACCAGCCGCCGTCGTACTTCATGCCCGTCAGCCGCGCCGGACCATTCCGGCGTCGTGCACGCGCAGCTGCAACAGCGCCAGATTGAGCAGCGGAGTATCCACGCCCAGCTCTTGCGCGCGGCGCACAAAGTCGCCAACAATGTGCTCGCCTTCGTGCGGCAGCCCGGCTGTGACATCGCGATACAGCGAGGACGTGAACAGGGACCCGGGCGCGGTCAGGAAGGCGAGGGAACCGGCAAGCTCCTCCGCTGAAACCGGGAAGCCCGACGCGGCGGACATTGCGGCAGCCTCCGCAAGCACCGCCTCGATGAAGTCGCTGCCGCCGGGATACTGCACAATGTCGCCCACCGGGCCGCGCATCAGGCACGTCACAGTTGCGGCAGTCGCAATGAAAACCCACTTTTCCCACATGGTGGCAAGCCCGTTTGGCACCGCAACGGCAGTGATGCCGGGTACGGTAATTTCAGCCAGGAGCGCCTGCACTCGCGGTGAAAGTTCGCCCGTTTTCCCGGCGTCCTGCTCGCCGATGGTCCAACGGGAGATCGGGTTGAACACTTCAATGTCGCGATCATGATTGATGGTGCCCACAAGATGGACCACGGAGCCGAGCACCTTTTCGGCACCGAAGGCGGCGGCCAGCGCATCCATGTGGGCCATGCCGTTGATGAACGGGACAATGATGGTGTTCGGCCCCACGGCGGGGGCAAGATCGGCAATGGCCCGGGCCAGCGCGGATGCCTTGACGGTGAGGACGACGACGTCGAACGTCTCCTGCAGCTGCCCTGCCGTGAGAAGCTTCGGCTCGATCCGCAGCTCCGGGTCGATGCCTAAGATGCGCAGTCCGCGTGCTGCCAGGAACTGGGCCCGTTTCTCATGGACCAGGAATGTGACGTCGCGGCCGGCCGCAGCCAGACGGGCGCCAAAGTATGCGCCGGTTGCCCCTGCGCCAACGATCAGAATCTTCATGCCGCCTCTATCCTCCGGTGGCGCTGCCGCCCGTATTCGTGCCAGGTGAGCCCCACTATCAGGATATCGAACACGGTCAGGGCCGCCAGCCCCAGCGACGGCGTCTGCGTCAGTTGGTAGAGCTGGTACAGGATGAAGACGGCAAGAAGGGCGATCATCCACGGATAAGCCCATAATTTGTCCCGCAGCAGCGCCACCACCAAAACCACTTTCACCACCCCGTGCGCCAGCAGGTAGAGCGCCGCGAACAGCACCACGTGGTCGGTGAGCCCGGCCGCACCCTGGAGAATATGATTGGAGATGAAGTCGTCCGGGTCCTCTGTCAGCTCCGGCTGGGTCACCAAAATGGCCAGCTGCTTGAGCTTGTCCGGCGGAACGAACAGCAGGAGCGCGCCGACAACCAGCTCCAGGACGCCGTCAAGGCCCTTGAAGATGATCCCGACGACGAAAAGCTTGTCCCACCAGTCGGTGATCCTCAATTTAGCCACGGCATTCTCCCAACGAAAACTGTTTGGAGCGTAGCAGCGTCAGCCGGGCGACGGCTGCGCGGCAATCGGATCCGCTGTGCCGAACGCTTCGACGGCGAAGTCAAGGACGGCCTGTGCCCTGGGGCTGAGGCTGAGGTGGCCGGGCCAGATGCCCGCCATGCTGGTCTGGCTGCTGGGCGGTGCCAACGGGCGAACAGCCAGGGGAAGCCCCTCCAAGCTGACTGGCGCACAGTTCGGCCGTGACATCAGGAGCGAGTAGCCCAAGCCACGGGCTACCAGCGCCTGGACCAGGATGACCTGTGGCATGTGCGCCACAATGGTGGGCCGAAGCCCGCGCTCGGCGAAGGCCCGGTGGGTGTTGGCGGTGCTGGGGCTGGAGTCGTACATGATCAGCGGTTCCGCGACCAGTTCGGCCAAATCCACGGATTCATGCTGCGCCAACGGATGGTCAACGGGCAGCACCGCTTGGAGCTCCGTCTCATAGATGGTCCGGCGTCGAAATCCGGGCGGCAGTTCCATGTCATAGACAATCGCCAGGTCCAGCCGGCCGCTCTCCAACGCCGGCAGCAACTCGTCGTGCGTTCCAACTACCACATCTACCGTGACGCCTGGATGGCGCTTGGGAAAACCGTCCAAGATGGCTGGCAGCACGCTGGCGGCGAAACTGGCGAAGCAGCCCAGCTTCACCGGCCCCTTCAACTCCCCCGTTGCGCCGCTCATCTCCGCCAGCAGATCTTCGGCATCTTTCAGCAGCGTCCTTGCCCGGACCGCAAAGTGTTCTCCGGCAGGCGTCAGATGCAAGCCGCGGGATTTGCGGCGGATGCACAGCTGCTCGCCCACGGAGCTTTCCAGCCGCGTAATGGCTTGGGAAAGAGCGGACTCCGAGAAGTGCAGGGACGCGGCGGCCTCGCTCAATGTGGGGTAGTCCGCGAGTGCCACAAACAGTTCCAACTGGCGGAAGGTGAACTTGACCAAAGCGACTTCTTTCATTAAACCGAACATGTTTTGCTGTTTTTATAAGTTTACGCAGGGTTCTCATGGTGTGACACTAGTTACATCCAGACTGATTCCGCCCCGCCGTCGCCGCGCTCCTGCGCCCGTCGGGTCGGACAGTTTTCCCGGAGCAAGATCAAGGACATGAACCCATGAGTACACACTCCTTCGCCGACACCCGGCGCACGCAGCGTCGCGTGGCAATGGCTACCCTCATCGGCACCACCGTCGAGTGGTACGACTACTTCATTTACGCCACGGCCGCTGGCTTGGTGTTTGCGCAGCTGTTCTTCGAGCCAGCCGGGCCCCAGATCGGGCTGCTGCTCTCCTTTGCCTCCGTAGGCATCAGCTTCCTGTTCCGCCCACTTGGCGCTTTCCTTGCAGGCCACTACGGCGACAGAATAGGCCGCCGGGCCATGCTGGTGCTGACCCTGCTGCTGATGGGCGGGTGCACCACGTTGATCGGCCTGCTGCCCACCTATGCGACGGCGGGTGTGCTGGCACCCGTGCTGTTGCTGATCCTGCGCATCCTGCAGGGTGTCTCCGCGGGCGGCGAATGGGGAGGCGCCGTTTTGATGGCCGTGGAGCACGCACCCGCGGACAAGCGCGGGCGGGCTGGCTCCTTCCCGCAGCTGGGTGTGCCGCTGGGCCTGCTGATCGCCTCCGGAGTCATGGCGCTGATGACCGGCGTGATCGCCCCGGGGGATGCATTCCTGGAGTGGGGTTGGCGCATTCCGTTCCTGCTCAGCGTCGTCCTGATCGGTGTGGGCTACTTTGTGCGCCGGGCAGTGGAGGAGAGCCCGGTGTTCCTGGAGATCGCCGAAATGAAGCAGCAGCCCAAGGTTCCCATCATCGAGCTGTTCCGCAAACACTGGCGCCTGGTGGTCCTGGCAGCCCTGATCTTCGCCGGCAACAACGCTGCCGGCTACATGGCCACCGGCGGATTCATCCCCAGCTACGCCACCAATCCGGACGGCATTGTGGGCTTGGAAAGGACCCCCGTGCTGCTCGCCATGACCTTCGCCGCAGCCACGTGGCTCATTTTCACGGCACTGGCCGGTGGCATGGCCGACAAATACGGGCGCAAGCGCACCTACGTAATCGGTTTCATCGCCCAGGCACTGACCGTGTTCCCGCTGTTCCTGCTCATCAACACCGGCCAACTCTGGGCGCTGTTCCTGGCCTTGTTTCTGTTCACGTTCGGCCTTGGCCTGACCTACGGTCCGCAGGCCGCTTGGTACAGCGAGATCTTCCCGGCCTCGGTCCGCTTCTCCGGCGTTTCGATCTCCTACGCTATCGGGGCGATCATCGGCGGCGCCTTTGCCCCCACAATCGCCCAAGCGCTCCTTCAGGCCACCGGCACCAGCTTGGCCATCTCCGGATATCTGCTGCTCATGACACTTATCGGCCTGGCCGCGGTGATCATCCTCAAGGACCGCCCCGGGATCAACCTCAGCGTCACCAACCAGGCGGAGCAGGAAGTGGGCGCCACCATCTTCGACAAGCGCACACCGGCAGAGGGCGCAGCCTCTGCTAAGGCCTGATCCCCGCCTCCAAAGTAACCGCCCCCCTAAAACACGGACGACGGCGGCACCCACCTTGTGCGGGTGCCGCCGTCGCATTGCTGTCTCGGTCCACAGCGTCTCTCCGTGAGTTCTATACTTGAACACGAGTTCCCAACACGGAACAATTATTTCGGTGGCGTCGGGCACACCCCGCCGACCGGGCGCTCGTTCTTCCAGGACACGGAGCCCCACCGCTGCTTGGCTACCCGTCGCCGGCGACCGAAGAGGACGGCGACTAAAGAGGATGATGACGTGAGCACAGACGCAGTTGAGGACGCCCCGGCGAAGACACCGGCCCATTCGCAAACCCTGTCCCGCGGCATCCGAGCCCTGGAAATCCTGGCCGAGGCCGCTGCTCCCATGACCATTGCCGAACTGTCCACGGCCCTGGGCGTGCACCGCTCTGTCGCCTACCGCATTTTGCGCACGCTCGAGGACCACGCACTGCTCATGCGGGATGAAGCCGGCCGCGTCCAAGCGGGGCCGGGACTCGCGGCACTCGCCCGCGGCGTTTCCCGAGACCTGCAAACCGCTGCCCTCCCGGAACTGACGGAGCTGGCCAACGAGCTGTCCATGACAGCGTTTATTGCAGTGTGGGACCATCGCGATTCCGTTACTTTGTTGACCGTGGAGCCCAGACGTTCCGGCGCCACCCTCGCCCAGCGACCGGGAACGCGCCATTCGTTCAGCTCCGGCGCGCCCGGCATCGCCATCCAGTCCGCCATCAGCGAGGACGCATGGGCGCGCCTTGCGCCCGGACTGCCCTACCGGCCCGAGGCGCGTGCCGCCCGCACGGCCGGGTTCGCCACGAGCCATGACGAGGTCCTCCCCGGGGTCTCTGCCATCGCCGCACCCATCCATGTCCCCGGCAGCATGCCGGCCTCCATCTGCATGGTCTTTCTGGGGGATGGCATCGATCCCGCGGCCATAGGCGCCCGACTGGTCGCCAGCGCGCGGGCCATCGAGGCGCAACTCCAGTAGCGGGGGCCGCCCGGCCCCCGCTATCCGCGGGAATGTTTCCCTAAAAGAGCGCAGCTGCCACTACGGGGCCGGCGATACCCACGGTGCTGTCTTTAGCATTTCTGCCGCGCCAGCCACCCACTATAGGCTCCGGACTTGCGTGTCACCCCTCCGGACGCCATGTCACCAGCGCCCATCACCCGCATCTGACGGGGCCATACGGAATAGAGCTGGTGCTTGTGTTCCGCAAGCGAACCTTGGACGGACACTGTGGCTGTCGACGAATAACAGTTTTGCTTCATCTGGACAGGTCCATAACGGGGTCTTCTGGTGGCTGGTGTGTTAGCGGCCATGGCAAACTGCCCATCGGCGGCCACGTAATTCAAGCAGCTTGAGTTCTAGCGATCGTTGCAACACCCCGACGAAACGGGAGTTGCATTACCTATGGATTTACCCTCAATTGATAGTGCTTTCTTAACGAAAAAATTGCGTTTGCGTGAGGGCCCTCGTTCCGCTGATGTAGCGCCAGCGAAATGTTGAGGGTGCTTCGTCCCTCCGCGTGCCACGGAACGTGACAGGTAATGCGGGGTCGGGTATCACGCAGGAAATGCCCGGGTGCGCCCCTCCCCGCCCATGGAAGGGTCATTCGTCGGCGGTTTCTCGCACCATCGGCCTTAGGGCCCTTTGGGGAGACGGATTGCTTCCGCGCCAACGCTGTTCGGCGCGTGCACCCCACCAAGTGGCAACGAGGAGCACTGCGGCACCCATGTATCCGAGTGTGCCAATCTTGTCTCCGGCGAGGAGCACTCCGACGAGGAGCGCCCATCCTGGTTCCGTGCCCAGAAGCATGCCTGCACGTGACGCCGAGGTGTGCTTCGTTGCCCACAGCTGCCCCAGAAACGCGAAGATGGTGCAGCCGAGACACAGATAGGCAATGGTGAGCCAATTCGCGACGCTAAAGCCAGGGAGATGCTCCAGCAGCGAGTTTCCGCCCCACGCAGCGAATATGACCGCGCCGAACATGATCTCAACCGTGGTCAATCCCAGCACGTCGGTGTTCCTGCCGACGGTGAACCGTGCCTCGGCAACACCGAGCAGGGCTCGTGTTGCTGCCGCGATGAGCATGAGCCCGTCGCCGAGGTTGAACCCGGAGAAGCCTTGCCCGCCCACGAGGAGCGTGATGCCGATGAGGGCAAGCAGGATGCTTGCGATCAGGGACGGTGAAAGCCGTCTTTTGGTGAGCGTGGATTCGAGGATCGGGGTGAGGAGAATGGACAGAGCGATGATGAGTCCTGCGTTTGTGGCACTTGTGAGCGTGACACCGATCGTTTCCAGCGCGATGGTCGCCGCGCGGAGGGTTCCAAGCAGGATGCCGGGGAGTGTCGAGTCACGGAGCCGAACTTTTGGTCGGGCGAGGTTCACACACAACAAGATCACCGCTGCGGGTACGAAGCGGGCACACATCACCGCGGCGGCAGACGAGGCCACCGCCAGATCTTGGGTTGCCAGATAGCTGCCGCCCCACATTATTGCGACGATCAGGAGTATTAAGTCGGGAAACAGGCGGCGGGCCGAGGGGGGAGCGAAGGACATGCTTTTACTGTAGGGAGCCGATTCGTACAGAACAACGGGCACTGTCTTCAATATCCCGTAAGCTGGGCTTCATGGAAGTGCATCATCTTCGAACGTTGCGAGAACTCAGGGACCGGGGCTCGGTCACTGCGGTGGCTCAGGCGCTGCACCTCTCCCCGTCCGCGGTCTCCCAACAGCTTGCCTCGCTGCAACGGGGAATCCAGATTCCCCTGACTGAGCAGAGGGGCCGCGTGCTGGTGCTCACACCCGCGGGGGAACGCCTTGCAGATGCCGGAAGCGAAGTGCTCGAATCCCTCGCGCGCGCCGAGAATTCAGTCCCCGAGTATCTCCTGGCACGTCGAGAGCCCGTTTCGGTCACGGCTTTTCACAGTGCCGGACTAGCCTGGTTCCCGGCGCTCATCGCAAGCAGCCTCAGCGATTCCGACGGGCCGATGGTGCGTTGCCGGGACGAGGACGTATCGATCAACGGGTTCGTCGATTTGGTCGGCGACCATGATGTGGTGATCGCCCACCGTCCGCTAGCCTCAGATCCTTGGCCGACCCGCAGGGTGCATGTCACACCCGTGCTGCAGGAACCGATCGACTTGGCCATCCCCCGGGAACATCCATTGGCCAAGCACGAGACGGTGTCCCTGGCTGATCTGGTGGGGGAAACCTGGGTGGCAGCGCACGAGGGCTTCGCCTTGGAACCACTCATTGTCCAGGCGATGTTTGCCACTGCGGGCACCCCGCTCAAGATTACGCATCGTGTCAATGAGTTCAATTTGGTGGCGGCGATTATCGCCGAGACCCGCACGGTGGGCCTGCTGCCTCGGTACACCGGACTGATTCCATATTTTCGGGAGGACGTGGTGCTGCGCCCGATCAAGGGCCTTGTCCTTGGTCG
Source organism: Arthrobacter sp. H35-D1 (assembly GCF_030063185.1). Taxonomy (GTDB): domain Bacteria; phylum Actinomycetota; class Actinomycetes; order Actinomycetales; family Micrococcaceae; genus Specibacter. The sequence goes on from NZ_JASISP010000001.1 coordinate 110,004, forward strand.
CCACATCGATATCCTGACGAGGCCCGAAGCACGAACCCGAGTGAGCACCCGCACCGTGATCGACCGCATCACCAAGATTGCCGAGGAAACCCGCCGCCTCTCGGAAGGGAAGCTAGAGCGGCGCCTACCCAGCTAGTGCCCTAGGAATGGCTTTTGGGACCATTGGACGAAGCGTCCTGATTGCAACAAGTGCGCTGCTGCAGCCCCGATCTGATGACATTCTCCGATGAGCGCGAAGTGGTCAAGGGTAAACTAGGTAACGTGAACAGCAGTGTCGGGCGCATCGCCCTCATCGCCATCGGTTTGATCGCTGTGATCATCGGTGGAGTATTCGCCGGGCAGGGAGTGAACCTGATCCCGGGAAGTTTCATGACCGGTAACCGAATGTGGCTCTCCATCGGGCTGATCGTCGCGGGCGTCGGCATCATCCTTCTGGTGCTCGGCCTACATCGACCCAAGACGGGCCGCCCGAGCAAATGAGGCTCAGCCGGGGTGCATGTCTAGGTCTGTCCCGAATCTGATTTCCGGGCAAAACAGAAGCCCCGAGGAGAACGGGGTCTCATCGGGGCGTTTCAAGCGCGTAGTTTCGGCCTCCAGCATGATGTTCTGCCACTCGAGACGGCGCTCCGTACGGGAACCTCTTGCGGGACCCCCAAGCAGTGAACCCGTACCCCTCAGAACGGTAGAGCAAAACCACTCAATAAGGTAGACTAGTGATGCTCAAAAAAGTATCTTAGAAGCATTCAATATGGTGTTCTAGTCAAGAAGTGCGGGAGAATCATCGCAATGGATGGGTACAAGAGACGGATCATTGATGACTCAATCGATGAGCTCTTCCCTTCGTTCGCTGCAATCTCCATTGATGGGGCTCGTGCGATCGGCAAGACCTCCACCGGGAAGGAGCGGGCGAAGACAATTCTCGACTTGGACCTCCCTGAAATGCGGCAGCTAATCCAAGCGGACCCCAAGTATCTGAGCAGGGTGGACACCCCCGTCCTCATTGATGAGTGGCAACATGTCCCCGAGGTCTGGGACCGTGTCCGCCGCCTCGTCGACAGTGACTCGACCGGCGAACGATTCATCCTGGCTGGCAGCGCTGCACCCGTGGGCCCCCACCTCCACTCCGGAGCCGGCCGTATCATCAGATTCCGGATGCGGCCCCTCTCCATCGCGGAACGCAACTTGGCAACGCCCACCGTCCGGGTCCGCGATCTGCTCAGTGCAAACACCCCGGACATCCACGGTTCAAGCGACGTCGAACTGCGCGACTATGTCCGCGAAATCGTTGCTTCGGGCTTCCCGCAGGCTCGGCAGGTGAGTGATCGCGCCCGTGGAGTTTGGCTGGATGATTACATCGAGCGTGTCATCACTCACGACTTCACTGAACAGGGACACCGCATCCGGCGGCCGGAACTTCTGCGGGGTTGGCTGCGAGGGTATGCTTCGGCCACCGCGTCCGCAACCACGTTTGCGAAGATCGGCGCCAGTCTCGATCCGGGAGAACCAGCAGGACCGACGAAAAAAACGTCGATCGCCTACCGCGACGTTCTCAGCAGCCTATCTCTGCTCGATCAAGTCGACGCCTGGTCGCCCCGCCGGAAGCTCCTGGCACGAGCGGCCCTCGCGCCGAAGCACTTTCTCGCCGACCCGGCACTCTCCGCGCGCCTGCTCAACCTCAACGAGGTTAAACTGATGTCTGCCGCTGAGCCCACGACCAACAATGGGGACCGAACTCGCCTCGGCGACTTCTTCGAGGCACTCGTAGCTCTTAGCCTCCAGACCTACGCAGCGGCAAACGATGCGCAGGTCTCCCACTTCCGCGACCATGACGGGCGCCGCGAAATTGACTTCATTGTCCACCGAGGGCACGCAGAAGCCGTGGGCTTTGAAGTGAAGCTAAAGTCCTCGATCACCGACCACGACGTTCGTCACCTTCTCTGGCTGAAGGAGTCACTCCCCGACCAAATCGTCGACCTCGTCGTCATCAACACCGGCGCCCACGCCTATCGCCGACAAGATGGCGTGGCGGTCATCCCGCTCGCGTTGCTCACCGCCTGAATGGCAGCATGCGGGCACAGAAAGGTGTGAAGCCGCTCGCGCCGACGTTCGAGGTGCCGCGCCCGCGAGCGGAACGCTGAATGAACAAAGTCCAATCGAATGCGGCGCATGGACGCTGTCTTTTGGAACGAGACACGGAAGATGTTGTCCATTTGCCGACATCTTCGCCCTTCCAATCCTAGTCTTTTGGTAGTTTTCCCCCGCAACTTTAGGCTCAATTCATGCCTGAAATTTCTGCTGCGGTGCAGCTAACGTTCGAGTCTTTTGACGATGTTGCCCCCTCACCAGTTTGGGTGGAGGTCGCAGCCGTCTTTAGTTCATCGTTCTCTGCAACTCCGTATTTTGAAGATCCTGACGAGCTATCTCAAATTGTCGTCTGGGGCCCAGGGCAAGTTGCACACGTTGGCGGGAGACTTACGATAGCCCGATGCGCCGGGAGAGTTGTGGGTTTTGCTCTAGTGCACGGTCTTGAGGGTGATGACTCATGGGAGGGGGCTCTCTCATCGATGGCCAGCTCCGATAGTCGTATTGAGGGTATGGTCGTGTGCCCCCGAAACGTGATCGTAGTCCACGAGCTTGCTGTCGACTCCGAATATCGGGGTCAAGGCATTGCCAAGTCCTGTCTTGCCATGACAGTCGATAACCGCGTTGAATCTGACGTTGTTCTAGGCGTCTACGACCAGGCCAAGGATGCGCGCCTGATGTACGAACGGTGGGGATTCGAAGATCTCGGGACTACATATATCCAAGACGGAGCGGTCATGTTGCGGGTTCTGGCAGCCAGGCTCGGCGAACTGCGCCTTTCTGATGAAGGTTCACGGCAAGTGCTGACGCCTTCTGGAAATGACATTTTCCGCGTTGCAGTATCCGTAAGGGGTGCCTCGTATAGGCCTAGCCAAAGTGTCCCGTAAGACGGGGTCCCTCACCTGCTCAAGCGCAACCACAAATCTCCCAATCAAAAACCAGTTTGCCTCCGCAACCACCAGGTTCCGGTAACACCCGCCCGCAAAAATACCAGGTGAAGGGATGGCGGACCCAATGCGTGACAACTTCTCAAGCCCGAAGGGACCTCCCCTGTAAGCCAAACGAAACCTCACAACGCCGTTTGTCAGAGTCTGGCATGTCTCTGTCGGCTTGATCGCAGTCCCCGGGATCTTTTGGCACCTCCCCCTGCAGGCCGTTGCATCCAGCAATGCCGGCCCCTATCAGGAAAGTGACACGAAATTGAGAATTTTGGCCATCTGAGCCGTTGCATCACGGACGAGCTGCGGGTTTCACCGAATACGGGCAGCCCTGGACCCTACACTCCAGATCCTAATTTTTTGCATGCAATGGCTGGCAAGAACCTCCAGCAACACCTCTGAAAAATAGTTTCCAACCAACCCTTGACGTGACCGGCGCAACACACTTAGGATGATCGTATACGATTTCGTACTTGATAGCCGGGGCCGGAAAGATCGCCCCCCGCAACCGATCCCAGGAGAGTTCCGTGGAACAAGTCACCGCAGACACGTTCAAGCAGGCCGGCAAGGTCATCGCCGTCCACCTTGCCTACCAGTCGCGGGCCGACCAGCGTGGGCGCACCCCGGCAAAACCGTCCTACTTCCTGAAGGCTTCCTCGTCACTGAGCCTCAGCGGTTCGGAAATTGAGCGCCCGGCAGGCTGTGAGCTGCTCGCCTACGAGGGCGAGATCGCCCTGATCATCGGCACGGCGGCACGCCGCGTCAGCCCCCAAGACGCCTGGTCCCACGTCGGCCACATCACCGCCAGCAACGACCTGGGCGTGTACGACCTCAAGTACGCCGACAAGGGCTCCAACGTCCGCTCCAAGTCCGGTGACGGGTTTACCCCGTTCGGCCCGGGACTCATCCCTGCCGACGCCGTCGACCCGGCCGGGCTGCGCGTGCGTACCTGGGTCAATGGCGAGACCGTCCAGGACGACACCACCGCGGGCCTGATCTTCTCCTTCAGCCAGATCGTGGCGGACCTGTCCCAGCTCATGACTTTGGAACCCGGCGATGTGATTCTCACCGGCACCCCGGCGGGATCCTCAGTTGCCGGACCCGGCGACGTCATTGAGGTCGAGGTTGACGCCCCGGCCGCAGGGCTGTCCACCGGACGGCTGAGCACCACCGTCACACAGGGCACCGCCGAGATGGCGGACTTCGGCAACACTCCGAAGGCCACCGATGCCGACCGCGCAGATGCCTGGGGCTCCCCCGAAGCCGCCGGCCTGGCACCGGCGGGCCTCAGCGCCGAGCTCAAGCGCAAGCTGACCAGCGTTGGCACCGCCACGCTCAGCGCCCAGCTGCGCAAGCGCGGGCTGAACAACGTCAGCATCGACGGGCTGAAGACCACCCGCCCCGAGCTGCGGATCGCCGGCGCCGCCCGCACGCTGCGCTACGTACCCAACCGCGAGGACCTGTTCAAGACCCACGGCGGCGGCTACAACGCGCAGAAGCGCATCATCAACAACTTGAACGACGGCGACGTCCTCGTCATGGAAGCCCGCGGCGAGCCCGGCACCGGCACCGTCGGAGACATCCTGGCACTGCGTGCACAGATCAACGGGGCCGCGGCGATTGTCACCGACGGCGGCGTCCGCGACGTTGACGCCGTGGCGGCGTTGGAGATGCCCACGTTCTTCACCGGTGCACACCCCGCCGTTTTGGGCCGCAAGCACATTCCGTGGGACACCGACCTGACCATCTCCTGCGGCGGCGCCACTGTCCAGCCCGGGGACATCATTGTCGGCGACTCGGACGGACTGCTGGTGATCCCGCCGTCGTTGGCGGAGGAAGTGGCCGACGACGCCATCGCCCAGGAACACGAGGAAACGTTCATCGCGCAAATGGTCGCCGAAGGCAACAGCGTCGAGGGTCTGTACCCGATGAATACGTCCTGGCGAGCGAAGTTCTCCGAGTGGGCCCCAACCCACCCCAACCCGGCAGTGCAGCCGTGATCACCCAGTCGGTCGACGCACCTGCCGGCAGCAAGTCCGAGCAGGCCTACGCGGCCATCAAGGAAAAGATCCTGGCCGGGAAATACACCCCCGGCTACCGGCTGGTGCTGGCCAAGATCGCCGACGACCTGGGTTTCTCCGTGGTCCCGGTCCGCGAGGCCATCCGCCGGTTGGAAGCGGAAAGCTATGTCACCTTTGAGCGCAATGTCGGCGCCACGGTGGCCGGGATAGACCCCACCGAATACCTGTACACCATGCAGACCCTGAGCATCGTGGAAGGCGCCGCAACAGCACTTTCCGCGCCCCGCATCATGCCCGCGGACGTTGCCCGGGCCCGCGCCGTCAACGAAAGAATGCGCGAGTGCCTGGGCCACTTTGACCCGGTGCAGTTCACGGCGTTGAATCTGGAATTCCACAGCATCCTGTTTGAGAACTGTCCCAACCCGCACATCCTGGATCTTGTCCACCGCGGCTGGAACCGGCTGCAGGCGCTGCGCTCCTCCACATTCAGCTACGTCCCCGGCCGAGCGCAGCAGTCGGTGGCCGAACATGAAGCACTGCTGGCGCTGATCGAAGGCGGTGCCGGGCCCGACGACGTCGAACACACCGCACGCGCCCACCGCACCGCCACCCTTGACGCCTACCTGACCCACACCAACCACCCCACCCAGCACTGAAGAAAAGGACCAACTCAATGGCCGAGCACTACGTCCCCGAAAACCTTCCCACCCGCATTCAGCACTACATCGACGGAAAGTTCGTCGATTCCGTCAACGGGGCAACCTTTGACGTGCTGAACCCTGTCTCGAACACCAACTACGCCACCGCCGCCGCCGGCCAGAAGGAAGACATTGACCTGGCAGTGGCCGCTGCGACCCGGGCCTTCAACGAAGGACCGTGGCCGCGCATGAAGCCACGCGAGCGTTCACGCATCCTGAACAAGATCGCCGACGCCGTCGAAGCCCAGGAAGCCCGCTTGGCCGAGCTGGAGAGCTTTGACTCCGGCCTGCCCATCACCCAGGCACGCGGCCAGGCGATGCGCGCAGCGGAGAACTTCCGCTTTTTTGCCGACTTGATCGTGGCCCAGTTCGACGACGCCATGAAGGTCCCCGGCGCCCAAATCAACTACGTGAACCGCAAGCCCATCGGCGTCGCAGGGCTCATCACCCCCTGGAACACGCCGTTCATGCTCGAATCCTGGAAGCTGGCCCCCTCGCTGGCCTCCGGTTGCACCGTGGTCCTCAAGCCGGCTGAGTTCACCCCGCTCTCCGCTTCGCTGTGGGCCGTAATCTTCGAGGAAGCCGGACTGCCCCAGGGCGTGTTCAACCTGGTCAACGGACTCGGCGAGGAAGCAGGCGATGCACTCGTCAAGCACCCCGACGTACCGCTGATCTCCTTCACCGGCGAAACCACCACCGGCCAAACCATCTTCCGCAACGCCGCCACGAACCTGAAGGGCCTGTCCATGGAACTGGGCGGCAAGAGCCCCTGCGTGGTGTTTGCCGACGCCGATCTGGACGCCGCGATCGACTCCGCACTGTTCGGGGTCTTCTCCCTCAACGGCGAGCGCTGCACGGCAGGCTCGCGCATCCTCGTGGAGCGCTCCATCTACGACGATTTCTGTGAGAAGTACGCAGCCCGCGCCAAGAACATCGTGGTCGGGGATCCGCACGACCCCAAGACCGAGGTGGGCGCCCTGGTCCACCCCGAGCACTACAACAAGGTCATGTCCTACGTTGACATTGGCAAGTCCGAGGGCCGCCTGCTGGCTGGCGGCGGGCGCCCCGACGGGTTGGAGCACGGCAACTACGTGGCCCCCACCGTCTTTGCCGATGTGTTGCCCGACGCGCGGATCTTCCAGGAGGAAATCTTCGGCCCCGTCGTCGCCATCACCCCCTTCGACAACGACGAGGAGGCGCTGGAGTTGGCCAACGGCGTCAAGTACGGGCTCGCTGCCTACATCTGGACGCAGAATTTGACCCGCGCCCACAACTTCGCCCAGAACGTGGAGGCGGGCATGGTCTGGCTGAACAGCCACAATGTCCGTGACCTGCGCACGCCGTTCGGCGGTGTCAAGGCGTCCGGCCTGGGCCATGAAGGCGGATTCCGCTCGATCGACTTCTACACCGACCAGCAGGCCGTGCACATCGCCCTTGGCGCCGTCCACACACCCAAATTCGGCGCCTCCACCACCAACTAGGCATCCCCCGCTCAAAGAGGAGTACACCATGACCAACTTTGTCCCCACCCCCACCGCCCCGGCACCGGATATTGTCCGCTGCGCCTACATGGAGCTCGTGGTCACCGACCTGGCCAAGTCCCGCGAATTCTACGTGGACGTGCTGGGCCTGCATGTGACTGAAGAAGACGAGAACGCCATCTACCTGCGCCCCTTGGAGGAGTTCATCCACCACAACCTGGTGTTGCGCAAGGGCCCCATCGCCGCCGTCGCCGCTTTCGCCTACCGGGTGAAGTCCCCTGCCGAGGTTGACGCCGCCGAGGCCTACTACAAGGAGCTGGGCTGCCGCACCGAACGCCGCAAGGAAGGCTTCACCAAGGGCATCGGCGACTCCGTCCGCGTCGAGGACCCGCTGGGCTTCCCCTACGAGTTCTTCTACGAGACCGAACACGTGGAGCGCCTCACCCAACGCTATGACCTCTACTCCGCCGGCGAGCTGGTCCGCCTGGACCACTTCAACCAGGTCATCCCCGATGTCCCGCGCGGGCGCAAGTACCTCGAGGACCTGGGCTTCCGCGTCTCCGAGGACATCAAGGACTCCGACGGCGTCACCTACGCCGCCTGGATGCACCGCAAGCAGACCGTCCATGACACGGCCCTGACCGGCGGCGACGGACCCCGCATGCACCACGTTGCCTTCGCCACGCATGAAAAGCACAACATCATCCAGATCTGCGACAAGATGGGCGCCCTGCGCATCTCCGACCGGATCGAGCGCGGGCCCGGACGCCACGGCGTCTCCAACGCGTTCTACCTGTACATCCTGGACCCGGACGACCACCGCGTGGAGATCTACACCCAGGATTACTACACCGGAGACCCGGACAACCCCACCATCACGTGGGACGTCCACGACAACCAGCGGCGCGACTGGTGGGGCAACCCGGTGGTCCCGTCCTGGTACACCGAGGCCTCCCTTGTCCTGGACCTCGACGGCAACCCGCAGCCGGTGATCAAGCGCACCGAGACTTCCGAAATGGCCGTCACGGTGGGTGCCGACGGCTTCTCCTACACCCGTGAACCGGGCGAGGAACGCGGGTTCAAGATGGGCAACCAGCTCTAGCAAACACCAAGGCGGATGACCAGCGATTGAGGAGATACACCATGCTCGACGACGCAACTATTGCCGGCATTGCCGACGAACTTGTGGAGGCCGGCAAAAGCCGGGTCCCGGTGCCGAGGCTGACGCAGCGCCACCCGGAGATGACGGTGGAGGATTCCTACCGTGTCCAGCGGTTGTGGCGCGAACGCGGCGAAGCTGCCGGGCGAGTGCTGGGCGGGCACAAGATCGGCCTGACCTCCAAAGCCATGCAGTACGCCACCGGCATCACCGAACCGGACTACGGGGTCATCTTCAAGGACATGATCCTGGAAAACGGCTGCACCGTGGAGTGGAAACAGTATTCCCACCCGCGCATCGAGGTGGAGTTGGCATTCCTGCTCAAGGAGGACGTCGAGGGGCCCAATGCCACCATCTTTGACGTGCTGCGCGCCACCGAATATGTGGTGCCTGCCTTGGAGATCCTGGATTCCCGGATTGAGATGGAAGGCCGGACCATCGTGGACACCATCAGCGACAACGCCGCCATGGGTGCCATGGTGGTGGGTGGCATCCCGGTGCGGCCCGACGACGTCGACCTGCGCTGGGTGGCCGCCATCCTGTACAAAAACCAGGCTGTTGAAGAGACAGGCGTCGCGGCCGGCGTGCTGAACCACCCCGCCCAGGGTGTGTCGTGGCTGGCCAACAAGATCGCCCCGCACGGGGACGGACTCAAAGCGGGGGAACTTATCCTCGCCGGTTCCTTCACCCGCCCCATGTGGGTCAATCCCGGCGACACCGTTTTTGCCGACTACGGAAAGTTGGGGACCATCACATGCCGCTTCGAGTGAGCCTTGCACCGTCCTTCAAGGACGCCCTGGCATCAGCCGGCCGGCCGCTGGCGGGCATGTGGGTATGCTCCGGCAGCCCACTCGTGGCGGAAATTTGCGCCGGAGCCGGCCTTGACTGGCTGCTGGTGGACGCCGAGCACAGCCCCAACGGGCTCGAGGGTATCCTGGCCCAGCTGCAGGCAGTCAGCAATTATCCGGTCACGGCCGTGGTGCGCCCGCCCGTCAACGACACCGTGGTCATCAAGCAGTACCTGGATCTGGGCGCACAGTCCTTGTTGCTCCCCATGGTCCACACGGCCGACGACGCCCGGGCTGCGGTCGCCGCTACCCGCTACCCGCCGCAAGGTGTGCGCGGTGTGGGCTCGGCGCTGGCCCGTTCAGCACGGTGGAACCGCGTCCCGGACTACCTGGCCCGTGCAACGGACACCATCACCGTCATCGTCCAGATCGAGTCCACCCTGGCAGTGGAGAACATCGAGTCAATCATGGCCGTGGACGGGATCGACGCCGTCTTCATCGGCCCGTCCGACCTCGCGGCTTCGATGGGGGTGCTGGGGCAGCAGGAGCACCCTGACGTGGTGGCCGCCGTCGAACATTGCATCACACTGGCCAAGGCAGCCGGCAAGCCGGTTGGCGTGAATGCCTTCGCCGAAGCCACTGCCCGCCGATATTTGGACGCCGGGGTGGATTTCATCCTCACCGGCGCCGACGTTGCACTGCTGGCTCGCGGAAGCGAAGCCCTGGCCGTCAAGTACGTACCGGCCGCCGATGCCGGCCCGACAACCAGCTATTGAGGAGCACCGACATGACCATCACCCCCGAACGCGAAGCGAAACTGCTCGCCTCCGTCCCCACCGGGCTGCTCATCAACGGCGAATGGCGCGATGCCTCCACCGGCAAGACGCTAGACGTCCACGATCCCGCCACCGGCAAGGTCCTGGCTTCCATAGCGGACGGCAACGGCGAGGACGCCATTGCCGCCCTCGATGCCGCCTGCGCAGCCCAAGCCGCCTGGGCCAGGACAGCGCCGCGCATGCGAGCCGAGATCCTGCGCAAGGCCTTTGATCTTGTCACGGCGCGCGCCGAGGACTTTGCGCTATTGATGACGCTGGAAATGGGCAAGCCGCTGGCCGAGGCCCGCGGGGAAGTAGCCTACGGCGCCGAGTTCCTGCGCTGGAACTCGGAAGAGGCTGTGCGCGATTACGGCCGCTACCTCACCTCCCCCGAGGGCAAGAACAAGATCCTGGTGGCGAAGAAGCCCGTGGGTCCGTGCCTGCTGATCACGCCGTGGAACTTCCCCTTGGCCATGGCCACCCGCAAGGTGGGCCCGGCAGTGGCGGCCGGCTGCACCATGGTGCTCAAGCCGGCCAAGCTGACCCCGCTGACGTCCCAGCTTTTTGCCGCCGTGATGCAAGAGGCAGGCCTGCCAGCCGGCGTGTTGAACGTGGTCTCCGGCTCCAGCGCCTCCTCCATCTCCGGGCCGCTGCTGGCCGACCCGCGCCTGCGCAAACTCTCCTTCACCGGGTCCACCGGTGTGGGCAAGCAGCTCATGGCCGCCGCCACCGAGAATGTGCTGCGCACGTCCATGGAGCTGGGCGGCAACGCCCCGTTCCTGGTGTTCGACGACGCCGATCTGGATGCCGCCGTCGAGGGCGCCATGGCGGCGAAAATGCGCAACATGGGCGAGGCATGCACAGCCGCAAACCGTTTTCTGGTGCACGAATCCGTGGCCGCCGACTTCACAGCCAAGCTCGCTGCCCGGATCGGTGCACTGACGGTGGGCCGCGGCACCGAGGCCGGGACCGACGTCGGCCCCATGGTCGAGGAAAAGGCGCGCGCCGGCATCCACGCACTGGTCACCGCCGCCGTCGCTGAAGGTGCCACCGTCCTGGCCGGTGGCGACGTCGTCGAGGGTGAAGGATACTTTTACCAGCCGACGGTCCTGGGCAACGTTTCCAACGACGCCGCGATCCTGCAGCAGGAAATCTTTGGCCCGGTGGCACCCGTGACCACGTTCACCGACGAGGACGACGCCATCAAGATCGCCAACTCCACCGAATACGGACTGGCGTCCTACCTGTACACGAGGGACTTCTCCCGCCTGCTGCGCGTCAGCGAACAGCTGGAATTCGGCATGGTGGGCTTCAACGCCGGCGTGATCTCCAACGCGGCTGCGCCCTTTGGCGGTGTCAAGCAGTCCGGTCTGGGCCGGGAGGGCGGCTCCGAGGGCATCGCCGAGTACACCACCACCCAGTACATTGGCATCGCGGACCCGTACGCGTAAGCCAACAACATACAGCTCAAAACAGTGATGTAAAAGTCTTCTAAAGGCGGCCCCGCATGAATGCCGGGCCGCCTTTGCGGTAGCGTTGAAGGACAAGCGGCCCGGTGGATCCGGGCCCGGAAGGAGCAAAAGTGTCCATCGTTGTCATTAACGCCCTCAAGGTTCCCGTCGAGGCAGGATCCGAGCTGGAAGCGCGCTTCGCCGCACGCAAGCACTCGGTGGACGGATCCCCGGGCTTCGAAGGGTTCAAGCTATTGCGCCCCGTTACCGGAGAGGACCGCTACTTCGTCTACACGCAGTGGGCCACCCGGGAAGACTTTGAAAACTGGCGCGCCAACCGGGCCGGCCACGACCACGCCGCCCAAGCGCCCGTGGCCAGCGGCATGGACTTGCTGGAGTTCGAGGTTGTGGACCTGGGCTAAGCCCGGCACATCCCTGCCGAAAAGGGTGGCCCCGCAGTGAAAACACTGCGGGGCCACCTTTTCGTGTCTTTTGCCCTCCCTAAACGCTGTCTTGCTGGACGCGTTGGCCCGAGTGGATCTGCGCGAAGAAATCCGCCAGTTCCGCGGTGGCCGTCAGGGGCAGGATGTTGGCCACGTACTGATCGGGGCGGACCACAACGATGGCACCTGTGCGGTTGATCCCGCGCTCATCAAAAATGTCATTGCCGGGTATGATCCCGTAGGCCTTCTCGTAGTCGGTGAGCTTGAAGGGCCCCACGAGCGGCTTGAACGCAGCGGGAACGGCGTTGATGTCGAGGTCCTCGTGCCTGTGCTGGTAGATGACCTTCACATCGAACCAGGCATCGACGTCGAGCCCTTCCGGTGTGGCCGCGAGGGGCGAATCCGGTGCGGTGGAGAGCCATTCCGCCAGCGCATCGGTTGGCGAACCGCTTCCGGGCAGGGCAGGGTCGGCAAAGACGTAGATCCGCCACCGGCCGTCCGCCGTGGCGTGGTGGCCAAGGTGGATGGGGTTCGTGTCGCAGATGCGCGAGGCAAGTGCCGACTTGAAACGCTTGCCGAGCGGGAATCCGGTGGCCAGCTGCTGGTACGTGGCCTGGCCGGTAATCAGCGACGGAGCGTATTCGGTCATGAAACCTGCCGGGAATTCGGCGGTCTGCACGTAAAAGTTCTCCAGCTCCTCCGGGTCCGCAAACTCCTCGGGCTTCTTGGCCATCATCATCGACCATTCCTTGTCGAAGTCGATGAGGTTCTTTGCCACCACTTGGCGCTCGGCCGAATAGGTGGACAGCAGGGTCTCCGGGCTGCGGCCCTCAAGGACGTGGGCCAGCTTCCAGCCAATGTTGAAGCCGTCCTGCATGGAGACGTTCATGCCTTGGCCTGCCTTGGCGCTGTGCGTGTGGCAGCCGTCGCCGGTGATGAACACCCGCGGGGCGCGCCTCCCCAAGTCCTCCGCGAGGACATCGTCAAAGCGATCCGTCAGGCGGTGCCCCACCTCGTACACGCTGTTCCAGGCAACATGGCGCACGTCCAGGGTGTACGGGTGGAGGATTTCGTTGGCCTTGGCGATGATCTCGTCCATGCTGGTGTTGCGCACGGCACCGTTGTCATCCTCCGGCACCACGCCAAGGTCCACGTACATGCGGAACAGGTGGCCGCCTTCGCGCGGGATCAACAGAATGCTGCCACCGGTGTGGGACTGGATGGCGCACTTGGTCCGGATGTCCGGGAAGTCGGTGGAGGCCAAGATGTCCATGACGCCCCATGCGTGGTTGGATTTGTCCCCCGCCATGGTGGCACCGATCGACGCGCGGACCTTGCTGCGGGCCCCGTCGCAGCCGACGACGTATTTGGCGTGCACCACCCGAATGGCGCCTTCGTCCGGGCCCGCACTGCGGAAGAGCGTGACCTTGACGGGGTACTCCCCCTCATCAGCGACCTCGAGCGTTTGGAAGTCCCAGCCAAAGTCGGGGGTGAGTCGAGTGGGTGAATCCGCCGCGACTTCGGCAAAGTAGTCGAGTACGCGGGCCTGGTTCACGATCAGGTGGGGGAATTCGCTGATCCCGGTCGCATCGTCGACGGCACGGCCCCCGCGCACGATGTTCGTGGGGTTCTGCGTGTCCGGGCGCCAGAACGCCATCTCGGTGATGCGGTATGCTTCCGCAATGATCCGCTCGGCGAAGCCGAACGCCTGGAATGTTTCAACACTGCGGGCCTGGATTCCGTCCGCCTGGCCAATCTCGAGCCGACCTCCCCGGCGCTCCACGACGCGAGTGGTGATGAACGGGAACTGGGCCAGCTGGGCTGCGGTTAGCATGCCCGCAGGGCCCGAGCCGACGATCAGTACATCAACTTCCTCGGGCAGCTCCTCGGGACGGTCGATGCCGGTCCCTGCTGCTTCGTGAATGCGCGGGTCGCCGGAAACGTATCCGTGGTGGTGAAACTGCACAGGATTCTCCTCGTTGGGCTGGGGCGGCTGATTCACCACCATTTTCTGTGTGTTCGCTATTTGAACACGACGTTCTAATAGCGCACACTAAGCATAATTGTGTGCGGCAGATCACGCAACCTCTCCATTTCCCGGCGCGCAAATTAAAGTGCCCGCCAGCGGACACTCAGGCACAGCAGCCGCTGTGTGCAGGCTAAGGCAGGCGGGCTGCGTGGGCGGCGGCGGTCTCCAGCAGCCGTGGTACTCCGGCCTCAAGTGCGGCGCCGAACTGCTCGCCCCCCGTGCGTTCGCCGTGCTTCCAGCGCATGTGGATGGCCTCGGTGAAGATGGCCGCCTTCCACAACGCCAGCGTTTGGTACCAGGGCAACGCGGCAAGATCCAAGCCAAAGTGCTCGTTGTACCTGGCCGCCAGTTCGCTGCGGTCCAGGTAACCGGGCTGCGCCGTCACGGGCGTGAGTTCCAGCAGGGTGGAGGGCGTCCCTGCCTGGGCATAGGTGGCGGTCAGGTAGCCCAGATCGGCCAGCGGGTCGCCCAATGTGGCCATTTCCCAGTCCAGCACGCTCTTCACACGGGCCGGTCCTTGGCGGGCGAACATCAGGTTTCCCAGCCGGTAGTCGCCGTGGATCACCGCGTTGGCCTGCGTGTCCGGCCGGTTCGCCTCCAGCCACAGTCCCAGCTGCCCCACCTGCGGCAGGTCCCGGACGGCTCCGGCGTCCCACAGCGCCGCGAACCGCGACACCTGCCGTTTCAAATACCCGTCGGGGCGCCCAATCCCGGCAATGTCGCCGTGGCCAATATCCACCGAATGCAGCCGCACCAGCATGTCCACGGCCGCCTCGCTGGTGCCGCGGCGCTGCGCCGGGGCGTCAAGGTGCGCCGGCACCTGGTCCGTCACCACATCGCCGTCCACAAAATCCATGAGGTAGAAGGGCACGCCCAGCACGTCGGCGTCAGCGCACACGGCCAGGATTTTCGGCACCGGAATGCCCAACGGCGCCAGCAGCGACTGGATGTTCGCTTCCCGGACCATGTCGTGCGTGGACGGCGGCAGTGGCGGCCGCGGCCCGCGTCGAAGCACCACGGCGGACCCTCCCCTGGTGAGGTGGAACGTCACGTTGGACTGCCCCTCGCCGATGCGGCGGGCCTGCACGGGACCGGATCCGATTCCCGAAGCGTCCAGAAATTCCTCCACCCGCTCCAAGATCAGCAGCGGTGGTGCAGACTGCCGGGCGGCTTCCTCCGCGGTCTGCACAATGTCCCGCCTGCCGTGCTGCTTGTCGTCGTGTTGCCTGCTGTCCATCAGGGTTCCCCTTCGTGGGTGCGGGCCGTGCCCTGGAAGGGCTCCCCGGATTCGACGGCGTGGCGGCGCCCCGAGGCAGCCCGGCGCGCGATGGCCCATTTGTGGGTTTCGGTGGAGCCGTCGTAGATCCGAAACGGGCGCACCTCGTTCAAGTACTGGATCAGCGGCAGACCGTCGGAGACGCCGTCGCCGCCGCACAGTTGCACGGCCCTGTCGATTACCCGGTACACGGCTTCGGAGCAGTGCACCTTGGCCACCGAAGACAGCGCGGACCCCGCCTTTGGGTCGACCGTGAGCAGTGCAGCGCACTTGGCGATGATGGCGTCGGAGGTTTCCAGATCGATGACGGACTGGGCGATCATTTCCTGGGCGATGCCGAGCTGGGAGAGGTGTGCGCCAAATATCTCCCGGGTGTTGGTGCGGTCCAGCATGATGTCCATGGCACGGCGGGCCAGTCCCAACCAGCGCATGCAATGGGTCAGCCGGGCCGGGCCCAGGCGCACCTGCGCGTATTTGAAGCCGAGCCCCGCTTCGCCGAGAACGGCGGATCCGGGGACGTGCACGTCGTCGAAGTGCACGTGCGGGTGTCCGCCGGGCAGGTACTTGTCCACCGTGTGGATGGGGGCGCCGATCCGGACCCCCGGGGTGTCCATCGGCACCAGAAACATGGTGGCTGCGTGCGGCCGCGGCTTCTGCGACGCCCCGGCGGTCCCCTCCGGCCCGCCCGACCCTGCCGGCTCGGTGCGGGCCATGACAATCGCAAAACCGGCAAAGGTGGCGCCGCTGGTGAACCGCTTGTCTCCGGAGATCCGCCAGCCGCTGCCCTCGCGGACGGCGTTGGTGGTCAGCGCTGACGGGTCCGAACCGGCCCCAGGGTGCGGCTCTGACATGGCAAAGCACGAGCTGATGTCCCCGGCAGCCAGCGGTGCCAAAAAACGCCGCTTTTGTTCCGGGGTGCCGATCAGGTCCAGCATGTGCATATTGCCTTCATCCGGCGCCATGCAATTGAGCACCGCAGCGCCGATGGGCGAATATCCGGCCTCTTGGAACACCGGCGACCAGTGCTCAACCGCCAGCCCCTGCCCGCCGAATTCCACGGACACGTGCGGGGCAAACACGCCGGCCTCCCGCGCCGCAGCCGACAGCTCGCGCCGGACGGCCAGGTTCAGTGCTTGGCCGGGGCGGGGTTCGGCAGGGATCACGGTGCCGCGGATGAAGCCCCGGGTGCGCTGTCGCAGGTCTTCAACGGCGTCCGGGTACAGGCCCGCCGGTGTGCCGGGAGAAGTTCCCGCTGATGTGCCCGCCGGGCCACCTGCCGGAGGTGGGGTGTGGTTCACGTGCTGCTCCTTGCCTGAAACTGAAGGGCCTGAAAGTGCAGGATTTCCGCGGGCCCGCTCATCCCAGGCCGCCCGCGTTGCGCAGCCCGCCGTCGAGTGTCAGGACCTGGCCCGTCACCCAGGAGGCGTCGGAGGAGGCGAGGTACGCCACTGCGGAGGCCACGTCGTCGGGCTCCCCCAGCCGCCCCAGCGGATAGGCTGCGGCAACTTCTGCCTCGCGGCCCTCGTACAGGGCACCGGCAAAACGGGTCTTGACCACGGCCGGCGCCACGGCGTTCACCCTGATTTCCGGCGCCAGTTCAACGGACAGCGTGCGGGTGAGGTGGGAGACGGCGGCCTTGCTGATCCCGTACAGGCCCAGGCCCGGGGCGGGGATGTCGCCGCTGACGGAGGACACGTTCACCACGTTCCCGCGCCGCTCCCGGAACCCCAGCCCGGGATGCGCCAGCACGGCCTGCGTCCAGGCGAGCGTGCCGAGGACGTTGACCTCGAAGATCTTGCGGGCCGCGGCCAGCTCCACGGTTTCCAGCGGCCCGTACACGGGGTTGATGCCGGCATTGTTGACCAGTATGTCCAGCCCGCCAAAATGATGGTCGACGGCGGCCAGCACCTCCGCGCGGTGGTCCGGGTCGTCCGCCCGCCCGGCAATGGCGATCGCGTTCTCGCCAAGGGAGGCGAGCGCCGCGTCCAGCTGGTCCTGATGCCTGGCGGTGATCAGCACCCGGGCTCCCTCGGCTGCCAGTCGCTGCGCAACGGCCAGCCCGATTCCCCGGCTGGCGCCGGTGACCACGGCCGTCTTGCCGCGGAACCGCGGGGCCGGGTCCTGCGCTGGATTCTGGGCCGGCTTCTGGGCTGGGGGCCTGCTGTCATGCACCATGGGGACTTCTTCCGTTGTGATCCCGCTTGCCCGTCGGCAACAACTGCCAGCATGCTGCGGAAATCGGCAACGGTCAAGGGGTCGGCGGGCAAAGCGCGCCATCCCCCGGACGCCCGCTCAGCGCATCTTGCTGAGCCTTTGTAGCGCTGAGCCCTTGCCGCGCTCAGCCCTTGCCGCGCTCAGCCTTTGTCGCGCTCAGCCTTTGCCGCGCTCAGCCTTTGTCGCGCAGGGCGTTGCTGTGTGCGGTAGCAGCTGCTGCGGAGACGTGCAATTGCTCGGGAGTGCGGCCGTCGCGGTTCAAGGGCGGGCAGAGTTCGGTGCGCATGGCATCCTCAAGGTCCGCGAGGGGCTCCGATTCCGACACAAGGCAAAACGACATTCCAATGTTCTTCACCATCCAGGCGCTGAGCACCTCTTCGTCGGTGTCGGTCAACCGTGGATGCGCGGATCTTCCATGCCACTGCGCCTGCAGCCCCAGGATTGCCGCCAGGGAACGGCGAAAAGTGGACTTTGATGTTTGCACGCCGTGGTGTTTGGCCCGGCTCCTCAAGTTCGTGGCCTTTCCCACGTAAATCAGGTCCCCGCGCTTGAGTGGCGTCAATTCTGCAGGCCAATTAACGTTCTTGGGCATGTCCCCGGTCAGATAACACTTGTAGAGGCCCGGGGCAAAGGGCATCGCCGCCCAAGCGACTTTGGCAGGGGCCGAGGCTGTCCATTTGAGATCTTCCATGGGTTGACCTTACGACATGGCCGGGGCAATCCTTTTCTCCCGTTCTTGGGACTGCCCATGGGCGCCTGCTTTGGACCCGGCTCCGCCCGGCGCAGGCGCCGGGGTTCGGAACCCCGTTGCGGGCCTGGAACGCTCGCTATGCGCCGGCAAAGTCGTCCTCCAGCTCAAATTCGATTGCGGCGACGATCCCCTGCGTCCGGGGATCGAGCATGAGGGCCCGGCTGGCGTCGTCGATCATGATGAATTCGCCCTTGTTGGTCCTGAAATGCCAGGCAAGGACCGTTTCGCCGTCGTGTTCATGGTTGGGGTCGCCCATGATGATTGTTTCCAACTGGTGGCCGGAAACGGAACAGAGTTCGTGGATGATGAGTTCAAACTCGGGGGTGTTCCCCAGCTCGGCCTCGTCCCTGCGTGCTTGGAGATCCGGTACGAGCGCCACGCGGGAGGCGATGTGTGCCACCAATCCCGGGGCGTCAAGGATCAACAAGCCCTCCTGGCCGCGCAGCCACCTGGCGTTGAGGCCTGTGACGTCTTCGGCCTCAAACAGTTCCTCAAATTCATTGTCCAAGGCCTCCATGGCGGCGACATGTTTGGAGCGACCCGATATCACCTCGGTGCGCTCCGCGCGGCATGACTCCTTGTCCTGTTCAGACAGCAGGTCATACCGGGCGGCGGTGCGGTCGAAGAGGTTCAGGTGCTTGCAGGCCCCCATGGCCGCCAGCCCTTCGCGAATCAAGACGTCCAGTTCGTCCCTGTCCCCGGTCATGGAAACGTACTGGGCGAATCCGCCGTCGAGCGCCTGTGTCAGGTAGAAGTCAACGAAATAGCTGCGCAGCGCATTCGGGGCGATCTCATCGGCATGCAGGAACGCCAGGTACATCTCATTCACCACGGCCACATTGTCGGCCACAACATCCTCATTGCCGGCGGCCGCGTCCTCGGTGGTCAAAACTACTGGAAATTGTTGTGCGGTCATGGGAGTTCCTCACGCTGGGGAGCCTGGATGCTGCTGACACCTTCACGCTACGTCCGGGCCACGGCCGGGACAGGCCTTCGAAGATGAACATCCGGTGAAGAGCCGCAGACTCGTCCGGGCGACCGTGCAACTGCCGCCCTGGGGGATGCCGGCTAATCGCGTCCCTGGTTCAGCTCACCGTCCTTCGTGGGCGGCCAGGAACTTGTACACCTCAGTCTCGTCCACGCCAGGGACAGCGCCCTGGCGAGGGCGCTGTCGCCGAGCGAGGCAAGCGCCTCGTCCAGCTGGTCCTGATGCCTGGCGGTGATCAGTACCCGGGCATCCTCGGCCCCCAAGCGCCGTGCAACGGCCAGCCCGATTCCTCGGCTGGCGCCGGTGACCACGGCCGTCTTGCCGCGGAACCGCCGGGCCGGGTCCGGTTGTCATTTTCAGAAGTCGAGTGCGCAAATGTCAGGAGTCATCTTCACTGGTCTGATTTTTCAGAAGTGCTCTGCACGAAATTTCAGAAGTTGTCAGCACATCCCTCCCTGTCCGCAAGGGGAACCGTCGCCGAACACAATTGCTATTAGTCATGGTTGCCACTAGGTGAGCTGAGGTCTTGGTAGGCTCGTTTTTTGAAACTATCTGGGCGTAAAGGTGGGGGAAATGAATTCAAATAATATTCTGGTAATGACTGCAGTAGTGGCCATGTTGGCACTGACTGGTTGCTCGGCACAGGCAAATGTATCGGCTGATGCTGTAGGGGGCATCACCTCTAGATCGGGTGAAAATTGCTCAGGGGGATTCGAGAGCATCTGGAATTCGACCCCAGTTGACGGTGATGTATCCGGACTGCCCCAGGAGACCGTGACGGTAGTTTCGGAGACGGGCCGGATCTTTGATGCCATGCGCAGGGGATCAGACGGGACCGCGGAGGCAGTTGCACTAGAGAGCGTCGATTACAAGGTCAATGTGGATCCGTCTTGGCCGAAGAACCACGCCGTGATGATCGATACTGCTACGGATAAGGTTCTTGAAATCATCGAAATACCGGCCGACGCACCCGTGTGTGACTAGGCTCATCCAGCCCATATGGTCAGTGATTGCCAGGGCCACCGTACTCAATTTCCGAAACCCCTGCAAGAAAATCCAGTACCCAATCTACGTGGGTCATCCGTGTCCCAATTTGGAACGCTCTGCGGTCATCACGATTGATGAAATCATCCCTTGGTTGGACGATCCAACTTTCACATCCTGGAAGAATTGACAGATGGAACCCAGCCCGAATGCTACCTCGGTCGTTATGGGTGCACTCGCCGTGACTCACAAGGAAATGATCTGAATTGCAACGAATGCCACTACGAGGATGGCTTGGACTAACCTTGCTCTCCTTCCTTGTCCTCGGCGTCACGTTTTTCATCGGGATATTCGCCTCCGGTAAGGACACTGACGAGACATGCGCGAAGGCAGGCCAACTGCTTGACGATACCTATCGGGCGCAGAACTGGCAAGAACCAGGGCGGCTCTTCCCTCTACATAACAAATGCAACGCCGGTTATGACATGATCCCGGTCTGGATCAATCCTGCTCTGGTGATCTTCTCCGTTCTAACGGCCACATTTATCTGCGCGTTTATCGTCGCGGCAACCAAACGTTTGAAAGCACACCGACGAGAACGCCAAATTCATGACAAGCGGTAAACTCACCCGCCGCAGTCTTCTCGGAGCTACCGTCGCAGTCTCCGGCACGCTGGTGTTCCCCATGAATGCGGCTCTCTTTATCCCGTAAGGGGTCTGTCCGGATAGGGTCTCAGAACCGTCCCGTAAGCCGGTCCACCACCGGGCACATCAGCCGCTGACCTGCTGCTTTGCAAATGGTGGCCCTTGAAGTGTCCGTATATGTGGTTTTCAACGCTTCGTGGCGGCGTTCTGTGATCGCTCGATGTCGCCGGCTACAGGTGCAGTCTTCCAAGGCAGTGAGGTTGCGAGGTATAGGGCTGCAGTGCGTGTCGCTCCATATACCCGCTAGTGGAACGTTTAGCGGGCTTCGGGCACGGATTGCTCTGGAAGTGGCGGGGTGGTGGTCTTACGTGCGCGGAAGACGCATTCTGTGGAGCAGTATTCGTCGCGGTCTGGGCAATTTGCTAGGCCGTCTTCGGCCTGATTGAGGCGGGCGCGTAGCGCATCCAAGTGTGCGCGTTTCTTATCTAGCTGGCGCACTCGTTCGGCCAAGAGGGATCGAAGGTGGTCTCTCACCTCGGTGCAGGAATCAGCTTCAAGTGAGTGGAGGTGGCTGCTTATGTCCGCTAGAGACAGGCCGAGTTCTTTGCTGGCCTCGATGATGTCGAGGCGGTTCAGCACGTCGCTGTCGTATTCGCGGTAGCCGTTGGTGGCGCGGCGGGGGCTGATGAGGCCAATGCTCTCGTAGTAGCGCAGCGCGGTGGTGGTGACGCCGCTGCGTTTGGTGACTTCCGAGATGCGCATGAGGTGAGCCTATCGGTTGTCTCCGCGCTTGACCTTCAAGTGACTAGAAGGTTTACAGTTGTTCACCATGACCTCTCTCTTCGGTTTCAGTTCGTGACGCACGTGGTTTTATGGCTGGAGCGCCACCAGATCCTTTTTTATCTCGCTGCGATTGCTATTGGTGGCGTCTTTGGGATGATGGTGGCCGATGCCCACCATCTTGAGACAGCGATCGAACCCGTGCTCGCGTTGCTGTTATTCGCGACGTTCCTCGGTGTCCCGTTTGCCGCTATCGGCAGGTCACTGCGCGATGTTCGGTTCCTCGGGGCGGTCGGCGTACTTAATTTTGTTGTCGTTCCGCTGGTGGCCTATGGCCTGTCTCGGTTTGTCGTGGATGAGCCTGCACTACTGTTCGGGGTGCTGTTGGTGTTGCTGACGCCGTGCATCGATTATGTGATCGTGTTCGCGGGCCTCGCTGGCGGCGCGTCGGAGCGTCTCCTCGCGGCTGCGCCGCTGCTGATGCTCGCGCAGATGCTGCTGCTGCCCGTGTATTTATTGGTATTCATCGGCCCGGATGGGGTCGCGGTGGTTGAGGTCGCGCCGTTCGCCAGGGCGTTCGTGCTGCTCATCGTGATCCCTCTGACCGCTGCCGTAGTCATACAGTGGCTGGCACAACGTCACCGCGCCGGGCACCTGATCCAGAGCATCATGTTGAACCTGATGGTGCCGCTGATGATTGCCACTTTGTTTACCGTCGTCGCCTCTCAGGCTGGCGCGGTTGGCGCGGCGGCCGTGCAACTCCTGACCCTAGTACCGATCTACCTCGCGTTCCTCGTCATTATGACAGTCGTCGGGCTCGGCACAGGCCGCCTATTTCGGTTAGACGTCCCGGCAACCCGCGCGCTTGTCTTCAGCGGAGCTACCCGCAATTCGCTGGTCGTGCTTCCGATGGCACTGGCGCTACCCGGATCCCTCGCGCTCGTCCCGGTCGTGGTGGTGACTCAAACACTGATCGAGCTGGTCGGCATGGTGGTCCTCGTCAGGATCGTTCCGCGACTTGTTCGCACCCCAGAGGCATCGAGAATAGAACTACCGCGGCATCTGTAAGACGAGCCGGCCAGCGTCTCAGCTCGGACCCACGGAGATGTCGCGAGTCCCGTCCCGGTATCATTTTCAGTTTAGTAACCCCAGTGATACACGGTATCGCGTTGACGTTGGCGAGCAACGACAACGCGGGTGAAGTGCACTTGTAGATGGCGTGGTTTTGGCGGCGGTAAATGGCGTGCATCCGACGGTGTTATGGCTGCGGTTTCTTTCTAGAGCATGGATCCGAGGTCTGAGCCGATGGATGGGTAGGTGGCGGTCATGGATTTCAGTTGTTTGGAGGTAAGGCCCAGTTTGATGGCGAGGGCGAAAATGTTGATGAGTTCGGCATAGCCGGGCCCGAGCAGGTGCGCTCCGAGGATTTTATTCGTGGTTTTGTCGATGATGATCTTCGTGCTGGCGGTTGTCTCGCCCACCCGGTAGTTGGAGTACCAGCCGCTGGTGTCGTTGGTCTCGACCACGATGTCGATGCCCCTGTCTCGTGCTTCCTGTTCAAGGACGCCGACTCGGTTGAGTTCCGGGATGGTAAATACAGTGGTGGGAACGCCGGTGTAGTCAGGGACGGTCGTGATGCCTTTGAGCATGTTGGAGGCGGCGATCTTCCCTTCGAACACTGCGACGGGGGTCAGGGGTTTTCCAGGGGTGTCGGCGGCATCGCCGGCGGCAAACACGGAAGGGTTTGTGGTGCTTTGCAGGTGTCCGCTCACGGTGACTCCTCGGGGCCCGGATGCGATGTTGGCGACTTCGAGGTTCAGAGTCTCTAGGTTGGCAGTGCGGCCGGCGCCGTGCACCGCCAGGTCGGCTCCGAGGGTTAATGTCTTCCCGTCTTTTTCCGCGGTCACTTCCAGCCCGGTGGCGGTTCGTCTCACGTGGGTGAGCGTGGTGTTTGATAGCACTTGGATTCCGGCCTGCTCACTCCTGTGGATGAGGTCTTCCACGAGGTCCGGATCGAATTCCTTCAAGGGACGCTCACCGTGGTCGATGATCACGCACTCAACGCCGGCGCGGGCGGCGATATGCGCGAACTCAAAGGAGATGAACCCTCCACCGATGAACACGATTCTCTGCGGTAGCGAGTCGAGGTCCAAGAAGTCGGTGCTATCGATCAGATGCTCATGGCCGGGAAAAGTGAGTGCGCGTGGGCGTGCGCCGGTTGCGATGAGGAAACGTTTCGCCTGGTGCTCTTTCCCGTTGATGCTGAGCAGGTTCGGCCCGGTGAATCGGGCAGTGCCATGGAAGATTTCTACCCCGTTCCCAGTGAGTTCATCTTCCATGCCTTGCGGCACAGCATCGGTAAAGCCTCGCTTGTGGCGCATCAGTGCCGCCCAATCGATCGACAGCCGGTCCTCGGTAATGCCCTTGTCACGCATCAAGTTGGCGGCGTCGATTACTTCCGCGCCACGACGGAGGATCTTCTTGGGATCACAACCACGCAGCGCACAGGTGCCCCCGTAGGGTAGGGCATCCACGATTCCCACCCGCCATCCCCGCGCCGCACATTTGTTCGCCGCCGTCGTGCCAGCCATCCCGGCGCCAATAACAAACAGATCGTATTCCTCGTCCATGGGATATTTCCTTCTTGCCGGCGCTGCCGGTCTCGTGAGTCGTGGTCGGGGTCGTTCTGCTTAGGTGGCGGGGATCGCTGCCCGGAGTTGTTCAAGTGTCGGCGCTCCGGCGATACCGTCGGGCGTCTGGTAAAGACGGCAGGAGAGCCCCACGGAAGAGATTCGATCCGGGAAAAGATCCGCGCCGTCGAGCAGGATGCTTGGTGAGCCGCGGAAGCCGGTAGCCTCCGCATCTTCGGGCGTCTCCACCAGAAGATGCGTCACTGTTATGTCGGTGCGCTCTTGTGCGATGATGGCCAGCCGTTCAGCGGCAATCAGCCAGTTCGGGCATCCGTTGAAGTATTGCAAGGTGATCTCCATGGGCCCAACACTAAACCTTGCACCGTACCGCAAGGTCAAGTGATTGGATAGGAGCATGCGAATTGGAGAACTGGCCCTTGCCACCGGAGTGAACACACAAACCCTCAGATTCTATGAACGCCGAGGCCTTCTTCCGCTCGCGGAACGGGAAATGAACGGATACCGTCACTATGACCAGGCCGCTGCCTCTCACATACGGTTTATCCGGGGAGCCCAGGCGGTCGGGATGACACTGGCAGACATAAAAAGCATCCTGGTCATCCGCCAGGACGGAAAGGTGCCCTGCGAGCACGTCACTGCACTGCTCATCAGGAAACTCGAAGACGTCCGTGCCCGGCAACAAGAACTAGCACTCCTGGAAACCGAGCTGCAAAATCTCATCGATACGAGTCGAGACCTCGACCCAGTCGACTGCACGGCAGGATCCGTCTGCCAGATCATCCCCCACCCACATCCATAGACCCTCTGGGCAGGAATCGTGGCCGTTGATGGCACCCCTTGCATTCAGTCATCGCGTCTCGAAAAACTACAGCTTTCCAAGGCGCCCGGACGGCGCGAAAACGGCCGAACAAAAGTGGCGACTTTCAGGCACTCGCTTTGTCTCGTAAACATGTCTTGCCGAAATTCGTCTCTCCTAGGTCTCTTCTAGCGGTTTTTGAGGCAGAATAGGCTTGTGAGACATCTCGGGTACACACGGGTCAGCACCAAGAGCCAAGACGCGCAGCTTCAGGTCGATGCGCTCGTCAAATCAGGCGTCCAAGAGCGCGACATTTTCGCCGACGTCACTTCTGGCAGCCGGACCGCGATTTCGCGCCCGGGGATGAAGAAGCTCCTTGAGTATGCCAAGCCTGGCGATACCGTCGTCGTGTGGAGGGTCGATCGGCTCGGGCGGTCCCTTATCGACGTGTTGAACACGGTGAAGCTGCTTCGGGAGCGGGAAGTGCAGGTGAAGAGCATCTCGGACGGCATCGACCCATCGACGACGTCGGGCCGTCTGATGCTGAACATGCTCGCCACGCTTGCCGAATACGAACGCGAGCTGATCACTGAAAGAGTGAACGCTGGAATTACGGCCGCCCGAAAAGGCGGCACCCGGTTCGGCCGTCCCTTGTCAGATCCCGTCGTCGTCGCCGACAAGCTTAAGCTTGTCTCCGAAGCCAGGGCCAAGGGTCGGACCGCGGAGGACGCGGCGAAGCTCGTCGGGTGGAGTCGCGCGACGTTGTATCGCCACCAGCAGGCCCTCGCGGCGCGCGAGAGCACGACAGTGTAGGTGTCGTGTGGATGCGCTCGAGCGGTGGCGTGTTCTTCGGCTGCATGTCGAAGACCAGATCCCGATCGCGGTCTTGGCGAGGGAGACCGGTATTTCGGCCCGAACGTTGCACCGGTGGCACCAGCTCTACCGCAAGGGCGGCGACGTCGGCCTTGATCCTCGTCCCCGCGCCGACAAAGGTGTCCGCCGGACAGCCCCCGGGACGGTGGCGTTCATCGAGCGGTTGGCACTGACCCGGCCGCGCCCTGCTCTTGCGACGTTGCACCGCCTCGCCGTCGCCGACGCGCTGCAACGCGAGCTGCCGGCGCCAAGCTACGCGGCCATTCGGCAGATCGTTCGCGCCCTCGATCCGGCCCTGGTCACTCTCGCTCTCGAAGGGCCGGTGTCGTATCGGGACAAACACGAGCTCGTGTTCCGTCGCCGCGCCGAACGACCCAACCAGACGTGGCAGTCCGACCACACCGAACTCGACATCCTCATCGTCGGTGCCAACGGGAAACCTGACCGGCCCTGGCTGACCACCGTCATGGACGACTACTCCCGTGCCATCTGCGGGTACATGGTCTTCACCGGCGCCCCGTCAGCCCTGAACACGGCCCTCGCGTTGCGACAGGCGATCTGGCGAAAGACCGACCCTGCCTGGGCGATGTGCGGGATCCCCGACATCCTGCACGTGGACCACGGCTCCGACTTCATCAGCCACCACCTCGAGCGCACCGCAATCGCCCTGCACATCAGGATCATCCACTCCACCGTTGGCCGGCCCCAGGGCCGCGGGAAGGTCGAGCGGTTTTTCGGCACAGTAAACACCGAACTACTCGGCATCCTCCCCGGGCACCTCGGACCCGGTGCCCGGTCACCCGCCCCTGTGCTTGATCTGCCAGGCCTTGATCGAGCGGTCCGCGACTTTATCGCCACCTACAACGACCGGCCCCACAGCGAGTTAGGCATGTCGCCGCGGGACGCGTGGGTCGCTGACGGTTGGCTGCCCCGGATGCCGGAGAGTCTTGAAGAACTCGACGGGCTGCTCCTGACTGTTCCCAAGAACCGGGTCGTGCAACGCGACGGCATTCACTTCCAAGGCCAGCGCTACCTCTCTCCAACCCTCGCTTCGTTCGTCGGGCACACCATCACCATCCGGTACGACCCTCGCGATATCTCCGAGATCCGCGTCTACGACCGGGATGCCTTTGTCTGCACCGCTATCGACGAGGCCCACCCGAACCTTCGCCTCAGTCTCCGGGACATCGAAACGGCACGCCGTGCCCGACGCAAGCAACTGCGCCGAGTCATCAACGATCGGATTCCGACGGTCGTCACCCGCGATGAAGCTCGCACCCCGGAACCGACAAAGCGGCGGCCAAAGCTTCGCACCTACGAAGAGGACGAGTGATGAATCAAGCATTCATCGTCACCAAGGAACACCGACGCTTCACCGAGTTCGCGAATGCCGTCCGGAAGGAAAAGACCATCGGGATCTGCCACGGCGCGGCTGGCGTTGGGAAAACGAACTCCGCCCGCCGCTACGCCAACTGGGATGCCCTTGAGCCCTACATCAACGAGTGGGGGCCGAGGGGAGATCACGACGCGAAGCACTACGCCCTCGCGAACCGATCCCGCACCGTCTTCTACACACCCGAAGTCCTCTGCCGACCCAAAGAACTCATGCACGACATCGAGCATTGGCAGTACAAAGTCGGGATCTGCACCGACGGACACCTTAGCTCCCTCATACCCGAGGCGAAGACGGTCAGGCGCAAGGACGTCACCCGGCTCGTTGAGCTCCTCATCGTCGATGAAGCCGAACGCCTCACTCCTACCGCCCTCGAACTCCTCCGAGACCAGCACGACCGCACTCATCTGGCAATGATCCTTATCGGCATGCCCGGCATCGACGAACGATTCCGCCACTACCCACAGCTCTACAGCCGACTCGGGTTCTCACACCGTTACCGCGCCCTCGGGCGAGAAGAGATCCTGTTCGTCCTAGACCGCCACTGGAAACGCCTTGGTAAAACCCTCGACCCAGACGACTTCACCGACGCCCAAGCCATCGCCGCCATCGAAAGAATCACGCGCGGCAACTTCCGACTCCTCGAACGGCTCTTCCCCCAGATCAACCGGGTACTGAAGATCAACCAGCTCGACACCATCACCGACGACGTCGTTGAAGCTGCAGCAAGCATCCTGGTCATCGGCAATTAGCGACACCGAGCGATCACAGAACAATGCCACGGAGCGATCAAATCCACAGTCCGTATAGGGTGTCCGGTGAACTGTCCGGTGATGGGTCCCTATGTGACACGCTGATCTACATGTCTAAGATCATGGTCGGCTACGCCAGATATGTTGGCATGAGACACGTCCAACCGGGTCTCTGTCTCACAACGAGCATCGATTCTTCAGGCACCGTCATGGTCTGCGTCTGATTCGCCGGTCAGGGCGAGTACCGAAGAGCTCCAGCCAGACGTCACACGCGCCATTCGGGGAAGGATCGCCGACATTGCCCGGACAACATCAATTCCATGGCCACAGCAGCCACGCGCGTGAGACACGGCCAAAGCGTCTACATAACACACGCGTGTCCACCGAGGCTCAAGACCTCTCCGCACAGCGTGATGCCCTGGCAACCCTTGGCGTTGAGTCGGAACGCGTCTATGTTGGTCATGGGTTTACCGGCACCAACAAGAATCGTGCTGGCCTCCGCGAAGCCTTAGCCGCTTGCCGGGCCGGAGATACCTTCGTCGTTACCAGACTTGACCGCTCGGCCCGTTCCGTCCGGGACGCCCACGAAATCGCCGATAACCTCACGAGCCGCGAAATCAAACTCAGCATCAGCGGTTCCCCATGACCCTACCGATCCGATGGGCAAACTGCTGTTCAACGTGCTGGCAATGATCTCCGAGTTCGAAGCCGACCTTATTCGGATGCGCACCCGCGAAGGAATGAAGGTTGCCAAGGCCAAGGGACGGCTCCGGGGGAAGCATCCCAAACTCACCACGAAGCAGGAAAGTGACACCGGTGTTGGGGACCTTCTGTCATGCACCATGAGGGCTTCTTCCGTTGTGATCCCGCTTGCCCGTCGGCAACAACCGCCAGCATGCTGCGGAAATCGGCAACGGTCAAGGGTTCGGTGCGGCGTCGCGCGGCGGCCTTCAGGCCCGACCCGTCAGGCCTCAACCCCCAAGGTGCCCAGGAACAGTTCCAGGACCTTCTCGACGTCGGCGCCCAGCACCACGTCGACAACGGGCCATTGGCCGGCGGTGCCGTGAATCGTGTCCTCGCCCACGTGCGTGCGCCTGTCCACCATGGTTTGCCCGCGGCTGGCGCCTGCGGCTAGCTGCACCTGCACCGGCAGGGACTGGCTGCGCATGAGGTCTCCGGCCACCAGTGCGCAGACGGCCCCGGCATCTCCAATGAGGCTCAAGCCCCGGTCCTCCTCGCCCTCTTCGCCCGGGAAGCGGAAGGACAGCAGCCCGCCCAATGCATGAGCAACGCGGCCCGGCGCGGCAGCAATCTCCTGGACGCGGGCAGCATCCAAGCCCACCGTGTTGAACACATCCAGCCCGTACATGGTCAGGGGCACGCCGCTGTTGATCACCACGTGGGCGGCTTCAGGGTCGTGCCAAATGTTGAACTCGGCCACGGCGGTTGCGTTCCCCACCGATGCCGAGCCCCCCATGAACAGGATTCGTGCAATCTTCGCGGCGCATTCCGGATAGGTGCGCAGCAGGAGCGCCAGGTTCGTCAGCGGGGCCAGTGCCACCACCGTGATCGGTTCGGCGGAATCGGAGAGGACCCGGCGCATCATTTCAACGGCGTGCACCGGCACGGGGCGGCGGGAGCTGGCGGGCAGCCCAAGGTTGCCCAGGCCGTCTTGGCCGTGGACGTGGGCGGCGCTTCGCGGATCCTCGATCAGCGGGCGGAGAGCACCTGCCGCCACCGGGATGTCGGGTGCATCGAGAACGTCGAGGATTTTGAGCGTGTTCTCGACGACGCGCTCGACGCCGACGTTGCCGGAGACGCAGCTGACGGCCCTGACATCGATGTCCGGGTGCTTGATCGCAAACATGAGCGCCATGGCATCGTCAATGCCGGTGTCGACGTCCATCATGATGGTGTGCTTCATGGGGTGGTCCTACTTTCGTTCAGGCGGTGATGGCCGGGCGGAGGGCGCTGGCACTGCCGCTACCGTTCTGCGTGGGCGGAGAGAAACTTGTACACCTCAGTCTCGTCCACCCCGGGGAAAGCACCCTGTGGCATGGCTGCGAGCAAATGCGAGTTGGCACGCGTGGACGGCCAGGCGTTTCCGGCCCACTGTGCCGAAAGCTCGGCCGGCGGCCTGCGGCAGCAGCTTGGATCCGGGCAGTTGGACTGCGAGCGCTCAGTGGTTTCACGCCCGCGGAACCACTTCACGTGGGCGTAGGGCACGCCAATGCTCAGCGAATAGTCGCCCGAGGAATGCCGCTCGGTCCGCGCAGTGCACCAAAAAGTTCCCACCACGGTGTCCGTGTACTGGTTGAACGCCCGGAACTTGTCAGGGACGTCGAAAACTGCACGGGAGGTCCAGTAGCGGCATGCCGACTGCCCCTCGATGGCTCCGGTGTGATCGGCGGGGAAGTTCACGCCGTCGTTCTCGTAGGCCTTGTGGAAGATTCCGGACTCGTGCACCTTTTGGAAGTGCGTGGTGATGCCCAAGTGCTCGGTGGCCAGATTGGTGAAGCGGTGTGCCGCGGTTTCATAGGAGACGGAAAAGGCGTCGCGGATGTCTTCGATGGCCAGCTCCTTGGCCGCCTTTGCCTCCTTGAGGAAATCCACGGTGGCCCGCTCGGGCATCAACAGCGAGGCCGCAAAGTAGTTGGTGTATACGCGCTGGCGCAAAAATTCAGCGTAGTTGTGCGGGGTCTCATGCCCCAAAACATAGTGCCCCAGTGCCTGCAACAG
Source organism: Arthrobacter sp. H35-D1 (assembly GCF_030063185.1). Classification (GTDB taxonomy): domain Bacteria; phylum Actinomycetota; class Actinomycetes; order Actinomycetales; family Micrococcaceae; genus Specibacter. The sequence goes on from NZ_JASISP010000001.1 coordinate 140,750, forward strand.
CACCGAACGGGGGTCGTGGTCCGAACGCTGACCTTGGGTGAGATAAATTCGGCGGTTCTTCAAATCCGTCACCGATCGGGTTGAATGCGGTAAATCCCCCACATAGTGCAGGTCAAAACCCAGGTGTTCGGCCACGTCGGCAGCCACATGGTGGGACAGCGGTCCGCGGTCATGCCCCACCGCCTTGAGCAGGTCCTGGGCCTGGCGCTCGATCTCCGGGTAATAGTTGTTGCGCTCGCGCATTTCCTGGCGCAGTTCGTTGTTGGCCCGACGCGCCTCCTCCGGTGTGGCCGACTGCTCGTCCATCCGGCGCTCCAGCTCGTGCTGGAGCCCCACCAGTGACTCCAATACCTCCGTGGAGAGCCTCGAGCCGACGCGGACTGTGGGCAATCCCAATGATTGGTAGAGCGGACCGCGCTGTGCCCTTTCGAGCTCGATTTCCAGCGCAGCCCGTCTGCTGGGCGGCTCGGCTCCCAGCAGTTGTTCAAGCCCGACGCCGAGTGCCCCCGCCAGCTGCTGCAGGAGCGTCAGCTTGGGCTCACGTTTGCCATTTTCAATTAGCGACAGCTGGGACGGGGCGGCCCCCACCTTCCGGCCGAGATCGTCAAGGGTCATGCCCAAGCCTTTGCGCAGGTGCCGCACACGCCGGCCCAGCGAAATGATGTCCAGTTCCCCAGGTGCCCCTGCCACTTTGCCGCCCGGAGCAGCCGCTTCGCCCACATTCCAGCCCGTATTAGTCATTTCTTGACAATACGCGAAGAAGTGCAAATATTTCCACTGTTTACCCCTAGATGCTTCTTGATAACCCCTGAATAGTAGAAATCACAAAGAAGGAATCCAGATCTCCACTCTCAACTTTTGCGGCTTCAGCGACGAAGCGTCATTGAGGAAGCAGGGGAGATCGCCCACAACAAGGAGCGAGACCATGACAGCAGCATTCGACCCCGCAACGACGCCGGAGCAGAACAACGCACAGGCTGCCGCCGCTCTCGAACTCGAATGGGCTGCGGACCCGCGCTGGAACGGCATCGAGCGCAGCTACACGGGCGAGGATGTCGTTAAGCTCCGCGGCAGGGTCCAAGAGGAACACACCTTGGCCCGCCGCGGTGCGGAAAAGCTCTGGGACCAGCTCCGCAATGCCGAGCCAGGCGGCTACACCAACGCACTGGGTGCACTGACCGGCAATCAGGCCGTCCAGCAGGTCAAGGCCGGTTTGAAGGCCGTCTACCTCTCCGGTTGGCAGGTCGCCGCAGATGCCAACTCCAACGGCAACACCTACCCGGACCAGTCCCTGTACCCCGTGGACTCGGTGCCCAAGGTGGTCCGCCGCATCAACAATGCACTCCTGCGGGCGGACCAGATCGAATCCTCCGAAGGGATCCAGAGCGTTGAGGATTGGCTGGTGCCGATCGTGGCGGATGCCGAGGCCGGCTTTGGCGGACCGCTGAACGCCTACGAGCTGATGAAGTCCATGATCATCTCCGGCGCATCCGGGGTCCACTGGGAGGACCAGCTGGCCAGCGAAAAGAAGTGCGGCCACTTGGGCGGGAAAGTCCTGATCCCCACCAAGTCGCATGTCCGTACGCTGAACGCTGCAAGGCTCGCGGCCGACGTCGCCGGCGTCCCTTCCGTCATCATTGCCCGCACGGACGCCGAGGCGGCCACCTTGATCACCTCCGACGTCGACGAACGCGACCAGCAGTTCCTCATCCGCTCAGGATCGGAACCGGAGCGCACCGAGGACGGTTTCTACAAGGTCCGCAACGGTATTGAGCCCTCCATCGCGCGGGCACTTGCCTACGCACCGTGTTCGGACCTGATCTGGATGGAGACAGGTACTCCGGACCTGGCGCACGCTGCGAAGTTTGCCGAAGCAGTCAAGGCCGAATTCCCCGACCAGATGCTCGCCTACAACTGCTCGCCGTCGTTCAACTGGAAAAAGCACCTGGACGACTCCACCATCGCTAAATTCCAACGCGAACTTGGCGCCATGGGATACACCTTCCAGTTCATCACGCTGGCAGGTTTCCACTCACTGAACCACTCGATGTTTGATCTTGCCCATGGCTACGCCCGCAACGGCATGAGCTCCTACGTCGAACTGCAGGAGCGCGAATTTGGCTCCGAAGACCGCGGATACACCGCAACCAAGCACCAGCGCGAAGTGGGCACAGGCTACTTCGACGCGGTGGCGACAGCGCTGAACCCCAACAGCGGCACCCTCGCATTGGCAGGCTCCACCGAAGCCGAGCAGTTCCACTAACACGTTCCCAATCTGTGCTGCAGATGTTGGACCGATTTGCCCGGAAAAGGCGGATTTTCGTCCAACGTCTGCAGCACAGATGAACAAGACTTGGAGTAGACCCATGAACTCGACGAACAGCCTGAACGGGATCACGTTCAACGGCATCACCCTGACAGCTCCGCCCATCCACCGCCAATCCGAAATCCTGACCCCCGAGGCCTTGGATTTCATCGCCGCACTGAACCGCACGACGACGGCGCGCCGCCAGGACCTGCTGGCAGCCCGCCGGACCAGCCGCAGCCGGATCTCCAGCGGCCTCGACCCCAGCTACCTGCGCGAAACCGCCCACATCCGGGACGACCCGCACTGGCGCGTCGCTCCCCCGGCACCCGGGATGGAGGACCGTCGGGTGGAAATCACCGGTCCGGTGGATCGGAAGATGACCATCAACGCCTTGAATTCCGGAGCGAAGGTGTGGCTGGCGGACATGGAGGACTCCTCCACACCGACGTGGGGCAATGTGATCCGCGGCCAGTTGAATCTCATCGATGCGCTGGAACGCCGCATCGACTTCACCTCACCGGAAGGGAAGGAATACCGCCTGGCGGACCCGGAGGACATGCCCACCATTGTGGTCCGCCCGCGCGGTTGGCATCTGCCGGAAAAGCACCTGCTCATCAATGGCAAGCCCATGGCCGGCGGCATCGTGGATTTCGGTTTGTTCTTCTTCCACAATGCCCGCCGGCTGATCGCCCAGGGCAAGGGGCCGTACTTTTACCTGCCGAAGATTGAAAACCACTTGGAGGCACGCCTGTGGAATGACATCTTCATCCAGGCCCAGGACCTGCTGGGCATCCCGCAGGGCACCATCCGGGCCACGGTGCTGATTGAAACCATCACGGCGGCATTTGAGATGGAGGAGATCCTCTACGAACTACGCGACCACGGTGCCGGCCTGAACGCCGGGCGCTGGGACTACCTGTTCTCCGTCATCAAGAATTTCCGCACCCGCGGCCCGCGCTTCATCCTCCCGGACCGGAACCAGATCACCATGACGGCACCGTTCATGCGGGCCTACACGGAGCAGCTGGTCCGGGCCTGCCACCGCCGCGGGGCCATGGCCATCGGGGGCATGTCCAACTTTGTGCCCAACCGACGCGATCCGGAAGCCAACGCCATCGCGTTGGAGGCTGTCCGGGCCGACAAGACCCGCGAGGCCGACGACGGCTTCGACGGTTCTTGGGTGGCCCACCCCGATCTGGTGCCCGTGGCCATGGATGTCTTTGACGAAGCCCTCGGCTGGAATCCGAACCAGATGAGCCGCCTCCGCGAGGACGTGGAGCTGGACGGCAGGGCCCTGTTGGATGTTGCCGGCACCAAGGGCACCATCACCGAGCAGGGCATCCGGGACAACCTCTGGGTGGGCATCCAGTACATCGAGTCCTGGCTGCGCGGCCACGGCGCCGTCGCACTGAACAACCTCATGGAGGACGCCGCCACCGCGGAAATCTCCCGCTCACAGATCTGGCAGTGGATCCGCAGCCAGGCCATCACCGACACGGGCGAGCTCATCAGCTACGACTGGGTGGTGGAGATGCTCGGAGAGGAGTTCGCCAGGCTGCCCCGTTTTGACGGCGACAGGTTTGACGACGCCCTGGACATCTTCAGCGACGTCGCCCTGGGCGAAGAGTTCCCCACGTTCCTGACCCTCTCGGCCTACGCCGACTACCTGCATCCGACTCCGGAGCGAGCACCGGTCAAGGAGCTGGCCCTGGCAGCGGCATAATTTCCACAATTTTGGCTGGCTTGCCGGACACGCCGCCACTGCCGGCCCGAGAGTCGGGCCCCGGCAGCCAGCCACTACTCTCATCCACAGCGGCACCCTCACCGCCCCTACCGACCCACCCCGTCCCCACGCGGACGTCGAGACGGGAGCAGTCTGCAATGTTCTTCGCATACATTGCAGACTGCTCCCGTCTCGATTTTTGCGCCCTGGAATGAGTTGCGGAATATCGGCGGCACCGCGCCTGTTGCCGCCAGTATGAAGATTGAGATCTGGTCCGACGTGGCCTGCCCCTGGTGCTTCATTGGCAAGCGCCGCTTTGAAACCGCACTGAACGCCTTCCCGCACAAGGAATCGGTGGAGGTGCAGTGGCGCAGCTACCAGCTGGACCCCACCCTCCCCGAGCACTACGACGGCACCGAGCTCGACTACCTCGTTGCGCGCAAGGGCATGGACCGCGCCCAACTCATGGGCATGCTGGGCCAGGTCAAGGACGCGGCCGAGGGCGAGGGGCTGCATTACAAGTTCGACGGCGTAGTGGTCGCCAACAGCTTCAAGGCCCACGAACTGCTCCATCTGGCCGCGGCACACGGACAAGCCGACACCGTCAAGGAAGCCCTGCTCTCGGGCCGCTTTGAGCAGGGACTGGACATCGGAAGCCGCGAGGCTCTGGTCCGCATCGGCACCGAAGCAGGCCTGTCCGCCGTCGACATCAATGAAGCGCTGGACACCGACAAGTACGCGGAAGGTGTCCGGGAGGACTTTGCCGAGGCCCGCGCTCTCGGTGTTACCGGCGTTCCGTTCTTCGTCATCGACAGGAAGTACGGCATCTCCGGCGCCCAGTCTGCTGAGTTGTTCAGCCAGGCCCTTGCGGAAGCGTGGCAGGAAGCCAACCCGTTGACCATGGTTGCTGCCAACGGCTCCGAGGCATGCGGTCCCGACGGCTGTGCCATCTAAGCAGTTTTCGCAGCGGCTTTGCCGATGCAGTGCACCAGTACGGACCGGCCGGTTCAATCCGGCCGGCCCGTTGTTTGTCCGCCGTCAAAAGTTCCCCTAGGTTGAACATGAAACCATTCATGCCTTGAAGGAGTTCCGATGACGTATTCCCTGCAGCTTTACAGCGTTCGCAAGCACCTCGAGAAGGATCTTCCCGGAACCATTGCTCGCATCGCGGAAATCGGTTTCACCCAGGTGGAGCCCTACAACTTTGTGGCAACCGCCGAAACCCTGGCCCAGGCTTTTGCCGCCAACGGCATCAGTGCCCCGTCCGGCCACGCACCGCTGCTGAGCGCCGACCAAGACGAGATCTTCAGGGCAGCCAACAAGTTGGGCATCGAAACCGTCATTGACCCGTACATCCCCGCCGAGCAGTGGCAGAGCGCCGCGGACATTGAAAAGACGGCCTCGGTCCTGAATGCCGCCGCCAAGAAAGGCGCCGAATACGGCGTTCGCGTTGGCTATCACAACCACGCGTGGGAGCTGGAGTCGCAGATCAACGGCAGCACGGCCCTGGAGTATCTCAACTCGCTGCTCGACCCTGAACTGGTGCTCGAGGTGGACACGTACTGGGTTTCCGTGGGCGGGCAGGACCCTGTCGCCTTGCTCGGACGCCTCGGCGACCGCGTCAAGTTCATCCACATCAAGGACGGCCCACTGACCACGAACGACGTGGACCAGCTTCCCGCCGGCCAAGGCGCAATGCCCATCCGGGACGTCATCGATGCGGCCGCGTCCATGGAAGTGGGCGTCGTGGAATTTGACGACTATGCCGGCGACATCTTTGCGGGCATAGCCGAGAGCCTTGCCTACCTGAAACAAGGGAAGGCTTGATGCCCGTGGCAAAGAACGGACCCGTCGGCGTCGCCGTCATCGGCGCAGGAAACATCAGCAAGCAGTATCTGGACCACCTGACCACCTTCCCGGACGTGAAAGTGCTTGTCATTGCCGATCTCTTCGAAGAGGCGGCAGCCGCCCGGGCCGCCGAATACGGCATCGAGACTTCCGGCGGCGTTGCTGCGGCACTCGATCATCACGACGTGGAAATCATAGTTAATCTGACCATCCCGGCCGCGCACGTTGAAGTTGCCGCGACAGCGGTGCGGGCCGGCAAGCATGTATGGACGGAAAAGCCGTTCTCCTTGGATCGCGAAAGTGGCTTGGGACTGTTGAAACAGGCACAGGCTGCCGGCGTTCGACTCGGCTGCGCTCCGGACACATTTTTGGGCGCAGGCCTGCAGACGGCCCGGCGGCTGATCGATGACGGTGCGATTGGAACCCCGCAGACGGCACTGACCATGTTCCAGTCCCCCGGCCCCGAGTCCTGGCACCCGAACCCGGCGTTCTTGTTCCAAGCAGGTGCCGGACCGCTCTTTGACATGGCCCCGTATTACCTGACCACGCTGGTTCAGACGTTCGGTCCCATCGCCAAGGTGGCCGCCGTCGGCAACACCGCCTTCCCCACGCGCACCATCGGTTCCGGTCCCAAGGAAGGCGAGGTGTTCGACGTCGAGGTTCCCACCCATGTGAGCGCCATTGCCACGTTTTCCTCGGGCGCCTCGTCGCACAGCGTGTTCAGCTTCGAGTCCCCCAGGGCCCGCATGGGCTTTGTGGAGATCACCGGCATCGAAGGCACCATCTCGCTGCCGGACCCCAACAACTTCGACGGCGACATCCTGCTGTGCAAGCGCGGCGAGGAAGACTGGACCAGCATTCCCTGCGAAGGCCCTGCCGACGGCCGTGGACTGGGTGTTCTGGACATGGCCCGCGCCATCCGGGCTGGAGTCCCGCACCGCGCCACGGGCGAACTCGCCTACCACGTCCTCGATGCCATGGTGTCCATCACCGAGTCTGTTGAAAGCGGCGAATTTGTCCACGTCGCCAGCACAGCCCCGGCCTCAACACCGGTGCCCGTGGACTGGAACCCCACCGAAGCAACCCTCCAGGAACCCCTGTCATGAGCTCTCCGCTACCCTTCGCGGCCAGACCGCTGGGTGTGGCCGCCACTGGCTACGCCTTCATGGTCCAGGCGCACTCCCATGCCTGGCGCACAGTGGCCAGCCACTTTGACGTGCCTGACTTTGAACAGAAAGTGCTGGTGGGCAGAAACCCCGAGGCCGTGGCGGCGGCTGCACGAAAGTACGGCTGGAGTGAATCGGCCACGGATTGGCGGGAGGTCATTGCCCGCGATGACATCGACATTGTGGACATCTGCGTTCCCGGCTGGCTGCACGCTGAAATTGCGACGGCGGCACTCGCCGCGGGCAAGCACGTGCTGGTGGAGAAGCCACTGGCCAACACCTTGGCCGAGTCCGAAGCGATGGTCGCCGCAGCGCAGGCCACCCGGCTTCTCGGCGTTCGTTCCATGGTGGGCTTCAACTACCGGCGTATCCCGGCGCTGGCTTTGGCTCGCAAGCTCATCGCGGACGGGCGGCTGGGCCGCATCCGCCAGGTCCGCGCGTCGTACCTGCAGGACTGGCTCGCTGACAGCGAGGCGCCCATGTCCTGGCGTCTGCGCAAGGAAACCGCCGGTTCCGGTGCGCTGGGGGACATCGCCTCGCACGCCGTCGATCAGGTTCAGCACCTACTCGGCGACACGGTCACTGAGGTGTCAGGCAAGCTGCACACCTTTGTCACCGAGCGTCCCGGCCCCGATGGTCCGGAATCTGTCACTGTCGACGACGCCGCTTGGGCCACCCTGTCCATGGCCGGCGGTGCGGTGGCGAGCGTGGATGTGTCCCGCGTGGCACTGGGCCAGAAGAATGCCCTCCGCGTGGAGGTTTATGGCACTGGAGGGTCGCTCACTTTCAATCTGGAGAGCCCCAACGAGCTCCACTTCCTCGACGGCACAGAGCCCATCGAAGTCCAGGGCTTTCGGCGCATCCTTGTCACCGAACCGGAGCACCCCTACATCTCCGGGTGGTGGCCGCAGGGCCATGTGCTTGGCTGGGAGCACAGCTTCACCCACCAGATCCGCGACTTCCTGCTGAACATTGACGGCGGGACCGATCCGTCGCCGTCGTTCGAGGAAGGTCTTGGTGTCCAACACGTACTGGCGGGCATCGAAGCGTCCCACGCACTTGGCGGAGCCACCGTCCCCGTGGCTCAGCCAGTTCCAACGGTTCAACCTGCCGAACCCGCATCACCCCACCCCACGTCAAAGGACTGACGCCATGCCCCGCCCCTACACCCTGTTCACCGGCCAATGGGCCGATCTTCCCTTCGAGGAAGTGGCCCGCCTCGCTTCCGGGTGGGGCTACGACGGGCTGGAAATCGCCTGTTCCGGCGACCACCTGGACGCTTGGCGCTGGGACGAGCCCGGCTATGTCGAGGGCAAGCTGGCCGTGCTGGCAAAATACAACTTGAAGGTCTGGGCAATCTCCAACCATCTCAAAGGCCAGGCCGTGTGCGACGACCCGATCGACTTCCGCCACGAGGCGATAGTCGGGTCAAGGGTGTGGGGCGACGGTGACCCGGAGGGTGTCCGCCAACGCGCCGCCGAGGAGATGAAGCACACCGCGCGGCTGGCCCAAGCCCTCGGCGTGAAAACGGTGGTGGGCTTCACCGGCTCATCGATTTGGCAGTATGTGGCCATGTTCCCGCCGGTGCCGGAATCCGTGATCGACGCCGGGTACCAGGACTTTGCCGACCGCTGGAACCCAATCCTGGACGTCTTTGACGAATGCGGCGTCCGCTTCGCCCACGAGGTGCACCCTTCCGAGATCGCCTACGACTACTGGACCACCGTGCGAGCCCTGGAAGTCATTGGCCACCGAAAAGCGTTTGGGCTGAACTGGGACCCGTCGCACTTCATGTGGCAGGGCATCGACCCGGTGTCTTTCATCTGGGACTTCAAGGACCGGATCTACCACGTGGACTGCAAGGACACGAAGCTGCGCATGACCGGGCGCAACACCGTCATGGGCTCCCACCTGCCGTGGGGCGACCCGCGCCGGGGCTGGGATTTTGTTTCTGCCGGCCGCGGCGACGTGCCGTGGGAATCGGCGTTCCGGGCCCTGACGGCGATCGGCTACGACGGTCCCCTCTCGATCGAGTGGGAGGACGCCGGCATGGACAGGCTGCAGGGCGCACCGGAAGCCCTCGCCGCGTTGCAGAAGTTCAATTTCGCACCATCCGGGCTGTCCTTCGACGCCGCCTTCAGCAACCAGGACTAGCGACGTCGGATGCCACTTGTCGCCGTCGTTTGTGAAAAATGCCGCCCTTTGACGAAATTGCCATGGAACAAACCCTGGCGATTCCGTCAAAGGGCGGCATTTTTGCCAGTGGCAGCCGCGCTAGAGTGGATTCCACTATGAGCATCCCGAAAAGTGCACCGGCCTCGGTCCGCATTGATGCGTGGTTGTGGTCGATCCGCGCCTACAAGACACGGTCAATGGCCACTGCGGCCTGCCGCGCCGGCCACGTAAAACTCAACGATGTCAACGCCAAAGCCTCCCACACCGTGGTTCCGGGCGATACGATCCGTGTCCGCCAGCCCGGCTACGACCGGATTTTGGAAGTCCGCCGACTGATCAACAAGCGCGTGGGCGCCGAGGCCGCCTCGCACTGCTTCACCGACCACACTCCCCCGCGCCCTGTGCTGCCGGCACTTGGCCTCCCCCAGCGCGACCGCGGCACCGGCCGACCCACCAAAAAGGACCGTCGCGACATGGACAAGCTCCGCGGAGACCCCTGACCGCACAGCTCCTCAACTGTCAGCCACGTCCTCGCGCAAGCTGGGCGGTGCCGCTATCGCGCACCGTCCCCTTGACAGCGCACCGCAGCACGACAACCATGGCAACAACACAGCACCGTGCCGCAAGGAGGCCGCCATGGGACAGGACAAAGGGGAGGCCCGCAACGCGCGCCTGGACGCACAAGAGCTGAGCGCGGAGGAGCTGGAGGCACTGCGGCCTTATGTGGTGGAACTGCAGAACGGAAAATTTGCCACCACAGCGGAGCTGAACACCACGGAAGCGGACGTGGACGCCATCTTCTCCACGCACCTTCCGGAGTTCGCCCGCAGCCGCGGCCCGGGACCGGTGCCGGTGGTGTTTTGGGCCCATGGTGGACTGGTCGGCGAAAGATCCGCGCTGGCTTACGCCCAGCACAACATTCCATGGTGGCTTGCAAACGGCATCTACCCGATCCACTTTGTGTGGCATTCCGGCCTTTGGGCAACCCTCGGGGATCTGCTGGCAGACCACCTCGGGGAATTGGCCGGGCCCGCCTCCGACACTGCCGCTCTGGCAGAGACGGTCGCCCCGCTTTCCGCTGCGACGGATTTCACCGACGGGCTCATCGAAGACCTGCTGAGGTCCGTCGGAGGGCCGGAAGTCTGGGCAGCCATGAAGGACAACGCACACCGGGCATCGGAGGCTGGCGGCGGGGCCAGCTATGTGGCCGAGGCGCTCCGGGCGTATCTGGAGGTCGAGCCGGCCACCATCCATGCCGCCGGTTTCAGCGCCGGGACCGTTTTCCAGCGCTACTTCATACCGGAAGTTGTGCACGGCGGCGGTGCAGCGTTCAACACGTGCAGCCTGCTGGTGCCGTCCCTCTGCACGGAATCCTTCAAGGAAGGGCTGGCACCGCTGCTGGGCACGGGCATCAAGTCCTTGACTTTGTTCGGCATGCAGGAGGAACTGGCATTGGCAGACAACGTCTTCGGGTTGTACCGCAAGTCGCTGCTTTACCTGATCCAAGCGGCCCTGAACCCCACCCCCGGCACACCCATTTTGGGCCTGCAGGAGTCGGTGTTCGAGGACCCTGCGCTTGCCTCGCTGTTCAAGACTGCACCGGCCGCCGGCATCGCGGATGCTGTTTGGTCCGTGGCCACGTCCGGGCCGTTGGATTCGCGCAGCACCGCCACCACACACACCGCGTTCGACGACGACGCCCACACCATGGACAGTGTGGTCCGGCGGATCACGGGCCGGGAGAACATTGTTTCCTATGGCACCACCCGGCATGCAAGGGTCCTGGCCTTTGTGGCCGGCTCGGCACGAAGCCGGCCTTGATGGCCGCAGTGGCTCTTGCCTCGATTGCGCTGCCGGCTGTGGTGGCCGCCAGTGTCCGCGTTCCTGCCTAGAATCCCGGCAGCATGGGTGCGGCGTCGAGAAGTTCGGAGGCATCGTCCGGGGCGTTGTGCAGGAGAATATTCTCCACGGGAGGCTCGCCCTTGGCAATGAGCAGTTCGTTGATCGAGCTCTGTCCTTCGATTACCTCGGGAAGTTCAAAGTCCATCCGTCAAGCGTACGGTTTCCCGCCACACCCACACTGCTGGACACGCCCGCTCCCCATGCGAGGCCGCCGCTAGACTGTGGTCATGGCCGGGGAAAAGACAACGGACAGCCCAGTGGCTGATGCCGTCAACCTTGCCCTCCTGTTGAGTATTGAGGGCCGGTGGTTGGCTCCGAACACCCGGACCGTCGCCGTGGGCATTGCCGGCAGAAGGGTCCGAGGCGGAGCCGCTTGACGGCCCCGCTCCAGTTTCGAGAAACGCCAACCACACCGGAGACAAACAATGAACGCACGGATTCCTGCACCGCTTTCCAACCGCTCCGACGTGCTCAACCTTGATGCCCTGCTCACCGCCGATGAACTGGCCCTCCGGGGCAAGGTGCGGGCCTTCGTTGACGGCCGGATTAGGCCCAACATTGCTTCCTGGTACGATGACGCCGCCTTCCCCGTGGAAATCATCGCGGAGCTGGGGGCCCTAGGATTGCTCGGCATGCACCTTTCCGGGTATGGCTGTCCGGGCCGCTCCGCCGTCGAGTACGGCATTGCCGCCATGGAACTGGAGGCCGGTGACTCGGGGCTGCGGACCTTTGTCAGCGTGCAGGGTTCCCTTGCCATGAGCGCCATCCACAAATGGGGAACGGATGAGCAAAAGAGCCGCTACCTGCCCGGCATGGCGCAGGGCACCATCATCGGGTGCTTCGGACTGACCGAACCCACGGCCGGCTCCGATCCTTCGTCCATGGCGACGTTTGCCCGGCGCGACGACAGCGGCGGGGGTTGGGTGCTCAACGGTGCCAAACGGTGGATCGGGATGGCCTCGATTGCCCACCTTGCCGTCATTTGGGCGCAAACTGACGACGGCGTGCGTGGCTTCCTGGTGCCCACGGACACCCCCGGCTTTTCAGCGGTGCCGATCGAAGGCAAGCTGTCCATGCGTGCCTCCATCCAGTGCGACGTCGAGCTCATCGACGTGCACTTACCGTATGAAGCCCTACTGCCGGGCGCCAAGGGCTTGCGGGGTCCTTTCTCCTGCCTGGACGAGGCGCGGTACGGGATCATCTGGGGTGCCATGGGTGCCGCCCGCGACAGCTATGAAGCTGCCTTGGCATACTCCCTGCAGCGCATGCAGTTCGACAAACCGCTGGCCTCCCACCAAATCACCCAGCAAAAACTTGTCAACATGCTGGTGGAGATCCAGAAGGGCACGCTGCTGGCCATCCACACGGGGCGGATGAAGGATGCCGGGACCCTCGAGGCCGCGGCGATCTCGCTGGGCAAGCTGAACAACTGCCGGGAGGCGATCCGGATCTGCCGCGATGCCCGCGCCATTCTGGGCGGCAATGGCATCACCTTGGAGCATTCCCCGCTGCGCCACGCCAACAACCTTGAGTCGGTGCGCACCTATGAGGGCACCGATGAAGTCCATACCCTCATACTGGGTAGCCACATCACCGGCATCCGCGCGTTCCACTAGGGAAAGGACGGTGCGGCGTTCCAGTTTCGGCGCCTCGGAGCCGCACCACCCCCTTGTCTTTTTCCGTGCCGCGGGGAACCATGGTGTCCTAGGCATGTCATCATTTCGAGCACCACCGGTAAGGAGTCCTGCCGTGTTGCATGTGGAAGACGTCGATCTTGAGCAGTTGGCCATGGCACTGGAAAACCACTTCATGGACTATGAAACGTTCTTCTGGGTGGATCCTGCCAACGGCACCATTGAATTGTGGTCCGAAGGAGTCGCCGACGAAGCCGAGTCCGAAGGCTGGGATGTGGACAGCCGCGACGGCGTGCGCATCGACGCCATCGAATCCCACGAGGGGTTCAGGGACATGGAGAAGTTCATTTCCACCCTTGCGGACACCGATTGCCGGGCCCGGCTCACCCAGGCGATCGATCACAACAAGCCGTTCCGTCACTTCAAGGATGCCCTCCACGAATTCCCCGAAGAGCAAACCCAATGGCATGAATTCCATGACGCGCTCATGAAAATTCGGGCCATTCAGTGGCTTCGGGACAGCGGCCTGGTTGACCCGGTGGAAGCTGATGCCGTCCTGGTGCAAATCGACAGCGGCGGCTAGCGCACACTCGTGGCAAGCCGAAGGCATGCCGGATGCGAAAAAGGGCCCGGTCGGTGCCCATATCCGCAACGGACATGGGCACCGACCGGGCCCTCAACGAGTGGTGCGGACTACGCGTCCACGATGATGACCGTGTAGACCGGCTTGCGGCGCAGCGCCCTGTCGGACCAGCGCAGCAGGGCATCGGCAATGGCCTTTTCCGCGACGGGCCCCGTCTTCTCGCCCCGAAGGCCGGAGATGGTCTTTTCCACGATGCCCGTGGCCTTCTCCAAGTCCTTCGGCGTCAAGTTGAAGCCCACCGGGAAGAATTCCGGGTCTTCTTCCATCTTGCCGGTGTCAGGATTGACGATCAGCAACAGTGTCACTGCGCCGTCTGCGCCCAACCGGAGGCGGTCCTGCAAGGATTCCTCCGTTGCCGCACCGGCAACCATGTTCTCCACATACACGTAAGCGGCGGGAACGCTGCCGCTTACCTTCGCCACGCCGTCCTTGAGATCGATCGTGGTGCCGTCCTCGACAATGAAAGCGTTCTTCGGATCCACGCCGGTGCGGACTGCCAGCGCGGCGTTGGCCTTGAGGTGGCGGTATTCACCGTGCACCGGCATGACGTTGCGCGGGCGCACCAGGTTGTAGCAGTACACCAGCTCGCCGGCGCTGGCGTGCCCGGAGACATGGACCTTCGCATTGCCCTTGTGGATCACATTGGCGCCCTGCTTGGTGAGGTCGTTGATCAGTCGGTAAATCGAAGACTCGTTGCCGGGAACAAGCGAGCTGGCCAGCAGGACGGTGTCGCCCTCGGTCAAGTTGATCTGGTGGTCGCCATTGGCCATGCGCGCCAGCGCCGCCATGGGCTCACCTTGGGAACCGGTGCAGATGAGGACGGCCTTGTTGGGGGCCATCTTCTCCAGTTCCTTGGCTTCAACGAGCATGCCGCGCGGAATCTTCAGGTAGCCCAGTTCGCGCGCAGTGGTCATGTTGCGCACCATGGATCGGCCCACAAAGGCGATCTTGCGGTTGTACTTATGGGCAGAGTCGATGATCTGCTGGATGCGGTGGACGTGGCTGGCGAAGCTGGAGACCACCACGCGACGCGGCGCGGTGCGCATGACGCCATCGATGGCCGGGATCAAATCGGCTTCAGCCGCCAGGAAGCCCGGAACCTCGGCATTGGTGGAGTCGGGCAGGAACAAGTCCACGCCCTCCTCGCCCAGACGCGCAAAGCCGGCGAGGTCGGTAATGCGCTTGTCCAGCGGGAACTGGTCCATCTTGAAGTCGCCAGTTTCTAGCACCAGGCCGGCCGGCGTACGGATGGCAACGGCCAAGCCGTCCGGGATGGAGTGGTTCACTGCCAGGAATTCGACGTCAAAGGGACCAAACTTGCGGCGGTCCCCTTCCTTGACCTGGATCATTTTGGCTTTGATCCGGTGTTCGTCAAGCTTGGTCTTGACGAAGGCCAAGGTCAGCTTGGCGGAGATCACGGGGATGTCCCCGCGTTCCTTGAGCAGGTACGGCACGCCGCCAATGTGGTCTTCGTGACCGTGGGTCAGGACTAGGCCAACAACGTCCTGCCACCTGTCCTTCAAATAGGAAAAGTCGGGCAGGATCAGGTCGACGCCTGGGTGGTGCTCTTCGGGAAACAGTACTCCGCAGTCAACAATCAGCAGTTTTCCTGCAAATTCGAAGACGGTCATGTTGCGGCCGATCTCCCCCAGTCCGCCAAGGGCGACGACGCGCATTGCGCCATCCTCGAGGGCGGGCGGGGTCCGGCGTGGTGTTCTTCTCATGGATTCCAGACTCTGTGGCGTGGACGGTAATGGACCGGCGATGACTCGCCGCTTTCTGGCGTGACGCCTTCGGCCAAGTGCCGGCACGGCATCACGAAAAGTTTTGGGACAGCTTCAGCCGATTTTACCACCCAACGGCACAACCAATTCCCGCTTGCCCCGGACGCGCGGCAAAGAGCTGCCACGGCGGGCTGTTTCAAGTCCCGCGGACCTCCCTTGGACAGACAAAACCAAGGTGCCGCCGTCGTTTGTCAATGAACGACGGCGGCCAGGTCGGCTTGGGTGCCGGGCGATGCGGATCGGCTTGGGTGCCGGGCGATGCGGACTCATGCACAAAACGGCACGGGCGCCAGCGCCCGACTAGTGTTTTTTGGTCATGTGCGCCACGGGATCGGCCGACTCGTCGACTGCCCCGCGCGCCTTCTTCTCCGCACGCTTGGCCTTGATGGCATGGCCCTTGTCCAGCTTCTTGTGTTCGTGGTGGTGCGGCTGTTTGTCAGGCATGTTCTCCAACGCTCCTTCAGCAGTAAAACCGGTTCAGGCCGTGCGGTCCAAACTGCCCCTCACATAAACGTTACGCCCATTCCTGCAAGCCCAACAGGGGAACTTTCCGGGGCCGGAAAAGTCGAGAGGTGAGCGGGCAATTTCGGGCGGGTCGGCCCCCAATCGGAGAACGTCGCCTGATGCCGCCTAGCGGAAGAGTCCGCTGTAGGCGTTGAGGGCAAGTTGGCCTCCGAGGTGGGCGTAGAGGACATTGCTGGTGGCGGGGATGTCGTGGCTGCGGACGAGGTCGATGAGTCCGGCCATGGATTTGCCTTCGTAGACGGGGTCGATGATCATTCCTTCCAGGGAGCCGGAGAGGCGGATGGCTTCGAGGGTGGATTCGACGGGGATGCCGTAGTAGTCCCCGGCCCAGCCTTCCAGGACGGTGATCTCGTCCTCGCGCAGTTCCCGTTCCAGTCCAATGAGTTGTGCTGTGTGGCGGGCGATGCGTTCGACTTGGGCGCGGGTTTTTTCGATGGTGGCGGAGGCGTCGATGCCGATGACCCTGCGTGGGCGGTCCTGGCCGGCGAATCCGGCAATCATTCCGGCATGGGTGGAGCCGGTGACGGTGCAGACCACGATGGTGTCGAAGAAGACGCCGAGTTCTTGCTCCTGTGCCTGGACTTCATCGGCCCAGTTTGCGAAGCCGAGTCCGCCCAGGTGGTGTTCGGAGGCTCCGGCGGGGATGGGGTAGGGCTTGCCGCCGGCGTCTTCGACGTCCTTGATGGCTTGTTCCCAGCTGCTGCGGATGCCGATGTCGAAGCCGGCAGCGTCCAGCTGCACGTCGGCGCCCATGATGCGCGAGAGCATGATGTTGCCGACGCGATCCGAGAGCGGGTCCGGCCAGTCCACCCAGTTTTCCTGCACGAGGCGGGCCTTCATGCCGATCTTTGCTGCCACGGCCGCGACTTGGCGTGTGTGGTTGGACTGGTATCCGCCGATGGAGACCAGCGTGTCCGCGCCTTGGGCGATGGCGTCCGGGATGATGTATTCGAGTTTGCGGGTCTTGTTCCCGCCGAACGCCAGGCCGGAGTTCACGTCCTCGCGCTTGGCCCAGACCTTCGCCCCGCCAAGGTGCTCGCTCAGCCGCGGCAGGTCATGGATGGGGCTGGGACCGAAAGTCAACGGGTAACGCTCAAAATCAGTGATTGCCATGGGAAATCCTTTGCGGGTCGGGCCGGCTTTGAACTGCGCAGAGCTGGAACAAGCGCAGGGAATCCTCGCGGCCTGTGAGCTGCACGGCCCACAGCGAATCCGTACCCTGCGTTGCAATATATTGCATACGCAAATGCCTGCCCTGTCAATGGCTGGCCGGCAGGGACCCGGGTTCATTCCGCAGCACCTGCGGGTGGCAGGCAGGGGCCCGGGTTCATTCTGCAGCACCTGCGAGTGGCCGGCAGGGACCCGGGTTCATTCTGCAGCTCCTGCGAGTGGCCGGCAGGGACCCGGGTTCATTCTGCAGCTCCTGCGGGTACCGGGGTCGGCGACCCACAGGTGCTGCAGAATGAACGGGCGACAGGGACGCTGACCCGCAGGAGCTGCAGAATGAACGAGCCCGGGCTGCCGAGGATCGTCAGTCAGGGACTGTTTTATTGCAGGCAGCGATATCCTATATTGCATGCCCACTCCCCAGCCCCAAGGGATCCACAAACGCTCCCTGTTGCGCAACGACGTGTACGAATCCATTCGCGACGCCATTGTCGACGGCACCTTTGCCCCTGGCGAGAGGTTGCGGGACCCCGAACTTGAGGCATGGCTCGGCGTCAGCCGGACACCCATCCGCGAGGCACTGCTGCGACTCGAACGGGCCGGATTGATCATTGCCCAGCCAGGCCGGGCAACCACGGTGGCGCCCTGCAACCCGGAGTCAACACTCGGCGCCCAGCAGGTGGTGGCCGCCATGCATGAGCTCGCCGCACGCTTGGCCGTGCCGACGCTGACGAACGCCGGGTTGGAAGCCATGGCGGAGGCCAATTCCAAGTTTGCCGCGGCCCTGAAGAACGACGACGTCGACGCCGCCTTGGCTGCCGACGACGAGTTTCACGCCGTCTTCATTGACGCCAGCGGCAACGACATGATTCCCACGGTGCTGGATTCCGCGCTACCCGTGGTGCGGCGTGTGGAGCGCCAACGATTCAGCTCGCACGCCGCACGCCACTCCGTAACGGCCCATGCCAAAATCATCGCGCTGGCCGCCGCAGGGGATGCAGACGGCGCCTCCTTGACCACCCGGATAAATTGGCTCTCGTTGGGCGCCACCCAAGAAGCTGCGGCGAGGCAAGAGTAGATTCCGGCTCGGCAAGCCCCCTGCTGCGGACAGCAAGCCGGGCTGAACTTTTTTACAGGACTAGACCTTCGCGACCACGGCGCTGACGGGCGTGATGTTGCTAAAGAGGTCTTGCACGGGGCAGCGGGCCTCAACTGTCCGGCCCAGTTCCTCGTAGCGTTCCTGGGATTCCGGGCCTGAAATGCTCACTGCCAACCGGATGTCACTGAACCCCGGGCGGACGCCCTCGTCCAGCCCGAACAAGCCGCGCACATCCAAGTCGCCCACGGCGTTGATGGTGATGTCATCTATCTGGATGCCCAATTGCTCCGCGTAGAGGCGGTACACCACCACCTGGCACGCGATGACGGCACCCAGTGCATACTCAACGGGGCTCGCAGCGTCGTCGTCGCCTGCCAGTGCGGCCGGCTCATCCACAATGAACTGATGCTTGCCGGCGCTGATGCGGGTGGCCACCGAACCGACCCCGACTCCTGTCACGTTGTAGCTCAGCTTCGCGTTGTCGGCCTTGGCGCCGATTCGCTTCGCCCACGCGGTCCCTGCTTCGCCCAGGCGGGCCGAGCGCTGCGCCGCGGCGTCACTGGTGCTGCCTGTGCCGCTGGGAATGTCGGTGCGGGCGATTGTTTCAGTCATGGTGTTCCTTCGTTCGGGAAGGCGCATGGTGCGCCATACTTACGCCGGCGGCTGGTGCCGAGAGCGTCGAATCCTCACCTGGGGCACCCCACTATGGTGGCGAGGGTTGCCGTTCGACCGGCCAGGGCCCGTGGTCGAAACTCTTGATTCTGTCCATCAGTCTGCCAACCCGGGCTCCCCGCTTCAACCTCTCCGTCACACGGAGCAACAGTTCTTCCACGCACGACGGCGTCACCCGCCCCGCGGAATCTATGCTGCACTTGTTGGACGAAAAACGACGAAAATGGGCCTATTCCGTCCAACAAGTGCAGCATAGATTCAGGGGAAGGGGTGACCGGGCACACCTCGTTGCAGTCAGGCCCATCCCCGGAAGCAACTTAAGCTGGAGACATGAACGCAACACTTGTCGTGAAGGACCTTTCCGGGGGCCACGCGCACCGCACCTTGTTCAGCAAGCTGTCCTTCACGGTGGCACCGGGAGACGTGATTGGAGTTGTGGGTGCCAACGGCGCCGGGAAGTCGACCCTGCTTGGACTGCTCGCCGGTGCGGGCACGCCGCAGGCCGGGTCCGTCGGCACAACGCCGCAGGATGCCTTTGTGGGCTGGCTCCCGCAGGAGCACGAGCGCCTTGAGGGTGAAACCGTGGCCGCTTACATTGGCCGGCGCACCGGATGCACACTGGCCACCGCGACCATGGAATCGGCCGCCGATGCCTTGGGTTCAGGCAACTCCGCAGACGACGACAGGTACGCCGACGCCCTCGACCACTGGCTGGCGTGCGGCGCAGCCGACCTTGACGAGCGCATCCCCGCCACACTGGCCGAACTAGGGCTGGAGGTGAGTCCCGAAGCGGCCATGACCGGCTTGTCCGGCGGCCAAGCAGCAAGGGTTGCACTGGCGGCACTGCTGCTGAGCCGCTTCGACATTGTGCTGCTGGACGAGCCCACCAACGATCTCGACTTGGCCGGGCTGGCGCGGCTGGAGGCATTCGTCACGGGCCTGCGCGGCGGAGTGGTGCTCGTCTCCCACGACAGGGAGTTCCTGGCCCGCTGCATTACGTCCGTGGTGGAGCTCGACCTGGCCCAAAACAAGGTGGCTGTTTACGACGGCGGCTACGATTCCTTCCTGGAGGAGCGCGCCATCGCCAAACGCCACGCCCGCGAAGCGTACGACGAGTTCGCGGATAAGAAGGCGGATTTGGTGGGACGCGCCCGGACGCAACGCGAATGGAGCTCTCAAGGTGTGCGCAACGCGCTAAAGAAGAATCCCGACAATGACAAGATCCGCCGCCGCGCCAGCGCCGAGTCCAGCGAAAAGCAGGCCCAAAAGGTTCGGCAGATGGAGTCCCGGATCGCACGGCTGGATGAAGTCGATGAGCCACGCAAGGAGTGGGCGCTGCAGTTCAGCATCGGTGCCGCGCCGCGTTCCAGCACGGTGGTTTCCACGTTGAACGCCGCCGTGCTGCAGCAAGGCGATTTCAGCCTAGGGCCTGTCTCCGTACAGGTCAACGCCGGGGAACGGATTGGCATCACCGGCCCCAACGGCGCCGGCAAGTCAACGTTGTTGCGGCTTTTGCTGGGCCGCACCTTGCCCGACGCCGGCACCGCCTCCCTGGGAGCCAATGTGGCCATCGGCGAAATTGACCAGGCCCGCAGCCAATTCCCGCAGCAGGTTCCGCTGGGCGCGGCCTTTGAAGAATTGGTCCCCGAGCTGAACCAAGGGCAGGTGCGCACGCTGCTGGCCAAGTTTGGCCTCAAGGCGGACCAGGTCACCAGCACCGTGGGTGCGCTCTCCCCCGGCGAACGCACCCGTGCGTCGCTGGCACTGCTGCAGGCACGCGGCGTCAACGTGCTCGTATTGGACGAACCCACCAACCACCTTGATCTCATTGCCATCGAACAGCTGGAGGAGGCCCTTGACAGCTACGAAGGAACGCTGCTCCTCGTCACCCATGACCGGCGGTTGTTGGAAAATGTTCGCCTTGACACGTACTGGTCCGTCGCTGCCGGGCAGCTGAGCGAGCTTTAGCCGCCGTCAGCACACCCGGTTCCGATCGCTTCGCGACCCGCCGGCCCAGCACGCGCTCGAGGGAAACCCATTAGAAAAAATTATCAATCTATCAATTTTGAATTAAGAAAACTAAAATGTTGCCATAGGTAACAGGTTTGCTGCTTCTTGGATCTGCGGCAAGCCGCTAGTCGACTCCTGGTGCACGCTTGCACCACGAACGGTTCCGGCCCGCCGATATCGGCGAAAGTGCCCTGGAAAGACCGGTGGCCATCCACCGAATTTTTTGCCGCAGCCACGTCTGCCGCCGCGCACACCGCGCCCCGACGCTCCGCCACGGCTGCGCCTTTTTGGTCCGCTCCTCTCGGCGGGCATGGATTCGAAGCGTCGCAAATTTGTCGACACAGGAAATCCAAGTGATGAGGGGAGCAGCATGTCATTACGAGTCGGAATCATTGGTGCAGGCCCCAGTGGCATGGCACAATTGCGCGCATTTGAGTCAGCGCGCAAAAACGGTGCACAAATTCCCGAAATCATGTGCTTTGAAAAGCAGGCAGACTGGGGCGGACAGTGGAACAGCAGCTGGCACACTGGTCTGGACGGACACGGCGAGCCCGTCCACTCCGGCATGTACCGACACCTGTGGTCCAACGGCCCCAAGGAATGCCTGGAATTCTCGGACTACTCCTTTGCCGAACACTTCGGCCGCGCCATTTCTTCCTTCCCTCCGCGCGAGGTGCTCTTTGACTACATCAAGGGTCGCGTCGAGAAATCCGATGTCCGCAAATACGTCCAGTTCAACACCGTGGCCCGCCACACCAGCTACAACCCGGCCACGGAAGAGTTCACGCTCACCGTCGAGGACCTGACCACAGGCACCACCGCCGACCACGTCTTTGACAAACTGGTGGTTTTCAACGGGCACTTCTCCACTCCGGCAGTTCCGGAATTCGGGGGCGTCAACACCTTCCCCGGCGAGGTTCTGCACGCACACGACTTCCGTGGAGCCGAGCGTTTTTCCGGCAAGAACATGCTCATGATCGGCAGCAGCTACTCCGCCGAGGACATCGGCATGCAGGCGCACCAAATGGGCGCGGCGTCCCTCACCTTCAGCTACCGCCGCGCACCCATGGGCTTCGACTGGCCTGAAAACACGGTGGAGCGACCTCTCGTCACCCGATTCGAAGGAACCACCGCGCACTTCAGCGACGGCACCCAAGGCGACCCCGACCACAATGCCGAGGCGGATTTCCAGTCCGACTCCCTGGGCGAGCTCATTGCCGCCACCGATTACCCGCCGTTTGACCTGGACGCAGTGTCGGCGCTGTTCAAGGACTGGATGCACCACAAGGAAACCAACATCCTGGGCTACCGCGACATGGCCCACCGTTCAGTAATCACGGGAACCATGGCCACGCATCACCACACGCGCTGGATCAACGCCATGGACGACTCCCTGCAGCGCTGCCTTAACGCCCCTTCGCAGGATGTTGACACCGGCACCTTGGCTGCGCTGACAGGGCTGGACCAGGTCCACAGCAAGTAGGCCATTTTTCACGTTCGACGGCGTGGGCTGGGGCAGTTGCCCCGGCCCACATTTTTGTGCTTCTTGGTTCATTTGAAACCGGGTATTGACACCTGACAACTTCAGGCGCATTCTAAAAACATCAATCATGTTTTTAGATGGAGGAGTCATGGCAACCCATTCAATCCCCGCCCCGTCCACCGGTTGGAGCTCCCATGCGCTGGCGCGCGCCAAGACCGAACCCGCTTACGGCGCGTTCGTGTTGTTGTGGCTTGGTTTCATCGCCATCCCGCTCATCATGGGCCTGGACAAGTTCTTCAACGTGCTGACCACGTGGGAAAACTACTTGGCCCCGTGGATCGAGAACATTTCCCCCTTCAGCGCCCACGGGACCATGATGGCCATTGGCGTCGTGGAGATCATTGCTGCTGTCGCCATGATCCTGCGACCCCGATACGCCGCCTGGGTGGTGGCCCTGTGGTTGGCAGGCATCATCGTCAACTTGTTGACGTACTCGGGTTTCTACGACGTGGCATTGCGTGACTTTGGCTTGCTGGTGGCCGCAGTGGCACTGGGACTGCTGGCCCGAAGCTACACCATCCCGGGTTTTCGCAAGAGCCACAAATAGCCGTCGAGCAATCTTCCAGCCCTTGCAACCCTATGAATGCTGCAACCCGGCTCCGCACAGGAAACCGCCCGCTTGGGAAATCATCCCTGGGCGGTTTCCTCGAGGCCGTTGAGGGCCACCCGGTTCCGGCGCGAACTAGCTGCCTACGCCGGCGTAAGAGTGCAGACCTGAGAAGTACATGTTCACGATGGTGAAGTTGAAGACCACGCACAGGTAACCCACAATGGACAGCCACGCGGCGCGGGTGCCGGTCCAGCCCTTGGTGGCGCGGGCGTGCAGGTAGCCGGCGTAAACCACCCAGATGACAAAGGTCCACACTTCCTTCGTGTCCCAGCCCCAGAAGCGCCCCCACGCCTTTTCCGCCCAGATGGCACCAAACATCAGCGTCAGTGTCCAACCGACAAAAGCGATGCCGTTGATTCGGTAGGACAGATTTTCAAGGCTCAAGGCGTTCGGAACCAGCCGCATCACGAGTGCCTTGTCCTTCTTGCCCGAAGCGATGGAGACTTCACGGCGGGCTTGGAGCAGTTGCAGCACGGACATGGCAAACGTGATGGTGAAGAAGGCCGAAGACATCACGGCAATCGAGACGTGGATGATCAGCCAGTAGCTTTGCAGTGCAGGCACCAGATGCCCCACAGGCGTCCAAAACGACACCGAGGCGGCCACCACCATGAGCAGCACCAGCCCAATGACGAAGGTGCCCAGGAAGCGCAGGTCGCGGCGGGTCAAAACGATCAGGAACACCACTGCCACCACAAAGGAGCCTGTGGTGCAGAATTCGTACATGTTGCCCCACGGCACGCGTCCTGCCGCTAAACCGCGGAACAGCACGGCGAAGCCTTGGACGACGGCGGCCACCACAGTCAGTGCCACGGCCACCCGGGCCACAACGCGGCGTTCCTTGCCATAGCGCATGGAGTCCCCGGCGGTGATTCCGTCGGGCCCTCCGTGGGTCTTGCTGCTGGGACGCACACCCCGGCCTTGCGGACCGGAGCCGAGGTCCTGCCCTGCGGTGCCGCGGGCGCCTACACCGGCGAGCACGGCCGACTCGCTGTGCTGAACGGCCGTTTGGCTGGCTGTTTGATCCGCCAGCCCCTTCTTGACCGCTTGGTTGAAGGTCACAAGGTCCCAAGCGTAGGCGCAAAAAGCTACAGCGTAGGCCAAGCCGGCCACCAGCATAAGCTGCTCGCTGAGCTGGGCAAAGCCCTCATTGATCTCTGGCATTAGTGGTCCTTACTTGCCGCGGCGACGCCTTGGGCGGAGTCGTTGGTTGTTGATTGTCCCTGCTCACCATTTTGCCCCGCAGTGTCCATGGGCACCAGCCATTTGGCGTGCAGAGCTTTGTTGATGGCAACGTATTCGCCGGCCAGGCGGTGGTCTTCGCCGCGCGCCAGCAGGCCGAACTCCACCATGGTGCGTCCGTCGGGGTGGTTGCCCGTGCGGACCCACACCCGTCGTCGGCTCATGAACAGGGACGCCATGAGCCCGGCGAGGGCCAACAGCGCAAACACCAGAACGTACACCTGGCCGGGGTCGTGCCGGATATCCAGTGCGGCAAACCGCTTGATGCCGTCGAAGCTGATGCTTCCGTTGTTCCCGGGCAGGGTGTAGCTCTGGTCGGGCCCCAGCACAATGCCGCCTGCGTCCAGGTTGCGGGAGTTGATTTCGGTCATCTTGGAGGTATCCAGTGTGTACACGTTCCGCGGGATGCCGCCGTCGAGGCCAAGGTCGCCCGTGAAGGCGTTCAGGTTGAGCTGCGGGTTGAACGGGTCGGGGTCGGAGCCAAAAGCCACGCCCTTCTCGTCAACGAGGGCCGTGGGGAGGAAGAAGCCCACAAATCCCAACTGTTCCGGTTTCGCGTCGGGAACCTTGATCACCACCAGCGAGGTGTAGGCGCCATCGGTCGGGATGGTGACCACAGGCCCCTGGAACGCAACTTTTCCTGCACCGTCCTTGACGGTGATGACAGGTGCATAGCCGTTGCCCACAAGGTAGACGTTGGTGCCGCCAATGCCCACCGGGTCGTTGACCTTCAGCGTCTGGGCTTTTGCCTCAGCCTCGGGTCCGTCCTTGGTGGTCAACGTGGCAGTGAAGTCCAGTGGCTGCCCGTAGTGGGCCTCCGTGGAACGGTCGTACTTCACCACAAGCCGGTCAAGCTGCACCGAGTACGGCTCCAGGTTGTTGCCGGCGAAGTTGGCACCGGGGGTGAACTTGTCATAGCTGGCCAAGGTGTTGACAAAAGTTTCGCCCTCCACGAGCACGCGCTGGCCGCTGTAGCCAAAGAGCCCGCTGAAGGCGATGGCTGCCAGGACGCCAATCATGGCGGTGTGGAAGATGAGGTTGCCCACTTCCTTCAGGAAGCCGATCTCGGCGCCCACCGACGGGCGCTCGGTGTCCAGGTCGCGAATATCCACGCGGTAACGGCGGGACTTCAAGACGACGGCGGCATCCCTGACCGCGGTTTCGGCGTCAACGCCGCTGCCGGCCGGGATGGTGACGGTGCCGTACTCGGCCAGGCGCGAAAGCCGCTTGGGCGTCCGCGGCGGGGCCGAACGCATGGCCTTGGCATGGATCTTGGCGCGCGGCAGGACACAGCCAACCAAGGAGGTGAACAACAGCAGGTAAATGGCGGCAAACCACGGCGAGGAATACACGTCGAAGAGCTTGAACCAGTCCATGACGGGTCCCGAGACGGGGTTGTCCTTCAAATACTGGGTGACCTCGGACGGTGCCGAGGGGCGCTGCGGGAACAAGGAACCGGGCACTGCTGCCACGGCCAGCATCAGCAGCAGGAACAAGGCGGTGCGCATGCTTGTCAGTTGCCGCCAGGCCCAGCGGAACATGCCCAGAACGCCGAGCTGGGGCAGGACAGCATCACTGCCACCGCCCTTCGGCGCTGTGCCTTTGGCCGCCTTGCCTTTGGACGCTTTGTCCTTCGGCTCCTGGCCCACGGGATCTTCCACCACTGTCTCTTTCATTAGATTGGCAATCTCACTTCATTGGCAAACCAAAACTGCAGCTCATTGATCCAGTTGCCCCACACACCCGTGACCATGAGCAGGCCCAGCACCACCAGCATGCCGCCGCCAAAGTACTGCAGTCCGCGGCGGTGCGTGCGGAAGAACGACAGGGCCCCCAGCCCGCGGCGGGCGCCCAAGGCGATCAACAGGAACGGCAAGCCAAGTCCCAAGCAATACACAAATGTCAAGAAGGCACCCTTGACGGCACTGGATCCATCCGAAAACGCCAGCGTCTGCACCGCAGCAAAAGTTGGTCCGATGCACGGTGCCCAGCCCAGTCCAAAGGTTACGCCCAAAATCGGTGCACCCCACAGTCCGGCCGGCGGCTTCGCATGAATTTTCGCTTCCCCCTGGAACCAGCCCATGCCGCCCAGGAACACCACGCCCATCAGGATCACGACCACGCCAAGCGCTTGGGTGACCCAGGCGGCGTCGGGCCCCATGAGCCACGCCCCCAGCTGGCCGAAAATGGCTCCGATGAGCACAAACACCACGGAAAACCCCAACACGAACAGCCCGATCCCGGCCAGCATGCGTCCGCGGCGCTCCTCCTGCAGATCGGCCCCGCTCAGTCCGCTCACATAGCCCAGGTAGCCGGGCACAAGGGGCAGGACGCAGGGTGAAAGGAAGGAGACCAGGCCGGCCAAGAGCGCAACAGGCATGGCCAGCAGCATGGAGCCGCTCAGCACTGTCTCGGCGAAGGGATTGTTCATGGAGGTGGGCGGCCGCTAATTTTCTGCCAGTGCGCCGGTGATCAGGGCCTTCAGGGTGCCCTTGTCGGCAATGCCGAGGATGCGTGCCGACACGCGGCCTTTTTTATCCAGCACCAAGGTGGTGGGGACGGCCGACGGCGGCACAAACTTGGTCAAGGCCAATAAAACGCCGCCGTCCTTGTCCGCGATGCTGGGGTACTCCAGCCCGAAGTTGCGTTCAAAGGCTTCCGCCGTGGCTTTCTCATCACGCACGTTCACACCCATGAAATCAACGCCCTGGGAGGCAAAGTCGCTCGAGAGCGTCTGCAGGTCGGGGGCCTCGGCACGGCAAGGGGCGCAGGCTGCGTACCAAAAATTCAGCACTGTGACCCGGCCGGGGAAGTCGGCGGCATCGACCGTTTTGCCGTCGAACGTGGTGGCCGTGAACTCCACCGGAGGCTTCCGGTCCGCGGCCCCGTATTCGGTCACGGAACCGTCGCCGGCGATGTAGTTCTTGTTGTCCCCGGCGTTTGCCTGCTCAGCGAGCTGGTCGGTGCCGGAGCAGGCTGCCAGGGCCACCGTCAGTGCGGCACCGCCTGCAGCCAGCAGTGCCCTGCGGCTCATCGAGAACGTCACGATGCTGCCTTTCATCTTGTGGGAGCCATCGTGCACGCACAGAAATGGCATTATGTTCTACGCTACGTCGAATAGCTGATTGTCAGCTGTATGCCGTGGTGCTTATGCCCCGGGGGTGGTGGCCGCGCCGGGCAGCAATTCGGCCGCCGGTTCGCTGTACACCACATCGATGACGTCGTCGCCGTCGAACGTCAATGACGTGAGCGAAGCCAGCGTGCATTCGCGATTGCGGGGGTCGTGCCACAGGCGCTGCCCTTCGGCGCTTCGCCGCGTGGACCAGATGGGCAGCTGGTGGCTGACCATGATGGCCTGGGCCCCGTCCCCGCCGAGCTCGAAGGCACGACGGCGTGCGTCGCGTGCCGCTGCCAGCATGCGTTCGGCCTGGGCCGAGTAGGCTTCGCCCCAGGAGGGCTTGAACGGGTTCACGAAGTAGGGCCAGTGCTTGGGCTTGCGCAGTTCGGCGGGGCTCATGACGAGACCTTCAAAATGGTTTTCGGCCTCAATGATGCGCGGATCGGTCACAATGTCCAGACCCAGCGCCTCCGCGGTGGGCTGCGCCGTCTCCTGGGCGCGGGTCAGCGGCGAGGCGACCAGGTAGACCGGGGCCGCACCCCGCGTGGCAAGGGTTGCGAAGTGCTCGGCCACCAGCACGGCCATGGCACGGCCGCGCTCGGAGAGATGAAACTCGGGGAGTCGGCCATAAAGCACGCCATCGGGGTTGAATACCTCGCCGTGGCGTAGAAGATGCACTGTTACTTGGGACATGCTCCCAGTTTCTCAAAGTTGGCCAGCAAGGGGTTAATCCGTACCCGGCAAGCAATTTTGGTTATGCGGGAATATTACATGCAAACGTATGTTTATAGGTGGTGAAGGTCAACCACAGGGGCTGGCCCGAGCATCCACCAACACCACACAATCACCAACACAGAGCTTGCAAGGAGCACCACATGTCAGCAACCACCACCGAATCCGCCGGACTTGCCCAAGGGACGTGGAACTTCGACGCCACCCATTCGGAAGTGGGCTTCATGGTCCGCCACGCAGGCATCTCCAAGGTCCGCGGAAAGTTCACCGACCTCGAGGCAACACTGGCACTGGGCGAAACCGTTGCCGATTCCTCCGTCACCGCCACCATCCAAGCGGACAGCTTCAATTCCGGCGATGTCAACCGCGACGGCCACGTCCGCGGCGCCGACTTCTTCGACGTTGAAACCTTCCCGACGCTGGGCTTCGTCTCCTCCACCATTGCCGGCGACGCGGAGAGCTTTGAAATGACGGGCGAGCTGACCATCCGCGGCATCTCCAAGAGCGTAACCTTCAAGGGCGAGTTCAACGGCGTCGCTGTTGACCCGTTCGGGGCCACCCGTGCCGGATTTGAAGCCTCCACCGTCATCAGCCGCAAGGACTTTGGGCTGACGTGGAACGCCGCATTGGAAGCCGGCGGCGTGCTGGTCTCCGACAAGGTGACCATCACTCTCGACGTCGCCTTCGTGAAGGCGGCATAGCCCACCTCTCGAGCGGCATAGCCCACCTCTCGATTAGGGCTGGTCGGCCGTTGTTGCAGGCCCAATGCCGGTTCGCAGCTTCTTGCGGACCGGCATTTTGCTGCGCTTGGCTCGCCTATACAAGCGTTCGCGCCGCGACTAGGGTTCTAAGCATGAGCACACCGAATGAGTCCCCAGGTCCCGAGCAACCAGGCTCGCAACCATCTCCTGACGGTTATGGTTCCCAGCCCGATCCAAATGCTGCTCCCGCACACAACCCCAACCTCCCCGGCGGTGCGGCTCAGCCCCCGCCCGGATACCAATCACCTCCCGGGTACCAGCAGTCCCCGCCCGGGTATCAGCAGCAGCCGGGCTCGCCCCAGCAGCCCCAGTACCAACAGCCGCAGTACCAACAGCCGCAGTACCAGCAGCCCGACAACAGCTTAAAGTTCGAGATGCCCACTGACACGCCCCGCTCCATGGCCGACGTCATGCCGGCGGGCGGATTCTCCAGCTTGTTCAAAACGGAGGGACTGCCCCCGCTGCTGAAGATCTCGTACATCATGTGGCTTGTCACTGCCGGGATCTCGCTTTTCTTCGCCTTCCTGTCCTTCATCGCTGCACTGTTCCTGTTGGCCTCCCCGTATCTTCGCGGCAACGGCTTCCGTGGAATCGTGATGACAGTCGTTTCCCTCGTGATCATTGCTGCGATTGTCATTTGCGCCATGAAGCTCAAGGAAGGGATGCAATGGGCCAGAATGGCGCTTTCAATCATCGTGGTGGTGAGCATCTTCTTGATATTCTTCGGCACCACCGTCGGCGTCTGGCTGGGCATTGTTGCGGCAGTGCTGATGTGGATGCCCGAATCAACGGCGTGGCTCAATTCCCGCGCCAGCCACGGCAAGTAGCCGGCCACGGCAAGTAGTTGTGTGCGGAGAGGTCGCGTAGGGTTGAAGCAATACCCGCCGCGGCCTCTTTTTTCTTCTCTGGCCACCTTTCGGCGCCTTCCCTGGTCCGTAGCCTTGGCCAAGATCCCGCACCACTGAAAGAGCAGCTGTCATGACCACCTCCGGTGAAGAACCCCAAGAGCGCCCCACTCCCCAACCTGGCAGCTACGGCGAGGTTGCCCCGGGCGTCCCCCGATACGGAGAATATGCACCCGCCGGGTGGGAACCGCCGCAAGAAGTGAAGGACGCACAAGCCGCCAACACGTCGCCGTCGCCTCTTCCCCCGGCCGCTGCCTATCCGGGCTACCAAGGCGCCCAGCAGGGCGTGCCCAACGTTGCCGGCCCACACTTGGCCCCGCCAAAACCCCTCCTCGTGGCAGTAAGGCTGATCCAACTGGCGGGCGTGCTGCAGCTGCTCTCCACGCTGGCCGTGGTTCTTGTCCTGCTTGTTCCCTCGCTGCGCGACGTGGCGGTGAACACCATCCGAGCGGCGACTGCCGGAGACCCCACCCTGGCCGGTTTTTATGCGGACCCGGCGATGATGAACACCCTGCTCTACACGGCGTTTGTGTTGAGCGTGCTGGGCAGCATTGCCTACTTTTATCTGGCCAAGAAGATTCGCCGAGGCACCAATTGGGCCAGAATCACGGCCCTGGTGCTGGCGTGCTTCTCACTTTTGGCGTTGGGCCAGCCCAATGTGCTCGCCATTGTCCAGATTTCCCTGGGCGTGATTGCCATGATCCTGCTGTTCCGCTCGCCGTCCAAGGACTACTTCCTGGCGCACAAGGAGCACAAGGAGCACAAGGCGCGCCGACTGTAACCGCACGTTCCGCGCACAGACGCACCTTCTGTGCAAAAGCGCACTGGGCAACGGCCCCACGAGCGGGAAAGGTACGTTTATGTTCCCGGGCGGTCCTGCTCCAGGGAGGAATGCTGGGATCTTTTGGCGTGATAGGCGAGAATCTGCAATTCAGTTGCCATGTCCACCTTGCGCAGATTCACGAAGTCCGGTGCGCTCAACGCAACCGGGGCAAAGCTGAGAATGCTGTGGACCCCCGCTGCCACAACCCTGTTGCACACGGACTGGGCCACGGCTGCCGGCAGGGCCAAGACAACCATGTTGGCGCGGGTGCTCTTCAGCACGGTCTCCAAGTTCACCACATCGTTGACGCGCAGCCAGCCCACCTCATTGCCCACCACCATTTGGTCGGCGTCCAACAAGGCCACAACGTCGAAGCCGCGGGATTCGAACCCGGCGTAGCGGGCCAGCGCTCGGCCCAAGTTGCCGGCACCCACAATGGCCACACGCCACTCGTGCGTTAGGCCCAGAGCCTGGGATATCTGCCGGTTCAAGTTGGCCACGTCATAGCCGACTCCGCGGGTGCCGTAGGAGCCAAGATAGGAAAGGTCCTTGCGGACATTGGCCGAGCCCACCCCGGCCGACTCTGCCAACGCCTCCGAGGAAACGCTGTCAGTGCCACTGGCCAACAAGGAATTCAGCGTGCGCAAATAAAGTGTCAGCCGGGCCACCGTGGCAGGTGGAAGCTGCCGGGAAGGCTCTGGCGGCTGTCCTTCGGGGATCTGCGCTTGGATCAAGACAACACTCCACATTCTCAAACTGAGGCCGCGCCCCGTTGCTGAATGTGTATCCGCAAGGTCCGCACTCGCCTGCCTCCACTGTAAGTCGTGCCCGGTCCATCACCAAAAGCCGAAAGCCGCCACTGTCCTCCCCCAAGTCAGCTGCTCGGCGTGCCGGCAGGCGCCTACTGGCCCGCCGCGGCCCGATCGAGGATGCTGCGCAGCCTGAGCGGATCTATCTGCCAAAAGTCGCGCTGAATGCCGTCCACCAGAACCACGGGAATTTCCTCGCCGTAGCGGGTAGTCAAATTCTCGTCGCCGTCTATGTCAACCTCGTGCCAGGGCAGACCGAGATTGCCGGCCACCTCGGCCACGACGACGCGGGCAGCTTCGCACAGGTGGCACCCGCCCCTGGTAAGAAGCTCAAGCAACGGAACGCGCAGGTGTCCATCCGCGGCGTCGGCGTTGCTGGTGGTGGCATTGCTGGTGGCCGGCTCACCGGCAGCTTGTGTCATGGATACAACCTACCCAATGAACCCTTGGCCGGGCACGCCTGCCGACTGCCGCCGGGAGACGTCCGCCGGCAAATGAAAGTTTCACCACAGTTAACCCCGCTGCAAGTGGCGGAGGGAGCACATGGGAGCAGCATTGACTAGACTCGTTCCATGCCCGACGTGAATACCAACAGTGCCGAGGCCGTCTCGACCACTGCGTTGCACCAGGGCGAGGCCGCTTTCTTCGACGTGGACAACACTTTGATGAAGGGCGCCAGCTTGTTCCATGTGGCCCGAAAAATGTACCAGAAGCGTGCGTTCACCCTTCGGGATGTCGCTGGCTTCGCGTGGAAACAGGCCAAGTTCATCCTGCGCGGGGAAAACATGAGCGATGTCCATTCCGTTCAAGACTCCGCGCAGAAACTCGCCGCCGGCATCAAGGCCGACTTTGTCCGCGAACTTGGCGAAGAAGTTTACGACGAGATGATCGTCTCCAAGATTTGGCCGGGCACGCGGGCGCTGACACAAGAACACCTCAAGTCCGGCCGCCAGGTGTGGCTTGTGACGGCAACCCCTGTTGAAGTTGCCGGGGTCATTGCGGAGCGGCTGAACCTCACTGGGGCGCTGGGCACCGTGGCCGAGATTGAAGACGGCTTGTACACCGGGCGCCTGGTGGGTGAGATTCTGCATGGTCCCGCCAAGGGCCGGGCAGTTCACGAACTGGCCGAGCAGGAGGGCTTGGATCTTTCCCGCAGTTGGGCCTACAGCGACTCCTACAACGACATTCCGTTGCTGACGACCGTGGGCAATCCGGTGGCCATCAATCCCGACGCGAAGCTGCGCAGGCACGCCCGCGAAAACAACTGGCCCATCTACGACTACCGCTCCGGGCGCCGCGCCGCCACGCTGGGCCTGCGGGCGGCCACCGGCGCCGGCGTGGTCTACGGGCTGTGGAAAGGCATTGCCATGGTGCGGCGACGGTAGCGGAAATTAAGCAAAAAAACACCCGCACACCACAAGGGTGAACGGGCGCTTTCGCGAAGGAGCTGCTTACTTCTTGTTGCGACGCTGGTGACGCGTCTTGCGCAGCTGCTTGCGGTGCTTCTTCTTGGACATCCGCTTGCGGCGCTTCTTGACTACTGAACCCATGAAAGTTCCTCACAAACTGCATAGAACAACCTCGAATGAGGCCGTAACGATTAGGTCGACCGATCGCAGGAATCGGTCAAAGCCGAAAATGGATCTTTCCTAGGGTACCGCCTTTACCCTGTATGCGCCGAACCGGGGGCTTCGTGCGTCGCTGTGCCGTCCACCACTGCCGCGCGCAGGCAGCTCTCCACAGCGTTGGCCGGCACCCGGTACGAGCGGCCAAAACGGACGGCTGGCAGCTCACCGGCATGCACCATGCGGTACACCGTCATTTTAGACACGCGCATGAGTGAGGCGACTTCCTGAACCGTCAGGAATTTCACATCGGAGAAATCCTGCTCCTGCGTCATGGCCATCCTCGGTGTCGACTATTCGGCTGAAACATCCATTTTCCCACGTGCAGCCTTTCCACTCCCAAGGCTAACTCTAGGGGCAGAAGTGGTGTCTGTGAAGGATGTTTCCTCAGGCAACGGATGTGCGGCGGGCGTGCGAGGCCCCGGCCAGCTTGGCCAGCACATCCGCCGTCACGTCCCAGTCCATGCAGGCGTCGGTGACGCTTTGGCCGTAAACCAATGCGGCGTCGCCGGAGGCCACCTGGTCGACGTCGAGTTTTTGGGCGCCACCTACCAGGAAGCTCTCCAGCATGACACCGGCAATCGTATGGGCCGTGGCGTCGTCGGCTTCCAGCTGGGCACCCAATTCAAGCGCTACCTCGGCCTGGCGGTGGTGGCTCTTGCCGGAGTTGGCATGGCTGGCATCCACGATCAACCGCGGGTTGACGGCGGCTTGTGTCGCCTGGGCTGAGGCCTGCGCCACGTCCGCTGCGTGGTAATTGGGGCCCTTGCGCCCGCCGCGCAGGATTACATGGGTGTCCTGGTTGCCGGCCGTGCTGACAAGGGAGGCCCGGCCGTCCCCGTCAATTCCCAGAAACGACTGGGGTGCACTGGCGGCGTTGCACGCATCCAAGGCAACTTGCAGGTCCCCGTCGGTGCCGTTCTTGAAGCCGATGGGCATGGAAAGCCCGGAGGAGAGCTGGCGGTGGATCTGGCTCTCGGTGGTGCGTGCGCCAATGGCTCCCCAGGAGATCAAATCGGCGGTGTATTGGGGGCTGATGGGTTCAAGGAATTCGGTGCCCGTGGGCAGCCCCAGGCGGGCCACGTCGAGCAGGAACTTCCGTGCCATTTGCAGTCCCTTGGCCACATCGTGGCTGCCATCGAGCGCGGGGTCGTTGATCAGGCCCTTCCACCCAACGGTGGTGCGCGGCTTTTCGAAGTAGGCGCGCATCACAATGAGCAGGTCCGCAACGTGTTCCTTGGCGGTTTCAGCCAGCCGGCGCGCGTATTCCAGCCCGGCCTCGGTGTCATGGATGGAGCACGGGCCCACCACCACCAGGAGCCTGTCGTCAAGCCCGTCCATGATGGCGCGGACCTGGTCGCGGCCGCGTTCGACGACGTTGCTTGTGTGCGCATCCAGCGGCAGCCCCGCGGCCAGCTCGGCAGGCGACGGCAGTTCGGTGAAGTGGCTGACGCGCAGGTTCCTTGTGGACGCCGGAGCCGCTGCTGTGCTTTCGGTGGCTGCTGTAGTGCTCATGGGGTGGCTTTCCTTATGTTGGGGCTGGCTGCAGGCCCCCTCTTCGGAGCCCGCCTGAAAATGGCGAAGGACAGGGAATGAATTCCCTGTCCTGTTGGCTCTGAAGGTAAGTTGGATGCGTGTCAGTTAGACGCGGGCCCCTCCAGAGCCAACGAAAAATACGCATACCAACGGTTTGTCATCCCCACACCATAAGCAGAGCCGCAGGCATCCAGCAAATCCGTCCCAGCACTGCCCGCACATGCGCACCTGCCCGCGTAACCGCACCTTTCACACAAATGGGCGCCGGAGGGAGTCCCCACCAGCGTTCAAGGTGCGTATTTGCTGCCACCATGCGTGTCAGCGGTGCCAGGTGGCGGCCATGCGCTAGCGCAGCGGATTGAAGTGCTGCATGCCGGCCGGCGGCGTGTTTCCCGTCAGTTCTGCAGCAACCATTTTTCCCGTCAGCGGCCCCAGCGCAACTCCCCACATGCCGTGCCCGCCCGCCACGTGGACTCGCGGGGACCGGGTGGCGCCCACGAGCGGGAAACCGTCGGTGGTGCAGGGCCTGGACCCCACCCATTCCTCCGCCCTGTCTTCGAAGTCGATGCCGGTGAACATGGGCGAGGCCGCCTCCACGATGGCCCGGATGCGTCGCGGGTCCAAGGGTGCGTCGGCGTCCTTGAATTCCATCATGCCTGCGACCCTGAACCTGTCCCCCAGCGGGGTGCATGCGACGCGCTGGGCCGGGAAATAGATGGGGTGGCGCGGCATAGCCTCGGGCACAACCGAGAAGCTGTAGCCGCGACCTGCCTGGACCACCCGCTTGAGACCGAACTTGCGCGCCAGCCTCCCCAGCCACGCGCCCGTGGCGAGCACGACGGCGTCGGCCTTCAGGAGACGCCCTTCCGAAGCAACCACGTCCACGCCGGAGCCGTTGTCGCGGATGTCAACGACGTTGAACGCCGTGAGAAGTTCAGCACCCCGGGAGACCACGGTCTCGGCCAGGGATTCCATGAACGCCGGTGGGTTGAGGTAGCGCTGGTTCCGAATTTCCACCCCGGCCACGACCCCGCTGCCCAGGGTGGGCTCAAGGGTGCGGATTTCCTCTCCCGAGATGAGCGTGAAGTCCACGGCACCCCCTGTTTCACGGATGACGTGCAATTCCTTGACAAGGGCCTCACGGTCCTTCAGCGAGGAGAATCCGGCGAGGAAGGGATCAGCGGGGTGCGTGGTCTCGGCCGGGGGCGGATTCCCGGCGGCAAGTTCCGCAAAAGCGTCAATGCCGCTGCGCCCGATTTCTGCGAAGACCGCCATGGCTGCGCGCCACTTCCCAGGCGTGCAGTTGCGGGCAAAGCCGAGCAGGAACCGCAGCAGCGCCGGGTCGGTGGTAAAGGGTATGTAGAGGGGCGAGGCCGGGTCCAGCATGGCCTTGAGCCCGTACGTCAGCACTGTGGGCTCGCTCAGCGGCAGCGTCAGGGCCGGAGTGATCCAGCCGGCGTTGCCCCACGAAGAGCCGGAGGCCACGCCGCCGCGATCCACCACGGTGACCTTGATGCCGTGCTCCTGCAAATACCAGGCAGTGCTCAATCCGATGATTCCCGCACCCACAACAACCACGTGTTCAGGCGCCGTTGTCTTGGCCACGATCCACTCCCCTCGCGAGTTGCCGGCACCTTGACTGCCGGCGCTGCTCCCAGCGTATCGGTGATCACAGCAGGGCGGAGCAACGCTCCGCCCTGCTGTGGCGGCCCACAGTCCGGACTACTGTGATGCCACGTCAGTGAAGTTGTGCAACCGTCAAATTTTTGTAGGCTGCACGCAACGGGGCCATCTGGCGGAAGCCCAGATAGCCACCGCCAATTTGCGGCCCGGTTCCGGAATCGTCATCCAGCCAGTGGAAAATCTGCAGGCCGTTGATGCTCAGGGTGACGTGCGGGCCGTCCTTGCACACTTCCACGCGGTAGAACCCGTCGGCATCTTCGGGGCTGGGCAACGGATCGGCCCCCTGCGCCACTAGGTGGCCGCCGGGGCTCTTGCGCAGGTTGCAGGTGCGGAACGCCCGCTCGGAGGCAAATTTCCGCCGCTGGTAGGAGACGTGCAGCGCGGCGATGTCCGAGGAATGGTACTGCGGATAAAACCCTGTGCGTGGAGCAAGCTCGGGGGAAAAAAGGTCCCGTCCTGCACTGCCCTGCGCCCCGAAGAACACCATGGCAAGACCTTCGCCGTCAATGGGATGGTAGTCCCAGGAAATCCGGATCCGGTCGGGAAAGATCTCCGGGCACCACAGGACGAAATGGGCGTGGGCCCCCAGCTCGTCGGCATCGGCACTGCTGGCCAACACGGCTCCGTCGTGTCCGTCCGTGATGGCCAACGGCCCTTCGCGGACCCAGCCCGCCAGGGATTCCGCGGACATCTTGTTGCTGTACAGCACCGTCTCCCGGCGGTCGTTGCCGTTCATGCAGGCACCGATTTCGTGCGGATTGCCGGCAGGGCCCCCGGCTTCCAGGCGGCCACCGTGGCCTCAATGACGGCGGACTCATTGACGGCAGCCCGGGAACCGCCCGCGAGCATAGTATTCATTAGCGCTTCTTCCGAGGTCTCAGGGCATGTTCGGCCGCTCGACCGCCCACCTTGGCCGACCCTACGCCATTTTCGGCTCGCGATTTTAACTTCCCACGGCGCAAAAATTGGCGCCTCGGGGCGCCCCGCCTGACGGTCGGCATGCACAGCGACGACCGGCTTGCGCGGCCAAGGCTGGGTTGGCCAGCCAAGGCTAGATTGCACGGCGCAGACGGTGGAGAAAGCACGACGGCGCGCCCCCACCTCAGTGGGGACGCGCCGTCGTGCTTGTCCAGACACCGGACGAGCAGGGGCCGCTAGATCAGGCCCTGGGCCAGCATGGCGTCGGCCACTTTGACGAAGCCGGCGATGTTGGCGCCCACCACGTAGTTGCCCGGGGAGCCGTAAGTTTCGGCGGTCTCGGCGCAACGGTTGTGGATGCCTGTCATGATCTCCGACAGGCGCTCTTCGGTGTGCTCGAAGGTCCAGGCGTCGCGGCTGGCGTTCTGCTGCATTTCCAGAGCGGAGGTTGCCACGCCGCCGGCGTTGGCCGCCTTGCCCGGGGCGAACAGGATCCCAGCTTCCTGGAACACTGCGATGGCACCGCTAGTGGAAGGCATATTGGCGCC
Organism: Arthrobacter sp. H35-D1; assembly: GCF_030063185.1. Classification (GTDB taxonomy): domain Bacteria; phylum Actinomycetota; class Actinomycetes; order Actinomycetales; family Micrococcaceae; genus Specibacter. Next base: position 178,259 of record NZ_JASISP010000001.1, read on the forward strand.
TTCAGCAACCGCAACCAGGCCGTTCTTGACCATGCGGGTGGCAGCTTCGGTGTTGATTTCATTCTGGGTGGCGCACGGCAGGGCCACGGCGGCATTGACGTCCCAGACGGAACCGCCTTCGACATAGCTGACGGACGCGCCGCGGCGGACGGCGTATTCCTTCAGGCGTCCGCGCTCCTTTTCCTTGATCTGGCGCAGCAGCGAAACGTCAATGCCGTTCTCGTCCACAATGTAGCCGGAGGAATCCGAGCAGGCCACAACCTTGGCACCGAACTGCTGTGCTTTGGCGATGGCAAAGGTTGCCACGTTTCCGGACCCGGAGACCACAACGCGCTGGCCGTCAAGCGAGCTCCCGCGGGTCTTGAGCATTTCCTGGGTGAACATGACGGTGCCAAAGCCAGTGGCTTCGGGACGCACCAGCGAACCGCCCCAACCAACACCCTTGCCGGTCAGAACTCCCGACTCGAAGCGGTTGGTGATGCGCTTGTACTGGCCGAACAGGTAGCCGATTTCGCGGCCCCCAACACCAATGTCGCCCGCGGGGACGTCGGTGTACTCGCCAATGTGGCGGTAAAGCTCGGTCATGAAGCTCTGGCAGAAACGCATGACTTCGGCGTCGGACCGCCCGCGCGGGTCAAAGTCGGACCCGCCCTTGCCGCCGCCGATGGGCATGCCTGTCAGCGCGTTCTTGAAAATCTGCTCAAAGCCAAGGAACTTCACAATGCCCAGGTACACCGAAGGGTGGAAGCGCAGGCCGCCCTTGTACGGGCCAAGCGCGGAGTTGAACTCAACACGGAAACCACGGTTGATCTGCACGCGGCCGGCATCGTCCATCCACGGCACACGGAAAATGATCTGGCGCTCGGGTTCGCACAAGCGCTGCAGCACGGCGGCATCGACAAATTCCGGATGCTTATCCAAAACGGGGCCGAGGCTTTCGAAAACTTCCAAAACTGCCTGATGAAATTCTTTTTCACCGGGGTTGCGGGCTAAAACTTGCTCCCGGATGGCTTCTAGCCTGGTATCCATGAGTCTCCTGAAAAGGGTGAGGCGCCAGAAAGCGCAAAAATATGCTCAGGAGCAATCTTGCAGGCACCCAGCCCATGACGCTAATTCTTCTCACAGCATGACATTATATGTAATATCATGCATATTTTTCCAGATCAGAATTGAATACTTGGCGTCTTTAGTCTTTTCGGCGTCTGAACGCGGGCAGGTTGGCCAGCAGATCCGCCGCCTTGTTGGCGGCGCGCCCCACGCCACGGCTAATTTGCCCCTGCATGCTGCCGTCAGGTTCGTTCGACTGCACAGCGCTCTGTTGCACGGCGCTCGACTGTACAACCAGGGCGCCTCCCTGCGTTGGCGGGCCCGTTGCAGGAACAATGGGCGCCGCGTCGGTTGCAGTCTTCGCGCTCTTCGCAGCTGCCAGCGATTCCGCAGCTTCCACTCGAGCTGTCTCGGTCGTCGCCGATGATTTTGCTGCCGTCGGGATGTTCGCAGGCGCGGATTCTTCCGCAGGGACCGGGAGGGCTTGCGCTACGGCCGCCGGTGCCGGAACACGAACCGCCGGGGCCATGGGTACCGGAGCTGGGCGAGCGGCGGAGGTTCCGTTCGCCGTGGTTTCGGTGGCTGCTACCGGGAAGGACACGGCGGGCTGCCTATTCCTTGGATGTTGCTGAACGGCAACAGTTCCGGCTTCGGTCGGCGTTGGAGCTGCCACCGGGGCTGTCTTCGTACCGGCTCCGAGGGATTCCAGCCACGTTGCAACCAGCGTGAGAGGTTCGGTGTTGATGCCGTAGAAGCGCTTCTGGCCCTGGGCGCGCATGGTCACGACACCTGCTTCGCGCAGCACTCGAAGGTGTTTGGACACGGTTGGCTGGGAAACCCCCAACTCGTCCACCAGCTGGCCCACTGCCTTCGTCTCCTGTGCCAGCGCCGCCAAGATGTCCCGGCGGGTGGTTTCGGCAATTACCGCAAAGACTTTTTCTGCAACCATTCCACTACCCTAACGACATATGTCCACAACAGCATCCGCAAAGTGAAGATCGGCACCCGAACGAGTGGGTGGGCCCACGCGCCCGAGGGACCCGACGCGAACTTGCGAGCGTGGGAACGGCGTGGGTGGGCCCACGCCGGTCAGGTTCCGGGGAAATCGCTTCAGCGATTTATCCGGCCGGCCGGTGGGTGGGCCCACGCGCCCGAGGGACCCGACGCGAACTTGCGAGCGTTGGGAGGGCGTGGGGCCTAATCGAACCACGGGTCCAGGCCGTACAGGGGAAAGACGGCCTTCCGGGTGGCCATGACGGTCCTGTCCAGCGCATCGGAGGGATTGTAGCCAACCTCCCACGAGCGCCACCAGGTGTCGGCGCCCTCGCCCATGAATTCCGGCGCCACCCTGCCGTATTTTTCCGCCACGTGCTCCCGCCAGGGCTCAGGCACGGGTGTGCGCAGCGGAACCGGCCGTCCGGCCGCAATCGCCATCAAGTGCGACCAAACCCGCGGCACAACGCTGACAATGTTGTAGCCGCCGCCACCGGTGGAGATCCAGCGCCCGTCGCACACCTGCTCCGCCAACGCTGCAATGGTCAGCGCTGCCTCGCGTTGACCGTCAACACTTGTGTTCAAGTGCGTCAGAGCATCGTCACGGTGCGAGTCGCAGCCGTGCTGGCTGAAGATGACTTCCGGTTCAAAGGCTTTGACCAAGGGCGGGACGACGGCGTGGAAGGCTCTGAGCCAACCGGCGTCGGATGTGCCGGAGGGCAAGGCGACGTTGACGGCTGCACCCTGTGCCAGGGGCCCGCCCATGTCATTGGCGAAGCCCGTTCCCGGGAAAAGTGTCATCCCGGATTCGTGCAGCGAAATGGTCAGGACGCGGGGATCGTCCCAGAAGATGCTTTCGGTGCCGTCGCCGTGGTGTGCATCAATGTCGATGTAGGCCACTTTGGACACACCCGAGTCCAACAGCTTGGCGATGGCCAAAGCCGTGTCGTTGTAAATGCAAAACCCGCTCGCCTTGCCGGCGAATGCGTGGTGCATGCCGCCGCCAAAGTTCACCGCACGTGTCACTGTGCCATCAAGCACTGCTTGTGCGGCCACCAGCGAACCGCCGCCCAGCCTGGCACTGGCTTCATGGATCCCGGCAAATACTGGATCGTCCTCGGTGCCAAGGCCGCGGGCCGGGTCGCTGAGCGAGGGATCGTCCCCGACTCGTCGCACGGCGGCAATATAGTCGCGGTCGTGCACGGAGGCCAGCTCGTCGTCGGACGGCACATAGGACTCGACAACCTGCACCTGGGGAAGATCAATGATTCCCAGCTCGCGGGCCAACGCGGACGTGAGATCCAAACGCTTGGGCGACATGGGATGGTTCGGGCCAAAATTGTACGCGGACATGGCCGCATCGCAGACTATGCTTGTCGGGACGGCCGCTGGCCCTGAGCTGGCAAATGATGACATCCATCACAGGCTACCCAAGTCTGGACGCAATTGCCGTATTCGCGGCTTTGCGAAAGTTCATGGCAGGAGGGGCGCAACGGCGTTGACAGCTAATTCAACAGTGACTCGGTGGCTGCCGGACTGGCCCATACGGGTTGTGGTCAGTGTCCGCGACTTCGTCGACAGGGTTGCAAACAGCTCACCGGCACGGTTGGCGCTCATAGTCTTTGCGCTGGTCATCCTCGCCTTCACCCTGACCTTGTCCCTGCCTGCTGCGGCCAGGGACGGTGAAGCCACTGCGTTCCACGACGCGCTTTTCACGGCAGTTTCAGCCGTCTGTGTCACCGGCCTGACAACTGTCTCCACGGCACTGCACTGGTCGTTTTTTGGCCAGTTGGTCATTTTGATCGGCATCTTCGTGGGCGGTCTGGGCATCCTCACCTTGGCCTCGCTGATGTCGCTCATGGTCAGCAAGCGACTGGGCGTGCGCGGAAAACTCATTGCCCAGGAGGCCTTGAGCGCCGGGCGTCTGGGCGAGGTGGGCACCTTGCTTCGCATTGTCATCAGCACGTCGGTGGCCATTGAACTGGTGCTGGCATTGGCACTGGTCCCACGATTCCTGATTCTGGGCGAACCGCCTCCCCAAGCCATCTGGCACTCCGTCTTTTATGCCATCTCTTCCTTTAACAACGCCGGCTTCACACCCCACTCCGACGGCGTGGTCCCCTATGAAGCAGATTTGTGGATCCTGACCCCGCTCATGGTGGGCGGCTTCATCGGTAGCTTGGGCTTCCCCGTGCTGATGGTGCTGTTGGCCACAGGCTTCCGGTTCAAGAAGTGGACGCTGCACGCCAAGCTCACCGTCCAAGTCTCGCTGATGCTCTTGGTGGCCGGCGCCCTGCTGTGGGGTGCCATGGAATGGACCAACCCGGCAACCATTGGCGGCATGAGCGTCGGGGACAAGATCACGCATTCGGTGTTTGCCTCCGTCATGCCCCGTTCCCTGGGCTTTAACCTGGTGGACATGAATGCGCTGCATTCCCCCACCATGCTGCTCACCGACGCCCTCATGTTTGTGGGCGGCGGCTCCGCCTCAACCGCCGGCGGCATCAAGGTCACCACCCTGGCAGTGATGTTTCTGGCCATTGTGGCCGAAGCCCGGGGCGACAACGATGTGAAGATTCATGGCCGCACCATCCCCCAAGGCACCATGCGCGTCGCCATCTCCGTCATCGTGATGGGCGCCACCTTCGTCATGGTTGCCTGCGGACTGCTGCTCGCCATCTCCGGGCAATCGTTGGACCGGGTGCTTTTTGAAACCATCTCCGCCTTCGCCACCGTGGGACTAAGCACCGGTCTCAGCGGCGAGCTCCCGCCGTCGGGCAAATACATCCTCTGCGCCATGATGTTCTTCGGCAGGGTCGGCTCCATCACTTTGGCTTCGGCGTTGGCACTGCGCCAGCGCCGCCAGCTGTACCACTACCCGGAAGAGAGGCCCATCATTGGCTGAGAAAATCGACTCCAGCAACCGTCCGCCGCACAATGCTCCAGTTTTAGTGGTTGGGCTGGGCCGTTTTGGTGCCGCCACGGCCCACCAGCTGGTCAAGCAGGGCCGCGAAGTGTTGGCGATCGAGCGCGACCCGGCCTTGGTGCAAAAGTGGGCCGGCGTGCTCACCCATGTCGTGGAGGCCGATGCCACCAACATGGATGCACTGCGCCAGCTCGGGGCACAGGACTTTAGCTCCGCCGTCGTCGGTGTGGGAACCTCCATTGAATCCAGCGTGCTGATCACCGTGAACCTGGTGGATTTGGGCATTGCGCACCTGTGGGTCAAGGCCATCACGCAGTCGCACGGCAAGATCCTGACGCGCATTGGTGCCAACCACGTCATCTATCCCGAGGCCGACGCCGGCGTCCGTGCCGCGCACCTGGTGGGCGGGCGCATGCTGGACTTCATCGAGTTCGACGACGACTTCGCCATTGTGAAGATGTATCCGCCGAAGGAAACGCAGGGGTTCACGCTGGAGGAGTCCAAAGTGCGCTCCAAGTATGGCGTGACCATAGTCGGGGTGAAGTCCCCGGGGGAGGATTTCACCTACGCGCAGCCGCAAACGCGTGTTTCCGGCCGCGACATGCTCATTGTCTCCGGCTATGTGGACCTGCTGGAACGCTTCGCATCACGCCCCTGACCTCACGTTTTTCGCTTGGGCCGCGTCTACCGGGCAGGAGGTGTTTTGATGGTTAGGCACATGGTTTTTGACTCCCCGCTGGGCTTGCTGACGGCGGTGGAGAATGGCACTGGGCTGCAGGCCGTGTACATGGCTGAGCACAAGCGCCGCCCGGTTTGGGAGATGTTGGGGGATGCAGTGGCAGCGTCGGGTTCGCCCGTCTTGGCACAGACAGCGACGGAATTGGACGAATACTTTTCCGGCGGCCGGCAGGAATTTTCCGTCCCGCTGGCGCCCTGCGGCAGTGACTTCCAGCAACGCGTTTGGGCTGCACTGGGCACCATTCCCTTCGGTGAAGTGCGCAGCTACGGGGATTTGGCGGCTCTGTTGGGCGACCGTTCCATGGCCCAGGCCGTGGGCTCGGCCAATGGCCGCAACCCGATCAGCATCATCGTCCCCTGCCACCGGGTGCTCGGCTCCGACGGCTCGCTGGTGGGCTACGCAGGCGGACTTGAACGCAAACAGTTCCTGCTCGAGCTGGAAAACCCCGCCCGCACCCACACGGGCACGTTGTTTTGAGCACGCCGCCAGCCGGAACGGGCGGAGAACCCGTAGGGACGGCAGGGACGGCGGCGCCCGCAGAGACCGCAGGGACGGCGGCGCCCGCAGGGTCCCGCGTCCAGCAAACCGCAACGCACAGCCCGGCTGCTCCCGCCGCTGCGTTGCCGATTTTTGAGGCGCTGGTGGCACGCCACGGGGCTGCGGTGCTGCGCGTGTGCCGTGCGCTGGTGGGCATGGTTGATGCCGATGATGTGTGGCAGGAGACTTTTTTGGCAGCCTTGCGGGCCTACCCGTCGAGCGGAGAGGTTCGCAATCGCGAGGCCTGGCTTGTCACCATCGCCCGGAACAAGGCGGTGGACCACCACCGCAAAGCCGGCCGCCTGCCCCTCTTGGCGGCCGATTTGCCGAGGCCCGGAGCAGAGGCAGGCCCCTTCCGTCCCCTGCCGGGTTCGCACGGGGGCGACGCAGGGCTGGGAGGAGGGGACGACGTCGTGCGTGCTGTGGAAGCCGGAGAGACGTCCCGGTTGGTATGGGCGGCACTGGCGACGCTGCCGCCCACCCAACAACAAGCGGTGGTCTACCACCACCTGGCCGGGCTGCGCTATGTGGATGTGGCCGCATTACTCGGCAATTCAGAGGCCGCGGCACGGCGGGCAGCGGCCGACGGCATGAAAGCGTTGCGCACGTTGTTGGTGCCAAACGAAGGGACGGAACACGATGGGCGAGCATAAACTACCTGTGGAACTTGCACCAGTGGCGGAGGCTGAAGCTGCCTCGCTTGAGCGGCTGGGCGCGGTTTTCCGGCAAAAGGCTGCGTCCCAGGGGCTGGTGGATGTGGCTTATCGGGTCATCGACTCGCCTGTGGGGCGGCTGTTGCTGGCCGGGACCCAGGCGGGCTTGGTGCGCGTTGCCTTCGCCAGCGAGGGCCACGATGCCGTGCTGGAGTCGTTGGCGGCCACCATCAGTCCGCGCATCCTGGCCGCGCCGGCCCGCCTGGATGCGGCGGCGAAGGAACTCGAGGAATATTTCGCCCGGCGTCGCCGCCACTTTGACCTTGCCTTGGATTTCCGGCTGGCGCACGGCTTCAGGCGTGAGGTGCTCTCGCACCTGCAGGAGATTGGGTATGGCCATACGTCCAGCTATGCGGCCGTCGCGGCCCATACGTCGAGCCCTCGGGCCGTGCGCGCTGTGGGGACCGCGTGTGCCCGCAATCCGCTGCCTCTTGTGGTGCCTTGCCACCGGGTGGTCCGCTCGGACGGCGGCCAGGGTGCCTACTTGGGCGGCGCTGAGGCCAAATCATTGCTGCTGAAGCTCGAAGCGGACGCCGCTGAGGGCCGCTTTCCCTGCTGAGACGCACATATGGTGATCCGCGCCCGATTTAACCGGGCGCGGATCACCATGTCTGCAGCGAAATTGCACGGCACCGCAGTGGCGGACACAGCCAGGAGCTAGTTCTGTCCCAGCTCTGCGGTGATCTCAGCAGCACGGGCGGCTGCCGCCTCGGCTCCAGCCTTCACGATTGCCGGCAAGCCCTGGCGGTCAAAGGTGGCAATGGCCTGCTCGGTGGTGCCCTTGGGGCTGGTCACGGCGCGGCGCAGATCGGAGGCGTTGGCGCCGGGCTCGGCCAGCATCATGCCGGCTCCCGCCACGGTTTCACGGGCCAGCACCTGGGCGATTTCCGGCGCCAGTCCAAGCGCCTCTCCTGCCGCAGCCATGGCTTCGGCCAGGTAGAAGGCGTAGGCCGGTCCTGAACCGCTGATTGCGGAAACGGCGTTCTGCTGCTCCTCGGGAACATCGAGAACCACGCCGGAGCCAGCAAAGATCTCATGCGCGTTCGCCAAGTGGTGCTCTTCAACGCTGGAACCGGCGGACAGGGCAACTACGCCGCGACCAACCTTCAACGGGGTGTTGGGCATCGAACGCACAACGGGCTGCCCCGGCCGCAATCCGCCCTCAATCTGCGCCAGGGAAACGGCGGCGGCTACGCTGATGACAACAGCGTTGGGGTCAAGAGCTTCGGCAACTTCCCGGCACATGTCAACGATTCCCACGGGCTTCACACCCAGGATCACCACGCTGGCGCCTTGGACAGCCTGTTGATTCGCACCGGACTCTTCATTGGAAGCCAGTGCCGTAATGCCGTGGCGCTCAACCAATTCGTTGGCGCGCTCGGGGCGCCGCACCGTCACTGTCACCGACGTCGGGGAAACTCCGGCGGCAAGCATGCCGCCCAGAATTGCCTCGCCCATGGACCCGCAACCAAGAAACACAATTTTTTTCATCATGTCCCCATCATTGCTTTGCCGCGGCAGCGCATGCAAACGAAGCACCAGTTTGCCCCAGCACGCGCGACCCATTTGACACGAATGCCCGGACGCCCTGGACTCCAAAAATAGGTTAATGGCAAACGCACAGCTTGCGTCCCGGCTATTCTCAACCACGGGCCGTAGTCTCTTAATTACCTCATAAGGGTGCGAGTGATGATCGGACTGGTCTTGTCCTGAAGACCAGTCAAATCGCCGGAGAACTCGCCAGTGTTTCCCCCCATCCACTGGCGCAGGCTCTCCGGCGATTTCACGTTAAAGTCACTTTTGCCGCGCCCGTCAACTCGACGCCCGCGGCCAAGCAGGCAGTTGACCGCGCCAGGCGCATGCCTGCTAGGAAAGCGTCTGGCCCAAGTGCACCCGGGCGAATTCCAGCGTTTCAGCCAACCATTCTTCGCGTTGCCCAGCCCCCTTGGCCTTGCGGGTGGAGATTTCGGCGACCACTGCGCCGTCGAACCCGTTGTTGGCGATGTGCGCAAGCACCTCAACACATTCCTGCGTGCCGTGGCCCGGGATCAGGTGTTGATCCTTGGTTGAGGGCGAGGTGCCGTCGGTGAGGTGGATGTGCCGCAACCTCGAGCCCAGGGCCTTGACCGCGTCAAGGCTGGAGGCGTCGGCGGTGGCTGCATGCGAAAAGTCCCACGTGACATCCTGGTAGTCCTGCGAAACGGGGTCCCAGTGTGGCAGATAAGCCAACGCTTCCCGCCCGCGCACGCGCCACGGGTACATGTTTTCAACGGCAATGCGAATGCCGAATGCGTCCGCCACATCGCGCACGCCCTGGGCAAACGTCTCGGCGTAGTCGTTCTGCCAGCGGAAGGGTGGGTGCACCACCACGACGTCGGCGCCGACGTCCACCGCCATCTGGGCCGACCGCTGGACCTTGTTCCAAGCACTTCCCCACACTTGCTGCGTCAGCAAAAGAGTCGGGGCGTGGATGGCGACAATGGGCTGCTCGTAGCGCTCTGCCAACCGATTCAATGCGGATGAATCCTGGCTGTCGCCGTTGTGCGTCACCAGCACTTCGATGCCGTCGTAGCCAAGGTCGGCGGCAATCGCGAAACCGTCATGCACCGACAATGGATACACGGAGGCCGTGGAAAGCGCCACGGGGATTGGGCGCTTGGGGCTCTCCGAGACTTCCTCTGGCTGGTCGTCTGGTGCATTGCTTGGTACTTGCGTCATCTCTGCCTACTCCGTGTCCGAATTTCTCAGCTTACCAACGTGCGCCGGCGGGTCCAGCGGGCCATCAAAAACCAGCTGGTCGAGGCGCCGCAGGATCAGGCCTTCGCGCAGCGCCCAAGGACTGATTTGCATGGTTGTCACATTGAATAATTCAAGGGCACTTTGCGCCACCAAAGCCCCGGCCAACACCTGCGGGGCGCGGGGCGCGGAGACGCCGGGCAGGTACAGCCTGTCGGCGGAGGACATCGCGGAGAGTCGCTGGGACCACAGCCCAAGATCGCTCAGGTGCAGTTCGCGGCGCACGTAGGGCCCCATGGACGACGGCGCAGCCCCCGTAATGCGCGCCAACGCCCGGAACGTCTTGGAAGAGCCCGTGACGATGTTGGGCGCCCCCAGCTCTTGCGTGGCGGCAATGGGTTCCTTGAGCGTTGCCTTGATGTGCTTGCGCAGGTGCTTGATGCTCTTGGCCGTGGGAGGGTCCTCTGCCAGCCACTCGCGGGTCAGCCGCCCGGCACCCAGCGGTACCGAATGCGCCAGGTCCGGGAGTTCGTTGGATCCTTGCGAGATTTCAAAGGATCCGCCGCCAATGTCCAGGTTCAAGATGGTCCCGGCACCCCAGCCGTGCCAACGACGCACGGCGAAGAACGTCATGGCGGACTCTTCCTCACCGGTGAGCTCGGTCAGGCGGATGGTGGTCTCATGCTGGACCCGGGCCAACACTGCGGCGCCGTTGGTTGATTCCCTGATGGCCGAGGTGCAAAACGCCAGAAGGTCCTTGGCCTGGTGCTTGGCCGCAAATTCCCACGCTTCAAGGATGAATTCAATCAGCTCCCGCTGTCCCTGATCGTTGATGTTCCCGTCTTCGTCCAGGTGTTTCACCAGGCTCAGCGGGCGCTTGTGGGAAGCGTAGGGAACGGGGTTGGCTCCCGGGCGCGCATCGACAAGGAGCAAGTGGACTGTATTGGACCCGATGTCGAGCACGCCTAATCTCATGGAACCATTATTCTCCATCCACCCCCTTTCCATGCGAAAGGCCGCCTGCCGGCGATGCAACAATTGTGTTGCATCGCCGACAAGTGGCCTTTTTGAGCCGACGCAAACTGCGAGGCTATTTCTTGGCAGGCGCCTTTTTCTTGGGCGCAGCCTTGGGCGCAGCTTTCTTGGCCGGCGCCTTGGTGGTGCGCTTCACCGGTCCTCGCTCGCGCTTGTCCGCCAAAAGTTCGACGGCGGTTTCCCGAGTCAGCTCCTCAACATCGGTTCCGCGGGGCACGGTGATGTTGGTGACGCCGTCGGTGATGTAAGCCCCGAAACGGCCTTCCTTGACCACAATGCTCTTCCCCGAGACGGGGTCTTCGCCAAACTCGGCCAGCGGCGGCACCGCGGCCCGGGCGCCGCGCTGCTTGGGCTGGGAGTAAATCTCCAGCGCCTGTTCCAGGGTGGTGCTGAAGATTTCCTCTTCCGTGCCGATGGAACGGGAGTCTGAGCCCTTCTTCAGGTATGGACCAAACCGGCCGTTCTGGACAGTGATCTCATTGCCTTCGGCATCTTCACCCAGGACGCGCGGCAGGCTCATGATGGCCAGCGCTTCCTCCAGCGTGATGGTGTCAACGCTCATGGTCTTGAACAGCGAGCCGGTGCGCGGCTTGGCCTTGACCGGCTTCTTCGGCGGCTTCGGCTTGCCGTTCTTGTAGTATTCCACCGGCTGGTTGGCGATTTCCTCGGCCGTCATCTCCGGGATGAGCTCGGTGACGTAGGGTCCATAGCGGCCGTTCTTGGCCACCACGGAGTGCCCCGAAACAGGGTCGACGCCGAGCACGCGCTCCTCGGGGGCTGCCGTGTCCATGAGCTCCTGCGCCTTGGCGGGCGTGAGCTCGTCGGGGGCCAGGTCCTCGGGCACGTTGGCGCGCGCTGCCTCGATGATTTCCCCGGTCTTGGGGTCCAGCGTGGGGACGGTGCTTTCCAGGTACGGGCCAAACTTGCCCACGCGCAGCACCAGGGTGTCGGTGATGGGCATCGAGTTGATGTCGCGGGCGTCAATGTCGCCGAGGTTGTTCACAATGCTCTGGAGTCCGACGTCGTCCCCGTCACCAAAGTAGAAGTGCTTGAGCCAGTCGGAGCCCTGCTCCTGGCCGTTGGCAATCCTGTCCAGGCCGGTTTCCATGCCGGCAGTGAATTCGTAATCCACGTAGTCGGTGAAGTGAATTTCCAGCAGGCGCACCACGGAGAACGCAATCCAGCTGGGAACCAGGGCGGAGCCCTGCTTGCGGACGTAGCCGCGGTCCATGATGGTTGAAAGCGTGGAGGCGTAGGTGGAAGGGCGGCCAATGTCTCGCTCTTCCATTTCCTTCGTCAGCGACGCTTCGGTGAAACGCGGCGGCGGGGAGGTGTCGTGGCCGTTGGCCTGGACATCGGCGGCCGTCAGGGCGTCGTCTTCCTTGACGTTGGGCAGGCGGCGGTCCGAATCGTCGGAGTCGTTGCGCGACTCGTCGCGGCCTTCCTCGTAAGCAGCCAAGAAACCGCGGAACGTGATGACCGTGCCGGAGGCCGAGAACTCTGCATCCTTGCCGTCGGCAGCGCCGCCAGCAGCCGTGGCACCCAACTTGATGGTGGCCGTGGAACCCTTGGCGTCCGCCATCTGGGAGGCGACGGTGCGCTTCCAAATCAGCTCGTACAGCTTGAACTCGTCCCCGCGCAGGGCACTGGCCACCTGGGCCGGGGTGCGGAAGGAGTCGCCGGCGGGGCGGATGGCCTCGTGGGCTTCCTGCGCGTTGGAGCTCTTGTTGGCGTAAACGCGCCTGGCCGTCGGCACAAACTCGGGCCCGTACAGTTCCGACGCCTGGCGGCGGGCCGCGTTCACGGCCTCGTCGCTCAGCGAGGATGAATCCGTACGCATATACGTGATGTAACCGTTTTCGTACAGGCGCTGGGCAGTTGACATCGTCGACTTGGAGGTGAAGCGCAGCTTGCGCCCAGCTTCCTGCTGGAGGGTCGACGTCGTAAACGGCGGCGCCGGACGGCGGGTGTACGGCTTGTGCTCCACGGAGCGGACGGCAAAGGGCGCGTCCTGCAGGCCCGTGGCCAGTGCCTTGGCGGCCACCTCGTCCAAGTGCGTGACGTTCTTGCCTGTCAGCTCGCCCTTGTCGTTGAAGTCGCGGCCGGAAGCCACGCGCAGACCGTCCACGGCGGCCAGCTTGGCGTTGAATTTCTCACCGGTTTCAGGGGTGAACGTGCCGGCGAGGTCCCAGTAGTTGGCGGACCGGAACGCCATGCGCTCACGTTCACGCTCCACCACCATGCGGGTCACCACGGACTGCACCCGTCCGGCGGACAGTTTCGGGGCCACCTTGCGCCACAGCACCGGGGAAAGCTCGTAGCCGAACAAGCGGTCCACCACGCGACGGGTTTCCTGCGCGTCCACCAAGTCGGTGTCCAGTTCGCGCAGGTTTCCCATGGCGCGCTGCAACGATTCCTTCGTGATTTCAGCAAACGTCATGCGGTGCACGGGCACCTTGGGCTTGAGCACCTCGAGCAGGTGCCACGCGATCGCCTCGCCTTCGCGGTCCCCGTCAGTTGCCAGGTAAAGTTCGTCGGCGTCCTTGAGCTGCGCCTTGAGCTCGGCAACCTTCTTTTTCTTGTCCGGGGAGATCACATAGTACGGCTTGAAATCGTGGTCAAGGTCGATGGCGAACTTGCCGATCGAGGTCTTCTTCAGTTCCGCAGGGAGCTCGGAAGGCTGCGGGAGGTCGCGGATGTGACCGATGGAGGCCTCGACGACGAACCCCTCGCCCAAGTACTTGGCGATGGTCTTGCTTTTGGCAGGGGACTCGACGATAACGAGCTTTTTGCCGGTCTTGGGCTTGCTGGCTGCTGCCTTGCTGGGCACGGTACTCCTACAGGGAATGAACGGGGACGAACGGCGTCCCCCAGAGCCTAGTTCACCATATTTTTGCAGTGAACGCGTATTGTGCAAAAAATCGAAGACAAAATTTGCGGCCTAAACACCGCTGCTATTCGTTCTCGTCGTCAAAGGAAATGGCCTTGATGGCGGGCAGTGCCGAGAGCTCCTGCAGGAGCGTGCCGCGTGGTGCCAGGCCTTCGATTTCCAGCTCAACTTCAACGAGATCCGGCCCGTTGGGGACGCTTTCCTCATTCAGCGCCCGGCCCAGCACCCCGCTGCCCAAGTGTTCCATCGGCCGGGTGGTAAAGCCCTGAATCTGAAAGCCAAGGTTCGTGCAGCTTTGCAGGATTTCCCGCAACGCCCCCGTCCCGTCCACATACGTCACCTGCAGCGCGTGGTAGCGCCGCCCCGACACTCGCAGCCGGGCAATGACCTTGGCATACACCACAACCACCAGAAAATACGCGCCCGTGGTGAACGCGGCCGGCAGCAACAGCCCGGCCCCGGCCGCCGAGCCCACCGCTGCCGTGAGCCAGATCGAGGAGGCAGTGGTCAGCCCGCGCACCTTGTTCCTGCGCACAAACACCAGGCCGGCGCCAATGAAGCCAATCCCCGTCACAATCTGTGCGGCCACCCGCGAGGGGTCAAGCCGGACAAGGTTGGCCTCAAGCACATCGGAAAAACCATATTTGCTGACCACCATGAACAGTGCCGCCCCCAAGCCCACCAGCGCGTGGGTGCGCATGCCGGCTGACTTGTTGTTGATCTGCCGTTCCAGCCCAATCAAGGTGGGAAGCACCACGGCGGCCAGCAGGCACAGCAGGATGGCCCACCACGGGGCGTTGCTTCCCAGGACCATGGCGACTCCTCAGCGTTGCTCCCACGGTACCCCCACCACAAAACCCCCACCACAAATTCGAGTTTGCAGTAGTTGGCAATGTTTCCGTCAAACATTGCCAACTACTGCACACTCGAATCCCCTGGGCTGGCTGCAGGTTTAGGCAGGGAGCAGGAAGCCGTCCCTGACCAGGTTGCACACCTCGCCGTAAAGGCTTTCGGAGAACTCGTCGTCGGGTCGTTCCAGCAAGGCTGCGAGCGCGCCGATCAACTGGCCCACGGTGAGGTCGCCGTCGCTGGCGGAGACAAATCCAGCCAGTTCAGTGCTGAGCAGGTTGGTGCGGCGCAGCCCCGCGCCTTGCCGCAGCAGGATCACCCCGGGGTGTTCGGCGCCCGGGCGTTGGTGGCGTTCCTCGGTGACGTCCCCGGCCACCACCAGCAGTTCGTCCAGGATGGATTCGCGCGCATCCAGCCAGGCTTCACGGTCCAACGTGGCGGCCAGGTGCGGGCCCACAGGCTGTTCGACGGGGTAAAGGATTTCCTCAAAGCGGGTGTCGGTGCTGAACTTGCAGCCGTGCGCCGCGTCCATGCCGGCGACTCCCTGGACTCGGGATTCCAGGACCGCGGCTTCCGGCCGTCGCAGCAGGATGTAGCCAAAGCCCACGCCGGCCACGTTCCGGGAGGCAAAATCGAGCATGTAGTCCTCGTAAGCGGCGGCGTAGGCATCGGAGTCCCGTCCCTGTGAGGCGTCCTGCAACCAGGTTTCGGCGTAGCTGCCCGGGCTGACCTGCTCGCGCTGGATGAACCAGGCCTGCACCCCTTCCCCAACCCACTGCCGGGGGCGGGCGGACCACGCTCCGGGGGCACCGGCGTCGTCCTTGGTAACCTCCCAGTTGCCCAGCATTTGGGCCGTCCCGCCGGGGGCCAGGATGCTTGGCAGCTCGCGGACAAGGCTCTCCACGATCGCGTCCCCGGCCAGTCCGCCGTCGCGGTAGGTGAACTGTTCGGTGCTGCGCTCACCGCCGTGCCGGGGCGTGATGACGAAGGGCGGGTTGGAGACGACCAGGTCGAAACTCTCCCCGGCGACGGGTTCCAGCAGGCTGCCCAGGCGCAGGGACACGCGCGGATTGGCGGTGCTTGGCTCGAAGTCGGCAGGGCCCAGGCCCAGCGCCGGGGCGTTCAGGAGCAGGTTGAAGCGGGTGAAGGCCAGGGCGCGGACGGAAATGTCGGTGGCCACGACGGTTTTGGCGTGGTGCAGCAGGTGGAACAGCTGGATGCCGCAGCCGGTTCCTACGTCCAAGGCACGGTCCACGGGGCGGCGAATGGTGCCTTGGGCCAGCGTCAGCGACGCCTGCCCAATGCCCAGGACGTGGTCGTGGCGCAGCACGCCGGGGCGCTGGTGGGCGCCGAGGTCGCTGGCCACCCACAGGTTGGTGTCTTCCCCGCCCTCCTCGGCGGCCGGCCAGCCATAGGGGCGCAGGTCGATGGCGGCGCGCACCATCGCCGTGGTTTTCATGTTCTTGCTTGTGCTGTCCGTGCCGGGCACCGCTTCAACGATTCCCATGGTCGTCAGCGTCTTGATGTCGAGGCTGGGCAGGGCCGCAGCGACTTCCTCGGCGGGGATGCTGTGGGCCAGCAGCCACAAGCGCACGACGGCGGCCAACGGCTCCGCACGGCCGTGCAGCACCAGCGCGGCCGGCACCGTCTGGTCCCGGCCCAGCGCTTGGTGGGCTTCCTCGCCCAGGAGCTCCGCCACGCCGTCGACCGTGTAGTCAAGGGCCAGCAGATCGGCAGCGAGGGCGGTCAGCAGGTCCGGGATGTCGCTGCGTGGTGCGTCCGGCACGGTGGAGAAATCAGTCATGCACCAAGCCTAACGAGTCCGGCATGGGCCCAAGCGACGGCCGCGGCGAGCTCGTTGGGAGTGTGCCGTGGCTGTTGTTGTAGGTTTTGCCCGGCTTGGGGTGGGTGAATTTGAGCGCAGACCATGTTTCGTCCACCCTCAAGCAGGTGCTTTCGACCAAGCCGTGCGAATACCCGATCCTTACGACTGCGGCAAGGGTGAGGTCCGTGCCATGCTTCCTTGCCTTGGGCCACGACACCCACAGCATCCCGGATTGCGCCAGGTGCGCCTTGAGCTCGGGGAAGGCGCTTGTCATCTCGACTTGTGTGGTGGTGAACAGATGCAGGTAGTCGAACCCACCGTTTGCTTCGGGTGGGATGGCGAGCGGGGGCAGCTGCATGGCCGACACGGCGGAAGGCGGCGCTGCCAGCAGGAAGGCGCGGTTTCCCGGCTCGAGGCCCATTTTCTGCGCAACTGTTCGTACAGGACGCTCAGGGGGCTCAGGGTGCTGTGCACTTTCAGGGGTGGATGAGGCATTGTTCATGACGGGTTCCTCCGAGCTTGGATTTCCAGGTAATGCGGGTTGGCCATGATGCCCAGGACGTTGCCGAAAGGGTCGATGAACGACGCGGTGGAGAAGCCGGATTCTCGTTCGGTCAGCGGTTCGTACACGGTGGCCCCCATTGCCGCCAACTGTTCGACGGTCGCAGCGAGGTCGTCAACATGCCAAAACGCGACGGCCCCGCCCGGAACGTTGGCTGCGCCAACAGGCGCGTACTGGCGATCGATGATGCCAAATTCGTCTTGGTCGTCGCCCACTCGAAACTCGATGTACGCCGCCGGTGCGGGCGGTGGCGGAAAGGCATAGTACGGATCGACGGCCAGCAATTCGGTGTACCACTTCGCTGCAGCGGGCACGTCGTCCGCATAGAAGCTGATGGTGGCTAATCCTCGAAACATCGTCTTGGTCCTTTGCTCGGGGCGGTGGCTCAAGAGATGGTTGGACCGCCGCAGTGGTAATCACAAGTATGGCCAGGAAAAGTGCTCATCCTGTGAGCACTTTTAGTGGGAGACTTGTGGCATGCGCGCAGACAGGCTGGTAGCCACGTTGTTGCTGATGCAGGCCCGGGGCAGGGTCACCGCCGCCGAGGTCGCGGCCGAGCTTGAGGTCTCTGTTGCCACCAGCCGGCGCGACTTTGAGGCGCTGTCCGTGGCAGGAGTCCCGGTGTACCCGCAGCCAGGCCGCGGCGGCGGGTGGTCGTTGCTCGGCGGCGCCCGCACGGATCTGACAGGCCTCACTTCCAGCGAGGTGAAGGCCATCTTCCTGCTCATCGGGGCCGCAACAGCGCTCGACTCCGCGGCCCGATCGGCGCTGCAAAAGCTTGTTCAGGCGCTGCCGGAGACCTTCCGCGCCCAGGCCCACGCCGCCGCCACGGCCCTCATCGTCGATCCCACGCCGTGGGGTGAAACCGACCGGCCCCGCCCCGAGCGCGTCGACCAGCTGCAAGCCGCCGTGGTTGCCCGCCGCAAAGTATCACTGGAGTATGAGAACCGCGTCCACGAAAGAACACGCCGATTGGTCGACCCGTGGGGCGTGGTCAACAAGGACAGTGTCTGGTATCTGGTCGCCGGAACCGAGGCCGGACAGCGGACATTCCGCATCGACCGCATCATTGAGGCAACCGTTACCGAACTTGCGGCTGAGCGTGCCGCCGACTTCGAACTGCCTCGCGAGTGGGGCTTGGTCGTCGACGAAGTTGAGCGGCACCGCTCGATCGTCTCGGCCACTATGCTCGTCGATATCCGTCTGCTCCCAGCCTTTCGCGAATACTTCGGGCGGCATTGCCAAGAGCTGGGCCTCGATGAAGGCGGACGGGTGCAAATGCGTGTCACGGCGCAGATGGCACGCTCGATCGCGGAACAGCTCGCTGGCTGGGGCGGCGCTGTCGAAGTGCTGGAACCCGAAGCCGTCAAGGCTCACCTTGCCCGCCTCGGCTCGGAACTTGTGCAGCTGTACCAGCCAACACCGTCGCGCAACCCAACGCCCACCGCCGAGAATTGATGGCCCGTGGTGCGGGCTGTCGCGTCTGACAGCGGGCTCGGCAAGAAGGATCAATCACTCGATCGGCAGTACGATTGACCCATGGATGCCACTTCAGCTCAAGCCGGTGGGGGCGATTCCGGCGGCCCGCTGATTTTGCATCTGGGACCCGAAGAGCTCGTCATTCGCCAGCGCTACGAAACGATCAGCATCGTCAACGATCTACTGATCGGGTGTTGGTTTCTGGTGGGGAGCTTCTTTTTCTTTTCCCCGTCGCTGACCAGTATCGGTACGTGGTTGTTCGTGATGGGCAGCATCGAAATGCTGATCCGACCTGCGATCCGTTTCACGCGGCGGGTGCATTTGCACCGCTATCATCCGACTGTCCCTGGAAGTGGCGACGGCGGCCACGACTTTTAGCCTGGCGTCGCAATCGCCAATTCAGTCCCCCGGGGTTCGCAGCAGCGTGGCAGTCGGTCGCGGCATCAGGCTCCTTCGTTTGGGTCTGCATCGACGAAGCGCCAGGAGAGGAAATAGCATCCGTAGTAGGCGGTGATCAAGGCGAAGCTGCAGCCTAGAAGACCACGCACAACCACCGGGTCCAGTCTTCCTTGAGCGATCAGGGCGATGCCGGCGAGGCCGACGGCGACGCCTGCGCTGCCGGCGATGACATGCACCGTGCGATCGCCGGGGCGGATGAAGATGAAGAAGTGGGCGCCCACAATCACTGCCACCAGCGGCACAACATACTGGGGCAGGTGCAGGGTCAACAATATGAACACCGTTGCCACGATGGCCACTGTTTCCGCAATCACCGCCACCACGAATCGTGAGTCCGAGGGTGCCGACAGGCGGGCAGAGTTGCTTGGC
The DNA here is from genome assembly GCF_030063185.1 of Arthrobacter sp. H35-D1. Classification (GTDB taxonomy): domain Bacteria; phylum Actinomycetota; class Actinomycetes; order Actinomycetales; family Micrococcaceae; genus Specibacter. The sequence continues at coordinate 197,418 of NZ_JASISP010000001.1, forward strand.
GCCGGGTCGGTCTTTCCAGCCGGGGACGGGGCACCCGCCCGTGTGCTGCGGATGAAGAAATAAACTGCTGCAACGATCAGCACCCATGCTGCGATCTGCAACGCCAAGACCCCGCTGGCCAAGCCCAACATCGACCAAGCGCCGGTGAAAACAGCCATGGTGACAAGCCCGCTTCGCCGCGCTCGAACAGCGCCGGGGCTCCGGGTAATTTGTCGGCTGAGGACAGACGTGACGTTCATGCGGTCCATTGTAGGGCCAACCACATGCCACCTGCCGTTTGCTACTCCAGCGCTGTCCCGAACCACCAACGGTGGCCCTCGGGGTCGCGAACACCGTATTCGCGGCGTCCGTAAGGCTGGTCCTGCGGTGTGTGCTCGATCACCGCACCCGCCGCGCGAACACGTTCATAGTGCGCGTCCACGTCTTCAACGAGGAACGTGTGGGCGGACTCGATATCGGAGTAGACCAAGACGGGCGTGATGCTTGATGTGGCGGGCATTGTTTCCTCTCCTTCACTCAATGGACGGGGACCGTCGTCGTCGTATGAAGAAACACTACGGCCCCCACCGGTTCCTCGATTGGATAAAAGCGACCTCAGCCGCACCTCAGGGTCGGCCGGTCCCCGCCAAGCTGTTCGGAGTGGATCCGGTGAATTCGCGAACCTCGCGAATCAGGTGGGACTGGTCGGCGTATCCGTGCCCAGCGGCAAGACTCGCACCGTCCATCCTTCCGGTGCGCAACTCGGGCAGCACCGCGTTGAACCTGGTGATGCGGGAAAGTTTGTGCGGGGTCAGTCCGAGTTCGCGACGAAACGACCGGATGAAGTGTCGCTGGCTCCACCCGACCTCCTCTGCCAGGTCCCTGATACTGAGCATTCCTTGCCGGGCCGTGATGCGGCGCCAGGCCCACTCGATGCGGGGATCGACATTGGTCTGGTCATCGTGGCGCCGCAGCAGTGCCGCATCGAGTAGCTGGCAACGGGCGGTCCAGGCGCTTTCCGTGTCCAGGCTCTCGGCGGCCCCCGCCGTGAACGGATCCAGCAGGTCGCGGAGTGCCACGATCGACCCGGTCAGCTCCCCCAAGGGAATACCGAGCAACCGACGCGCTCCCGGAGGCGTCAACTTCATGTCCAAACACTCGATGGCTCCGTCGCGTCCGATGACATCGAACGTCTCGCTCAGACCCGCAACAAAGGCCGACGGGTGCCCGCCGAAAGCGTCACCCACGTTGATGATCATCGTGACCATCCCGTTCGGATACTCGACCCAGCTGTCTTCGCCCGTGGAGTCCTCGACGAAACCGACATGGGGGCGGGCGAAATACTTCCGCAGCGAAGGATGAACCGGCACCATCTGCAGGTGTTGGCCGGCAACTGGCGCTCCTGCTGTCACGCGAACCATCGAAACAACCTTCCGCTTTTCACCCTCACGCTAGCAACATCAATCAGCCCGGATCAATGGCCAGTGGCAGTTTTTCGGGACAGAATGCGCCGGACGAGTAGTAAAAGAGGTCCATGCTCCGACTCGCTCAGATTGGATGCCCGACGTCGAACGTGGATTCGACGGCTGACGGGGAGGTGGCGCTAGGCCTGAGGAGCCTGGCTCAGCGCTACGCTTCACGCCTTTGGTGACGATCGCGGCCGAGCAACCCGAGGAAAGCAGTGGTGCTCGCGGGAAGACGGGATATGCCGTGAAACCACATGACGTAGGCAAAAGCTGTGCCGACGACGGCAAGGTAGGTGTAGCCGACGACGTTCAATGACGTCAGCGAAGTGGCGGGACGCCCTTCGAACGCGAGCATCACGATGCAGAGGGTGAGCCCTCCCGTGATCAGTTGCCACGATGTGGTGGCCAGTGGGGACGCGGGCTGTCCCCACTTTTTGGAAAGGACGATCCCGGTAGCCATGGAAAGAGCCCCGCCGACGGCTGCCAGGATGCCGATGGCATCCAGTCGGGCTTGTGCTTGCAGCGTTATGAGGCTCACCCCCAAAAGGCCCGTCATGCCGGCCGCAACAACCCGGGCGGTCAGCCGCTCATGGAGAACCCGACTGGCCAGGAACGCGACGACAAGGGGCTGGATACCGCCAACAATCGCGGCGACACCGCCCGGCAGCCGGTAGGCCGCGATGAACAGCAACGCAAAAAAGGCCCCGATGTTCAAAATCCCCAGAATCCAAGACTTCCACCACCATTCGCCCCTCGGCAGCCGACGGCACATCAAAAGGAGCAGCATTCCGGCAGGGAGCGCGCGCAATGTTGCGGCGAGGAACGGGCGATCCGCAGGCAGGAGCATAGTGGTTGTGAGGTACGTGGTGCCCCAAAGCGCGGGCGCAAAGGCGGTGGTCAGGATGGAGAAACCCGGCCTGGACGTCTCCCCCATGGCTGTCATTGGCCGGCTGAGCCGCACGGCACTCACCGTCGAATCCCGTCTGGCGGACACCTTCGCACGGCATGGCCTGGATGCGTCGTCGTTCGATGTGCTCGCTACACTGCTGCGCAGCGGCGCCCCGTACCGGATAGCCCCAGCCCACTTGGCACAAGCAGCAATGATCTCCACGAGCGCGGTGGCGCAGGGCCTGAACAAACTGGAAAGCCGCGGGCTCGTCCGGCGCGAGATGAACCCGAATGACGGCCGCGGCACACTTGTTGCGCTCACCGATGCCGGAAAGGAACTTGTCGAGAAAGCCTTGCCCGACCACCTCGAAACGGAACGGGCCATCGTTGCCACACTTAGCCTCGAAGAGCAGGCAGTCCTTGCGGGGCTGCTGCGCCGGATCGATGATGCGGCAGGCTCCTGAGAGCGCCGTCGACCCTTGCATGCGTCCGGCGCCCGCGCCCCTCGGAAATGAACCGCCCAACCCTCGAAAAAGTTGCCCTGGGCATATCCAGGCACGTTCCTGGTAGGCGTTGAACACTCAATCCGCCAACTCCACGGCTGCAACAAACGAGGCCATGTATACGTATCGAAAAGCCTTCATTCGGCGAACTTACCAGCGGCAGCAGACGCCCATGCGATTTGTCGACAGGCCTCGAAAGTTGCCTCCCCCATGAGAAGCATCCGCGTCTTCGCGGGAAGTTCCTATATTCCATGAGCTCTGTTATATTAGTGCTGTGATAAATAATGAAGACCCGACCAAAGAGAGCATCATCCGTCCGCTGAAGCGCCTGCTGGACAGCATGGACGATGACATCGCCCTCATCTACAAGGACCGCGGAATCGAAACGGTGCGGCCAAGGTTCAGCATGGCCCTAATCCGTCTGCAACACCTGGGCCCCCTGACTGTGAAGGAGCTCGCTACACAGATCAACGTCACGCATTCCGCGATGAGCCAGACCGTCGCGGCGATGAAGAAGGACGCACTGGTGGAGAGTTCTCCTGGCGCGGATGCCCGGACTCGCACGATCGAACTAACTGCACAAGGACAATCCCTGATTCCATTCTTGGAAGCCGAATGGCGGGCCACCGAAACAGCCATTCAGGAACTCAACAACGAGCTGCCCTACGCACTCACCCAGGTCGTCCAAGACATGCAAGCCGCCCTGGCCAAGAGGCCGTTCCACCAACGGATAGCCGACCATCTCGAGGCTGCGCACCAGGAGTGACATTGCTCGACCGGGCCATCGACACGCGCCCGCTGCGGGACGCCACATTTCGCAAGCTTTGGATCGGAACATCCCTCCAGGCCGTGGGTGGCCAGATCACAGTTGTCGCCGTGCTCGGGCAGCTGTGGAACATGACGCACCACTCTTTCTGGGTGGGCGTTGTTGGGCTGAGCAACGCAATTCCATCCGTTGTCTTGGCCCTTGTCGGCGGCACCCTGGCAGTCCGGCCCGCGCACGTTCGTCTCACGCATTCTTCCCGAAGACCAGGCTGGCGCCGGAGTTGCCCTCTCCCACCTCAACTTCCAGACCAGCATGCTCACCGGACTGGTTCTTGCCGGCCTCATCATCGCGGGGTGGGGCCTTGCTGCCTGCTATGTCGTGGAGGCACTGGCCTGCTGTGCAGCACTTTGCGGAATCGCCGGCTTGCCAGCGCTCAAGCCACTTGCACAAACTGGACGTGCCGGCGTTCGAGCCATTGGCGACGGAATGCGGTTTATCGCCTTGTTTCCGGCCATGAACGAAGAACGCTTCGGCGGCAACCCTGAGACCTTGGGATTTCTCCTCTCCGCCATCGCCATTGGCGGCATCTGCGCCAGCGCTGCCTCAAGCGTTGTCACCGGCAGCTCACGGACCGGTCAGGTTCAGCTTCTCGCCACGGCCTGTTGGGGAGCATCCTTGGCCATGGCGGGGCTCTCCTCCGGCCTGTGGCCCACGCTGACCTTCCTTGCGATTGCCGGCGCGGCAGACACAGTCGCCGTCGTCTCGCGAGGGACGCTGCTCCAACTTGCCACTCCTGATGCCTTGCGGGAACGGATCAGCGCAGTTGAACAGGTGGTCGGCGTCGGTTCACCACAGCTGGGAAACTTCCTTGCCGGACTGATGGCCGGCTTCGGTTCACCCACAGCCACCTTGGCGGCAGGTGGGGGCCTCTGCGTCCTTGCAGTCGGCGGTTTCGCGCTGAGAAATACGTCGCTGCGTGCCTTCGCCCTGAGTGGGCGCCCCGCAAGGCCCCGTGAGCACTGACAGGAACTGTGCCCGCCGTTGCTCGGGCCGAAAAGTGCGCCGCTACCAGCCCGTACCTCGACGGGCTCCTGCGGTTGCGCCACAATGGGACTAATGGATGCCTCCCTGCGAGTTGAGTTGTTCCCCGGAGACGTGGAATTGACGACAGAATTCCACGAACGCTTGGGCTTTCAAGTGACCGATCGCAGGACTCGGCCGCCACGCTACGCGTCGATGCGCATGGGCAGCGTCCGGATCGGCGTATGCCAGGCCAACCCCATCGATCCTGCGCGGCGCGCCCACCCTGTCATGACTGAATTGGTCGTCGAGGTCGACGACGTGGTTGCCCTTCGCGACCAAATCGTCGATAAGGGAATCACTCTCGCCGAAGACCTCCGCCATCGGGATTGGGGGCTTGTCGATTTCCGTGTCACGGATCCCGATGGCTACTACCTCCGATTCACCAGCCGAGCCTAGCGCGCAGGCGGTGTGTTCAATCCGGCAGAAGCCGCTCAACAAGAGTGTGGATGCTGGAGTAGGGGTCCCGATCCGCGTCCATGGGCGTTGTTAGTGCGTCAAAGACGAGTCCGTCCATTGCATAGTGGAACAGGGCGATTTCTTCCGCCCCTCCTGGCAGCCCGGCCGCCACATTGAACTCGACGGCGGACGCGAAGCCGGCACGCCGCCAAGCCGAGATCACGTCGGCCACCTCGTGGCGGCGAGTTCCCTCAAGGCGCAGCTCGAAGAGCGCGATCGTGACCTCCGGGGAGGCGAGGAGACGATCGACGATGTCGCGCATGTACGCCTCGAAGAGTTTCCGATCGGGGAGTTGTCCACCCAGCTCCCTGTGCGCGTCGGGGTCCGGCATCAACCTTTCCTCGATCCGTGCGACCAGCGCACGGATCAGGGCACTGCGGGAGCGGAAGTAGTTGGAAGTCGTCCCTTGGGGAACACTGGCACGGCGGTCGACGGCACGGTGCGAGAGTCCGCGGGCCCCTTCGGCGGCAAGAACCAAGATCCCGGCATCGGCGAGGGCTCGTCTGCGGTCATCATTCCTTGCCATGCCAACAGGCTAGCGCAACCACTACAGATGCAGTATATTTTCCAATCACTAGCGAAGTGGTGAATGGAGACTTTCATGCGAGATGTGACCTACTACGTTGCTACCAGTCTGGACGGGCGGATCGCAGCCCCCGATGGAGACTTCAGCGCGTTCCCCGAAAGCGGAGATCACATGAAGGTGATTCTGAACGACTTCATCGACACCATCCCGGCCCATGTCCAATCTGCGCTCGGGTTGCAGTCGGATGGCTCCAGGTTCGACACCGTCATGATGGGATGGGACACCTACACGCCCGCGCTCCATGCTGGCATTAGGAGCCCCTACCCGCATTTGAAACAGTTCGTGGCGTCGCGGCAGCCCCGGAATGTTCCGTCCGACGTGACGGTCAGCCCCAACCCGCTTGCCACGATTCGCCAGCTCCGCATGCAGGAAGGAACGGGAATCTGGTTGGCGGGCGGCGGCACCTTGGCTGGTTCGCTTCTCGACGAGATCGACCATCTCGTCCTCAAAATCAACCCGGTCGTGCTCGGCGACGGAATACCCATGTTCGGCGGCGCAAGCTACAACCCTCGTCTTTTCCAGCGCACTCGGTCACGCACATTCAATTCGGGAGTGATCATCGCGGAATACTCGCGCTCCACAACCTGGTAACCGGTTGTGTGGCGCTACTCGGCGGAGGAAGCTTTTTCGCTTCCCTACAGTGAGCGGATATACGCTGCATTGCCATTGATCGCAGGTTTGTATCGATCGATGTCTGGAGTTCGAACGAAGTCCGCTGTCAGGTCGAGCAGGGATGCAATGGCTTCATTTGATCGCCCCGCGGCATGGAACGTGATGGCCTCGAATACCCCCAATGCCGCGGACTCGGGAAACTTCTTGCGAGCTGCCGCAAAAACCTCGAGTGACTTCTCGTGATCGCCCACGTTCCGCAGTGTCGAGCCGTACTGGACGTAGCACCGGCGAAGCAGGTCACCTTCCAGCCCTGCTGCAAGGGCCTTCTCGTAGAATCCCTGCGCAGTTGCTTCCTGGCCGGCCGTGTCATATGCTCCGCCGACTTCGTAGAGCACGCGGGCATTCTTGGGATGGGAAGCGTGGATGGGGAGCAAGGCGTCGATGGTTGGCTGCATGTTGCTGCGGTCCCGCGCATTGAAAAGACGGTCCAGTTCGTCATCCAAAGTCATGCCGCCCATTCTTGCATGCCAACGTCGGCGACCGGGGCCCTGGAAAGGGCGGTGGGCCCACTGATCAGTCGGTACAGCCCTGGAGACAAAGCAACGTTTCGGGATTGCTGGCGCAGCCCACGCAGTACAGGTTCAAGTTTCGGCAGCTGAGGTTGGAACAGTTTTCAAATTTGTTGCTGGGCTTGTTGCATCGGATGCAGTGGCCGATTTCCTTGGCCTCGTCGCTGAATTCCATGTGCATTCGCTTGTCGAAGACATAAAGCGAACCTTCCCACAGGCCTTTGTCCTTGAACGTTTCCCCGTAGCGGACAATGCCGCCGTCCATTTGGTAAACCTCTTTAAAGCCGCGGTTCACCATGAGGGAACTGAGGACTTCGCAACGGACGCCCCCGGTGCAGTAGGTCACTACCGGCTTGTCCTTGAGGTCGTCGTACTTGCCGGAGTCCAGTTCATTGATGAAGTCGGCGGTGGTGGCGACGTCCGGAACAATGGCGTCCTTGAACTTGCCAATCTGGGCTTCAAAGGCGTTGCGACCGTCAAAAAACACGACTTCCTCGCCGTGGGCACCCTTCTCCGCGACCAGTTCGTGAAGTTCTTCGGGTTTGAGGTGGGTGCCGCCACCCACCACGCCGTTCTCGTCGATTTTGAGCTCGCCCGGCGCGCCAAAGCTGACAATTTCCTCACGAGCTTTGACGCTCAATCGAGGGAAGTCCTCCCCTGTGCCGTCGGACCACTTGATGTCCAGGTTCCTGAAGCCCGTGTATTCACGGGTGGTTTTCAGGTACTGTTTGAGGTCCTTGATGTCGCCTCCGACAGTGGCGTTGATGCCGTCCTTGGAGATGATGATGCGCCCCTTGAGGCTGAGCTTTTCGCACAGTGCGCGCTGCCAAAGCTTGATCGCTGCAGGATCATTGAGAGGGGTAAAGCCGTAAAAGAGCACAATTTTGTTCAAAGACACGTGTTAAAGCGTACTTCGTTCAAACAAATGACTCAGGGCTTGTCTGCCCCCGTCCCAATCCCGACATAGGCTGGAGTCATGATGGTTGGTTCCACGGAGCTCGCGGCCCGCGCTGCAGCATGGTTTGCCGGCTGGAGTGCGTTGCGGAGCTACCAAACCCGCTCCGGTCCAGGCTTCTTTGCAGCCATGCGGCTGGACAGCACCGGCGACTGGGAGTATTTCTCCTGTGCTCCGACGCCGGCAACGTTCGCCACCGTGGCTGGTGAAGTAACGGAGTCCGCCCACCGTGCACTGTGTGTTTTGGGTCCCGATGTGCACCACTACGTAAAATTGGCGCACAAGTTCGGACTGGGAATGGTGTCAAATTCCGAACACCTCATGGAGTGCGCCATGGAGACCCAGGACAACCAGGATCCGTTCCTGGGCGACCCGGAGCTGTCCCTGGTGGTCAAGACACTGGGCGGCAAACGCAGCGCATCTGCCTGCGACGCCCGTTTCTCTGTCGCCATTGTCAAGGGCCAAACGGTGCTGGCCAGCGGCAGCGTGGGCATTTACGGTGAGTATGCCATCTTCGACGGCTTGCAGACCCATGCCGACCACCGTCGCAGCGGCTTTGGCATGCTGATCATGAAAACACTGACGGCCAAGGCCCTTGCCTACCCTGTGGCAACTGGGCTGATGTTGGCCAGCACAGGGGGGCAACGCTTGTACACCAAACTTGGCTGGCGCAGCCTGAGTCCCATCACTGTCCTGGTACCCAAGGAACGGCTGACGGAGATGGCCAAGCTGTGAGGCCCGCGGTGGCACAATGATGGAGTGTCACCCAATAATTCGCTAATTTCGCTGCTGGGTGGGGGAACGAACCCACCGCAGCTGCAGCATGTCCACAATATTCCGGCCCGGCAGGCAGTCAATGCGCAGTGGCCGCAATGGGTGCACCCTGACATAGTGGGCGCCTATTCGATGCTGGGCGTTGCACACCCTTGGCGCCACCAGATAGCGAGTGCCGATGCCGCCCACGGCGGCCAACACACCATCATTGCCACCGGCACTGCCTCCGGCAAGTCCCTGGCTTACCAATTGCCGGCCGTCGACGCCGTGCACAGGGCGCAGCTAAAGGTGAATGAAAACCCCGGCCTGCTGGAGACCGAAGGAGCCGTGGCCCTGTATCTTTCCCCCACGAAGGCTTTGGCTGCAGACCAGCTGGCGGCACTGAATTCATTGCACCTGCCCACCTTGCGTGCGGCCACCTACGACGGCGACACGGCCCCGGGCGACAGGCGCTGGCTTCGCGAGCACAGCAATTTCATCCTGTGCAATCCCGACATGCTGCACTTTGGCGTGCTGCCCAATCACACCTGGTGGGCTCGTTTCTTCAAACGCCTGCAATACGTGATCATCGACGAGGCGCACAGCTACAGGGGTGTCTTCGGCTCCCATGTGGCCGTGCTCCTGCGTCGGTTGCGGAGAATCTGCGCCCATTACGGTTCCAATCCTGTGTTTATCGGGGCGTCCGCCACCTCAGCGGATCCCGGCGAGTCCTTTGCCCGCCTGATTGGTGCGCCCGTCACCACCGTGACCGAGGATTGTTCCCCCCATGGGGCCACCACAGTGGCGTTGTGGGAGCCTGAATTGACAGATTTTGCGGGCGAGAACGGAGCCAAAACCCGACGGACATCGATTGCCGAGACCTCCGACCTGCTAGCGAACCTTGTGTCCGCGCACGTGCGAACCATCGCTTTCATCAAGTCCCGGCGCGGCGCAGAAACCATCTCCTCCGTGGCCAAGCGCCTGCTGGCGGACGTCGATCCCAGCCTGCCCCCACGTGTGGCCGCCTACCGCTCGGGTTATCTGCCCGAAGAACGACGGGAATTGGAGTCGGCGCTGCGTGCCGGGGACCTGCTCGGGGTCTCCAGCACCTCCGCTTTGGAACTGGGCATCGACATCTCCGGCCTGGATGCCGTTTTGGTGGCTGGCTGGCCTGGCACCAGAGCATCCTTCTTCCAACAGATAGGCCGGGCAGGACGGGCCGGCCAAGACGCCCTCGCAGCCTTTGTGGCCAGCGACGACCCGCTGGACACGTTCCTCGTCCACCACCCTGAAGCCATTTTTGACCGGGCCATGGAAGCCACCGTGTTCGACCCCGCCAATCCCTACGTTTTGGGTCCGCACCTGTGTGCGGCGGCCGCCGAAATGCCCATCACCCATCAGGACCTGACCATTTTCGATGCCAGCACCCCGGCCTTGCTCGATCAGCTGGTGGCCCAAGGATACCTGCGCAAGCGGCCCGCGGGCTGGTTCTGGACCCACCCCCAAAGCGCCGCTTCCATGGTGAACCTGCGCGACGACGGCGGCGGACCCATCAACATCATCGAAGCGGACACCGGTACATTGCTGGGCACCATGGGATCACCGCAATCCCACTACCAGGCCCACACCGGAGCCGTGTACGTCCATCAGGGCACCAACTACATGGTGCTGGAACTCAACGAGGCCGAACACTGCGCCCTAGTGCGCCGTGGAACCCCCGACTTTTACACCACGGCCCGGGACGTCACCCAGATCGAAGTGCTCGAGTCGACAAAGCATCAGGTCTGGGGGCCGGTGGAAATGCATTTTGGCCCCGTCCAGGTGCGCACCCAAGTGGTGTCCTTCCAGCGCAAGGCCGTGATCTCCAATGAAGTTCTCGGGGAAGAACCACTGGAGCTGGAAGCCCGAGACCTGATGACGAAGGCCGTGTGGTTTACCCTCGACAACGCGACGCTGTTGGCCGGAGGCCTCGTGGAACCACAATTTCCCGGTGCCCTCCACGCCGCCGAGCACGCTGCCATCGGTTTGTTGCCCTTGGTCGCCTCCAGCGACAGGTGGGATGTCGGCGGTGTTTCCACTGCCCTTCATGCCGACACCGGCCAGCCTACAATCTTCGTCTATGACGGGCATCCCGGCGGAGCTGGATTTGCCGAGCGCGGCTTCGACATGGCGCGCACTTGGCTCAAGGCGACCATGGAAGCCATTGAAGCCTGCGAATGCCCGTCCGGATGCCCCTCGTGCGTGCAATCGCCCAAGTGCGGCAATAAAAATAACCCCCTCGACAAGGCAGGTGCCGTCCTGTTGTTGAAGGTCCTGCTCAAAAATGCCCCGAATTGAGGCCCCTACGAGCAGGACCCTCAACAGCGTCCAAAATGTCATTTTCGAGTGCACAAAATGTCAGAAGTGCACAGCACAGAATTTCAGGGGCTGTCGTGGTTTATGTTCCGCAGCTGCCCGCGTTCAATGGCTCGGTAGACGGTGGAACGACCTCTGCTAAACAGCTCAGCCAGCTCGGCCCTGCTGTGTTCACCAGCGGTATGCAGTTCGAGGAGGTGCTTTTCCTGCTTCACCGAGAGTTTGGGCTTCTTCCCCCGAAGCCGCCCCTTGGTCTTGGCAACCTCCATTCCATCGCAGGTGCGCATCCGAATAAGGTCGGCTTCAAACTCGGAAATCATCGCCAACACGTTGAACACAAGTTTTCCCATTGGATCGGTAGGGTCATGGACGGAACCGCCGATGCTGATTTTGACCTCGCGGCTGGCGAGGTCATCCGCAATTTCATGGGCATCCCGGACAGAACGGGCCAGACGGTCAAGTTTGGTAACGACGAACGTATCCCCAGCCCGGCACGCGGCTAAGGCTTCACGGAGTCATGCGCGGTTTTTGTTCCTGCCGGTAAAACCGTGATCAACATAGACGCGTTCCGACTCAACGCCAAGGGCTGCCAGGGCATCATGCTGTGAGGTTAGATCTTGCTCTTCCGTAGACACGCGTAGCCGTTCACAATCCTAGACATGCAAATCAGTGTGCAACTTAGGGCCCCCGCGTCAGCGGACAACTCACCGGACGGGTCTTACGGGACTGTGGCGGGTCAGCGCTCATAACATCTTTGATTTTGCGCCTTCGTGTCCTGTGAAGGGACCGGCTTACGGGCAGTTGTTGCGCTGAGCTACTTGATTTGCTCGGTACGCATTGGTAGCTTTCAACACGTGTCCATCAAACTCGATAATGTCGGGATCGCCGTTCGTGACCTCGAAGCTACGATCGCCTTTTTTACCGACTTGGGTCTCACCGTGCTCGGCCGCGACACTGTCAGCGGTGAGTGGGCCGATACGGCTGTTGGTCTCGACGGAAATCACGCCAAGATCGCGGTGCTCCAGACACCGGATGGTCACGGGCGCCTCGAGTTTTTCGAATACATCCACCCGGACGCGATCGAGACCGAACCCACCCTGCCGAATGAAATCGGCATGCATCGAGTCGCTTTCTCCGTCGACGACATCGAAGAAGCCCTGGCGATTGCTGCCAAACACGGCTATCATCCGCTGCGTGGGGTGGCCACCTACGAGGACATCTACAAGCTCACATACCTGCGCGGTCCCAGCGGAATCCTGATCATGTTCGCCCAGAAACTCAAGCAAACAACACCGTGAGCAATGCCAAAGATTCGTGGCCGTAAACCGTTCGTTATGTGGGACTTCTGATGCATGAGCCGCGCGTAGACTCATGGAATGTCAAGTGTGGATGTCGATGCGTTCGTATCTGGACTCGCCGTCGGCTGGCAGCGGGACGCCTGCTTAGTGCTGCTGGAGGAAATTCGTGCGCTGCCGACTCCGCTGGAAGAGAGCATCAAATGGCGCAACCCCTACTTCGACTACAACGGCGCAGTCGTGAAGTGGTACGTAGCTAAGGCGTGGATCAACGTCTACTTCTACAAGGGCTATCTGCTCGAGGACTCGGAAGGCTTGTTCGAGCAAACCGACGACCTCCGGATGAGGACGGTCAAGATTACCCAGGCCCGGCCGTTGGACCGGGTTTCCTTTGCTGCGCTGCTGGATGCCGCCGTCGAGCTCAACACCCCGGGCGGGTAGATGGCGCACCGGTGGCATGGCGTCGTACCCGGCGGCCGCGGAGGCGGATCCGCGCATTCGAAAACCTCTTGATGAGGTAAGTCTGTCTCGGTAGCCGTACCCCTGCGGGGAGGGAGGGATGTGCTGACGACTTCTGAAATTCGGTGCAGAGCACTTCTGACCCTTTTATGCTTCGAGTCAAGCCATAAGCGTTTGAAGTTTCCTGAAGAGTTGCCGGGCGATAGCGCGTTTGAGGCACCGACGGATTTCCTTTCGGGTTTTACCCTCCGCGGTCCGCCGCTCCACGTATTGCTTCGTTTCGGCGTCGAATAGCATCCTCGTCTGGGCAATCGCGTGCAGTGCCTTGTTCAGTTGCCGGTCACCGTTGCGGTTGAGCCGAGGCCGGACGGTGTTGCCCGAAGATGCCGGGATCGGGTTGACACCGGCGATGGCCGCGAAGGCTGACTCGGAGCGGATCCTTCCGTGGTGGGAATAAGCGACAAGCACGATAGCCGAGGTCACCGGGCCCAGACCTTGTAAATCCATCAACCCGGGCGCCATGTCCTGGACAATGTCGGACAACTGGGTCCTGTTGGCTTCCATTGCGGTGTCGAACGCAATGACGGCACGGGCCAAACGACGTGCCTCATCGCGCGCCCCGGTCGGCCCGACTGTCCCGGGACCTTGCCCGCCAGGCAGCGATGTTACGGATTTGGGCGTCGCGCAGGGCCGCACGGGCATCAACGCCCAGTTCGGTGGTCCGGGTAATCGCGGTCAGTGCCAAGCGATCGGCTGACCGTTTGCGAGCCATCATCCTGCGGGCGTCCAACAGGATCCGCAAGGCGTTCCGGTCACCGTCGGCGCGGGGCTCGAGCAGGGACGCGACCTCGATGCCAAGGACGGACTGCGCTGCTGCCACCGCATCAAAGGCATCGGACTTTCCCCGCCCTGCGGGAGGTCGCGCGTGGGGGCTGCACGTCACAGACGCTGATCCCGGCCCCACGAAGCGCCCGTGCCAAGCCGGCATCGTTGGAACTCGCACCCTCCACAGAGACCAAGATCTGTCCGTCTCCGGACCGCTTGTTTATCCAGCCGGTGGCCCGGGAGATGCCCGGCGGGCTTGCCAGAAACGTTGCGGTGTCAACGACTTATCCGGTCGCCGAGGCAAGGATGGCGTAGCTGTGGGTTTTGGCATGGGGGTCCACGCCTACGACATGGGTGTAGTGATTGGCCACGATGGTCATCTCAGGTTCTCCCTTCGGACGGGCTTCAATAGCGCCGATCCGGGAAGAGTCACGCCGAGGCAGTTCTCTAACGATTCACGGCCCAACCTATTGGCGGGCCGGACATCCTTCTATCAAGCCATCGGAGTGGGCCAGAAAGGTGCAGCCCCGACCAGGCGGACACGTCAGAAGCAGGACACTGCCGTGGCAGGTCAGAAAATGAGCGAGTCACACCCGGCCGGGGGTGGCACCAGTCTGCCAGCCGGCCCCGGGCCAGCCAATATCCATTAGAGAAAATGACAACAGCGTCCCAAACCTGCTGGATAGTCGGCAAAAGTGCTGCCTGAAACAGGTCAATACCGCTGCCCGACCAACCAGAGCGGACCGTGTCCGGCGGAACTCCGGCCCTTGCCTTGCCTTGAGCGGGCCAGGGCAGCGTGGTCTCAACGGCAACTTCCACTTGAACCGAGAGATCGCCGGCCAGCGTGCACTTCTGCAATGACGCCCCGTGCAGTTCGGAGACTTCCGCTGCAATCCGGCAAGGCGCACCTTGGCTCACACCTCTGTAGGCGTCCGCAGCGGCAAGGGCTGCCATATCGGCAGCCGTTGCCGCCTTGGCCGCCGCAGCGGCCGCTTGGCCAAGTCCCAAAACCATTGCCATGAGGAGCAGCACCGCCACTGCCAGACCGGCAGCCAGCGCGGTGCCTGCGCCCGATTCATCCTTGCCCATGTTGCACTCCGCGCTGGTTCGATGCAGTGGCGGTGCACTGGCCGGTTGCGAGCCTGCATTCCGGCGCCCGCGCCCACCGCCACAGGGCCGGGTTGAGCGCTGCGAATCCTTGCCGCAATGCCATGACTTCCAAAGCCTGACGCCCTGCCAACGATGCATCAGTGGATTCAACCCTGGCGCTGGCCTGTGCGCTCTGCGCCCAAGGCACCAGCCCGGACAGCACACCACCCACTCTTCCCTGAACTGTGACGGTGGCATAGCCGTCTAAGCGTCCCAGGGACACGACGGCAGCCTCTCCGGCCACGCCCGCGACAAGTGCAAGCACCTGCGTCGAAGAATCTCCGCGCGCCAGCGCCCTCGCCCCTGCCCTGGCGCCCTCCTCCAGCCGCAGCTGAAGCATGCCCGCAGCAACACTAAGCAAAAGCATGGCCAGCAGCACGGTGACGGCTGGAAGCACCACGGCCAGTTCGGCCGTTACCGATCCGCGCATCGATGCCGCCCGCCGAGATTCGCCAGGATGGAACCGACAACTTCCCCGTCCCTGTGCTTCCATGGTTTTCGTCTCTTCGATTGGCTCTGACATTCGTGACTGTTTCCCGGCTCGGATTGTCTGCCGGCCAAGAGCCTCTGCCGGCTAAAAGCTCAGTGCCGTCCGGATGATATTGAGCAGAAAGCCACGGACCTCATCGCTTTTGAGAATCACCACGAGCAGTCCCGCGAACCCCACTGCGGCCAGTGTCGCGATGGCATATTCAGCGGTTGCCATACCGCTTTCCATTCCTGCCCTGGCACGCTGCCCCGCTGACGTGTGGAGTCCGGTGCCGTGGTTCAGCACGGGTGTGGTGCGGCTCGCACCGGGGAAAATCTCCCGAACGTTGTCCTCGGCACAGGCCTCCTGCGGGCCGACTCCCATTGCTTGTGCGGCTTCCTTGCTGTTCATTTCGACTCCTTGGTTCGGGGTCTTCCTCAACCGGAAGACCCGCCCGGACCTGCATGCAGTGCTCGATTCACGCTGAATCGGCCTCCCGGCCCAAGCTGTTGATGCAACTCTTGCCCTTGGTTGAACCTGGCAAAAGACCCCTTTGCTGATTCGTGGACGGAGCCACCGCCGGCGTTGCCTGTGGGGGAAACGCTGCGGACCTAGAACTCAGGAATCATGGCCATCACGACCGGGACAATGCCCAAAGCGATAAATGCCGGCAAGGCACAAAGCCCCAAAGGCAGCACCAGCTTCACGCCAAGTGCGGCGGCACGCTTCTCTGCCGCACGGCCGGCCATCCGTCGTTGCTGCTGCGCCTCGGCATACAGCAGCGGGGCCACCGAGGCTCCTGTCAGGGCCCCAAAACTCAACGCGTCGTGGATCCGTGCCATGTCGCTGCGCAGCAGCTTGCCGTCCCAAGAGTCGTCCCAGGATGCGCCAATCTCCAGACCCGCCACCACCTGCAGCAAACACTCGCGCGCTCCCGGCACGGCCACGCCGGCCACCACCCGCAAGCCGCCCTGAACCGTAAGCCCCGATTCCAGCGCAGTGCCGAGCAGTTCCAGCAGCAGCGGGACCGAGGACACCCCGCTTGACGGATCAGGCGGTACTGCGGCGCCTGCACCATGGGCTGTTCCAGCTCCCGGCGAGGCCAACAGGCGGGGGCTGCGCTTGCCAATTCCCGCCGACAAGCCGCCGCCACGACCCCAAGCCGTTCCGCCCCACAGGCCTGCACAGGCCAGAGCCGCCACCGCAAAGACCAACACTGGGACCATGCTCACCACCGCCGGTGCAACGTGAATGACCGCATCCAGCTGCCCGCACCGGCACTTCTTCGCTGCGGGAGTTCCGGGGGGCGAGCCGCACCGCCAATCATCCTGGCCGACCAGATCCGTCCTGCGAGCGAAAACGCAACACCGGTGGCCAGCACCGCCCACCCAAGCGGGCTGCCCAGCAAAGCCCCAATCGGGTCCACACCCATGGCCACACCCAACCCCAACCCAATAAAGGGCAGCCAGCTCAAAAGCCGCACAGTGGCACGCGGTCCTGCGAGCGCAGTTGCCCGCAAAGCAGCGGTGTCCTGCTCTGCTTCGATGGCCAGTGCCAAGCGGTCAAGGATCGCGGCGACGGGCGCTCCGCTGCCTTCGCATACTTCAAAACAGGCTGCCACATCGAGCCACACTCTGTGCTGCTCCGCTGTCAGGGCCGGACCATGCCTGCGGATTCGCAGTTTGCGGGCTGGTGCGGCTGCCTCGCCGCAGGAAGTGCGCACAGCGGTTGCCGTGGGCATCCCCAAACCCGTGGCGCGCTGCACAGCCAGGACGAGCACCAAAACGGCGTCGGCTGGCATGCGGTCTCCGTTGGCAGCAGCCCTGGACCGGACAGGCACGGGGCGTCCTGCAGGCCTGCGCGCTTGTTCCATCGCCAGCACCTGGGCCAGCGCCCCCCATACTAGGGGTCCCGACCGGCCGGCCGCCAACAGCGATGCCAACTGCCGGACCAGTCGAGGGAGCGATTCGGCTGTGTTCGGTCCCGTGCGGCCTGCTGCGCTCAGCTCTTTGCCGCCACCACCGCGCCGCGTAGCCCGCCAAACAGAGCCGCCAAGGCCCACCAGACCGCAGGCTGCCGCCGACAGGATGAAGACCAAAAGTGCGCTCATGGCAGGGCCCCGGAGCGGTGAGCCGCGTCGACATGGCGGGAGACGGCGTCGGGCGCCACTCCCAGCTTTTTAGCCAGCGCCGACCACGCCGGTCCCTGCACCAATCCGGAACCATCCTCCCGTGAGGTCCGGCAGGCCAAAGCCGTCACCACTTCCAGCCGGCCTTCGCGTAAAACCACCGCGGCAACCTCGGCAACAACGCGTTGGCCGTTCCTTCGCGTCAGGTGGATCACCACATCCAATGCGCTGGCAGCCTGCAGGAAAACAGCTTCCGAGGTCATGCCCGCGAGCGCCCCCAAGGCTGCCAGCCGGGCAGGCACGTCGCCGGCGCTGTTGGCATGGATAGTTCCGCCACCTCCGCTGTGGCCGGTGTTCATCGCCATGAGCAGTTCACGCACTTCACTGCCTCGGCATTCGCCAACAATGAGTCGACCCGGATTCATCCGCAATGCTTGGCGCACCAATTCCGCCAAATCCAGGGCACCGGCCCCTTCAGCGTTTTCATGGCGGGCTTCAAGCGTCACCACATGCGGGTGCTCCGGCTCCAACTCTGCCGCGTCCTCTATGAGCACCAGCCTTTCCTCTGCTGGACACAGCCCCAGCAGAGTTGACAGCAAAGTGGTCTTCCCGGCCCCTGTCGCTCCGCTGATGAGAAAGTTCAGCCGGCGGTCAACAACCGCGGCCATCACCCGGGCAACCAAGGGTTCCACGCTGCCGGCGTCGACCAGCTGGGACATCGTCAGGACTGTTCGGCGCTTGATCCTGATGGACAGTAGGGTTCCCGTGGTTGAAATAGGTGGCAGGACGGCGTGGACCCTGTAGCCGGAGGAGATCCTCACATCCACGCATGGGCTGCTTTCATCCAGCCTGCGCCCGCCGGTGGCCACCAGCCGCACGGCGAGAGCGCGAAGTTCGCCCTCGTTCGAAAAACCCACCCCCACCCGTTCCGGCCCCGCCCCGCGGTCCTGCCACACCGAATCCGGGGCATTGACAAAAATGTCGGTGACGGCGGGATCATTCACCAAGCCCTGCAACGGCCCAAGCCCGTTGAGCTCGGCGGCAATCCGTTCCATGGCCACCAGCGAGCCGGCGGCTCCGAGCAGCCGCCCGCTTTCCCGCACAGCGGCAGCGACCTGCAGCTCGGTCACTGGTCCCGGCCTGGCCAAAACGCTGCGCCGAACCACCTCGAGCAACTGCGCATCCATCGCCCCGTCCCACGGGCCGCGCACACCCCCGTTGGGCACAGGCGCACTCATGGCAGCCGCCTGCCCGACGTCCCGCCGTCGTTCGAGGACTCCCCCGACATCCAATTCAGAACATTGGAGACAAGCCTCCGCACGGCCCGGCGCCGCAGGAGCTCCGGCAGGCGCTGGGCTTCCAACGCTTCACCTACTCCGCGCAGCGCAGGAAGCCGGCCCACCAGCGGCAGGCCGACAGCATCAGCCACCATGGCCGCGTCCAGCCCTTCCGCCAGTGGTCCACGCACGACGGCGGCAGCGGGCATGGGCGCCATCGTCTCCAGCATGTGCAGCGTGGCCGCGGCAGCGCGCACACGGCCCGGAACCACCACGGCCAGACCGTTGCACCGCAGAGCCAAGGCCGCAAACGCTTCGGGGCTTCGACCCAAATCAACCACCACCAGCCCGTAGGCTCCGCGGGCAGCGCGCATGATCTCCCCAGCCGCCGAGCGGGTGCCAGACCCGGGCTCCGCCTGTGCGCTCCCCTCCACCCGCGGCCCGGCAGCCAGCATGGCTCCGGCAGTTTCCTGCCGCAAGGCGCTGTCCCAGGAGAGCAGGGACAGGGCGCCCATTTGCGGCAGGGAGGCAGCCAGCTGGTCCGGATTGATGGCCCCGGATGCCTGCAGCAGCTCCGGCCAACGCAGGCCCGGCACATCCACGGCCGCCAGAGCCGTGCACAATCCACCGCCCCAGGGGTCGCCGTCGACCAGCAGCGTTCTCGTGCCCCGGGCAGCAGCCCCGGCCGCAACCAGGACCGACAGCGTGGATGCCCCGGCACCGCCACAACCACCGGCAACGCCCAGCACTCCGGCACCGGCGACTGGATTTCGCAAAAAGCTCAGGTAGTTGGCCAGCCACGGAGCTGAATCTGGGAGTATGGCCACCCGATCGGCCCCCAGCCGTTCAGCCTGCTTCCACATCTGCGCCGCTTCGCCGGCAAAGCCCACCACAGCGGTGGGTCCGCGCCACCCGGCAAGTCCCGCGTCAATGGCCGAGCCGGCAAGCGCTTCGGCGTCGACAAGCACCGCAGCCACGTCTTCCCACCTGCCAGCCACTTGGTCAAGGCTCTGCCCAACCACCAGTTCAACAGCGGCGGCGGCACTGACCCTGCCGACGGCGCCCTGCAACTCTGCAGACCCGGACAACAGCACGATGGTGGTGTCCCTGCGCGGCATCCACGGTGCCGCTGCCGGACCGGGCGGAGGACTCTGGCTGCGTCTCATGAATCAACTGTGCCCTTGCCCTCGAATCGGCTCCACAGGTCCTTGTCTGAAAGTGGAGGAAGAGGACGCCAGGGGCGGCTGTGGAGGAATGGGCGGGCAGGTGGCGGGCGGACAGTGCAGAATAGAAACTATGTACGCATTGTTGGCCAAGGGGCCTGCTGCTTCCACCGCCATGGTTCAGCTCAGGCACGACGACGGCACGCCCGCTTCGGAGGCTCGGACAGTGGACCGAGCCGCACTCCAGGCAACTGTGCGCGAGCTTGAGGCGACCCACCGCCCCCGCTGGGTGTGGGACAGGGCTGCCAACTGGTATCCGGAGCTGCTGGCGGCCAATGTGCGGGTGGAAAAGTGCCATGACCTGGCCTTGTGCCAGAACATTCTGCTGCACTCCGAATTTGCCGCAGCCACCGGCTACCACGCGCAATCCACCTCCCTTCCGCCGGAGATCGACCCGGTCCGTCAAACCTCAATCTGGGGTGCGGCAACCACCGGGCAGGAAAGCCTGTTCGATGCCCCCACACATGCCACCGCCCCGCGGGCGTGGGATCTTGAGACCGTGGCGAAGGAACTCGGTGCCCAAAAAGTCGCCGTTGCTTCCTCCACACACCCAGCCAGGCTCTCACTTTTGCTCATTGCAGAATCCGCTGGTGCTTTGGTGGCAGCGGAGATGCAATATGAAGGTATCCCTTGGAGGGAAGACCTGCACAGGAGGCTGCTCAATGACTTGCTTGGCCCGGAACCAACCGACCATGCCCACCCGGAAAAGATGGAGGCGCTGGCCGCACAGTTGCGCACCGCCTTGAATGCACCCTCACTGAACCCCGACTCCCCGCAGGACTTGATCCGGGCCCTGCACAAGGCGGGCATCGAGGCGAAATCCACCCGAAGCTGGGAGCTGATGGAGTTCAAGCACCCTGCCATCGAACCCCTGCTGGCGTACCGAAAACTCAGCCGACTTTTCACCACCAACGGCTGGAATTGGCTCCGGCAGTGGGTGCGAGAGGGGCGATTTCATTCCGAATACGTGGTGGGCGGAGTGGTGTCGGGGCGCTGGGCTTCGCGCGGCGGCGGCGCCATGCAGGTGCCGGCGCAGATCAGGGGCGCCGCCGTTGCCGACCCCGGTTACACGTTGATTGTGGCCGACGCAGCCCAATTGGAGCCGAGGGTTCTGGCTGCCCTCGCCCAGGACACGGCGATGGCCGCGGCGGGCCAAGACCACGACGGGCACAACAAGGATCTCTATGCGGGGATTGCGGCCCAGGGCTTTGGCGGCGACCGCAGCATGGCCAAAATTGCCTTGCTGGGTGCCATTTACGGCTCCACCACGGGGGAATCGGGCAGGCTGGTGCCCCAACTTGCCCGCATGTACCCGCGAGCGCTGGACTATGTGGAACAAGCGGCCCGAGCAGGCGAACGCGGCCAGCGTGTGAGCACGTTCCTTGGCCGCAGCACCCCTCCCACCACACAGGAATGGCACGACGGCCAGCGCAGCTCCTCAGCTGTGGAACAACGCCGGGCCGAGTCCGCTGCCCGCTCCCGGGGACGCTTCACCCGCAACTTTGTGGTTCAGGGAACAGCTGCTGAATGGGCCCTGTGCTGGCTCGCTGAATTGCGACGTCGGCTGCGGGCCTTGACGGCTGCCTCGCTCGACGCCGGGGGAACGCCAGGGCAGGGCACGCCGCAGTTGGTGTTCTTCCTTCACGATGAAGTCATGGTGCATTGCCCCACCGCGTTGGTGGATGAGGTCACTCGGATTGTGCATGAGTCCTCGCAGGCTGCAACGGAGTTGATTTTTGGCAGGATCCCGCTGGAGTTTCCTGTCAACGTCAGCGTTGTGCAGTGCTACGCCGATGCCAAATAGGGCAACTTCCACCGGGTTTGGACCTCCTAGATGGGAGCAGGCAGTTCCCGCGTCTCATCCCAAGGCACGTCCCACTCCAACTCTTGGAAAACGTAGCTGAGGATCCCTGCCGTGAAACCCCACACCACTACGCCATTGACGGTAAAGGCGGGCCCCCGGTAGCGCTGGCCGTCGCGTGCCAGGACGGCGGTGAAACGGTTGTCGGGATCCAGCAGGTCCCTGACGGGCAATCTGAAAACTTGGGCCGACTCGCCATAGTCCACAACCTCGACGGGGCTTTGCCGCGACCACCAGCCGAGCACGGGCGTGACCATGAAATTACTGACGGGAAGAGGCATTTCGGGCAGCAGGCCCAAGACGTCCACACCCTGCGGGTCCAAACCTGTCTCTTCTTCGGCTTCCCGCAACGCTGCCGCAGCCATCGAAGCGTCATCCGGATCCACTCCCCCGCCCGGGAAAGCCACTTGGCCGGGGTGGTCGTTCAAGGTTGCCGCCCGCTCAATCAGCAGGATGTCCAGATCGGCCGAAACCAACGGCTTGGCAGAAGCAGCCGGTACGTCGTCCAAGGCACCAAAGAGCATCAGGACGGCCGCTTTGCGGGTTGCTGCGCTGTCCACCGGCGGCTGCCACAGTGAGGGACGGCCCATTCGCTTGGCTGCAGGCAGTGCAGCGCTCAACGCAACTTTCTGCGCCAAGGCCGCCAAGTCGGTGTAGGCACTCACCGGGAGTTGTCCCTGGCGTCCGTTTCCGTGGATCGAGCCGCTCGCTGGAACTCTTGTCGGTATTGCGCGGCTTTGCCCACGTCGGCAAGCATGCGCGCCAGCAGTTCCTCCTGCCCCGGCGCGAGCTCGTACTTGAGCAGTTTCGCGGCTTTCACCGGATCCACTTCACCGTCCCCGTAGGACGGGCACAGATGCGCAATGGGGCAGACCCCGCACGCGGGCTTGCGGGCGTGGCAGATTCGCCGGCCGTGGAAAACTACGCGGTGCGAAACCATCGTCCAGTCTTTGCGCTCAAACAAAGCCGCAACATCAGCCTCAATCCGCACCGGATCCGTGGATTCGGTCCAGCGAAAGCGCCGTGCCAGCCGGATGAAATGCGTGTCCACGGTAATGCCCGGAACCCCAAACGCATTCCCAAGCACCACATTGGCGGTTTTTCGCCCCACTCCCGGAAGCGTGACGAGGGCCTCAAGGGAACCCGGCACCACGCCGTCGTACTCATCCACCACGCGCGTGGCCAGCGCCAACAAATTTGCTGCCTTGGCCCGGAAGAAACCGGTGGATTTGATCAGCACCTCAAGCTCAATCGGCTGGGCCTGCGCCATTGCCAGCGGCGTGGGAAAGCGGGCAAAGAGGGCCGGGGTCACCGCATTGACTCGAATGTCGGTGGTCTGCGCTGACAGCACGGTGGCAACCAGCAGCTCAAACGGGTTCCGAAAGTCCAACTCCGCGTGGGCATAAGGGTACAGCTGCGCCAACTCGCGGTTGATTTTCCGAGCCCGGCGCTTGAGTGCCAGCGCCGTTTCCGGGACCACTGCCACCACTGGCTACTGGCTGTCCGAGGCGCGCTCGATCCCCACCAGATCAAGCAAAACACCTGTCTTGCCGTGGCTGTCTTGAACGAGGAAACTATTGCCGCGGTCCTCCAGGGCCAGGATCCAGGCCCCGGGAGCCAGCTTGAAAAGGAATTGCCGGGTATTTTCGTCAATCACGTTTTGCGGGCGGTCCACGGCAAACCAGAACGGATCAACGCTGACAGGCGCCGCAGCAGCCTTCGGATTCACTGTGGCCGCGATGCTGTCCTTGGCAGCTGCTGCCACTTGGGGGTTCAGCGTGGTCGCAGCTGCAGCGCCCTGCGCCGCACCTGGCTGGCCGCCGTCGGAGCGGTCGCTGCCAGAGCGGTCGCTGCCGAACCGGTCTGCGCCGCCCGCGCTGGCAGCCGTTGCCGTTTCGTTTGATGACGTCTCGACGCCGGACTTCCCTGCAGCGGAACCGTGTGAAGCCGACTGCTCGGCAGCAGGCTGGGCTGCGGCGGCGCTTTCAGTTGCAGCGGACGTGCTTGCGGTTGCCTTGGCTGCAGCCGTCTGCGCTGCTGCACCCCCCGCACCTGCATGCCCTGCACCGGTCTGGATTGCACCGGCTTGCTTAGCACCTGCGCTGGCTCCCGTGGCAGTGGATGCCTGCGTGGCACCGGACTGCGCTGGAGCTCCCTGGGCTGGGTTGCCTTCCTTGGCCGGAGTGAAGATCTGGCCGGCGGACGAGTGGCCGGCAGCCGGTGCGGCGGCCCAGCCGCCTGCGGCCTGCGCGCCGCCCTGGCCTTGGTTGCTCTGGCCTTGGTTGCCCTGACCCTGGTTGGCCATGCCTTGATTGCCTTGGGCCGGGGTGGCCTGTGCACCCTGGCGAGGTGCACCATGGCCGTAGTGCGTCCCGGCAGCACCGGCACCTGCGGCCACGGCTGCCGGCTTGGCTGCAACCGCGCGCTTGGGGGCGGGAATCGCATCGCGTGCTGCCACATGGGCAGGAACTTCGGCACGGCCGGAAAAGTCGGAGGCCAGGAAGGGGATCCACTGTGCGCAAACAGTCCCTGCCAACAGCAGCAAGGAACCGACCAGACCCACCAGATAGGCGGGGCCAAAGCTCGTCACGGCTCCGGTGAAGAAGAAGAACGTGGCGAAGGCCGCGACCACCGAAGCGAACTGGTCAACGGAGAGCGACCCGAAACGAACCTTGCTTTCCGGGCTCAGCCGACGGGCAAGGAACAGCCCGCCCACGGCCAGCGGAAGCACGACTCCGATGCCGATGTAAAACAGCCCGCCGGTGTTCCATAGATTGAAACTGCCGGCAAGGTTCGAGATGAGTGGCACCAGTGAAGCGACGAAAATAATCGCAACAGATCCCAGGACCCATAGATCCCGGATAGTTAGCGGGCCGACTGCTGCATGGCTGGGCGTTGTACCCGAGTTGCCTGCGGCGCTCTGGGCAGAAGGCGTGTGTTGCTCTGTCATGGTCCTACTCCTCAAAGTCACGATTGTCTTCCAGCCTAGTTACCGCAGAGAGGCAACACTAGCGAGCCACAGCTTAAATAGCGCAAAATGCGTTTAAAGGGCAGAACTCGCCTACCCCTGCCCACGCGGACTTCGCGCATTTGAGCGCAGATATGACCCCATTGACCCCACCGCCCTGTGACGGCAAACACGTTCCATGATGAAAAGCGCTACAGTTAAAGCTGGAACAAAACGCTGTCCCAGCAACTATCCCGAGCACCGCACCCACTCCTTTCTTGGGAGTTGCAGCGCACTGCCGCCGATGGGGAACTGCAGGACATCAGCTACGTAGGAATGAAGGGATTTTAGATGTCTGAGGTCACAACCGCAGCGGACGGCCAGTCCGGCGACGCACTGGAGAACCTGCTCACGGAGAACCGAGCGTTCGCGCCCAGCGCGGAATTTGCCGCCAACGCGATTGTTCACGGCGATGAATACGAAAAGGCCGACGCCGACCGTCCCGCCTTCTGGGGCGAGCAGGCCCGCGAACTCCTCACTTGGAGCAAGCCCTTCACCAAAACCCTCGACTGGAGCAACCCGCCTTTCGCCACCTGGTTCGAGGATGGCGAAATCAACGCCGCCTACAACGCCCTTGACCGCCACGTTGAAGCCGGCAACGGCGACCGTGTCGCCATTTATTTTGAGGGCGAGCCCGGAGACACCAGCACCTACACTTACGCGCAGCTCACCGAAGAGGTCAAAAAGGCTGCCAACGCCTTCGAATCCCTCGGCCTTGTCAGAGGGGACCGCGTCGCCGTCTACCTGCCCATGATCCCGGAAGCCGTCATCACGCTGTTGGCCTGCGCCCGCATTGGCGCCATCCACTCGGTAGTCTTTGGCGGCTACTCCGCCGACGCCCTGCGCTCCCGCATCGACGACGCCGAGGCAAAGCTGGTTGTCACCTCCGACGGCACCTACCGCCGCGGCAAGCCCAGCCCGCTCAAGCCGGCCGTGGACGAGGCCCTAAGCACCCCCGGGCACTCGGTGCAGAATGTCGTCGTGGTCAAGCGCAATGGCGAGGACGTCAACTGGGTTGAGGGCCGCGACCTGTGGTGGGACGACAGTGTTGGCGCCGCCTCCACCGAGCACACCGCTGTGGGGCACCCTGCCGAGCACCCGCTGTTCATCCTGTACACCTCCGGCACCACCGGCAAGCCCAAGGGCATCCTGCACACCACCGGCGGCTACCTCACACAGACCGCGTACACGCACCGCGCCGTCTTCGACCTGCACCCGGAAACGGATGTTTTCTGGTGCACGGCCGACGTCGGATGGGTCACCGGCCACTCCTACGTCACCTACGCGCCGCTCATCAATGGCGCCACGCAGGTCATGTACGAGGGAACCCCGGACTCCCCGCACCAGGGCCGCTTCTGGGAGATCGTGGAAAAGTACAAGGTTTCCATCTTGTACACGGCACCCACGGCCATTCGCACGTTCATGAAGTGGGGCGAGGACATCCCCGCCAAGTACGACCTGTCCTCCATCCGCCTGCTCGGTTCGGTGGGCGAACCCATCAACCCGGAAGCCTGGATGTGGTATCGCCGCGTCATTGGTGCAGACAAGGCCCCCATCGTCGACACCTGGTGGCAGACCGAAACCGGCGCCATCATGATCGCCCCGCTGCCCGGTGTGACGGTAGCCAAGCCCGGCTCCGCCCAAGTCCCGCTGCCCGGCATCGCCGTCGACGTCGTTGACGAACTTGGTGCCTCGGTGCCCCACGGCCACGGCGGCTACCTTGTCATCCGCGAGCCCTGGCCGGCCATGCTGCGCGGCATCTGGGGAGACAACGAGCGCTACAAGGACACTTACTGGGCCCGCTTTGACGGCATGTACTTTGCCGGTGACGGCGCCAAGTGGGACGAGGACGGGGACGTATGGCTCTTAGGCCGCGTCGATGACGTCATGAACGTCTCCGGGCACCGCCTCTCCACCACGGAAATTGAATCCGCCCTTGTCAGCCACCCCTCGGTGGCCGAGGCTGCCGTGGTGGGCGCAGCCGATGAGACCACCGGCCAGGTCGTGGTGGCGTTTGTCATCCTGCGCGGTTCCGCCGTGGAAGACGCCGACATCGTCACCACGCTGCGCAACCACGTTGGCCGCGAAATTGGGCCCATCGCCAAGCCCAAGACCATCCTGGTGGTGCCGGAACTGCCCAAGACCCGATCCGGAAAAATCATGCGCCGCCTGCTCAAGGACGTGGCCGAAGGCCGCGCAGTGGGAGATGCCTCGACGCTGGCCGACAACACTGTCATGAACCAGATTGCGGAGTCCCTGCGCAAGTAGCATTTCTGCACTGGCCTGCAACCAACGCAGCTTGCATCCAAGTCCTTTCGAGGCTGGACGCAAGCTGCGTTTGCTGCATGGGGCATTATTAACCCATGACCTCATCCCCCGCTGCCGACCGCGGCACCCTGCTGATCATCAACGGACCCAATTTGAACTTGCTGGGCACCCGCGAACCGGAGATTTACGGCACGGCCACCCTGTCCGACGTCGAACAACTCGCCACGGCTGCCGCCAAGGTCGCCGGCTTCGGCACCACCTGCCTGCAGTCCAACCACGAAGGTGCCCTGGTGGACGCCATTCATGCCGCACGCGGCAGGTCGGTGGGCATCATCATCAACGCAGGAGCCTATACGCACACCTCGGTGGCGCTGCGCGACGCCATCGCCGGCGTGGAACTGCCCACCGTGGAAGTCCACATCTCCAATGTGCACCAGCGCGAAGAATTCAGGCATCATTCCTATTTGTCTCCGGTGTGCACCGCGGTGATTGTTGGCGCGGGAATCCATGGCTACGAGCTCGCCGTGAGCGTCCTGGACAAGTCGCTGGCACAGACGCAGGCATAGTCGCGGGGCAGGTCTCCGCCCGCCTTGCCTCAACCCACCTTGCAGGTGCCGGACTCCACGGCACTGCTGAGCTTTGGCGCTGCGGCGATCACTGGACCGGCTTCTTCCATGGTGAGTGCGAAGCCCACGTTGCTGGTGGTTGTGGCCTTGGCAAATATCACTCCCACCACGCGTCCGGCCTGATCGAGCAGCGGTCCGCCCGAGTTCCCCGACTGGACGTTGCCGGCCAGTTGATAAACATCTAGCACGTTCTTGGCACCGCCGGTGATGTCCGGGACCAACAAGGGTCCGGAGGACAGCACCGTGGATGGGCGCACCTGCAAGGGTCCGCCCAATGGATAGCCGGCAAACGCCGTCGCCGTGTTTCCCGGCACCGTGCCTGCGGTGGGCAGTGGGGCTGCCTCCAAGGAATCGACGGCGAGGATGGCCAGGTCGTGGACGGGGTTGAAATACACCACCCGGGCCGGCAGGGCACCCTGCGTTTGGGTTTGCACCACGGGCATGGAAACACCCGCCACCACGTGGGCGTTGGTGAGCACGCGCCCGGGGGAAACCACGAACCCCGTGCCCGTCTGGTTTTGGCCGCACTGGAACGCTGTGCCTGAAATCTTCATGACGGATTGTGCTGCGGTGTTCCATGCTGCGGTGTTGGTGTCGGCGTTCGGGGCGGCAACTTCAACGTTGGGGCCAGAGGGGCCTAGCAGCGCCGGGATGCCTTCATCCAGGACAAGCGAGCGGATTTGGGCCACTGCCGACTTCACGGGGTCGGGCGTCCAGGTGTCGATGGCGGAAACCACCCGCGAATCGGTGAGTTGTTTGGAGACGGCGGGGATGCCGAGGTTGGAAACCCCAAAGGCCAGTATCGAAATGACCAGCGCACCCACCACCACGTGCAGTGCGCCGCCCAAAACACGGTTCACGGCGCGGATTGAATCCGACTTCACACCACGACCCAAGGCACGTCCCAACCGCATGCCCACGGCATACCCCAAGGCAATGAGCAGGAGCGTTGCACCAATCACCATGGCTGTCCGCCAGCCGGGGCTTGGAGCGAATTGACTGACAAAGGGAGCGGCAAAGAAGGCTGCCACGGCACCCGCGACAAAACCTGCCAGTCCGCCCAAGCCCACCACTAGTCCGGCCTTCAGGCCATAAATCAGCTGCCACAGCAGCCACAGGATCAACAGGGCATCAAGCCAGGAGTAACCAAACACTCTTGCGCGACGCTCCTCCCGGGCACTGGCCCGTCATTGTCATTCCGGCGCACAAGATGTGGCCCAGATCCACATAATACCGGGGAAGGCAGTGCAAAGTCTGGACTTTTCCCGTAGCTAATCTGCCAATTTGCTGGCAACGGAGCGCTGGAATGCCAAATTGGTCACAAAAGCGTGAAACTTCTGAAACAATCAGTATCAGGCCACAACTTATTAGCTACATATTATTAGCTACATACTGCAAGGAGTTTTCATGGACATCGAGGTACTACGCCGGGCACCACTTTTTGCCACGCTCGACGACGAGGCGTTCCGCCTCTTGACCGACGAATTGGCAGAAGTTGATCTTTCCCGCGGCGCTTCGGTTTTCCGTGAAGGCGACCAGGGCGACCAGCTCTACTTCATTGTCTCCGGCAAGGTGAAGCTGGGCCGCACCTCCTCGGACGGGCGTGAATCATTGGTGGCCATTCTCGGCCCCGGCGAGCTGTTTGGTGAAATGGCACTCTTTGATCCGGCTCCGCGCAGCACCACCGCCACCGCGGTTTCCGAAACCCGCCTGGCCGGGCTGAAGAACGAGTCCTTGAACGCGCTGCTGCGCAACCGCCCCGAGGTGTCCATGCAGCTGCTGCAGGCCCTGGCTCGCCGCCTGCGCCGCACCAACGACAACCTCTCCGATCTTGTGTTCTCCGATGTCCCCGGCCGCGTTGCCAAGGCCATCCTTGACCTGGCCGACCGCTTCGGCCGCCCTGCCACGGACGGGATCCTGGTGGCCCACGAGCTGACCCAGGAAGAATTGGCCCAGCTGGTCGGCGCTTCACGCGAGACCGTCAACAAGGCCCTGGCCGAGTTTGTCCAGCGCGGCTGGCTTCGACTGGAAGCCCGCGCGGTTGTCATCCTTGATGTCAACCGTTTGCGCCAGCGCTCCCGCTAAGCCCCAGTGCAAGAAACGGCCCGGTCACCGAAAAGGTGCCGGGCCGCAGTCGTCCCCCTTCCAGACGCTCCTGCACTTTCCGGGGTAAAAGCCGGGACGCTCCTGCACTTTCCGGGGTAAAAGCCGGGACGCTCCTGCACTTTCCGGGGTAAAAGTCGGGACGCTCCTGCACTTTCCGGGGTAAAAGTCGGGACGCTCCTGCACTGCTGAGCCTTCTGCCGTGCTCCCTCTACGTCAGGCTGGTCGGGAAAGCGTGCCTGAAAAACGCCCCGGACGTGCAGGAGCGTCAGTAGAAACCACCCCGGACGTGCAGGAGCGTCGATGGGTGGGTCAGCGTTCCCGGCAGGGGCCGCCCTCTGACACCGGAGCGGTCTGCACTTCGAGGCTGAACTGGCCGTCGGCATCAACAACAAGCTGCGGACGATATTCATAGGTGGGCCGCTTGTGATTCAAGTAGGCGATGCAGCCACGGGCGGCCGCGATCTTTTCCAGGATGATCTGCACCCCCGGAACCACCAGTTCTTCCACTTCCAATCCGACGCTGTCGGGCTGGCCAATCTCATCGCCCAAGGCGGAGCTGGACCGTTCAGCCAAAATATCCGCCGCGCTGGCCCAGCGCCCCCACACGCCCTTGCTTCTCAGCAGCGAGGGTTCCTGATTGACCGGCCTGGCGGAGGCAAAATAGCGGACGTCAAAGCGTCGGTGCGCAAAATCCGGGCTGGTCCAGTGGCTCAGCGGCTTCAGCAGGTCTGTTCGCAGCGCCAGCCCGTAACGTTCGAGCATGGCGGTAAAGGTCGATTCCTGGGTGGCGATGGATTCCCGTGCCCGCATCCATTCCTGCCCGGAGATGCCCTCCACTAGGGAGGAGGCGTCGGGCCCGGCCAACAGGACGCCGGTTTCCTCGAACATTTCACGGATCGCTGCCACGACGTGGCGCTTGGCCAAGCCGATGTCGTCCGTACCCAAACTTTTAGCCCAGGCAACGGGAGAGGGGCCAACCCAGTCGGTGACGTCGTCGTCCGCGGGTTCAACGGTGCCGCCGGGGAAGGCGAAAGTGCCCAGCGGCGAACCACCCGGGCGGTAAGTCATAAAAGTTTGCAAACCACTGGGGCTGTCCTTCAACAACACCACCGAGGAGGCCTGTCGCGGCTTGCTGGGCGTGCGTTCACCAAACTCCACCCAAGCCTGCGCCGCTCCCCGGTGCGCAGCGCTCAGCGGGAAGCGGCGCACCGCGGAAGGGCGCATGCTTGCGGGATTGCTATTGGAATTGGGCAATCAGCTCAACCTCGACGGGTGAATCCAAGGGCAAAACGGAAACCCCGACGGCGGAGCGTGCGTGGACGCCTGCCACGCCAAACACTTCGCCCAGCAGCTCGGAGGCCCCGTTGATGACACCCGGCTGGCCGGTAAAGGACGGGTCCGACGAGACGAAACCCACAACTTTGACAATGCCGATAACACGGTCGAGGTCGCCAATGACGCTCTTGACTGCGGCGAGGGCATTGATGGCAGCGGTAGCCGCCATCAATTTTGCGTCCTCAGCGGACACGCCCGCACCAACTTTGCCTGTAGCTGTGAGTTTGCCATCAATGAAAGGCAGCTGCCCCGAGGTGTAAACATGGTTGCCCGAGATGACGGCGGGCACGTAGGCGGCCACCGGTGCGGCCACGGGTGGAAGGCTCAGCCCAAGCTCGGCGAGGCGCGCTTCAATGCGTGACGTTCCTTGATTTGGCGTGGCATTCACGGTTAGGCCTTCTCTCGTTTGAGATAGGCAACAAGACCGTTTCCATCCGGTCCGGGGACGACCTGGACCAGCTCCCAGCCCTCGTCACCCCACTGGTCAAGAATTGCCTTCGTGGCGTGGATAATAAGCGGAATCGTAGAGTACTCCCATTTGGTCATGCATCAAAGCGTATCCCCTGCCGGTAAACTGGGAAAATGGCAGCAAAAAAACACCCTATTTTCGATACAGCCACAACTCTGGGCAAATTGGTCGCATTCCTGGGCATCAGCAGCGTTTGCGGTGTCTTGGTGGCAGGTCTAATGGTCCCGGCAGCGGCCCTGGCCGGAACCACGGCAACCTCCTCCATCTCGCTCTTTGACGACCTTCCGGATGAGATGAATGTCGGCACCCCTGCCCAGTCATCGCGAATTCTTGCTGCCGACGGCTCAGTGTTGGCCACGTTCTACGACCAAAAGCGCACCGAAGTTCCACTGGAGGACATCTCCGAGAACATGCGCAACGCCATCATTGCCGTGGAAGACTCCCGCTACTACGAGCACGGCGGCATCGACACACGAGGACTCATGCGCGCCATTGCTGCCATGGTCCAGGGCGGCGGTCGCCAGGGCGCTTCCACCATTACCCAGCAGTACGTGAACAACGTCATCATTCAGACCTATGCTGCCAATGGCGAATATGACAAGATCAAGCTCGGCTCCGACAAGGGCATTGGCGAGAAGGTGCGAGAAATCAAACTTGCCATCGCCATCGAGAAGCAGTACTCCAAGGACGAGATCCTGCAGGGCTACTTGAACTGGGTACTGTACGCCAACGGCAACTTCGGCATTGAATCAGCCTCCGACTTTTACTTCAGCACCCATGCCAAGGACTTGACCCTGACCCAGGCCGCACTGCTGGCCGGAGTTGTGAACAGCCCCACCGTGTACGATCCGGTGGCCAACCCGGAAAATGCGCTGGCGCGCCGCAACTTGGTTCTTGACCACATGCTGGACCAAGGCATGATCGATAAAAAAGAACACGCAGACGCCGTCAAGACGGGCCTCGGCCTGAAAGTCCAGGCAAACCGCAACGGCTGCACCAGTGCGGTGCGTGCCGAGTACTTCTGCGAGTACGTCTCCAACTTGATCCTCAACGACCCCGCCTACGGCAAGACCTCCGAGGACCGCCTCAAACTGCTCCAGCAGGGTGGCTTGACCATCACCACCACACTGGACCCGAAGCTGCAGGACGCCGCCCAGTCCCAGATCCACAACGTCATCCCGATGGAAAACAACCCGGACAAGGTCGGCCAATCCCTAGTCACCGTCCAGCCCGGAACCGGCAAGATCCTTGCCATGGCCCAGAACACAAAGCTGTCACCGCCGGAAGGCCAGTGGGCCAACACCTACAACTTCAACGTCGACATGTTCGATGCCAAGGGCAACGAACTCGGAGGCGCCGGCGGATTCGCCACCGGTTCAACGATGAAACCCTTCACGTTCGCGGAATGGCTGAACTCCGGCCACAAAATCAACGAGATTGTGGACGGCTCAGTCCGGCGATACCCCTTCGGATTCCCGTGGAAAAACTCGTGCGGCTCGGTCGCGGGGGCATATGACTCCTCAGATCCTGCCGCCGACAAAGACCTGCAAAACGCGGACGGCGATGCGGGCGCCTACTACCGCCCGATGACTGCCCGCGAAGGCCTGTACAACTCCATCAACACGATCACCTTTGGCACTGCGGCAAAGCTGGACTTCTGCAATATCCAAAAGATGATGACGGCCGCCGGCGTTCACAATGGAAAAGACCCGAAGCAGCCGTACAACATGTCCTCGTTGAGCAACCTGTTGGGTGCCGGCTCCGTGGCCCCCATGACCATGGCCAACGCATTTGCCACCTTTTCCGCCGGTGGCATCCACTGCGACCCCGTCGCCATGGCCTCCATCACGAACGTCAAGGGCGACAAGTTCCCCGTCCCCAACGCCAATTGCAAACAAACCATAAAGCCTGAGGTTGCCGCGGGCGTCACCTCGGTCCTGCAGGAAGTGCTCATTCGCGGTTCCGGCTACCAGATTCCGGTGAAGTACACTGCCGGTGCCAAGACTGGA
The DNA here is from genome assembly GCF_030063185.1 of Arthrobacter sp. H35-D1. Classification (GTDB taxonomy): domain Bacteria; phylum Actinomycetota; class Actinomycetes; order Actinomycetales; family Micrococcaceae; genus Specibacter. Next base: position 230,895 of record NZ_JASISP010000001.1, read on the forward strand.
ACGACCAACAATTCCGAACAGACGTGGACGGTGGGCTTCACCAAGGGATTGGCAACAGCCTCCTGGGTGGGCAACCCCGATCTCGGCGGAAGGTCCTCCAACGAGCTCCTCATTGGCGGGCAGCGCATTCCCTACGTGGACGGCGCCACCTATGCCGGAAAGACGTGGCAGGGCTACATGAACCAGGTTGCCGGTGCCTACGACGTCGGCGGTTTTACCCCGCCGCCGGAAAGCATGGTCAACCCGCCTGTGGTTGCCGCGCCCAAGACGGACAAACCGGAAAAATCCGACAACGGTGACAAGGGCAACGACAACAACGACAACAACGACAAGAACGACAAGAAGAAAGATTAGGACGCAGCGCCCATGTCACGCACGCACACAGTCCCGTCCCGTCTTTCAACCCTTGCCGCGGCGGCGGGGCTTGTGGCCGCCGCCGGCGCCGGAGCAGTGGCCTACGGCGCCTTGATCGAACGCAATTGGTTCGAGATCAGGGAAGAGTCGCTGGCCATTCTCCCGACCGGTGCGGCACCGTTTACCGTGCTGCACCTTTCCGACATCCACCTGTCCCCGGGGCAACGCAAGAAGACCATGTGGCTGCGGGAGCTGGCCTCGCTGCAACCGGATCTGGTGGTCAATACGGGAGACAACCTCAGCCACCCGAACGCCATTGCCCCGCTGCTTGACGCCTTGGGCCCGCTCATGGACTTCCCGGGCGTCTTCGTGCCTGGCTCCAACGACTACTTTGCGCCCAGCTTCAAGAATCCCTTCGCGTACTTTGCCGGGCCGTCCACGCTTCCAACCGGAGGCAGGCACCATCCGATTCCGTTGGACACGGAGGCCCTGCACACCGGCTTTGGGCTGGGCGGCTGGGTCAACCTGAGCAACCGTGCCCAATCGATCCCGCTCAAGGGCATCCGCTTTGATTTCAGCGGCGTTGACGACCCCCACCTCAACCGGGAGCGCTACGCCGGCTGGCCGCGCGGATCATCCACCCAGGACAGCGCCCCGCACGTCAAAATAGCTGTAGCCCATGCCCCCTACCAGCGGGTTCTTGACCACTTCACCGCCGACGGCGCCGACCTCATCCTGGCCGGCCACACCCACGGCGGCCAGGTCTGCCTGCCCGGCTACGGCGCCCTGGTCAGCAATTGCGATCTCCCCACGTGGCGCGCCCGCGGCCTCCATGACTGGGATGCCAAGGGGCGTTCGACGCCGGTCAACGTCTCGGCAGGCATCGGCACGGCACGCACTGCGCCCTTCCGCTTCGCCTGTCGTCCGGAAGCAGTAGTTTTGACCTTGACAGCCAAGCCATAGCCAGACCAGCCATGGGGCGCCTGTCACAAGAAGGCACTTGACAACACAAACGTGCGTACCGCCACAAGTTGCTGACAGAGAAGTTGGGGACGATTTTTCGATGAAGAAGCCCCTGGTGCTCATGGGAGCAACCATGGCAGTTCTGTTCGCCAATGCCTGCAGCACCACACCCGCCAGCACATCCGCCGTCGATGCTCCCACAACCACCACTCCGGTCATCGCAAACCCATCGCTCCCCTCCACCGCAGCTGAGTGCACGCCGGTGGCAGGCGGCATCCCGGCCACGGAGACGGACTTTGGCTGCCTTCACCTGGCCTCCGTCAGCGGCAGCGATGCCACCGGTGAATTGGTTTGGCTCGGAACCGAACCTTTTACGCTGGCAACAATGGTGCGTGAAGGAGCGCTGTCCTTCTCCTCCCGGACGCCTTGCAACATGCACATGAGCGCTGTCAAGGTCACGGACAAGCAGTTTGTCGACCCCAACATGGCCGTGACGTTGATGGCCTGCCAGAGCCCGCAAAGCGACTTCGAGGCCTGGGTAACCGCGTTCTTCTCAACGCCGCTGGACTACACCTTGAACAAGGATTACTTGGTTCTCAGCGGCGAAAACAGCACCGTCACGTTCAATCCCGCAGCGGCCTGATTTTCGCTGTATTTTCTCCGGCGCCACTTGCCGATTTCGCGTTCAAGGTCATCGTCAGCTAGTCTTTAGTGGTTGCTTTTCGAGATCTTCACGGGTCTTCGAAGGGTTGCGGATCGGGGTGTGGCGCAGCTTGGTAGCGCGCGTCGTTCGGGACGACGAGGCCGCAGGTTCAAATCCTGTCACCCCGACCATATGAAAGCAGCGGTATCCAATCGGATGTCGCTGCTTTTCTCATTCTCGGCAGCTCTTCTGTTGGGGTGGGGCGGAACGGCTACTTCACCGCAACTCCGGCGATTTGAGTGTGCACTGGCAGCCACCTGGGTCCTGCCTCGTACTCAACAAGCTCGACGGCGGTAAAACCTGCGCTCCCGACGACGGACGCCAGCTCGCGTTCGCAGGAACACCCTTCAAAGAAGTACGCCCAGGGCCGGCGCACCGCGTGCTGCAAGCGGCGCAGCCGGCTGCAGGGGGCCGCCGCCACGTGCTCCACAAACGCATACCGTCCGCCTGCCTGAAGAACCCGCAGAATCTCCGCCACCGCCCCGGACGGGTTCTGCACTGTGCACAGCACAAGGCTTGAAATCACCATCGGCACGGAGTCGTTCGGCATGTCCAGCGATTCGGCCATGGCGGTGTGCAGCTCCAGCTGAACACCGTGTTTTCGTGCGGCGGCTTCCAGCCGGGCATGCATGGCCGGATTCGGCTCAACGGCCAGCACCTTTGTCCCGGCCGCCATGTACCTGAAATTGGCGCCGATGCCCGGCCCGATCTCCAGCACGGTTTTAGGCAGGTCGGCAAAGACGCGTCGCTTGCGTTCGGCAAGCAACCGTTCCAAGGGTCCACCGACCATGGCAAGACCCAGGGCATTGGCGGGACCGCGCAGCACATTGCTGCGGTATTGCACCTCGCCCTCGCCACCGGCCATGCTGCTGATCCTATGCCCCGCCAGCCGGCAAGGAGCCGCAACGGCTAAGATAGGGCGCATGAGTGACACAATTCCTCCTTGCCCGGCCTGCGCTTGTGAATACAGCTACGAGCTGGGAGAGCTGCTGGTGTGTCCCGAATGCGCCCACGAATGGTCCCCTGGGCAGGAGGCCGCCGAGGTGGAGCAGGAAACCACTGTGAAGGACGCTGTGGGCAATGTCCTGGCCAATGGCGACACTGTCGGCATGGTGAAGACCATGAAGGTCAAGGGCAGCCCCCGGGACCTGAAGATCGGAACCAAGGTCCGCAACATCCGCTTGATCGACGCCGTCAACGGCCACGATATTGACGCCAAGGTGGACGGCTTTGGTCCCATGAAGCTCAAGTCCAGCGTCGTCAAAAAGGTTTGATCGGGTCTAAGCGACTTCTGATGGGAATGTTTGGGTGAGTTCTTGGTTTGAAGCGCTGCCGGCCTTCGCCGTGGCGTTGTTGATCTTGGCCCTGCCCGGTGCCGCCGTGCTCGCAGCCCTGCGCGTGCGCGGGCTGATGGCTTTTTGCCTTGCCCCGGCCGTTTCCGTTTCCGTGCTTGCCGTCAGTGCCGTGGTGGCGCCGTTGATCCACTTGCCCTGGAACATCCCCGTGGTGCTGTTGGGAACCGGCATCGCTGCAGCGGCAGCCTGGGCAGCCCGGCGTTTCATCCCCGGCCTCGGAGCCGCGATCCCTGCACCGGGGGAAAAGTCCCCGGCCGGCATTGGCGCTGCCGCCCTGGGCGTGGTGACGGCTTTGGCAATCACCACGACGTTGCTCGTCTTGGTTGCCGCTAACCCTGAACAGTTCACCCAGGGCTACGACTCGGTGTTTCACTTGAATGCCACCGCGTATGCAGTGCAAACCTCCAATGCTTCTTCCTTTGCCATCTCCGGTTTCATCCTGCCCACCATCAAATCCGCTTTTTATCCCGGTGCCTGGCATGGGCTGAGCAGTTTGTTGGTCATACTTACCGGCATCAGCATTCCGGCAGCGACAAACCTTATCTGGTTGGCAGTGGCCGGGGTGGTGTGGCCGCTGAGCTGCGTCTTCCTCACCCGCGTCCTGTTCGGCAACCGTCCGCTGCTGCTGGTGTGCGCAGCCGCCCTCGCAGCAGCCTTCCCGGCCTTCCCGTGGCTGTTGCTGCAGTACGGATCCGCCTACCCCAACTCACTCTCCAACGCCCTTGTCCCGGTGGGGATCGGCCTGGTGCTGCTGATTATCCGGCCCTCCGCGCACTCCGGGATGAAGCCGGCGTTGGCCTTGGCAATGGTGGTGGTGTTCCTGCCGGGAGCCGTCATGGCACAGCCCAACGCCGTGTTCAGCGTTCTTTTGGTTGTGACGCCCCTGCTTGTCTATCTGCTGCACGCGTGGCTGCGCACAGGGTTTCGGCGTTCCCGCCGCCATGGCTGGAACCGCGTGGGCCTGCTGGTCTTCATCCTGGCGGCCGTTGCCGGTGCTTTGTTGGCTTTGCCGCAAATCCGCAGCCTGTTCAACTACACCAGCCCGGCGATTCTTTCCTTTCCGCTGGCCCTGCTGCGCAATTTCACCCACGCCCCGGCACCTATCTGGTTTCCTGCACTTGCCCTGACGTTCCTTGTCCTGGTGGGAGTGCGGGCAGGATTCCGCCGGTCTGGGCTGCGGTGGTTGCCGGCCTCCCTTATTCTCCTGTCCTTCACCTACCCGCTGGCGGCCGGCACCGATTTCCCTCCGGCAAACATCGCCATGGCGCCCTGGTGGGACAACCCCGAACGCATTGCCGCGCTCATGCCGCTGCTGGCCGTGCCGCTGGCGGCGCTGGGCCTTGTGTGCCTCGTCGACTGGCTCCAAGCGCGCTTCCCGGCAACCTTCGCCCGCCCTGCCAGGTGGTCGGGCAAGGGAAAGCTGACAGCGGCAGCCGCTCTCGTCGTCGTGCTTGCCTTCAGCAACCCGGGGCTGTGGCAGATGAAGGGGCAGGTGGGCATCATGTACAACGTCCCGGCCAAGCCCGACGAACTCGCGCAGGTGGACGCGCAGGAGCTGGCGTTGATCCACCGGCTGCCCGACTACACCACCACCGAGGACGTCATCGCCAACAACCCGTACAACGGTTCGGCGCTTGCCATGGCCCTGGCGGACCGAACCATGCTGTTTCCCTATAGTTCGCAGTCGGATTTGACCCCCGATCTGCGCACGCTGCGTTTTTGGCTCAATCGGATCGGCAGCGACCAAGAGGTGTGCGCGGCGGCAAAACGGGAGGGCGTGACGTACCTGCTTGACTTTGGCACCGGTTACATCCCGGCGTTCGACAATCCACGTTCCCTGTACCCTGGAGTAACATTGGCGCCTGATTCGAATGCGTTCACGCTCGTTGCCAGCGAGGGCCATGCGCGCCTGTACAAGCTATCGCAGTGCGGCGGAGTTCGGGTTCCGTGACCATTTGAGCATGAAGGCAGGATGTCATATGACAATTTCTGTTATGTTTTGAGCAGGGGTAAATTCTTTCACCCCTTTAGAAATGAGCCGCCGGCTCATTGACAAACATGCAAGGAGCACAAGCGTGGGCAGCAGTTTTGGTGACCGACTAAAACAAGAGCGTTTGTCCCGGAGCTTGACCCAGGGAGAACTGGGCGGTGAATTCTATTCCGCCAGCTACATATCGCTGCTGGAAAATGCGCACCGGGAACCCACCACGGACATCATCCGGCAGCTGGCAAGCCAGCTCCAGCTGGCACCGTCCTCCGTCGCCGAATGGGCACACAGCGCCTCCCCCGAGGAAAGCGAATGCCTGCGCCTGTCCTTGTGTGCACGGCAAAGCTGGGACACCCGCGACTACCTTGGGGCAGCGGCCAACGCCAAGTCCGCCGCAGAGTTTGCCTCGGCCAGCAAGGATACAGTGACATGGTGGAACATGACGTTCCTGGCCGCCAATTCGCTGATGCGCCATGGGGACAACGGCGAAGCGGTTGCCGTTTTGAAGACGCTGCTGGATCACCCGCTGACCACTGACAACGATGCACTGGCACTGCGGGCCCAGCAGGTCATGGGAGCTGCCACACTGGCCCAGGGGTGCCTGCAACAAGCCATTTCGCACGCAACCCGGGCCGTGGAAATAGGGTCGGGGGACAGCCCCGAAGAATTCGGCGCCTACCTTCTGGCGCTGCAAACCCTTATCGGCGCCCTCACTGAAGCCGGGCACCTTGACGAAGCGTGGGAACACGCCCTGGTGCTGGCAGGTGCCGTTACCGACGAAACGTCTCCGCAGATGGCCGGGGAAATCCATTGGGTCATTGGCAATGTCGCGTTCATCCGCCACGACATTCGCACGGGCCTTGAACACCATGCACAGGCCAGCCGGTTGCTCTCCCCGGCCACAGACCTTTCCCGCTGGGCCCAGTTCAACAAGGCCACCGCGTGGGTCCGACTCATGGCGGGCGTGGTGGAACCTGCCACGCTGCAGGCCATCGAGCGCAGCGAACTGGCGCACTCCGTGGTGGGTGCGACTTTGGCCGAAACCTTGGAAGTGTCGATGCTGCGCGCCCGCTGGCACTACCTCAACGGCGAACTGACCGAGGCGCTGGACCTCCTTGCCAGCATTCAAGCACAAAAAGATGAGCTTGCTCCGCACATTGCCGGTGACAATGCCTTGCTGCTCGGCACGGCGTTGCAAGCCGCCGAGCACCCGGCTGAAGCGCTCGACGCCTATCAGCAGGCCCTCGACAGCTACATCCAGGCAGGTGCCACTGACAGGGTGGACGTGGCCAAGGAGCACTTGGCGGGCATCCAGACCAGCGACGCCTGACCTCGCTGTCTGGCCACGTTGCCGGACCCCACTTTTCGACCGCGTTGCCCGACCCCGCTGTCTGTTCCCGTCCCAATCAGACGAAGGTGGCGCCCGTCAACCGCTCAAAGGCTTCCACATAGCGGGCACGGGTGCGTTCCACGATCTCGGCCGGCAGTGCCGGCGGCGGAGTGTCGGAGGATTTGTCCCAGCCGGATTCCGGGCTGGCCAGCCAGTCCCGTACGAACTGCTTGTCAAAGCTGGGCTGTGCCTTGCCGGGTTCCCACAGCTGGGCGTCCCAAAAGCGCGAAGAGTCGGGAGTCAGAACTTCATCGCCCAGGGTGATGATGCCGGTAGTCGGATCCGTGCCAAACTCCACTTTCGTGTCAGCCAAAACTATGCCACGGTCCCGGGCAATTTCCTCGGCCCTGGAGTAAATCTCCAACGTCAGGTTGCGCAGTGCCGAAGCAGCCCCTGCGCCAACGGTTTCGACCATGGTTTCGTAGCTGATGTTCTCGTCGTGTTCGCCCACCTCAGCCTTCGCCGAAGGAGTGAAGATGGCTTCCTCCAAGCGTGAACCGTCGCTCAAGCCAGCTGGCAGCGGCAAGCTGCACACGGTTTGCGAGGCCCTGTACTCAAGCAAGCCGGTGCCGGTGAGGTAGCCGCGGGAGATGCATTCGATGGGGAACATCTCAAGCTTCTTGCACACCATGGCACGTCCTGCCACGTCGGCAGGCACCCCGTCTTCCACAGTGGTGGCCACCAGGTGGTTGGGCACGTGCAGCTGCTCAAACCACCACAAGCTCAGCCCTGTCAGGATGCGGCCCTTGTCGGGGATCTCGGTGGCAAGAACGTGGTCGAAGGCGCTGATGCGGTCGCTGGCAACCACCAGGACCACGTCGTCGCGGCCGCCAAAAGGCGTCTCGAGTGTTGGGCCCCCGACGGTCTTGTCAGGGCCCTCAGCCCCGGGCGCCCCGGAGCGAGCTTGCGAGCTCTGGGAGGGGCTGGGGATGTACAGATCCCGGACCTTGCCCGAGTAGATGTGCGTCCAGCCGGGCAGGGCGGGTGCTGCGGGGATTGCAGAATTCATGGGTGGGCTTGTCCTTATGCCTGTGCGGCGGTGTTCGCCACGGTGATTTCTCCACGTGCAGCCTTGGCCGCAATGTCCTTGCGGTACTGTCCGCCTTCAAGCGAAATTTGCTCTATGCCCGAGTAGGCCCGTTCGCGCGCTTCTTCCAGGTCAACACCCAGTCCCACCACAGCGAGCACGCGACCGCCTGCACTGACGGTGTTTCCCGCGGCGTCGGCGCCCGTGCCCGCGTGCAGCACGTGCACGCCGTCGAGCCTGTTCGCCTTCTTCAACCCTCGGATCCTGTCGCCTGTGCGCGGGGTCCCGGGGTAGTTTTCGCTGGCAAGCACGACGGCGACGGCGGTCTCGGGCGACCAGCGCAGGTCCTCGATTTCATCAAGCTGGCCCTTGGCAGCCGCCATGAGGACGCCGCCGAGGGGGGTCTTCAGGCGGGCCAGGACGGCTTGGGTTTCCGGGTCGCCAAAGCGGGCATTGAATTCAATGACGCGCGTGCCGCGGCTGGTCAGGGCCAGTCCGCAGTACAAAACGCCGGTAAAGGGGGTGCCTCGGTGTGCCATGGCGTCGATGGTCGGCTGGGCCACCCGGTCGATGACTTCCTGGACCAAGTCCGCGGGCGCCCACTCGAGCGGCGAGTACGCACCCATGCCGCCGGTGTTGGGGCCTTCGTCGCCGTCGAAAATGCGCTTGAAGTCCTGGGCGGGGGCAAGCGGGACCACGGTGCGGCCGTCGGCGAGCACAAAGAGGGACACCTCGGGACCGTCGAGGAACTCCTCGATGACCACGGTGCCGCCCACCGTAAAGCAGGATTCGGCATGGGCCAGGGCTTCGGCGCGGTCGTTGGTGACGACAACGCCCTTGCCGGCGGCCAGTCCGTCGTCCTTGACAACGTAGGGGGCGCCAAAGGCGTCCAAGGCGTCCGCCGCTTCCTTGCCGTTAACAGCAACCTTGGCCATGGCCGTGGGCACTTCGGCCTCCGCCATGACGGTCTTGGCAAACGCCTTCGAGGCTTCCAGCTGGGCGGCTTCCCTGCTGGGGCCAAAGACCGGGATGCCCGCGGCGCGCACGGCGTCGGCCACGCCGGCAGCCAACGGGGCCTCCGGTCCCACAACAACCAGGTCGCTTTCAAGCTTCAACGCCAACGCGGAAACGGCAGCCGGATCACTGGCGTTGACCTCGTGAGTGGGCACGATGGCCGCGATTCCGGCATTGCCGGGGGCCGCGTGCACCTCACTGACGTTGGGGTCGCTAAGCAACGAGCGGACAATGGCGTGTTCGCGGCCTCCTGGGCCAATCACTAGAACCTTCACCCCTCAAGGGTACTGGGCAACAGGCCGACGGCAGCATAACGACGATTGAAGGCAGCCACTTGCTGCCGAAATCCTCCCAGCAGGTGCCGTTTCGGTCCGAAAATAATCCATGCATGGATGCCTGAAAACGTCAATGGGCACCCCTCCCATCCGTGCAAACACGGGGAAACAGCACCCATTGTGTCGCTACACGCCCCTGTACAATTGCAGTCCGTTAATCCACTTGATAGCTTTATGCGGGGGTTGCCTGCCCTGAGTTGCGGCAATCTTCGGCGCCCATGGCGCCTGCGCAGTTCATCACTGCAGCACAGCGCCACTGCACTTTTCATCACTTCATAGGGGAACCATTACATGCAAGCATCCAAGCGCACCTTTGCCATGCGCGGAAGCGCGGCCTGCGCCGCAGCTGCGGTTTTGATTGGCGGCACTTTTGCCGCCGGCACCGCCTCCGCAGCACCCACGTCCGAGCCGATCGCCACCGCGAGCTCCACGGCCGCCGCGACTTCAAGCCCTACGCCGGCTGCCACCACAAACCCGGAGCCTGCTGCCACCGCGGCTGCCACGTCCACGGACGCTTCACTGCCTGCAGGCCTCGCCGCCGCAGTGGAACGCGACTTGGGGATGAGCGTTGAGGAATTCAACGCCCAGGGCGTCTTGGCCACCAAGGCCGCTGAAGTGCAGACCAAGCTCGCCAAGGCCGACCCTGCCGCCGTGGTCTTAGTTGACGGCGACACCATCAAGGTCAAGACGTCCGTAGCGGATGTTGCCAAGGCCGCGGCAGGAGACGCCAAGGTGGCGGTCTCCGACCCCACTGCCGCGCCGTCCTTCGCCAAGATCGATGCCGCAAGTGTCGACGCTTTGTTCGCCGACTACGTGGGCGAATTTGGTGCCACGGCGCTGCAGTCCATCATGGTCAATGGCAATGGCGAGTTCGTCATCCGCACCGGTGATGCAGCAACCACCAGCCCCATGGCGACGCAGCGATCATTCACACAGGCAGCCAAACCCTCCACTGACGACTTTGCCGCCAAGTACGGCAACGTGGTGGTTGAGCCTGCACAAGGACCGGCCGGTGCTTTGGCAGGCGACGTTGTCAACGGCCAGGGCTACATCGCGCTTGACCCCGCAACAGGCAAAGGTGAATTGTGCAGCATCGGCTGGAACGGTTTCAACAAAGAAGGCGACCCTGCCGTTATTTCGGCAGGTCACTGCTCGAATGACGGGTCACTGCCTGTGGCCGGACTGACCAATCCTCTCAAGGACACAGCAGTCACAGGCGGTCCCAGCACAGAAGCCGAAGGAACGGTGCTGTTGGGACTCCTCGGCTTTTCACAATTTGGCGGCCCCGGCAATTCACCGGCGATCGATCCTTTTTCGCAAAACCCTGGCAATATCGGCACGGACGTCTCCGTCATTGACGGCATCAATACGGAGCTGACCCAGCTGCCCAAGGTCACCGACTGGACCACCCCCGCCTCCCTGCAGGACTCGGGTCCCCAGGTGGCGGGCGTTTCCGATGCGATCCTTGGAACCTCCATCTGCAAGTCCGGCCGCACAACTGGCTGGTCCTGCGGCACAGTCTCTGAAGTTGGAGCCTTCCTTGTCGGTGGCAAAAACTATCCCAAGGACCCCAAAAATCCCAAGCCCGGCGAAGACCCGAAAGACGTTCGCGCCGTTCGAGGCTTTACTTCCACGGATCTCAATGCCGCCGAGGGTGATTCCGGCGGGTCCATCATTGCCGGCACACTTGCAGTAGGCATGATCAGCGCTGGCGGTGGCGGACTCACCTATGGCGTGTCACTCACTGACGCCTTGAAGCACACCGACGGCTACTCCGTCAAGATCTTCCTCAACGCCCCCAAGATCACCACAACCGGGCAGGTCTTCCGCTCGACCGACGTGAAGGGCACTGTTGCCGGCGCCCCCGCAGGCACCACAGTCTCCATCACGATTGACGGAACCACTACCGAAGCAACCGTTGGCGCCGACGGCACATGGACCGCGAAGGCACCCAACGCGTTCGGCACCTTTGCAGTCAAGGCCCAGGCCAAGAATGGCTTCAGCACCTCGGAAACCACCACAGGCTCGATTGAGGTCATCAAGCAGACCCTGGCCGTCCCGGCCATCACGGCACCTGCGCAGGACGGCACAGTAGCTGCCCCCGTCACTTCCATCACGGGCACCGGCAAGGCCGGCGCAACCATTGAGCTGACTGGCGATGTCGAAGGCTCAGTCGACGTCGCTAAGGACGGCACCTGGTCCTTCGAAGTGTCCACCGCCCTGGAAGTTGGCAACCACACCATCACGGCCAAGCAGACACTGAAGGACTGGAACGACTCCAAGACGGCCACCAACAAGTTCAACGTGGTTCCGGCAGCCCCGGCCATCACCTCGCCCTCCAACGGTCAGGAGTTCGCCTTCGACCAGGGCCCGTCTGTAGTCTCGGGCAGCAACATTGAAGGCGCGGCTGTCTCAGTGACAATCGACGGCAAGAAGCACGACGCCGCAGTTGATGGCGGCAAGTGGAGCGTAAAGCTGGATGCCAAGCTTGGCACCGGCGACTACACCGTCACTGCCGTGCAGACCGTCGGCGACGTTCAGTCACTGACGGCCTCCTCGGACTTCTCGGTGCTGGCCGCCCCGGCCCCGCCGGCAACCCAGGCGCCCACGCAGGAGCCCACACAGGCCCCGCCAACGGCACCGGCGCCCACAACGGCCCCATCCGACAACGACCTGGCCAACACCGGCGCATCCAGCTCACTGCTGGTGCTCGGCGCAGCTGGCGGCATCCTGCTCTTGGGTGGAGCCGCATTCCTGCTGTTCCGCCGCCGCAAGTCAACGAACTAACAGCGCCTGCACTAAGCTGTAGTTTCATCATCGCAACACCCTAAGGAGTGGGTCCCGTTCACCAGTGAATGGGGCCTACTTCTTTTCCACCGCAAGCTCTTTACCGCAAGAACGGGAGGCACCATGAACAACAAAGCCGTGGCAGCACTTGTCCTCGCCACCACCATGACAGGAGCCGTCGGCATGAGCGCATGCGCCCCCCAACAGGACCCCAGCGCACCGCCGTCGTCCGTTTCTTCCAGCACTTCCTCCAGCACTGCAGATGCCAACACTTTGCTCCAGCTCAACGACAGCCTGCGCGCAAAACTCGGCGAGGCCTACTCGGACTCCTGGATTGAAGATGACAAACTCCATGTTGCCGTCACCACCGAGGCGGCGGCGGCCGTCGTGACGGACGCGGGGGCCATCCCCAAAATTGTCACCATCGGCGCCGCCGCCCTGGAGACGGCCCTGCAGGCAGTTTCGGCCTGGCAGGCCAGCCTTCCGGACGCCCAAGGCGCCGCCATCCACAAGATCATTCCCGACGGGCGCACGGGCACCCTGACAATCTTTGTGGCCCCCGAGGAACTCGACGCCGTCGCCAAGGCCGCAGCCACGGACAAGCCGGCAGGGGCGGTGCCCCTTGTCATCAAGGCGTCCACCGGCCTGGCAACACCGTTGTAGTCGCTAAGATGACACCATGATTCATACTTTCAGGGCGCACGACGCCGTTGAGCTCGCCGTCCTGGAACGCAGCGGATTCGTCGAGTCCGTGCACATCGGATCCGCCGTCGTCGTGGCCGGCGACGGCTCGGTTGTCACCGAACTGGGCGATGTCACGGCCCCCATTTATCCGCGGTCGGCCACCAAGCCGTTCCAGGCGTTGGCCTCCATGCAGTCGGGCGTCCCGCTTCGAGGGGTCCAAGTGGCCATCGCCGCCGGCAGCCATCGCGGTTCCATCGAACACATGGACGTGGTGTCAGGCATGCTCAAAGCGGCGGGCTTGGAGGAAAAACACCTCGGCTGCCCGGCGGCTTGGCCCGGCGATTCCACGGCCCGCGCCTGGATGGTGCGCACCGAACGTGAGAAATCCAAGCTGGCCATGAACTGTTCAGGAAAGCACGCGGCCTTCCTGTGGGCGTGCGTGGAAAACGGCTGGGACCTCTCCGGCTATCTGGAGCCCAACCATCCCATGCAGCGGGCAGTGCGCACCGTGCTGGAGGAATACACGGGCGAAACAGTGCGACACACAGGCGTTGACGGCTGCGGTGCACCCGTCATGGCCGTCAGCCTGACCGGCCTGGCCAGGGCTTTTTCGACCCTGGCGAAGGCCCCGTCGGACAAGCACGCCAACGCCCGTGCAGCCACCGTTGCCACGTCAATGCTGGACTATCCTTGGGCCGTCGAGGGCCACGGTTTGCCCAACACGGTGGTCATGGAGGATCTTGGCATCCTGGCCAAAATGGGTGCCGAAGGCGTCCTTGCCATGTCCACCCCCACGGGTGCCAGCGTGGCCGTGAAGATCCTCGACGGCAACGGCCGCGCTGCCACGTTGGTGGGGCTGACCCTGCTGGCCGTGTCCGGCGCCGTGGACATTCCCGCCGTTGCGGGGGTGCTCGGAAAAGTGGTTCCCCCTGTCATGGGCGGCAACTCCCCCGCCGGCAGCCTGCGGCTCGGCCAGGCCGTCAGCTCCCTGCTGGACTAGCCGCCCACACCCGCCAGCCAGCCAGGAGACTCCCATGGTCGCCAGACGACGCATTGACATTGCCGAAGGCCACGCTGCCCTGGCAGCCTGGCGCTCCGGGGATCGCACCCGTCCGGTCACTGCCATGGCCGTGCGCTTCTCGCTGGAAGAGCTCGCCGCACGCGCCCCCGGGAACTCGGTGGAGGTGCGCGTCCCGCCCTTTGGTGTCACCCAGTGCGTGGCCGGCCCGCGGCACACCCGGGGCACCCCGCCCAATGTGGTGGAGTGCGACGCCGAAACCTGGCTCGCGCTGGTGACCGGCGGCACCAGCTGGTCCGACGCCGTCGACCGCGGTTTGGTGGCTGCCTCCGGTTTGCGTGCAGAGCTGTCCGCCGAACTCCCCTTTTAGCGAACCCGCCGCGTTCCCGGACTGGCTCCAAGGTTGGGCAGGTACCCTAGTGGCATGACTTCCCAGCCTGAAACCACCCCCGGAGAGCCCCGCCAACTGCAGGTGCGCCGGGCCCCAAAATACGTCCCGTTCCTGATTGCAGGCGCGTTGGCAGGAGTGGCCACGGCCGCTATTTTCACTTACATGCTCCCGCCCACCGAGGGATTTGAAGCTTCCAGCGTCTTTGGCTTGTTTACGGTCTTGCTGATGCTGCCGGGGGCCGGGCTCGGCGCCATCGTGGCACTGGTGCTGGACCATCGGGGAAGGCGCCGCAGCAAAACCCTGGTTGCAGAAGCGCTGCCCGACGACGATCGCAACGCTGCGGCCGAAACCGCTTAGCGTCCCATCGCACGATCGGGAGCATAACGCAGGTCACAATCGGTTAGCGCCGCTGCCATTACGTGAGACAATTTCAACGTGGCACGCGGAGACGGAAAACTATCCCATGATCTTTTACCCGGCGAAAAGGGACCTCAGGACGCTTGTGGCGTGCTGGGCATCTGGGCACCCGGTGAAGAGGTTGCAAAACTAACCTATTACGGGCTGTATTCGTTGCAGCACCGCGGACAGGAGTCCGCCGGCATCGCAACAAGCGACGGCACGCGGATCAGTGTGTACAAGGACATGGGCCTCGTATCCCAGGTTTTTGACGAACCCACGCTGAACACCCTGACCGGGCACATCGCCGTCGGCCACTGCCGGTACTCCACCACGGGCGCCAACAACTGGTCCAATGCCCAGCCCACCCTCGGCGCAACGGGCAACGGCGCCGTCGCGCTTGCGCACAACGGCAACCTCACCAACTCCGCTGAACTGCACGAGCTGGTCCTGGAGCGCTACGGCGTTCCCACCGCCGGCGAAATGGCCCAGGGCAACACCACCGACACCGCCCTTGTCACCACCCTGCTCAAGGGCGAAGAGGGCAAGACCCTGGAAGACACAGCCATGGAGCTGCTGCCCAAAATCCACGGGGCCTTCTCTTTCGTCTTCATGGACGAACACACCCTGTACGCGGCCCGCGACCCGCACGGCGTCCGCCCGCTGGTGCTGGGCCGGCTGGACAGCGGCTGGGTTGTTGCCTCCGAAGGTGCCGCCCTGAACACCATCGGTGCCAGCACGATTCGCGAAATCGAACCCGGCGAGTTCATCGCCATCGATGAAGACGGCGTCCGCTCCCAGCGCTTCGCCCCGGCCACCCCGGCCGGCTGCGTCTTCGAGTACGTATACTTGGCCCGCCCGGATGCCACCATCGCCGGCCGCTCCGTGTACGAGTCCCGCGTGGAAATGGGCCGCCAGCTGGCCCGCGAAAACCATGCCGACGCGGATCTTGTCATTCCAGTTCCGGAGTCCGGCACTCCGGCAGCCATCGGCTATGCCGAACAGTCCGGCATCCCCTTTGCCCACGGCTTTGTCAAGAACGCCTACGTTGGCCGCACATTCATCCAGCCCAGCGAGACCCTGCGCAAGTTGGGCATCAAGTTGAAGCTGAACGCCCTGGAGTCCGTGATTCGCGGCAAGCGCATCATTGTGGTCGACGACTCCATCGTCCGCGGCAACACGCAGCGTGCAGTGGTCCGCATGCTCAAGGAGGCCGGGGCCGCGGAAGTTCATGTGAAGATCTCCTCGCCACCCGTGCGCTGGCCATGTTTCTACGGGATCGACTTCGCCTCCCGCGCCGAACTGATAGCCAACGGCGCTGCCATAGAGGAGATTGGAACATCCATCGGCGCCGACTCGCTGGCGTACATTTCCGAAGACGGCATGATCGACGCTACCCTGCAGCCTCGCGAACGCCTCTGCACGGCCTGCTTCACCGGCACGTACCCCATCGAGCTCCCCACCGGCGACCGTTTGGGCAAGAACCTGCTAGAGCGCACCGCTGCCGGCAACGCCACACCCTCCACCGGTTGCGACCCGGGCCCCGACGCGGAAATGGAAAAGCTCCTGACCGACCAAGACCGCACCGCCCCCAACGGTTCTTGAAACTTTCCCACGAAAAGAGACGCCATGCCCAACGCCTCCCATGATTCCCCCGCACCGGCTATTACCTACGCCAGCGCCGGTGTTGACACCGAAGCAGGCGACCTCGCCGTTGAGCTGATGAAGGAAGCCGTCAAGGCCACGCACGGGGCGAACGTGGTGGGCGGTTTTGGCGGATTCGCCGGCCTGTACGACGTCTCCAAGCTGCTGACCTACAAAAAGCCGTACCTGGCAACCTCCACCGACGGTGTGGGCACCAAGGTGGCCATCGCCCAGGCCATGGACATCCACGACACCATTGGTTACGACCTGGTCGGCATGGTGGTTGACGACATTGTGGTGGTTGGCGCCGAGCCTTTGTTCATGACCGACTACATCGCCACCGGCAAAGTTGTCCCGCAGCGCGTGGCAGACATTGTCCGCGGCATCGCCGGCGCTTGCAAGGTGGCCGGCACCGCGTTGGTCGGTGGCGAGACCGCCGAGCACCCCGGCCTGCTGGCTCCCGACGAGTACGACGTCGCAGGTGCCTGCACGGGTGTCGTCGAGGCTGATTTGTTGCTGGGTCCCGAACGCGTGCGGGAAGGCGATGTCATCATCGCGATGGCGTCCTCGGGCCTGCACTCCAACGGCTACTCGCTGGTCCGCCGCGTCATCAACCATGCAGGATGGGCCCTTGACCGGCAGGTGTCGGAACTTGGCCGCACTTTGGGCGAGGAGCTGCTGGAACCCACCCGCGTCTACGCTGCGGATTGCCTGGACCTGACCCGCTATCTTCCTGTCACGCAGGAAAAAGCCGTGCACGGATTCAGCCACATCACCGGCGGTGGCTTGGCCGCCAATCTGGCACGCGTGCTGCCTCAGGGCCTCATCGGCACGGTCGACCGCTCCACGTGGAGCCTGCCGGCCATCTTCAACTTGGTCTCGCAGTTGGGCAACGTGCCGCTGGCTGATCTGGAGCGCACCTTGAACCTTGGTGTTGGCATGGTGGCGGTGGTCTCTGCTGACGCCGCTGACGCCGCAGTTGATCGCCTGAACGCCCGCGGCTTGCCGTCATGGGTCATGGGCACTGTCACCAGGGAGTCCGCGGATTCCGACAAAACCGGCGCTGACTACACCCAAGGCGCCAAGGGCGTTGACGGCGGCGCAGTCCGCCTGGTGGGCAACTACGCTTCCTAATTTTCACGTTCGACGGCGGCCCCCACCTTCCGGGTGGGGGCCGCCGCTGTCTGAGCTGACAGATGCCGCAGTTTGACGGAAATGCCAGGGTTTGTTCCATGGCATTTCCGTCAAACTGCGGCATTTTAGCCTAGACGGGCGTGGGAGCCGGCGGCTGGGCCCCTCGGGGAGGGCGTGGTGGGCCCACACCGGCGAGGGCTGGGCCCACGCGCCCGAGGGGCCCCAAGGGCGGCTCGCCCGCGAGCCAACCTTGGGGAGGGCGTGGGGAACAACAAAATCCCCACACGCCGCGACAGCTTTTTGGCTGTGCGTCATGCAGGGTTTGTTGCGTTTGGTGTCTAATCGTCCCTAGCCAATGCGGCGGGTGTCCACGTCGTCGTCGTCCTCAAACTGATCCGCATACTTGTCTTCATATGCCGAATAGTCCGGCTCTGCAGGAATCTCACTGTGATGGCTCGGGGCTCGCCGAGTAGTCGCACCGAGCTCTTTTTGCAGAGCTGAATAATCAGTGTTCGGGGAGTAGTACTTAATGTCCCGAGCCTGCTTGGTTGCTTTCGCCTTTTGACGGCCGCGCCCCATGGCGTGACCCCCTTTTTACACTTGGACCGGAGGTGGTCGCTCGGGCTAAGAGCGAGGCTCCGGAATATTCGGTCAGTTTGTCGTACTCCTAGATTACATTAGTTCTGCCCCGGTCGCGTCCCACCATGGGGTGTTCTGCCCATAGCCAAACACAAATATTCAGCCTCTCCCTGCGCTTTATTCGGTAGAGTCACGTATGAGCAGAGCATTTATTCCATGAGGCGGCGTGTTTCCAGCATCCACAGAGTGGCTGTCAGCACATCGTTGTCCTCACCACAGGAACAAGTTTTTGCGCCAGGCAAGGCGCAGCACGGAAGGTAAGCCCCCATGAACGAGAGCAGCAAGGCCAACGAGCAGGCCGACAACGAAAGCGCTCAATCAGTGTCCGGTGAGCCGTCCGCGAACAATCCGGATCCCTCCGTCGCAGGCGTGGACTACGAGTTTGCCGAGCCGGAACTCGGTGCTGCGGCAATCAGTGACGATGTAGCCGAGCGCGTTGATCTTGAAGCAGCTGAGGCCGAGGCTGCCCGTGTTGGACAAGAGGCCAAGCTGGCCGCTCAGGGCCTCTCCACTCCCATGGGCCACGAAATTCCCGCCCCGGACTTCAAGAGCCCCGACTTCCAGGCACCTGCAATTCCCGCACCGGCGGTTGCCGAACCCGAGTCTGCAGCATCGACCGGGTCTGAGTCGGACCCTGATTCTTCGGCCGAGGATAATGTTGACTGGGATTCAGCCTCGACAGTTCTGCGCACGGACTTCTCGAAGCCTCCGATCGCCAGCAACCCATGGTCGAAGCAAGCTGGGCAGGGGCATCAAAACGAGCCGGCAACCTCGCCCGAGCAGGCCAACCCCGTGCAGGCCAACCCCGTGCAGCAGGCGGCTCCCGTGCGGCAAAGCGAACCAGAACCCACGCCCGGAGGCCCAGTGGAAACGCCGGAACAGCCCGCAACACCCGTTGCGCCGCTGCCGCAGGAAGCCCAGCCGCAGTTCCCTGCCCAGCCGCAGTTCCCTGCCCAGCCGCCCGCGATGCCTGCGCCGCAGTCCGCATCGCCCGCAGCAGCTGACTCAACCGACCCGGCAGAGACCACCGGTCCGTCCGGGACTGAAGCTGGCACGGCTGCAGCCGCTGGCGCAGGCGCCGCAGCAGCACACAATGCCCCCGCACCGCATATTGGCGCAGGCATTGACGACGGTCATGGTTGGCGCCGCCCGGAAACCCCTTGGCAGCAATCCGGCACTCCGTGGCAACCCAAAGCCAATGCCTGGCAGTCCCCATCGCAACTTGCCCGCGGCGAAGAAGAAGCTGCCGCCCGTTCAGCCGCCGCTGCAAGCGGCTCTGCAGCTGGCGGCCCCCCGGATGCGGGTGCGCCGTCGGAATTCGGATCTCCGCAGGACCAACAGGCACCTGCAGCCGGGCAGCCTCCCTACGGAGCGCAGCCCCAGCCGGGGCCACAGCCCTACGGTGGAATGCCGCAAGCAGGAGCGCCCGGAGTTCCCCCTGTTCCGGGATACCCCGGCGGACCGCAAGGCCCCGGCGGACCGCAAGGCCCCGGCTACGGCGGCCCCGGCGGACCGCAAGGCCCCGGCGGACCGCAAGGCCCCGGCTCATCCTCCGGCAGCAACAAGAAGAAGCTTTTCATTGTGCTCGGCGTCGTTGTGGTCGGGTTGGGGCTGATCGCCCTGTTTGTGTGGCTGCTGGTCAGCTTGTTCTCTTCCGGCATTGCGAAGGTGGCGTCCCCAGTATCGGTGGAAACCTCACAGCTCGCGGACCCGCAGAGCACGCCTGCCAGTCCCGGTGTTGATGCAGCGGACCCCGATGCAGACGTCATCTTGCCCGCCGTGTCGCCGTTGAAGTGGCTTGAAGGGGACTGTCTGCGCGATTTCAAGGACGTTTCCACTGACGCCGACGTCGTGTTTTGCAACAGCCCGCACAACGCCGAATTGGTCGGCGTCTACTACTACGGCGAGGACGAGAAATTCCCCGGAGCCGAAGCGCTCAAAGCCCGGGCCGTCAAGGTTTGCGACAGCGTGGAATTCACTTCCGATGCCTCCGGCATCAAGACATTGAAGCAATCCACGGCTTACCCCTCCGAAGCAAGCTGGAATACCAATGACGACCGTCGGGTTGATTGCATGGTGTCGGACACCCGAGACGGAAACCTCTTGGAATCATCAATCATCAAGTAGCAAAAACCCGGGTGCTCGAGGTTGCCGGTGGGTGAGCTTGTCCAGATCTTGGTCTCGGCAAGCCAACCACCGGCGATGGGTTCGAGGCGCCGGTGCGGCTACTTGCGGCTGACGGTCAAGCCCGATCCGCTGGCTGCATCCAGGTCCAGCTCGTCAAAGTCCTCCGCCGTGTCCACCACGACGGTGTCGCCATCGACAATGGCACCGGCCAGGATCTCCCTTGCCAGCCGGTCGCCGATCTGCCGCTGCACCAGCCTGCGCAACGGACGTGCACCGTATGCCGGGTCGTAACCGGTCATCGCCAGCCACGCCTTTGCGGCATCGCTCACCTCAAGGCTCAGCCGGCGCTCGTACAGGCGGGCGGCCAGCGCCTGCACCTGCAGTTCAACAATCCGCGAGAGCTCTTCGATGCTGAGCGCGTCAAACATGACGATCTCATCGAGGCGGTTGAGGAATTCAGGCTTGAAGGACGACTCCACGACGGCCATGACCGCCTTGTGCTTGTCTTCGTCGGCCAGGTTTGGGTTGACCAGGAACTGTGAGCCCAGGTTGGAAGTCAGCACCACGATGACGTTTCGGAAGTCCACCGTGCGGCCCTGCCCGTCCGTGAGCCGGCCGTCGTCGAACACCTGCAACAGGACGTCAAAGACTTCCGGGTGGGCTTTCTCCACCTCGTCCAGCAGCACCACCGAATACGGACGACGGCGCACGGCCTCGGTCAGCTGCCCACCCTCGTCGTAACCGACATATCCGGGAGGGGCGCCCACCAGCCGGGATACGGAGTGCTTCTCCGAGTACTCGCTCATGTCGATGCGGATCATGGCCCGCTCGTCGTCGAAAAGAAAATCGGCAAGCGCCTTCGCCAGCTCCGTCTTGCCCACGCCGGTGGGGCCCAGGAACAGGAACGAGCCGGTGGGGCGGTTCGGGTCGCTGATGCCGGCACGGGCGCGGCGGACGGCGTCGGACACGGCAGTCACGGCCTTGCTCTGGCCGATCAACCGGGAACCGATCACCTGCTCCATCTGCAGCAGCTTCGCACTTTCACCCTGCAGCATGCGCCCGGCAGGAATACCGGTCCAAGCTGAAATAACCTCCGCGATGTCATCGGCCGTGACCTCTTCGGCAACCATTAGATCAAGCTTGTCGGCAGATTCTTCTTCTGCGGCGGCAGCGTCGAGTTCACGCTGGACGGCGGGCATCTCACCATAGAGAACTCGGGACGCCCGTTCCAAGTCGCCGTCGCGCTGGGCCTTGTCCGCCACCGAGCGCAACTCATCGAGCTTGGCCTTGAGGTCGCCCACGCGGTTCAGGCCCGCCTTTTCAGCTTCCCAGCGCGCGTTCAACCCTGCGAGTTCCTCCTTCTTGTCGGCCATGTCGGCGCGCAAGGCATCGAGCCTTTCAATCGAGGCGGCATCCGTCTCGCCGCTGAGCGCAAGTTCCTCCATGGTCAGCCGGTCCACCGAGCGGCGCAGCTGGTCGATCTCTTCCGGGGCGGAGTCAATTTCCATGCGCAGTCGGGATGCCGCCTCGTCCATCAGGTCGATGGCCTTGTCGGGCAGCTGTCGACCGCTGATATAGCGGTTTGACAGCGTGGCCGCTGCGACCAGGGCAGAGTCGGCGATGGCCACCTTGTGATGCGCCTCGTAGCGTTCCTTCAGGCCGCGCAAAATGCCGATGGTGTCGTCAACGCTGGGCTCGCCCACATAAACCTGCTGGAAGCGGCGCTCCAGCGCCGGGTCCTTTTCAATGTTCTCGCGGTACTCATCGAGGGTGGTGGCACCGATCAGGCGCAGTTCGCCGCGGGCCAGCATGGGCTTGAGCATGTTGCCGGCATCCATGGAACCCTCGGAAGCGCCGGCGCCGACCACAGTGTGAATTTCGTCGATGAACGTGACTATTTGTCCGTCGGAGGCCTTGATTTCCTCCAGCACCGCCTTGAGCCGCTCCTCAAACTCGCCGCGGTACTTTGCACCGGCCACCATGGCCGAGAGGTCAAGGCTGATCAAGGACTTTCCGCGCAGCGATTCAGGCACGTCGCCGGCCACCATGCGCTGGGCAAGGCCTTCAACAACAGCCGTCTTCCCGACCCCGGGATCACCAATGAGCACAGGGTTGTTCTTCGTCCGACGGCTCAAAACCTGCACCACCCGGCGAATTTCCGCGTCTCGGCCAATCACGGGGTCAAGCTTGCCCGAACGTGCCACGGCCGTCATGTCCACGCCGAACTTCTCCAGCGCCTGGAACGTGTTTTCCGGATCCGGGTTGCTGACCTTGCCGTCGCCGCGCACGGAAGGCAGCGCGGCATCAAGCGCAGCCTTCGTGGCACCAGCCGTGCGCAGGGCACCCCCTGTAGCTCCGGCGTCGTCCGCCAACCCCAGCAGCAGGTGTTCGGTGGAGACGTAGCTGTCCCCCATGCGCTCGGCCAGCTGCTGGGCTGCCGCCACCACCACCAGGGTGTTGCGGCTGAGCTGGGCTTGCGCCACGGAGGTCCCGGACGACGACGGGAGGTTGCGAATGGCGGTGCTGGCGCCGACACTGACCTCGTCGGGGTCGACGCCAGCAGCCTTCAGGAGCGCGACGGCCACGCCCTGGCGCTGGTCCATGAGTGCCTTGAGCAGGTGGGCCGGCTCCACCGTGGGGTTGCCGGCGGTCGAGGCGTTCATGGCGGCGGCGGAAAGAGCCTCCTGGCTCTTTGTGGTGAATTTGGCGTCCAAGAGGGGTCCTTTCGGTCGAGCAGCGTGCGCTGCTTGGTCACTTCTATAAAGTTGAGTCTACTACGCTCAAGTTTACTTTGGGAGGGTTTATTCCCGCGATTCCATCGCTGGCAAAAATTCCCCTTGACCTTGACGCAACGTCAACCCCTACGCTGAAGTTTATGGACCTTTCAATCCAAGAAGTCGCCACCCTGACGGGCACCACCAGCCGCACCCTGCGTCACTACGACGCGATCGGACTCCTGCCGCCCACCCGGATTGCCGGCAACGGCTACCGCCACTACGACCACGCGGCCCTGGTGCGGCTGCAACGCATTTTATTGCTGCGGGAACTGGGGCTGGGCCTGCCTGCCATTGCCGAAGTTCTGACGCATCAGAGTACCCCGGCACGGGCATTGCTAAGCCACGTCAGCTTGCTGCGGGCGGAACAGGAACGGCTCGGGCGGCAGATAGCAGCCGTCGAAAGGACCATTGAAACCGTTTCAAAAGGAGAGGAAACCATGACTGGGAACATGTTCGACGGCTTTGACCACACGCAGTACCGGGAGGAGGTGGAAGATCGTTGGGGCAAGGAAGCCTACGCCGACAGCGATGCCTATTGGCGCGGGAAGGACTCCGCAGGGAAGTCGCTGTGGAAAGAAAACGTTGCAACCTTGAACGGTGCATGGATTGCAGCATGCGCCAGTGGCGCAGCCCCTGATTCTGCAGCGGCGCAGGGCTTGGCCAGGCGCCACGTTCAGTGGCTGGCATCCATCCCGGGAACACCTGCGGCCAAGCCCGACGGGGATGTTCGCGGCTACGTGCTGGGTGTGGCAGAAATGTATGTGGCCGATGCCCGGTTCGCCGCAAATTACGGCGGGGCGAAAGGCGCCGGCTTTGTCCGCGACGCGCTGGCCATCCATGTGGAACGGGAACTTTAGGCGGGGCCGGCGCCAGCTCCGGCCAAGGCAGGCGACCTTCGAGCTGACCCGCTCAGCCGGGCTTGCGCGCAGTCCAAATCATGTTCGTGCCCAGGAGTTTGGCCTTGACGTGGACGTCGGTGAAACCGGCCCGCTCAAAACGGCGCCTCAGCGCTTCGGGCCCCATGAAGCCGAGGGTGGACTCGACGAGGTACTTGTAGGCGCCCCGATCCCGTCCGATGAGCGTCCCGAGCGTCGGCACCACCACCCGCATGCCCAGCCGCACCAACGGGCCCAGAAGGCCGGAAGGCGGAGATGTCTCAATCGCTGCGACGACGCCGCCGGGCTTGAGGACGCGGAACTGTTCGGCAAGGACCTGGTCCAAGTCGCTGACGTTGCGCAGCAGGTAGCCGTGCGTGACGGCGTCGAAGGCGCCGTCGTCGAAGGGCAGCTCGTGGGCGTCGGCGAATTGCCAGTCAATGCCCGCATTGCCCTCGATGCTGCGGGCCATCGCGAGCATGGCCGCGGAGAAGTCCGCCCCGATGATGGCGCTCTCCGGGCTCTGTTCGCGGACGGCCCTGGCGATGACACCGGTCCCCGTGGCCAGGTCCAGAAAGTTATCGCCTCCGCCGGAGGTGGCACATTGCGCCAACTCCCGGCACCAGCGCTTGTGGGAGCCCAATGTCATGAGACGGTTCATCAAGTCATAGCGCCGGGCGATGCCGTTGAAAGTGGCCTGGACAGTAGAGTCTTCGTTTCGCATTGCGCCGGCCTTCACTTGGTTTGCTGGACTGAAACGAGTCTATGCGGGCCGCACCGCCGGGACCCTATCCGCCGAGCAGCCGGCTCCCCGGCCACACCGGCCTAAACTGGGGCCATGATCTTCATCGATCCGCCCTATTGGCCGGCGCACGGCACGGTGTTCTCGCACCTGATTTCGGACACCTCCGTCTCCGAGCTCCACGACTTTGCCGCAGCCAACGGCATCTCCAAACGAGCATTCGACCTTGACCACTACGACGTCCCGCAACGACTCTACAAAAAACTGGTCGCGGCGGGGGCAGCGCCGCTCTCCGGCAAGGAGCTGGCCCGCACCCTGATCACCTCAGGCCTGCGAATCAGGGCCAAGTACCGCATCAAGTCCGTGGGATCGGTTCTGGAAATGCGCTGGAATGCGCTCATGCCCCACCACGTCGAGCTGGGAACGGAGCTGCTGGCCTGCTGGAACGAACCGCACCGGCACTACCATTCCGCCACCCACCTGCTGGCAGTGTTGGAGGCCCTGGATCAGCTTGCCCACCGCAACGTGCCACGGCCCGTGGCGCTGGCCGCATGGTTTCACGACGCCGTGTACCGCGGCACCGCCACTGACGAGGAAGACTCGGCAGTCTTGGCACAGTTGAGTCTTGAAGGCGTAGTTTCGCCGGGTGAAGCCGCCGAGATCGCCCGTCTTGTCCGCCTGACCGCCACGCATTCCCCTGCCACGGCAGACGAGGCCGGGCACCTCCTGTGCGACGCCGACCTAGCTGTGCTGGGTGGACCGCCCGACGCATACTTCCGCTACGTTTCGGGCGTCCGCCAGGACTATGCCCACGTGTCGGCGAACGATTTCGCCAAGGGAAGGGCCGTCGTCGTGCGCCGATTGTTGGCACTGGAGCCACTGTTTCACACACAGAGGGGCCGCGAATTGTGGGCCAGCCAGGCGCGGTTGAATCTCACTCAAGAATTGGTACAACTGAACCAAAACAACGAAAGCAGGCTTTCCCCGTGACTGACTTCATTTCCCTGCCCGGCATGCCGTCCATGGCCATTGCAGAGTTCGCATTCCCCGGGCCGCTGCGCGATCAACTGGTGGCGGCGATCCTCGACGGGTCCAAGACGTCCACCACCACCACACTCATTGAATATGAGATTGAGCAGGAGGAGCTGCCCGTCATTGGCCAAAGGGAGGTGGTAGTTGATTCGGACGGCAAAGGGGTTGCCGTCATTGAAACCACGGAGGTTCGCCATGCCCGGCTGGCGGACGTCGACCTGCAGCACGTCATCGACGAAGGAGAGGGCGACACCACCGTGGCACAGTGGCGGGAGGGACATGAACACTTTTGGCACTCCGCCGAGATGCGCAATGCCATGGGCGACCCTGACTTCACGGTGGATGACGACACCGTGCTGGTGCTGCAACGTTTCAAGCTGGTCTCCCGGCTTTCCTGAGCCGGGTGGGTAGCAGAATCCTCCCATCTGCGCAGACGGATACTGTGGTGGCATGGCTTCAAAACCCGCTCCCCGCGCACCCCGCCTCTCCCCCGTCACACTCAAGGGCCTCGAACCCAACGAAGACCGATTCTTCAGTTCCGGGGACAGCCACGACGGCCAGCTCTTTGACGGAACGGACTTCGCCGGCGCAGACCTCACCTCCACGGACTTTCTGGAATGCGAGTTGCACCGCGCCACGTTCCACAACGCCCAAATGCGTGGCGTGCGGTTCCGTGACGTCATCCTCGCCGACAGTTTCGCCCCGGTACTGAAGGCGTCGCGGAGCAGCTGGCGGGATGTTCAAATCACTGCACCGCGGTGGGGATCGGCGGAGCTGTACGACAGTGCTTGGACCAATGTGCGCATTGATGGCGGAAAACTGGATTTTTTGAACCTGCGCTCCGCAAAAATCACCGACCTGCAAATCAGCGACTGCATCATTGACGAACTGGATCTGGGCGGCGCCACGGTCACCCGGTTGTCCCTGAAGAACTGCCGGATCGGAACCCTTGACCTCCTGCAGGCAACGTTGCAGGACTTTGACATCCGCAGCACTGATTTCCGCACTCTCAACGGCGTGGGATCAATGGCCGGGACCGTCATGGACGACTACCAGCTCAGCCTCTTGGCCCCGACCCTGGCAGCACATTTGGGCATCACCCTGGCTTAGAGCCCGTCGCCGGGAACGCCCCCATCGTCCCGTCGGGCGCCTCGCCGTCAGCGCACCGCTCAGCCGGCGAGCGAGACGCCAACACTGGCCAGCACGCCGAACACCGTGCCCCAAATGATGATGGAAATGACCTGCCAGAGGATAACGGCGTTCTTCTGGGCACCGAAGGAAACCATGGCGGCGGAGGTGATCTGGCTGGGCAGGATGGTCTGGCCCATCAAGCTGACCCCGGCCACGCCGTATTTGTCGAACGCGGCGCGCAGCTTTTGCCGGCGGGGGGTCGATTCCTTGGGCGCCTTCCCCGCAGCAATCTTGGCCCGCACCCCGTGCGCACTGAGCACCACTATCAGCATGGAGACAATGTTCCCCGCCACGGCCGCGGCAATGGCCACCGCCGGGTTCAGCCCGCCCAGCACGCCCACCACGGAACCAAAGTAGGACTCCACAAACGGAATGGCTCCCACCAGCAGCACCCCGACCCACTGCAGCATGGGGGAAGGGAAGCCGTGAACGCCTGCATTGATTCAATCATCGTGACTACTTTCATGGTGCGGAAACGTTGTTGATTCAATTCTGTCGCCGCCGTCCGGGTGGCTGTAGTGCGTTGCTGTCACCCTTCCACCAGCGCTTTTCCACGGCGGGACCATGACAAATGTCATTGCTTTAGACTGAGCAGCATGCCCACTTCCGCCACCACCCCTGCAGCTTTGCTCGAGCTGGACGACGGCAGCCAGACCGGCTCGCCGCACCCCGCCACGCAGGCCTCCGCCAGGCAGGCTCCGGCGTCACAGGTTCCCGGCCGCAGCGTGAACACCACCTGGGCCTACACGCTGGGTTCCATCGTTTTTATCCTGTTGGCGCTCGACGCCACGTTGGTCGCCGGGGTCCTGCAGGATTTTTCGCTCAAGCACGACGTCGTCACCGGGTTCCTGCTTGCCGCCCTGGTTTGCGCTGTGGCCACGCAGATCCGCTACTGCTGGTTTCTGCGGGCAGGGCTGGGCGGCGGACTTCCCGGCCCTGCCTGGACCATTGCCCTGCTGGTCCCGTCGGCAGGGGTCTGGCTGCTGGGCCTGCTGACGCCCGCCGATGCCATGCTGACAGCGCTGCCCCTCTGGTTGGCAGCTTGTTTGCTGGCTTGCCTGCTGCCCCAACGGCAGCGGTGGTTGGCCTTGGCGGCCGGGCTCGCTATTTCACTGCTGCAACCGGCGGCCGGCTTCGTCTTGAATGGGCAGGCTTCCGGCTTCCCGCCCGACCCCGGCACTTGGATGCTCTTCGCCTACGCCATCTTCATGCCGTTTGTGCTGTTGAGCAGCCTGTGGTGGTGGCGGGTGGTGGTGGAGCTGGACAGGCATCGCCAAATGGCCGGGGAGCTTGCCGTGGCTCAGGAAAGGCTGCGTTTTGCCGCTGACCTGCACGATATCCAGGGGCACCATCTGCAAGTCATTGCGCTCAAGTCCGAGCTGGCCGAACGGCTGTTGACCGTCAACGTCGACGCTGCGCGGGAAAATATCCACCAGGCGCGGCTGATCGCCAAGCAGGCCATGGAAGAGACCCGCTCACTGGTGTCCGGGTACCGCGAGATTGCCTTGGACAACGAGCTGGAAAATGCCTGCGAGGTGCTGACGGCCGCCGGCGCCCGGTGCGAGCTGGCGGCGGGGAGCCTGCCCGGCACCGCTGCCGCCCGCCAGACATTGGCCATGGCCGTTCGGGAAGCCACCACCAACATCCTCCGCCACAGCAACGCCACCCGGGTCTCCATCGCACTGGCCGATGCCGAGCACGGCTTCACCCTGTCCATCAGCAACAACGGGGTGGCGAGCCAAGCCCCCTCGACGCGGACTCCCGGCTCAGGCCTCGCCGGCCTGCGGGAGCGCGTCGGGGCGCTGGGCGGAACCCTGACAACAACCACGGATAACGACTGCTTTGAATTTCTTGTGTGGGTCCCCGGCAAAGGAACAATTGCGTGAATGAACCACAGGGACCCGGGCGCATTCGGCTGTTGATTGCCGACGACGAACATCTGATCCGGGGCGCACTCGAGGCGCTCTTGGGCCTGGAGCCGGACATTGAGGTGGTGGCCAGCGCGGACAACGGCGAGACGGCGGCCGAGCTTGCCTTGGCCTGCGAGCCGGACATTTGCCTGCTGGATCTGGAGATGCCGCGGGCGGACGGGCTGGAGGCGGCTGTGCGCATCCTGTCCACCGTGGACACCCGGGTCATCATCGTCACCCGCCATGCCCGTCCCGGGGTGCTTCGGCGTGCCTTGGCATCGCGGGTTTCCGGCTTTGTGCCGAAGTCGACCCCCGCGGAAGACCTGGCTCATGTGATCCGGGATGTGGCGGCCGGCAAACGTTACATCGACCCCGAGATCGCAGCAGCGGCATTGACGGCGGAACGCTGCCCGCTAACCGACAGGGAGCTGGATGCCCTGCGCTTCAGCCGGTCGACCACCAGCGTGGCACAAATTGCCGAACGGCTGCACCTGTCCCCCGGCACCGTGCGCAACTACCTGTCCTCGGCCATCATGAAGCTCAACGCCGCCTCCCGGCACGACGCAGCCGAGAAAGCGTGGCAGCAAGGCTGGATTTGATCGCTGCCGACCGTGGCGGAGCCGATATCAGTGCCGTACGCTGGCGACATGGCAGACCACCGGATGTCGGGCACAGGGATGGCAAGCCAGGGAACCGTGCGCTCATGGAACGACGAAGACGGCTGGGGAGTCATCGACAGCGAGCCGACCCCTGGCGGCTGCTGGGCGCATTTTGCCGACGTGGCCATCGTCGGCCACAGGACGCTGTTGCCGGGACAGCAGGTCGAGTTCCAGTGGGAGTCCGCCGACCAGGACGGGTTTGCTTTCCGTGCCACACGCGTGTGGCCTGTGCGGGCACCCAGCCCGTCGCCGACGCGCCAGCGGAGGCGCCCGGCGGGGCCTATTCCTCCAGCCTCAGGATCACGTTGGACGAGAATTGAGCGCACCATAAAGCCGCTTGCCCCCGGATACCCTTGCCCCGCAGCCCAAAGTACGGCAGCATTTTTGAAGGCAGCACCCGCCTGGAGAGCATCCGGGGAGACACATTCAAGGGAAGGCGTGTAACACCATGAAAACAACGAAATTGGGCAGTCAGGGGCTTGAGGTCTCTGTCGAGGGACTGGGCGCCATGGGCATGAGCGCATTTTACGGCGAGCGCGACGACGTCGAGTCGACGGCCACGCTCAACCGGGCCCTTGACCTGGGCGTCACCTTGATCGATACGGCCGAAGTCTACGGGCCGTTCCTCAACGAACAGCTCATCGGTCAGGCCATTGGGCATCGCCGCGGCGAGTACGCCCTGGCCACCAAGTTTGGCAGCGAAGTTGCCGACGACGGCTCCCGCAGCCCCGTCAACGGCAGCCCCGCCTATGCCCGCAAGGCTCTGGAACGGTCTTTGCGCCACCTCAATACGGATTATGTGGACCTCTACTACCTACACCGTGTGGATCCCAACATCCCGATTGAAGAGACGGTGGGCGCCATGGCCGAGTTCGTCGCGGAAGGCAAGGTCCGCTATCTTGGCCTGTCCGAGGCTGCCCCGGAGACCATCCGCCGCGCGCACGCCGCCCACCCGATCTCGGCACTGCAAACCGAATACTCCATTTTTGAGCGGGACCCGGAGAGCAACGGCGTGCTCGAGACGGTTCGGGAACTTGGCATTGGCTACGTTGCCTACTCGCCGCTGGGCAGGGGCCTTTTGACTGGCGGCATCACCAGCGAGGACGACCTCGCCGCCGACGACTGGCGCCGGGGAATGCCGCGCTTCACGCAGGAAAACATGGCCACAAACCTGTCCATGGTGGAGCAGATCACCGCACTTGCCACTGCAAAGGGCGTCACGGCCGCGCAGCTGGCCCTGGCTTGGGTCGTGGCGCAGGACGTTGTGCCCATCCCCGGCACCAAGCGCCGCAAGTACCTGGAGGAAAACGTGGCCGCAGCGGACGTCGTGCTCACTGCGGAGGACTTTGCCGCCTTGGAAGCCGCAGCCCCTGCCGGCAGCATCGCAGGCACCCGCTACGACGAAGCCGGCCTGAAGTCCGTCTACAAGTAACCCCCCAGCAAGCAGTCCAGCCTGGCAGGCAGGCGTCCGTGGGTCCGGGGATGGGTTCCATCCCCGGACCCTCTCGCCTAGACTTGATACGTGAACCTACGTCCTACCTCTTGTGAGCATGTTCTTGCGCGCCGCGGCGTTGCCGGACACCGCCAGTACCGCATCCCCGCCTTGGCCGTGTCCACACGGGGCACCATCCTCGCCGCCTATGACGGCCGCCCCAATCTGGACGACCTGCCCAGCCCCATCGACCTGCTCATCCGCCGAAGCACCGACAACGGGCACACGTGGGGCCCCCAGCAGGCGGTGCGGACAGGCAGCGGGCTCGACGGTTACGGCGACCCCAGCCTGCTCGTCGACACGGCGACCGGTCGCATTTTTATGTTCCATGCGGCAGGCACGCACGCGGGCTTCTTTGAAGCTGTTGCGGGGCTGGAGGACGAGGACGCCATCCAGCACGCGGACCTGAGTTTTTCCGACGACGACGGCGCCACCTGGGAACATCGCCGCCTCACCGGCATGCTCAAGCGCGACGGCATGACAGGCCTGTTTGCCGCCGCCGGCGCGGGTATCCAAATCCACACCGGCGCGTTCACCGGTCGTCTGGTGCAGCAGTTTGTGGTCTTGTTCCACGGCGAGATCTTGTCCGCCAGCGCGTACAGCGACGACCACGGCGACACGTGGACGCTGGGTGAACTGATCGCCGGGGGCAATGAAAACAAGGTGGTCGCCCGCACAGACGGCAGCCTGCTCATGCACTCGCGCGCCACCCCTTTCAGGCTCACGGCGGTCTCCAGCGACGGCGGCCAGTCCTACTCCCCCGCCCAGCCCCATCCCGAGCTGCCCGATCCCAGCGACAACGGCTCGGTGGCGCGCTTTGACGGCCTGCCCAACGTAACCTCGCTGGCGAGCCCGGAGACCGAACACTGGCTTATCGCCACCCACAACCACGACTCCCTGTTGCGCCGGAACACCCTGTTGAAGCTGTCGCAGGACGACGGGGCAACGTGGCCTTTCGCCGTCGTGCTGTGTGCGGGAAGTTCGCAGTATTCCACCGCCACCCGCCTGCCCAGCGGCCGCATCGGGGTGTTGTACGAGCGCCAGGGCTACCAGGAAATCGTGTTCACCACTGTGGAGCCAGAGGAGTTGCTGGCTTCCCCCGCCGCTGCCCTGACGCACGACGCCGACACCTCCATGGCGGGCGCAGTCGGCTTGAGCGTGGTGTTGCGTTCCATCACGCCCGGCCGGCCCGCCGTCTGGGAGAGCGTCGGCGAGAGCTTTGTGCTGGCCCAGACCGATGGGGACTGGGATCCCGCCACGTGGAAGGAAGTGGGGCAGGACTATTCTGCGGATATGCCGCAAGTCCTCTCCAACCGCGAGTCGCAGGACGTGAATTACGGCTCCGTGGTTCCTGGCTACAAGGCAGGGGACGTGCTGGCGTTCAGCGGCCGCGTGGAAGACTTTGCGGACGGCGCTGCACTTTCCGTTGCCGTGCGCCTTGGCCATCTGGTGGATGGTGGTGTGCCTTTCAAACGCGGACCTGCGTTTGGCGGCGCGTCGGCCGGAGGTGCAGCTGCCGGGGAAACCATTGTTGACTGGGAGCCGCTGGATGCCGGTGCGGTCCGGGGTTTTGCGGCCACCTACACGATGACTGAAACGGATGTGGCGGCCACGTCGTTGACGCTGGTGTTCACCGTGGGCGTTGATACTGGTTCCAGCTCAGCCTGCGCCCGCCGGGCCTTCACCTTTGACGTTGCCTCAGGGGATATCGGAACGTCGGGGGCCAGCAGCACGGCAGGCTGACCCTGCTGGCCGCTCCGACATGATGCTTGCCGTTGCACTCAATCAGGTCCAGGCCTCTTGTGGGCGTCGTCGAAGTCCTCAAGCG
Source organism: Arthrobacter sp. H35-D1 (assembly GCF_030063185.1). Taxonomy (GTDB): domain Bacteria; phylum Actinomycetota; class Actinomycetes; order Actinomycetales; family Micrococcaceae; genus Specibacter. The sequence continues at coordinate 263,349 of NZ_JASISP010000001.1, forward strand.
CTTTGCCAATGGCGTGGTCGGCACCGGCGGCAGTGTGGGCGGCCTTGAGTGTTTCGGCAGTGACATTGAACCCCGAGACTCTCGCCTGCAGTTGGGCCAAGGCGGCGACAAGCATGCTTTCCTGTTCTGCGAGGGCGTCGCGTTGCGCCACCAGGTCCACCATCTGCTCGCCCATGATGTGATGGCGCCCCAAGGCAGTTTGGGCGGCGGCGCCGTCCCCTGTGGCCTGTGACTTTTCCGCTTGCTCCGCCAAGGCGTCCAACGCGTGCTGCAAATCTTCAGCCTGCAGATCCAGCCGCTGCCGGCTGACCGAAACATCGGCCACGCCGCGGCGCATCTTTTGCACGGCGGCCTGCTGCTTGAGCTGGGCTTCACCCAAAGTGAGCTGGTCGCGGGAGGAGGCCCCGGCGTCGTCCTTGTTTTGCTGCTTGGACTTGCGCGGCTTGAAAGCAGCGGCAATCCGGGCGAAAAAGCTCATGGGCCTGGCTGGTCGGTGCCGAGATCGGTGTACGTCTTGGACCATTTCTTCAGCATGGCTGCCTCGATCTCAAGGGTGCGGGTGAGGTCCTTCAAATCAACGTCGCCCGCTGGCGCGGCGGCACTGGCCAGGGCGTTGCGCAGCCCCTTGGCGGTTTGCGTAATCTGTTCCACCTGCACACCGAGGGTTTTCGCGTACAGCGACTGGACAGCTGGGTCGGGCTCCTGCTGAGCCACCAAAAGCTGGTGCTCCATGAGCGTTCCGGTCTGCTGGAGGGTGTTGAAGATCGACTCCAAATTGCCGGTGTACTGGCGGGTGCCCTGTGCCGCGTCGAGGGAACGGCGGGTGGCTTGCAGCGAGTCCGCCAGCTCCACACGCTGCTTGAGGATCTCCCCCATGGGCCCTGTGGTGGAGTCCGCCCGAACCTTCAAGGCACTGCGCTTGGCGGATTCGTATTTGGGCTTGGAAATCTTCACAAGGCTCACCACCCCGCGTGAAACCAACACCCCCACGGTGATGGCCACGCCAACAACAATGGCGATGATCACCAGCATGAGGATCAAGAAGACGGTGCCGAAGTCCATGGAATCGTCGGTTTCCTTGCCTTTGAGCTGCGCTGACTACTGGTCAAAATTAGCGTAGCACCGGTGGCTGTCCCGGGTGTGGGCACGCTCTGCTTGCTGGAGCGGATTCAGGGTTTTCACCGGGTTTCCGTTGAGGCAATTGTGGGTGCGGCAGGGCAGAATGGAACGATGAAGACCATTTTGAATGTCATTTGGCTGGTGTTGGGCGGTTTCTGGCTCGCGTTGGGCTATTGCCTGGCTGGCATTGTTTGCTGCCTGCTCATTGTGACGATTCCGTGGGGCATCGCCTCCTTCCGCATTGCCAACTACGCGCTGTGGCCCTTTGGCAGGACAGTGGTGGACAAACCCGGCGGCACAGGCATCGCCAGCACCCTGGGCAATGTCATCTGGCTGCTGGTGGCCGGAATTTGGATTGTCATTGCCCACGTCACCACGGCTTTTGCCATGGCCATCACCATCATTGGCATCCCGTTGGCCATCGCCAACCTGAAGATGATCCCCATTTCGCTCATGCCCCTCGGAAAGGAAATCGTCCCCACCAACCAGCCGTTCGTGAAAATCTACCGTTGACCCGGGGCAATCCGCCTGCCCGGTCCGGGGCGGGAGCTGCCCGGCGGCAACGCCCAACGCCCTGTCCAGGGCAATTCCGCGTAAGCTGGTGCCATGCGCAATAAGACCGACTGGCTGGACATCCTTGTCAGCTTCGCCAGCTTCGCCGCCATGATCCTGGTGCTCACGTTTACCCGCTTCAACCTGCCCATCAAGATTGTGCTGGCCTTTGCCGTGTCCCTGGCCATCACGGGCGGCTGGTCGTACTACAAACGCAAGGTCCGCCGTCGTCCTTCCGATCCCAAGCGCCTGCACGTGTACAGCGTGAAGAATGTGGACGAAAAATAGTGCAGATCATCCGCTACGCCTCCCTGAAGGCCATGCCTTGGGCGGGCGGGGCCACGCGGCAAATTGCGGCTGGCCCCGACGACGCCGCCAGCTGGGATTGGCGGTTAAGCCTGGCCGACGTGGCCAAGGCCGGCCCGTTTTCACCGCTGCCCGGCATTGACAGGATCATCACAGTGGTCGAGGGCGAGCTCATTGCCCTGACTGTCGACGGTGTTGAGCAAGCCTTGGAAAAGTACCGACCCTTCCGCTTTTCCGGCGACTCCGAGACCTCCGCCACCTTGCCCACCGGCGCCCTGAAGGACCTGAACCTGATGACCCGGCGCGGTGCTTTCAAGGGCTACGCCGCCATCATCGAGCTCTCGAAAAAGCGGCCCCATCCCGTTTTTGCCGACCAGTTCGCCGTGCTGCTGCAAGGTTCGGCCACGGTTTCCCCAGCGGCCGTCGAGCCCGCCGACGTTGACCCCGTCGTCACAACGCTGGATTCCACCGACGACTCCGGAGCCGCCGCCGTGCCGCCCGTCGTCGAGTCGCTGGGAAAGTTCGACACCGTCGTCGGCGCCGACGCAGCGCCCGAAATTTCCGGACGCGGCTTCCTTGCCGTGCTGAGCGTCGACGCAGCTTCCTAGCTTCCCCGCCGCGGGCCGGAGTTTTCCGGCGTCGAGCTTTCCGGCGTCGAGCTTTCCGGCGTCGGCCTGAAGTCTGGCGCGAATGCGGCGGGTTTTCATCCCCTGGCCTGAGGCCTCCTTGCCATCCATCCCCCTAAACTGGCTGTTTCGGGGGAAGGGTTTCAGCATGAAGAACAGGATTCGCACGGCGCTGGCGGGGTTTGCGGTGGCGGCTGCACTGGCCAGTGTCAGCGCCTGCGCTGCCGCACCAACCAGCACCTATACCAACGCCTCGGGCCAGGAAGTAACCGTGAATTGGCGGGACTATCCGCTCCACGCCTATAGGACGCCCGATGAGGTGCTGACCGCTCCGGTGAAGGAGGATAGCGAGGAAATCTCTGCTGCTATTCTCTCCGAGATCAAGACAGCGTTGGGCAGAGAATTCAATCTCGAGTGGAACGCACGCGGCGAGCAGGGCTGGTACCCGTCCTCGGGCAACGGCTACGGCGGCGAAGCCATGACCACCACCTGGAACTCTGTTGGCTGGAACAGCAACACTGTACCGGCCGGCACTGCGGAGTGGGAAAGGATCATGGCCATCATCAGCCGCATCACCCGCGCACACGGACTGGGTGCGGTGCAGGTCACCCATCATGGCGACACTTTCAAGAATGATCCTGAGTGGCAGAAGGATCTGCTGGAAGAGTACGGCACGGCCGACCCACAAAAGCTCTGGTGGTGGGACGGCACGGCCCATTCAGGCATGCAATGGCTCTCCGTCTACATAGTCGATGTCGCCCGGGACCCCACGGGAGCGGCCGCCAAGGACTACGAAGAGTCCAAACTCCCGCCGCGCTCCATTTCCATCAGTTACGGCGTCACCACGGTGCCGCGTGCCGATCGAGCCGCCTTGGCGAAGGCCCTGGAACCATTCGCCGGCCTGACACCGCCAACACCCACCACTTCGGACTGAATACGCGCAGCGTACCGCCGCGAGCCCGCCGCTGCCCCGCACGACCGCGTCCGGCCAGCGAAACCGCCGTTGGGCAGCCGCGGGGTCGCGGGGTAGTCGCGGGCAGGCGGCCAAGACGCGGCCTCGAGACGGCGAGTGCCGCGGCCAAGACGCGGCTTCGGCAGTACCCGGCGCGGTTCAGCAGCGCCGGGCACGGATTCGGCAACGATAGTCGCGGATTTGGCAGCAAAAAGCCCGCAGCATGCGCAGGATCGTCAAGTTCAACGATTCTGCGCGTGCTGCGGGCTGCTTGTTTGGCGCTGCCTAACGGATCAGACCCGGGTTAGCGGGTGCGGCGCTGGTTCGATGCAGGTGCCGTGGCACGGCGGGGTCCGCTGGAGCGGCCCGGACGGGACTGGCCCCCACCGTTGGCGTTGTAGCTTCCGCCGGAGGTGCCACCGGTGTTCGAGGACCAGGCCACGCTGGCGCCGCTGCGAGCTCCCTCGCGAGCACCTTCACGTGAGCCGCCGGCATGGGGGGCGCGCTTGCCGCGGGCCACATCGTTCTCGCGTGCCGGGCGGCCTTCACCGGAGCGGGCTGGACGGCCCTCGCCGGAACGTGCAGGGCGACCGGAGCTTGCCGGACGGCCGGTACCTGAACGCTCGCCGGCATCGGCGGAGACGCGACCGCGTCCGCCGCGTCCGCCGCGACCTCCGGCCGTGGGGGCTGCGCCGGTGCGTGCACGCTTGCGCTGGGCATTGGCGCCAGTTGACGCTCCGCCACCCTGGGCAGGTGCCTTGGCCGCGAGCAATGCGGCACGGGTGCGTGGATCAATCTTGTCGGCAACGTCGCCCACCAAGTTGGCAACCACCGGTGAGCTGGACGTGACGCGCTCAAAGTTCACGTCCACGCCGGCCGCTCGCATGAGCTTCTTCACGTCGCTCTGCTGCTCGGGCAGCGTCAAGGTGACGACGACGCCGTCGGATCCGGCACGGGCGGTGCGGCCTGAACGGTGCAGGTAGGCCTTGTGCTCTGTGGGCGGGTCGACGTGGATGACCAGTTCAATGTCGTCAACGTGCACGCCGCGGGCGGCAACGTCGGTGGCGACCAAGACGCGGACGCCTCCGGTGGAGAACTCGGCCAGGTTCCTGTCGCGGGCGTTCTGGGAGAGGTTTCCGTGCAGGTCGACGGCGGGGATGCCGGCGTCGGTCAAGGTCTTGGCCAGCTTGCGGGCGTGGTGTTTGGTGCGCATGAACAGGATCCGGCGGCCCTCGCCCGATGCCAGCTCAACAATGACCTGCTTCTTCACGGTCTGGTCGTTGACCACTAGGACGTGGTGTTCCATGGTGGAAACCGCGGCTGTGGGCTCGTCGACCGAGTGGGTGAGCTGGTTGGAGAGGTAACGCTGGACGATCTTGTCCACGCCGTTATCCAACGTTGCGGAGAACAGCATGCGCTGGCCCTGCGTGGGAGTGGTGTCCAGCAGACGCTTCACAACCGGCAGGAAGCCGAGGTCAGCCATGTGGTCGGCCTCGTCCAGGACGGTGATCTCAACGCTTTCCAGCGACACGATGCGCTGCTTCATGAGGTCTTCCAGGCGGCCCGGGCAGGCGATGACAATGTCGACGCCGGCGCGCAGGGCCTTTTCCTGGCGAGCCTGTGACACGCCGCCGTAAATGACTGTGGTGTTCAAGCCCATGGCCTTGGCGAGGGGCTCGATGGTGTTGTTCAGCTGGGTGGCCAGCTCACGGGTCGGGGCGAGGACCAGGCCCATGGGGCGGCCGGGCTTGCGGAAGTACGGAGCTTCGCGCTCGGCCAAGCGGGCCACGAGCGGGATGGCGAAGGCAATGGTCTTGCCGGAGCCGGTGCGGCCGCGGCCCAACACGTCCCGGCCTGCCAGCGTGTCCGGCAAGGTCTTGACCTGAATGGGGAATGCTTCCTCAATGCCCTGAGCGGCGAGTGAAGCAACGATTTCCTTGGGCGCACCAAGGGCAGCAAAAGTTGTCATGTAAAGAGAGAATCTTTCGTAAGGCGGTTCAACGTCCCACGGGCAGTTTTGACCGCGGGTTCGCCGATTCAATGCCAGAGCGAGTCAACCGCGGGATGCTTTGAAGCAAATTCGTTGCGGGACAAGATGCATGCGTTCATCGACGCAGAATGCGCGATACGCACATTAAGTATTCCCATACTAGCAGCGGCACGACGCCGGAGCCTCACCTTAGTGCCGCAAATCACGTTTTGTGCCGCCGTGCCACAACGCCGCGGGGCTCCACGGCCAGCGTGCCGGCACATCCAGCCGCAGGTTCATACTGCAGCTGATGCGACTTATCCACGACTTTTCAGACCCAATCCCCTTCATATGGCAGCAAATGCGGGTTACTCGCGTCGGCACCCGCATTTGCTGCCATATGAACCGAGGCGACTGTCCAGCACCCGCATCAGCTGCAATACGGACTGAGGCGGCCCTCCAGCACCTGCATCAGCTGCAATACGGACTGAGGCGGCCCTCCAGCACCTGCATCAGCTGCAATATGAACCGAGGCCGAGGCAATCGTGCATCCGCGGGGGACCGCCGGCAGTCCGGAGCCTGAAATTCTAAAACCAGGGCGGCCCGGAAATCCCCGGTACCCTTAAAGGGATGAATGATATCCAAGCCTCCGGCCCCGAATCCCCCGCAACTGCTGCCGACACTGCCCAGCCGCACCACAGCCAGTTGGAGGGACACGAGCCAGAGCAGAGCGCACACGAGCAGAGCTCAGCGGAAAAGGCGCCGCGCACCCAGGACGGCTCGTCCCGGCCCGTCACTCCGGGAACCCAGGCTGCCGAGGGCACGTACCGCAGGCAGACAGTGTCGTTTGTGCGCCGTGGCACCCGTCTGCAGGGCAAGCGCCAGAAAGCTTGGGATGACCACTCCGCCTACCTGGCCGTGGACATCCCCCGCCACATTGCCGACACGTCCGTCCATCCGGAGTACGTCTTTGACGCTGCAGAGGAATTTGGCCGCACGGCCCCGCTCGTCGTCGAAATCGGCTCCGGCCTGGGCGATGCCATTGTCCATGCCGCCATGGAAAATCCGGACAAGGACTTCCTTGCCGTAGAGGTCTACACCCCCGGCCTGGCCCAGACCATCCAGAAGCTCGTCGCCAACAAGATCCGCAACGTCCGCGTGGTCCAAGCCAACGCACCCGAGGTTCTGAACTCCATGCTGCCGGGAGGTTCCGTGAGCGAAGTTTGGGTCTTCTTCCCCGACCCTTGGCATAAGACAAAACACAACAAGCGCCGCATGGTCAAGGACGCCTTCGCCCCGCTCGTGGCCCGCGTCCTCGCCCCCGGTGGCATCTGGCGCCTGGCAACCGACTGGTCCGCCTACGCCGAGCAGATGCTCGAAGTGGGCACCGCCTCAGCCGACTTCACCAACGTGCACGACGGCGAGCGCACGGGCGCGGCCAGCCCCCTCACCGCGGCGCGGCGCAGCGGGGTGGATTGCGAACAAAGCGATGAGACCGACGTGGTGGGCGGCTGGGCCCCGCGTTTTGACGGTCGCATCCTGACCAGCTTTGAGAACAAGGCGCACAAGGCCGGGCGCGTCATCTTCGATCTGGGCTTCCGTCGCAACTGACACAGCTGGCTGACACAACAAGCGCGCAGGGCCCGTCCGGGGACCCTGCGTGTTTTGTATTAGCACAAACCCGGCAACACCGCAATGGCTGCGTAAAAATAGCTGGATTAAAAGTAATATTTGAATGGGTTTTCGACCCTCAAACACAAAAGTCGCATATTCTAGGCAACAAATAGAGTCGAATTACGGCAGCGATCTGTTGACTAATCGAACGGCCCTAGAATTGGCCTTGAACTCCCCATAGGGTGGGGCCATGAGTGCTGAACCTTTTGTCGCAGGGGTCGATGGACCGGCGTCGGACGCCATGTTGAAGCTTGGCCGTTTCTTTACGAAATGGGACGAGACCGATGATTCCCGTGCGGTTTTCCGCGAGGGTGGCCGGGCGGGCGATATTTTCTATCGCGACCGGTGGAGCCACGACAAGGTGGTGCGTTCAACCCACGGCGTGAACTGCACGGGCTCGTGCTCGTGGAAGGTCTATGTGAAGGACGGCATCATCACCTGGGAGTCGCAGCAAACCGACTACCCCTCGGTGGGTCCCGACAGCCCCGAATACGAGCCCCGCGGCTGCCCCCGCGGCGCCGCATTTTCCTGGTACACCTACTCCCCCACAAGGGTTCGCTTCCCTTACGCCCGCGGTGTGCTCGTGGACCTGTACCGCGAGGCAAAGTCCCGCCTCAAGGATCCCGTCCTGGCTTTCGCCGAGGTGGCAGGCGATCCGGAGAAGCGCCGCCGCTACCAGAACGCCCGCGGCAAGGGCGGCCTGGTCCGCACCTCGTGGGCCGAGGCGCTGGAAATCGCTTCCGCGGCTCACGTGAACACCATTAAGACGTACGGCCCCGACCGCTGCTCCGGCTTCTCCCCGATCCCGGCCATGTCCATGGTCAGCCACACCATCGGCACCCGTTTTGTCCAGCTCGTGGGCGGCGTCATGACGTCCTTCTACGACTGGTACGCGGACCTTCCCGTGGCCAGCCCGCAGGTCTTCGGCGACCAGACGGACGTCCCCGAGTCCGGCGACTGGTGGGATGCCACCTACCTGATGATGTGGGGCTCCAACGTCCCCGTCACCCGCACCCCAGATGCGCACTGGATGACTGAGGTCCGCTACCGCGGCACGAAGGTCATCGCCATCAGCCCCGACTACGCGGACAACACCAAGTTCGCCGACGAATGGCTCCCGGCCCAGGCTGGCACCGACGCCGCTCTCGCCATGGGCATGGGTCACGTGACGCTCAAGGAATTCTTCGTGGACCGGCAGGTCCCATTCTTCCAGAGCTACGTGCGCCAGTTCACCGACCTTCCCTTCCTGGTGCGTTTGGAGAAGAACGACGACGGGACGTACAACGCCGGGAAATTCCTCACCGCCGCCTTCGTCCCCGGCAACGAGAACGAAGAAGACGCAGCCTTCAAAACGATGCTCTTTGACAAGGTCTCCGGGCAGGCCATCATCCCCAACGGAACGCTGGGACACCGCTATTCCAAGACCGGGGAGGGCAAGTGGAACCTTGACCTGACGGGCATCGAACCGGCCTTGAGCCTGGATGAAGTCTCCACCGAGTCCGCGGAAATCCTGCTGCCGTGCTTTGAGGATCCGGGCGGGGCAGGCACCGTGCTGCGCCGCGGAGTCCCCACCACAATGGTGGGCGAACACCTTGTCACCACCGTGTACGACCTCATGCTGGCCCAATACGGCGTGGGCCGCGCAGGTCTTCCCGGCGACTGGGCCAAGGACTACAACGACACCAGCACCCCGTACACCCCCGCCTGGCAGGAGGAGATCACCTCCGTTCCTGCCCAGGCGTGCATCCGCATTGCCCGCGAATTTGCCCGCAACGCAGAACAGTCCAAGGGCCGCTCCATGATCATCATGGGTGCCGGCATCTGCCAGTGGTTCCACGGCGACACCACCTACCGCGCCATTTTGGCCCTTGTCATGCTGACCGGATGCATGGGTCGCAACGGCGGCGGCTGGGCCCATTATGTGGGCCAGGAAAAGACGCGCCCGCTCACCGGCTGGGTGTCTCTTGCCAACGCCCTCGACTGGTCTCGCCCGCCGCGGACCATGATCGGCACCGGCTATTGGTACATGCACACGGACCAGTGGCGCCAGGACGGGTACTCGGCGGATGCACTGAAGTCGCCCCTGTCCACGGGCGCGCTGGACGGCATGCATACGGCCGACGCCCTGGCACAGTCCGCCCGGCTGGGCTGGATGCCGTTCTACCCGTTCTTTGACAAAAACCCATTGGACGTCGCCGATCAGGCGGAGGCGGCCGTTGCCGCCGGCGAGGCTCCGGATGAAAAAACGTGGGTTGCACAGTCGCTGAAGAGCCGCAATCTGGACCTCGCCATCGAGGACATTGACGCCCCGGAGAACTGGCCGCGAACCTTGATCCTGTGGCGCTCAAACCTGTTCGGCTCCTCAGCCAAGGGCAACGAGTACTTCCTGCGCAACCTGCTGGGCACGCACAACAATGTGATGGGCCAGGACAGCGAGTCCTCATTGAAGCCAAAGACCGTCAAGTGGCACGAGAAAGGCCCGGAAGGAAAGCTTGACTTCCTGATGTCCGCGGACTTCCGGATGACAAGCACCACCCTGCTGTCCGACGTCGTATTCCCCGCGGCCACCTGGTACGAGAAGCACGACCTCTCCTCCACCGACATGCACCCGTTTGTGCACGCATTCACCCCGGCCATCGACCCGCCATGGGAAACCAAGACCGACTTTGAGATGTTCCACCTGCTGGCTGAGGAATTCTCCCGCCAGGCGGCAGTGCATCTGGGCACCCGCAAGGACCTGGTGACCGTGCCGATGATCCACGACACCGTGGGCCAGATCGCCCAGCCCGGCGGCGTGGTCCGCGACTGGCGCGAAGACGGCATCGACGGCGTGCCGGGGCAGAACATGCCCAACTTCACCATTGTGGAGCGCGACTACACGGCCATCGCCCACAAGCTGGCCGCCGTCGGGCCCCTGGCCGACAAGCTCGGCTTCACCGTCAAGGACGTCAACTACAAGCTGGACAAGGCGCTCAACCATCTGGCCAAGGCGAACGGCGTCATGATGGGCGGTTACGCGCACGGGCGCCCGGCCATCGACACTGACGCGAAAATGGCCGAGGCCATCCTGACATTCTCCGGCACCTGCAACGGCCAGCTGGCCGTCAGTGGCTTCAAGGAATTGGAGAAGCGCACTGGTGTGAAACTGGCGGACCTGGCCGAGGGCAGCGAAGAAAAACATATTTCCTTCGCCATGACCCAGGCCGGGCCGGTGCCGGTGATCACCTCCCCGGAATGGTCCGGTTCGGAAACGGGAGGGCGGCGCTATTCACCGTTCACCCAGAACATTGAGCGGCTCAAGCCTTTCCACACGCTGACCGGTCGCATGCATTTCTTTCTGGACCACGACTGGATCATCGACATTGGCGAGGCCTTGCCGATCTACCGTCCGCCGCTGGATATGCAGCGGCTGTTTGGGGAACCGAAGTTCGGCCCCAACGGGGAGAAGGAGGTGGTGGTGCGCTACCTGACCCCGCACTCCAAGTGGTCCATCCACTCCGAATACCAGGACAACCTGCTCATGCTCTCGCTCTCCCGTGGTGGCCCCACCGTGTGGATGAGCCCGCAAGACGCCAAATCCATCAAGGTCAAGGACAACGATTGGGTGGAGGCCGTGAACATGAACGGCGTGTTCGTGGCCCGCGCCGTGGTCAGCCACCGCATGCCGGAAGGTGTGGTGTACGTCTACCACGCGCAAGAGCGCACCATCGATGTGCCCAAGTCCGAGGCCACCGGCCGCCGCGGTGGCATCCACAACTCTTTGACCCGGTTGCTGGTCAAGCCGTCTCACCTGATTGGCGCCTATGGTCAGCTGACCTACGCGTTCAACTACCTTGGCCCCACCGGAAACCAGCGAGACAACGTTTCCACTATCCGCCGTCGTTCCCAGGAGGTGCAGTACTAATGCGTGTAATGGCTCAAATGGGCATGGTCATGAATCTGGACAAGTGCATTGGCTGTCACACGTGTTCCGTCACGTGCAAGCAGGCATGGACCAACCGGGCAGGGGTGGAATACGTCTGGTTCAACAATGTTGAGACCCGCCCCGGGCAGGGATACCCGCGTCGCTACGAGGACCAGGAAAAATGGAAAGGCGGCTGGGAGCTGAACAAGCGCGGCCGCCTCAAGCTCAAGGCCGGCGGGCGTGTGAAGAAGCTGTTCGGTCTCTTCGCCAGTCCCCTCCAGCCCGAGCTCAAGGACTACTACGAGCCCTGGACCTACGACTACAAGACCCTTGTTGACGCGCCCCTGGGTGATGACTTTCCGGTGGCCAGGCCCAAATCCCTCATCACCGGCAAGGACACGAAGATCACGTGGAGCGCCAACTGGGACGACGACCTGGGCGGCACCGAGGAAATGGGCCATTTGGACCCGATCGTGGAGAAGGTGCGCCGCGAGTCCGAGGACAAGATCAAGTTTGAGTTCGAGCAGACGTTCATGTTCTACCTGCCGCGCATTTGCGAGCACTGCCTGAACCCCTCCTGCATGGCCTCGTGCCCTTCCGGCGCCATTTACAAGCGGGTGGAGGACGGCATTGTTCTGGTCGATCAGGACCAGTGCCGCGGCTGGCGCCAGTGCATGACGGGTTGCCCGTACAAGAAGATCTACTTCAACCACAAGACCGGCAAGGCCGAGAAGTGCACGTTCTGCTACCCGCGCATTGAAGTGGGCCTGCCCACCGTGTGCTCGGAAACCTGCGTTGGCCGGCTGCGGTACTTGGGGCTTTTCCTGTACGACGCCGATGCCGTCACCGCAGCTGCCTCCGTCACCGACCCGCAGCACCTGTACCAGGCACAGATGGATGTGCTGCTGGACCCCAACGACCCGGCCGTCATTGCAGCGGCCCGCGAACAGGGCATCCAGGAGGACTGGATCGACGCGGCCCAGAAATCGCCGGTGTATGCCCTGACAAAGGTGTACAAGCTAGCTCTTCCGCTGCACCCGGAATACCGGACCATGCCCATGGTTTGGTACATTCCGCCGCTGTCGCCCGTCGTTGACCTGCTGCGCGAACAGGGCCACGACGCGGAGGATTCGGGGGTGCTGTTCGGCGCCATCGATTCCTTGCGCATCCCGGTGGAGTACCTGGCGGAGCTGTTCACGGCCGGGGACACCGAACTTGTCACCGAAGTGCTGCGGAAGCTCGCCGCCATGCGGGCTTACATGCGCGGCATCTCGCTGGGCAACGATCCCGACGAGTCCATTCCCGCCTCGGTGGGCATGGACGGGGAAACCATGTATGAGATGTACCGGCTCATGGCCATCGCCAAGTACGACGAGCGCTACGTGATTCCCAAGGCGCACGCCGAACAGGCACATGACCTCGAGGAGATGGGTTGCTCCCTGGACTTCGACGGCGGTCCGGGCATGGGCGCCATGGGAGACTCCCCGTTCGGGGAAGCAAGCGGACGCCCCACCCCTGTTGCCGTGGAAACCTTCAATGCACTCAAGGACCGCCAAACCTCCGACTCGGTGGCGGGGGCTGAAACACTGCGCGGCCGGGTGAACCTGCTCAACTGGGACGGCAACGGCGCACCGGCCGGCCTGTTCCCGCAACATCACCCCACCGAACCACCGCGCGAGGATGACCGCGAGGATGCGCTGGAAGGCGGTGGGGGTTCATGAGCCGCAAGGACCAGATCACCTTCCTGGCGGCGGCGTGGTGCCTGTCCTACCCGGATGAACAGCTCCTTGAACGGGTGCCACTCATGCGGGCGGCCCTCGGCGAGTTCCCCGGAGCGCTGGCCCCGTTCGCCGTCGTCCTTGATTCCCTGGAAAACAAGGAACTCATGGCGCTGCAGAGCCAGTACGTCGCAGAATTCGATCTCGGCAAACGCCATGCCCTGCACCTGTCCTACTGGACCGACGGAGACACCCGCCGCCGCGGCGAGGTCCTGGGCGCTTTCAAAAAGGTGTACCGCGGCTCCGACACACTCGTCAATACTCGCGGGGAACTGCCTGACTTCCTGCCCATGGTGCTGGAGTACGCAGCCACCGTCGACCTCGCCACAGGCAAGGAATTGTTGCAGCAGTACAGGCCCAGCCTTGAGCTGATCAAGTTCGGGCTGCTGCGGGACAACTTGGCCCACACGGAGATCGTGCAGGCTGTTTGCAGCACCCTGCCCGGGGTGTCCCCGGCAGATGAACAAGCCGTCATGCGGATGGCAGGTTTCGGTCCGCCCACCGAATCGGTCGGCCTTGACCCTTACGACCCGCGACTGCTGCCCATGAGAGGGGCATGAGAAATGGACATCTTTTTGTGGGGTGTGCTGCCGTACGTCATGGTTGTCATTCTGGTGGGGGGATCCCTCTGGCGCTACAAGTACGACCAGTTCGGCTGGACCACCCGTTCCTCCCAGCTCTACGAGTCAAAGTTGCTGCGCATTGGCTCCCCCGTCTTTCACTTTGGGCTGTTGGCAGTCATCGCCGGGCACTTCTTTGGCTTGGTGATTCCCAAGTCGTGGACTGAGGCTGTGGGGATGAGCGAAGACCTCTACCACTTCAACGCCTTGTTCGTCGGCACGATTGCAGGGGTTGGCACGCTCGGCGGAATCGTCTTGTTGATCTACCGCCGTCGCAAGACGGGACCCGTTTTCATGGCCACCACCAAGAACGACAAACTCATGTATGTGGTGCTGGTGGCAGCCATTGTGTTCGGCCTGTGGACAACGCTTGCCAGCGTGTTCTTTGACGAACACGGCGTCACCTACCGGGAAACAGTCTCCCCGTGGTTCCGCTCACTGTTCATCTTCCAGCCGGATGTGGCCTCCATGGCGGCGGCACCGCTGTCGTTCCACATGCACACGATTGTGGGCATGCTGCTGTTTATGGTGTGGCCTTTCACTCGCCTTGTCCACGCTTTCACAGCCCCCCTGCACTACTTGTTCCGCCCTTACATCGTGTACCGCTCGCGGGACAAGGGCCCCACCGTGGCCAACCAGCACGGCTGGTCAGATGTGGGTACCCGCGACAGCGACACCCGACACCGCTAATCAGGAGCGACCATGGCACGAAACGCAACGGCAAGCGCGCCTCCCCAACAAGCCCTCCAGGGCCAGGCCATGAACCTGATCCTGGCCACGGCAGCCTCGGTGGTTGCCTTCTGGGCTTGGAACGCCATTGCAACTCTGAGCACGTACTACGCCAAAAACATGGAACTGTCCTCGGGGACCATGGGTATTTTGGTGGCAATGCCCATCTTTGTGGGTTCGCTGGGCCGCATTGTGGTGGGCGCCATGACGGACAAATATGGTGGACGGGCACTGTTCACCTTTGTTTTGTTGGCCACCATCCCCACAGTGCTGCTCGTGGCGCTGGGCGGGTCGCTGAACTCCTTCGCGATTGTTCTCATTGGCGGCTTCCTGCTCGGTGTGGCGGGCACTGTGTTTGCCGTCGGTATTCCCTTTGTCAGCGCCTGGTACCCACCGTCCAGGCGCGGCTTTGCCACCGGTGTCTTTGGTGCCGGCATGGGCGGAACCGCCTTGGCCGCCTTCCTGAACCCGCGCTTAGTGCAGTCCATTGGCTACGTGCCCACACACCTCCTCATTGCCGCGCTGCTGGCCGTCATGGCGGCCCTTGTCTGGTTCTTCATGAAGAATTCACCCGACTGGAAGCCCAGCAAAACTCCCGTCATGCCCGAGCTCATTGAGGCCTCAAAGCTGGCTGTCACGTGGAAATTATGCTTCCTGTATGCAGTGGTCTTTGGCGGCTTTGTTTCGTTCGCGACGTATCTGCCCACCTACCTGCGCGACGTCTACGAGTTTGACCCGAGCTCGGCCGGTGCCCGAACGGCCGGCTTTGCCTTGGCGGCAGTCCTCGCCCGCCCCGTTGGCGGCGTATTGGCAGATAAAATTGGTTCCAAGCCCGTGGTGCTGGCTTCCTTGGTGGGCGTGGCCATTTTGGGCTTCGTTGTGGCGCTTGAACCGGCAGCCGACGTTGAGGCGGGCCCCATATTCATTGGCTTGGCCGCAGCACTTGGCCTGGGCACCGGTGGCGTGTTTGCGTGGGTGGGCAAACTCTCCCCGGAGGGCAGGATGGGAACCATCGGAGGCATTGTCAGTGCCGCCGGCGGTCTGGGCGGTTACTTCCCACCGCTTGTTATGGGCCTGACGTACAACCCTGACGCTGCGAACTACAAGTACGCCATTGGGCTCTCGTTGCTTGTCATTACATCCATTGTGGCGCTGCTCTTCACACTGTTCTTCGTCAGGACCCCAGCCAAGGATCCTTCCAAGGATCCTTCAGCGGCCAAAACCTAGCCTCTGCCCCCTGCCCGCTGTCAGCGAGTAGGGGGCGGCCTGTCTTGTGGCGGCCTGTCTTGTGGCGGCCTGTCTTGTCTCTGGGTAAACATGCGTCCTCAATCCTGCGTAAGATTGATAGATGTGGTTCGCAGTTCCGAGCCATCCCCAACCGACAGGTGGAAAAGTTTCGTGACGCACTCCTCCGCTGCTTCCCGTTTGCTGACGCGAATCGCCGGATTCACCGATAATTCCATTGCCGCCGGCCGCGCCTACGCAGACCAGAATCGTGTCAGCGACATCGTGCTGGAGCCCGACACCGGCCTGCTGTCCGGCATCGTGCAGGGCACACAGGCCTACAAGACAACCGCGAAACTCGTGCGCGAGCACGACGGCGTCATTGCCTGCCGCGTGGGAATCTGCCACTGTCCCATACGGCAAAACTGCAAGCACGTGGTGGCTTTGATTGCCGCTGCAGAAAACGATGCGTCGTTTACGGACTTCTTTGTTCCGGAAGAACAGCCGAGGGAACCTACGTTCCTTGAGACACTGTTGGCCAAGGCCAAGGACAGCAAATCCGCCCCCGTAATTCCGGTCGCTGGAGACACTGAAACACCCGCCGAATCTTGGGAAGCAGCGCTGTCAGCCCTGCTTCCGCCAGCCGCTTCCACCCCCAGCCGGGACGCACCCGCACTGGGACTGCAATTTGAACTTCATGTGCCCCCGCCTCGTTTTTCCTACCGCGGCCGCGGCAACACAGTTCCTTCGGAACCCGTCCTGAACGTTCGCCCGGTGGTGATGGGCACGCGCGGGAAGTGGGTCAAGTCCGGCGTCAGTTGGGCCACCCTGGGCTACCTGAGCTATGGCGGGGAACATGACCCCAAGCAGCTGGAATGGCTCAGTGAATTCCTTTCCTCGCACAGCCCCCGGCAGTATGTGCATGGAAATGCCGGTGCTTGGCTGACACTGAACAACTTTGCCGGACGCAACCTGTGGCAGTTGCTCTCCGGCGCACACAAGAGCGGGATAGCCCTTGTCCACGCAGGCAGCGGGGAACCTGTGCGCGTTGCCGGGCGTGAGGCAACCCTGCAATTCGATGTCACCCAAGCCGACTCCGGCGGACTCGAGGTGGGGCCGCTCATTGAGGTGGAAGGCGCCCCCGTCAAGGCCGGGATCGTCGGCAAGCTGGGCGACCCCGCCAGCGGTCTGTTTTTCAGCGACGAAACCGAGCCAGGCAGCCAAGGCGGGAATACCGCCCCGGGCCGCAACGCCGTCGTGCGTGGAAACATCACCGTGGCACCCCTGGCTGCGGACGCTTCGCCCCAACTGCTTGATTTCGCCCTGCGCGGGGAGACCGTCCAGATCCCGGAGCAGGCCAGGGAGAAGTTCCTGACCCAGTTTTATCCCCAGCTCAAGCAGTCCGCACCGGTGGTTTCCGCCGACCACTCGGTGGAGCTGCCCGCCTATGTGGAGCCCACGTTGTCCCTTCTGGCGGCGTACGGAACCGACCACACGGTGCGTCTGCATTGGGAGTGGCACTATCCGGTGGGCACCCGAACAACCTCGCTGCCGCTGTGGCCGGAGCTGGGCGAGAACGCCGTCCGCGACACTGGCGCAGAGGCACGGCTGGTGGAGAGCGTGGGCCAGCCGTGGGAGGACATTACCGCCATGGGCGTGGCCGCCAACCATGCGTGGGGCGAACCGTCGCTGGCCGCGTCGGTCCAGCTGACCGATCTGGACACGCTGACGTTGACCGAAACCGTGCTGCCCAGGTTGTCGACGCTGCCCGGTGTCACAGTGGAAACCACCGGTGACATCGCCAGCTACCGCGAGGTCACCGAGGCGCCAGTGGTGACGATCTCCACGAAGGCCACTGATGAGCGCGACTGGTTTGACCTGGGCATTGTGATCACGCTGGAAGGCCAATACGTCTCCTTCGCCGCAGTGTTTTCCGCACTGGCGGCCGGGCAGTCGCGCATGCTGCTGCCCAGCGGCGCGCACTTTTCCCTGGACCGCCCCGAGCTCCATCAGCTGCGTGAATTGATCGAAGAAGCGCGCAGCCTCAATGACAACAAGGACGGCGAGCTGAGAATCAGCCGTTTCCAAGCTGGCTTGTGGGACGAGCTGGCCCAGCTGGGCATTGTTGACGAACAGGCGCAGGCCTGGCGAAAGGCCGTCTCGGGGCTGCTCGACGGCGGGCCTCCCGAGGCATTGCCCGCCCCGGAAACCTTGAACGCGACTCTGCGCCCATACCAGCTTGACGGCTTCAACTGGCTGCACTTTTTGTACACTTACGGCCTTGGCGGCGTGTTGGCGGATGACATGGGCTTGGGCAAGACCGTCCAGGCCCTGGCGCTGATGTGCCAGGTCAAGGCCGGCGCCGAGGCCGAGTCCGCAGCACTCGCTGCCAACCCGGCTGAGTCCAACGCGGCTGAGTCCACCCCGGCCGCGTCCACCGCAATCGTTTCCGGGTCGGGCTCGGGGACGGGGACGGGGACGGGGACGGGGACGGGCTCGGGGACGGGGACGGGGACGGGCTCGGGGACGGGGACGGGGACGGGCCAAGGCTCGGCGCGCCGGCCATTCCTGGTGGTGGCTCCCACCTCCGTGGTGGGCAACTGGGCCAGTGAAAGTGCAAAGTTTGCACCCGGCTTGCAGGCTGTCACTGTTGGCGAGACCTTTGCCAAGAGCGGCTTGGACTCCGCCACGTTTTTCGCGGGGGCAGACATCGTCATCACGTCCTACGCCCTGTTCCGCATTGATTTTGCCGAGTACGCCATGCACCCCTTCGCGGGGTTGATCCTGGACGAGGCGCAGTTCGTCAAAAACCACCAGTCCAAGGCTTACCAGTGCGCGCGCAAGATCAAGGCCCCGTTCAAGCTGGCCGTGACGGGCACGCCCATGGAAAACAACCTCATGGAACTGTGGGCCCTGCTCTCCATCGTGGCACCCGGGCTGTTCCCCAGCCCCAAGCGCTTTGCCGAGTTTTATCAGCGCCCCATTGAGAAGAACGCGGACGCCGAGCTGCTGGTCAAGCTCCGTGCCCGGGTCAAGCCGCTCATGCTGCGCCGCACCAAGGAAGCCGTCATCGCCGATTTGCCGGCCAAACAGGAACAGATCCTGGACGTGGAGCTGAATCCGCGCCATCACAAGATCTACCAGACACACTTGCAACGCGAACGGGCCAAAATTTTGGGGCTGCTCGAGGACGTGAACAAGAACCGCTTCACCATCTTCCAGTCCTTGACCCTGCTGCGCCAGCTCAGTCTCGACGTGACACTTGTCGACGAGGGACAGACTGGTGTCCGCTCCTCGAAGTTGGATGTGTTGTTCGAACAGCTGGAAGATGTGGTCAAGGAGGGGCACCGCGCCTTGATCTTCAGCCAGTTCACCGGCTTCCTGGGCAAGGTCAGGGACAGGCTTGTCGCCGAAGGCATCGACTTCACGTATCTGGACGGTGGCACCCGGAACAGGGCCGCCGTCGTGGATGATTTCAAGACCGGCACGGCACCGTTGTTCCTGATCAGTCTCAAGGCCGGCGGTTTTGGCTTGAACCTGACCGAGGCCGACTACGTGTTCATTCTTGACCCGTGGTGGAACCCCGCGTCCGAGGCGCAGGCCGTGGACCGCACGCACCGCATTGGGCAGAAGAAGAACGTGATGGTGTACCGGCTGGTTGCCAAGGACACCATCGAGGAAAAGGTCATGGCGTTGAAGGCCAAGAAGTCGCAGCTTTTCTCAGATGTGATGAGCGGGGATTCGCTGGCCGGCGGCGCATTGACGGCCACGGACTTGGCCGGCCTCTTCCGCGACTAGGCAGGAGTCTGCGCACCTGAAAGCATCCACGACACAGCTATGGTGATCCGCTCCCGAAAATACCGGGAGCGGATCACCATAGCTGTGTCGCTACCGCTGGGGGCGCCAGATCACGACGGCTTGGCTGCGCGGACGTGGACGCTTGCCCCTGGTCAATGCCACGATGTCCCCGCCGGTGAGGCCTGCGGCGAACACGCGGCTGTTGGCCCGTGGCGGGCGCGATGCCACTTCGCTCGATGCGGCTTCGAGGGCATCGCTGAGTTCCAGCACCTTGGCACGCAGGGCATCCACCTGGTTCTCAAGCTCCATAATGCGCCGGATCCCCTCCAGCGACACACCCTCGTGGGACAGTCGCTGAACTTCACGCAACATGTCGACGTCGTGTTGGGAATAGCGCCGCGCCCGGCCGGGGGCGCGGCTGGGCTTCACGATGCCCAACCTGTCATATTGCCGCAGTGTTTGCGGGTGCATCTCCGCCAGCTCGGCCGCCACGGAGATCACAAAGATGGGTGAGTATGGATCAATCTGCATGGTGATCTCCTTTCTAGGCGGAGCGCTTGGTGGGCCCACAAGCGCGGGGGCCCCGACCCGAGCTTGCGAGGGTTGGGAGCGCTTGGGGATTACAGTTTGGCCTTGTTCTTCAACGAAGCACGGGGATCGCTCTCGGCGGTAGCCGCGGCAAAGGCGCGGACGGCTTCTTCTGCTTCCTTGCTGAGTTTCTGCGGAACCGTCACGTCTATGGTGACGAGCAGGTCGCCTTCGCTCTTGGACGTTTTGACACCCGCACCCTTGACCCGGAGCGTCCGCCCGGACGGTGTCCCGGCAGGTACGCGGACCCGCACCATGTCCCCAGTCAACGTGGGAACGCTGATGTCGGCACCCAAGGCGGCCTCGGCGAAGGTCACGGGGACGTGAATTCGAATGTTGTTGCCGTCCCGGACGAAAAAGTCGTGCGGCTTGACGTGGACGCTGACCATCAAGTCACCGGCACCGGCAGCACCTGACTGGCCTTTGCCCTTGACACGCACCTTTTGGCCGTCCTTGATCCCCGCAGGGATGCGTACGTCGATGACTTCACCGTTGGGTTCACGCAAGGCGATCTTCGTGCCGTTGATCGACCCGGCGAAGGAGATGGTGGTGCTGGCCGTTCGGTCGGCACCCTTGGTTGCAGGTGGCTGGTAGCCGCCGAACCCGCCACCGCCGCCTCCACCAAACCCGCCCCCGCCAAACAGGTCGGCAAACTCGGGTGGGAGACCCGAACCGCCATATCCTGGATTGCTGCGGGGTGCGCTGCGGCCGCCACCGAAGATGTCGCCAAAGACGTCTTCGAAGCCGCCGCCGCCATTGTGTCCGCCGGAGCCGCCTGCGCTGAAGCGGGCGCCGCCGCCCATGGCCCGGATGGCGTCGTACTGCTCGCGGTCTTCCTTGCTTGAGAGCACGGAATACGCTTCGGAGACGTTCTTGAAAGTCTTTTCCGCTTTGGGATCCCCGGAGTTGGTATCCGGGTGGTACTTGCGAGCCAATTTCCGGTATGCCTTTT
Source organism: Arthrobacter sp. H35-D1 (assembly GCF_030063185.1). Lineage (GTDB taxonomy): Bacteria > Actinomycetota > Actinomycetes > Actinomycetales > Micrococcaceae > Specibacter. The sequence continues at coordinate 284,140 of NZ_JASISP010000001.1, forward strand.
TAATGTCGGCATCCGACGCATCTTTGGCCACACCGAGAATTTTGTAGAAGTCCTTGTCTACCCAGTCCTGACTTGCCAAGACGCCTCCTTTCCAAGAGTTGTGGAGTAATGCTGGTGGTCGAGTGCCTGGCGGTGGAGCTCGTCGATACTGCTAGGTCTCGACAAACTCGACCGCCGGACGCTCGACCACCGGGGTTCTGCTATTCGGGCACTGCCACGATTACCTGTGCGGCGCGCAGGATGCGTTCGCCGGACTTGTAGCCGTTGCGCAGCACCTGACTGACCGTGTCGATTTCGACTTCGGCCGAGGGCTGCTGGATGAGCGCCTCGTGAACGGTCGGGTCAAAAGCAACACCGGTGGTGTTAATCTTTTCCAGTCCATACGTTGTCAATGCTGCTTCCAGCTTGTTCGCGATGGCCGCGAACGGGCCGTCGGTGAGGTCGCCGTGGGCACGTGCCGCATCTATATCGTCGATCACCGGAAGTATTGAGTTCAGCACGCCGATAACAGCCATCTGCCCGGCAACTGCCCGGTCGCGCTCTACGCGCTTGCGGTAGTTGACGTACTCGGCCTGCAGGCGGAGAAGGTCGTTCTTCAACTCCGCTGCCTGGTCTCCGCCGCCTTGGGCGACGGATTCCTCGGCGGGGATCTCAACGTCGTTGAGAATGTCCTCCGCCTGGGACAGTGCGTCACCTTCAGGCTCGACCACCGGCTCTCCCTTGGTCTCTTCCACCGGATCCACCGGCTCTCTATCTTCGGGATTCACAGACTCAGCCATTGCTACTTCTTCTCGTCTGCGTCTTCGTCGATGACCTCGGCGTCGACGATGTCCTCTTCGGCGTCACCTTCAGGGGCGGCACCTTCGGAAGGCTCTCCGGCGTCGGCCGTTGCACCCTCAGCCTGGGCTGCGGCGTAGATGGCCTCGCCCAAGGTGGACTGTGATGCCTGCAGCTTTTCAAACGCGGTCTTCACGGCTGCGTCGTCGTCGCCGGCGAGAGCGGTCTTGAGCGCGGTGAGGTCGTCCTTCACCGGGTTCTTGACATCGTCAGCCAGCTTGTCATCGTTGTCGGCCAGGACCTTGTCCACCGAATACTGCAGCTGCTCCGCGGAGTTGCGCAGGTCGGCTGCCTCGCGACGCTCCTTGTCCTCGGCTGCGTGCTCCTCAGCTTCCTGGACCATGCGCTCAATGTCTTCCTTGGACAGCGAGGAGCCGCCCGTGATGGTCATTGACTGCTCGACGCCGGTGCCCTTGTCCTTGGCGGACACGTGCACGATGCCGTTGGCGTCGATGTCGAAGGTGACCTCAACCTGCGGGACGCCTCGCGGAGCCGGCGCGATGCCGGTCAGCTCGAACGTGCCCAGCGGCTTGTTGTCGCGGGTGAACTGGCGCTCGCCCTGGAAGACCTGGATAGCTACCGAGGGCTGGTTGTCATCAGCGGTGGTGAAGGTCTCGGAACGCTTGGTGGGGATGGCCGTGTTCCGCTCGATCAGGTTGGTCATCACTCCGCCCTTGGTTTCGATGCCCAGGGACAGCGGGGTGACGTCGATGAGCAGCACGTCCTTGCGCTCGCCCTTCAGGACACCGGCCTGCAGTGCGGCACCGACGGCCACAACTTCATCCGGGTTGACGCCCTTGTTGGGCTCCTTGCCGCCAGCCAATTCCTTGACCAGGTCGACGACGGCGGGCATGCGGGTGGAGCCGCCGACGAGCACGATGTGGTCAATGTCGGAAACCTTGATGCCGGCTTCCTTGATGACGTCGTTGAACGGCTTCTTGGTGCGCTCGAGCAGGTCCTTGGTCAGGTCCTGGAGCTTGGCGCGGGTCAGCTGCTCGTCCAAGTGCACCGGACCGTCGGGGGTGACGGAGAGGTACTGCAGGGAGATGTTGGTGCTGGTGGCCGAGGAGAGTTCCTTCTTGGCCTGCTCGGCTGATTCCTTCAGGCGCTGCAGGGCGATCTTGTCCTTGGACAGGTCGATGCCCTTGACCTTGAGCTGGTTCAGCAGGTACTCAACGATGCGCTGGTCCCAGTCGTCGCCGCCGAGGCGGTTGTCGCCGTAGGTGGCGCGAACCTGGATGGTGGAGAAGTCGTCTTCGTCCTTGCCAACTTCCAGCAGGGAAACGTCGAACGTTCCGCCACCGAGGTCGAAGACGAGGATGAGCTCGTCTTCCTTGCCCTTGTCCAGGCCGTAGGCGAGAGCTGCAGCCGTGGGCTCGTTGACAATGCGCAGCACGTTCAGGCCGGCAATTTCACCGGCTTCCTTCGTGGCCTGGCGCTCGGCGTCGTTGAAGTAGGCCGGGACGGTGACAACTGCATCGGTGACCTTCTCGCCCAGGTACGCTTCGGCGTCGTTCTTGAGCTTCATCAGGATGCGGGCGGAGATTTCCTGCGCCGTGTACTTCTTCTCGTCGATCCCGATGCTCCAGTCGGTGCCCATGTGGCGCTTGACGGAGGCGATGGTGCGGTCGATGTTGTTGACGGCCTGGCGCTTGGCGATCTCGCCAACCAGGACTTCGCCGGTCTTGGAGAAGGCAACAACCGAAGGGGTGGTGCGGCCACCCTCGGCGTTGGCGATGACGGTGGGCTCGCCACCTTCAAGGACGGAGACAACTGAGTTGGTGGTTCCGAGGTCAATACCTACGGCACGTGACATAAGTGTGGTTCCTTTCATGGACCGCTGAGTGAACAAGTCCGCCAACGGTGGCGGCGGGTCGCCCAACCAGCGGTGTTGAGCGTTCTGCACTCAACTTTACTCAGCCTCGCCTTCATGTCAAATGGAGTTGAGCGTAGTTGGCTCAACTTTCACTTTGGGCGAACAAGTGCGACGCCGGACGGTCGGCTTTCGTACTGCAGCCGCGTTCCGTTGTCTGGTAACGATGCGCAGGAACAGGAATGGCGCAAGGTTGGCGGACAACGGTGCGCCACTACAACTTTTCCTGCCTCCGTCCAGAATTTGATTGGCTCTGGTCGTGGCACTGCCGCTGGCGTACGCTGCTTTCCATGAGCGAGCAAACGCCCCCATCGCAGCATTCCAGCGTGCAACACGCAGATGTCTACACGCACGGACACCAGGAAAGTGTATTGCGCTCACACGCGGCGCGGACGGCAGGGAATTCCGCAGGCCATCTGGTTCCGCATCTGCAACCCGGGCAACACATCCTGGACGTGGGTTCCGGGCCGGGCACCATCACCGCCGATTTCGCCCGGCTGGTGGCTCCCGGCAGGGTGCTGGGCCTGGACCGGTCGCCGGACGTTGTTGCGGCTGCGCGCCGGCTGGCAGGGAAACAGCACCTGAACAACCTCAGTTTTGCCGTGGGGGACATTTACCGGCTGGACTTCCCCGATGGCAGCTTTGACGTGGTCCACGCCCATCAGGTCCTGCAACACCTGAGCGACCCTGTCGCGGCCCTGAAGGAACTGCGCCGCGTGGCAAAGCCCGGCGGCATCGTGGCCCTGCGCGAGGCCGACTTCCACGGCATGTCCTGGTACCCGGCACAGCCTGAACTGGATGAGTGGATGGACCTCTACCAGCTGGTGGCCAGGCACAACCACGCCGAACCTGACGCCGGGCGGCGCCTGCTGCACTGGGCGCGGGCGGCAGGATTCACCAATGTCACGCCGTCCAGCAGCAACTGGCTGTATGCAACGCCCGAACAGTGCCGCTGGCTTTCCGCCGACTGGGCCGACCGCGTGGAGAAGTCCTCGCTTGCCGAACAGGCGTTAACGTACGGCTTGGCGGACGAGGCGCAGCTCGCGCACATCGCCGAGGGGTGGCGCGCCTGGGGCGCTGCGCAGGACGGCTGGTTTGTGATGCCGAACGCGGAGATCATCGCCCTGGCTTAGTTTCCGCTGCCCATCTGAAGTCACAGCCACCCCGAACCCACCACTGGAGGAATCCCATGAACACCACCGCGGCACCCGAGCCGACCACTGCGCAGTTGTATCAGATCTTCATCAAGGCGGCACCTGAGGCGATCTGGGACGCTGTCACCAAACCCGAATACTCCGAGCTCTACTTCTTCGGATCTCGGGTTGAGACCACGGGCGAAGTCGGGGCTCCCTTCCGCTACCACTCCCCGGACGGCGCATCCCTGTGGGCCGATGAGAGCGTGGTCGAATCCAAACGGCCGCGGCGGCTCGTCACAGGATGGCGCTCCCTCTACGACCCGGACCTCGTTGATGAACCATCAAGCCGGGTCTCGTGGGAGATCGAGCCGCAGGACGGAGGGTTCGCTCTGGTGACTCTCACCCACGACCAACTCGAAAATTCGCCCGGAACCGCCGCCAACGTTGCAGGAGTCGGTTGGATGATGGTGCTCAGCGGGCTGAAGTCCGTACTGGAAACCGGATCGGGCCTCGCCGGGAGCTAGTGCATCCCCGGCCCCCGCGCCAACTTTCCTTCAGGCGGGCAGCAGCTCCGCGATCAGGGCCAGGACCCGTGCCTTGATGTCGTCACGGATGGGCCGGACGGCGTCCACACCCTGGCCAGCCGGGTCCTCAAGCGCCCAGTCTTCGTAGCGCTTGCCGGCAAAGACGGGGCAGCTGTCGCCGCAGCCCATGGTGATGACGACGTCGGACTCCTGCACCGCCTGCGTGGTGAGGATGTTCGGGGCCTCCGCGGAGATGTCGATGCCTTCCTCGGCCATTGCCGCCACCGCGGCCGGGTTTACCGACGGCGCCGGGGCCGAGCCGGCCGAGCGGACGTCGATGGCCCCGCCGGCCAGCTCGGCCAGGTAGGCGGCCGCCATTTGGGAGCGTCCGGCATTGTGCACACACACGAACAGGACGGAGGGTTTTTGCACAGTCATGGCGATTCCTTATTGGTGAAGTAGCGTTTACGTGCCCACAGTGCCGCATAGACCAGGGCAACGAGGACGGGAACTTCAATCAGCGGACCCACCACGCCGGCAAGCGCCTGCCCGCTTGTCACGCCGTAGGTGCCAATCGCCACGGCGATGGCCAGTTCAAAATTGTTCCCCGACGCGGTAAATGCCAGGGTGGTGGTTTTGGCATAGCCAAGCCCCAGAAAACGCCCGATCAGCATTCCCGCAGCGAACACAACTGTGAAATACACCAGCAGCGGAAGGGCGATCCGGGCAACGTCGAGCGGCCGGGACGTGATGGTGTCCCCTTGCAGTGCGAAGAGCAGCACGATCGTGAACAGCAGTCCGTAGAGGGCCCACGGTCCCAGTTTGGGCAGGAACGTGTCTTCGTACCATTGGCGCCCTTTGGCCTTTTCCCCCAAGGTCCGGGTCAGAAAGCCAGCCAGCAGCGGGATGCCCAAGAACACCAGCACCGAGACCGTGACGGCCCAGAAGGAAAAGTCTGCCGTGGTGGTGGGAAGCCCCAGCCATCCAGGCAGCACCTGAAGGTAGAACCAGCCGAGGGCGCCAAAAGCTACCACCTGGAAGACGGAGTTGAGCAGAACCAGCACGGCAGCGGCTTCGCGGTCGCCACAGGCAAGGTCGTTCCAAATCATGACCATGGCGATGCAGCGGGCCAGGCCCACAATAATCAGTCCTGTCCTGTATTCGGGCAGGTCCGGGAGGAATATCCATGCGAGCGCGAACATGAAGGCCGGCGCCAGCAGCCAGTTCAGCACCAAGGACGTGATCAACAGTTTCCGGTCCGCGACCACGCGGGACGTCTCGCTGTAACGCACCTTGGCCAGTACCGGATACATCATGACCAACAAACCAACCGCTATCGGCAGTGAAATGGAGCCGATCTTCACTGTGTCGAGGGCTGCGTTCAGGCCCGGTATGAACTTGCCCAGCAACAGTCCCCCGGCCATTGCCGCGATGATCCAGAGCGCAAGGTATCTGTCCAAGGTGGACAGCTTTCGGGCTGCGGCCATGTTCCCGGCCGCAGCTATGGTGCTGCTTTTCGTGCTCACGCTACTCCTCAAGGCACAACAGTCATCGATCGACATCCATCGATAGAAAGTATTGACCGATACATCGACAACTGTCAATACAAGACATAATGGGTACATGGACATTACGTCGTCGCTTGAACCGAGCACCCATCCGGAGGCTGGGCCGGGCCCCGAGCCCACCGGCTGCGAGCCAACCGCCAGGAACGCGCTCAGTGCCGTTGATGCCCAGGCGAAGGCCAGCTTGCTCAAGGCCCTGGCCGACCCCAACCGCCTGCGTCTACTCTCCATCGTCAAGTCCGGTGCTAACAAGTCCGGCACCGTCGAGTCCGGGGTCGTCAATTCGGGAAGCCGCGCCGAGGCCTGCGTCTGCGAGCTCACCGGGCCGCTGGGGTTGGGCCAGCCCACCGTTTCCCACCACCTGAAAATCCTTGTGGATGCCGGGCTCCTCACCCGCGAAAAGCGTGGCACCTGGGCGTACTACTCGTTGGTTCCCGGCGCTTTGGAGGCTGCTTCGCAGAGCATTCTCGCGCTGTAGGCTTGGCTGGTGCAATTTTCCCTTTGGCTGGCCCTTGCCGGCGCCGGCGCCATGATCAGCCTGACCCCGGGCGCAGGCGCCATCAACACCATGTCCAACGCCCTTGCTTCGGGTTTCCGCCGCTCCTTTTGGGGCATCCTGGGCCAACAGCTGGCCCTTGTTATCCACGTGGTCATCGTGGCAGCCGGGGTGGGTATCCTGGTCTCCAGCTCACCGTTCCTGTTCGCCATGATCCGCTACATCGGTGCCGCTTATCTGGTGTACCTGGGCGTCAGGAAGCTGCTGGCCAAGGCGGAGAAGAACGACGGCGGCAACGCACCCACCTCCGTCGAGTCCGGCTTCTCGATGTTCCGCCGCGGGCTCTGGGTCAACCTGCTCAACCCCAAGGCGATTGTCTTCTTTTTGGCATTCATGCCGCAGTTCATCCGCCCGCAGGATCCGTTGCTGCCCCAGTACCTCATCCTGACCGCCACCGTGGTCTTCATTGACGTCGTCGTCATGTGGTTCATTTTTGCCGCCGGTGCCAAGCAGCTCAAGCGCCTGACCACCAGCGAGCGCGGGCAACTGATGCTCAACAGGGTCTTTGGCGCGCTGTTCATTGGCGTTGGCATCTTGTTGGCCCTCGTGTAGCTGCAGCAGCCGTCCCGCACGGAGCCGTCGGCGGCGCCGATAGACTGGTTCAATGACCACCCCCTACCGGATCATTACCGTCTGCACCGGCAATATTTGCCGCTCCCCCATGGCCGAGTTCATGCTGGCGGATGCGGCCGCGGAGGCCGGGCTGGACATGGTTGTCGACTCTGCCGGAACGTCGGCTTGGGAGACCGGGAACCCGATTGACCCGCGAGCCAAGGCCGTTCTGGCGCGACACGGCATTGCCACCTCGGAGCATGCGGCACGTAAATTCAACCCGGCGTGGTTTGGTCAACGGGAACTGATCCTGGCCCTGGACACCGACCACTTCGACGCCCTCCGGGCCCTCGCCCCCAACGCCGAAGCAGCCGACAAGGTACGCATGCTGCGCTCCTTCGACCCCGAGGTGGCCCTTGCCCAGCCACGGCAGCAAGGCATTTACGACCCCTGGTTCGGGAGTGCGAAGGACTTCGATGTCAGCTGGGACTTGATCTCCGCGGCCATTCCCGGCATCCTGGCGCACGCGCGTGGCTAGTCCCCAGCACCTCCCACCGCTCGCAAGCTCACAGCGGGACCCTCGGAGCAGTGGCCCCACCCAGCACCTCCCACCGCTCGCAAGCTCACAGCGGGACCCTCGGAGCAGTGGCCCCACCCAACGCCCGGTGATCATCGCCGTCGACGGCCGTTCCGGCGCCGGAAAAACCACTGTAGCCGTGGAACTGGCGGCCCTGCTCCGCCGCCATCGCACGGTTTCGCTCTTCCACCTTGAAGACATTTACCCGGGCTGGGACGGACTGGCAGGCGGCGTGGAGCGGTACATCGGATCCGTTCTGGAACCCCTGCACCAAGGCCTGCCTGCCACCTGGACCGCATGGGATTGGGAAGCCAGGAACGACGGCGCCTCCCGCACCACCGCTGTTGCCCCAGTGGTGCTCGTGGAAGGAGTTGGGTCCTCACACGGCCGTGCCATCGACTACCTCGACGCCGTGATTTGGGTCGATGCCCCCCGGCAGGCCCGCAAGCAACGCGCCCTTGAGCGCGACGGCGAGACCTATGCACCTTTTTGGGACGCCTGGGCGGAGCAGGAAGAACGCCTGCTCGGCGGGGAAAGCAAAGCAGGCAAGGATGGCAAGGCAGGCAAAAACAGCCTGGGCGGTGGCCTCGGAGAAGACGCCACCGGAGCCGCCTGGGCAGACATTGTTGTGGACGGCACCCATGGCGTGGCGCAGGCCCCGAATTCAATTCTCGACGCACTCACCCAGCTCCCTGCCCTCGAACACGTGCTGGGCCCGGAGCTGGCACGGCGCCGCGGCTTGGAGTTTTCTGCCGACCGCATTGCCGGGCTGCCTGATGCCGCACAACTTTTTCATGCCTTGTACGGCGCTGCCGACAATGCCGTGTGGCTGGACAGCTCCATAACGGAAGAAACCGCAAGGACTGCCCCGGGAACGGCACCAATCGCCGCCGGCCGGGCACGATTTTCCATCATGGCCGATCCCTCCGGCAGTTTCGGCCAGCTGGCCCGGCATGAGTCGGCTGTGACAACTGTTTCGGCCGGGCAGGTGACAACACGCATCGGCGGCCCATTTTTCAGTTGGCTGGATTCGGTGTGGGGCCGCAAGGCCGTGCGTGCCCCTGAGCATTATCCCGGCGATTTCACCCTCGGCTGGCTGGGTTATTTGGGCTACGAGCTCAAGGCCGAAACGGGCGGCGCCGCCCGTGAGGCAAGCTCGGTGCCCGCATCCGGTATCGTGGGCGGCGCAGCCCCTCCCGCCGCGCCACTGCCTGCGCCTACACTGTCCGCACTTGCACCGTCCGCGCCGACACTTTTCGCACCTGCACCGGCACTGACCCCGGCTCCGCTGCCAGCTGCCGCACTGCTCTTTGCCGGCTTGGCGGTGGTGCTCGACCACCAGGAAAACTGTCTCTACGTCCTGTCCCTGACAAGCGCCCACCTTCCCGCCTCAACTGTCGAAGCAGAAGAATTCCTGGCCAGGGTCACGGCTGCCTTTCACGCCGCGAAACATGCTGGCGCACAAACCGCTTCCACCCGGACCACAGCTCCTGCCACCTGCCAGTCAGCCCTGCCGCCAGCCAGCCAGCCAATCCTGCCGCCGGCCGGCACTCCCGCTCCCCGCTTCACCGCCCGTGACGGTCAACAGCGCTACAAGGCGATGATCGCCGCGGCGCAAGAGCAGATCCACGACGGCAACACCTACGAAGTCTGCCTGACAACCCAATTGGAAGCGCGCACTGCCGCGAAGGTGGACGCGTGGGCGGCCTACCAGGCGCTGCGGAAGCGCAGCCCTGCACCGTTTGCGGCGTTCATGAAGCTCGATTCGACGAGTGTTTGCAGCACGTCGCCCGAACGTTTCCTGTGCATCGCCCCGGAGGGTCTCATGCGGGCCGAACCCATCAAGGGCACCCGCCGCCGCGACGCCAACTCGGAAGCAGACGCTGCGCTCAAGCGGGATCTTGCCACGTCGCTGAAGGACCGTGCCGAGAACATCATGATCGTGGATCTGTTGCGCAACGACCTCTCCCGTTTCGCCCTGCCCGAATCGTTGACGGTCCCCCGGCTGTGCGCCATCGAAAGCTACACCACAGTGCACCAGATGGTCAGCACCATCGAAGCGCAACTGGCGCCGGGCAGCTCGCGCGCCCAAGCCGTCGCCGCAGCTTTCCCGGCCGGATCCATGACGGGCGCGCCGAAAATAAGCACCATGGCCATTCTCGACACTCTCGAGGCCGGGCCCCGCGGCATCTACTCGGGTGCCATCGGCTATTTTTCACTCAATGCCGCCATGGATTTGTCGGTGGTGATCCGCACGCTGGTTCTCCAAGACACCCACGACGGCGGCACGCAGCTGTCGCTGGGAATCGGCGGAGCCATCACGGCCGATTCCGACGACGAAGCCGAATGGCAGGAGATCCAAGCCAAGGCCTACGGCGTCCTGTCCACCCTTGGGGCCGATTTTCCCCTTTGACGCCCACATCCCACTGCACACCCGCACATTCCCCGCACGTTCGTACGTTGAGTGCTTATGGGGCGTATTCACTGCCCTTTTGAGCGCCAAAGCTGCGTATTTGCGCCAACGGCACTATTGCAACGTGGCTGTCAGGCGTGCCACATTGTCTACATAGCGGGCCAGCATGGGCCGTTTGACCCACTCGTCCAAGTGCAGTTCACGTGAAATGGAACGGTAGTGGTCCTCCACGGCGTGCATTTGCCGCACCACATCGGGATCGATCATCATGACGGTGACTTCAAGGTTGAGCGAAAAACTGCGCATGTCCATGTTGGAAGAGCCAATCACGGCCACATCGGAATCCACCGTGAAGTGCTTGGCATGCAGGACCAACGGCTTGGGATACAAGTAGATCCGGACCCCGGCCCTCAGCAACGCTTCGTAATATGAGCGCTGGGCGTGGTGAACAAGGAACTGGTCTCCCACCTCTGAAACGAAAAGCTCCACAACAACCCCGCGTTGGGCAGCAGTGGTGATCGCGTAGAGCAGTGAGTCGTCGGGGACGAAATAGGGGCTGGAGATGGTGATGCATTCCTCCGCCGAGTACAACAGGGTGTTGAACAAGCGCAGGTTGTTTTCGGTGATGAACCCGGGGCCGCTGGGCACCACCTGGCACAGCGGACCACTGGCGAAGGAGTCCCAGTGGTACGTTGCCAACTGTGATTCAAGGGATTCTTCCGTCTCCGCGGACCAATCAGTGGCAAACATGACGTTCAAGGTACCCACGATGGGGCCCTCCAAACGGGACATCAATTCAACCCATTGACGCCCTACCTTGTGGTTCCGTTTTTTGCGGTAGGAAGGCTCAATGATGTTCTGGGAACCAGTGAAGCCGACCCTTCCATCAACCACAAGAATCTTGCGGTGGTTGCGCAGGTCGGGCCTGCGCCACTGGCCTTTGACGGGCAGCAGGGGCAGCATGCGCCGCCACTCGATCTGGCTTGCGTTGAGCCGGCGGATCATCTTCCGGAACCCAGCCACCCGCAATGACCCAATATGGTCAAAGAGCACCCGAACCCGCACCCCGCGCTCGGCGGCCGCCTCCAGTTCGGTGAACAGCCGGTCGGTGTAGTCATCCGAGCTCATGATGTAAAACTCGGCATTCACGAAGTTGGTGGCCCGGCCAACTTCATCGGCCATGGCATCCAGCGATTCCCGATAGCCCTCAATCAGCTGAACCGAGTTGCCTCCCAAAGCCGGAAAATAGCCCAAGTTTTGGTTCAGTTCGATGGCGGATTTCACCCAGGCGGGACCGTTGTACACCGGCACCAGGGCAGCAACGTCCCTGGTGCCTTCAAGAATGCGCAGGTTGACCGCGTCCTGCGCCTCCCGCCGTCTTCTTGAAAGCCGAAAATTGCCAAACATAAGAAATAAAAGCAGGCCAACATAAGGCAGGAAGAAAATGCACAAAAGCCACGCCATGGCTGTGGTGGGGCGTCGGTTGCCAGGGATGACACCAAGAACCACTATTCGAATGGCAAGGTCCGCCAACAAGAGGAACACCGAGAGCCAGGCACTTCCAATTGGCAGGCTGAATGCCGTCCAAAACACGCAAGCCTCCCCTAATAAAAGTCCTAAATCTCAGACATTTCGCCATTGCAGGTGAGAATATTCTATGCGTAATTGCTGCTTCCATGGAGCCTCCGCAAAAGCGCACGTCGCTCGGTCTAGGATGAGCTTGACTTTCAGCTCACCCCACGGAAGGAAAACTCGTCATGAGCAGCACCGAAAACCCCGAATTCACAGCCGATATTTTTGCCCTTGATCCCCAAAAACTTGCCGGCAAGGCCATTAAGGGATTGCGTGTGGCATTCGCCATTAGTGGTGCGGCAGCATTGATTTTGGGTATTGTCCTGTTGCTGTGGCCAACAAAAACACTCGCCGTGGTGGCTGTTTTCCTTGGTATTAATTTCCTTATCGCAGGCGCAGTCAGGGTGGGGTTGGGCGTCTTCAGCCACGGCCTCTCCGCGGGCTTGCGTATCCTTGACGTGTTCTTGGGTCTGTTGATTCTGGTGGCGGGAGTCATCACGCTGCGCAATGCCGCCGCCACCGGGGAAGCGCTGTTGATTTTCACCGTCATCTTTATCGGTATGGGCTGGATCATTGAAGGCATCATCGCCATCGCTGAAGCAGGAAAGGCGTCCACCCGCACCTGGGCCATTGTGTTCGGGGTACTCAGTGTCCTGGCAGGCATCGTCGTTTTGGTGGTCCCCGTATGGACGGCGCAGTGGCTGCTGCTGGTGACCGCCATCATGCTCATTCTCTTGGGCATAGTTGGCCTGGTTCGGGCTTTCACCTTTGGCAAGTAAGTTTTGCAAGCCAGCTAAGCTCTAGAGCATGACAGTTTTGGTGTTCCTGGATCCCGTCCACCCCGCAGGCCGTCTGGTCGACGCCTCGTCCCCCGCCATTCTGGCCACGGACCAGGGTGTCACGCGGGGGGACGGAATTTTTGAGTCCATGCTGGCTGTCAACGACGTGCCGCGCAAAGTCCAAGCGCACCTTGCCCGGCTGGCCGACTCCGCCCGCATCATGGATTTGCAGATACCGCCCGAAGAGGCTTGGCACGCAGCCATGGCGACCGCACTCACTGCCTACTCGGCAGGCGTCGGCGCAAAGAGCCAAACCGCGGAAAACCAGGCTGCCGAAGAACAGGCTGTCGTGAGGCTCATTGCCACCCGCGGGCCGGAAGGGGCCAATGCAGCCACTGCATGGGTGCAGGTTTCGGCCATCTCGCCAGCCTTGGCACAGCAGCGGGCCAAGGGCCTCGATGTAGTTTTACTCGACCGCGGCTATGACAGCCAAGTGGCAGCCCGGGCCCCGTGGCTGCTGCTGGGGGCAAAAACCCTCTCCTACGCCATAAATATGGCAGCACTGCGCCATGCCCGCAGCTTGGGCGCGGATGACGTGATCTTCACCAGCGCCGACTCCCTGGTGTTGGAGGGTGCGACGTCGTCGGTGCTGTTGGCGCATGTTTCGGACGACTCCGGTGTCCCCGTCAAGCGGCTCATCACCCCGCACTTGGACACCGGGATTCTGCCCGGCACCACGCAGGGCGCGCTCTTCGCAGCAGCCAAGGCGGCCGGGTGGGAGTTGGGCTACGGTCCGGTCACCCCGGCGGATCTGCAGGATGCCGACGCTGTCTGGCTCATTTCCAGCCTCCGCCTGCTGGCCCCCGTCAACACGATCGACGGACAGGGCGTTGGCATCCCGGAGGTCCGGGCACAGCTCACCAAGGAGCTCAGCTCGCTGCTGGCACAGGCGTTGTAGCCGTCCCCCCACGCATTTTGTTTCCCAGCACCATGAGCAACAGGGTCACCAGGACAAAGCCCACCGCAATGACGAGGCAGGTCACAAGCACTGCTCCGTAGCCGCCGTCGGCCGGGTTCAGGAACGGGTAGGCATACCAGTTGATGGCTGCCCCGCGGATGAGCGAGTATGCCAGGTAGACCAGCGGAAATGCCACAGCAATGCCCACCCGTTTCAGCGCGATGTGGTGGCGCGGCGGCTGGATGAACCAGTCTGCCACCACGACGACCGGCATGACATAGTGCAGCCACGTGTTGATCCAAGGCAACAGCGAACCCAAGTCAACATCGCGCAACAACGCACTAAACACCAGTCCCACCAGGGCCATGCACACCACTGAAATGCAGCGCAGCAAATCCCAGAGCGGGCCGGTGTCCTTCCCGCGCCATGTCAGCACGGCTTCCACCACGAGTACGACGGCGGCAAAAATGTTGGACAGGTTTGTGAAGTAGCTGAAGAAGTTCAGCACGCTGAAGCCGTGGCCAACGTGAATGCCCAGCTGGATGGCAACGGCCGTGAGCGTTGCCGCTCCAAAGGCGAACCGTACGGCGGCAAATGCGCGGCGGAATGTCATGGGTACATCATGCCAGCGCACGCTGCGACCGGATAGGCGGACGCCCGTCATGTTGCGCCATACAGGCCCGGCGATGGGTCCCGCCACGGTTGGATGTGTTAGTTTCAAAAGGAGTAATGAGTTCCAGCGCCAAGCCCTGACTTGCTGGACGGCAACCCTCTTTCCGGCGGGGTGCCTCAGGTGAATACTCGGCAAACCCGGCTATCAATGGCTGGGCAATGCAAGCGTGAACATTTTTTGCGGTGGGCTTCGAGTGCCGACTCTTGGGCACCGCCACCAGCTCCCGCTTGCAACCAACAGCGACTTGCAACGAGGAGTACCCATGTCCGCGGACGAATCCCCCTTGGCCTACCGGCTGATCACCGGCCCCGACGACCGCTCATTTTGTGAGCGTATTTCCACAGCACTCGCCGAAGGGTATGTGCTGCACGGCGCACCTGCCGTGACCTTCAACGGCGCCACCGTCATCTGCGCACAGGCCGTCATCCTCCCGCAGGCAGTGGCCACCAGCGACGCAGCCGTGGCCACGGCCGTGGACGACCTGGACGCCGACCTGGAGTTCGCCGGAGAGGGCATCGCATGAACTACGCAGGAGACCTTTCCCCCACCGCAGCTTGGGAACAGATTGCTGCCGGAGCTGTCCTGGTGGACGTGCGCACCGAGGGCGAGTGGGACCACATTGGCGTCCCCGACGTCTCCACTCTCGACGTCGAGCCTGTCTTCATCCAGTGGAACTTGGGCAGCGGTACCAACAACCCGCAGTTCCTGGCCGACCTGCAGGCTGCAGTGCCCACCAACAAGCCCCTCGTGGTTTTGTGCCGTTCCGGCGCCCGCTCCATCGCAGCCGCAGAGGCAGCAACAGCCGCAGGCTACACGGCCTACAACGTGCTGGAGGGCTTCGAAGGTGTGCCCGACCGCTATGGCGACAGGGTTGTGAACGGCTGGAGAAACAGCCAGCTGCCCTGGCACTAGCCACGCACCCGCCCCGCACCCGCCACCCCGGCGCAAGCCCCCAGCGAAAGCCAAGGATACGCAATTGAGCAACTTTAACGAGCACGCGGCCACATGGGCCGAGGACACGCAGGCCGTGCGCGGCGGTCTTGACCGCAGCCACTTCGCGGAAACCTCGGAAGCCATCTACCTGAACTCCGGATTTGTCTTTGAATCGGCCGAGGCTGCCGAGCAGGCGTTTACCGGAGAAGTCGACAGGTTTGTATACTCCCGCTATGGAAACCCGTCGGTGGCCACCTTCCAAGAGCGGTTGCGCCTGCTCGAAGGCAAGGAAGCATGCTTTGCCACGGCTTCAGGGATGTCCGCGGTCTTCACCGCCCTCGGCGCCCTGTTGGGTGCCGGCGACAGAGTTGTGGCCTCACGTTCACTGTTTGGTTCGTGCTTTGTAATCCTGAACGAACTGCTGCCGCGTTGGGGCGTGGAGACGGTGTTTGTGGACGGCCCCGATATTGCGCAGTGGCGCGAGGCGCTCTCGGTTCCCACCACGGCTGTCTTTTTTGAGTCCCCTTCCAACCCCATGCAGGAAATCATTGATGTGCAGGCCGTGTGCGACTTGGCCCATGCTGCGGGCGCCCAAGTGGTGGCCGACAACGTCTTTGCCACCCCGCTGTTGCAGCGCTGCGGCGACTTTGGCGCGGACATCATTGTGTATTCCGGCACCAAGCACATTGACGGTCAGGGCCGCGTGCTGGGAGGCGCCATCCTGGGCACCAAGGAGTTCATCGACGGCCCCGTCAAGAACCTCATGCGCCACACCGGGCCGGCCTTGTCAGCCTTCAACGCCTGGGTGCTGACAAAGGGGCTGGAAACCATGAGCCTGCGCGTGAGCCATTCCTGCAACAACGCACTGGCTCTCGGCGAGTTCTTGGAGGCACAGCCGCAGATCAGCCGCGTGCTGTACCCGCACCTGCCGTCCCACCCGCAGCATGAGCTGGCCAAAAAGCAGATGAAGGCCGGCGGCACCGTGCTGACCTTCGAACTGGCCAAACCGGCCGGCGGCACCACCAAGGATGCCGCCTTCAAGCTGCTCAATGCGCTGGAGATTATTGACATCTCCAACAACCTCGGCGATGCAAAGTCCCTCATCACCCACCCGGCCACCACCACGCACCGCGCCATGGGCCCGGAAGGCCGTGCAGCCATCGGCCTGGCCGACGGCTTCCTGCGCCTGTCCGTGGGCTTGGAGGACGTGGGAGACCTGCGCGCGGACTTGGCGCGGGCCCTGGCCGCGATCTGAGCCTCCCCGGGGCCCGATGCTGCCGATCGACAATGCTGCCCCGGAGTTTCAGGTCATTGTCGGGTGAGAACCCGGTCAGGCTAGAACCCACCAAGCGCCGCCAATGCAGCCTGCCGCGAGCCCGCCGGCCACGCAGGCACTCTGGAAATGTGCCGTCTTTCGCCGATGAAAGTCCTTGGCGTGGAACGTCACTGTAATGGCAAAAGTGACCAGCAGCAGCACGCCGCTAGCCACGAATGCACCAAACGTGACGGCGTTGAGCCGGTCCATGAAGAGGAAGCCGTGCCCCACCACCAGCAGGGTGAACACCCCCGCAACCGGCCACACCCACTTGCGCAGATCCCTGCGCCGTGGCGGCTTTCCGTCCCCTTCGGTGCTGAGCGCGGCATAGAAACGCAAAAATTCCAGATTCATGACGACGGCCGCGAAGGAGCATGCGGCAACGAGCACCACGTACAGCGGGATGGACAGCAACGGCACGTCGGTTTTAAACCCCGTGGCCCAAAGCAGGCCGGGGACCCAGGACAAGATCCAGTGGATGACCGAGTTGCCGACATTCCACAGGGGAATGAAGATTACGAGAGCTATAAACCACAGCAGCTTGTCAAAGGTGAATCGCAAATAATTCAAGCCGTTCCTCCGTCCAGGTCTGCCGATCACCATGTGTGGCGGCGCTGCTAGTCCTGGAAGTACTCGATCTCTGCCCCTACGGTGTTCAGCCGCTCGGCCAAATCCTCGTAGCCGCGTTCGATGACATAGATGTTGCGCAGCTCGGACGTGCCCTTGGCGGCAAGCATGGCCAGCAGGATGCAGGCGGCGGGGCGCAGCGCAGGCGGGCAGCCAATTTCCGCCGCGCGCCATGCGGCGGGGCCGGTGATGTCGATGCGGTGCGGATCCAGCAGGCGGACGCTGCCGCCAAGACGGTTCAGCTCCGTCAGGTAGACGGCGCGGTTCTCGTACACCCAGTCGTGGATCAGCGTGGTGCCCTCGGCGCAGGAGGCTATGACGGCGAAGAACGGCAGGTTGTCAATGTTCAACCCCGGGAAGGGCATGGGATGGATTTTGTCCTGTGGAGCCTTGAGCTCGGACGGCAGCGTGGTGATGTCCACGAGGCGGGTTTTTCCATTGCGGGCTGTGTACTCGGCGGATTTGAGGTAGCGCAGGCCCATCTGTTCCAGGACCTTGAGCTCAATCTCCATGAACTCGATGGGCACCCGGCGCACCGTGACCTCGGATTTTGTCACAATGCCGGCAGTGATGAGGCTCATGGCCTCGATGGGGTCTTCGGAAGGCGCGTATTCAATGTCCACGTCGATCCGGGACTTCCCGGTGATGGTCAACGTGGTTGAGCCGACGCCCTCCACGCCGACGCCCAGACCCTGCAGGTAAAAGCACAGGTCCTGCACCATGTAGTTGGGGCTGGCGTTGCGGATCACGGTGGTGCCTTCGCGGTGCGCGGCGGCCATGATGGCGTTTTCCGTGACGGTGTCACCGCGCTCGGTCAGCACAAACGTCCTGTCCAGCGTGTCGCTGACAGGGTTGTGCACCTGATAGAAACCGTCGTGGGCATTGACGTTCAGCCCAAACTCCCGCAGGGCCTGCATGTGCGGTTCCACTGTACGGGTGCCGAGGTCGCAGCCGCCGGCATAGGGGATGCGGTAGGTATTTACCTCGTCCAGCAGTGGGCCCAGCAGCATGATGACGCTGCGGGTGCGCTTGGCTGCGGCGATGTCCATGGCTGCCAAGTCCAGCACGGCCGGGCGGCGGATCTGCAGGTCATTGTCTTCCAGCCAGCTGCACTCGACACCAATGGATGTCAGCAGTTCAACAATGCGGTTGACCTCTTCGATGCGGGCCAAGCGGCGCAAAGTGGTGGTGCCGCGGTTCAGCAGGCTGGCGCACAAAAGTGCCACTCCGGCGTTCTTGCTGGTGTTGACGTCGACGCTGCCGGAGAGTTGTCGGCCGCCGTGGACGCGCAGGTGGGTGACGGCGTTCTTTGAGACGGCACCCACATTGAAAAGATGTGCTTCCAGCAAGGCCTCCATGCGTTGGATCATTTTCAGGCTGAGGTTTTGCTTGCCCTGTTCCATCCTGGCGACCGCGCTTTGGCTTGTGCCCAACTGGGTTGCCAATTCGCCTTGGGT
The DNA here is from genome assembly GCF_030063185.1 of Arthrobacter sp. H35-D1. Taxonomy (GTDB): domain Bacteria; phylum Actinomycetota; class Actinomycetes; order Actinomycetales; family Micrococcaceae; genus Specibacter. The sequence goes on from NZ_JASISP010000001.1 coordinate 302,487, forward strand.
CCAGCCCTTTTCATTGCGTGCATCGCGCACCAATACGCCAACGGATTCTGCAGCCACTTGTGTCATAAGGACTTTTATATCACAGGACGCATATTCTTCTGGAATAATGTGATCTTTTGGACAATTTGTACCGAAATTGAAGCGAATTAACCGCCCCATGCGATAAACGGCACTCCGCCAGCACTGCCGAGGGCGGGTCCACCCCAACGCTACCCCGGCCCCGGCAGTGCAAAACGAACCACGCCGAACATTTCGCCCTCGGCTTGACCAAACAGCAAACCCAAGCGTCTGTGGCCGAACAGCCTTAGCCGAATATCGGGTTCCAGCTGCCGAGCACGACGGCGGACACCACCGACACGGCTGCGATCACCAATCCTCCGGCAACCACCCACGCGTCGTGCGGGGCGAACCTCGATTCCCGGGCCCAGGTGCGCGGGCCGGCCCCAAAGCCCTTGGCCTCCATGGTGACGGCCAGCCTCGAGGCGCGGCGCACGGCTTGCACGAGCAGTGCCATGGCCTGGCCCAGTTGGGCCCTCAGCCCGCGGAACAGTCCAGGTTCCGCGCCCACTCCGCGGGCGCGGCGTGCCATGCCCAACGTCTGCCATTCGGCGACGAGCAGTCCCACCAGACGCATGGCAGCCAGCGCCCCGAGCACAAAGCGGTGTGGCAGCCGCAGCTTTTGCGCAAGGGCATCGGCCAGGTCGGTGGGGTCGGTGGAGGCCAAGACGATGATGGCGGGAAGGGCGATGGCCAGCCCGCGCAAGGCAATCGCAACACCGGCCTCAAGTGACCCGCTGGTAAACGTCACTGGACCCAGCGAGAGCAACATCTCCCCGGTTTTGGGCGCCAACAAGGCCGTGCCGTAACCTCCCACGACGGCTGCCATGAGGATCGGCCAGCCGCGCAGCAAAAGCATCCGCACGCTGAGCCCGGCCAGCGGCAGCAAGGCGCATTCAAGCACCAAGGCCACCGTTGACGACACCCAGTCGACGCTTGTCAGGAGCACGATCGTGATGGCCATGCCGGCGCCCAGCTTGGCCAATGGATTTGTGCGGGCCAGCCAGGCGCGGGAGCGCGGGGCGGCCATGATGTCAACGCTCATCGCCGCACCGCCCCTCCGTTTGTCGACGTCTTCGCCGCGTCCGCCAGCGGTGCCCCCTGCGAGCCCGAGATCCGCGCGGAGACGTCATGGTCTCCAAGCCCGACGGGGTGCGAGGTGCCGCCGAGCACAAGCCGGTCCCCTCCCAAAACAGCGTTGAAGGCAGCGTCGTGTGTCACCGAAACGACGGCCGTGCCGGCGTCCAAAAGCTCCGTGAGCAAGGATGCGAGCTCCGCCCACGTATTGGCGTCTTGGCCAAACGTGGGCTCGTCCAGGATCAGCACCTGCGGACTCGCAGCCAGCACAGTGGCCACCGACAACCTCCGCTTTTCACCTCCGGAGAGGGTAAACGGGTTTGCCTGCGCCAGATGTTCCAGCCGCAGTCGCACCAACAAGTCCTCCACGGAGTCCTCGCCCTGGCCCAGCAGTCGCGGGGCAAAAAGCAGCTCATCGCGCACCGTGCCCGCCACAAATTGGTGTTCAGGTTCCTGGAACACCGTGCCAATCCGGCTGATCAGCTCGCGGCCGCGCCACTTCAGCGGCGAAGTTGACCCCCCGCGGGCCAACGCCGGGGTCGCCTCCAACAGCCCGCCCACAGGGGCCAGCAGTCCGGCCAGCGTCAGTGCCAGCGTCGATTTTCCCGACCCGTTGGGACCTGTCACGCTCAGCGCCTGGCCAGCGTTGATGTGCACATCGGGCACGACGGCGGCCGGAACCACCGGGTGCCGTCGCCGTCCCTTCGTGCGGGAGACGGCAAGGGCTTGCGCTTCGAGCAAGAGCTGCGCTCCGGCGTCGAGCTTCCCCGGCCCCGCTGTCCCCACCTTGGGGATAGCAGGGGTGCGCGGCCGCACTGCGGGGATATGGCCGGGGATCCAGATCCCGGCGGCCGCCAGCAACTCCCGGCTCTGTGCCAGCACGGTGGCAGGTGGGCCGTCGAACAGCACGCCGCCGGGCTCTCCCAGAGCAGCGGGGGCCAGCACCACGATCCTGTCCACCACTTCCAGCCACACCGAGACGCGGTGTTCCACAACGACCAGCGTGGCTCCGGTTTCATCAAGGGTGCGGCGCACCGCGTCGCGGACCTCCACCACGCCGGCCGGGTCGAGGTTGGCGGTGGGCTCATCCAGCAGCAGCAGGCCGGGGCGCATGGCCAGGATGCCGGCCAGGCCGAGACGTTGTTTCTGCCCGCCCGACAGGGTCGAGCTGGAATGGTCAAGAGGCAAGTTCAGGCCCACGGCTTCAAGGGCCTCCGGCACCCGGCGCCAGATTTCCTCCCGGGGAACCGCCAAGTTCTCCGCTCCGAAAGCAACGTCGTCGCCAATGCGTGAGAGCACCACCTGGGCGTCGGGGTCCTGCTGCATGAGTCCGGCACGGCCGCGTGATTCCGCCACCGGCCTGCCGTCAACGAGCAGGTCGCCGCTCTCGCTGGCGTCCTCATCGGCACCCAGGACACCGGCCAAGGCGTGCAGAAGCGTGGATTTTCCGGCTCCGGAGGGACCCAACAACAGCACCCGTTCCCCGGGCTCAACCACCAGGTCAAGCCCTTGCACGGCACGGTTGCGCCGGCCTGAATGCTGCCACCCCCAGCCCTTCGCTTGTATCCGCACCGGGGAGCACCGGTTTTGCGCGGTTGCCATGGCTAGACCGCTCGTTCGGTGGCGGCACGGCGCGAGGCCAGGTTGGCAAGCGCCCCTGTCCGTGCCAGGCCGCGCACGGCGAGCCATGAAACCAGCCCGGCGATGACGGCACCGGAGACCATGGCCAGCACAATGTAAACGAGTTTCCACTGCAGTGCCCACGCGACGTTGTAGACAAGGCTGTCATTCAAGCCCAGCGCCAAACCGGAGAAGGCGCCAGCCAGCAAGGCCACCGGCAGGGTGAACTTGCGGTAACGGAAGGCCGCAAAGACCAGCTCGGCACCCAGCCCCTGCACCAAGCCGGAAAGCAGCACGGTGAAGCCAAAGTGCGTGCCCAAAAACCCCTCGACAGTTGCGGCAATCAGCTCGCAATAAAGTGCTGCGCCGGGCTTGCGGATCACCAGGCCGCCCAGCACGCCGGCGATCAGCCAGCCGCCGCCATACAGGGCAGCGACGGGCGGGAAGGCGACCGTGAAGGCGGCGATAAAACCGTAGCCAGCGGACCAAAGCCAGAAAATGACGCCCACGGCAACGCCGAGAACGGACACCACCACGATGTCCACCACCCGCCAGCTACTTTTGGGTGTGGCTTGATTGCGCGGTGATTGATGGTTGGCAGCGGTGTTTTCGCCCGCCATTGACTTGCTCATGTTTCCTCCTTTTCAGGAGGGGCGGCTGCCGCGGTATTTCCGCGCAGCCGAAGAGAAGCTCGACTCCCTTCGCCGGTACTAGCCGGAGCAGGTTCGAGGGTCTGCGGTTAAACCGCACTCTCAGCGCTCTCACCCAAGTCGGGTGGACGCTCCCCTGTCGTGTTGAATTGCGGTATCAGTTTACCCCCGACCAAGGCCTGGCGGTAATACCCGCACTCACAATCAGTAACTTAGCCGCGTTGGCGCCCTGCGGGCAAGTCCAATTCGCTGCCCGGGATTGCCATGTTGCGTTGCGCCCTGGCGGCGACTGGATGAACCAAGGGCGCTGCGGGAACCCCGTGAAGGAGTTCCCGCAGCGCCCAGGCTCCGGTCGTGCCGAGTGCCTACCCGTGCCGGTTAGTGCCGGGCGGGCTTGCGGCGACGGGCCAACAGCAGTCCCCCGAGCAGAAGCACCAAGGCGATTCCACCCGCTGATCCCATGGCGAACCCTGTATGGGCCAGATCGTCGCCAGTGTTGTCGCTTGGCGTACCGGTCCCGCTGGTGGGGGCTTTTGTTGCCGTCGCAGTCGGTGCGCCAGTGTCAATGGGTGTTGCGCTGGACGTCCCGGTTGCTGTCGGCGTCGGGGCACCCGTGGCGGTTGCCGTGCTTGTCGGCGTCGGGGCACCCGTGGCGGTTGCCGTGCTTGTCGGGGTCGGCTCAACTGCTTCACCAATGTACGGCCCGTCGCCAACGGGCCCGGTGGCGCGCAGGCCCAATTCGTAGACGACAGGCTTGGCAGCCGGGTTCGCCACGGTTCCGGGCGTGAACAAGATGCGCACACCGGAGATCCCCGCCTGGGTCAGGACTGCTTCCTGGAAGCTCACCTCCGGATCCAGGGCACCCAGGGTGACCCATTCGCCGTCGACCTTCACTTGCAGGTCGCCGTTGATGTGGCCAACAACGGCCACCGACTTCATGGCCTCCGGCGCATCAAGGGTGTGTGTCAGATGCGAACCCGCAACGGGCACATCGGCTGATTCAAATGCCGTGTCAATGTTGGCGTCGAAAGCACTTGCAGCGCCTGTGCCGTTCGCGCCTGCAAGGTCCGTGCTCAACTTCTTGCTCGCATCGAAGGCTTGGAACCCACGGACCTTCACCCACTGGCCACCAGGGTTCGGGGCAGTTGCAACCATGCGGATATAGCGGGCGCTGACGGGTGTGTCGAAGCTCTGCTCGATGCGTGGCTTGCTCTCAAATGTTCCGGCGGGAGTCCACGTTGCATTGTCAGCTGAATATTCAATGCGCGCGTTGTAGAACATATCACCGGTGTTGGTGTCGGAGTCGGACTGCTGGATCAAAACCTTGCCCACCTCCTTCACCTCACCCAAGTCAATGGTGACGGTGGAGCCGACCACGGGTGGGGCGCTTGACCACCAAAGGGTGCTGTCATCGCCGTCGACCATCCGTTCGACGTTGTTGTCCTGGTAGGTGGGCAGGGACGAGGACGCGGTGGCCGTGTAGCTGTTGGCCGATGCCACAGGAGTCAGGTTCAGCCACGTGTTGTAGCGCTCCTGTGCCGCTGTTGTGAAGATTTCAAAAACGCCGTCGCCGACGGAGGGAACAATGACATTGGGGACGGTGCCGACGTTGTTCGGTCCAACATCGGAAACAGTGGCGCGCTTGGCCAAAGCCATCTCCGTTGCGGCTTCCAGGGCCGTGTCGGTGGCGAGAACGCCATTGCCGGCCTTGATGGCCTCCAGCATGGAAATTTGTTCTTCCATGGCGGTGGCCCAGTGGGCGGCGGCGTCAATCCACGGCTTGGAATCGTCGTAGAAGCCTGCCATGGCCATGTTTTCAAGAGTTGCCGGGCCTGCCTTGATGATGGCCAGCCGGTCCTTCAACGGCTGCATTCCTGCAGCGTCGTCAGCGTCAAGGGCGGTCCAGAAGGCAGCGACGTCTGCGCTCAGGGCAGGAGCAGTCTGCGAGCTTGGGCGGTAGGGCTTCCAGCTCTGGTTCAGGTCTACGAAAGTAACAAGTGACTTGCGGATGGCTGCATCGTTGCCGGCAAGCTCGGTAATGATGGCTGACTGCGTGGTTGCCGCATCGTAGGCCGGACTGTTCCACGAGTAGTCGCCAAAACCAGCCAAGGCGATCATGGAGGCATAGGCCTCGATCATCGGGTTGGAGGTGATGCCGTCGATGTGTTTGTACAGGTTGGGGTCGCGACCTTCCAGCGGGTTCAGGAACAGTCGTCCGCGTTGGCCGTCGTTGACCGGCAGATTGTCCCAGATGTAGAAGTGCTCGGCGTTGTAGGTGTCCACGGCCCGGATCACTGAGTCCTCGGTGATGGCGTCCGAGAAAACGCCCTCGCCTGTCCACTGGATCAGGATGGACTCATCCGTCATCAGACCAAATTGGTCCTTGTACGGGTCGGGGCCGGAGCCGGCGTAGTTGGTCGGCACTGTCTGCAGCGGCTGCAGATTGTGGACCTTGACGTAGTCATTGACAATGCGGTTCAGGTAGAAGGCCTGCCCGTCGGCCAGCTTGCGGAAACCGGCACTGGTGAACTTGGCCTTGTCGGCAGCACAATTCAACTGCGGGTTGATGTCATCCAAGGCAATGTAGAAGCTGCTGACCCCAATGTTGCGCAGCTGGTCAAACTTGGCCACGGTTGCGGCGAAGTCGCCGTCGTCCGAGTAGCAAACATCGTTGCCTGGGGACAGGGCAAAGGTGAAGTTCACGTGGTTGGCATTGGCCTCGTCGACCAGTTCCTTCAGATTTGCCAATTCCGCTGCCGGGTAAAGATCACGCCACTTTGAACGGAGGTAATTGTCGTCCTTGGGCGTGTAAATGTAGGTGTTCATTTTGTGTTCGCCGTAGAAATCAAGCTGGTCCAGGCGCGCCTGGTGCGACCACGGAATGCCATAGAAACCTTCGATGGCGCCGCGGATGGACATCAACGGCCAGTCCTTGACCTGCATGGCCGGGGCTGCACCGTCGGCCACCACCTGACTCAAGCTCTGCACCGCATAGAAAGTGCCCGTGGCGTCCTTGCCATTGAGGACAAGTTTGGGCTTTCCTTCGATGCTGCCCGTGGCAATCACGTAGCCGTCTGCTGCCAAGGCGTCGGCGCTCGTGGCGCCTACGGCAGTGAGCGCGGCAGGCAGTGCGGCATTCCCGGCCGTGGTGCCCATGACCACAGTGGCATCCGCGGCGGCGGCGCCGTCCACGAACGTGGCGGTTCCGCCGGCCTTGCCAATGACTTGGTCCAGCAGGTTCTTGGCCGCAGGATCCGTGGCGGCACCGACGGAAACCGTTACGTTGCCGGTCAGCGGCACCGCAACTCCCGTGTCGCTTGATTCCTGGGGCGTGGGCAGGATCTCCGCCGGCGTTGTCTCCGCTTGGGCGCTCGGCAGGGATCCTGGCGACAGTGCCGCCATTCCTCCTCCGGTCATGATCGCCAAGGCCAGCGCCCCGGTGGCAACGTGCTTGAAAGTACGGTTCACACTTTTCCCCTCAGTATTGTGCAAGTAGGCGGAAATCCTCGCGATGATATGGATCACATTTTTGCGCCGACTTGTCGAACTCTACTGATGTGGGACAGATCACGTCAAGGAATAACTGTGGACATCGCTTTTATTTCGCACGCCTTGCCGGGTTGAAGTTCCCAATTCCACGGGGCTGAGGGGGTAGAGACCCTGGGCGGCAATCCCGGCGGGCGCCTGAATGCAGTCCTCCCCTTCAGGAATGCGTTTGTGCCCTTCTCTTCCGCAGGAGGAATGTCACCAACGAAGCCACCACGAACCCTTCTCCAGACAATCCGGCGTCGGGCGTGTTCCCAGGGCGGAAATGCTTGCAGGCCGAGCGGGAACAGCTAGGCTGACCCTAAGGTTTTTTGCCCCGACGGGCCCGCCAACCACTGAGGAGTCCCTATGAACATCGTCTTCAAATTGCTTGCAACCGGAGTGAGCCTGGGCGCAGGATTCGTCGCCAGCAAGCTCGTGGACACGGTCTGGGAAAAGAGCACGGGAAACGAGCCCCCGAAGGACGGGGCGGACTTGGAGAACAGCCTCCGTTCGGCCCTGACGTTTGCCTTGGTTTCTTCGATCGTTGCCGCCATCATTCAGACCTTGGTGGGGCGCACCACGCAAAAAGCCATCGCGCGCTTCAACAAGCACCCCGAAGAGGTCTAAACGCACGGTGCACCAACCGCTACGGCTGCAGACCGCCGCGAGATGCCAGTTGTGGTGCCCAAAACGCAGGTTAGGGCGCCACAACTGGCATCTCGCGCGGTAATTTCTCCAGGCGACTCAGGAGTTCGTGGACTCGTCTTCGACGACCGCCGCTACGACTTCGTCGAGCTCGTCAACGCTGAGCATTTCGGGGCGGCGGTGCTTGGTGCGGTACCCGGCCCGGCCCACCATGTGGGCGGAGACCGGCACTGTGAGCAGCTGAAACATCCACGCCACCAGCAGCAGCGGCACCAAAGCCCATGCACGCAGTTGCAGGCCCATGGCCACAAGCATGAGGAGCAGGCCCAGAACTTGGGGCTTCGTGGCTGCGTGCATGCGGCTCATCAAGTCCGGGAAGCGTAATATTCCAATGGCTGCCGCCAAGCTCATCAAGGCGCCCACCACCAAGCAGACTCCCGTCAGCACATCGATCAGCGTGTTCATCCTTCCTCCCTTTTGTGCGCAACGAAGCGGGCAACGGTGACGGAGCCAACAAAGCCAATGACGCTCAGCACCACCAGCAGCGCCAAGTTGCCCGTGTGCTCATTGAGGGCCATCTCCGTGGCCAGTCCAGCCCCAAAAATGGCCAGCAAAACGTCGGCGGCAATGACGCGGTCAAGGAGCGAGGGTCCCTTGGCGATGCGGTAAATGGTGCCCAAGGCTGCCAGTGAGAGCATCACGGCAACCGCTATGACTACTATGTTCATGGCTGCTTCTCCCCCGCCTCGGTGTGACCGGGCGCGCCGGCGTCAGGCTCAGGCCCGGCAGCAGGCTCGGGCAATGATTCGAAGACTGACTGCGCATAGGTGCGCACGGGCGACCCTGTCTGTTCCGCCTGCACTGCAGCCAGCTCCCCCTTGGTGCCCATGACTTGGATCAGTCTGGCTTCAATGTCCTGAATCCCCCGCCGCACCACGGCCACGCTCTCCGGCGTGGGCGCGTTCATGGCATGGACATACAAGGTTGCAGCACCCCTGTCCACCTCCACCACAAGGGATCCGGGAATAAGGGAAAGCACGTGCCCAACAGCTGTCATGAGCAAATCGGACGGACTGCGCAGCGGCACTGCAATGACGGCGTTGCGGATCCGCGGCCCCTTGGCAAGGGCCCAGTACAACACCTGGAAACTGGCAACTGTGACCTGCTTGATGAACCACAGCAAGAATGCCAGTGCACGCAGCAAGCTGAAGCGCCCGCTGAGCTCAACGGGCGGAAGGTAAAACGCCTGCGCCACGGCGACGGCAATCAGCGCACCAAAGAGCAGGTTTCCGGCGCTAAAATCCCGCCACAGGGCGCCCCATACGAGGACCAGCCAAATGAGCAGGGGAAGCTTTTGCATGGCCTTCAGCGGGTGCTTGGTCTCCACTGCCTTCTTGTTCACCGCCCGGTTCATGGCGTCGCCGCCCCTTCGCCAAGGACCGCTTCGATGTATGGCGTGCGGTCAAGCATGCTGGCCGCCGCATCCTGGCTCAGCTCAAAGAGCGGCCCGGCAAACACCGTCATGGCCAAGCCCAGCACTACAAGCCCCGCAGTTGAATACAACATCATTCTTGGCAAGATATGGATCTCATTGTCACCCGAGAAACGACCCTCCGTGGCATCCACATGCTTGCTGGTGCGCAGCGCGCGCATGCTCGGTATACCCGAGGCATCCGGTGCAGTGGCCAGCAGCACCGGGTCTGGATCCTCGGCGTCGAACGTGCTGCGCCAAAACACGCGGTTCCACACCCGCGCCACGACCAACAAGGTCAGCAGGCTTGCCGCCACGGCTCCCACCACCAGCACATACGCCATCGCAGAACCGTCGGCCACCCCGGCCTGCAACAATCCCAACTTGCCCAAGAACCCGGAGAACGGTGGGATCCCGGCCAGGTTCATGGCCGGGATGAAGTACAGCACGGCCAGGACGGGGGACAGTTTCGCCAGCCCGCCCAAGCGCGCGATCGAGGAGGTGCCTCCGCGGCGTTCGACCAGTCCGGTCACCATGAAGAGGCTCGTTTGGATGGTGATGTGGTGGATGACGTAAAAGATGGTCGCCGCCAAGCCAAGCACCGAAGCAAGTGCGACGCCGAAAATCATGTACCCGATGTGGCTCACCAAGGTGAAGGAGAGCATGCGCTTGATGTCGGTCTGGGCCACCGCGCCGAGAATGCCCACAATCATGGTCAGCAGGGCCACCACAAGCAGCACGGTGTTGAAACGGTCCGAGGGAAACAACAACGTTTCCGTGCGAATGATGGCATAGACGCCGACCTTTGTCAGGAGCCCGGCAAACACTGCCGTCACGGGTGCCGGTGCGGTGGGGTAGGAGTCGGGCAGCCAGAAGGACAGCGGAAAGACGGCCGCCTTGATCCCAAAGGCCACCAGCAGCATCACGTGCAAAAGATCCTGTGTGCCGGGGTCAAGTTCACCAAGTTTTACGGCCAAGTCGGCCAACGTGACAGTCCCCGTGGCGCCGTAAATCATGGCTATCGCGATAAGGAAAAGCAGCGAAGACACCACGCTCACCACCACATAGGTGATGCCTGCGCGGACGCGCGAACCCGTTCCACCCAGCGTCATCAAGACATAGCTGGCCGTCAGCAGGATCTCAAAACCCACATACAAATTGAAAAGGTCCCCTGCCAGGAAGGCATTGGACACCCCTGCCACCAGGATCAAGTATGTGGGGTGGAAAATCGAAACCGGTCCACCCTCTTCGCCGTCCGCGGCACCTTGTCCGGTGGCGTAGGCGAGGACGGCGAGGCTCACGGCCGAGGAGATCACCAGCAGCAACGAGGAGAACTGGTCCACCACCATGACAATGCCAAACGGCGGTTCCCAGCCGCCAAGCTTGACCGCGACGGGCCCGGAGGTCCAAACACTGGCAAGGATCCACGCCTCGAGGCCAAGCGTGATGGTGAGGGTGCCCAGGCTGACCCGGCGCTGGGCGCGCGGACGCTTGATCAACACGAAGGCCAGCGCCGCACCCAGGAACGGCAGGACGACGGCGAGCGGGGCCAAGTGGGCGACGTTCATTCGTGCTCCTTCCCGGGCGTCACAGCTTGTCCGTCTCTCCTCTTGCCAGCGTTCCCGTTGCTTGCCTTGCCCTGCACCCGCGGGAGCCTTCTACTGCCGATCCCCGGAATGGTCTCGCGTTTCCCCAGCGGCTGAACGTTTTCATGGAAGTCCGAGACCTCAATGGCAATCTCGGAATCTTCCTCGTCGTCGTACAAATCCCGTTTGGCGACACGAAGGTCTTCCCTGTCCACTTGGATGTGGTCCGCCCGGCTGAGCAGCCAAGCACGGTATATCAGGCTGATCATGAAGGCCGTGACGGCGAAAGAGATCACAATGGAGGTCAGTATGAAAGCTTGCGGCAAGGGATCGTTGTATGTGGCAGCAGGTATGTCTTTGTCGAAGATGGGGGCCAGCCCGGCGTAACCACCGGTTGTCAGCAGAAGCAGGTTGGTGCCATTGGCCAACAGCATCAGGCCAAACAGGACACGGGTGAGGCTGCGTTCAAGGAGCAGGTAAATTCCCACGGCATAGAGCACCCCCATGACAAAGAGTAGCGTCAGGTTCACGCTCATCGACCAACCTCCATCGGTTCGTCGTCCTCGATTAACTCGATGCCACCCAAACCGTCCTCTTCATGCTGGTCAATCTCGGAGCCCAAGCTGCGCAGCACATCCATCACCAAGCCCACCACCACCAAGTACACGCCAATGTCAAAGAGTGTGGAGGTCACAAACTTCACTTGCCCGAAGATGGGCAGCTCAAAGGACAGGATGGCGCTTTGGAAGATCACTCCGCCGAAGAACAGAGGCACGAGGGCCGTCAGGGCAGCCATGGCCAAGCCCAGGCCCAACAACATGCCCGCGGAGATCCGGGTAGCTTCTGCCAGCTCGAAACGCCCCCCGGCCAGGTATCTGATGGTCAGCGCCAGCCCCGCCACCAGTCCGCCGGCAAAGCCACCGCCGGTGTCATTGTGGCCTGCGAGCAGGAGGTAGATGGAGATGACAATCATGCTGTGGAAGAGCAGCCTGGTGACCACCTCGATAATGATCGATCGCCGCTCCGGTGCCAGGGTGCGCCCAGCCACCAGCCAAGGGTTTGCAGGCGAGGCGGCAAAACGCTTGGCCAAGTGAATTGTCGCCTCAAAAGTCGCCGAAGGGAGCTTGCCAATGCTGCCCGTTTCCACAGTCTCCGCCCGGGGCAGGCGCCGTCCGCGGCCACGCACGAAGATCATGCTGGCCACGCCGGTGGCGGCGATCGCGAGAACGGAAATTTCGCCAAATGTGTCCCAAGCACGAATGTCCACAAGCGTCACATTGACAACGTTGAGGCCGCCGCCGTCCTCATATGCCAGTTTCGGCATGCTCAGGCTGACAGGTTCGTGGATGCGCGCTCCCATGGCAACAACTGCCACCACTACCATGGTGGCCCCAAACGAGACGCCCAAGGCCGCACGCAGCGCACGGTGGCTGCCTGCCCGCCGCTGGAGCATGCTGCGCGGCAGTGAACGCATGCCCAACACGAAGGCCACCAGGATGATGGTTTCGACGAGCATTTGGGTCAAGGCCAGATCCGGCGCACCCTGGAGGGCGAAGATCATGGCCAGACCATAGCCTGTGACGGAGACCAGCAGCACGGCCGTGAAACGCTTGGTGGCTCTCGCGGCAGCTATGGCACCAATAACAATCACGACGCCGGCAATCACTTGGAACGGGGACTGCACATCAAGGAGGTAAATTTCCGCGGGCCATTGTTGTTCAGTGAAAAGCAGCACAGCGAGCACGGAGGCAATGGCCGTACCCAAAATGACAACAAGGTAAAAGAACAAGGAACCGCGCTGAGTGTGGCCGGTAACCCAAATGGCCACCCTGTCCAACACCACAATGGCCTGCCGGTAGGCGCGTTCAAAATCAATCACAACCGGAATCTTCCTTTGCACAGCCTCAAACTTGTTGCGCAGCAGGAACAAGCCAATACCGGCAGCCACCACAATCGCACTTAGCCCCAGGGCCGGCGTGAAGCCGTGCCAGAGAGCCAGCTGCAGCCCGGCGGGGTCGTAGGCAGGGAACTGATCACTGTAGTGCTTGATCCACTTTTCAACGACCCGCGGGAAGAGTCCATACAGCAGTGTCAACAGTGCAAGCAGCGCCGGTGCGGCCAGGAACAACCAGCCAACGGGTTTGAACACGGTGGCCATGCCCTTGGACTTTTTGGCAAACCCGCCCCAGAAGAAACGGGCACTGTAGGCAAACGTCAGCACCGAGCCAACCACCATGCCCGCCAGGACCGTCCAGCCAACGGCGGGGCCGGCCGGGCCGTGGGCGGCAGAGGCGATGAAGGCCTGGAACACGCCTTCCTTGGCGATGAATCCCGCCATGGGAGGCAACCCGGCCATGGACGCGACCCCGATGAGGGCCACAACACCCAACTTCGGGGCGGAGGAGAAGACCCCGGACAGTTGGCGGATGTCACGGGTGCCGCTTTGATGGTCGATGATGCCCACCACAAGGAACAAGGACGCCTTGAACAGGCCGTGGGCAAGGACCAGGGCAATGCCGGCCATGGCCGCCTCCCGGCCGCCCAGCCCAACAACCAAGGCCATGAACCCGAGCTGGCTGACGGTTCCATAGGCCAGGATGAGTTTCAGGTCGTGTTGGCGCAAGGCCCGCCAACCGCCCAGCAGCATGGTGCCCAGTCCCAGCACCACGATCATGAGCTGCCAATAGCCTGTCTCTGAAAATCCGGGTGCCAGGCGGGCAATAAGGTAAATACCTGCCTTGACCATGGCGGCCGCGTGCAAATAGGCGCTGACGGGGGTGGGCGCTGCCATGGCCCCGGGCAGCCAGAAGTGGAAGGGCAAGAGCGCCGACTTCGTGACTGCTCCCACCAAAATCAAGGCAATCCCAATGTCCAGCATTGTCTGGGCACTGCCAGTTGCGGCCACCAGCTCCGGGGCCTTCGCCATGATGGCGGAAAGGCTGTAAGTGCCGGCGCTTTCGCCCAGCATGATCAAGCCCACCAGCATGGCGAGGCCGCCAAAAGTTGTCACAATCAGCGCCTGCAGGGCTGCACGCCTGGCTGCAATGCGGGTGCGGGCATAGCCGATCAACAAATACGAGAGAACTGTTGTCAATTCCCAAAAAACAAAGAGCAGGATCAGGTTGTCTGCGGTGACGAGTCCGAACATGGCCCCGGCAAAAGCCAGCAGCTGGGCGCCAAACCCGTTCAACCCGCCGTCGTTGCTCTTGAAATATCTTGCGCAATAGGCCAGCACCAGCGCCCCGACCCCCAGCACCAGCAGGCACAGCAGCCACGACAGCTGGTCCATCCTGAAGGAAAGGTGGAGATCCAGAACAGGGACCCAGTCAATGTCCAACGTGGGGCTTGGAAGGGTGTCAGAATACACACTTTTGTATTGTGCAATGAGCCAGATAAAACTGATTCCAGGGACTGCCGCAAGGAAATAGAAAGCCGACCGGCCCCATTGGGCAAATAAAATGGGCGCAAAAATAGCCACAAGGAAGTGTGCGCAGAGGACAAACAGCACTGGAGGCTCCACATGTTTCGGGCTGGAGATGAGCGAATCAAGGGGAAAGGTGGCAGGCGCCCCCCTCAACTCTATCAAGCCGTGGTTGTGGAACTGGCCGATGTGCCCCGGCGCAGCCGCACGCGCTTAATGTTGGGCCGTCTGCCCAACCTCGAACAGTGCGCCCGATAGCATGTGGCGTATGACGAACCCCCCTCCAGCTGCGGCCTTCCCCGCCGCAGCGAAGCCCAGGACACCCGGAACCAAGCGGCAGATCGTCGCTTGGGCGCTATGGGACTGGGGCGGCGCGGCCTTCAACGCCGTCATGACCACCTTCATCTTCACGGCGCTGTATCTAACAGGTGATGCCTTTGGCGGCCCGGACAGGGCATCCGCAGTGCTCGGGGCAACCACCGCCTTTGGTGGCCTGGCGATCGCGTTGTTTGCTCCAGTCACTGGGCAGCGCACGGATCACAGTGGGCGGCGCAAGCTGTGGCTGGGCATCAACACCCTCATCGTGGCGCTGCTGACCGGCGCCTGCTTTTTTGTCCAGCCCCACGAGTCGTATCTGCTGCTCGGCGCCCTGCTCATCGCGGCCGGGCATGTGTTCTTTGAAATCGCCGGCGTGAACTACAACGCCATGCTGCTGCAAATTTCCACCAAGTCCACCATTGGCAAGATCAGCGGGTTTGGCTGGGCGGCCGGGTACTTGGGCGGGATTGTGGCGCTGTTGTTTGTGTACTTTGCCTTGGTCAAGCCCGATGTGGGCATCTTTGGCATCACCAGTGCCGACGGCATGACCTACCGGGCCGTGGCTGTGTTCTCTGCACTGTGGATCATCATCTTCGCCATTCCTGTCATGTTTGCCATTCCCGAAGCTCCACGCAATCTGAACATGCCCAAGGTCGGCTTCTTCCAGGCCTACCTGGAGCTGTGGCACACCATCGTCAGGCTGTTCCACACCTCCCGCCACACCCTGTTTTTCCTTATTGCCAGTGCCGTGTTCCGTGACGGCCTGGCCGCCATCTTCACGTTCGGCGCGATCATCGCCGTGGGATCCTTTGGCTTCAAGTCCGGGGACGTGCTGATCTTTGCGATCGCCGGCAATGTGGTGGCGGCCATCGGAGCGCTTTCAGCGGGGTTCTTTGACGACAAAGTCGGCCCCAAAGCCGTCATTGTCACGTCGCTGTGCGGTCTGATCATCAGCGCCACTGCCTTGTTCTTCCTGGAAGGGAAGACGGCGTTCTGGATTTTTGGGCTGCTGCTGACCCTGTTCGTCGGCCCGGCGCAGTCATCGGCCCGCACATTCATTGGCCGCCTGGCACCGGAAGGGCAGGAAGGTGAACTGTTCGGCCTCTACGCCACCACCGGCAGGGCCGTGTCATTCCTGGCCCCGGCCCTGTTCACCTTGTTCATCACCGTGTTCGGCAGCCAGCGTTGGGGCATTTTGGGAATCGTCGTGGTGCTGGTGCTTGGCCTGGCCCTGCTGCTGCCTGTCAAGAAACCAATGCTGCACGCGGCGGCCAGCTGAAATAGGCAGGTGGGCCAGCGCTCTCGAGGCACCAGCTGCGAGCTTGTGAGCAGATGGGAACGGCCGGGCACGACGGCGGTCGGTGACGTCCCGCCGGCAGGGCGCCGGCCGCCGTCGTGCTTGAATCGTCGTGCTTGAATCGTCGCGATTAGATCCGGGTGCGGTGGAAGTTCAGGAAGGATCGCGACGCAGTGGGGCCGCGCTGGCCTTGGTAGCGATTCTGGTGCGGGCCGGTCCCGTAAGGATTTTCGGCAGGCGAGGTCAGCTGGAAGAAGCACAGCTGGCCAATCTTCATTCCGGGCCACAGCTTGATGGGCAGGGTTGCCGCGTTGGACAGCTCCAAGGTGATGTGGCCGGAGAATCCCGGGTCGATGAAACCAGCCGTGGAGTGCGTGACCAGCCCAAGCCGTCCCAGGGAGGATTTGCCCTCCAATCGGGCGGCGACGTTGTCGGGCAGCGTGACGGTTTCGTAGGTCGAAGCCAATGCAAATTCGCTCGGGTGCAGAATAAAGGGCTCATCGGGATCCACTTCGATCATGCGGGTCAGCTCAGGCTGTTCCTCCGCCGGGTCGATGTGGGCATAGCGGTGGTTGTCGAAGAGCCGGAAGTACCTGTCAATGCGCACATCGACGCTTGATGGCTGCACCATGGCAGGGTCGTAGGGGTCCAAGACAATGCGCTTGGCGTCAATTTCGGCACGTATGTCGCGGTCAGAGATCAGCACCCATTAAAACTAGCGCATTTGCGGCCCGGAACTGCAGAAAGTACGCCCCGGAGGGCATGTGCGGGGGCAGCCGCTCCGGACCGGACTATTTTTGTCGACCCGAACGTTGTGCCAAAGCGCCGGAACAAAGCGCAATCCAGCCATTGCGCACTAAGGTTGTAACCATGAATATTGATGAGACCCCTCTTCCGGGCATCGGGGTGCGCAGGGAACTGCGCCTCGCCACCGGACGACGCGTAGGGGTCGTGACCCACCGTGACGGCCATACCGAGCTGATCCTCTCCCGCGTGGATGATCCGGATGCCTGTGCCGCATCCATACCGCTCAGCGCCGAGGAAGCAGCCGCGCTGGGCCAGCTGCTGGGCTCCGCCCAGCTCATTTCCCAGCTCAGCACCGAACAAGAAGATGTCTCCGGCGTCAGTACGCACCAAATCATGGTCCGCCCTGGCAGCGCCTACTCCGGCCGCCCCTTGGGCGACACCCAGATGCGTACACTCACCGGCGCCTCCATTGTGGCGTTGCTGCGTGACGGTGACGTGGTGGGCTCGCCGCGTCCCAGCGAAATCCTGCGCGCCGGCGACATGGTGGTCATAGTCGGCACCGACGACGGCTTGGCTGAAGCAGCACGCATTTTGCAGTCACGATTGTAGAACCGGATGGATCCGACGACGCTCACCATCATCCAGCTCGGAATAGTCTTTTTCGGGCTCGGGTTTTTGGGTCGTCTGGCGGGTCGCATCGGCATGTCACCGGTTCCGCTCTACCTGCTGGGTGGTCTGGCCTTTGGTGAAGGGGGATTCGTCAATCTCGCCGGTATTGACGGTTTTGCCCACATTGCCAGTGAAATTGGCGTCATCCTGCTGCTGCTTATGCTTGGTTTGGAATATTCGGCCACGGAGCTTGTCACAGGGCTGAAGCAATCGTGGATGGCCGGGGTGCTGGACCTGGTGTTGAACATGCTGCCGGGTGTTGCCGTGGCCTTGATCCTAGGCTGGGGTCCTGTGGGTGCCCTCGTCATGGCAGGGATCACCTACAGCTCCTCCTCCGGTATTATCGCCAAGGTTCTTGGCGACCTCGGCCGACTCGGCAACCGCGAGACACCTGTCGTTTTGGCCATTTTGGTCATTGAGGACCTCGCGATGGCCGCGTACTTGCCCATCCTGACAGCCGTCCTGTCCGGGGTGTCGTTGCTGGGTGGCTTCACCGCCGTGGGCATTTCGCTGGCCGTGGTCACCATGGTCCTGCTGGGTGCCCTGCGTTACGGGCACATGGTTTCCAGCGTCCTGGACAGCCCGGACCGTGAATCATTTTTGTTGAAATTGCTCGGTGCCGCACTGCTGGTGGCCGGCGTTGCCTCGGCGATGCAGGTCTCTGCCGCTGTGGGTGCGTTCCTGCTCGGCATAGCCATTTCCGGCGGCACCGCAGAGAACGCGGCCCGCGTGCTGGAACCCTTGCGCGACTTGTTTGCCGCCATGTTCTTCGTGCTTTTCGGCCTCAACACCGACCCCCGAACCATCCCGCCGGTGTTGGTTGTGGCACTGCTGTTGGCCATCGTTACGGCGCTGACAAAGGTGGCTACAGGCTGGTGGGCGGCGCAACAACAAGGGATAGGCATTCCAGGACGTGCCCGCGCCGGGGTTGCCTTGATTGCCCGCGGAGAATTCTCCATTGTCATTGCCGGGCTGGCCGTGGCGTCCGGCGCAGTCCCGGTGGAGCTGGCCGCACTGGCCACCACCTACGTCCTCATCATGGCGGTCGGCGGGCCCATCGCCGCCCGCGTCGTGGAACCGTTCATGGCGCTGTTCAGCGGGAAGAAGCCGGAACCAATCTTGTAGCGGGTGTGCAGTGGGCGTGTCACTGGTCCCGAGCACACCCTTGCACGGGCTAGACTCGATACGGAACAAACGCAGCAAGCCAGTACAGGACTGCCGATGTTTCAATGCGGGCGTAGCTCAATGGTAGAGCGCTAGCTTCCCAAGCTCGATACGCGGGTTCGATTCCCGTCGCCCGCTCTGTAAGTATCTGCTCCATGCGGACCAAGGCTGTTGCCTCCGGAATTTCCCCGGGGGCAACAGCCTTTTAAAGGCGGCTTTTTAAATGCCAGCCTTTAGACGCAAAGCATTGCCGCCAACCCCGCCAAGGCGTGTAAGGTCAGCCAAAGTGGGGCATTGGGTCCCCACATGAGGGAGCTGACATGGAACACACATCACCACAGCAAGAAGCATCAACCCCGGAAATGAGCGGGGCAGCACCGACGCTGCGACTCGGCGTCTTGGGGGCATCCCGCAAGCCCGATGAGCGCCGGGCCCCCATCCACCCCGAGCACTTTTCCCGGATTGAACCCGAAATCCGCGCCCGGATGGTGGTTGAAGCCGGATATGGGACCCGTTTTGGCATGTCCGACGACGTGCTGGCCACCCTGGTGGGCGCGGTGGCCTCCCGAGAGCAGGTCATAGCGCAGGCCGACGTCGTGCTTTTGCCCAAGCCGCAGGCCGAAGATCTTGCAGAGCTGAAGGACGGGCAAATCCTGTGGGGCTGGCCGCACTGCGTCCAGGACCGGGCCATCACCCAGCTCGCCATTGACAAGAAGCTGACGTTGATCGCCTTTGAGGCCATGAACCATTGGACGTCCGACGGCTGGTATTCGCTGCACGTATTCCACATGAACAATGAACTTGCCGGCTACTCCTCGGTCCTGCACTCGATGGCGCTGACTGGTAGAACGGGGGACTACGGGCGCCGCTTGACGGCGGTGGTTATTGGTTTTGGCGCCACCGCCCGCGGGGCGGTCACCGCCTTGAAGGCCCTGGGCATCGGCGACGTGCAGGTTCTGACAAGCCGCAACGTGGCTGCCGTTGCATCTCCAATTCACTACGTCGAAATGGTGCAATTCGATTTCGATCCTGCTCCTCCGCACACCGGATTTGTCATGCTCGACGACGGCGACGTCCCGCTGGCCGGTTTCCTGGCCGAGGCGGACATCGTGGTGAACTGCACTCTGCAGGATCCCAACGCGCCCATGACTTACCTCGCCGAAGCCGACCTTGACGCGTTCCGCCCCGGCAGCCTGATCGTCGACGTTTCCTGCGACGAGGGAATGGGCTTCAGCTGGGCCCGCAACACCACCTTCGTCGAGCCCATGTTCACGGTGGGAAACAACGTCAACTACTATGCCGTGGACCACAGCCCCAGCTACCTGTGGAACTCCGCAACCTGGGAAATCAGCGAGGCCTTGATGCCGTTCATCGAGCCTGTGCTGACCGGCCGTGAGGCGTGGGCCGAGCATGAGACCATCGCTCGCGCCATTGAAATATCCGACGGCGTCATCGTCAACCCTGCAATCCTCGAGTTCCAGCAGCGCCAGGAAAGCTACCCGCACCTGCCGCTGGGCGAGGTCTAAAACGCCTGATGCACCGTGGTGGGGGGCCCCCCCCCCCCCGGGGGGGCCACAACCACGGCGCACCACGTGGCATCACCGATAGCTGCGCACCAGCGGACATTCAAACGGGTCCACGGCCGACAGGCCCACCCTGTTCAAGTAGCTCACCACAATGGCGTAGGACTGGATGAGCCCCGTCTCGGTGAACGCGATCCCGTTGCGTTCACAGCTGCGGCGAACAAGGGCGTTGGCCCGGCGGAGCTCGGGCCGTGCCATGTCGGGGAACAGGTGGTGCTCCACCTGGTGGTTCAAACCACCCATGAGCGTGTCCATGAAAAACCCGCCGCGGATATTGCGGCTTGTCACGACTTGACGGGTGAGGAAATCCACCCTGCTGCCGGATTCAAGAACAGGCATGCCCTTGTGGTTCGGCGCAAATGAAGCACCCATGTAGAAACCGAAAACTCCCATCTGCACTCCCACAAATGCCAGTGCCATGCCCCAAGGGAGCAGCAGGAACAGCACTGTCAGGTACACGCCAAAACGCATGACCAGCAGTCCAATCTCCACGTACCTGTACCGAACCCCGCGGTGGCCAAACAAGGTTTTGGCCGAGTCGAGAATCAGGCTGAAGCCCAGAAACAGGATCAACGGGAACAACAGCGTGCCTTGGTGGCGCGTAATGGCTGCGGCAAATCCGCGCTTCGTGGCGGCGCCTTCCTCATGGAACGCCACGATCCCCGTGTGGATGTCCGGGTCCTTGTCCTTCACGTTGGGGTTTTGGTGGTGGGCCGTATGCTTTTTGACCCACATGGCGTAGCTCATGCCCACCAGCAGCGGCCCCAGTATCCTCGCCGTCCAGTCGTTGGCCCAGCCCGAAGCAAACACTTGATGGTGGGCGGCTTCGTGGGCGAGGAACGCGAACTGGGTAAACAACAAACCCAGGACAGCGGCGATCAGCAGCTGAAACCACGTTTGGCCCAACAGCACAAAACCAGTGGCGGCAGCCCCGAGGAGCAGCAATAGAACGGCAAACACCAACGCATAGAACGTTCGACGGCGGCGCATCAGTCCGGCGGAGCGTGCAGTTTTCAGCAGCGTGGCATAGCTTTCAACGATGGGATTGCCGAGCTTTTGCATCATGTTCACCAGTGGGTCCGGTCAGCGTCGACCCCCAAGCCGGCAAGGACAATTTAGTCCATTCATTCTACTCCCGGACTCGGCAAAAAGACCCTGAACCTGCATCCGCAGCAACAGCTCGCCGCGCGTAGCATGGGCACATGGTTGATTCACTGACCACCGAACAGCGACATCGGCTCATGTCACGCATCCGCAGCAAGGACACGAAACCGGAAATGCTTGTTCGGCGGCTGCTGTTTGCGGAGGGCTACAGGTACCGCCTGCACGCAGCGGACCTGCCCGGCACGCCCGATCTCATCTTCCGCGGTCGGCATCTTGCCATTTTTGTGAACGGCTGCTTCTGGCACTCCCACAACTGCCCCAATGGCAGCCACAACCCGACGACGAACGCCGAGTTTTGGCAGGCCAAGCGGCAGCGGACGATCGAACGGGATGGCCAGGCACTGGCCGGGTTGGCCGATCTCGGCTGGAGCACGTTCACAGTGTGGGAATGCGAGCTGCGGGAGCTGGGCTCAGTGGCGACTTCACTTCAACACTTTCTGGGTCCTCCGCCGGGTGGAGCGAAACGGCGGGGCCATCCTTCGGCACAATGAAGACAGGGCTGCGGACGCTGCGCAAATTCAACCGCATCGTCAGCTGGCCGCGCTTGGCCAACACCAGTCCAATCACCACTGCGGCAAGGGCCGGCATGCCGCCGGCCACCACGGTGGCCCACTGCACGCCCCAGTTCTCGGCCAATGAGCCCATGAGTGGGCCGCCCAGCGCCTGGCCGCCAATGAGAACCATGATGTACAGGCTCATGACACGTCCACGAATCATGACGTTGGTGGACATTTGCACCAGCTGGTTGGCGCTGGTGAGGAACAGCAGCGAAGCGAATCCGGCCACCACCATCACCGCGCCAAAGGTGACCATGTTCGGTGCCAGTGAGGCGATGATCAGCACCACCCCATAGGAACCGGCCGCCGCCATGACCCCGCGCAGGCGCAGTCTTGCGACGCGGGTGGAAGCCAACGCCCCGCCCAGTGCGCCAAGTGCAAGGAGGGTGTTGAGCAGTCCGTAGCCGCTGGCACCGGCGTCGAACACGTTATTGGCATAGGCGGCCATCAACACCGGCATGCTCAGGCCAAACACCGCGAAGACGGCGGCCATGACGGCCGGCCAGAAGATGGTGGGCTTGCGCAGTGCGTAGCGGACGCCTTCCATGAGTTGTCCCTTGGCGCGTTTCACCGGCGGCATTTTCACCAATTCGCCGCTGCGAATCAGGCACAGCGAAATCACCGTGATGGTGCATGCCAGGGCGTTGCCGGCAAAGGCCCACCCGCCGCCAACGGCGCTGATCAGCACGCCGCTGACGGCCGGGCCGATCATGCCGCCCATTTGGAAGATGGAGGAATTCAGGCTGATGGCATTGCGTAGCTGCGCCGGTCCCACCAGTTCATTGACAAAGACTTGGCGGGCGGGCTGGTCGGCCACCACCACCAGGCCCAGCACGAAAGCAATGATGTAGATGTGCCACACCTCGAGGTGCCCCGTCAGCGCCAGGACGGCCAGGAGGGCAGCCAGCACACCGGCGGCACCTTGGGTGATCATGAGAATCAGCCGCTTGGAATACCTGTCGGCCAGAATTCCGCCCAGCGGCATCAGCAGCAGGGAGGGTGCAAACTGCATAAAGACGGTAATTCCGACGGCGGTGACGGAACCTGAGAGTTCAAGCACCATCCAGTCCTGGGCCACCCGCTGCATCCAGATGGCGATAACGGCCAGGAGGTTGGCGGAGGCGAAGATGCGGTAGTTCCGGATCTTCAGCGAGGAAAATGTTTGACTCCACGGCGGGCGTGTTGTCACTAGATTGATGGGGGCGGTCAGGGCAGCATTCTGATGTGCTGGTGGGGGCGTCAAAACTTTGGTCCTGGAACTTGGGGGTGAATGGGTGTACCTCTTCAACCCTAAACTGTGGTGATCTATGCCGAAAGAGTATGATGCCTATAAATACTATTGAGGATCGTAATAGTGACAAGGAGCCCAGCGGTGTCCGACGCCCCGGTTTTTGACCCCATCCAGCTCAAGAGCTTCCTTGCCCTGGCTGAAACACGCAATTTCACCCGGGCCGCCGAGCGGCTGGGCGTCAGCCAGCCCACCGTCAGCCAGCATGTGCGCAAGCTGGAGCATGCGGCCGGTCGGGTGCTTGTCACCCGCGACACCCGTGACGTGCGTTTGACGGACAACGGGGATGCCATGGCCGGTTTTGCCCGCGCCATCCTGGCCGCCAACGACGTGGCCACCCGGTACTTCTCCGGTGCCGCAATGCGTGGCCGGCTGCGCTTTGGCACGGCCGACGACTTGGCCATCACGGGCCTGCCGCGGATTCTGCGTGAATTCCGCCAGCTGTACCCGCAGATCAACCTTGAGCTGACAGTCAGCCAGAGCGACCAGCTCCACCGCCGACTCAAGGCAGGTGCACTGGATCTGGTGTTTGTGAAGTGGGTGTCGGGCGCCCAGGAGGGCGAGGTGGTCAAGCAGGACACCTTCGCCTGGGTGGGCTTGGAGCAGACGGTGCTGGAACCCGGCGCCCCGGTGCCCGTGATTGTCTATCCAGCGCCGAGCCTGAGCCGCAAACTGGCCCTTGACGCGCTGGAGGATGCCGGACGCACGTGGCGCGTCACCTGCACCACGAAACAAATCAGCGGCGTTCTTGCAGCGCTGCGGGCAGGGATCGGGATTGCCGTCATGCCAACGTCGCTGGTTCCGGAAGACTTGAAGATTATTACGCGGCGCTTTGACCTGCCGCCGGTGGGCGATGTGGACTTCACGCTGATCCGCAATCCGCTGGCCAACATCGAGGTTGTGGACGCCCTGACCCAGGCCATCATGGGCCGCAAACTCACCCCGGTAGGCAGGCGGTAACCCAGCTCACAGCCAGCTTGGGGCCGTGCACGGTAGACTTGTCCCGTTATGATGCGAACAATATTCAAGTCCAAAATCCATCGCGCCACCGTCACCCACGCCGATTTGCACTACGTGGGCTCCGTAACAGTTGATGCGGACCTGCTCGATGCTGCCGACATTCTGCCCGGCGAGATGGTGTCCATTGTGGATATCACCAACGGCTCCCGGCTGGAAACCTACACTATTGCGGGCGTTCGCGGCTCGGGTGTCATCGGCATCAACGGCGCTGCCGCCCACCTGGTGAATGTTGGCGACCTTGTCATTTTGATGACCTACGCCCAAATGACCACGGCCGAGGCCTTGGACTTTGCGCCCAGAGTGGTTCATGTCGACGCCGGCAATGCGATAGTGCATCTGGGCGCCGACCCGGCCGAGGCCGTGACCGAGGGCCTGCTGCGCCCGGCTTTCGCCCTTTAAACTGCGCGTCCCTTAGCCGGCACCTCCGCCAGCCAGCCACACTTCACCTGCCACTTTCGCCAGCCACCCTTTTCACCGGGCCACGCTGTCCCTCCACGAGTGGGACGGCTCGTAGCCGATGACCCTGCGTGCCGCATCGATCGACAGCAGCGTCTCGTGCCCGCGCACGGTCCTGCGCAGCTCCAGTTCCGGGAAATGCTTCGCCAGCAGCTCCGGCGACGGCGTGTCCATGATGGTGTCTGCGGCCGCGATGATCAGGTTCTCACTGCCCGTGCTGAGCGCCTCCACGGCGTTTCGGCACGCCGCGCCGACGTCGCGGGAATCAACGTAGCCCCACAGGTTCCATGCCCGGGACATGGGCTCGGCCCAAAATTCGGGCACCTTCGCGTACTCGGCCTCTGTGAAGATGTTGGTCAGCCGCAACCCCACAAACGGGATTCCGCTCCACGCCGCAAACTGGGCCGCGGCAGCCTCCCCCAACACCTTGGACAACGCGTACGTTGAGGAAGGGTGGGGGAAATGCTCCTCGTCGACCGGCGCATAACGCAAGGTTCCGCCGTCGGCCGCAAACGGCAGGCCCAGCGTGGTCTCGCTGGACGCCCACACCACGCGGGCCAGCCCCAGCGCCTGCGCTGCCAGAAAAACGTTGTGGTTCATGGCGGTGTTGCGGTTGAGCGTTTCGGCCGGCGGGAACATGCCCGGCTCCGGGATGTTGGCCATGTGCACCACGGCGTCCGCCCCGGCGAGCGCTTGCAGTGCCTGCCCGTAGTCGGTCAGGTCCACGCGCATGGTGGGGGTGCCAAGGTCCGAGTTGCGGCCCACGGGCCCGGCAAGGTCGCACGCCAGGACGTCGTAGCCGTGGGCCAGGAACTCCGCCACCGCCGCCCGCCCCGCCTTGCCGTGGGCTCCGGTGACGGCAACAGTCCTGATACGGGGCTCGGTCATGGTGAGTACGCTCCTTCATGGTGGGTCAATGCAATAAGTGAATGCGCAAGCTGAATGCACAGGCGCGGCGCTTTCCCAGCTTAGGCTGGTGGGGTGTCGCCTAAAAAGAGCCCCTCCCGCCACGGCTTCCTCCGCGTGGTGCCATGCTAGCGGTGCTTGAAGGCTTCAGCGTGGTGTGGCTCATTATTTTGGTGGGCTGGTTTGTCGGCAGGAAGAACGTGCTGGGCGACAACGCCCCCATGGTGCTCAGCCGGCTCTCCTTCTTTGTGGCCAGCCCCGCCCTATTGCTGGAAACTCTGGCCAAAGCTGAGCTGCGAACCGTTCTGGCCGAGCCGCTCCTTGTCGCTGCGGTCAGTGCCGTCGTCACCGGCGGCAGCTTCTTCCTGCTGGTGAAATTCGTGCTGAACCGTTCGCTCAGCGAAGCGGTGTTGTCCGCCATGTCCTCTTCAACAGCCAACGCGGCAAACCTGGGCATTCCCATTGCGGCCTACGTGTTGGGCGATGCGGCCTTGATTGCCCCCGTGCTGGTTTTTCAATTGGCGTTTTACACCCCCATCTATCTGATGCTCCTTGACAGCCTCACGAGCGGCCACCGCCCCACCCCCGGACGCATCCTGCTGCAAATCATGACCAACCCCATGATTTTGGGCACCGCGGTGGGCCTTGTTCTCGCCGCCACGCGGTGGCAGCTGCCCGCGCTCCTGGCCGAACCCCTGCACCTCATTGCCGGGGCGGCCATCCCGGCCATCCTGATCGCGTTTGGAATGTCGCTGGGCACCAGCAAACCGCTCTCGGGAGCTGACGGACGGCGCAGCGACATTTTGCTGGCCACGGGATTCAAGCTTGTCCTCCACCCGCTCGTCGCCTTCTTGTTGGGCCACTTTGTTCTCGGCATGGGCGGGGCCGCACTGTTCGCCGTCGTCGTTGCCGCCGCCCTGCCCACGGCCCAGAACGTGTTCGTGGCAGCCCAGCGCTACCGGGTGGGTGTCACGGTGGCCAAGGACACCGTGCTGGCAACAACCGTGCTGGCCATCCCGGCAATGTTCGTTATTGCCTTCCTCCTGGGGTGACGCGCGGTACGCTGTTGCCATGGCTACCAAGACCCCCGCAGAGTTGATCGCAGAGTTTCAGGCCGGCTACACATTCAGCGGCTCCACCATTGCACTCGGTGCGGCCATGGTGGAGGGGGAAATCCGCCCCGAAGCCCAAGTCGCCCTGCCCTTGGCCATGATGAACCGGCACGGACTCGTGGCCGGTGCCACCGGCACGGGCAAAACCGTCACGCTGCACATGCTCGCCGAACAGCTCTCCACCGCCGGCGTGCCCGTGTTCATGGCCGACATCAAGGGCGACCTCACCGGCCTGGCCACCGCGGCAACCGGCAGCGAGAAGCTCACGGCCCGCACCGAGGCGCTGGGCCAGCAATGGGAGTCAAAGGCGTTCCCCGTCGAGTTCCTGGCGCTGGGCGGCAACGGCAACGGCATCCCCGTCAGGGCCACCATCACCTCCTTCGGCCCGATCCTGTTGGCCCGCGTGCTGGACTTGAACGAGACGCAGGAATCCAGCCTGCAATTGGTGTTCCACTATGCCGACACCAAGGGCCTGGAACTGTATGACCTGTTGGACCTGCGCGCCGTCATCCAATTCCTCATTTCAGACGAGGGCAAGGAGGACCTCAAGGAGCTGGGCGGACTGTCCAAGGCCACCGCCGGCGTCATTTTACGCAGCCTGATCACCCTCGACGCCCAAGGCATGAGCGATTTCTTTGGCATGCCGGAATTCGACACGGCAGAGCTGCTGCGCACGGCCCCCGACGGCCGCGGCGTCATCTCCTGCCTGGAACTGCCCAGCATCCAGGACAAGCCGCTGCTGTTTTCCACCTTCCTCATGTGGATGCTCGCCGACCTGTTCAGGGAACTGCCCGAGGTGGGCGACGCCGACAAGCCAAAACTGGTGTTCTTCTTTGACGAGGCCCACCTGCTGTTCAACGGTGCCAGCAAGGCCTTCCTGAACGCCATCACCGCGACCGTGCGGCTCATCCGTTCCAAGGGCGTGGGGATTTTCTTTGTCACCCAGACCCCCAAGGACGTGCCCTCCGATGTCCTGGCACAGCTGGCCAACCGCGTCCAGCACGCCCTGCGCGCCTTCACCCCTGAGGATGCCAAGGCACTCAAGGCCACCGTTTCAACCTTCCCTCTCAACGACTACGACTTGGCCGAGGTGCTCACAAGCGCCGGCATCGGCGAGGCCGTTGTCACCGTCATGAACGAAAACGGCGCCCCGACGCCCGTGGTCCTGACACGCATGCGCGCCCCAGGCTCGATCATGGGGCCCAGCACGGAAGACGCCGTGAAGGCGGTCATTGCGGCGTCCGCCCTGCTGCCCACCTATGGCACCGCCGTGGACCCCGTCTCCGCGTACGAAAAGTTGCAAGCCCCTGCCGCGCCTGCCCCGAGCACCGGTCCGGCGGCCAGTTCTCCGCTGCCCCCTCCCCCGCCGGCGGATTTACCCGGCTCCGCGGTCGACGGCGGCATGGCCACCGCGGTCCTCGGCGCCTTGGGCGGGGCGCTGGGCGGCGGACTGAAAAGCATGGTCCGGTCCATGGGCAGCTCGCTGGGCCGGAACCTCATGCGGGACATGTTTGGCACTGCCCCGCGAAAACGCCGCCGCTAGCCCTGTCAGCACGAGCATGCCGAGAATGCGGATCTTGCAAGTCCTGCGGAGGAGACCCTGATTCAATCCCCTGCGCCCGTTGACGGTACAGTGGACGGCGTGAAGAATGGGACCCCGCTGAGTAAAATTGCCACCACGTGGCTGCTGGTCCTGATGCTTGCCTTGGCAGCTTCCATCGTGACCATTGCCATCGTCAACACCACGAGTTTTGGTCCGGAGAGAACGGTCGCGACCTACATGGCCGCGCTCAAGGACGGCAACGGCGCCAAGGCCATGGGCCTGCTGAACGCCAAGGTTCCCGGCGCCAACGCCGCGGCCCTTGACGGGGAGTCGCTGGCACAGTCCCAAAAAGCGCTGAAGAACCTCAGCATCGCCGACGCCGTTGCGGTCCCGGACGGCAAGGAAAGCGTGGACGTCAGCTACACCGTTGGCGAAACGGCGTTCAGCAGCCAATTCATCTTGGAAAAGGGTCCAAAGCACTGGATCTTCTTTGACAGCTGGGAGATGGTGCCCACCACGCTGCCCGTCATCGATGTCTCCGTTGTCAATGCCAATCAAGCAAGCATCAACGGCGCAAATGCCAACATGCCCGCCGGCAAGAATTCCTTTGCCGTTTTTTACCCCGGGAACTATGAATTCGAATACCGTTCGGATCTGTTTGCCGCTCCTCCCGTCTCCCGGACCGTGGAAGGCCCGGGACAGTCCGCACCGGCGGTGGCACTGGCGACGGGGCCCACCAGCGACCTCCTGTCCCAAGTGGACGGGACCATTCGAAAATACTTGGATGCCTGCGCCAAGCAGGCGGTCCTGCTGCCCACCGGATGCCCCATGAGCGCCGAGACCGGCAACCGGGTGCTCTCACCCGTGGCTTGGTCCATTGCGGAGTACCCTGCCATCACCATCTCCCCTTATGGAGGGACCTGGATCATGGCACCACTGACCGTCAAGGCTCAGGTTTCCTACAAGGAACAGGACCTCTTCACAGGGCTTGTCTCGGAATTCAAGAAGGCCAACACCTTCGACTTCTCAGCGAAGCTGTCCGTCGACGGAACCACAGTTGGCGTGACCCCCGTGGTGGACTACTAGCCTCGGCTACAGGCCGCGCAGGTCCAGCGCAAGCTCGGAGGCGCCGTCGGCCTGCAGGAGCACGGGGATGCCCCAGTCCTGCTGGTACAGGTGGCACGCTGCATGGTCCGGGATCTCCCCATTGGCATCCTCGGGACCGTCGCAGGCCGCCGCCCGGGCAGTGAAGTGCAGCACGCCGTCGGGCACGTCGGCATTCAACACCAGCGTCCGTGACAGCCCCACCGAGGTTCCCTCGCCGCTGAGCAGCAGCTCCGGCGGGGTCGAGGAGACCTTCAGCTGGGTGGGATCCCCCCACCTGTCATCGAGCTTTTGCCCGGTGGGAGCCGAGAAGCGCACGGTCAGTGCCAGCTCTCCCGGGGCAACTGGGGTCTTCGGGCGATGGGTCTGCGCCGCGCCCTCATCAACCTGCAGCGCATTCTTGGGCAGCGGCAGGCGGATGAGTTGGTGCTTGTTCGCCTCAACCACAATGAGCAGCGGCACGTCACCGCTTCCATCCAACAGCACATCGCTGGGCTCGGCCAAGCCGCGAGCCAGCGTGCTGACGGTTTTCGTGGCCGGATCGTAGCGGCGCACTGCCCCGTTGTAGGTGTCGGCCACGGCCACGGATCCGTCCGGCAGCACTGCGACGCCGAGCGGGTGCTGCAGCCTGGCCTGGGCAGCTTCGCCGTCGCGGAAGCCAAAGTCAAAGAGGCCCTCGCCAATGATGGTTTCCACGGCCACGGCCCCGTCGTCGGCAAACGTCAGCACGCGCAGGGCCGAAGTTTCCGAGTCCGCCACCCAAATGCTGCCCTTGGCGTCCTCGGTAATGCCCGAGGGCTGGGCGAACCACGCCTGCTCGGCCGGCCCGTCAAGCAGTCCTTCCAAGCCGTTGCCGGCCACGATGGCGACAGCGCCACTGGCGGGGTCGAAGCTGAAGATCTGGTGGGTTCCCGCCATGGCAATGACAATGGCGTTCAAGGTGGAGGAATAGGCCACGTCCCACGGCGAGGACAAGGCAACGTCAAGGGGCGCGGTGCCGAGGTTCGCCTCGGTAGTGCTGGAGCCGTCGTCGCTGACCCGGGCGGGACCGGCATCCAGCAGGCGCTGCACGCCGTTGCCGGCCACCGTGCGCACTTCGCCGGTGGCCAGCGTGATGCCGCGCAGGCGGTGGTTGACCGAGTCGGCCACGACGACGTCGTACCCGACTGCCGCGGCCAGCGCCCCCGGGAGCAGGGCCAGTCCCTGCGGCTCGTTGAACTGTGCCGTGGCGGCGGAGCCGTCGGCGTGGCCCTTGGCGCCGGAGCCGATGGTGCGGACCACCGCGGTCAGGTCCGGGCCGGTCTCGACGAGACGGTGGTGGCCGGTGTCGGAAACCAGGAAGTTTCCGTCCTCCAGCGCCAACACCTTTCCGGGGAAGCGCAGGTCGCGGGAGACAGGCTCGGGGGCAACATAGGGACCGTCGCCGCGGTGCAGCGTGCCCTTGGCCTCGTGCTCGGCAACAAGCTCGGGAATGAACGATTCCAGGCCGGCAGCGTGCCCTTCGCCTGAAAGGTGCGCCACAATGTAACCCTCGGGGTCCACCACGACAAGGGTGGGCCAGGCGCGGGCCGAGTACGCCTGCCACGTCACAAGCTCCGGGTCGTCCAAGACGGGGTGGTGGATGTCGTAGCGCTCCACGGCTGCGGCCAAGGCGACCGGGTCGGCTTCATGCTCAAACTTCGGCGAGTGCACGCCCACCGTGACAAGGACGTCCTTGTACTTCTCCTCGAGGGGGCGCAGCTCATCAATGACGTGCAGGCAGTTGATGCAGCAAAACGTCCAAAAATCCAGGATCACGATCTTGCCGCGCAGCATTTCAAGGTTCAGTTCGGCGCCACCGGTGTTCAACCAGCCGCGGCCCACAAGTTCCGATGCCCTGACGCGGACAGTGCTGGCTTTCGTTGCGGAATCCACTAGTGCTTTTCTCCTTGCGTGCCGGCCGGGAATCCCGGTGCACTGTTTTCGAGGGCGTTTTCGGTGGTGCTTTCGGTGCTGCTGCCGGTGCTGTAGTCGCCTGCGGGGTGATCCGGGCGATGGTGAAGGTGCGGCAAGTTGGGCCCGCGGCTCGATTCGGTCATGGTCGCGTCGCGCGCCGCCAATTGGGCAAACATGTCATTGTAAGCACCCAGCTCGGCGTCCTTATTCCTGTCCGCGGCCCTGTCGCTGCGCTTCGTTTCCCGCGCGTCGGACTTGGACCACATATAAGCGACGCCCATGGCGATGGCCAGCGTGGGTATTTCCCCGATGCCCCAGGCAATGCCGCCGGCGGTCTGCTGGTCGAGCAGCGCCCCGTCGCCCCATGGTCTCCCCATGTTGCCAAAGTATTCCCCGGAGAGGAGTCCTGTGGCCATCATGAGCGAAACGCCAAAGAAGGCGTGGAAGGCCATGGTCGCCAACAGCAGCAGCAGGCGCAGCGGGTAGGGTGCGCGGGTGGGGAGCGGGTCGGCGCCGATCATGCTTTGGATGAAGATGTAGCCGGCAAGGGTGAAGTGGATGATCATCAGCTCGTGCCCCACATGGTAAACCATGGCGAACTTGAAGGCCGGGGAGTAGTAGAAAAGGATCAGGCTGCCGGAGAAGTTCGCGGCGGCAAAGAGCGGGTGCGTAACCACTTTGGAGTACTTCGAGTGCACCAGAACCAGGATCCACTCGCGGATGCCGCGGGAGCCGTCCCTGCGCGGCGTGAGAGCCTGCAACGCCAGCGAGACGGGGGAGCCAAGCGCCAGGAACAGCGGGGCAATGGCCATCAAGGCCATGTGCTCCACCATGTGGGCGCTGAACAGCACCGCACCATAGACGGCAGGGCCGCCGGAAGTGATGTAGACCATGGACAGCAGACCGATGAACCAGGAAACACTGCGCAGCACGGGCCATTTGTCGCCACGCTTGTGCAGCTTCCACAATCCAGCGATGTAGGCCGCGCCGGCGAGGACCGCAAACGCCACCCACAGCCAGTCCATGCGCCATTCGCTGAACCAGCGCCCAAATTCCAGCTCCGGCGGCAGCGGGTAACCGGTGAGAATCTGGGCCGGGGACAGAGCGTCCTGGGCCAGTTCAAGCGACTGCGGAGGTGCAGAGCGGCTCAGGCCCACCGCTATGCCGCTGACAATGCCCATGATCAAAAGCTCAACAAAGATCAGCTGCCACAAAAGGCTGCGGGTATTTCTCGTACCCTGGTGTTTTTCCCCGCCCGACAACCGTGGAATGATCCACTCGCGGTGCATGTACCCAATAACGCCCAGCACGATCGTGGCAGCGCTCTTCGCGAGGATGAGTTGCCCGTAAGAAGAGTAGAAAAGGTCATGCCAGTTCGTGATGCGAATAGCCGCATTGATGACACCCGAGGCCGCAACGACGGCAAAGGCAAAAATGGCCAGGGCGGAAAAGCGTTTAAGCACTTGGGCGGTGATGCCGCCCAAGACACCGGAAACCACCACGAGAACAATAATGCCGCCCACCCACAGGGACGCGCCGGTGATGTGCAGGAACAGTGAATTGACGGCACCGATGTGGTCGGCGCTGGAGGCGGAGTGGCCAATAAGGGCCTGCGGAACAAAGGAAATCAACGCCAGGACCAGCGGTACAGCCAGACCGCTGACGTTGCGCAGGCCGATCACCAAGGTGGTGACGACGGCGGCGATGATGATGACCATCAGCCAGGCCTGCCCGACGGCGAGCTCTGTCATAAAGAACACCAACATGTTGGTGTACTCGGAGCTGCCGGCCAGCGCCAAGCCGGAAATGTTGGAGTACGTCAGGACCAGGACGGCGATCGCCGAGAGTGTCCATACCCCGCCGGCCACCATGGCCAGTGTCATGGCCCGGGCAAAGGCTGGATGCTCCGGAACGTTGTGTCGCTTCGCGGAATCCACTTTCGCTTTGCCGGTGTGGGGCCGATGCGCCTTCAGGTCCTTGGGCAGGATGACGACGGCAAACAGCAAAGCACCTATCACTGCGGACAGGGCCAAGTTGTGAATGGTGGTGGCCAGCGGCAGCCCCCACCGAGTGAAAGCCCCCGGATCGGCCAGCTGCTCCACGGCTGTGGCGCCTGTGTATACAAGGGAAATCACGACGGCGGCCATGGCAGCCACCAGCCCAAGCCACCACCACCGGCTGCGAATCCCGTCGGCAAAAGTGCCTCCGCGCGGCATGCGCGCAGCTCGGAGCGGGGTTGCGGGGGAAGTATTTACGGGGGGCACCCCTCCATTGTCCTGCACTCGGTGAGATTAGCGCGAATCAGGGAGCTCTCAGGAAACTGTCCCGACGGCCAATGGCCGTCCAGCGTCCTTGCCGGGAGCCCGCGGAACGCCCCCGGTACCAGCGGGACGCGTTAAGCGGCAACCCCTTAAATGCGTGAAGACGGCCAGCTGCTGCCGGCCGTCTTCATCTTGTGCACAGAAGTAGTTACTTCTTGACAGCAGCCTTCAGCTTGGAGCCGGCGGAGAGCTTGACGCTGTGTCCTGCTGCGATCTCAATGGTCTCGCCGGTCTGCGGGTTGCGGCCGGTGCGTGCTGCACGGTCGGTGCGCTCAACGGAGAGCCAGCCCGGGATGGTGATCTTTTCGCCGGCTGCAACGGAGCTCTCGAAGACGGAGAAGAGTGCATCCAAAACGCCGTTTACTGCCGTCTGGCTGGTCTCAGCCTTTGCGGCAACTTCTGCAACCAGTTCGCTACGATTCTTAGCCATGTTTGTCCTCCTGGACGTCAAGTATTTCCAATTCCACGCGGTTGCGTGTCAACCACTGCTAGCGAACTTACCAGTTATTCCGCGAGATTCCGGCAAATTTCAGGCTTTTCGGATGATTTTCGCGGCAAATTCCCTTGGATTCCAGGGATATTTCGCTCACAGCCAACAACTTTCACTCCGGCAACAGGCGCCAAAGTCGCCGCGGGAGCGGCAAACGGGCAGCAAATAGGGCGGCAACCCGAAGGTCGCCGCCCTATTTGCAACTGGAATTTACCAGCTGGACTTCTTGATGCCGGGCAGTTCGCCAGCGTGCGCCATCTTGCGGAAGCGTACACGGGAGATGCCGAACTTCTGGAGCGTGCCACGGGGACGGCCGTCAATGGCGTCGCGGTTACGAACACGTACCGGCGATGCATTGCGGGGGAGCTTCTGCAGGCCCAGGCGGGCCGCTTCGCGCTCTTCGTCGGTGGAGGCCGGGTTGACGAGGGCCTTCTTCAGGGCGAGACGCTGCTCGGCGTAACGCTCTACGATGACCTTGCGCTTCTCGTTCTTCGCGATCATGGACTTCTTAGCCATAGTCTTAGCGCTCCTCTCGGAATTCGACGTGCTGACGGATCTTGGGATCGTACTTTTTCAGGACCAAACGGTCCGGAGTGTTACGACGGTTCTTGCGAGTCACATATGTGAAACCAGTTCCTGCCGTGCTCTTGAGCTTGATGATCGGACGTACGTCCTTGTCTTTTGCCACTAGAGCTTCACCCCACGAGCGAGAATGTCGGCGACGACGGAGTCAATACCGCGCACGTCGATGGTCTTGATGCCCTTGACGGAAAGCTGCAACGTGACGTTGCGGCGCAAGGACGGTACCCAGTAGCGCTTCTTCTGGATATTCGGATCGAACCGACGCTTGTTGCGGCGGTGCGAGTGCGAAATGCTATGTCCAAAGCCCGGCTCGGCTCCGGTCACCTGGCAATGTGCTGCCATGATCACTCCTAAAAAATGAATGGAAACGGTTCACTGGTGCAAACCGTGCGCTGAGGCAGCGTCCGCCCTTGGACAGCATGATTCCCCACCGTCATTTTTCATGATGAATAGGAAGGTGCCCGTCCGGCGAATACCCGAATGCACGCAACTTGAGCCCCTAACTACCGGCCGACGGGAGGATAATCACCGCAAACCGGAGCAATTGCACACGCTCCGCGCCACCTAGCGCTTACCCAGTCTAGGTCCCGTTGGCCACTTATCCCTAATTGGTTCATATCACGTTCGTGGTTAAACAGACAGGCAGGGCATGAAAGGTGTTTTCGTGCCCTGCCTGTCTGCCCACAGCGAATCAGCGCCTCCTTGAAGCACGCCGCCAGCCACTCCCCCAAGGGTGGCGGCGGAAATTGTGTCTTACGGTTCGGCTGCCGCAGCTGCGGCCCCTGCCCGCCGGTGCCGGCTCCACGTTCTGCCATGGCTGTCGGGTACGGCCCCCATCCCCCTGAAACGGTCATCGTGGTCCGTCTGCTTCAGCGCTTTCCTGCCGTCCGTGGTGTCAGCTGAATCCGACATTGCGGACGCGACCCTGGCCGGCACATCGGTAATCACTGCGTATCTTTCGGCACTGGCAACGGCACCTGGGCCCAGCGGGAGGTTCCACGACGGCGGACCGAGGGGTCCGGCGTCGTACTCTATTTGGGTTTAGCCACGCAGCGGGCGCAGGACCGGCCAGCGGGCGCTGAGGGCATCGCCGGAGGAGACGCCGCGCAAGCGTCGGCTCACCCACGGGCCCACGTACTCCTTGGTCCAGGCGGCATTGTCCCTGAACGTTTCGGTGCCGGTTTTGGCAATGACCGGTGGCAGCTCGGGCATGGGGATGCGGGCAGTTTCGTCCAGCTGCCCCAGCACGCGGTTGGCCATGTTGATGTGGCCGACGGCGGACATGTGCATGCGGTCGATGCCCCACAGCCGCCAGTCGTTGTACTCGCGAAAGCGCCAGTAGTCGACGATTTCGGCGCCTTGGTCCAGGGCCACTTCGCGCACCAATTCGTTGTAGATGGCGGTGCGTCCGCGAATGGCGGCGAAAACCTTTGACGTGCTGGCGTCGAAGCCGGTGAAGATGAGGATGCGGGCTCCGGTTCCGGCCAGTTTGGCGATGCCCGCGGCGTAGCCGGCCACCATGGCGTCGATGTCCACCTTGGGGCGCAGGATGTCGTTGATGCCTGCATAGATGGTGACAAGCGTGGGATTCATGCCCACTGCGACATCTATTTGTTCGTTGAGGATCTGGTGCATTTTTTTGCCCCTGACCGCAAGGTTGGCGTAGCCGAACGCCTCCGCGCCGTCCGGGTGTGCCAGCGCCAGCTGCTCGGCGGCCCTGTCTGCCCAACCGCGAACCTGATTGGGTAGCGTGGGGTCCGTGTCGCCGAGGCCTTCCGTAAAAGAGTCCCCCACTGCCACGTACCGTGCCGAAAATTCCATGGGCGCTCCTCAATTTCAGGCTTTCGGGGCAGGCGGCGGGCGGCACGGCTGCTGCTGCCATGTTGGATTGACTACGCCCATCCTATGGCCCGACGTCTAGGTGGCCAGTTCCAGCTCCTCGCCGGCGGCGATCAATCCCGCATAGGCGCCGCCTGCATCACGCAGTTCCGCCGGCACCCCAACTTCCACCAGCACCCCTGCGGCGAGCACAGCCAGCTGTTCGGCATCCTCGACGGTGGAGAGCCGGTGCGCGATGGTCAACGTGGTGCGGCCCGCTGCCAGATGGTCCAAGGCCAGCTGGACGGCAGCTTCGGTGGTGTTGTCCAGCGCCGAGGTGGCCTCATCAAGGACCAGCACGCGCGGGTTGCGCAAGATGGTTCGGGCAATGGCCAGCCGCTGCTGCTCGCCGCCGGAGAAGCGGTGTCCGCGTGCGCCCACGAGCGTGTCGAGCCGTTCGGGCAGTCCGGCCACTTGGTCGGCAATCTGGGCCGACGCGAGCGCCATCCACAATGTTGCATCGTCGGCATCCGGGGCTGCCAAGCGCAGATTTTCGCGGATGGAGGCGTGCACCAGGTAGCTCTCTTGGGACACGACGCCCACAATTTGGGCCAGCACATCCGGGGAAATATCCCGCACATCAACTCCATCGATGGTGACCTTGCCAGCGGTGGTGTCGTGCAGCCTAGGCACCAGCGCACCAAGCGTCGACTTGCCCGAACCGGTGGGGCCCACCACGGCTGTTGTGGAGCCAGCTGGCAGCGCAAGGTTGATTCCGCGCAGAACATCGGGGCCGCCGTCGTACGCGAAATGCACGTTTTCAAAGCGGACCTCGCCGCGCACCAATTCCGGATCCAGCTCAACAGGATGCGCAGGGGCGGTAATTTCCGGCACCATGTCCAGGTATTCGAAGATGCGGCTGAACAACGCCATGGCCGTGACCCACTGGACGCCGAGGTTCAGCAGGCCCATGACGGGGCGGAAAATGGTGGCTTGCAGCGCTGTGAACGCCACGATGGTGCCGATGCTCATGGTGTTCCCGGGCAGCCCGCCGGCAAAGTAGATCAGTGCCGGGATGGCGGAGAAGATGATGCCCATGGTGGCCATCCGCCAGCGCCCGGCCAGCTGCGAGCGCAATTCCAGGCCGATGAGGCGTTCGGAGCTTTCGGTGTAGCGCGCGGCGTCGCGGCCGGTGGTCCCAAGTGTTTTGGCCAGCCGCACCCCTGAAATGCTCAGCCCTTCCTCCACATAGGTGTTCATGGTGGCCAGTTCGGCCTGCATGGTGGAGGTGATGTCGCGACGGATCAGTGCCACGCGGCGGGAAAACCAGACCGCGGGCGGGATGACGATGAGCGAGAGCAGGGCCAGCTTCGGCGACAGCACCACCATGGCGACGGCCGTGCCCACCGCGGTGGTCACATTGGACGCGACGCCGGTGGCGGTGGAGGTGATGACGGACTGCATGCCGGAGATGTCGTTGTTCAGCCGCGACTGCACTTCTCCGCTGCGGGTCTTGGTGAAGAAGGAGAGGGATTGCTTTTGCAGGTGCGTGAACAGCCGGGTGCGCAGCGTGTGCATGATCTCCTGCCCCATGGACGTTGTCATCCACGTCTGCACCACGCCGATCAGGGCCGTTGCGGCGGCCACCGCGATCATGGCGCCGGCGAGCCACCCCAGCAGCGGCAGGTCCTTGTTGGGCAGCGCCGTGTCGATGACGCCCCTGACGAGGAACGGCTGGGCCAGGGTGATGATGCTTGAGGCGCTGATCAGCAGCACGACGGCGGCGATGGTCCCCTTGTGCGGGGCGAACAGTGCCACAACGCGTTTCAGGCTCACGGGATGGCGCTGAATTTGCACCTTGTCGGCGGGGTTGACGCGCGCAGGGCCGCGGACCGGGCCGCTGGGTGGGCCGCCGGGGCCAAGGTCCGGGTGGCCGCCTTGGTCACGGGTAGGTTTTTGACTGACGGCGTTCTCCGCCATGGGCGCCACCTCCATATGGTGCGCGTGGTGCGGGACTCGCACCGTTCATTAGCGAGGCTACCTCACTATGTGGTGTGTCGTCAACTTTAGTATGCTGGTTTGCATGGTCCCCACTGATGATGCGCCCGATCTTGGCGAACTGTTTCATGCGGCATTCCGCGGCCTGCGACGCACCTGGTCCGAGCAGTTGGCCCCTTGGGAACTGACACCGCATCAGTGGCGGGCGCTGCTGACCTTGATGCGGCGCCATCCGGACGTGCCGACGCATCCCGTCGGGCCCGCTGAGGCCGCCGATGCCGGCGGGGAAGCCGCTGCTGGCGCGGGCAACACTGCTGGCGTTGGCGGAGACGGCGCTGGCGGAGACGGTGGTGGGTGCAGCGCCGGTCGTAGCGATGTCCGGCTCAAGGATCTGGCCGGGCGCCTCCGCATCGCTCCGCGCTCAGCCACCGAGGTTGTGGACCAGCTCGAGGTCAAAGGCTTGGTGCGCCGCGATCCAGACCCCACCGACAGGCGGGCAACGCTCATCGTGGCAACGGCCGCAGGGCAAAAACTCTTCGCGGACATTCAAGCCGAGCGCCGCGACAAGTCCACGGAGTACTTTTCCCGGCTCAATCTGCATGATCACGCAGAATTGGCCCGAATTCTGGGTCAACTGCACGACTAGCAGCCGTACTTCACGGCCTTTCCACGCTCCGCAGCCCACGAACCCGCGCCGTCCCCGCATGACCGCGTCTGCCCCGCGAACCCGCGGTTGGGCAACAGCGGGTTCGCGGGGCAGACGCGGGAACCCCGCCGAGGGCTGGTTCCATGGCATTGTTTCAGCACGGCGGCTATCCAGGAAGGGCTTGACCTTGGCGCCAGTAGCCCATAAATGCGACCGCATTTCGGTCCATTCCAACCTCGCGCACCAAATATCGGCGCAGGTCTCGGATGACGGCGGCTTCCCCGGCAATCCATGCGTAGAGGCCATGTCCGGTGGCGGCGGCGGGAGTCTCCCACAAAATGGTGCTGTCAATATCCACATCTTCGGGATCCTCGCCCCGGTCGCACGCCGCGGGGACCACAACGGAGCGCACCTCAGCTGCGAGCGCACCTCCATGCGCCCCAACTCCCCGCGCCAACCAGCGCACTTCAACACCGGAACTGGTTGACATCTCCTGGAAGTCCGCCGCCTCGGGAACTTCCAGGACGGCGTGGCCGCCGACGTGGGCAGGGAGGGATTCCAGAATGGCGGCGACGGCAGGCACGGCCGTTTCGTCACCCACCAGCAGTACGCGCTGTGCGAATCCGGGCACAAATTCAATCCCCACACACTCGCCCCACCGCGCGCACGGGCCAATGATGGTCATGGCGTCCCCGGGCTGCGCCTCGGCAGCCCATTCGGAGGCAGGACCAGAAACACCGTCCAGATGCAGCGCAAAGTCAATGTCCAGCTCAGCTGGCACCGGCTCCAAGGAGTCGGAGCCGGGAGTGCCCCGTCGCAGGGATCGCACGGTGAAGGTGCGCATGACACCGCGCACGGACTCATCCAGCATGCGCCAGTTGTGGTACCAGTCCTCCTGCAGCGAACCACAAACATGGCTCAGTTCCGGCAGCGGATGCCCCGGGGAGGGAAGCATCAACTTGATGCGTAAATCCAAGGTCCGCCCCTCCGCATTGGAGCCAAAGAGCTCCAAGTCGGGACCAGTGAACGTGATCCTGCGAAAGTGCGGACTGAGCTGTTGCACGGCGCTCACGCGCAGCTCAAACGCCCGGATGGGCCGGAGGGTTTCCGTGCCGGCCTCCTCAACTGCCGATGTCATGACTTGCTCCCTGCAGCCGCAGAAATCAGATCCGGCACACCTTCGGAGAGTTTCCGCACTGCGGCATCGGCCAGCAGCGCCGCCCGGCGCCCAATGGGAACCACCATGGGCGTTCCCACAACGGGGTCCGCCACCACCACGGAGTCCAAACCAAACACGTCCCGCACCAGCCCGGCCGTGAGCACCTCCGACGGCGCCCCTTGGGCCACAACGGCCCCCGCCTTCATCGCTATGAGGTTATCCGCGTACCTGGCCGCAAGGTTGAGATCATGCAGCACGATCACCACCGTGATGCCGCGCCGCGCATTGAGCTCGGACACCACATCCAGAACTTCCACCTGGTGGGCCAGGTCAAGGTAGGTGGTGGGCTCGTCCAGCAGCAGCACGTCGGTTTCCTGGGCCAGCGCCATGGCGATCCACACTCGCTGACGCTGACCGCCGGATAATTCATCGATGTTCCGGCCAGCCAGCTGCTGGGTGCCAGTGACGTTCAGCGCGGCCGCCACGGCGTCGTCGTCGGCCGCCGTCCATTGCCTGAACCAGCCTTGGTGCGGGCTGCGGCCCCGCCCCACCAAGTCCGCAACGGTGATGCCTTCGGGCGCCGTCGGAGTTTGCGGCAGGATGCCTAGCTTTCGGGCAATTTCGCGGGTAGGGACCTTATGGATGTCCTCGCCATCAAGGTGTACGACGCCGGAAGTTGGCTTCAGCAGCCTGGCCAGGCCGCGTAGCAAGGTGGATTTGCCGCAGGCGTTGGCCCCGACAATGATAGTCACCTTCCCTGCCGGCAAGCCCACCGAGAGATTCTTTACAATGGGCGCCCCGCCATAGCCCAGCGAGAGTTCGCCGGCGGACAGTCTTGCGGGGTTTTGTGCTGAGAGTTCAGTCATCTTAGCCTCCTTGGTCGGCTCGGTTGGATGAGATCAGCAGCCACAGCAGGAACGGCGCGCCCAAGGCCCCTGTGACCACTCCTACGGGCAGTGCCGTTCCGGGAAGTGCGTTCACCGCAACAAAGTTGGCAGCCAACACAATAGCCGCCCCCACCAGCGCCGACAGCGGCAGGCTGGACGCTCCTGCGTTCAGACGCTTTGCGATGGGTCCGGACAGAAAGGCAACAAAAGCGATGGGTCCGGCGGCCGCTGTGGGGAAGGCAGCGAGCAAAACTCCCACAACCGTCAGCAACAGGCGCGCACGGGGAACATCGAAACCCAGCCCGGCCGCAGTGTCGTCCCCCAGCGCCAAGCCGCTGAGCTGGCGTAAACCGACAGCGGTGAACGGCACAAGAACCAGCAGGGCCGCGCCCAAAATGGCGACACGCTCCCACGTGGCAGAGTTCAATGAACCAGTCATCCACACCATGAGGTCCTGGGCGTTGTTGATATCTGCCCGTGACAGCATGAACGTCACGGCCGCCTGCATGAAAGCTGCCGTGCCAATCCCCACCAATATCAATCCCGTGCCGCCGCGCCCGCGGGCCAGCACAGTAATGAGCAGGGCCACCAATAGGGCCCCCACAACGGCTGCGAGCGAGACCCCGGCACCTCGAACACCCAACAGCACGACGGCGGCAACCGCCGTGGCGCTGGCGCCGTAGCTGATGCCAATGATGTCGGGGCTGGCCAGCGGATTGCGGAGCATGGTTTGAAAAATGGCACCGGCCGCACCGAAGGAGGCCCCCGTCAACAGCCCCAACAACGCCTGCGGGAGCTTGTTTTCCATGACGATGAAGCTGGCGCCGGGAATTCTCTCCCCACCCAGCATCGCGAAGAAGTCTCCGATGGTGACGGTGTAGCTACCCAACAATATGTTCACCGCCAGAAGACCAAAGACCAGCACCACGGCGGATCCCATAAGCAATGCCCGACGCCGGCGCGGGGCTCTGCGCAGTTCACGCGCCCAGGCGCCGCTCACCCCGTCTTTCGCCGCTTCCAAGACGCTCACAGCTCGGCCCGTTTCCCGCGGCGCACCACTGCTATAAAGACGGGCGCGCCCATCATGGCTGCCAAGATACCCGCGGGCACTTCCCCAGGGAGCAGGATGACCCTGCCAACCACGTCCGCCAGCAACAGCACCGCGGGTGCCGCTAGCAATGACAGCGGCAGCAGCCAACGGTAGTCGGGCCCCACCAGAGATCGCAGCAGATGCGGCACCACCAGGCCAATGAAAGCAATGGGCCCCACCAGAGCCGTTGCCGAACCGCACAGCAGCACAATTCCACAGGCGGAAACCACCCTGCCTGTTCCGGGCCGCTGCCCCAAGCCGCGCGCCATGTCGTCGCCAAGTGCAAGAGAGTTCAAAAGTCGTCCCGTAAAAAGCAACACAACTACTCCGACCAGCACAAAGGGCAGCACAGCAGTGATAGATACCCAGGAGCTGCCGGCCAGCGCACCGACCTGCCATCGGCGGAACAGGTCCAAGGAGTCCTGGCTCGTCACGAGCATTGCGCTCATGAGCGAGCCCATGCCGGCCGCAATGGCGGCTCCGGCGAGGGCAAGTTTCACCGGTGTGGCCCCACTGCGGCCCAGGCTTGCCACCAAATACACCACAACCGCAGCCACGGCGCTGCCGCCGAAGGCAAACCACAGGTAGTTTGAGACGCTCGTGGCGCCAAAGAAGAAAATGCCGGCCACCACCGCCAGCGAGGCGCCGGCATTGATGCCGAGGATGCCGGGATCTGCCAGCGGGTTGCGGGCCACGCCTTGCATCGAGGTGCCGGCCAGACCCAGCGAAGCACCAACCACCAGCCCTGCCACGGTGCGCATAAGGCGGGAGTAAACCACGGCATGGTCGCCGTTGGCCGGGTCAAAGTGCAGCATCGCATCGAGCACCGTGGACGGGGCCGTGCCGCGCGCGCCCACGGCCAGCGAAGCCAGGACCAGCATGCCCAGAACCGCCGCAAGGACAACTATCCACAGCACTCGGCGGCGGTTGTCTCCCGCCGCCGCCCCCAAGGCCGTGCACCTGGACACGGCTGGCCTCGAACGAGCTGTGCCAGCGGTCCCCGCATCTCCGTGCAAACCCACAGCGGGCACACCGGGAGGCACGAAAGCTGTCCCCGGCGTCGCGCTTCCCTTCATCGTTGCTGGCGCACCTGCCACAGACGTTTTCCTTAAGCCTTGTCGGCTGCGGCAGCCAGCTGCGGCAGGAAAGCGTCCAAGGCCCACGGCAAGCTCAGCGGGGACGAAGCGGAAATGGCCAAGGTGAGCGTGTTGTCCGAATCCGCAACAAAGGCACCGGACCCCAAAGCCGGGATCTGACTCAGCAGCGGAT
This sequence comes from Arthrobacter sp. H35-D1, assembly GCF_030063185.1. Taxonomy (GTDB): domain Bacteria; phylum Actinomycetota; class Actinomycetes; order Actinomycetales; family Micrococcaceae; genus Specibacter. The sequence continues at coordinate 345,665 of NZ_JASISP010000001.1, forward strand.
CCGCAACAATCGCTTCCTTGGTCTTCTTGTCTGGAACCCAGCTCACAAAGACGTCCGAATCCAGCTCATTGGCCTTTTCCGCCGACCATGGAAGGTAGAAGCCCTCTGCGGTTTTTTCAGCCTTGACCACCACGGGGGCCAGTACCATGCCAAGGCTGGAAAGGAACTTGGGACGGTTGTCGGCGGAGGTGTAGACGTTCACGCCTTCGCTCTTTGCTGGTTCCAGATTGCCGTAGATGAAGGTCTTTCCTTCGAGCTGTGGATACTTGGCGGCCTGATCCTGGATGGTCTTGTTGGTCGCTGAAACCAGCTCGTTGGCAGCCTGCGAGCGGCCCAAAGCCGCACCGATCATGGTGGTGGAATCCTGCCATGCCGTTGAGTAGGCCGCCTCCGGGAATGCGACCACGGGGGCGATCTTGCTCAGCTTGTCGTACTCTTCCTGCGTCAGGCCCGAGTAGACAGCCAGGATGAGGTCCGGATTGGTTTTGGCGATTTCAGTAAAGTTCACGCCATCTGCTTCTGAATATTGCGATGGCGCCTTGTCGGTGCCAAGAGCGGCTCCCGCCTTTTCCAGCGCGGCGTCCTTCCAGGGAGTGGAGAGTGCACCATTGCCACCCCAGTCGTTCTTGGGCATGCCCACAGGAATCACACCCAGGGCAATGGCAACATCGTCATTGACCCACGAAACCGTCGCAACCCTTTGAGGGGCCGTCTTGATGACCGTTTCACCGTAAATATGCTTGACGCTGACAGGGAACGCGTCCGTGGCGGTGTCCGTAGTTTGCGTCCCAGCTTCGCCTACGGCGCCCGTTGAACAGCCTGCCAAGCCAACTCCCAGGCCTGCAATAGATGCGAGGAGTCCCATCTTCAGACCCTGCCGACGCGAAAATTCCATAACACTTCCTAACGGTGACCCCAAGACGATAGCTGCATAGGTAATGCAAGCCTTGCCTAACACTAGCGGATCACATTTTGATTAGGAAACATTTCACTGTTGTATTTGACGCTCGTCACAGGACTGTCATTGAATCAGGCAATGCAGCTCACTGACCTCCGTGCACGGGGCGTCCGCGGCAACTATCTGGCGCGCGGTTCCGGCATGAAGCCGCGCCTGCCCCGCATGACCGCGCCTGCCCCGCGAACCAGCGGTTGGGCAGCAGCGGGTTCGCGTGGCAGGCGCGGGAACGCGGCCGAGCCGCGGATTCGAGGCGGCCGCTACGCTGCATGGTTCGGGTTCTGCGCAGCACCGGCTTCGCTTGTGGCTACCGCGGCGGCGTCCCGGCGACGTTGACCATCCACGGCACGCCGAACTTGTCCGTGCACATGCCAAAAGTGTCGCCCCAGGGAGCTTTCTCAAACGCCATGGTGACTTCGCCGCCGTCGGAGAGCTTGTCCCAATACCCGCGGAGCTCCGCTTCATCCTCGCCGCTGAGGGAAACCGAGTGGTCCGTGCCGCGGGAGGATTCCATGGACGCCATGAAATTGGGTGTATCCGAGCCCATCAGCACCAGGCCGCTGTCGCTTGTCAGCGAGGAGTGCATGATTTTGTCGGTGTCGGCAGGATCCTCGGCCATGTTGAGTTCGCCGAAGGTGCTCATCTCCAACGTGCCACCAAAGACCCACCGGTAGAACTCCATGGCTTCCCTGGCATTGTCACGAAAGCTCAAGTACGGATTCAGGTGCGTGGCCATGACTGGTCTCCTTGGTTGCGCGAACGAACAGGTTGCAGGAAATTATTCCCTTCTATTGGGCATTTGTCAGCACCCAACTTTGTCAGCAGCCGCCCGTGAACCCGCGCCTAGCCCTCACAACCGCGACGGGACCGCGAAGCAGCGGCTGGGCAACAGCGGATTTGCGGAGCAGGCGCGGGCACGCAGGCAAGTGGCGGGCGCGCGGTCTCGGGACGCCTTCGCAGCCGTTTTCTCAACAAGCTCCAACACGAGTACCAACAGAGACCGTGGCATTCGGTGTTTTCAGGCGTCACCGGCTCAGGTTTTCAGGCGTCGACGGCGCGGGTGGGGGCAGTTCCGGACCCGAAGGGACTGCCGCCGAGCGTTTCACGGCCGTGCGGCGTACCCCATCCCGAGGTATCGGGGCCAAGCGGCACAATTTGGGTGGGGTTCAGGTCCGTGTGGACGATGTAGTAGTGCGCCTTGATCTGGTCAAAGTCCACAGTGTCGCCAAAGCCCGGAGTCTGGAACAGGTCGCGCGCATACGCCCACAGGACAGGCATCTCGACGAGCTTGTTGCGGTTGCACTTGAAGTGGCCGTGGTAGACGGCGTCAAAGCGAACAAGTGTGGTGAAAAGGCGCACATCGGCTTCGGTGATGGACTCCCCCATCAGGTAGCGCTGGCCGGCGAGGCGTTCCTCCAACCAATCCAGGCCGGCAAAGAGCCCCGCATAGGCGGACTCGTAGGCCTCCTGGCTCCCGGCAAAGCCGCACCTGTACACCCCATTGTTAACTTCTATGAAGACGCGCTGGTTCACCTCCGCCATTTCCTCGCGCAGCGCTTCCGGGTACAAATCGGGGGCTCCCTCGCGCTGAAACTCCCTCCATTCAGTGGAGAAGTCAAGGGTGATTTGTGGGAAGTTGTTTGTCACCACCGCACCACTGGGGACATCCACGATGGCCGGCACAGTGATCCCGCGCGCATAGTCGGGAGTGCGCTTGAAGAAGGCCTCCTGCAGGCGTTCGATCCCCAAGACGGGGTCGACTCCGCCCGGATCCAAGTCGAAAGTCCACGAGCGGACGTCGTGCGTGGGCCCGCACACTCCAATGGAAATGGCGTCTTCCAGGCCCAGCAAGCGGCGAACAATGGTGGATCTGTGCGCCCACGGGCAGGCTCTTGCCACCACCAGCCTGTACCGTCCAGCCTCGACCGGGTAGCCGTCCGCTCCATCGCCGGTGATGCGGGTTTCAATGTAGTGCGTGTCGCGGGTGTACTCGCCACCCGTGACGTAAGTGCCTTGTGCGGCCAAATCTTTTTTGCCCAAATCATTGCCCTGCGTGTCCATGTTGCCAGCCTATAGCCCGCCCTGCGAGCCCCGCCACTACCACGGCCGGCCCTCGCCCATGTTGGATAAAACCCGACCGACTCGCCCGCCGTCGACTTTACTCACCAAAGCTGCCTGCCTATGATCAACACACACCAGGTGAACGATCCGCAAGAATGCCACCCACAGTGAGGACCTTCCATGGCGGCTCCAGAAACCATCGATGCGACACAGAGCGGCAGCACTTCTGCGCTAAAAACCATCGACGCAGCAGGCACGGCCATGGTGGAATTCCAGGGCGTCAGCAAGATCTACCCCGGCCAATCCCCCGCAGTGGAAGACCTCAGCCTCAGCGTTGAAAGCGGCAAAATAACCGTCTTTGTAGGCCCCTCGGGCTGCGGCAAAACCACATCCCTGCGCATGGTCAACCGCATGGTGGAGCCCACCTCCGGCACCATCACCGTGGGCGGGAGCAACATTGCGGACATTCCAGCCGCCGAGCTGCGCCGATCCATGGGCTATGTCATGCAGCAGGCGGGATTGCTGCCGCACCGCACCGTGGTGGACAACGTTTCCACCGTGCTGCGCCTGAACAAGGTCCCTCGCGCGCAGGCCCGCCGGCGTTCGCTTGAATTGCTCGAAACGGTCGGCCTCTCCCCGGCCATGGCCAAGCGCTACCCCAACCAGCTCTCCGGTGGACAACAGCAGCGCGTTGGCGTAGCCCGCGCGCTTGCCGCGGATCCGCCCATCCTGCTCATGGACGAGCCATTTTCCGCCGTGGACCCCGTGGTCCGCGCCGAGTTGCAGCACGAACTGTTGCGGCTCCAGCGAGAACTGGACAAAACCATCATTTTCGTCACGCACGACATCGACGAGGCCACGCTGCTCGGCGACAGCGTTGCGGTGTTTGCCATCGGCGGGCGCGTGGCCCAATACGCCCCTCCCGAGGAGATCCTGCGCGCCCCCGTGGACGACTTCGTGGCCAATTTTGTGGGCCGCGACCGCGGCTTCCGCCGGCTCTCCTTCAGTCCCGGCGTGGATGTGCCGGTTCACGACGTCGCCACCGTGACGTGGCCAAGGAAGCACGACGACGTTTCCTCCCCCCGCGTCCCCGGCGCCTCCCCGTGGGTGCTGGCCGTGGACGCCGACAACCGCCCGCTGGGCTGGCTTTCCCCGGCAGACAGCGCCGGCCCCGGACGCCCTGGCGCTGCCGTCTCGCCAACTCTCGTCCCCGGCGGTTCGCTCTTCCACAGCGGCGACCCGTTGCGCACCGCGCTCGATTCGGCGCTGTCCTCGCCGTCCGGGCTGGGCGTTGCCGTGGACGTCGAAGGGCATGTCAGCGGAGTCGTCAACGGGCCCGAGGTGCTGGCCGCCATTGACGCCGTCCGGAAAAACCGGACCTGATGCGGGGAGTCCTCTGATGCAATGGTTCCTGGCTAATCTGCCCCAGGTCCTCAACCTCACCGGCTACCACCTGGTGCAGGCCGTGGTGCCCTTGGTCTTGAGCGTGCTCATCGCCATTCCGCTGGCCCAATTGGCCCGGGTGAACAAGCCGGCCGGCGCCGTCATTCTTTCGGCCGGCTCGCTTCTGTACACCATCCCGTCCTTGGCGTTGTTCGTGATCCTGCCGAGCATTCTTGGCACCCGAATCCTGGACTTTGCCAACATCATTGTGGCGCTGACCATCTATGCCGTGGCACTGCTGGTCCGTTCCACCCTCGACGCATTGCAGTCGGTGGATGATTCCATCCGGCAATCCGCCACCGCCATGGGCTACAAGCCGTTGCAACGCTTCCTTAACGTGGATTTGCCGCTCTCCCTTCCCGTGCTCTTCGCCGGTTTGCGCGTCATTTCAGTCAGCAACATCTCGCTCGTGACAGTGGGCTCGCTGCTGGGCATTCCCAGCTTGGGCTTCTTCTTCACCGACGGGTTGGCCCGCAACTTCCGCACTGAGATCATTGTCGGGATTGTGGGGACGCTGGTGTTGGCCTTGTTGATGGATTTGGTGCTTGTCCTGCTGCAAAAGCTGCTGACCCCGTGGCTGCGCAACCGAAAGCCTGCCCCGCGTTCGACGGCGGTGCCGGCATGAGTGCTTTGACATTGCTGCCGGCGACGAAATACACCGCCACCGACCCCTTCAGCCAGGGTTGGCAATGGCTCACCGACCCGCTGAACTGGCAAGGGCCCATGGGTGTGCCCGCCCGCGTGCTGGAGCACCTCGGCTACACGGGCCTGACCCTGGCAATTTCGCTCGCGATTGCCGTGCCGCTGGGACTGTATGTGGGACACACGGGCCGGGGACGCGGCGTCGTCATTGCCTTGGCCGGCATGCTCCGGGCACTGCCGACACTGGGCATCATGACCTTGTTTGCGCTCATTGCAACGTCCACGCTCTCGCTCATGCCGGCCATTTGGTCGCTGGTGCTGTTGGCCGTGCCGCCCATCCTGACGGCCACCTATGCCGGAGTCTCCTCCGTCGATCGGGACTTGGTGGATGCCGCACGCAGCATGGGCATGACCGAACCACAGATCCTGTTCGGCGTGGAAGTGCCCAACGGGCTGGTGGTCATGCTCGGCGGGTTCCGCTCTGCCGTGCTGCAGGTGGTTTCCACGGTGGCGGTGGTGGCGCTCCTCGGCTTGGGCGGGCTGGGCCGGTACATTATTGACGGTCTCGCCGTGCAGGACTACGGCCAGGTCCTTGGCGGCGCCGTGGTGATTGCCGTCCTGGCCATCGTCCTTGACGGTTTGCTGGTCCTGACCCAGCGCGCAGTGGTCTCGCCCGGGTTGCGGCCCACCGCCCCCGGTGCCGAACAAATACCGGACCCCGCCACACCCACGGAAGCCGCGGCACCCGCCACACCCACGACAACCCAGGCAGCCTAGCCTCTACACTTCAATAGTCCGCTTCACAAGGAGATACAACATGAACAAGAACTTGCTTCCCACCCGTCGTGCACTTTTGGTCGCGGCCGCGGGGCTCTCAGTGGCCTTTGCCGTCACTGCCTGCGGCGGGGGAGATCCCTTGGCCGGCGATAGCGCAACGGCCGGCGGCGGCTCGGATGCCGCTGTGGTGGTGGGTTCGGCCAACTTCCCCGAAAGCGCCACAGTTGCCGAAATTTATGCCGGTGCCCTGAATGCCGCCGGCGTTACGGCGAGCACCAAGCTGAACATTGGCGCCCGCGAGGTCTACATCAAGGCTGTCGAGGACGGCTCCGTGGACATTGTCCCGGACTACAGCGGCAACCTGCTGGGCTACCTGGATTCGAAGACCACGGCGAAGACAGCCGAGGAGGTGCTTGCCGGTCTGCCTGCAGCAATGCCGGACGGCCTGTCAGTGCTGGACGCTGCCAAGGCTGAGGACAAGGACGCCATGGTGGTGACAGCGGAGACCGCAGCCAAATACAACCTCAAGTCGATCGAGGACATGGCGAAGGTGTGCAGCGAGCTTACCTTCGGCGCCCCGCCGGAATTCAAGACCCGGTCTTACGGCCTACCCGGCCTGAAGGCGAACTATGACTGCGTGCCGAAAAAGTTCACCCCCGTCAGTGACGGCGGCGGACCACTGACGGTCAAGGCGCTGCTGAACAACGAGATTCAGGTGGCAGACATCTTCACCACCTCGCCGGCCATTCCGGCCAACAAGCTGGTGGTCCTGACCGACCCGAAGAACAACTGGCTGGCACAGCAGGTGCTGCCGGTGGTCAAGACGGACAAAGTCAACGACGCTGCCACGAAGGCACTGAACAATGTCTCAAGCATGCTGACCACCGAGGACCTCATCAAGCTCAACGAACAGGTCAGCGGCGCCGAAAAGATGGACCCGGCCGCGGCTGCCGCCGGTTGGCTGAAAGACAAGGGAATCACGAAGTAGGGGAGACGCGCATGGCCGCCACAAATGAAAAAGTTGATGTAGTTGTCATCGGCATGGGGCCCGGCGGCGAATCGCTCGCCGGGGAGCTGGCGGCCGAAGGGCTCAGTGTTGTGGGCGTGGAGGCCAGGCTGGTGGGCGGCGAATGCCCGTACTTCGGTTGCGTCCCCTCCAAAATGATGATCCGGGCGGGCAACGCCGTGGCGGAAGCCCAGCGGATTCCCGCCCTGGCCGGCAGCGCCCAAGTGGCCTCCGACTTCTCCGTGGTTGCCGAGCGCATCCGCTCGGAGGCCACCGATAATTGGGACGACGCCGTCGCCGCCAAGCGCTTCACCGACAAGGGCGGACGCTTGGTGCGCGGGACAGGGCGTCTGGTGGGCCCCAAGAAGGTTGCCGTCACCACGAACGACGGCGATGAACTCACCTTCAGCGCCCGCCGCGCCGTGGTGCTCAACCCCGGCACCGATCCGGCGGTTCCTTCCATTCCGGGGCTTGAGGGCACGCCGTTTTGGACGAATCGGGAGGCCATGCAGGCGGAGAAGGCGCCGAAGTCGCTGATCATCCTGGGCGGCGGGCCCGTGGCAGTGGAGTTGGGGCAGGCCTTTGCCCGCTTCGGCACCAAGGTCACCTTGGTGGTGCGCGGTCCGCGGCTGCTGTCGAAGGAAGAGCCGGAGGCGTCGGAAATTCTGGGCAGGGTGTTCCACAGCGAGGGCATCAAGGTGCTGTACAACAGCACCATCACGGCCGTGGCGCACGCCAACTCCGCGTTTAAGGTGGAAGTGACCCGCGCCGGCGGCGCCGTGAAGAAGCTGTCGGCGAGCATGCTGCTGGTGGCCGCCGGCCGCACCCCTGCATTGGCCGGCCTGGACCTTCCAGCCGCCGGAATCACCTCCGGCGAAGACGCCGGGGGCGGGCAGGCCGCGCCGGACGCTCCCTCGGTGGATTCCCACATGCAACTGGCCAAGGGACTGTACTTGATTGGTGACGCGGCAGGCCTCGGCCCCTTCACGCACATGTCGATGTACCAGGCCAACATTGCCACGGGGCACATTCTCGGCCAGGACAGGGGTGCGGCCGAGTCGCACGCCGTTCCACGGGTGACGTTCACGGATCCGGAGGTGGGCGCCGTGGGGCTCAACGAACAGCAGGCACGCGAGGCCGGACTGGACATCCGCGTTGGCACCGCCCAGGTGCCCAGTTCCACGCGCGGATGGATTCACAAGGCGGGCAACGAAGGGTTCATCAAGGTCGTCGAGGACAGCAAAACCGGTGTGCTTGTGGGCGCGAGTTCCATGGGGCCGCACGGCGGCGAGGTGCTCTCGGCGCTGGCCTTGGCCGTCCACGCCCGCATCCCGGTGAAAACGCTCGGAACCATGATTTACGCGTATCCCACCTTTCACCGCGCCATTGCCGAGGCCGTTGCGGCGCTTGAATAACAGCACGTCCCCCGCATGAACGCACCTTTCCCACTATTGGGCACATGCCCGCCCGCGCATAAGTGGGAAAGGTGCGTTCAAGCGCAGAGAACTACGCCAGCAGGGCCTTCCGGACGGCGACGCTGAGCTGCATGGCGCGCCCGGCCGTGCCGCCTTCCTCGTTCCATGCCGGGACGTAGCCAAAGCCAATCCCGTACAGCGGGTCGGCGAACCCGAGCGAGGCGTTGGCGCCGTCGTGCCCGAAGGCCTGCGCGCTGCCAAAGTCCATGCGCGGGTTGGACTTCATGAACGTGACGCCAAACGAATTGATCTCACAAAAGACCCTGTCCAAGCCCCACACCTGTTCCCGACCCATGTGCGCAATGGTCTCTTCGCTCAGGTAGGCGGGCAGCCCGTCAATGCCGGTGATGGCACCGGCGTACACCCTGGCCAGGCCGTCGGCCGAGCCCACGCCGGATCCACTGCAGCTGCCTCCCGCGCGAACGCTGCGAATGTTGGGCATTGCCAACAGGTTGCCGGCCTGCACATTGCCCGACACACCGGCCATCGAGCCCGGATCCAGGAAACCTTGCGCCTCCTCCTCGGCAAAGAGCACGGGACGGAAGCGCGGCTCCAGCGATTCGGGCAGACCCAGGAACATGTCAGCGGCGTACGGTTCCCGGATGCGGCGGTTGTAAAGATCCTGCAGCCGCTCCCCGCTCACCTGCTGGCACAGTTGCTCAAGGAAAACGCCCATCGTGAGGGCGTGGTATCCGAAAATTCCACTGCCCAGGCGCCACATGGGCGCCAAGGCTGCAAGGCGCGCGGCCACGGCCGAAAGATCGTTGTACTCCTCCATGTCAAAGCCGCCCTGGACACCGACCAAACCCGCTTGGTGGGAGAGCAGCTGGCGCACCGAGACTCCGGCCTTGCCGTTCTGGGCAAACTCGGGCCAGTAGCTGGCCACCGTGGCATCCAAGTCGATCAAGCCGTCCTGGACCAGCAAGCTGAATGCGAGCGCTGCCACACCCTTCGAGCAAGAAAAAACGCCCGTGAGGGAATCCGCTGCAGAGTCCTTTCCACCCACCAAACCAACCACCTTGGCCCCCCGGTGGTAGACGGCCAGCTGCGCGCTGTAGCCGGGGTCGGCGTCGAGCATGGAATCAAAAAGGTCGCGGACGCCGGTGAACTTCTCGGTGGCGAAACTCTGGGACGTGCCGGCGGCCGGCTGCTGTGAAAGTGTCATGCAACCACTCTAGGGAATGCGGCGCTCTCGGGTCGCCTCCTTTGCGGCGTGCACGATCGGTACGAGAAGATGGATCCATGGACGCTGGAAAGGATAGGAAGCGGATTCGTTTCCCAGCCGCAGGGGCCGCTCTCGCCGTGCCACTAATTTTGGCGGCATCCCTCACAGGGTGCACCCAAGGCCCGCACTATCAGGACTCTTTGATAGCGGCGGCTAAAGAAGGGCCCGCGGCGCTTTCCCTTCCCAGGGGAGAGGGCCTCGGAGCTTCTGTGCCGCTGTGGGACTCGGTGCTCATAGTCTGCCCCTACAGTGACACTCAGCTTGTCCCCGAACCCTTCGCCGATGAGGCTCGCACACTTGATGTGACGACTACAGATTCCGTGCAATGGCTGCTTTTTTCCGGACAAAATGGTGTCAGTCCCCTTTCCATCGAAAGAACCACCGTCGATTTCTGCCACGCCGGCGCTCCACCCGCGCAGTACGATCACGACCAACTCTGGAGCGCACAAAAGTCCGACGGCGCATGGGTCATGACGCCTGCCCGCCCCTGAAAACGAGTGGCTCCGCACCTCCGACGGGAGAGTTGGGGCTTGCCCCCATACTCGTTCAAAATACTCATTCACAGGTCTCTTCGAGACGAGCGACGGATGCCGCCCAACTTCTAGCGCTGGAGCTTTCCACGCCCGATCGGTCCAGGAGGAGCACAGGTGGGATACACCCCTTTCAGTAATTCAGGACACTTCGAAAGAGCGCCTGCGGACATCTGCAAGGCTTTTGCCGACCCCGCACTGGTGCATGAATAAACGGAGCACAAGACCACGTTTGTTCCAAGCCCGGGCTTCGTGCTCGCGGCGGGCAACACGTGGGAGGAGCACCACGGCGAAGAATGCGACGTTGACCAGGTCGCGTGGACCATCACCGAGCATGTGCCGCAGTCTGTCATGGAGTACCGCGGCAAACAGCGCGGAGTGCACCAGCGCGTCCGGCTGGCCATGGAACCGGAAGCTTCCGGCTACCGGCTACCGGCTACCGGAGACGATACGTTTCGCCCCGACGGTCGCAGGAAAGCTGGGACCGAGCATGCTCTCCTGGCTGTTGCTCGTCACAGGAATCCTCGCCAAATTCGCCAACGACAAAGGCGAATCGCTCGAATTGCTCGAATTGCTGCAGGACTACCTCGACGGGGACCATGCCGGCACAGCCGACGATTCCGCCGACGATGGCGCAAGCGAGGCAAAAATGTCCGGGCTTGCCACCGACTTTGTGGCCGCGTTCACCGGTGTTGGATCTCCCATCGCAGCCGGTGAACTCGACGGATCACCGGCGTCGCTCGCCGCCGTGGACCGGATCTTGGAGGACTTCTTCCAACAGCAGCAGACCCTGCCGGAGGATCTGCACCTGCTGGCCGCCGCGTACGTCCGGGAGGTGGCACGCGCCGAATACGGTGGCCGATTCCTCCGTGGCGAGGATCCTGACTTGTTCGTTCTCGTCGTCGGCGAACTAGAGTGCAGCACCGGTGTGATGGCGATGGGCAAAGTCGCGAAACGCGCCCGGAACGGGGCCGAGGACAGCCTCGAGTTCTTCTACGCCGGCATCGCGCCGCTGCTCGAGCGCGGGGTGTCCGCCACACTCATCTGACCCCATTGCGCCGTGGGAACATGTGGCAAGAGAACATGCCCCAGCGGAACAAGATCCCACGGAACCCTGTGGGTCGCCACCCGCGCGTGAAAAGTGGTTCTGCCCCTTTTCAGGCCCTTTTCGGGCCCTTATCCGATGCCGCAGTAATCCAGCAGCAGTTCGGCAAACATGGAGTTGGCCCAGGAAAACCACGGGCGGGTAAACTGCGCGGGATCGTCGGGGTCAAAACCCTCGTGCATGGTGGACGTGCCGCCGGTGGTGTCCCGCAGGCAGTGCAGCAACCGCAACTTTTCCGCCGCATCGGCAGTGGTGAGCCCTTGCACGGCCAGCGCAATGGGCCAGACGTAGCCCGGCGGCGTGTGCGGGCTGCCGACGCCAGCGGCGTGTGCGCCCGAATAATAGAACGGGTTCTCAGCACTCAGCACAAAGGCCCGCGTGGCCAAGTACAGCGGATCCCCCGGGTCAATCCCGCCCGTCAGCGGCAAGGACAGCAGGCTGGGCATGTTGGCGTCGTCCATCAGCAGGGTGCCGCCCAGCCCGTCCACCTCGTAGGCGTACATGTCGCCGTGGACAGGGTGCGTCACCACACCATGGGCCGCCACGCCGGCGCTGATTTCAACAGCCAAGGCGGCAGCTTCGGCGGCAAGTTCGGCATCGGAATACACCTCCGCGGCAATCTCGGCCAGCTGCCTCAGGGCGGCGGCGGCGAAGAGGTTGCCGGGAATGTTGAAGCTGTGGACGCACGCGTCGTCGCTGGGCCGGAAGCCTGCCCACGTCATGCCGGTAACGCCCGACGCCGGCCCCCTCCCCTCCCGCTGCAGCGTCTCGCTCGGCAGGTCCGTGTTGCGCTCAAAACGGTAACTGGAATTGGCTTCGTGGTCTTGTTCAAGACCCAACTGGTGCACGATCGTGCGCAACACCGCGTGCACGGCGCCGTCAAGCACATCGGTGCGGGAGGTCCGGCGCCACACAGCATGGGCCAGCCAGATGGGGAACGCCAAGGAATCCAGCTCATATTTACGCTCCCAGATCCACGGGTCATTGCACCCGTCATCCGGGTCGTAGGAAGCACCGTTCGCTTCCCGGTTGAACGCGTTCGCGTAGGAATCCTGGGCCAAATACTGGAACTGCCGCCGGCTCAGACCGGCCAGCACCTCGTACAGCTCGTCGCCGTCTGCGGAATCCAGAAACCGCAGGAACGGCAGCATTTGTGCGGAGGAATCACGCAGCCACATGGCCGGAATGTCCCCGGTAATGACGAAGGTGGTGCCGTCGGCTTCACGGGTCAGGGTGGTCTCAAGGGTGTTGCGCATGACGTCGTGGAAGATCGTGGCCAGGGCAGTGTCCCCCGTGCTGCTTTCAATCGCCGCAGCACAGTCGAGCAGCGGTTGCTTCAGGAACTCCCGGGCGCCCCATACCGTGCGGTCGTGGCTTTCATTTTCCATACTTTTCTCCTTTGCCGCGGAACACAACAGCTTATGCGCCACTGGGTGCGCCGTCCCACTAGACTTTCAGTGCAGCCCCCCGCCCTCTGCGTTTCTGGAAGGTTTCTGCCCATGCATGACAAACACGACCTGATCCAAAACCGGCTCAAGCGAGTCCTGGTTGAAAGGATCGTCCCGGCCATCCACACGCCCGTGTCCGCACTGACCCTGACGGCGTGGCAGGTGGAGGGCGGCCAAGGCGAACCCGTTGCCCCCTCAGTTGCCCTGCCCGGTTCCGGCACGCACGACGGCGGCACGCCAGCAGGCGGTCCGCCCACCAACGGCACGCCCACCAACGGTTCGCCCTCCCACAGCCCCGAGTATCTCCCGTTCGCCGTGGGCCAACAGTGGGGCCCGGCATGGGGCACCAGCTGGATTCACCTGACGGGCACGGTGCCTGCGAGCACGCAGGGCCACAAGGTGGAGCTCGTGGTGGACCTGGGCTTTAGCCAGTCGTGGCCAGGATTCCAGGCTGAGGGCCTCGTCTACCGTCCGGACGGGACGGCCATCAAAGCGCTGAACCCGCTCAACACCTGGCTGCCTGTCGCAGACAAGGCCGAAGGCGGCGAGAACATCGATCTCTATGTCGAGGCCGCTTCCAACCCGTTCGTCTTCACCGACAACCCTTTCGTCCCCACGCAGCTGGGCGAGAAGTCCACGGCAGGGGACGCGCCGCGCTACACCATGGCCCGGGCCGACATCAATATCTTCAACACCGAGGTGTGGGAACTCGTCCAAGACCTTGAAGTCCTCGACCAGCTCCAAAACGAGCTGGATCTGGGCAACCCGCGCCGCTGGGACATCCTCTATGCGCTGGAACGCGCGCTCGACGCCGTCGACCTCTCCGACATACCCGGCACGGCTCCCGCGGCCCGCGCGCAACTGGCCGAAGCCTTGGCGCAGCCTGCCAACGCCAGCGCCCACCAAATCACGGCCATTGGGCATGCCCACATTGACTCGGCGTGGCTCTGGCCCGTGCGGGAAACCGTGCGCAAGGTGGCCCGAACGACGTCGAACGTGGTGAATTTGCTCGAGCAGGATCCGGAGCTGCAGTTCGTCATGTCCTCGGCCCAGCAATATGAGTGGCTGAAGGAGCAGCGCCCGGAGGTGTTCGCGCGGGTCAACGAGGCCGTGGACGGAGGCCGCTTCATTCCAGTGGGCGGCATGTGGGTGGAGTCGGACACGAACATGGTGGGGTCGGAAGCCATGGCACGCCAGTTCACCTACGGCCAGCGCTTCTTCCGCGAGAACTTTGGGAGGGAATGCCAGGAGGTGTGGCTGCCGGACTCCTTTGGCTATTCCGCCGCGCTGCCGCAGATCGTCAAACTGGCAGGCGCCAAATGGTTCCTCACGCAGAAAATTTCCTGGAACACCGTGAACAAGTTCCCGCACCACACCTTCAACTGGGAAGGCATCGACGGCACCCGCGTGTTCACGCACTTCCCGCCGGCCGACACCTACAACTCCCAGCTCTCCGGCGCCGAGCTGGCGCACACAGTGCGAAACTTCCGTGACAAGGGCGCCGCAAGGAATTCGCTCATTCCGTTTGGCTGGGGCGACGGCGGAGGCGGACCCACGCGCGAAATGTTGGCGCGGGCGAAGCGCACGAAAAATCTGGAGGGCTCCCCGCAGGTCGCCATCGCCAGCCCGGCCGAGTTTTTCACGGCCGCCGAAGCCGAGTACCCCAACGCCCCCGTGTGGAAGGGCGAGCTGTACCTTGAACTGCATCGCGGAACCTACACCTCGCAGGCACTGACCAAGCGGGGCAACCGCCGCAGCGAACACCTGCTGCGCGAGGCCGAGCTGTGGAGCGCCACGGCCGCCGCGCGCTGCCTCATCGATTACCCGTACGCGGAGCTGGACCGGATCTGGAAGCTGGTGCTGCTGAACCAATTCCACGACATCCTGCCCGGCTCCGCCATCGCCTGGGTACACCGCGAAGCGGCGGAAAGCTACGCGCGGATTGCCGAGGAGCTGAACAAGATCATCGGAGAAGCAGTGGAAGCTCTCGCCCCCCTCGATCCCCGGTCGCTGCTGGAACCGGTGTCGGAGCGGGATTTCGATACGGTCCTGCACTTCAATGCCTCTCCCTATCCGCGCCGCGGGATCGCGCCGTTGAGCGCAGGCGTCCCGGAGCCAGAAACCACACTGGTGACGGTGGAGCGCGACGGAAGCGACGTCGTCGTACGCAATGGGCTCATCACTGTCCGCTTTGGCAAAGACGGCGTCATCAGCTCGATTGTGGACATTGCTGCCAACCGCGAGCTGGTTCCGGAGGGTCAGGGCGCCAACCTGCTGCAGCTGCACACCGACTTCCCCAACATGTGGGACGCATGGGACATTGACGAGTTCTACAGGAACACCGTCACGGACCTGCGCGAACTCGATTCGATGGACGTCACGATGCTGGGGAGCCAGCCTGAGATCACCATCAAGCGCAGTTTCAGGAAGTCGCACATCACCCAGCGCGTGCGGATTTCCCCGGACTCCAAGACCATCACCGTCTACAACGATGTTGACTGGCACGAGCAGGAAACGCTGCTCAAGGCCGCCTTCCCCCTGGACGTGCACGCCGACCACGCCCGTTTTGAGACCCAGTATGGGCACATCCAGCGCGCCACACATGAGAACACCTCGTGGGACAACGCCCGTTTTGAGGTGTGTGCGCACCGCTGGGTCCACGTGGGCGAGCCCGGCTTTGGTGCGGCCGTCATCAACGATTCCACCTATGGCCACGACGTTTCCCGCCACCCAGGCACCAACGGTTCGAGCTTCACCACTGTGCGCCTGTCGCTGCTGCGCGGGCCCCGCTTCCCGGACCCGGAGACGGACCAGGGACGGCACGAGTTCAGTTACGGACTGGTGGTGGGCGCGGACGTGGCTGATGCTGTGGCCGCCGGGTATGCGCTGAACCTGCCGTGGCGCGGCGTGCCGGGCGATTGGACCGGCGCCGCCATCCAGCCACTGGTGTCCACCAGCTCCGCCGCCGCCATCATTGAGGCAGTCAAATTGGCCGACGACCGCAGCGGCGACGTCATCGTGCGCCTGTACGAGCCGCTCGGCGCCCGCGCGTCGGTGACGTTGTCGGCGTCGTTCCCGGTGGCGGGCGTGCAGGAGAACAACCTCCTGGAACAGCCGTACGACGCCGGATCCCTCACCTTGGGTGCCGCCAAGGCCGATCCCGGTTCCAGCGCTGCCAGTTCCAGCGCTGCCGGCACGGGCGTTGCTGGCAACTGCCAAATCCACCTTGACCTGCGCCCCTTCCAAATCCTGACCTTGCGTTTGCAGAAAGGCAGCAAATGAACCTCCCCACCCCGGCCACCGGAGCCTCCACCCACCCGGCCCACACCGCTCCTGCCAGAAAAAGTCCCCTGCGCTGGGGTGTGAACTACACGCCCAGTGAGGGCTGGTTCCACTCGTGGCAGGACTTTGATGTTGACGCCGTGCGCTCCGATTTCGAATCAATTGCCAAGTTGGGCCTTGACCATGTGCGCATCTTCCCGCTGTGGCCGCTGATCCAGCCCAACAGGTCGCTGATCCGCCCCGCCGGCATTGCCGATGTGGGCCGCGTGGTGGACGCGGCCGCCGGATTTGGCCTTGACGTTTCCGTGGACGGCTTGCAAGGCCATCTTTCAAGCTTCGACTTTCTGCCGTCGTGGATCACAAGCTGGCACCGTCGCAACATGTACACGGACCCGCAAGTGGTGGAAGCCGAGGCGCAGCTGATTGCGGCGCTGGCGGCCGAGGTCACCTTGCGCCCCAATGTGCTGGGCATGACGGTGGGCAATGAGACTAACCAGTTCGCCGTTACCCGGCACCCCGACCAGCAGGTGACGTCACCGGCGGAAATGGGCGAATGGCTCAAAACCCTACTGGCAGCAGCCCGCAAGGTCTGGCCCACAGGCATGCACCAGCACAGCTTCGATGACAACGCCTGGTTCGTGGACAGTTGCCCCGTCACACCGGCGCACGCGGTCAGCCTGGGCGATGTGACAACCGTGCATTCCTGGGTTTTCGTGGCCGTGGCGCATTTGTTCCCGCAAGGCCACCCCGCCCGCACGCTCTTTGCCGACTACCTCGTGCAGCTGGCCGACGCCTACTCCAACGACCCCGCCCGGCCCATCTGGCTGCAGGAAATTGGCGCCCCACATCCGGCCGTACCGTTCGACGGCGCCGCCGACTTCTTGGAGCAGAGCCTGCTCCCCGTCCTTGACACCCCGAATTTGTGGGGCGTCACGTGGTGGTGCTCGCACGATGTCAGCCGCAAGCTGGCCGACTTCCCGGAGCTGGAATACACCTTGGGGTTGCTGGATTCCGAGCGCCGCCCCAAGCCTGCCGGGAAGCGGCTGGCCGAGCTGATTGCCGCAGAGAAGGCCAACCCCACGGCGCCCGTCCAGCGCAGCACGGCCCTCTCCTTTGACCCGGGCAACGAAGCCACAGGCGAGGGCCGCTCGGTGGCCGATCCCTCCGGCTCGCTGTTCCCTGCCTGGCTGGAGCTGGCTGCGGCGGGGCAGAAGCCCGCCCTGGTGCGTGCATCCAAAACGTCCGACGCCGGTTACCTCGCCGCCCGCGGAATCACCGACGTGCGCGGCCAGACAGAAGCACGGTGAGCACCATGTGGGATGACGTAAAGCCCACGAATTCGGAACAAGGGTGGGAGCCACTGCCGGAGAACGGCTGGTTTGCACTGATGGCGTGGGTCGCCGGGCCAGCGAACGTCGGCCGTGCCGCGCAGTCCGACGAAGGCAGGGCCGTGCGTGTTGTGCACGTCCATGACGGCGTGGAACCCCGCACCGTGGAGCCCTTCGCTGAGGGGGACCGGCGCAGCGTGGACGAGTCCGTGAACGAGTTTCTGCTCGAGGCGGGGGTTCCTGCACGGCCGGCCGGATTTGACTGGTTCATGCGCATCCCCGAGGGGTGGCCGGCAGGGCTCTCCGTGGCTGACGAGCTGAGTTCACAGATCACCCGCAGTTGGGAGAACGACACCCATCCGGAGGCACTCCTGCCCTTGTTTGAGCGCGCCGTGCAAGCTTTTTACGCAGACGCCCCGGCCTAAGACGCGGCACAGCACACTTGGCACCCTTGGCTCCGGGCTGGCCCTAGCCGCAACTACTACTGCCGAGTAGCATCGAATCAATACGGGTTTCGCTCCAAGCCGGCCGTGGCAGTGCCCACGCCGCCGGCGGAAATGAGGAAGTCATGAGTCACGATGCAGCTGTCGGAAATGTCCAGTCTGGCGCTGGCAATGCCCCAGCCAACGCCACTCCCACTGACAAAAAAGTTACGGCCGAGGATGCCAGAAACGCCGCCGAGGCAGCCAGGGAAACTGTTTGGGAGCGGCCCAGCTTCGCCAAAGGCCTGTATCTGGGCGCTTTTGACGTCGATTTGATTCACCCCCATCCGCAGCCCTCCGCCAAGGACACCGAACGCGGCGATGCCTTCCTGGAGAAGGTTGAGGCGTATGCCAAGTCCTTGGATGGTGCCCGGGTGGAGCGGGAGGCGAAAATTCCCGACGAATACTTGGCCGGTCTGGCTGAACTGGGCGTGTTCGGCATGAAGATTCCCGAGGAGTATGGCGGCCTGGGACTGAACCTGACGTACTACGGGCGGGCACTTGCCATCCTGGGCAGCGTCCATCCTGCTTTTGGAGCCTTGGTCTCGGCCCATCAGTCCATCGGCGTCCCGGAACCCGTAAAGGTTTTTGGTACAACTGAACAAAAACAAAAGTACCTGCCCCGCTGTGCCGCCGGGGCCGTTACGGCTTTTCTGCTGACAGAACCGGATGTGGGTTCGGATCCGGCCCGGATGGGCTGCCAGGCAGTTCCCTCCGAGGACGGCTCGGAATACCTTGTGGATGGCGTGAAGCTGTGGACCACCAACGGCGTCATCGCCGAACTGGTGGTGGTCATGGCGCTGGTGCCTTCCCGCGGACTGGATGCGGCAGGACGCAAGACCGGCGGCATCACGGCTTTTGTGGTGGAAGCGGACTCCCCCGGCATCACCGTTGAAAACCGCAACGAGTTCATGGGCCTGCGCGGCATTGAAAACGGCGTGACACGCTTCCACCAGGTGCGTGTTCCTGCGGAAAACCGTTTGGGGCGCGAAGGCCAGGGCCTGAAAATCGCCCTGACAACGTTGAACACGGGACGCTTGTCCATCCCGGCCATGGCGGCAGGGGCCGGAAAGTGGTCGCTGAAGATCGCCCGTGAATGGTCCAATGCCCGCACCCAGTGGGGACTGCCAGTGGGCCAGCATGAGGCGGTGGGCAAGAAATTGGCTTTCATGGCTGCCACGGCCTTTGCCCTGGAGGCAGTTTTTGAGCTCTCCGCGGCCCTGGCCGACGCCGGCATGAAGGACGTGCGCATCGAAGCCGCCCTCGCCAAGTTGTGGTCCTCGGAGTTCTCCTACAAGTGCGCCGACGAGCTCGTCCAGATCCGCGGTGGACGCGGCTATGAGAGCGCAGCCTCGCTGGCCGCCCGTGGAGAGCGCGCAGTTCCCGCCGAACAACTCCTGCGGGACCTGCGCATCAACCGGATCTTTGAAGGATCCACCGAAATCATGCACCTGCTCATTGCTCGCGAGGCCGTTGACGCCCACCTTGCTGCCGCAGGCGATTTGGCATCCAACACGGCAACCTTGGCGGAAAAGTCGAAGGCGGCCGTGGATGCCAGCGGGTTCTACGCAAAGTGGCTGCCGAAGCTGGTGGTGGGCAAGGGCATTGACCCGCGGTCCTACAACGACTTCGGCCCGCTTGCCAAGCACCTGCGATTTGTGGAGCGTGAATCCCGCAAGCTCGCCCGACAAACGTTTTACGCCATGGGCCGGTGGCAGGGAAAACTTGAATACAAGCAGGCTTTTCTGGGTCGGATCGTTGATATCGGCGCAGAGCTATTTGCCATTTCAGCCTGCTGCTCCCGGGCCGAAATGCTCCGGCTCAAGGACCCGCACCAGGGCCGGTCGGCGCAAAAACTTGCCGACGCGTTCGCGTGTCAGTCACGCCTTCGGGTGGCGACGTTGTTTGGCGAGTTGTGGGACAACACCGACAGCTCGGACGCATCGCTGAGCAAGGAATTGCTCGCCGGGAACTTTGTTTGGCTTGAAGATGGCGTGCTGGACCCCTCCGAAGGAACGGGTCCGTGGATCGCCGACGCAGCCCCCGGCCCGTCCACCCATGAAAACTTGCACCGCAAATACCGCTGACCGCTCGGCTGCATGACAGCTTGACCGCCCGGCTGCATGGCGGCTCGAAGCGCGAAATCCCCGCAGCGCCATGCGCTGCGGGGATTTGGCGGTTTTACAAACCAGCTGTCTTAGCCGTCGGTCTTCACGATGTACACATCGCAGGGTGCGTTGTGTGAAACGGCGTTGGCCACCGAGCCAAGGACGCGGCTCAAGCCCTGCATGCGGACGTTGCCCACAACAATCAGTTTTGCCTTGAGCTTGTTTGCTTCTTCAAGCAGCACCTCGGCGGGCTTGCCCAGCGCGGAGGAGTACTCGGTCTTGACACCGCTGATCTTCAGTTCCTCGGCAACCCGCTGGGCAACCCGCTCGGCCTCGTCGGCGGTGGACAGGAACCATTCGTCGTTGCCGATGGTGACCTTTTCCGTCTTGTCTTCGCCAAACGCGGTAACAACGCGCAGGGTGTACCCCATGGCCTTGGCCAAGTCCGCCGCCACCTTGGCAGCCTTCATGGAAGTTGAGTTGCCGTCAACGCCGACAATGATGATTCCCGCCATTTTTTCATCCTTTTTTTGTGCCGCGACACCGGCGCTTCACACCCCGGCATCATTCTTGTCCCCCACTTTAGTCACAAAAGCTCACATTTGGGCGGGAACGTGCGCGATCTTACCCACCTGTTACGTCTGCCCCGGAGATGTGTCTGCGGATGAGTCTTGGGAAACGGCGTCGGCAAGGAGCTCCAGCACATGCCGGTAGTCCTCTCCCGTGGCCCGGCTCATGCCCAGCTCGCACGTCCTGTTGCAGGACGCATGCGCGCGAGCCTCCATGGCGGCCACGTCGCGCGCTTGGTCCGCAGTGGCCGAGGCCGTCAGCTCCGGATGCAGCATGCCGCGATCCCCGGCAAAACCGCAGCAGCCCCAGTGCTCCGGCACCAACACCGTCTCCGCCACGGCCGAGGCCACCTGTTCGAGGGCCGGGCTTAGCCCGAGCCGCACCGAGGAGCAGGTGGGGTGCAAGGCCAGCGACTCCAGCCGTGCCCATTCCCCGCCCAGCAGCGGCAGCAGGCGATCGGCCGTAAATTGCACGGCGTCAAGAACCCGCAGCGGCGTTTGCCCGGGCTCCGGCACTTCGCTTTCAATGGTGTGCAGCAGGCCTTCGGTGCAGCTTGAGGCGTCGCAAATGATCTCCAGCTCGCCGTCCCGCGTGGCCTCCCGGAGCAGTTTCAACGTCCGTGCGTGCATGTCCGCCAGCCCCGCGGCCATCCCCTTGGACGACCACGGCGTCCCGCAGCACGCACTCTCGATGCCCTCCGGCACCAACAAGTGCACTCCGGCCTTCGCACACAGCTGCTCAAAGCTCGCCTGCACTCCGGCCGACCCCGCCTCGGCCGGGCCAAACATCACGTTCACGCAGGCGGGGAAATACACGGCCGCCGCTTCCCCGGCAGGTGCCGGCCGGCGTCGGACTTTCCCACCTGCGGGAAGCTCGGGTGAATACAGTGGCAGTGTGTCGTGGCCCAGCACCTTCCGGCCCGCCTTGTTTGCGGCAAGCACGACGCCGGCCGGCACCTTGGCGGCGGCGTCCAGGGCCAGCCCGGCCCCCTTTGTGACGGCGCCCCAATGCTTGGCGGCAGTCCCCCACATGGCGTTTTCGACCATCCCGGCCGCCTCGGTGCGGAGGTTGCGCACCAGCGTGCCGGTGTTGATGTCCACGGGGCAGGCGGTTTGGCACATGCCGTCCACGGCGCAGGTGTCCACCCCGGCGTAGTCGTAGTCGGCGGCCATCTCGTCCGCGAGCGCCGTGTCCCCGTCGAGCCGGGCCGCTGCCATGTCGCGCAGGGTGACGATGCGCTGGCGCGGGGTCAGCGTCAGGTTCTTGCTGGGGCACACGGGTTCGCAGTAGCCGCAGGACACGCAGCGGTCCACTTCCGGATCGACTTCCGGAGGCGCAGTCTTTATGTGGCGCAAGTGTGCCACAGGATCGTCGTCGAGGAGAACGCCCGGATTCAACATGCCTTCCGGATCGCACAACGCCTTGATGCGGCGCATCACCTCATAGAGTTCATCCCCGTATTGGCGGCGCACGAACGGCGCCATGACCCGCCCCGTGCCGTGTTCGGCCTTCAGCGATCCGCCCTCGCCGAGCACCACCTCCACCATGTCCTCGGTGAAGGCGGCATAGCGGTCCAGCTCCTCGGCGCTGGCGAACTTGTCGGTGAGCATGAAGTGGATGTTGCCGTCCTTGGCGTGCCCAAAGGTGACGGAATTTTCGTAGCTGTACTTCTCAAACAACGCGCTCAGCTCCAGGCAGGTGCGCGCCAGTGCCGGGACCGGGACCACCACATCCTCCAGCAGTGCCGTGGTGCCCAGCGGGCGGGCTCCCGCCACGGCCGTGTACAGGCCCTTGCGCAGGTGCCACAGCTCGGCGCGGACGGTGGCGTCGGAGCTGAACTCCGCAGGTGCGTCCAGCCCCAGCGTGCCGGCGAGCGCCACGGCGTCGGCGTTGAGCCCGGCCAGTTCCTCCTGGTTGCCCGTCTGGTATTCCACGAGCAGCGCCGCATGGTTGCGCACTTGCAAATCACGCACCACCCCGGGCACCTGGCTCAGCCCCTGCCCCACCTTCAGCGAAAGGGAGTCGAGCAGTTCCACCGTGGCGGCGCCGCTGTCCACCAGGGCCGGCAGTGCAGTGTTGGCCGCGTGCAAGTCCTTGAAGACCAGCAGCCCGGCTGTGGCGTGGGCCAGCCGGGGAATGGTTTTGAAGACGGCTTCGGCCACGAACCCCAGCGTGCCTTCGCTGCCCACGATGAGGTGGGCCAGGATGTCCACGGGGTTCGCGAAGTCCAGCAGCGAGTTCAGCCCGTAGCCCATGGTGTTCTTCATGGCGAACTGGCGTTCGATCGTTGCGCGCGACGCCGGATTGCTGCGCACCCTTTCGGCGAGCCCGGCCAAGCCCAGGAAGAGTTCGGGTTCAAGCAAGCGCAGCCGGGCAGCGGCGTCCGGTGCGCCGGTGTCCAAGACGGTGCCGCTGGGCAACACGAGGGTCAACGATTCAAGGGTGCGGTAGGCGTTGTCGGTGATCCCGCAGGCCATGCCGGAGGAGTTGTTGGCCACCACGCCGCCAATCGTGCAGGCCACCTCGCTGGCGGGGTCGGGTCCGAACTTGCGCCCGTACCGCAGCAGCCGCGCGTTTACGTCCCGCACCGTGACGCCCGGCTGCACGCGGATCCGGGCTCCGCCGTCGAGCACTTCAAGTGACCGGAAGTGCTTGCGCACATCCGCCAGCAGTCCTCCGCTGACGGCCTGCCCACTGAGGCTGGTCCCGCCGGAGCGCAGGGTCAGCGGCAGCCCGCGTTCGGCGCTGACCCGCATGAGCTGGGCGACTTCGGCGGCACTTGAGGGGACGGCCACTGCTTGGGGGATAAGCAGGAAGTGCGAGGCATCGTGGGCATTGGCGTGGCGGTCGAGGGCTCGGGTGAGGGTTTGCGAGGGGTTGGCCATGGCTCCGGCAACGTCCGCCAGGGTCCGGCCGGCCAATGCCTTCTTTTGACCCGGTGTTTGGCGTGCCTGACTCGACATTGCGGCCCCTTTTTCGTGGTGGTCCATCCCGGTGCTGATCCAGAATTATTTTTATCTCCGGTGCATGCCAAGTCTTGTTGGCATCATGGCGCAAAGCAAGACACGGGTCTGCCGGGCCCCACCGTGCGTGCCCGTGAGATTGCACCGCCGCCCCCACCAACAGCGCACATTGTCCTATGCTGGAGCCATCATCCTCAGCAACGTTGGGACCCCCATGACTATCTCCACGGCAGACCTGTACGACGAGCACGGGCCAGAACTGTCCTCGGTTTCCCTGCAATTTCGCGATTTTGGTGCCGTGGCAGCCTTTGCCGGCCCGGCTCGGACCGTCAAATGCCTCGCGGACAACCAGCTGGTGAAATCCCTGCTGGCCACCCCGGGCAAAGGCGCCGTTCTGGTGATCGACGGCGGAGGCTGGCTGGGAAACGCACTTATGGGGGACATGATCGCCCAGTCGGCCGTGGACAACGGCTGGTCGGGAGTGATCATCAACGGCGCCATCCGCGACAGCGTGGCCATGGCGGGGCTGCCACTCGGCGTGAAGGCTCTCGGCACCAATCCCGCCAAGAGCTCCAAGGAAGGCCTCGGCAACGTTGACGTTCCCGTCCAACTCGGCGACGTCACCATCCACCCCGGCGACATGATCCATGCGGACGGCGACGGAATCCTCGTGGGCACGCGGGAGTAGGCGGCACACGCGATTGGGTGGTGCCGGGGACGGCCGCCATCCGGGTTCAGGCCCCATCGAAGGTCATGCTACATCGCAGGTCAGGCGCGGAAGTTGGCGGGGCCGCGGAGTGGTTCCAGCAGCGCCTTCTTCTCAGGTGCCAACCGGACCAGGGTGCCGCTGGGCTCGTGGAAGAACGCCAATACAGTTTCGGCAATGACGCACTTGGTCGCTGTGACGGGATCAAAGATGGCGTAGGCCACGGTAAAGCTGGCTCCCTTCACTGCGCTGATCCAGACTCGTACGTCGGCGGCCACATTGCGGTAGTTCAACGGTGCCAGATACCTGACCCGGTGCTCTACCACCAATGCCTGCACGTCCGCGTCCAGCTCGGAAAAGATGGGGTTTGCAGCCGCAATGCCGGGCAGCCCGGTCCCGGCAGGCGGACCGAACGCATGCACACGGGCCTCCTCAAGGATTCGCAGCACTTCCACATTGTTGATGTGCCCGTAGGCATCCATGTCTCCCCAGCGCATGGGGACTTGCAGCGCAAGGCGCCGGCCGCCGTCGTACTCTTCTTGCTGCACGGACATCAATATCCTTCACTTTTTCGCATGTTGTGTTCGGTATGTTGTGTTCGGCAAGTCGTGTCCACGGAGGAGCGACCATTCGCGCTTCAGGATGGCGTAGTGGCGCAACGTGATCCATTCGCCCTTGCTCCAGTCCGCTTCGACGAATGTTGCTTCCAGGCGCATGCCCAGGCGTGTCATGAGGGCCGCGGACTTGTTGTTTCGGGCATCGCAAATCCCCTCCACCCTGTGCCAGCTGAAGTGCTCGAAGGCCATGTCCAGCGCCGCTGTGCAGGCGGCAAAGGCGACGCCCTGCCCTTGGACGTCGGAGCTGAAGACAAAGCCGATTTCACCGCGCTGCCAATTTTCCGCGTCCCACTTCAACACAACCTCCCCCACCACTTCAGCCGAGGGTCCGTGTTCCACTGCCAGGTCCAGCCACTGGCCGGGGGTGGTGAAATTCTGTTGCGACACCATGGCAGAGACGCTCAGTTCGGTGTCCGCCATGGCTTGCGGCGGATGCGGCAGGTAACGTGCCACCTCCGGCAGCGACCTGTAGGCGTTCACGGCCCGCACGTCGGCCGGGAGAATGGGGCGTAGCCGAACGCCGTCGGCCTTGTAGGGGTAGGCCGGTTGTGCTGGGACGGGAATGTCTGGCACATCGGAGGGCATGTTCAGATACTAGTGCGAAATTGCAGCCTCGCCCTGCCGGACGCCTTGGGGAGGTGTTCGAATTCTAGCGGGAAACGGTCAGAGTCCTTGGATAGCATGGGCCCATGCCTGCCCTACCCACAACCCGACGCCGCGTGGAACTTGTCCTCATACCCCTGGTTGCCGCTTTTTGCATGGCCTTCATCATCGGGGCCATCGTGCTTGATCGCGACGGCGGCACCTGCCCCACAGCCAATTGGAACAACCGACTGTCGCTGTCCCTGGCCGGGAGCCAGAGCACCAGTGCCAATGCAGCAGCTGTCACCGCGTGCACCGGCACCGACTGCGTTCCCCAAACGCCGACGTTCGCGAAGGCATCAACCCACGGTACCCGGGTCCTCACGCAGCAAGAGGACGGCTCGTGGGTGCTGATGGTCGGCGCACAGCCGCCCAAGGCACTCAGCTTCAGGGTCTACGACCAAAACGGCAAGGTCCTGGCAGCCCAAACCACAGCACTGAACTGGACCCGGGTGTCCGGCAATGAACGCTGCGGCGGCCGCATGGCAGGCATCAACGTGGTCCTGGACATGCCCTAATTGCTTGGACTGGCGCCCGGCTAGCGGTTCAGGAAGTGAACGAGCACCCCCACGCCCCACGTCCCCGCAGCCAAGGACGCGAAACCAAACTCCGCCAGGATTCCTAGCCCTGTGGCCTTCAGCGTCGCCAGCGAAGAGGAAACCGCCGGTCGCAGCGCCCTTTGTCGAACAAGTTCCGAGACGAACAAACCGACGACGAAGCCCAGCAGCAACCCTACGACCGGGATCACGAAGAACCCGACAATTCCCACCGCCAACCCGATCAGCACTGACCTGCCCGGGATGGCACGAGCTTTCATGGTTCTGCCGGCCAGAACGGCGCTTGAGACCATGCCGGCCGCAAGAAATAGCGCACCTATGCTAAATATTATCCAGCCCAGCGGAGAGCCCAGTACCAGGGCCCAGGCAAGCAAGCTGACACCGACTAGAAAGCTCCCCGGCAAAATGGGCACTATGACCCCGGCAGCACCAATCGCAATAACGAGGCCGCATACGACGGTCCAGACAATCTGCGCATCCATTCTGCAATAGTGCCACTCATTTCACTTCGTGACGGCAACATGCTTGCCAACGTCGGTGGTGGAACGTGGCGAATCTATCGTATCTATGTACGTGTAGCTATTGCGGTGGTGTAACGGTGGGGGTATTATGGGGGTATGAGTAGTCGGGAGGAGTTCCCCGGGGACCGGGGCTTTGCAGCCACAGCGGATGTGGCTGCACTGCTTGGTGCGATCACTCTTCCTTCCATTGAACCCTTTGGCCCTGACACTGGGGCACTGGCGGGCTTGCCGGCGTTCATTGCTTTTCCTCCCCCGGTTCCCGAGCCGCCCTCGCGGGTGGGGGTCGCCCGGGCCGTGTACGACGCCGGAATCGAGGCGTTGCTGGTGTTGAAGCGCCTCGAGGACGCCACCGCGGCCTGCAAAGCAGAACTCGTCGCCCGGATCATCGCAGCAGCGAACGTCGAGGGCACCGCGGTGGGGCTTGATTCCTGGCAGGCAGGAATCGCCGAAGCCAGTGCCTGCACTGACATCGCGTTGACCTTGTGTCTTCCCGAACGCACTGTCACCGCGCTGGCGCACCACAGCACCGCCCTGACCACCACCCACCGACACACCCTGGCCGCATTGCACGCCGGGGTGCTCTCCTACCGGCACGCGGGGTTGATCGTGGATGAATGCAACACCCTGGCCGAAACCCCGACCATTACCGCCGAACAGATCACCGTCTTTGAACAACGCCTGCTACGCCTGGCCCCGGGCACCACAGCCTCCGGGTTCGCTTCCAAAGCCCGCCGCGCCCGGGAAAGCACCCACCCGGAAACCAGGGCCACCGCCACCCGCCAGGCCTACCGGCACCGGGCCATGACCCTGGACCCCGGACGCGACGGAATGTCCTGGCTCACCCTGCACATCCCCACCATCAGCGCCGAAGCCATCTGGGTCCACGCCACCCGCACAGCACGCACCATCAAACACAACAACACCACCGGACCAGGCAACAACAACGACGGCAACGGCGGCAAGCCCGGCCGGGGCAGCCAGCAGAGCGATAGCGGCAGCGGGGAACACCGCACCCTGGCACAACTACGCGTCGACGTCGCCACCACCCTCCTCCTCAACCAACAACCCCTCCCCACCCCAGCCAGCAACACCGACAACGGCCACACCGGCCACACCGGCCACGACAACGCTGGTGCCGGAAAGAACCACTCAGGAAGCAATGCTAGCCACGGTGACGCCAGTACTGGCGGCATGGGCAGCCACAGCAACGATACGGATGGTTCAGAGCCCCGGAACCAGGCTGGCGATGTCCTGTTCGGTGCGAACTCCGCTTTCGGAGTCTCACTCATCGAAGAAGCACCCCCATGGGCACACCGCAACCCCACAAACGACGACGAGGGCACCGACGACACAGACACCGAGGGCGCAAAGAGTACAAAGCCTGCTGACAACAAAGCCCGCAGCGTCACCCCCACTGACGCGCCCATCACCAAACCACGCGACGCTCAACACCGCCCCGACAGTGCAGGAGCCTCCACCGGCGCAAGTGGCTCTGACGGAAACACCACCACCACCGGCAACAAGACGATGAAAAACAGCCCCAGAGCCGGCCAAGACGCCGACCCGGATGCGGCGGAACACCCTGCTGGTGCGGGACACCCTGATCGTGTGGAGCACGACGGAGGTGAGCCGCCCGAGGCCGGGGTGGAAGACGTGCCCGTGGTCGGGGAACTCCTCAGCGATGGATCAGGCTACATTGACGGGGTCGTGGACGGAATCCCGGAACATCCCGAACAGGACTACCTCGACCAACTCGAAGCAATCCGAACCCACCACACCATCACCGACCCGCCCATGCCCAAAGCCCTGGTCTTGGTCACCGTGCCGTTCCTGTCCGCGTTGAACATCACCGATGAACCAGGCGAACTCGTCGGCACCGGCCCCGTCCCAGCCCCGATCGCCCGGAAACTCCTCGCCAACTCCACCACGTTCCTGCGCGTACTCACCGACCCCGTCACCGATGAGCCCTTGGCAATGAACCCCACCCGATACACGATCCGCGAAACCGAAAAAGCTGTCCTGCGCGCCCTCGCCGGAGGCTGTTATATCCCCAACTGCCCCAACCCCGTCATGGACACCGACACCGACCACCTGAAAGCATTCGAACACGGCGGGGAAACCACCCTGGCCAACCAACGCCCCGCCTGCAAGCGCCACCACCACCTCAAACACTTCACAGACGACAAAGACCAACACGGGAACTACCGCCGCGAACACGACCCCCAACGCACCACGATTCGCCTCCGCGGCTGGAAACCACTGCCCGCCAACGACGGCACCACCGCCTGGCTCAGCCCCTCCGGCACATACCACCCACCCCAATACCAAGAACCCCGACCACCAGCCTTCCCCAAATGGCTCAAGAAAAAACTCAACAACGCCCTCAACACCAACCTCCACACCACCGCACCCACCACCAACCCCACCCACACAAGCCCACTAGAACAATTCCTCATCACCTACACCCACAAACACCACAAATAGAGCCACAACGTCAACACAGGAGAGGCAACACCGCAGAGCCACCCAACCAGCGCACCCGTTATTGGGTCGTCGAGTATTCTGTCGCATCCGAAAAAGTTGTCACGAAAGAACCGCCCAGCCTTCCTGGCACTAGGCGATCGACGCCATGACTCAACTCAGGGTGGCCCGCACTGTTGTTCTACCCGTCCATGTAAATGGCAGCTCGCCGGGCCGACAACATATTTCACAATGCCGGAAACACCCGGCTTGCGACCTAGACTTTCCCTGTGACCACTGTGCAAAAGATTAGGCCCCCGGCTGCGTCCGCTCCGGCTAGTCCCCGCGGACTGAACCATTTTCGGCATGCAGCCACCACCCCGTTGGCTCTATCCGGGATGGTCGGAATTCTGGCTTTCGCAGTCTATTCGCTGTTCTCTTGGCTGCAGTGGCGCAGTTTCACCATCCGTTCTTGGGACCTGGGGATCTTCACCCAACTCGCCAAGTCATACGCAAATTTCCAACCACCCATTGTGAGCTTGAAGGGCGACGGCTACAACCTTCTCGGTGACCACTTCCACCCGCTCTTGGTCCTGCTCGCACCGTTTTACCGGCTATTTCCCAGTGCCTACACGCTGCTCGTAGTGCAGAACGTGCTGCTGGCAGTTTCCGTCGTCGTGGCGTGCCATTTCGCCGTCAAACGCTTGGGCAGGATTGCAGGTGTGTGTCTCGGAATTGGTTATGCGCTGAGCTGGGGTCTGCAGTCGGCTGTCGATTCCCAGTTCCACGAAGTTGCCTTTGCCGTGCCGCTGCTTGCGCTTTCCCTTGTTGCACTTTTGGAGGACCGCTGGCGTTCTGCCTGGATCTGGGCAGCGCTACTTGTCTTCGTCAAAGAAGACCTGGGCCTGACCGTGTTTGTCATTGGCCTGGTCATGGCTTGGCGGGCGCGCACATTGGCTGGACTCTGGCTCTCGTTGTGGGGCGTCGGCTGGTTTGTGCTCACCACCAAAGTCATTTTGCCCTCCATGAACCCTGGGGCTCAATGGGCCTACCAAAGCCAGCTCAACATCCGCGGCCTGCTCAGCGATCCGGCTTCACTGCTCCAACACGACAAGGTTGCAACCGTCTTCCTTTTGGCGGCCATTACGGCGGGACTGTGCCTATTTTCCCCCTTGACCTTGATCGTGCTGCCCACCCTCGCCTGGCGGTTCCTATCGGATCTGCCCGTCTACTGGGGACAGGACTGGCAATACAGCGCGGTTCTCATGCCGGTGGTTTTTTGCGCCGCTATCGATGCCCTGTCGCGTCGGAAGGTGCTCAATTCCGCGCGTCTGAGACGGCTTGCAGGCACCGCAATCCTTCTGATCGCCGTGGTTCTGACCAGCCAATATGCCTTTGGCATGCTGGTTGACCCCTCCAAGAATTTCCCACTCACCACCGCAGTTTCCTCGGAAAGCGCTTTGGCCGCGGTGCCGGATGGGGTGACCGTGGAGACCGATATCTCCCTGATGAGCTATCTGGTTGACCGCACTGAGGTCTATTGGATCGGAAATACGAATCCTGCACCGGACTACGTGCTAATGGACGTTTCCGGCCGCCCCGGCGTTGCTTCCACCACCACCGCAACCGAGGCGGAACAACGCTTCCCGGACACGCGCTTCGTTACCGTCTTCGCCGACGGCCACTACCAGGTGGCCAAAAGGCAGTAGCCCGGCCCACCTACGGGCTCAACTTGCCCGTGCAGCCTTGCGGGCGGCGTCGAGGTCCACAAAGACAGCGAGGTTGAGCTCGAAAGACTCAGCCGCGAAGTTCAAGATGGCATCCTGCTGCGCACGACTGAAATCAGTGGTGTCCAGTAGTTCTCGGTAGCGATCCTTGTAGGGCTTGGGCTTGGCGATCGCATCAAAGTCATAAAAGTTCAAGCCTTCGCTGGCAACGCCGTAGTGGCGCTCGACCATGCGGGAGATGATCAGGCCCCCGGAGAGGTCACCCATGTAGCGGACGTAGTGGTGGGCCAGCAGGAACTCGATCGACTCCCGCCCCATGGTGGTCAACATGTCGGCGTAGGCCAATGTTGCCGGGACGATGACAATGCGTCCGTCGGCCAGCTGTGCTTCCCAGTCCGCCCCGTGATGGTAGGCCATGTCAGCTTCCAATGCCGCCACGCGCGCCAGTTTGCGGTCGATGAACGCGCCCAGCTGCGGATGCTCGGTATGGGCAGCCAAGGCAGTTTCCAAAGCGCGGTAAATGACAATGCTCTGATCCAGCAAGCTCACCAATGCCGCAACGTCCAAAGTGCCACCCATCAGCTCGGCCACGAAACGGGAGTCTTCCGCTGCCGTGTGGGCGGAAGCAGTGTGGGTTTTCAGCTGCTGCGACAGGGCGGCCGGAGCCTGGGGCAATGCGGATTCAACGGCAGGTGCAGACATGTCTCACTCCATGATTAGGTAACAATAACCTTACCTAATCAGATATGCTGACACTGTGTCAAGAGATTGGTGGCACAGCGTCACTGAAATGAGGAAGTTTCTTGGCGCTATTCAACACCCTTGATTTTCACCACAAAAACAGCGCCAAGCAGACCAATGGCGGCAGCCACCACATAGAGCGTGACGTAGCCGCCCAGGATGGTGACCAGCGGCCAGGCGATGATCGGCGCGATGACCTGCGGCAGCGAGTTCGCCACATTGATGACGCCCATGTCCTTGCCGCGGCTCGTCGACGAGGGCAGCACCTGGGTCAACAGGGCAAAATCCACGGCCAAATAGACGCCATAGCCGATACCCAGGACGGCAGCGCCCACGAGCGCGCCGGTCCAGGTGGGGAAGAACGCCAGAATTAACGCGGCAAGGGCAATGATGGCCGACGACGCAATGACGAACGGCTTGCGTTTGCCCACTTTGTCAGTCCATTTCCCTCCAATGACGGCGGTGATCAACGTCAACACGGCGTAGATGCCGGTCAGAATCAGGACACCGAATTCAGGGTTTTCAAACCCCACCGCGTCGGTAAGGAAGAACAGCAGATACAGGGTTACCAAATGGTTTCCCACATTGACAAGGAACCTTGTGATCCAGGCCCAAGCAAAGTCGGGATACTTCCGTGGCGAAATCCAAAAACCCTTGGCAAAATTCAGCCAGGTAAACGCAGTCTTGTACTTGGCCTCCAGCACGTGGTCGTTGGCGAAAAACAAATAGGGCACCATGCCGGCCAGCAGTCCCACGGCGCAGATAATGAAACCAAGCCTGAAGTCTCCCACAACCACGGCGCCAATCGC
This sequence comes from Arthrobacter sp. H35-D1, assembly GCF_030063185.1. Lineage (GTDB taxonomy): Bacteria > Actinomycetota > Actinomycetes > Actinomycetales > Micrococcaceae > Specibacter. The sequence continues at coordinate 377,845 of NZ_JASISP010000001.1, forward strand.
AGCACCCACAAGAATTCCCACCACTGTGCCCATGGAAGAAAGCCCGCCGATGGTGCCACGCTGCCGCACGGGCACTTGGTCCGGGATCGCGGCAGTGGTCGAAGCCAACGCACCGTTGCAGCCCAGCTGCACCAGGCACCACAGCAATGTCATGGCAGCAACGGAGGGCGCACCCGCCAGTCCCACTAATCCGATGGTTCCAAGCAGCGCGCCAATGAAGACCCATGGAACCCTGCGGCCAAACCGTGATGTGGTCCTGTCGCTAAAGGTTCCAAACAGCGGATTGGCAACCAGTGAGACTGCGGCTCCGGCGCCCGTGACCAGGGCCAGGATGCCCTCCTTGTCGGCTTCGCTAAAATCGGCAGCCTGTTGGCCCAACAAAACCTGGATGGGGCCAAAAAATGCGGCATTGATGCCCACGTTGACCAAAACAATGGAGAAAGTCCACCGGTGGCGCACATTTATTGCAGGCTCGGCCAAGGCCAGACTTGCCGACTCTTGGCCGCCAATGCCCAAATTTTTGTCTTTCACTGTAGCTCCGGTCTCCCCGCATGATCCGTTGTCGCGAAATACGTCCGCCCTATTTTACGCACCACATTTATTCGCCATTGCGCTCCGCCCCTGGGAACTTGCGAAGTTGTTCACTGGAGCGGATCTGCTCGATGATGCGAAGTCCCGCCACGGAATCCTCCGGGTCCACCGGCACCGGTCCCCCTTCAAGCAATGCCGAGGCCAGCAACTCATAGAACTGCGGGAAATTTCCCCGTTCCGTAGGCACCGGCACAAGCTCGCCGGTTCGCCCCACAGTGCCCCAATCTTCTTCCATGTCCACACCATAGGCAGGGTTTCCGGGGAGGATGCCTGCCTGAATTTGCCCCTCTTGAGCATCTGCGGCATCCTTCACATACGCAGCTTTTGCCCCAAGAACACGGAGCCTAGGACCCTTTTGAGCGACATTGAGGTTCATCCACAAGTGTGAAACGACTCCGCTGCAGTGTTCCAGCGCCACGAATACATCATCGTCGGCCAACTCCAGCCGACGCCGCGCGGCAAGCTCGCCGTAGACCCCGGACACCGGACCAAAGAGCTGCAGCGCTTGATCGATGAGGTGCGTGCCCAGATCGAAAAGGACGCCACCGCCGTCGGCCGCAGTAGCTTGGGCTTTCCACTCCTTGGTAATGTCCGGTTGCCACCGCTCGAGCCGGGATTCAAAGCGCCGCACCTCACCCAGCGCGTCGTGGGCCAGCAGCTTCTGCAGGGTCAGATACTCCCCGTCCCAACGCCTGTTCTGGTACGTGGTGAGGAGCTTCCCGTGTTCCTTGGCCAAAGCAATCAGAGTCTCGCCGTCGGCACTTGTCACCGCAAACGGCTTGTCCACCACCACAGCACGAGCCGATTCAAGGGCAACGGTCGCCAATGGAACATGCGTGGACGGAGGCGTCGCCACAATCACCAGGTCAATGTCCCAAGAGTGACCAGCCCTGGCCCACTCATCACGGCCCATGACAGTTGCCTGTGGATAAGCAGCCTTGGCTGCAGCCTGGCGTTGCGGATCCGACGTCACGATCACGTCAAGGCTGAACTGCTCCAGCGAAGCCAACGAGGGGGCGTGGAAAACGCTGCCAGCCAAACCAAACCCCAAAAGCGCGGTGCGGATTCTCTGTACCATGGGTCATACCCTACAGCCGGGCTACCATGTGTTCCATGACATTAGATGCCCCCAAGGTCAGCTCCCCCCTGAATAACGACGAGCAGGCAGCCTTGGCCCGCACCCTGGCCGGCAGCGATGACGTGACGGTGTTCGTGGACGGGACGGCGCACCGGCTGGCTGACGACGCCCGGGAGGCGGTACTCGACCTGCTGCGCCGCCTCTCCCGCGGGGATGCCGTCAGTGTGGCCAGCGTAGCCGATCTTCTCACCACTTCGCAGGCCGCAGAAATGGCGGGAATCTCCCACACTTTCTTGCGCAACCTCACCGACCGTGGCGAAGTCGCCGTCCAATACCGCGGCTCCCACCGACGCATTCGCCGTCAGGACATCATGGCCTGGCTGGTGTCGCAAAAGGCGGCCACTGAAAGAACTGCGACTCACACAGCTGCGACTCACACAGGAAGGGAAACACACCCAGGCAATTAGCCGGGGTGCTGCACCCGCCTTTCTGCTAATGTCAGGCCATGGACGGCGCTTTCTTGAATTCTGGGGACTGAGGACGGAAAAACATGATTATTGGTGTGCCGCAGGAAATCAAGAACAATGAATTCCGCGTGGCCCTGACAACCTCCGGCGTGCACGAACTCGTCCATCACGGCCATACCGTGCTGGTCCAAAACGGTGCCGGTGTGGGTTCGGGCATCAGCGATGCCGAATACGCCACTGCCGGAGCAGAGCTGGTGGCAGATGCCAGCCGGTTGTGGGCCCGCTCGGACTTGGTGGTCAAGGTCAAGGAGCCGGTGGCCAGTGAATACCCTCACTTCCACCGGGGCCTGGTCCTTTTCACCTTTCTCCACTTGGCCGCGGAACCCGAGCTGACGCACGCTCTCATGGACAGCGGGGTTACGGCCATTGCGTATGAGACCGTACAAATTGGCTCATACCTGCCCTTGCTCGCGCCCATGTCCGAGGTTGCCGGCCGTCTCTCCGTGCAGGTAGGCGCCCAGTGCCTGACAGCTCCGGCCGGCGGCAAGGGCATTCTTTTGGGCGGGGTGCCGGGAGTCTGCCCTGCCAACGTGGTGATCCTGGGGGCCGGCGTGTCAGGAAGCAATGCCGCCGCCATGGCCATTGGCGCCGGTGCCGACGTGACAATCCTTGACATCAACATCCCCCGCTTGCAGGAATTGGACGCCCAGTATCAGGGACGACTCAAGACCATCGCTTCCAACACTTTGGAGGTCGAAAAAGCCCTCCTGCAAGCAGACCTGGTCATAGGCTCGGTTCTCATTCCCGGCGCCAAAGCCCCGAAACTTGTCAGCAACGACCTCGTCTCACGCATGAAGCATGGCTCCGTCCTGGTGGATATTGCCGTAGACCAGGGCGGCTGTTTTGAAGGCACCCACCCCACCACCCACGAGAATCCCACTTTCAAGGTCCACAACTCAATTTTTTATTGTGTGGCGAACATGCCCGGGGCGGTCCCCAACACCTCCACCTATGCACTGACCAACGTGACCCTGCGCTACACCTTGGCGCTGGCCAATCTCGGCGTCGCCAAAGCACTGGCTGCCGATCCCGCGCTGGCAGCCGGATTGAATGTTGCCGGGGGCCACGTGACCCACCACTCGGTGTCAAGCGCCCTCGGCCTGCCCCTCTCCGAAAATTAGCCTGCCCAGAAACTAGACTGTCCGGCGACTGGCCTAAACGGCTATTGGCCGGGAACTGCTCCAGTTCCAGGCGTTTAAGGGACCGCCTTTGCCCCGTGACCTCCCCGCGACAACGTTGCGTTTAAGTCCCTTTATCCGCACGCCTCTAGTCCCGGTGACCCGCTCCGCCTAACTTGGATGCATGGAACATTGCAGTTCCGAAGTTCACGAGGAGGCACCATGCGCAGCATGGGAAAGTGGTCAATCAGCGCTACGCTGGCTGGCGTGGCCTTGATATTGGGCGGCTGTTCGGGTAGTCCGACACCATCGGAGTCCTCCGCAGACGCACCCGCCACAGCGGCCTCAAGCGCCACGTCCGCCTCCGGGACCACAACCCCGATTGAGGAAACCAGCGAGAGCCAGGCTCCGCCGTCGAACCTTCCCGCGGATTCGCCGGACCCGACTGTGCTGCCCAAAAACGCCTCAGTCACGCTATTTTTCATTGCGGAGGGCGACGGCGGGGTCTCGGGTCCCGCAGTGGGCTGCGGCGACAGCGCCGTTGCTGTGACGAGCCCGGTCGTCACCTTCACCGACCCGGTTGAGGGGGCGCTGCGAACGTTGCTCACCGACCATTCCCAACAGATCGGTCAGTCAGGGCTTTCCAACACGCTGTGGCAGTCACAGCTGGCGGTGGATTCGATTGACCGCGCTGGAAGTGCCATCACCGCACATCTGACCGGCACCCTCCTGATGGGCGGAACATGCGACCTCCCGCGCGTTGAGCAGCAGCTTTTGCTCACTGCCGAGCGAGCAGCAGGCGCACCAGTGGCCATCACCATCAACGGGAAAACGTTGAGTGAGGCACTGAGCTTGAAGTAGCACGCACCTATAAAAACTTTTGATGCCTATTTAGCAACAATGGATATATCCTGAGCAAGTGAACACTCCAGCCTCCGGCGCCAATGCAGCCGCCGAATCATTGTCCGAAGAAACCGTCGACGCCTTGATTCGGGCGCAGCAGACCGCGCCGGCCGGGTCCGTGCACCGGCACGAGGCCCTGCTGTCTGCACGTGCAGCGAACATCAAGCAGTCAGCCGTGCGAGACGTATTTGAGATTTCCATGCAGCCAGGTCTCGTATCCCTGGCGGGAGGCAACCCGTATTTGCAGTCGCTTCCACTGGAGAGGTTGGCCGCCACGGCCTCCTCCATCATTGCCGAGCACGGCTTGGAAGCGCTGCAGTATGGCGGAGGGCAGGGCACCCTTGAGCTGCGCACCCAGATTTGCCAGGTCATGGCGGCCGAAGGCATCGTCGGCGCAGACCCGGACAACGTGGTGATTACTGCTGGTTCGCAGTCGGCGCAGGACGTCGCCGCCAAGGTCTTTTGCGATCCCGGTGACGTCATTTTGCTCGAGGATCCCACCTATGTGGGCGCACTCAACACCTTCGAAGCCTACGAGGTGGACATCCAGCCTGTCGCCGGCGACGAGCACGGCTTGATTCCCGAGGCGCTGCGCAGCACAATCGCCCGTCTGCAGGGCGAAGGCAAACGCATCAAGTTGCTGTACACGATCCCCAATTTCAACAATCCTTCAGGGGTCATGCTGGCCCCCGAGCGGCGGCAGGAAATTGTGAATATATGCCGTGAAGCGAATATCTTGGTTTTGGAGGACAACCCTTACGGGCTGTTGAAATTCGACGGCGTGCTGCCGCAGCCCTTGCGCGCGGAAAACCCCGAAGACGTGCTGTATCTGGGCTCATTTTCCAAGATCTTCGCCCCTGGACTGCGTATTGGCTGGGCTCTGGTGCCCGCCCACCTGAAGCAGCGCTACTATCTGGCCAGCGAGGCCGTTACGCTTTGCCCTCCCACGTTCAACCAGTTGCTCGTCAGTGACTATTTGACCAACTATGACTGGCAAGGACAGATTGTCACGTACCGGGAGCTGTACGCACAACGGTGCGCGTCCTTGCTGGCGGCCCTTGACGAGTTCATGCCTGCCGGTGTCAGCTGGACGCGCCCCGAGGGCGGCTTCTTCGTGTGGCTCACTTTGCCCGAGGGAATCGACAGCTACCCGTTGCTGTACACGGGAATCGATGCCGGAGTGGTGTTCGTCCCGGGCGCCGCTTTTTCTGCCGCCAATGGGCCCAGCAACAAGCTGCGCCTGGCATTCAGCGCCGTACCGCCCGAAACCCTGCGCGAAGGAGTCAAGCGGCTGGCTCCGGTGCTTGCGCAGGCCATCGCCGAACTGTAGGCGCCGCTACGGAAGAACCTTGCGGAACGGCCCGTCCCGCAGCCAGTCCTGGTGCATGGCGTTCTTGATGGATGGCGCCAGGACAGCAGTGAAATGCCGTGCCAGATACGTTTCTCCGGCGGTGTTTGGATGTTCCATGTCGCTGCTGAGGTACTTGTTGTCCGCGCCCTGAAACCAGCCAAGGCCCACGGGATCCACAAAGCGTGCTCCGCTGGCCGCCGCCCCGTGGGAAAGTGTCGAAACGATCGGCGCCAGCACCCCTTGGGCGTCATTGGATTCGGAGGTGGGCCCCACCACGATCACTGTTGCACGCGGCGCCAGCACCCTGACACGGGCTAGGGCCTTGTGCACTGCCGCTGCAAGGCCGGGCCGACCGGTGTCATTGTCGGAGCCAAAGAGGACCACCACCTGCGAATGCGAGGTAACGATCCTGTTGACCAAGTCCAAGAACACGTCGCCGTCGTCTCCGTGCTTCAGGTAGCCGGCGCCGTTTTCCGAGGCGTTGGTGATTTCCGCCTTCAGCCCCATGGCGGCAATGAGACCCTGTTCCTGATCCGGCCAAGTGTCACCGGGGGTCTTGTACCCTGTGCTGAGAGAATCGCCGATGACATCGACGTGGACGTCCGTCACGGCGGCCCTGGCGGGCACCCCGGCGTAGGCGACGGCGGAAAATGCGACCAGCAGCAACACTGCCACAAGCAGCGATGCCGCCGTGGCCCTGCCCTGCCAGTGGAACCACCCGCCTGCGGCGGCGCTGCGGCCCTCGCTGGACATGGCTATGCCACCGGGCCCTGCCGTGGATATCCCGCGGACGGGAGCTGGATCCCTGTCATGACTCCAGCCTGCAGCACGGGATTCCGATGTCCCCGGACGCAGGCTGGCTGTTGTTTACGAGCAGGCTGAAAAATGGCAGCATTACCCTCAGTCTAGCAGGAGCGCGGGCTCCTCCATGATCGCGGCAACGTCGGCCATGAAGCGCGCGGACAGATCCCCGTCAACCACGCGGTGGTCAAAAGAGCCCCCAAGGGTGGTGATCCAGCGCGGGATGACTTCCCCGTCGAGCACCCACGGCTTTTGCTTGATGGTGCCAAAGGCCACAATCGCAACCTCTCCCGGGTTGATGATGGGCGTGCCGGTGTCGATGCCCAGCGCACCAATATTGGTGACCGTCAATGAGCCGCCCTGCATGTCCGCGGGTTGCGTCTTGCCCGCCCGGGCCGTGGTTGCCAAGGAGTTCAGCGCAACGGCCAGCTCCTTCAAGGACAGATTCTGGGCGTCCTTGATGTTCGGCACCATGAGTCCGCGCGGGGTTGCCGCAGCAATGCCGAGGTTCATGAAGTGCTTGATGATGATCTCGTCTCCTGTCCACGTGGCATTCACGGAAGGGTTCCGCGCAGCCGCCCAAATCACGGCCTTGGCCAGAATCAGCAGCGGCGAGACCTTGATGCCGTCAAAATCTCGTGAGACTTTCAGCCGCTTGACGAACTCCATGGTTCGGGAAGCGTCCACATCGACGAAGATGCTCACATGCGGAGCTGAGAAAGCACTCTCCACCATGGCCTTGGCCGTGGCCTTGCGCACACCTTTGACCTTGATGCGTTCCACCCGGGGGTCGTCGGCCAGACCGCTTCCCTTGGCGGGCGCCCAAAAGGTACCGGCGCCGTCCTGCTCGGCCGTGCGCTGGTCCTGGTAACTGAGCAGGTCCTTTTTGGTCACTTCCCCGCGCACGCCCGTCGCCGAGACGTCGTTCAGGTCAATGCCCAAGTCCTTGGCGGCCTTGCGCACCGGCGGCTTGGCCAGCACGTGGGTGGGCTTTGCCAAGGGGGGTGCCACCGCGGCCAGGGCCTGAACCGGAACAACTTGGCCAGGAGCCGCTCGGTTCGAAGCACCCTGGGCGGGAACAGCGGAAGCCGAGCCAAGACGCGGGCGGCGCTTGACAGCGTCGGCCTTGGGTCCGGAACCCACCAGCGGCTTCATGACTTCCGTTTCAGGTGCTGCAGCTGCGGGATCTGCGGCGTCGGCGGGTGCAGCGGGTGCGGCTGCCCCGGCCACTGCCGAAATTTCAGAGCCAATGGCAATAATGGGGGTGCCCACGTCCACCGTCTCGCCCTCGGCCACCATCAGCTGGGCCACCATTCCTGCGTGCGGAGAAGGCAGCTCAACGATGGACTTGGCTGTTTCAATCTCCACGATCACGTCGTTGATGGCAACAATGTCGCCCAGCTTGACCTTCCACGAGACTATTTCAGCCTCGGTCAGGCCTTCGCCGACATCGGGCAAATTGAACAGGAAAAGGTTCGACATGGTGCGGCCTTCCTAGTATGCGAAGGCGCGGTCCAACGCCTCCAGCATGCGGTCGATGTCCGGCAGGTAGTGCTCTTCAACGCGGGCCACCGGGTAGGGCATGTGGAAGCCGCCCACGCGGATGGCCGGGGCTTCAAGCGAATAAAAGCAGCGTTCGCTGATGCGGGAGGCAATTTCGCCTCCCATGCCACCGAAGGTGGGGGCTTCGTGGGCCACCACGAGCCGCCCGGTTTTGTTCACCGACGCCTCGAGTGCATCGAAGTCGATCGGGGAGATGGAGCGCAGGTCAATGACCTCGACGCTGTGCCCGTCCTCGGCTGCGGCATTGGCGGCGGCGAGGGCCACCGGCACCAGCGGACCGTAGGCGACCAGAGTTGCATCGCTGCCTTCGCGGACCACATGGGCCTTGAACGGGTCTCCGGGGGAGTTTTTCGTGTCCACTTCGCCCTTGAGCCAGTATCGGCGCTTGGGTTCAAAAACAATCACTGGGTCCATGCACTCGACGGCCTGTTGGATCATCCAGTAGGCGTCGTTGGCATTGGAAGGGCTGATGATGCGCAGGCCTGGGGTGTGGGCGAACAGTGCTTCGGGCGACTCCGAGTGGTGCTCAATGGAGCCGATACCCCCGCCATACGGAATCCGGATGACCACGGGAGCGCTGAGCTGGCCGTCGGAGCGGGTATGAATCTTTGCCAGCTGCGTGGTGATTTGGTTGAAGGCCGGGAACACGAAGCCGTCGAACTGGATCTCGCAAATGGGTCGGTGCCCGCGCAGGGCCATGCCAATGGCCGTGCCAATAATGCCGGACTCAGCCAGCGGCGTGTCCATGACCCGATGGCCACCAAATTCCTTCTTCAGCCCCTCGGTGACGCGATACACGCCGCCGAGCGAACCAATGTCTTCACCCATCAGGAAACTCTTGGGGTCGTTCGCCAAGGTGGCGCGCAGGCCTTCATTGATGGCCTTGGCAATGGTCATGGTGCTCATGCTGCACCGCCCTGGGGTGTGGAAGCCTGCGTCGTGGAAGGTTGTGTCGTGGCATCGGCAAACGACGCCTCGTAATTTTCAAACCAAGCCAGCTCTTCAGCGACCAAAGGGTGGGCCTGGGCGTAAACGGTGGCGAACTTTTGGCGAATGTCGGCTCCACCCAGCGCCAGCGTGGCCTTGCGCACATGCGCAGCCAGCTCGTCGCCGTCGTTCTTCACTTGTTCAAAGAAGGCGTCATCGGCAAGGCCCTCACCGCGCAGGTAGGTTTCAAGGCGCAGCAGCGGGTCCTTGGCCTTCCAGAGTTCCTCTTCAGCCATCATCCTGTACTTGGTGGGGTCATCTGCCGTGGTGTGTGCGCCCACCCGATAGGTGGAGGCCTCAATCATGACGGGGCCGAGGCCGCTGCGGGCATGGTCGAGGGCCCACTTGGACACCGCGTAAACGGCCAGGACGTCGTTGCCGTCAACGCGGATGCCGGGAATGCCATACCCGCCGGCACGGTTCACCAGCGGGACCTTGGACTGCACCTCGAAGGGCACCGAGATGGCCCAATTATTGTTCTGGCAGAAGAACACGACCGGAGCGTCGTAGGATGCGGCGAAGACCATCGACTCATGGACGTCGCCCTCGCTGCTCGCGCCGTCGCCAAAGTACGCTGTGACGGCGGCAGGCTCGGTGGAGGGATCAGCCGCGATGTCGCGGGAAATTCCCATCGCATACCCGACGGCGTGCGGCACCTGGGCCGCCAGCACGAGCGTGTACAGGTGGAAATTCTTCTCCCGGGGGTCCCATCCGCCATTGGATTCGCCGCGAAAGAGCTTGAGCAGGTCGGCCAGGTCCACGCCGCGCGTTAGCGCCACGCCATGTTCGCGGTAGGTGGGAAACGCATAGTCGGCCTTGTTCATGGCCCGCCCGGAACCGATCTGGGCAGCTTCCTGACCAACAACCGGCACCCACAAGGCCAGCTCGCCCTGGCGCTGAAGCGCGGTTGCTTCTGTGTCAAAGCGGCGCACAGTGGCCATGTCCCGGTAGAAGCCACGCAGGTCTTCCGCGTCCAGTGCTTCTACGTAAGGACTGAACGTTGCGTCGTGGCGGGATTCTCCGCGCTCGTCAAGGAGCTGGACCGCGTCCTGCGGCCCCACGGCCGTACTGCGCAAAACACCTGCAGACTCCCCCGCCGGAGGGTGCGTCGATACATCCGGGCTCGCGGCATCCGAGCTCGTGCGGACTGTCCCTGCAGCAGCTTCTTGGGGGGTGCCCATGCTGTCTCCTCGTCTGCCGAATTCCAGAGGCAAACTGCCCCTGTCCCGACTCGTGGGTGCCGATATATGTCCCTTCGGGAATTCATTCCCCGTGGTGTATATATATACGTTTTCGATTTACAACTGTATCGGTACAGGCTGGTAAACCACGCCTTTGTTAACCGCTAGGAACGTCGTGGCGCTTTTGTATAGGAGGCACAGATTTCAAGGAATCGGGTGTTGGCTTCGATTTCGCCGATGCTGACCCTGACGCCTTCGTCGCCGAAGGCCCGCACCGACAATGCCTGGCTTTGGGCCAGTGCCGCAAACTCTTGGCTGTTGGCGCCAAGTTCCAGCCACACGAAGTTCCCTTGGGCATCAGGGACATGCCATCCAAGCGCCGAGAGCCCGGCCATAACCCGGTCGCGCTCATCCACAAGACTTTGTACTCTTTCCACAACTTGCTTGTAGTTCTCCAACGACGCGACGGCAGCTTGCTCGGCAATCCCGGAGACGGCAAAGGGTGCGGCCGCAGCCCTGAGGTATAGGGTGACACTTGGCTGGGAAATGGAGTAACCCACCCGCAGCCCGGCAAGGCCATGGGCCTTGGAAAATGTCCGGAGCACCAAGACATTGGGGTATTTGCGGTAGAGGGCAAGGCCGTCGACCGCCTGGTCTGCCCGGACGAATTCCTCATAGGCCTCATCGACAACAATCGCCACGTTTGTGGGGATGCTGCGGATAAAGTCCTCAGTCTCCTGCACGCGCAGTGCCGTTCCCGTGGGATTGTTGGGCGTGCACAGCAACACCACCTTGGTGTTTTTCGTAACGGCTGCTGCCATGGCATCCAAGTCGTGGCTCCCATCGGCGCACACGGGGACCTGAACACTCTTGGCTCCCGCCAGCCCCACGCAGATGGGGTAGGCCTCAAAGGAACGCCAGGCGTAAACCACCTCGTCTTGGATGCCGTCGCTGTTTTGTCCAGAGAAGGCAGCGAGGATCTGGTTCAAGGCCCCGAGACTGCCGGCACCTGTGACGATGTCGTCGGCGGGGACGTCGAGAAAGGCAGCCAATGCGTTGCGCAAAAGCGTGCAACTTGTGTCCGGGTACCGGTGCACATCATGTGCCGTACGGAGTACATCCAGCACGGCCGGCACCGGCCCCAGCGGATTTTCGTTGGAGGAAAGCTTGAAACTTTCCAGTCCGGGCACGGCTTCCGGCGGTTTGCCCGCAGCGTATTTGGGAAGCAGGCCCACCACGGGCCGCGGTTGCACGCCGGATTGTGCTGTCCTGTTTGTCTCGGTCATGTCTCAAGCTTAAGCCAGCCTGGGCCGGGGAGGTATTTTGGGGTCGGACTGTGGAACGATGGACGCATGCGCCGATTCGTAATTCACATCGTCATAAACGCCCTTGCCCTGTGGCTGGCAAGCTGGGTTCTGCCCGGCCTGCAGATCGCCTCGACCTCGATTGTGGGCAGTGACGTGGCGGGAGTTGGCGGAACCGCCAACACCATCAACGTAGTGTTGGCTTATCTGTTCATCGGCCTTGTTTTTGGTTTGGTCAATGCTGTCGTCAAGCCCATTGTGAAGCTTTTGTCGTTGCCGGTGACCATCCTGACACTTGGCCTGTTCACGATCATTATCAACGCGGCCATGTTGTGGTTGACAGCATGGGTCAGCACTTTCACCCCCATCCAGTTCACGATTGACGATTTTTTCTGGACTGCCATCCTTGCGGCCCTGATCATCAGCTTTGTCTCCATGCTGACGAGCACTCTGGGCAAATCGACGTCACGCCGGTAACCGGCCCTCGACAAATAGCCTTCTCCACACCCGGCCCTTTGATCGCGTTTAGGTGTGTCCGGCCAGTCAACGCGCCCCCGGCGCGTAGTCCTTGCCCTTCCCAGGGACGGGATGCGTGACGACGGGCCGGTCCTTCGTGGACTTGTTCCGGGAGTCCCGACCCTGATAGACAAATTTGGTTCCCTTCACCATGGCTCCGGCGCCCACTCCGGCTCCAAGCAGGTTTCGCAGGGCTTCACGGGAGGCCTGCACGGCAGGATCGGCACTTGAGTCGAGGCCTCCGGCATCTGCCATGTAGTTCTCCAACGAATGCGCCTCCTGCACGGCAGCCCCCACACCGCCTTCGGCAATGGGCGGCCGGTGTGAAGTCACAGTCACCCAGTTCTTGGATGCCGGCGGCGGCCCATAGTCCGCGGCGGTGACAACGTCATTGTCATTTTCCACATCAAGCACGGAAATTGTGGCAGGAACATTCGCGTTTTTCGCTGGTGCGCCCGCAATGACAATCATCTTGACGTTCACGCTCGCCAGAAATGCGGAATCAGCTGCCGCAGCAGCCGCGTGTATGCCGCCCCCGCTGTGCCCCGTCAAGACCACCTCCTCGCCCGGCAGCGCACCCGAGGATTCAAGTGCTGCCTTGATAAACTCCTGCACCAGGACCTGCTCCTGCGTGAAGTGCTCTTTCCAGGCCGCCGTCAGTCCCTCCAAATTGCCTTCCATGTCGAAGGGGTTTGCGCTGTCTATCGTGGACCAGTCCTCTGTTCCAGGTAAATGCACCACCCATGAAACCTGCCCGTCCGGGCGCACAATCCGCACCACAGCAATGGAGCCGGGCGGATACCCGTAGGCGTCTTGGCTGCCGGCAAGCATGCCGCGGATGCTGGCCTCCATCTCCCAGGGGTCTCCTGCCGACGGATCGACGATCGCATGGCCCGGCGGCAATTGCTTTGCCGCGGTGTCCCATTCCCTGGCAGGCACCTGTCGGATGGCCAGATTCCCACTCCGAGCCAATCCTGCGGTATCGAAGAATTTGCGAAGCGCATATGCGGGCCTCGCCCCTGCCGACCCTGCATCCTGCCGGCGCAGCTGGGACAGCAGGTACGCAAAGCCAACTCCGGAGCCCAACGCCCCGGCAACAGCGGCCACTCCGTTGTTAAGGAGACGCTCCATGGCATCACGCAGCCCCTCCCGCCTGACCCTTTCCAGTTCCGTGGCGAGGCCTGCAGCCAAGGTCCAAGGAGCCAAGAGCGCCAAGTCCCTTGTGTTCCGGCCCTTCATCATGGCGGCAATGCGCCCCGTCAGTGCTGCCGCGTCGGCGGCCCGCGTCTCCGTGGCTGCATAGTTCGCACTGGCCTGCAGCGCCCTCCCAGCCAGCCTTGCGGTGTCCGCTCGTGCGCCTTTGCATGACCACAGCGCGTTCTGCATGTCTTCCAGGGGTCCGTAGGGAAAGACCGACGCGCCCTGGGCCGCGTCGCCCAGCCACAACCATTCCGCTTGCAGCCTGTCCACCAGCGGATCCATGTGCTGGGCCAAGCTGGCCAAACCAACCCCTGCTTCGGTTATCTCGGCCAAAGTGTAGCTGATGGATCCAACACCGCCTTCAACGGAAAACGAGGTTCCGTCCCCTGCTTCGTGTGCCATGTGCCCGGTCCCCTTCCATACTGTTCCGGCGTCCCAACTCGGCCGACACCCACAAACTGTCACCTAGAATCCGGAGCCCCAGTCCGGCCCGAACCCCTGGCCAAACCGCGGCCCAAATTCAGCCCCGCTTCCAGCACCTTGCGGCAAGTTCGGGTTCCGGCAAGCAGACTCGGCAGACTCGGATTGCAGATAGACGCCGTAACTGCCCACGGAAGCACCCGCCGACTCCACCTTTCGAACTGCAAGGGCCAGGGCCGCATTGCAGGCAGACAGCGCCTCCCTAAATGCGAACGCGGCCGGGGAGCTCCAATCCATGGCACCCACGCCCCCCAGCTGCAGCCGCAAGGCATCAATGTCCCGTGCTATGCCGACCAGCCGCTGCGCCACAACGGCAACGGCTTCAGCCGACGGCCCGGCCTGGCCCGCGACTCCGCCCAGCTCGGCAGGTCCCCCCGAGCCCACTGCCGGCCACCATGGGTTGCTCATCGAATCCCCCTTATGGACTTCTTGACACAAGCATAGGAAGGTCCCTTTTGCCGCGCCACAGTCCGTCGACATTGTGTGGAAGACCCGTCCGCCAGCCTTCGCTGTGGAGGAATTGGCGGTTCATGAAAGAATTGGCCCATGTCTGAATCCACGCATTCCACTTCCCGCATCCCCTCCGGCCGCGTCTCCCTGGCCGCTTCCTCCGAGCATATTGCCTTGGGGCCCCTCGACGGCCGCTATTCCGGTGCCGTTGCACCGTTGGTGGACTATCTCTCAGAGGCGGCATTGAACCGTGACCGTGTTGGCGTGGAAGTTGAGTGGTTCATTCACCTGACAAGCAACAACACCCTGCCAGGCACCGAGCCCTTGACAGCGGAACAGCAGGGCGGGCTGCGCGCCATTGTGAGCGAATTTGATGCAGCTTCCGTGCAGGAACTGGCCGCCATTGAAAAAGTCACGGTGCACGATGTGAAGGCTGTGGAGTACTTCATCGGCAACCGCCTCGCCGCCTTGGGCTTGGACCACTTGAAGCCGCTTGTCCACTTCGGCTGCACCAGTGAAGACATCAACAACCTCTCCTACGCAGTTGGCATCAAGGGCGCAGTGGAGGATGTGTGGCTGCCCGCAGCCCGCACCCTCGTGGAAAAGATTGCGGCCATGGCCGAAGAAAATCGCGCCGTTCCGATGCTTTCGCGCACCCATGGCCAGCCTGCCACCCCCACAACCCTGGGCAAGGAGCTGGCCGTCACGGCCCACCGCCTGACCCGCCAGCTGGACCGCGTCGCCAAGACCGAATTCTTGGGCAAGATCAACGGCGCCACCGGCACCTACGCTGCACACTACGCCTCCGTCCCCGCCGCAGACTGGCAAGACGTTGCCAAGGACTTCGTGGAGTCGCTGGGCCTGAGCTGGAACCCGCTGACCACGCAGATTGAATCCCACGACTGGCAGGCCGAGCTCTACGCAGACATGGCCCGTTTCAACCGGATTCTGCACAACCTCTGCACGGACGTGTGGAGCTACATTTCCATCGGCTACTTCACCCAGGTCCCGGTTCCGGGCGCCACCGGTTCCTCCACCATGCCCCACAAGGTCAACCCGATCCGCTTCGAAAACGCCGAGGCCAACCTGGAGATCTCCAACGCCCTGCTGGACACCCTGGCCGCAACCCTCGTGACAAGCCGCTGGCAGCGCGACCTCACCGACTCCTCCAGCCAGCGCAACATCGGCGTCGCCTTTGGCCACTCCCTGCTGGCCATCAGCAACGTGCTGGGCGGCTTGGGCCGGCTGGACACCGCCGAGGCCGTGCTTGCCGACGACCTGGACCACAACTGGGAAGTCCTCGCCGAAGCCATCCAGATGGTCATGCGAGCCGAAGCCATCGCCGGCGTTCCTGGCATGGCAGACCCGTACGAACGCCTGAAGGACCTGACGCGTGGCCACCGCGTGGACGCCGCGCGCATGCAGGAGTTTGTCTCCGGCCTGGGCTTGTCCGAGGACGCCCAGGCACGCCTGCTGGACCTCACCCCGGGCAAGTACATCGGCATCGCCGAGTCCCTGGTGGACCACTTGAAGAAGTAGTCTGCGCACACAGTTCGACGGCGGCACCGACCTTGCGTTTTAGGCGCATCGGGGGTGCCGCTGCTTTTGGCCCGGCCTCACCACATTCAGTACCGCCAGTCCAGCCCATCCAGCCGGTCCGTCTCGTCCTCAAACCGTCGCGACAACGCGTGCTTGCGCCAAATCCACAATTCGCACGGCTGGGTAGATCCCTTTCTTACACCACGACAAGGTGGCGCTCCCTCGGGAATGCCGCAATCAGGACAGCGTGGCACCTCCCAGATACCCTCGTCTGTCACAACTCCCCATTGGAGAAGGTGCGCATCACTATGGATGCCCAACTGCCCCAACCTGGCGCCGATACCGGTGGCGCGCGGCGCGTTGCTGTCACGGAAAATCCTGGTCATGGCGAAGCCTACGGGCTCCAACATGGGCACCGCGCGCACCAAGAAACACACCAGGCATTCGT
This sequence comes from Arthrobacter sp. H35-D1, assembly GCF_030063185.1. Lineage (GTDB taxonomy): Bacteria > Actinomycetota > Actinomycetes > Actinomycetales > Micrococcaceae > Specibacter. The sequence goes on from NZ_JASISP010000001.1 coordinate 393,882, forward strand.
TGTAATGCGGGGTCATGAGGTAACTCGTCAACCGCCTAAACTGCAGATCCATCTCGGCTTCTGCGGCTCCGACTTCGTCAGGGCCACTAAAATCATCCATGGGCTTTCCTTTCCATGGAACAAGAATGACAACGCTCGGGCACCGGCAAAAGGGGACGCCACCGTATTGTGGAGCACCCGACGCGTTCCCCCGGTTGTGGGGGAACGGGCACGGCCAGTCACTGTGCCTGGGACGCCTGGAACTTTTCGATCCGCGCCAATGCCTCCCGGACGGCGTCGTACCCGGCGGCGAAGCTCAGGCGAACCGCCGCGCCGCCGCCGATACCGTCAAAATCGGTGCCCGGAACCAGCGCCACACCCGCATTTTCAAGCAGCGCCGCACAGTATTCCACCGAGTCCGCAAAGCCTGCCAGCGCAGGGCCCAGATTGGCGTAGAAGTAGAACGCACCGTCAGCCGGGGCGGCGTCCACCCACCCCAGGTCGGCCGCCTTGCCGAGGACGTAGTCGCGAGTGCGGGAAAACTCCGCGACCGCAGCATCGGCCTGCGCATAGGATTCCTCGCTGAACGCCTCAACTGCGGCGATTTGGGCCGGAGCCGGCGGGCACAGCGCCACATTGCCGCCCAGTGCTTCAACGGCTTGGGCCAGGTCCTCGGGCACGATCGCCCAGCCAAGACGCCACCCCGTCATCCCCCAGTATTTGGAAAAACTTGAAATCACGACGCCCGAGCGGTCGAGTTCCCAGGCACACACTCCGCGCGGATCGGCTGAGCCGGCATCCGGGTAGGTCACGCCGTGGTAAATTTCGTCGCTCACCAAGCGCACCCCTTCCCCGACGCACCAGTTTGTCAGGGCCGCAAGTTCGTCCCTGGAGATCATCGTGCCGGTGGGATTGGCGGGCGAAGCCAGGACCAGGCCGGCCAGCGGACCGTGCTCGGCAACGGCGTCCGCCAACATGCCCGGGGTGGGCTGGAAACGGGTGTCGGCTCCGGCGTCGAGCTCAATGACCTCAATGCCCAGCGCCGTCAGGATGTTTTTGTAGGCCGGGTAGCCTGGCCGGGCCAGCGCCACTTTGTCGCCGGGGTTGAACGCAGCCAGAAAGACCAGCATGAAGGCCCCGGATGAACCCGTGGTGACGGCAACGTTCTGCGCCGGCACCTCGATCCCGTACCAGCGCTTGTAGTGTCCGGCGATGGCACGGCGGAGTTCAGCCAGTCCCAGCGCCGGCGTGTACGTCAGCGCGGCGCCTGAAGCATGAAGTGCAGCAGCCCGGGTCGAAACGCCGCTGGGCGCACCTCCGCCGGGCTCGCCCGCGCACAAGGAAATGACGTCGCGGCCTTCGACGCGTAGCTCCGCCACGCGTCGCAGGATGTCCATGACGGCAAACGGCTGTACGTTCGCGCGGCTGGCTACGGTGAGAGGTTTGCGCATGGGGACTCCTTGGCAAATGCTGTTTGCACATCGCGTGCGGCTGATACGGGCCAAACTCCAGCTTCCCACACGCCGTTGCCCCTACGCTTGGGGGGTGAGTGAATACATCGAAGGCAGTTTGCAGGAATTGGTCCAGCCCATCATTTTGCTTGTCGACAGGGAGGACCCGGCCAGCGAACAACACGGCATTGCCGCCGCAGCGCTGGCCTCGGTCCAGGCGTTCCTGCGCGCACCGGACAACCCCGATTGGCGGCAGTGGTCGGCGGGGGCCTTTGCCAAGTCCGTCCGGCGGGCCGACGCGAAAATGTTTGCCAAGGTCCTGGCCGCTTTCCCTGAGCATGTGCTCTCCACCGTGGGCGAAGCGAGCGCCATTGGCCTGCCTCCCATGCCCGCGGCCGCTTTGCCCAAGCTGCTGGCGAAATTGCAGGTTTCAGGCACCACGCTGCCCATTGGCGAGCCCTTGCCGCCGCAGTCCCCGAGCATTGTGCTCAACGCCTCCTTGAACATGTCCACCGGCAAGGCCGCAGCGCAGGCCGCCCACGCCCTTTTCGCGTGGCTGCTGGAGTCCAAGCCAGCCACGGTTGAGGCGTGGGCAGCGGACGGGTTCCCCCTGGGCGTTCTCGAGCTGCCGGCCAAGGAGTTCCGCAAGGGTGCCCGCAAGTCCGCCGGACCGGTCATCCGGGACGCAGGTCGCACCGAAATTGAGCCCGGCTCCACCACTGCCTATGTGGAGGTTGCGAAGGTGGCCGGACGAAGGTGGCTGCAGCGCAGGTGGCCGGACGAAGGTGGCTGCAGCGCAGGTGAAGTAAGCTGCCAGGCCGCCGGCGAACCTGGGCCGCCAGCGAGAGCGGGCCAGGCGACCTCTTCCTCAGGGCTGGGGCCCGTCGCTTGGCGCAACCAAACCACCGCTTAACCCAAGAACGACGCCGGAACCTGGGCCCCGGCGTCGTTCTTCAGTTTTGTATTGCTCAATGTTGCTTCGCTCAGAGCTGCTTCGCTGGGTGCGGCTTTACTCGGCAGCCGCGAGCTGGCCGCAGGCGCCGTCAATTTCCTTGCCACGGGTGTCGCGCAGTGTGGTGGGCACACCGTTTTCAATCAACGTGTCAATGAATTCCTGCATGACTTCCGGCTCCGAGGATGTCCAGATGGATCCGGGAGTGGGGTTCAACGGAATCGGATTCACATGGACCCAGCCGCGGCCGCGCGCATTGAGTTTCTTGGCCAGCAGCTCGGCACGCCACGGGTGGTCGTTCATGTCCTTGATCAGCGCGTACTCGATGGACACGCGGCGTCCGGTCACCTTGTAGTAGTTGTACGCAGCGTCGAGGGCCGCGTCGACTTTCCACTTGTCGTTGACGGGAATCAGTTCATCGCGCAGCTCGTCGTCCGGGGCGTGCAATGACAGCGCAAACGTGATGGCGACGCCTTCCTCGGCCAGCTTGTTGATGGCCGGGACAAGACCCACCGTGGAAAGCGTGATGCCGCGAGCGGACATGCCCAGACCCTCTGGAGCCTCGGCCACCATGCGGTGCACGGCGTTCATGACGCGCTTGTAGTTGGCCAGCGGCTCGCCCATGCCCATGAAAACAATGTTGGTGACCCGCTCGGCGTCGTGCCCTCCGTCGCGGCGCAGATTGCCTAGGCCGCCCTCGGCGATGACCCGGTTGGCCTGGACAATCTGGTCCAGGATCTCCGCAGCGGACATGTTGCGGGTCAGACCGGCTTGGCCCGTGGCACAGAAGGGGCAGTTCATGCCGCAGCCGCACTGGCTGGACACGCACAGGGTCACGCGTCCGGGGTAGCGCATGAGGACGGACTCCACGAGCGAGCCGTCAAAGAGCCGCCACAGGAACTTCACGGTGTCGCCGTTGTCGGTGGACAGTCGCTTGACCTCGGTCAGCAGCTTGGGAAACATGGTCTCCACAATCTCGGCGCGGCGATCCTTGGGAAGGTCGCTCATTTGCTCGGGATCGGTGGTGTAGTGCTGGAAGTAGTGCACGGAGAGCTGCTTGGCCCGGAACGCGGGCAGGCCCATTTCCTTGAATTTCGCCTCACGCTCGGGCAGGGTCATGTCAGCCAGGTGCATCGGGGGCTGAGACACGCGCGGGGACTTGAACTGCAGCAGTGGGCGCCCGCCCGGATCCTTGGCCTGCTTCCAGCCCTCGGTGGCAGGCATGACCTGCGCCGGACGGCGAACCGTTCGCGTCTTGGAGGCAGTCTCGGCGGATGCGCCGTCGACGGGGCTGGGGGTGTTTTTGGGGGAAGTCATCCTTTCTATTGTCTCCTACGGACCCCCTGCTGTCTCGTATTGGCCGCCAAGATCACATTCGAACGGTTTTGGTCAGCTGCGCGGAATATTGCGCAAGTTGCTCCGGGCCATGCTGACCACTTCTCCGGCACCCTTGTTCAGGACCACCTTGGACATGGCCGTGGCAAAGCCAAGAACCTGGCTCCCAGAGATCTTGGGCGGGATGGACAGGGCCTGCGGATCGGTTGTCAGCTCCACCAACGATGGCCCTTCGTGGGCAAAAGCGGCCCGGTACGCGTCCGCGATATCGGCGGGATCGCTCACCCGGACCGAGTGGAAGCCCAGCGCCGTGGCCACGGCTGCGTAGTTCACATCCGGCACGTCAACACCAAAGTCGGCCAGCCCGTCAACCAACATTTCCAGTTTCACCATGCCCAGGGTGGAGTTGTTGAACACGATCACGTTGACAGGCAGCTGTTGGGCGGCTGCCGTGATGAGCTCACCCAGCAGCATCGACAACCCGCCGTCGCCGGAAACGGAGATGACCTGCCGCCCAGGGTGGGATGCCTGCGCACCGATGGCCTGCGGCAGCGCGTTGGCCATGGAACCGTGGAGGTAGGAACCGATCAGACGGCGGGTTCCCAGCGGGTTGATGTAGCGGGCTGTCCATACATTGCACATGCCGGTGTCAGCTGTGAAAATTGCGTCGTCCGCCGCAATTTCATCCAGCAGCGAGGCGGCATATTCGGGATGGATGGGCATCAGCTTCTCAGCCTTGCGGGTGTACGCACCGACTGCTTTGTTCATGAGCCGATCATGCTTTTTCAGCATTTGATCCAGAAACTTGCTGCTCTTTTTGGCAGCCACAAGAGGCGTCAACGCCTGCAATGTAGGCAACACGTCTCCGTGCACTGCTACGTCTACGTTGGTACGCCGGCCCAAGTGCTGGGGTGCGCGATCCACCTGGGCAGTGCGAGTGTCAGGCAGGAATTGGTCATAGGGAAAGTCCGTGCCCAACAGGATCAGCAAGTCCGCGTCCGCGATGCCTTCCGCCGCGGCACCGTAGCCCAGCAATCCAGTCATGCCGATGTCATAGGGGTTGTTGTATTGGATGAAGTCTTTTCCACGCAGGCTGTGTCCAATCGGCGCATTGACAAGTTTGGCAAACGCCACGACTTCGTCATGGGCGCCCTGCACGCCGGCGCCAGCAAAGATGGCCACCTTGTCCGCTTGATTGATGGCCTCCGCCAGTTCCGCCACGCTCTCCGGTGCGGGGGTCAGCGTTGCCCGGGTGAACGGGGTCCATTGCGGCGTTGGCGCGCTGACCTGAAGGCTGGCGATGTCGCCGGGCAGCGTCACGACGGCCACCCCATTCAGCCCCAACGCATGCGAGATGGCGCTGTGCATAACCCTGGGGGCCTGCTCTGCCGTGCTGACCAGCTCCGAATACACCGAGCACTCTTGGAAGATTCTGTCTGGATGGGTTTCCTGAAAGAACTCACTGCCGATCTGCTTGCTCGGGAGGTGGGACGCGATGGCCAGCACCGGTGCGCCGGTGCGGTTGGCGTCGTACAGTCCGTTCATGAGGTGCAGGTTGCCTGGCCCGCACGAGCCTGCGCACACGGCCAGCTTCCCGGTCAGCTGCGCCTCGGCACCGGCCGCAAACGCTGCAGCTTCCTCATGCCGGACGTGAATCCAGTCAATGCCGCCCCTGACCGAGCCTCCGGTCTTCCGCACCGCATCCACCAGCGGATTCAGGCTGTCCCCCACAATCCCGTAAATGCGCTGCACTCCGGCAGATTGCAATTGTTCAATGAGTTGGGTGGCAAGTTCCTTGGCCATGTATGAGCCTTCCTGCTGCGGGTGAGTGCTTCAAGTGGATACTGGCCAATATAGCCTCCCCGGCACGCGGCTTCGCTCCGCGCGGAAGGGCCGCATCTCTGCGCTCGTTTGAGTGAAGTTAGAGCGCTCGTTTGATATAGTAGGACGAAGATCACGTCCCCAAAGGAGCGCCACCATGCCGCAACTCAATGCCGAGAGCCTCGCCCACCTGCCGGAGTCCGTTGCCGTCCCCACCTATGACAGAGCCAAGGTCACCACCGGGATCGTGCACTTTGGCGTGGGCGGCTTCCACCGCGCCCACCAGGCCATGTACCTCGACCGGCTGATGAACGCCGGAAAAGCGCTCGACTGGGGGATTTGCGGGGTCGGCGTGTTGCCCCACGATGAGAAGATGGCCCAAGTCATGGCCGATCAGGACTGCCTGTACACCATGCTCCTGAAACACCCCGACGGTCGGCGCGAGGCCCGTGTGATCGGCTCCATCATTGAATACCTGTTCGCTCCGGCCGATCCGGAGGCCGTCATTGAAAAGATGGCCTCCGCTGAAACCCGCATTGTTTCGCTCACCGTCACCGAGGGCGGCTACAACTTCCACCACGTCACAGGAGACTTCAACGCCGAAAATCCGGACGTTGTCCACGACCTTGCACCCAACGCGGCCCCGCGCACGTCCTTCGGCCTCGTCACGGAGGCGCTTGCCCGCCGTCGTGCCCGCGGAATTGCCCCTTTCACCGTCATGTCCTGCGACAACATCCAAGGCAATGGCGACATGGCCAAGAAGATGTTCACGGCCTTTGCCCAGTTGCGGGACCCGCACCTTGCCGCGTGGATGCGCGAAAATGTGCCCTTCCCCAACTCCATGGTGGACCGGATCACCCCCGTCACCACGGATGCGGATCGCAGCGCCATCGCGAAGGAATTCGGCGTTGTCGACCAGTGGCCGGTGGTCTGCGAACCGTTCGAGCAGTGGGTTTTGGAGGACCATTTCACGCTGGGCCGCCCCCCTTGGGAAGACGCTGGCGTGCAGCTTGTCGACAACGTCGAACCCTATGAGCTCATGAAGCTACGCCTGCTCAACGCCAGCCACCAGGCCCAGTGCTACTTCGGCTCACTGGCCGGTTACACGTACGCGCACGAAGTCTGCCAAGACCCGCTTTTCGTGCAGTTCCTGCTGGACTACATGGACCTTGAGGGAACGCCCGCGCTCTCTCCCCTGCCCGGCGTCGACCTCCCGCTCTACAAGCGCACCCTCATTGAGCGGTTCGCCAACGAGCACGTCCGCGACACCCTCGCCCGCCTGTGCGCGGAGAGCTCCGACAGGATCCCCAAGTGGCTGGTTCCCGTCATTTGGATCAACCTGAAGAACGACGGCGAGATCGCCCGTTCCGCCGGAATCGTCGCCTCGTGGGCCCGATATGCCGAAGGGACGGACGAATCCGGGGCACCCATCGACGTGGTCGACGCCTTGCAGGCCCCGCTCATGGCCGCAGCAGCCCTGCAGCATGATGACAAGCTGGCGTTTCTGCGCAACCGCGAAGTCTTCGGCGACCTCGTGGACCACGCCCGCTTCACCGACTCCTACCTCCGCACCTTGAACACCCTGCACGAAAAGGGGTCCCGGGCAGCTGTCGAGGAGCTCGTGGCCCTGGGCCGGTAACTTCACACCTTCGTCCGGGACGTGGCAAACTGGCGACTGTTGGGGAAATTTCACCCACAGTCGCCAACTTGCCACGTCCTCGGCACCTAACTAGTTGAAGCGTCCGCGGGCTGCAGCAATGGCTGCCAGTATCCGCCGTTTCAGCAGCTCTGGCTTGCCTAGGTCACGCCACTCAACTCGAATGAACATCCAACCCTCCTCCATCAGCTCACGTTCCCGTTGCCGCTCTTCATAAATGGCCTCGTCGGTGCGCTTGTAGTTGAAGTATTTGGTTTTTCCGTCAAATTCCAACGCCAGCTTGATGTCACGCCAGGCACCGTCAACCCGGTAATTGTTTCCCGAACCCTGCAAGCACACTTGGTATTCCGGCTGGGGGATTTCCATGTCCGCCACCACCAGGCGCAGCCGGGTCTCACCAGCGGATTCAGAGCCCTTGTTCATGGCTGCCACCACCTGCCGCGCGGCCCTGACACCCCGGTGCCCGGCCATCCCATCCAACAACTGGAGCATGACATCAAGGCGTGCCCCACGGTGCAGCCCGGAATCCCCAATGATCACTGCAGTGGCAAAAGCCTCGGTCCGCGCACAGTCCACAACGGTTTGCTCCAGCGAAGTCACCCTCACCCGTCCACATTTTCCATGGGTGATGCGCCGGCGCAGCTCCGGCGCCAGCGTGCGGCGGTGCACACGTACACCCGGAACAGCACTGTCGCCTGCGAGCGCAGACTTCGCGTTCACATGGATTTCCGGGCTGCCGTTCCAAACATGGAGTCCCCACAGCCGAGCCGCACTGAGGTGGCTGTAAAGTGCCATTGCTTTCGTGGCCTGACAGTGTGCAAGCAGCCGCAGCATGTCCTTCTGGGAGGGATATTGGGTTTCCCAATCACTCCTGCGAATGTATACACCGTGCCGGAGACGGAAGAGTAGACCACACTGCACCCCCATGGTCAGACGCCGCGGCCCCAACCCGGACCTGGTGAGCTCAGCCGTGGTGGCGGAGGTCAGGCCCCCCGGCCAGTCCCGGTCAAGCCTTGCTGCCAGCGCTCGTATGTCCATGCCACAAGCCTTGTCCTGCCTGGGCGCGCATTCAAGGCCCACCCGACCACCTGTGGATAACCCTGCACTGTGGATCCGGACGACTGAGGACGTGGCAAGCTGGCGAATGTAGGGGAAACTTCACCCATAATCGCCGGCCTGCCACGTCCTCGACGGCTGGCCGGTCACTTTGGGGAGTGGGCCGCAGAGCTACCTCCCGTAGACCGCCTGGCGAGCCGCAATGTAGCGTTCGCGCACCGTTGTGCCCCACGTGCCTTCCGGCACATAGGACTGCTCAATTCGCCGGCCCCACACCGGCAGCTCGCCGGTGGCCGCCCAAGCTGCCTGCCGGGCAGCGCCCAGGGCCACGTATTCCCGCGGTTCGGGTACTTCCACGGGAACGCCAAACACCGTTGCCGCAGCCTCGCGGAGCGCCCGGGACTTCGCACCGCCTCCAATGAGCAGCACCCGCTCCACCGGAACGCCCAGGGCGGCCAGGGCGGCAAGCCCATCGGCCAGCGAGTTCAACACGGCCAGCACTGACGCCCGCGCCAGGTTGTCGGGAGTCATGTTGGCTCGGGACAAACCGACCATGGTCCCGGTGGCATCGGGCAGGTTCGGCGTGCGTTCGCCGTCGAGATAGGGCAGCAGCGTCAGTCCGCCGGCATCAGGGGCGGCTGCGAGCGCGAGCCGGTCGAATTCAGCCAAGTCCACATTGAGCATGGCGGCCCCGGCCACCATCACGCGGGCCGCATTGATCGTGGCCAGCAGCGGCAGGTGCCGTCCCGTGGCGTCGGCGAAGCCTGCCACCTGCCCGGAAGCATCGTGCACGGGCTCGTCCGAGACGGCAAAAACCGTTCCCGACGTACCAATCGAGACAACGATCTCCCCGGGCGCCAGTTCCAGCCCCAATGCTGCGCCTGCGTTGTCGCCCATGCCTGCACCGACGACGGCGGCATTTCCTCCCCAACCTGGCAGGAGCTTTCCGGCGCTTGCGTTGGGTGCCAGCACGGGCGGCAGCGAGGGGACCCGGCCAAAGAATCGCTCTAGCAATTCGGGCCGGTATTGGTTCTCCAGCGGGTCAAAGTAGGCCGTGCCGGTGGCATCGCTGCGGTCGGTGCTCCACGCACCCGACAGTTGCAGGTTCAGCCAGTCGTGCGGCAGCCCCACGGTCTTCAGCCTGGCCGCTGCTTCGGGCCGGTGCCGGGCCAGCCACGCCAGCTTGGTCAGCGTAAACGAGGCCACGGGGAGCACATTGACCGTGTCCACCCACGCTTCCGCGCCCAGTTCTGCAACCATGAGGGCTGCCTCTTCCGCGCTGCGCACGTCGTTCCACAGCAACGCGTCATGGACGGGCTCGTTGGCTTCGTCGACGCCCACCATGCCATGCTGCTGGGCGGCAACGGCCACCCCGGCAACCCGCTCCCCCAAGGATGGAATGCCCGCAACGGTCCACGCCTCGGCCAATGCCGCGGTCCAGAGGTGCGGGTTGATGGAGGTGCCGTCCGGGTGTGCCGCGGAGCCGGTGGCGATCCGGGAACCCGTGGCCAAGTCCACCGCCACTACTTTGCAGGACTGCGTGGACGAGTCGACTCCCACCACCAGGTCCGCGCTCATGCCGACACCCCCTTGTTGCGCGAATGTGACTGCAATTCCTTCGCCAGCGACTCATCCGCGACGAGTGTGTGGACAATTCCCGCCGCAAGGCACGCTCTAACGGCGTCCGCACGCTCTGCATCCTGCGCCACCGCGATGACCTTTGGGGTGCGTTGGAGTTGTTCAACGGTGACGGAAAGGACCCGTGCATCCAATTCGCTCACCACGGTTTTGCCTCCTGCAGCGATTAGGCGGCCGGAGCATTCGGCAACGGCCCCTTTGTTGATACCGTCCTGGCGCACTGCATTGTCAACGCGATCCCACACAGTTGACAGGTTGGGCGCCCAGGCCCCAATGGCGACAACCGCAAGATCAAGGGAATCCGCTTTTCGCATGGCCTCGGCAATTTCCGGTTGCCGCCGCAGTCCGGAGGCCGTGGCTGCACTGTCCACCACCAACGGCGCCCACATGGGCCAAGTACTCCCGCCACCTGCACGCCCCAAGCGTTGGACAAGTTCCAACGGGTTGCCGCCTCCCGACACGGGCAGTGCCCCGGCAAGCTGGACAATGTTGCACTTGGGCAGCTCCGCCACGTGCCGAGCCGCCAGATCCAAGGTCCGTGACCAGGAGATGCCGACTGTCATGCCTGTGCGTGCCTCGCGCTTGATTTCCTCTGCAACGGCCTGGGCCTGCATGTCGCGCTGCTGAAAGTCGTCCTCCACGGTCTTGACGACCACCACCCGCCGAACGCCGAGGGAAGCGGCGAGCGCTTTGGCGTCAATCTTCGCGTCGCGCCCGGGACGTCGGATTTCAATGTGGACAATGCCTTCGGCACGAGCCTCATCGAGGAAGCGAGCCACTTGGAACCTCGAGATTCCGTGTTCGGTGGCAATCTCAACCTTTGAGCGGTTGTCCAGGTAATAGGCCTGCCCAATGCGGGCGAGCAGCTCCTCATGGGATATTTCCGGCACGTTGCGCCTTCCTTGACTGTAACTTTTGAGCAATCACCCTTGCTCAAACGAGTGTATATGACTAGAGTCACTTAACAAATGAGCAGAATCCATAGTCTCAAATGAGCATCGAGATTGAGAGTGACCAATGAAGTTCCCCCCATTTCGCGCCCCGACAGCGCATCCCGACCGCGCTGGCAGCCGCACAGGCCTCCGTACCACCAAACTGCTCGCCGTGGCGGCGGCGGCCGCACTTGCCTTGGGCGGCTGCGCACCAGCCGGCGGCGACCAGGAAACCATCGTGGTCGCCATAGTGGCGAACCCCCAGATGAGGGACGCCGTCTCCCTTCAGGACGACTTCAAGTCCAAGCACCCCGGCGTCGACGTCAAGTTCGTAACCTTGCCAGAGAACGAGGCCCGCGCCAAGATCACGGCGTCGGTGGCCACCGGCGGCGGCGAGTTCGACGTCGTCATGATCTCCAACTACGAAACCGAAATGTGGGCCGCGAACGGCTGGATCGACAACCTCCAGCCCCTCGCCGATGCCACCGAGGGCTATGACACAGGCGATTTCATCCCCACCATCAAGGATGCACTCAGCTACGAGGGCGACATGTACTCGGTGCCGTTCTACGGCGAATCATCCTTCCTTGTCTACCGCGAGGACCTTTTCAAGGAGGCCGGCATCACCATGCCGAAGAACCCCACCTGGGACGAGATTGGCGAAATTGCCCGCGAGCTCAACGACCCCGCCAAGGACTTCGCCGGCATCTGCCTGCGTGGCTTGGCCGGCTGGGGCGAGGTCATGGCCCCCTTGGACACCGTCATCAACACTTACGGCGGCCAGTGGTTCGACACGGACTGGAACGCCAAGCTGAACACGCCCGAAGTCAAGGCCGCAGTCACCGACTATGTCGACTTGCTGCACGACGCCGGCCAGCCAGGCGCCGCAACCAGCGGCTATGGAGATTGCATCACCCGGTACAGCCAGGGCAAGGCGGCCATGTGGTACGACGCGACGGCCATGGTCTCCAGCATTGAGGACCCCGCCTCTTCCCTCGTCGCAGGAAAGTCGCAGTATGCACCGGCGCCGGTGAAGGAAACCGAGGCCGCAGGGTGGCTGTACAGCTGGTCGCTGGCCATTCCCAGCACCAGCGAACACAAGGACGCCGCCTGGGACTTCGTCTCCTGGATGACCAACAAGGACTACATCAAGTTGGTGGGCAACCAGATCGGCTGGGAACGCGTCCCGCCCGGCAGCCGCCAGTCCACCTACGAGATACCCGAATACGCCGCAGTCGCCAAGGCCTACGCCAAGCCGACGCTCGACGCCATGTACAGCGCCAAGCAGTCCACCAGCATGGTCAACCCCGTGCCGTACCCGGGACTGCAGTTTGTGGGAATCCCGGAATTCCAAGATCTGGGCACCCGGGTCAGCCAGCAAATCTCTGCCGCCATTGCCGGGCAGAAGTCAGTTGACGAGGCCTTGAAACAGGCACAGCAATACGCCGAACCCATTGCAAAGTCATACCAAGAAGGAGGCAAATAATGGCCAACACGCTGGTTGATCGACACAACCTTAAACAACACGCCCGCAAAGAACCCAAAGACGGCGACGGCAGGTCCAAGGCCGAAGGCTGGCGCCGCCGCGGCCCGCTGCTCCCGGCGCTAATCTTCACGATCATCGTCACGCAGCTGCCCTTCCTTGTCACCATCTGGTACTCGCTGCGCAACTGGAACCTGCTGCGTCCCGACGGCAACCAGTTCACCGGGCTGCAAAACTATGTGGACATCTTCATGGACTCCACGTTCCGCAGCTCTGCCGTGAACAGCATCGTCATCACCCTCGGCTGCGTGTTCCTTGCCATGGTCCTGGGCATCATCTTCGCCCTCATGCTCGACCGCAAGTTCCGCGGCCAGGGCGTTGTGCGGACCATGCTCATCACCCCGTTCTTGATCATGCCGGTGGCAGGCGCCACCCTGTGGAGCATCTCCATGCTCAACCCGAGCTTCGGCCTGGTGAACTGGGTCATCTCACTGGTGGGCATCCCGCCCGTCGACTGGACGGCGTCGTACCCCATCGTCTCCATCCTCATGGCCCTGGTTTGGCAATGGACCCCCTTCACCATGCTGCTGGTGCTGGCCGGATTGCAGTCCCAGCCCAAGGACGTCCTCGAGGCCGCGCAGATCGACGGTGCCGGCTGGACCAAGACGTTCCTCTGGGTCACGCTGCCGCAGCTGCGCCGCTACATTGAGCTCGGCGTGCTCCTGGGCACCATTTACGTGGTGAACACCTTCGACCAGATCTACCTCATGACCGCCGGCGGGCCGGGCACAGCCAGCGCCAACCTGCCGTTCTACATCTACCAGCGGGCCTTTCTGGGCTTCGACATTGGCCAGGCTGCCGCGATGGGTGTTGTGGTGGTCATCGCCACCATCATCATCGCCTCCTTCGCCCTCCGCCTGATCTTCCGCAGCTTTGACGCAAAGGACTAAGCCGTGACTACCACCACCACCCCTGCCCCCGTTACCCCGACGACAAAGTCCGACGAACGAAAATCCCGTGAAGCACGACGCCGTTTCACCGGTTCCAGCATCACCACCGTTACGTGGCTACTTGCGTTCATCTTTTTCTCCCCCGTGATCTGGCTTGTCATGACGGCTTTCAAGCCCGAATCCCTTGCCGCTTCCAACCCTCCGGTGTTCTTCTTTGTTCCGACCTTCGAACAGTTCGGGGCGGTCCTTGCCGGCGGGGCCGGCGGGTATTTCCTCAACTCCCTGATCGCCACGGGCGTCTCGACCGTCCTGGTGATCCTGTTGGCCGTGCCGGCCGCCTATGCCGTAAGCATCCGTCCGGTGAAAAAGACCCAGGATGTCTTGTTCTTCTTCATCTCAACGAAGATGCTCCCCGTGGTGGCCGTGATCATGCCCATCTATGTGATCGCCGGCCAACTCAAGGTGCTGGACAACATTGGCACCCTCATCATCCTCTACACGGCCATGAATCTTCCCATCGCTGTCTGGATGATGCGTTCCTTCTTCCAGGAAATTCCGGCAGAAGTCCTCGAGGCGGCATCCATGGACGGCGCCGGGCTGATCAAGACCCTGCGCACCATCTTGATGCCCATGGTCACGCCGGGGCTGGCCGCCACTGCGCTGATCTGCGTGATCTTCGCCTGGAACGAGTTCTTCTTCGCCCTGAACCTCACGGCCGCCAACGCGGCCACGGTGCCAGTGTTCCTGGTTTCGCAAATGACAAGCGAGGGCCTGTTCCTGGCCAAGCTGTCCGCCGCTTCCGTGCTGGCGTCGCTGCCGGTAGTCATCGCCGGCTGGGTGGCGCAAAAGCAACTTGTTCGCGGATTGTCGATGGGTGCGGTGAAATAGGGCATGGCTGAACAACAAATATCAAGAGAGTCCGTTCCGGAAACCATGACGAGCTCGGTGCTTGTCCGACGCGGCGAGCTGCGCACCGAGCAGCGGCCGGTCCCCACGCCGGGCCCTGGGGAGGTGCTGGTGCGGATCACGTCCGTGGGCGTGTGCGGTTCGGACACCCACTACTACACGGAGGGCAGGATCGGCCCGTACGTGGTGGACGCCCCGCTGGTGTTGGGCCACGAACCGGCAGGGGTCATCGTCTCGCTGGGCGAGGGCGTTGCGGACCGCGCTGTGGGTCAGCGCGTCTCGCTGGAGCCGGGCATCCCGGACCCGCTGTCCGCGCAGACGCTGGCAGGTTGCTACAACCTGGACCCGGGAGTCCGCTTCTTCGCCACCCCTCCCATCGACGGCGTTTTTTCCGAGTACGCCGTGCATCCGGGCGCGTTTTGCCATCCAGTCCCGGACTCCCTTTCGGACGACGCCGCCGCCCTGCTTGAACCACTCAGCGTGGCCCTTGCCGCACGGTCCGCCGGCAAGATCCTGATTGGCGACAAGGTGCTGGTGGCAGGCGCCGGCCCCATCGGGCTGCTTATTTCAAAGGTGGCCCAATTGGCCGGAGCCGAGGTCAGCTTGACCGATGTGCGGGCGGAACGCTTGGCCGTTGCCAAGAAGTACGGCGCCGCTCATACTTTCACGGCGGCCCACCAGCCTCCCGTGGAAGCGGAGTTTGACGTGTTCATCGACGCGACAGGTGCGGAGCAGGCCATACTTGACGGTTTGGCCCGGCTGGCCCCTCGCGGGCGCTGCGTCATGGTGGGCATGGGGACGGACACCATTGCCCTGCCCGTGCCGCTGGTGCAGGGGCGCGAACTCATGATCACCGGTACATTCCGTTATGCGAATACGTGGCCAACCGCCATCGCCCTGGCTGCTTCCGGGCAGATCGACTTGGACGGACTTGTCACCTCAACGCACGGCTTGGACGGTGTCGAGGCTGCACTTTTGGCAGGCGCCAACCCCGGCGCCTTGAAGGCAGTGGTGCATCCCTGACCAGGGCCTCGCCCTGCCCGCTCGGTGTTCAGCCACCGGCCACGGACTGAATGACCATCAGTTCCTGGCCGGCGGCTGCTTTCGTTTGCAGCCCGGCCAGCCTGCGCACGTCTTCGCCGTCGAGGTAGATGTTCACGTACCGGCGCAGCTCCCCGGTTTCGTCACGGAGCCTGCGCTCAAAAACGGGAAACTCAGTGCCAATGGCATCCAGGAGCTCCTTCACCAACGCACCCGCGCCCACGTCGAGGCGCAGTTCGTCCCTGCCGTCCACCAAGGGCTGCAACAGCCGCGGCACCAGCAACGTCACTTCGCCGGTCATGGCTCCTCCATAAAGATCAATGCGCTTAAAGTTCGACGACGGCAGCGCGGACACAGAGCACGTCCGGAAGGCGGCTGAGGACCTCGGCGAAGCTCCCGCCTTCATTGGCGCTGGCATAGACGGAGCCTCCCCGGGTGCCGAAGTACACCCCTGCCGGTTCGGCGGTGTCAACGGCGGCAGCATCCCTGAGCACCACGTTGTAGTCGGGTTCCACCACGCCGTCGGCCAACCGTGTCCACGACCTTCCGCCGTCGTCCGTGCGGTGGACAGCCAGCTGTCCCTGCGGCGGAATCCGCTCACCGTCGGCCATGATCGGAACAACCCAGGCGGTGTCCGAGCGGCTCGGATGGGTCAGCACGGTAAAGCCAAAGTCGGTGGGAAGGCCTTCGGCGATGGACTTCCAGCTGTCGCCGGCGTCGTCGGTGCGGTAAACGCCATGGTGATTTTGGGCGTAAAGGACATCCGGGTTGTTGGGGTCGCGGGCCACCTTGTGCACACATTGGCCAAACTCCGGCAGCGGATCCGGCATGAAATAGGCGCCGATGCCCTTGTTCCGCGCTTCCCAGGACTCCCCCGCATCGGTGCTGCGGTAAACACCACCAGTGCTCATGGCGACGTGGATGGTGTTGGGATCTGCCGGACTGGGCAGGACGGTGTGTGCAGCGGCGCCGCCGAATCCGGCACCCCATTCGGACCGGTGCGGATGTTCCCAGAGTCCGCGGTTGAGCTCGAAGTGCTCACCGCCGTCGGTGGACTTCCACAGTGAAATGGGCTCACACCCGGCCCACACAACACCCGGGCGATCCTCACTGTCCGGCTGTATTTGCCATACTCGCTCCAAAGCCGCCCCCGTGTCCGAGGGGAAGCTGATGGCGCCCTGGTCTGGTTCCTGCCAAGTGGTGCCAAGGTCGTCCGAGTGCGCCACGGTGGGGCCCCAGTGTTCGCTGCGCAGACCCACCAAAATTCGGGTGCGGCCATCTCTGGCGTCGATGCCGATGCTGGGGATTTCATGCATGAGAAAGTGCGGTCCGGTAAAGGTGAAGTTGGAACGATCCGTGCTGGTTCCCAGCCAGAGCCCCTTCTTGGTGCCCACCGCCAGCAACGTCGTGCCTCTCCCCTGCGGTTTCGCTTCGTTGTTTGTCATGCAATGAATTCGACCACACCCACCACTGAGCTTCAAGAGGTAACCCGCCGGTAACATCCGCACCCGGCCCCGCCGTGACGCTCCTTCCAGCTCCACATTTTACGTATACCCCATGGGGGTATACGCTGGAAGCATGAACGAAGAAGAGAACACCCACGGTTATTCGGAGGACAAGCTTGCCTTCCTGCGACGCCTCAAGCGCGCCGAAGGTCAGGTGCGCGGCATTGCCCGAATGATTGAAGAGGACAAGTACTGCATCGACGTCCTCACCCAGATGGCCGCCGTCAACAAGGCCCTGCACGCCGTCAGCATCGGCCTGCTCGAGGACCACATTGCCCATTGCGTGGTTGGGGCCGCCAACGAATCCCAAACCACCGGCAACCCGGAGATCGTTGCGGAGAAGGTCACTGAAGCCACCGCTGCCATTTCCCGCCTGCTGAGGAGCTAGCGCCATGAGCAAAACCACCACCATCAACGTCTCGGGCATGACCTGCGGCCATTGCGTCAACGCCGTCACAGAGGAATTGAGCGGACTCAAGGGCGTGGAAAACGTCTTTGTGGAACTCAACGAGGGCGGAATATCCGAAGTTGCCATCACCTCAACCCTGACGCTTGACCCGGCCGAAATCGGCGAAGCTGTTGCAGAAGCCGGCTACCTCGTCGTCGCCAACAACGCCTAACCCACCCTAAGGAGTGCCATGAGCGCAGCAGAGATTTTGTCCCAAACCACCGACTCGGGCCCCCGCATTGTCGAAATCGACATCGAGGGCATGACCTGTGCCTCTTGCGTGAGCCGGGTTGAACGCAAGCTGGGCAAACTCGCAGGCGTTAGCGCTTCCGTGAACCTCCCGCTGGAATCGGCGCTGGTCACGGCCCCCGCCGGCATTAGCGACCAGCAAATCCTCGACACCGTCAAGGCCACCGGCTACGCAGCCACCTTGAAGCACGACGCCGAAACCCGGTCCTCGCCCGCGTCCCACCCGGATGCTGCGAAGGAGAGCCCCAACGACGCAGACGACGCGGACACGGAGCAGAACCACATGGCGCACGGAGGCACCGCGGCCACGCTGCTCCCACGCCTGCTCGCGGCAGCCATCTTGACCATTCCGGTCTTTCTCTTCTCCATGTTCCCCGTTCTGCAGTTCCCCCAGTGGGGCTGGGTTGTGGGCGTCTTGACCCTGCCTGTTGTCACTTGGTGCGCTTGGCCTTTCCACCGCGCGGCAGCCATCAACGCCCGCCACTTCGCGTCCACCATGGACACCTTGGTCTCCATCGGTGTCAGCGCCGCATTTTTGTTCTCCACCGTCACCCTGGTCCTGGATCCGACGTTGACGGCCCACGGCAGTGCCATGGAGGGCCACGCCCCGCTGTACTTTGAAGTCTCCTCCGTGGTGGTGACATTCCTGCTGCTGGGCCGCTATCTCGAAGCGAAAGCGAAGTCCAAGGCGGGCGACGCCCTCAAGGCGCTGCTGAATCTTGGCGCCAAGGAAGCAACAGTGCTGCGCAACGGCGACGAGGTCAAGATCCCGGCGGCAGAGCTTGCCGTGGATGAAATATTCGTGGTCCGCCCGGGGGAAAAGGTTGCCACCGACGGCGTGGTCGTCGATGGCACGTCCGCCGTTGACACCTCGCTCATCACCGGCGAATCAGTGCCCGTCGACGTCACGGTGGACAGCACTGTCACCGGCGCCACCATTAACACCTCCGGGCGCCTCCTGGTCCGGGCCACCCGCGTCGGCAGCGAAACCACGCTCGCCCAGATGGGCCGGCTTGTCAGCTCCGCGCAGGCCGGCAAGGCGCCCATCGCCCGCTTGGCCGATCGGATCAGCGCAGTCTTCGTGCCGATCGTCTTAGTCATTGCCGTGCTGACGTTCGGCCTCTGGCTGCTCTTCAGCCTGCCGGTGATCGGGTCCGCCGACCTCCAGTCCGCGTTCACGGCCGCCGTCGCCGTTTTGATCATCGCCTGCCCCTGCGCACTGGGTCTGGCCACGCCCGTCGGCCTCCTGACAGGCACCGGCCGCGCCGCCCAACTGGGCATCCTCATCAAGGGCCCGCAGGTCCTCGAGGACACGCGCACCGTTGACACCATCCTGCTGGACAAGACTGGCACCGTCACCGAGGGCAGGCTGAGCGTGGTCGACGTCGTACCCCTCGCCCAGGTGCCGGCGGAGGACATCCTGCGCTTGGCAGGGGCTGTGGAGTCCCACAGCGAACATCCCATCGCCCATGCCATCACAGCCCACGCCCGCGAGGCAGGGACTTTGCCTGAGGTTTCCGAGTTCACCTCCGCTCCCGGCGGCGGCGTGCGGGCCACCGTCGACGGTCGCACGGTTCTGGCCGGTCGCGCCGGCTGGTTGGAAGAAAACCACGTCCCGCTGACCCCCGAGGCCATGGCCGCCCTGGCTGAGCAGGAACAACGCGGAACCACTGCCATCTGGGTGGCCGTGGACGGCGAGGCCGCCGGGCTCATCGCGCTCAAGGACACCATCAAGGAAGGGTCCAAGGCGGCCATTGCCAAGCTCAAGGAGCTCGGCCTGCGGCCCATCCTGCTCACGGGCGACAACGCTGCCGTGGCAAGCCAGGTGGCTGCAGCAGTCGGAATTGCCGCCGAGGATGTCCAGTCGGAGGTGCTGCCCCAAGGCAAGGTCGACGCCGTCGTGGCCTTGCAGGCAGGCGGGGCCACCGTGGCCATGGCCGGTGACGGCGTGAACGACGCTGCCGCCCTGGCGCAGGCCGACCTCGGAATCGCCATGGGCTCGGGCACTGACGTTGCCATCCAAGCAGCCGACCTGACGGTCATGGGCAACGACCTGGCCCAGGTGGCCACGGCCATTGCCCTCTCGCGCAAAACGCTGGGGACCATCAAGGTGAACTTGTTCTGGGCCTTCTTCTACAACGCGATAGGCATTCCCGTGGCCGCGCTGGGCCTGCTCAACCCGATGATCGCCGGAGCAGCCATGGCCGCCAGCTCGGTGCTTGTGGTGGCAAACTCGCTACGGCTGCGGCGCTTCGGCAGGTAGTTCCAGCACCGGCTCGGGACCAGCGGCGGCGGGGCCGGCGGAGGCGGGGCCGGCGGAGGCGGGGCCGGCGGAGGCGGGACCAGCGGCGTCAAGGTCAACGGCGTACGCCTCCCCGCGCCGCGGCCACCCGCGCAGCTCGTCCAGCCTGACAAGGACCACGCCAAACATGATGGCCACCCCGCCCATCAGCTGAATGGCGCGGGGCAGCTCGCCAAGCAGCAGCCAGGCCCAGATGACGGCAAAAAGAACCTCGAACAAGGCCACAAAGGAGGCCACCTTGGACCCGAGCCCGCGCGTGGAAATGATGCCCACCAGATAGGAAAGCACCGTGGTGATCAGCACAAGCCCCAGCACGGGAACCAGCCAATGCACCTGCACGCCGGCGAAAACAGGACTGCCAAACGCAAAGGCCATGGGCAGCAGGCCCGTCACGCCCAGCCCGATGATCATCGCAGCCCCCGCCACCATTCCCCCGCCGGCCATGAGGATCGGCGGGACGTTGTCCCCTGACCGGGAGGACATCACAAAGTAGACGGCCGAGCACACCGCCGCCGCCAACCCCCACAAGATCCCTTCGACACTGACCTCCTGGCTTCCGGCCAGATCAAGCACCAACACCAGCCCTGTCATGGCGCTGATGGCACCGACCACTGTCAGTATCCGCGGTTTCTGGCGGGTGCTCAGCCATACCCAGCCCACAAGCAGCACCGGCGAGAGGTATTCCAGCAGCAACGCCACCCCTACGGACAGGTGCTGTACGGCATTGAAGTAAAACAGCTGGCACAGGGCGATCGGCACGATGCCGTAAATGGCTATGCGTCCCAGCGACCCTTTGACCTCCGACCAGCGCCTGACGAGGGTGACGAGGACGGGAATTAACAAAACGACGGCGCCGCCGCCTATGCGCACGGCGACAGCAGCCCCGGGGGACCAGCCGATGTCGAAAAGGGACTTGGCAAAGGGCCCGGACAAGGCAAAGGCGGCTGCCGAGACGAACGCGAGCAGGAGGGCCGAGGAGGGCATCGACTTCCGCGTTCCGGCAGCGGGCGCGAGGGATGGGTGTTTTGCAGTGGTCATGGATGTTCCGTATGTCAGCAGTGATCGGCGTTAGACTAGTGACACTACGCCCGAGGAATGTCAGGAGTCAATATGATCTTTAGTCATGACACAGAGGTGGCTCTGCTGTCCGCCGTCAACCTCATCAACACGGCACCGAGCACAGTGTCCGCCGACGGGACACCAACAGGGCCGGACTCAATGGAAACTGTGGCCCAACTCGACGAATTTGTGGTGCGTGAGGAATTCACCGGCTCACGCGAACATTCAGCCGCCGAGGTCGCGGCGGTGCGCGACATGCGTGCCGAAATGCGCAGCATCTTCAGCGCCGACGAGGACACTGCCGCGGCCACTGTCAACGAACTTCTGGCCCGGGCACAGGCACTGCCGCAGCTGGTCAAGCACGACCAGTGGGACTGGCACCTGCATGCCACCGCACCTGCCGCTCCCCTCGCGCAGCGCATGGGCGTCGAGGCCGCCATGGCCCTTGTCGACGTCATCCGCGCCAAGGAACTGGGACGACTGAAGGTTTGCGCGGCCCCGGATTGCTGCGCCATGGTCATCGACCTGTCCAAAAACCGCTCCCGACGGTATTGCGACACCGGCAACTGCGGCAACCGTGCCCACGTGGCCGCCTATCGCCGTCGTCAATCAGGCCTGGGCAGCGCGGGCCACCCTTAGGAAAATCGAAAGGGGAGCAGTTGCCAATGTTTTATAAAAACATTGGCAACTGCTCCCCTTTCGATTTGGGAAGTGCGAGTCTACTTCATGGTTCCTGCGGACACCGAGCCCTGGAGCTGGCGCTGGAACAGGATGTACATGATCAAAACAGGAACAACCACAATGATCGCCGCGGCAAACAGCGAACCAAAGTCCACAGCATAGCCTTGCTGGCCGGCGAAGGCCGCAATGCCCTGCGAAAGCACGTAGTTCTCCGGATTGGTGTTGATGGCCACGGGAATCAGGTACTGGTTCCACAAGCCCAGGAAGTTGAAGATGGCAACGGAGGCCATTCCCGGCTTGGCCATGGGCAGCATGACCTGGAAGAAGGTGCGCCATTCACCGGCACCGTCAATCTGTGCAGCTTCCGCAATCTCCTTGGGGAGCGCCTTGAAGAAGGAGAACAGGAAGAACACCGTGAAGGGGAGAGCGAACGACACGTAGACGATGATCAGGCCGGGCAGCGTGTTGAGCAGGCCGATGTTCTTGAGGATGAAGAACAGCGGCACGATGGCCAGGAAGATCGGGAACGTCAGGCCGGCGAGCATCAGGTAATAGATGGCGCGCGAACCCGGGAACACGTAGCGGGCCAGGACATACGCACACATGGCCCCCAGCACCATGACGATGACCAGGGCGAAGCCCACCACAATGACAGTGTTGAAGAAGTACAGCCCAATGCCTGCGGTGTTCCATGCACTGACGTAGTTGTCAAACTTCCAGTCCGCCGGAAGTGAGAAGGGTGAGATTAAAATTTCCTTGGTCGTCTTGAAGGACGACAACAAGGTCCAGGCGAGGGGAATGAGCACCATCAGCGCCCACAGGCTGAGCATGACGTGTGAAACGCCGGCCACTACCTTGTCGCTCTTGGTATCCTCGCCTTTGCGTTCGACGTGGCCCGCTGGGGCCGATTTCCTTGAAGTATCAAGTGACATTATTCAGCCACATCCTTGCTGCCGCCGGTGATCCGGTTCACCAGAAATACCAGTGCCGAGAAAGCCAATGTAATTGCTGCCAAAACCACGCCCATGGCACAGGCAAGGCCGAACTGTTGCTTGGAGAAGGCAGTGCTGAACAGTTTCTGCGACATGACCAGCGTTGAGTTCTGCGGTCCACCCGTGGAGTTCAACACGGACATGTAAACGAAGGCGTCCAACGCCAAAATGCCCATGTACACGTAGGCCGTCTGGATGTTGTCGCGAATCAACGGAATGGTGATGCTCATTGCCGTCCGGAAACGGCCGGCACCGTCAATGCGTGCGGCTTCATAGGTTTCGGCGGGAATGCCCTTGATCGCTGCGATGAACAAGATCATGTAGAAGCCCACAAAGCCCCACACCATCACCACCATCGAAGCAACCATGGCCGTGCGCGCGTCGCCAAGCCACGGATAGTCCTTAAACCCGTCAAGCCCAATCCCGGTCAAGATGCCGTTGAGCAAGCCGTTATCGGGAGTGTAAATTTGGGCCCAAATGATGCCTATAACCACCGCCGGGATCACATACGGGAAGAAGGAGATGATCCGGTAGAAGCCCGCACCCTTGAGTCCCTTGATCTGCCCGCGGCTGCTGCCGCCAATGGTCACCAGGGTAGCGAGGATGAGACTCAAAACAATGGTAATGATCGGCAGAAAGATGACCAAAATGATGCTGTTGCGGATGGAGATCATAAAGATGTCGTCATTGAACAGCTTGACGTAGTTGCCAAGCCCTACGAACGGCATGTTGTTGTCGAAGCCGCTCCAGCTGGTCATCGAGTAGTAAATTGCCTGGGCGAAAGGCGAGATCACGAAGACCAGATAGATCACCAACGGCAGTCCCAGGAAGACTGCCATGAAGCTGACCTTGTCGAATGTCAGTTTTTTCCGGCGCCGCCGGGCGGTGGCGACAGCGCCACCGCCCGACTTCACTTCGTTTGTTGCGTGTGTCACTTCACTTCAATCTTCTCGACGGAGTCGTTCTTGGCTACCTTGTCCGTGATCTCCTGCAGGGCCTTGGTGAGGGCGGCAACATCGATCTTGCCATCGAGGAAGGAGTTCCACGGGACAAGCATGTCGGCGTTCATGCCGTACAGGTCGATGAAGTTCCAGGTGAAGATGTCCTTGCCGGCAGCATCAAGCAAGTCCGTCTGCGAGACAAGTGCTGTGGAACCGAAGCCGTCGGCCGGGACAGTGCCCTTGACAACTGTCGGAGCCAGCTTGGTTTTGGCGAAGTTGGTGGCAGCTTCCTTGGAGAGCATGGTGCGCAGCAATTCCTTGCCCGCGGCCACATTGACGCCTTTGGAGGGAACAATGAAGGGCTCACCGGCTGCTGAGTGCAGGCCCGTCTGGGGCAGCTTCGGGCTGTCGGAGACAACCGGTACGGCAGCACCCGTCATCTCGAAGCCCTTCTTGGTTAGGTCCTTCATCTCGTTCTCAATCCAGGAACCCGACGGGTACAGCAATGCCGTCTGGTCGTTGGACCACTGAGCCTGTGCCGCCGTGAAGACGGTGCCGGAACCACCGGGCTTGAAGTAGCCTGCCTTGACCGCTTTCTCCATGGCAGTGAAGACGCTCTGGATGGCCGGGTTCGACCAGGCGTCGGGCTTGAGGTTCTCAAGAGCCAGCCGGACGTCGTCGCCGCCTTCCTTGATCGCTGAGGCGATGGCCATTTCCTGGTAGTACGTGGCAGCTTCCTTGCCCCAGGCGAACAGGTACAGGTCCTTGCTCTTTTCCTTGGCCTTGGCGCCGAGAGCCAGTGCTTCTTCCCACGTAGTGGGGGGTGTCCAGCCATTTTCCTTGAACAGGCTGGCGGAGTACCACATTGCATAGACAGTCAGCACGTAGTTGATGGCGGCCACCTTGCCACCGAAGGTGCCCGGTGCCAAGACGCCGTCGAACAGCGTGTCGGAGATCTTGGTGCCCTCGAGGTTGTTGGCCTCGGTGACGGAGGTGAGGTCTTCCAGCTGATCAAGGATACCGCTGAAGCCCATGGCCTTGGCACCGGAGTTGTCGATCAGGTCCGGAGGCGTGCCACCGACGAAGCGGGGCTGCATTTCCTGGGCGATATCCGTCGAGGGGCTGATCTTGACCGAAACGTCGGGGAAGTTCTTCGTGAAGATGGCTCCGGCGAAGTCAACGTAGTCGATGCCGTATCCGCCCTTGAAGATCACTGCGTCAAGTGCGCCGGTCTTGGCAACACCAAACGGGTTTTTCGTGGGGTCGACGTCACCGGCCGGGGCTGCCGACTTGTCTGCGGAATCTCCGCCGCCTGCACAGGAAGCAAGTGCGCCACCCATGGGCAAAAGTACTGCTGTGGCCAGGGCCCCGCGGAGGAATCCACGACGCTGCAACGGCTTGTTCTGAATACTCATTCTAAATACTGCCTTCCATTGATGGTACGAGCGCTAATTCGGTACTACCTTGTACTAAATGGTGCTGCTACTGCATTTCATTCGGCCGACTTCAGCGTGTGTTCTGCCGGAATCACGCCTCTCGCCTTAGCCGGCCAACATACTGGCCCACCAATGCGGTGTTGTGTTCGTCCCCGCCCGGGATATTTGCCGAAATATAGATGGGCGGCTTTTTCCCCGCACGGATCAGGCTCTGGACTGTCTCAATGGTGAGCAGCTGCGCAATGTATGCGCCCGTGATCGATGAAACAGCACCAACACCTCCTCCGCCGGAAATTTCCATTGTCGTGTCGCCATACGGCGCCATGTTATCGATAACAATATCTGCTATCTCGCTGAGCCGCATCCCACTTGGGTGCTTGGGCTCAACAGCATTGGTGTGCTGCAGACTGGTGACGGCAATAACCGTGTGGCCACGCTCCTTGGCTGCCAGGGCCAGGCCGACTATTGCGCCATTCACCCCTGAATTAGAGGAAATGATGAAGATGTCCCGCGGGTCAACCACTGAGAGGTTGAAAAGTTCCTCGGCTACGCCTGGCTCGCGCTCCAGAATGGAGCCCTCAAGAGAGTCCAATACGGCAACGTCCCGATCGCCATGGAGCACAAGGTCGCGCAGGGCAATTTTGCTCGTCGGAATCAGCCCGCCAGCGCGGCCCGCGATTTCCATGGCAAAAGCCTCGGAATGGCCGGTACCAAAGGCTTGAATGACACCACCCTTGGCCAACGCGTCGGCCATGGCGGCAGCAGCCTCATCGACACCGCCGGCAACCGCCCACGTCGTAATGGCTTCCAGCCGGGCGGAAACTTCAAGGCTGAAATTTGTAACGGAATTAGAAATGGCCCTCACCCTTTCCTGTGCTGCGGTTCCCCCTGTGGCCGCCCACTTCCAAGCGTGCAGCCCGAGTGGGGCGCCTGTGCGGGGAGACTGCCATGGCTGAAGCCGCAAGCTTCGAGGTGGTCTTGGCAAAATTCACCTGGGCCACCAGCAAATAGATCAAATCAAGCACAAGCAGCTGCACATGCTTGGCGGAGAGGTCGTCCGGTTGCAGGAATTGCTCATGGACGGAAGTGATGATGGAAGCATCGGCGCTTTCCGCCAACGGTGAGCCTGGGTTGTTGCTCAATGCCACCGTCAGCGCCCCGGCTTCTCCGGCCTCGCGGAGCATTTGGAGAGTTTCTTCAGTTCGGCCGGTGTTGGAAATACCGATGGCCACTGTGCCGGAGTCCTGAATGGCAGCACTTGTCAGACCGGCATGGACCTCCGACCAATGATGGGCGTTAATGCCGATCCTATACAGGCGCGACTGAAGCTCCTTGGCCATGACGGCACTGCCGCCGATGCCATAGATGTCCACGTGGGAACTCATGGCAATGCGGCGGGCAATCTTGTTCATCAAGGCCAGGTCCATCACCGCCGCGGTTTCCTCCAGGGAGCGCGTATGGGCGTTGACAAGCGTGCTCAACACGTCGCGTGGCGAGTCGTCGGGCCCAAAGGCGCGCCCAATGTCAGCCTTCCACGACTCGCGCGCATCGCTGCGCCCCAGGTCCGAGGCGATGCTCACGCGGAAAGGCACGTAACCGGCATAGCCGAGCAGGCGGCAAAAACGTGTGACAGTTGCCGGAGACGTTTTTGTTTGTTCCGCCAGCTCCATGATGGACAGTTCCAGCGGTGCCTGGGGGTGTTCCAGTAGGTAAGAACCGATTTTTGCCATGGCCGTCGGCATATCAGGTAGTTTGGCCTGAATGCGGTTCACGACACCAGCGGCCGTTGCCGCTACTACAGGAGTCGTAAAGGGTGACATGTGAAAATCCATTTCTTTTCGGTGACTACACATTGAAAACTATTATCACCACGGCTGTAAGTCAAGTCACACCCAGACACGGAATGATAACGATGCAAAATTACCTTGCAATTGATGCCGGCGGAACGTCCACCAGGGCGGTCTTCCTTGACTCCACGGGAGCTTGCCGCGGCTATGGGACAGCCGGTGGCGGAAACCCGGTTTCCCGCGGATTTGGACCCGCTCTTGAGGCCCTCACGCGTGCTTCATCCATGGCCCTGGAAGGCACCCCCCGGACCATCTCCGGCGTTCTCGTCGCCATGGCCGGTGCATCGCTTGAGCTGCCGACCCATTTGTACCGTGACAGCTTCGAGATGTTGGGTCTCACGGGAAACGCAATGATCGAATCTGATTTATTGGCGGCCTTTTACTCTGGAAGCTATCATGATGATGGTTTCGCTCTGATAGCTGGGACCGGAGCAGTGGGAGCACGTATCAGCGGGAGCCGGCTGGCGGCTGTCGCAGACGGCACGGGGTGGCTGCTCGGCGACGAAGGCTCCGGATTCTGGCTTGGCAGAGAAGTGGCACGGGCTGTGGCGGCAGCCCTTGACGGCCGCGGCCAAGCAACGGGGCTCACCGAATTGTTGCTTGCCGAGCTGGGGATTGACGCCCGGCCCCAAGCACTCGTGCAGGGGCGGGTGCGGGCCCAACAGCAACTGATCGCCAAAGTCTACGAACACGGCTCCATAGAGCTCTCCCGGTTCGCTCCCTTGGTTTTTGCTGTCCAGGACGATGCCGTCGCGAAGGATATTGTTCAGCGGGCAGCCAAGGCACTGGCACAGACACTGCTAGCGGTCAGTCAAGGCTTTGGAGCCGGTGAAGTGGTGGCCGGCGGAACAGGAACTGATGGCACTTCAGGGGCTATGCGAGCTGCGCCGGTTGCGGCGTTGCCGCTGGTGTTCGGAGGCAGCGTGCTCACCAAGGGTGGCACGGTGGCCCAAGCCGTGGTGAACGCGTTGGCGGCGACGGCACGTGAAGGGGATGCAGTTGCCACAACCGCGATTGCACCAGTTCTGGTGGAAGATGGCGTGGTCGGTTCGGCCGTATTGGTGCTTAAGCGCCACGGCATTGCGGTGGATGAAGCGGTCTTTGCCCGAATTCAGGACAGTTTGGCAGCAATACGCGGCTGATCCCGCGCGGACGTTCCAGCGGGCGCGGGCGGATTAGCGGGACGGGGTTTCGCCGTCGTCCACTTTCCCTGCGGCTCCGCCGTCGGCCGCCTGGTCCAACTTGATCTGCTTGAGGCGGTCGGCCGAACGGCGGTTAACGCCCGAACCTTCGCTGAGGTACTCTTCGTTTTCCTTGTGTCCCATGACGAGCAGCGAGGACAGCAGCAAGCTCACAACGAAGACAATGCCAAAGGCGATGGCGGCCAGGTCCCAGCGCAGCCCGTGCACCGTCCCGCCGGCAGAAACCACAAGCGTGACAAGGCCGGCAACTGCGGCTAGGGCACCGGAGAAACCAAGGGGGAACTTGATGGAATTACCCGAATTCGGGTTCTGCGGCTCTACACTGCCCACAATTGATCCTTTTGCTTGTTAGGTGTTTGAGCACCATGGTTTCTACGCAAAGTAGAACATACGGTTTCAGTTTACTGGGCTTTTACCTTGGTGCCGTCATGATGCAAGGTGAGGGCCGACAATGCCCAAAGTGCGCCAATCATCAAAGCCCCGCCGCCGCTGACGCCGATCAACGCGTGGGGACCCACGCCGGCAAAGAACGGCAACAGGATTCCAGTGCCAAGTCCAAGAAATCCGGAGATGATCCAGTCGCTGCGCAAAGCGAGCTTGGCCTTCGTCTCTGCTGCCGACTTGCCCAGGGCGGCGAACAGTTCCGCGGCGCCCATCAAGGCAAGGGCGGCCCCGCCAAGCCAGGCTGCAACCACGGTGGTGGCAGAAATTGCCACCACGACACCGCTCATGGCGAGGAAGCCCGCGGCGCCGAGAAGCACCAACCTGCCACGATGCCCGCGAGGCAATTCGAGCGTTCGCACCACCCAGTACTGGGTGGCTGCCAGGGCCAGGAAGTAGCCGGCGAAGCCAATACACAGGCCCAGCACCCCGGGCTCGGCCCAGAAGACCGTGACCAGACCAAAGGCCAGCGTCACAACAGCCCGCAGCAGCACGGGCTGCCACAACGCAGGGATGCCGGGCGCGACGGCGCGGGCATTGTTTGACTGGGGCAGCGCAGTTTCACTCACCCATCAAGTCTAACCGCGGCTGGCCGGAACGCCGATTTGCATCCATCGCCCAGTGCGGGCGCGCAGGCCCAAGGTCAGGCCGCGGGCACCCATGTATCCGATACTGAATGCTGCCCATACCCAGAACAGTCCTGGAACGGTGTCTCCAAAGTCCAGTTGCGAAACCCAGAAGAGCAGAGGCAAATACACCAGCAAGTTCCCAATCCCGGCCAGGGCAAGGTACCGGGCGTCCCCTGCGCCGATGAGCACGCCGTCAAGCACAAACACGTAACCGGCGAGTGGCTGGCCGACAGCCATCACCACCAGCGCGGCGCTAAGTGCCGCATGGACGCCGACGTCGGGGGTGAATATCCAGCCGACGGCGCCTGAGGCGGCCCATAGGGAAAGTCCCGTCACGATGCCAAAGACCAAACCCCATCGGGTCATGGTCCGCGTCAAGACACGCA
Source organism: Arthrobacter sp. H35-D1 (assembly GCF_030063185.1). Lineage (GTDB taxonomy): Bacteria > Actinomycetota > Actinomycetes > Actinomycetales > Micrococcaceae > Specibacter. The sequence continues at coordinate 423,201 of NZ_JASISP010000001.1, forward strand.
CTTGAACAATGTTGCCGGCGCCCAATTCCTTCCCAATCAAGGCTTGGGCGGCGATGGCAAGGGCGTCGAGAGCGAAGGCGAGGAACGTAAAGACTGTCATGGCCAGCTGATGCGCCGCCAGATTAGTGGCGCCCTGCGCCGTCACAACAAGTACGGTGGCCAAGATGGCGCCGCGCAACGACAGGGTCCGCAGCATCAACCAACTGCCCACCCGGGACACCGTTCGGATCCCTGCCCAGTCGGGGCGAAGCCCCACACCGTACTGTCGGGCCGCTCGCACCACTATGACCAGATACACCGCCGCCATGCCCCACTGGGCAATCACCGTGCCCAATGCGGCTCCGGCCACCGACATCCCCACACCGTAGACCAGCACAAGATTCAGCATGATGTTGACGGCGAACCCGACAACCGCGACCACGAGTGGTGTCTTTGTGTCCTGCAGCCCGCGCAACACACCCATAGCCGCCATAACCAGCAGCATGGCGGGGATCCCGGCCAGGCTGATCATAAAGTACGTCTGCGCGTATTCCAGTACCTCCCCGCCGGCACCCATGACGCGAAAAAGTCCGCCCCCGGCAATTATGCCAAAAACAGCAAGCACCAGTCCCAGGAGCGCGGCAAGCCACAGGCCGTCGCGTCCAACCGCAAGGGCATCCGCGTGCCGCCCTGCCCCCAAAAGCCGTGCCACGGCAGGAGTCGTGGAGTATGCCAGAAACACCATAAGCCCCACCACTGTTTGCAGGACTGTGGCCGCCAAACCAACACCCGCCAGTTGTGAAACTCCCAAGTGTCCCACAATGGCTGAATCGGCCAACAGGAATAGGGGTTCTGCTATAAGGGCGCCGAATGCGGGTATCGCCAAGCCCCGGATGGCCCTGGCGGTGGCGCGGCGATTGTCCCCGGAGGCGTCGGTCAGCGTCGTTGGTTTGGACATGCTTTAACAGTATCGGCCGCAGCGGTGCTTGACGTCCACATACCTAACGGCCACGTCCGTCGACGGGTGCACACGATCGGCCGCGCCCGCACCGCCTCGGCGCCATGCAGCTAGTAGCTTCCCCCGCCGTCGCTGGCCATGTTGGCAAAGCGCGAGTAGTGGCCTTGGAAGGCCACAACCATTGTTTTCGTAGGACCGTTGCGGTGCTTGGCCACGATCACATCCGCCTCGCCGGCGCGGGCTGATTCTTTGTCATAGATGTCGTCGCGGTGCAGCAAGATCACCATGTCAGCGTCCTGCTCGATGGAGCCCGACTCGCGAAGGTCCGAGACCATGGGCTTCTTGTCGGTGCGCTGCTCAGACCCACGGTTCAGCTGCGACAGGGCAACGACGGGGACCTGAAGCTCCTTGGCCAGCAGTTTCAGTGCACGGGAAAACTCGGAGACTTCTTGCTGGCGTGACTCAACGCGCTTGCCGGAGGACATGAGCTGAAGGTAATCCAAAATGACCAGCTTGAGGTCGTGCTGCTGCTTCAGGCGACGGCACTTGGCGCGGATCTCCATCAGCGACATATTGGGAGAATCGTCGATAAAGAGTGGAGCTTCGTTCATTTTGCCCATGGTCGTGGCAATCTTGGACCACTGGTCGTCCTTGACGGTACCCTTGCGCAGGTCCTGCAGGTTAATGGTGGCCTCGGCCGACAACAAGCGCATCGCAAGCTCATTGCGGCCCATTTCCAAGGAAAAAACCACTGTGGCCATGTTGTGGTCAATGGCCGCCGAGCGTGCCCAGTCAAGCGCGAAAGTACTCTTGCCCACGGCTGGTCTGGCAGCAATGACGATCATCTGGCCGGGGTGGAGCCCGTTGGTCAGCTCGTCAAATTCGTAGAATCCCGTGGGCACCCCTGTCATACCCTCACCCTTGTGCCCTGAAGCCTCAATTTCATCCACAGTGGATTCCATGACGTCCTTCAGGAGCACGTAGTCCTCCGTGGTCCGACGTTCAGCCACGGCAAAGATCTCTGCCTGAGCTGCGTTGACGACCTCTTCGACTTCTCCGTCCTGGGCATAGCCCATCTGGACGATCTTCGTTCCGGCCGTCACCAAGCGGCGCAGCACGGCCCGCTCGCCCACAATTTCCGCATAAAAACCGGCGTTGGCGGCCGTGGGAACAGACTGGATGAGTTGGTGAAGGTAGGCTGCACCGCCGATCTTGGTAATCTCGCCGCGTTTTGTCAGCTCGTCGGCTACCGTCACGGCATCGGCGGGTTCTCCCCTGCCATAGAGGTCCAGGATGGCCTCATAGATGCTCTCATGCGACGGGCGGTAGAAATCATTGCCACGCAGTACTTCCACGACGTCTGCAATGGCATCCTTGGAGAGCATCATGCCACCCAAGACACTTTGTTCTGCCACTAAATCCTGCGGCGGTGTCCTGGCAAAATCCGGTTCACGGGGGGTTGTCCCTATTTCCCTGGCTGGAGCCGACATGTCTGTGCCCTCTTTCCGCCCTGCTGGCCGGGTCTTTCACCGCCGCTGGCGGTGTGTTTTTTTATCGACTGCTCCATGCCAGCTGGTACGGACAAAGTCGTCATTTCGGAGAGCCTAGTTGCTACGTTAGACGCTGAAAGGGCATCCACCAACCCCGCTGCCCACCGAGGCTGTGGATAACCGGTGCATTAACTGCCTCAGCTTGTGCACAGGATGGGGACAAGAGTGTGGATAAGTACAGGATTAGCCAGAGAATGTGCTTCTGACCTGTACAAACGTTGTCCACTGCCTGTGGAGGAGTACATTTTTCGGATACAAAATGTCTCTCTGCTCACAGCGTTGCCCGTGTTTATTCGCGGCAGCTCACAACAATATCCACAGACATATGCCCGCATGTGGATATCCCTGGCAAGCACTCGAAAATGTCATGGACTGGACTGCCTGCAACGTACTGCCTGCAACGACAGGAGACGCGACATGGCCAAGGATCCACTCCCCGGCAGCACGTCCAAGGGCGGCAATAAGACGTCGGCCGCGGAAGCCGAGCCAGTGGATTTCATCAACAGCGTCGACACCACGGCAACTCGCCGCGCAGATGCCCACCCGCTACCAGCCTTGATGCAGGAAACCACCGGGCAGCCGCCACGTAGGTGGGATCCGAGCATCATTGGGTTTGGCTCATACCATTACACGTACGCTTCAGGGTGTGAGGGCGACGCTGCTGCTGCAGGATTTTCACCGCGAAAGGCCAACCTGGTCATATACGGGCTCACGGACACATCGGGCTCTGCCGAGCTGTTGAAGAAGCTGGGCCACTTCAGATCCGGGGGCATCATGCATATACCTCAACAAGCTTGCGGACATTGATGCAGGCATTCTGCGCCGGCTCATAGCGCTGAGTTACCAGCGCCTGACCACAACGGAGGTTCAGTCCCTGTAGTCCGGCAAGAACCAGCTTTCGAGGCCGCTGCGGCAAGCGAAGCCGTTCCACGCGTTGGCTTAAAGTAAGTAGCCCGGCCCCCATTCAAAGGGGCCGGGCTACTTGCAACGCTTTGTGCAGGCGACTAGCTTGCTACAACGTTCAGGGTGATGACAGCGGAAACGTCGTCGTGGAGACGAACGTTTGCCGTGTGCTTGCCAACCGACTTGATGTGGGCGGGCAGTTCAACCTTGCGCTTGTCAATGCTTCCCAGACCTGCAGCGGCAACAGCCTTCGCAACGTCGTCGGCCTTGACGGTACCGAACAGGCGACCTGAGGCGCCGGCCTTGACCTTCAAGGCAACAACCTGGCCCTGGAGGCTGGCAGCCTGTTCCTGGGCAGCTTCAACTGAAGCGTGGGCGTGTGCCAGGCGGGCAGCCTTGATGGCTTCCACCTGCTTCTCACCACCCTTGGACCAGGTGAGAGCGAAGCCGCGGGGCAGAAGGAAGTTACGTGCGTAACCGTTCTTCACCTCGACGATGTCGCCGGCGGCACCGAGGCCGCTTACTTCGTGGGTCAAAATGAGCTTTGCCATGATAATTTATCTCCCTTAACCGCGGCCAGCGCCGGAGTAGGGAAGCAATGCAACTTCGCGGGCGTTCTTGATTGCCTGAGCGATTTTGCGCTGCTCCTGAACGGTGACACCCGTGACGCGGCGCGCACGGATCTTTCCACGGTCAGAAATAAATTTGCGCAGCAATGCTACGTCCTTGTAGTCGATGACAGTGATGTCAGCAGCCTTCAAGGGATTGGACTTTGGTTTGGGCTTACGGAGTTCAGCCTTAGCCATCGTGGAGCTCCTTAGTGTTAGTGGAGCCCGTGGATATTAATCCGCGGGATGGTGTGCGTACGGCGGTTGCCGCACATTTGTGAATAAGCGTGGTGCACAGGGTTCCTGCTTGGCGGCTGAACCGACAAGAAAAGGCATGCACCGCACGTTTAGAAGGGAGGCTCGGAGTTGTCCGGGCCTGCGCCCCAACCGGAAGACCCGCCACCGGGCGTGGCCCAGGGATCGGATGCCGGTGCGGATTGCTGCTGTTGGCCGCCATTGCCACCGAAGTTTCCTCCGCCGGAATTGCCGCCGAAGCCGCCTTGCCCCCCGCCGGCGTTGCCGCCGCCGAAGTTTCCGCCCTGGCCGCCTTGGCCACCACCGAAGTTGTTCCCACCCTGACCGCCGGAGCGTTGGGTGCGGTTGACCTTGGCGTTGGCATAGCGCAGCGAGGGGCCGATCTCGTCGACCTCAAGCTCCATGACGGTGCGCTTTTCGCCTTCTTTGGTGTCGTAGGTCCGCGACTTCAGCCGGCCCGAAACGATCACGCGGGTTCCCTTTGTCAGGGACTCGGCAACGTTTTCGGCCGCTTCACGCCAGATCGACGCGCGAAGGAACAGCGTTTCGCCGTCCTTCCACTCGTTGCTCTGGCGGTCCAAGGTCCGCGGAGTCGACGCAACGGTGAAGTTCGCTACTGCTGAACCGCTCGGGGTAAACCGAAGTTCGGGGTCGCTGGTGAGGTTACCAACGACCGTGATAGTGGTTTCGCCTGCCATCTGCTCCTGCTTCCTGCTTGGTGTTTTCCTACAAAGAAAAAACTAAAAAGTTAGGGCCGAAATTACTCGGCTTCTACTTTCTGCTCTTCCGGACGGGTGATCTTGGTGCGCAGGATGGTCTCATTGAGGCCAAGCACGCGATCAAGTTCCTGAGCGGTAGCGGGAGCAGCAGTGAAGTTCACCACGGCGTAGATACCTTCAGACTTCTTCTGGATGTCGTAAGCCAGGCGGCGACGGCCCCAGATGTCAACCTTTTCGATGGTTCCACCATCGTTGGTGATGACATTCAGGAACTTCTGCAGCGACGGCTCAACGGTACGCTCATCAACATCGGGGTCGATGATTACCATCAGTTCGTAAGGACGCATATGTGAACCCACCTCCTTTGGTCTAGGCGGTTACGGCATTTCCGTAACAGGAGGTTCATTTGCGGTGCCTGCACGGCTGCCAAATCCACTCAATGAGTGGACCCGGTGCCAGCACAGACTTGTCTATCTTACCGTAAGCACGACGCCGGGAAGTCACCCCTGTGCGTAAGTCTCACCACATGCGGTGGAGAGGGAACTGCCAAACCGCGGGTGCGGATTTATGCCGCCTCACCACTGGGATCCTTCTCTTCGGCAGCGGCCAGCAGCTTTTCTGCCCACTCAATACACTTTGCAGACTTGTTGCGCGTGAGGCTCTGGACGTTGTATCCAGCTTTGGTCTTCTCTCCAAGCAGGCGGCTGAGGGTCGCGCTGTCTCCGCCTGCAGCTTTCAGGACTCTAATGGCATCAGCGTGGTTGCCGGACTTGGAGTGCTGACCGTCGGCCAGCAGGCAGAAACCATCCGAGGCAGCGATCCCCGCATGTACGGCGAGCGTCGCAATGGCGTCAGAAGAAGCACTCATCAGGCAACCATCAACTCATCTACCCGATGCTCCAGCCATCGACTGTCACCAAAAACGTGAACGCCGTCGCGATGAATGGAGTCAAAAATCGGAGCTGGCTGAATTTCAGAAACTTCATAGACCATGGGCCGCACGTCATTGCCCGTGAGCTGGTATGCGGATATGGCAAGGTCACTGATGGCCGCGTAAAGCTGGTCGCTGGCGCTATCCGGAACCACAAACAACAGGTCAATATCAGAGCCATTGCGCATTTCTCGCCGCGCTGCGGAACCAAACAGCGTCACTTGCAATGGCTGTTCGTCCCACCCCGCAATCCGCGCAGTCAGGAACCCGACGAATCGCTGCATCGCCGTCGAAGCCTCAACGACAAGCCCTGAAAGCATGTGCCGGGTATTTAGTGCGTACTCCATGCGGTTTCCCACGTGGCTTGCACTCACGACGCCGCTCTGTTCAAGCCTCACCAAACAGCGCCGCACACCGGAAACCGATCCGGAGACTCCGGATTCGCGCACCAGGTTTCCTGGTGAGCGGGGAATCCCATCGGCCAGCACTATGAGGACGTCAGCCTCAAGCGCCGGACAAATGGCGCGAAGCGGGTTTTGCAACTGCATGAAATACCTCCAATCACTCACTATTGTCCGCGTTTTTGTTCATCTGAAAAGAAAAGCTGTCGACTTCATCAGCATCCCGCCCGAACCATGTGGAGTCCTTTCAGGTAGTCTCAATCACAACGGCTGACCAGTCCGAGGGGGACGTTTTGACGCACATAGATCCAATGATCCTCAGCGCCGCCCAAAAGTCGGTCAACTTTGGGCTCCTCCTCGACGTGGAGCCCCTGCTGGCTGTTTATGGCGCCGGCGCAGAAGCCAGCCTCTACACGGATCCCAACGGTTCCCTCATCAAGTGCCGGCAGCTGGCCGAAGTCCTGACCGAACAGCTGCTGCTGCGAAGCAACACCGCGGTGGACAGCAGCAAACAGATTGACCGCATCCAAGCCCTTGCCGCGGCCGGCGTCCTGGGGAAGGACGCCATTGAAGACCTGCACCGCATTCGGAAGACGGGCAACCAGGCCACCCACAGCCACCTCTTCAACGCCAACATCACTTTGGGCGTCCTGCACACATGCTGGGAACTTGGCACCCTTCTGTACCGGGCCGTCACCAAGGACCGCACCGTTCGCACCTTCCTGCCGCCCAGCCCGGCAGACCTCACACCGGCAACTGCGGAGGACGCAGCGAGCCTGCATGCAATTCATGACGCGCTGGATTCCAGCCGTGACGAGCTGGCTGAGGCCCTGACGGTTCTCGATTCGAGCCGCACACAAGCCCAGGCCGAAGCCGCGGCCCGCGCAAAGGCTGAGGCCGAACTTGCCGCTGCACGGACAGAACAATCGGACATGGCAGCGAAATTGGAGCAGCTGCAGGCTCAGCTCAATGAGCTTGCCTCCAGTGAACCGCGACTCAGCCGGGACGTGCCCAAGCCAACTCCGGCGGCGCGCCAAACATTCATCGATCGAGCCACAGCCCCCCGGCCGCTTTCCGAAGTCCAAGCCCGAAAAAATATCGACAAGATGCTGCGGGCTGCAGGCTGGCTGGTCCAGGACTACCGCGACATCGCCCCCATGGCCGGCATGGGGGTGGCGGTTCGCGAATTCCCACTGGATTCCGGTTTCGCGGATTATCTGCTCTACGTGGACAGCAGGCTTGTTGGCGTGCTGGAGGCCAAGAAGGAAGGCATGAGTCTCACAGGTGTGGAATGGCAAACATCCAAGTACGCCACGGGCCTGCCTGCGAGCGCGCGTCTTGCCACCTGGCACCCTGACACGCCGCTGCCGTTCTGTTACGAGTCCACGGGTGCCGAAACCCGGTTCATGAACTTGCTGGACCCGGATGCCCGCTCCCGTGAGGTCTTTAGCTTCCACCGCCCTGAGACACTCAAGCGTTGGATGGCAGAGGCGGACACCAGTCCGGAGTCTCCAACGCTGCTGGCCAGGATCCAACAGCTGCCGGTGCTGGAGGTGGACGGGCTGCGGCCGAATCAGGTCCAGGCCGTCACCGGGGTTGAAACGTCGCTGAAGGGCCAGCACCCGAGGGCGCTCATCCAGATGGCCACCGGTGCCGGCAAGACGTTCACGGCGGTGACAAGCGCGTACCGGCTGATCCGCCACGCCAACGCGGGGCGGATCCTGTTCCTGGTGGATAGGAACAACCTTGGCATCCAGGCGGAATCGGAGTTTGTGAACTTCGTGAATCCCGACGACGGCCGCCGCTTCGGTGAAACGTACGCTGTGCAGCGGGTTGCGGGGAGGACCATTGCCGATTCCACGAACGTGGCAATCTCCACCATCCAGCGGCTGTTCCGCATGCTGGCTGGCGAGGACCTGCCGGATTCGGCCACGGAGAATGATGAGAACGACGACGGCGAGCCGGAGTCTCCCGTCGACGTCACCTATAGTGCTGCCTTGCCGCCGGAGACGTTTGACTTGATCATCGTGGACGAATGCCACCGCTCCATCTACGGCAAGTGGCGCGCGGTTCTGGAGTACTTTGACGCACCTGTCGTAGGTTTGACTGCCACACCCACCAAGCAGACCTTGGGTTTCTTCAACCAGAACCTTGTCAGCGAATACCCTTATGAAAAGTCCGTGGCCGACGGCGTCAACGTCCCGTTCGATGTCTACCGGATCAAGACCCAGGTTACGTCGCAGGGAGCAACGGTGGAGGCAGGGACCATAGTTCCCATGCGGGAGCGGGCTACGCGGCGCAAGCGTTACGAGGAACTGGAAGAAGACTATTCGTACACGGGCAAGCAGTTGGGCCGCAGCGTCATCAACAAGGACCAGATTCGCACTGTTCTAAGCACTTTCCGCGACCGGCTCTACACCGAGATTTTCCCGGGCCGCAGCTACGTGCCCAAGACGTTGATCTTTGCCAAGGATGACAGCCATGCCGATGAGATCGTCCAGCAGGTGCGTGAAGTGTTCGGCAAGGGCCAGGACTTTGCAGTGAAGATCACCTACCGTTCACGCAGCCAGGGCAATGATCCGCAGCAGCTTCTGCAGCAATTTCGCAACAGCCCATCCATCAGGGTTGCCGTCACCGTGGACATGATCGCCACGGGCACCGATGTGAAGGCCATCGAGTGCGTGTTCTTCATGCGTGAGGTTCGTTCTGCCGTGTACTTCGAGCAGATGAAGGGCCGCGGTTCCCGCACCATGGATTCCGATGCGTATGCGCAGGTCACCCCGGATGCGAAGGACGGCCTGACCAAGGACAGATTTGTCATTGTCGATGCTGTGGGTGTCACGGAATCCGAGCTGGTGGATGCCGATCCCATGGACCGCCTCCCCAAGTCTGTCTCCCTGCAAAAACTGATGGAAAAGGCCGGTGCCCTGACCATCACCGTGGATGAAGTCTCCACGTTGGCTGCCCGGCTGGGCCGGTTGGCAACACAGCTTAAACCGAATGAAGCTGCGGAAATCGAGCATGTTTCCGGTGGCACGTCGCTGCGTGCCATCGTGCAGGGCTTGTCTGCCGCTTCGGACAACGATGCCGTGGAGCAGGCGCGCGAGTCGGGCGACGACGCCGTGGCGGCACTGATCCGAACAGGCGTGGCGCCGCTGGCAAGCAGCGCTGAGCTACGGAAGAGGATTATGGACATCCGCCGAGCCAAGGACATCATTTTTGATGAGGTAAACGCCGACGAGCTGCTCAGTGCGGCACCGGTTCTGGACGGAAACGTGGCAAAGTCGCCCATCGAGTCATGGCGGGACTTCATCGCGGAGAACAAGGATGAGCTTGCCGTGCTGCAGCTTCTCCATGGCAGTGCCACTGCCCGGCCAACATACGCGCAGCTGAAGGAACTGGCAGAACAGGTCAAACGAATCCCATCTATTGGCTCGCTGGACACCATCTGGAGCGCCTATGCAGCCCTTGGTGAGGTTGCCGAACCCGGCCATAAGCCTGGAGTGACCGATCTTGTCACGATACTCAGGCACGAGTTGGGCGGTGGAGGGACAGTAGATTCAGCGGGGGCAATCGCCCGTAGCGGTATCCGCGCCTACAGCTCCTTGGTGGATGAAAGGCTAGTTGCTTGGTTCGCGCGGCAGCAACACGCCGGAGTGCACTTCACCGATGAGCAGCGCTGGTGGATTCGGCGGATTGCCGAAGTAGTGAAAACATCTGTAACCGTGGAACTCGACGATTTAACCAAAACCCCCTTCACCGAGCGCGGTGGCCAGTTTGGCTTTGCCCAGGCCTTCCCGAGTGATGCACTCGCCATCTTTGAACAGCTACAACACGAGCTCGCAGCGTGAGCGAACTGGCAGAACTGCCAAGCGGCTGGGCTTGGACGACGCTCACCGAAATTTCAGAGAACCTAGACCGGCTGCGGGTGCCACTCAGTGCTGCAGAGCGGGCAAAAAGGCCCGGCTCAGTTCCCTACTACGGAGCAACCGGACAAGTTGGAACCATCGATGCAGAGATCTTCAACGAGGATCTAGTTCTGCTTGGGGAAGACGGCGTGCAATTTTTTGACCCTTCCAAAACGAAAGCTTACAGAATTAGCGGTCCTGCATGGGTTAATAACCATGCTCACGTATTGCGGGCCACCAACGCTACAACCAATTCGTTTCTTCACTACTATCTAAATACTTTCAACTTCGAAGGCTACGCAAATGGAACCACACGACTCAAACTAACCAAGTCTGCGGCCAACTCAATCCCGTTTCCGCTCCCACCGCTCGCCGAACAGCACCGCATCGTCGAAGCCCTCGAAGAACAGCTCTCACGGCTTGACGAAGCATCATCATTGCTTTCCACCTCTGCTCGTCGTGCTTCGGCATTCAGGTTACGTCTTAACCGGTATTCCGAGACGGCAACGATGACGAATGCATACGCACTTCCGCCGTCACCGGCCGATGTTGATGACGTCGATTTGCCAAAGATCCCCAACAATTGGCGGTGGGGTCGGCTTGAGGAGATAGCCGATGTTGTCGGCGGAATTACGAAAGACGCGAAGAAACAGTCAGACCCAGCACTGACTGAGGTCCCCTACCTTCGAGTCGCCAATGTCCAAGCTGGTCACCTCAAGCTTGACGTTGTCACCAAAATTCGTGCGACGGAGAAGCAGATCAAAAAGCTGCTGCTGCAGCCTGGCGACGTGCTTTTGAACGAAGGTGGCGACCGTGACAAACTTGGCCGTGGTTGGATCTGGGAAGGGGCAATCGATAATTGCATTCACCAAAACCATGTGTTTCGGATCAGGGTTCGAGAAAACGCGGTCCTACCAGAACTCATAGCTTGGCATGCAAATTCTTACGGTCGAAAGTGGTTCGAGCGCAACGGCAAACAAAGCGTTAATTTAGCATCAGTTAGCCTCAGAGTTATGAAGAAGTTCCCAATTCCAATTCCTCCAGTTCAAGAGCAGGATGACCTCGTGACTTTAGTCTCGGAGCAGTTAGACGGCGCATCTCGACTAGTGAACAACATTGAGGGGCTCGTGACCAGAAATGGGCGGCTGAGAGAGCGTATATTGGCGTCCGCATTCGCCGGCACCCTCGTCGATCAGAACCCTGCCGACGAACCTGCTTCCATCCTGCTCGAGCGCATTGCCGCTGAGCGTGCCGCCGCAAAGCCAGCCGTCCGGCGTCGTACTTCTGTGAAGGCGAAAGTCTAGGTCGCAAACCAGCACACAGAAGTGTCCACAGCCAGCCTTGCACTCAGGCCCGTGTCAGTCCGGACCGGTAGAATGAAAGGGTGCGACGGTGCATCCTGACGAGGATCACCACGTTCAACGCAAAGGAGTGCAGCATGTCGACCCTGAAGAACAAGAGCGGGCTCACCGAGGCCGAAGTTCAGTCAGCCGTGGAGTTCGCTGACGCAGCACAGTATCTGGCCGGAGGCTGTACTTCTGAGCGTGCACGCGACTTGTCCCGCGAAGTCCTTCGCGGCAACATGGACGCTGACGAGGCTGTGGAGATTCGACTGGCCGAAATTCTCGCAACTGGCAAGTGAGCTCGATGCCGGACAAGTACACCTATCCAGGCACCGAGATCCTCATCAATATTCCGGGCATCTTGGATCAGCACCAGCTCGATCTCGCCGAACAGGACCTAGCCGGAATCGTTATGGCCCAATTGCGGGAATATCCGATTGCCGGAGTGTTCGATTTCCCACATCTGCAGGCAATCCATCGGCGTTTGATGGGACGGCTCTATTCTTGGGCGGGCGAGATCCGCACCACAGACACCCAAGCCATGGGAACAGGCGTTGCACATTGCCGGCCCGAGTTCATCGAGGCCTTCGCCGGCGAGGTCTTTGCCGGTATCGCTGCCGATAATTTCCTGCTCCACCTTGACCACCACGAATTTGCCGCAAGGCTGGCGCACCATTGGGGTGAGCTGACCTCCCTGCACCCGTTCCGCGACGGAAACACACGCAGCCAGTCAGCGTTCCTTGACCAGCTGGCCACTGCCGCCGGCTGGGAAATCCATTGGAGCAAGCTGGACTTGGATGCGGTCAAAGAGGCCCGCGTCATTGCCATTTCACGCAGTGCCGAACCGCTCTGCCAACTTCTTTCCCCCGCCATCACCGCCCGCCACCGAAGGAACCAAGAATGACTCGCAATCCGGCCGAAGTACGCAGGCTCGTCGACAAGCTCTGGAGCTATTGCGACGTGCTGCGCGACGCCGGCGTCGCCGCGATCGACTACGTGGAGCAGCTCAGTTTCATCCTGTTCCTGAAGATGTGTGATGAAAAGCAAAAAAATGCCCTCATCCCGATGCAGATCTTCCCTCCCCACCTGAAGATCTCCTGGGACTATCTGGTGGCTCTGAGCGGCGATGACCTGGAATCGGAATACCAGCGGATCCTGCGGTCACTGGGCACCCAGCCAACCAACCTCGGCGTCGTCTTCCGCAAGGCACAGAACCGCATCCAGGAACCGGCACTGCTGCGTAAAATCATCAAGGACCTGATCGGCTCCGAGACGTGGGCCGTGGGCGGGGACCTCAACGGTGACGCCTATGAGGCTCTGCTCCAGCGCTCCGCCTCTGATGTGAAGTCCGGAGCCGGCCAGTACTTCACACCCCGTCCGCTGATCCATGCCATGGTTCAGGTCATGGAACCCCGCCCCGAAGACACCATCAGCGATCCTGCCTGTGGCACGGGAGGATTCCTGCTCGCTGCGATCGAACACATTGAGGAAAACTTCGGCGCCTCCCTGACGCCGGAACAGCGCGGTGATCTCAGCGAGGGCCGCACCGTCCACGGTACGGAACTGGTGGACTCCACGGCCCGGCTGGCCACCATGAACCTGTTCCTGCACGGCGTGGGACGCGAAAACGGCAAGCCGGTGATCGACGTCCGTGACGCCTTGTCATCAATGCCCACCCGGCACGCCAGCCTGGTACTCGCCAACCCGCCCTTCGGCAAGAAGTCCTCCATCACCGTGGTGGGCGAAGACGGCCGGGCGGAGCGCGACGATGCCTCATACTCTCGCCAAGACTTCTGGGTCACCACCACCAACAAGCAGTTGAACTTCCTCCAGCACATCGCAAGTCTGCTGGCCAAGGGAGGCCGGGCCGCCGTCGTCGTCCCCGACAACGTCTTGTTCGAAGGCGGGGTTGGCGAAACGATTCGCAAACGGCTGCTACGCGAATTCGATGTGCACACCCTTCTGCGACTTCCCACCGGGATCTTCTACGCGGGAGGTGTGAAGGCCAACGTCTTGTTCTTCGACCGGAAGCCCGCCAATCCGGACAAAGTGTGGACCGAGCAACTATGGGTGTACGACTTCCGTGTGGGCGAACACTTCACCATGAAACAAAATCCGCTGCGTGAAGAACACTTGGCTGACTTCATCGCGTCCTACAAGGCCGGAATGCGTTCCGAGCGGGTGGAGTCCGACCGTTTCAAGCCCTTCAGCTACGCGGAACTGCTGGAACGCGACAAAACAAATCTGGACATCACCTGGCTCAAGGACCCGTCCTTGGAGAACGCCGACGACGGCGTGCCACCGGAAGTCATTGCCGCTGAAATTGTGGAGGACCTCCAAGCCGCGCTGGAAGAATTCCAAGCCGTGGCCGATGCATTGGCAGAACGGGCCGCCCAACGAGCCTAGCTGCGCGGTGGCGGGTCACCAACGCCTTCCCCATGCCTTAAAATGGAATGAACCCCGTTCCCGCTTTTGCCGAAAGGCCCTTTCATGCGCTCCACTGACAACGCCGTTGCGCAGTGGCACGCGCAAAAACAGTTGCGGCAGAGCCCCACTTGGAAATTGTTACAAGGTGCCTCGTGGGCCGTGGCCTTCCTGCGTGCTGAGTTCACAGCCACCAGGCAGCGAGTGCCGTTGGAAGTTCTCCACGCCGACCTGGCCGACTTCATGAAGGAACTGCGCGGGGAGAATCTGAGCCTGAACGAGGCTTGGCAGGCCTCGCACTACGCCGACTCCTGGGTGCGCAGCCAGTTTTTGGCCCGGCCCATGGCGGATGGCAAGTTCTTCTACGAACCCACAGCCAGCACGGCCCGTGTATTGGCATTGCTGGACACCTTGACCGGCGACCGCACCAATCTGAACAGCTCCCGACTCAGCACGTTGCTAACGAGCATCGAGACGTTGTCCTTTCAAAGCGACCCCAACCCCGACACCCGAATTGCCGCCCTGGAAGCGGAAATCGCCGAACGGGAAAGTGAAATTGCCGCCTTGCGCAACGGTGGCAGCCCCGCCGTGCTCTCGGATGATTCGGCCGTGGCAGCCACCCGCAGCGTCTTGGACCTGGCCGCCAGCCTACCGGCGGATTTCAAGCGCATGCGCGACGGCGTCGAACTCATGTTGCACACGATCCGCCAGGAAATCATGGAGTCCTCGGTAACCAAGGGTGTGGCCATGGGCCAAGTGCTGGCCGGAGACAAGGCACTGCGCGGCACCGCCGAGGGCGAGACTTTCCAGGGCTTTACCGAATTTCTCAACGACCCGGTGCAACAAGCCAGGTTCCGGCAGTCGGTCAATGAGTTGCTTGAACGTGACTTCACGGACCAGCTCAGCTCGGAGGAACGGGCCAACCTCGCGTCCCTCGTGCGTGAGATGCGTCGTCAAGCCGCGGATGTCCATTCCATTTACGGTCGCCTGTCTGAGAGCCTGCACGCCTATGTGCAGTCTGCGGAGTTTCGGGAATCGGTGCTGTTGCGCAAGGCCATCCACGCTGCCGAACAAGCAATGGCCAAGGCCTCGCTGGGCTCCCGCACGGCAGTGGCCCCGCCGCTGTTGTATTCCCCCGCCTTTGAAACGCTCGCCGGGCTGGGCATCTTCAACCCCGAGGACCATGTGCCGCCGCCCAGGCTGGCCGCACCACCGGCACTCAGCGACGCCGACATCCACCGCACACCCGCCACGCCCGCGCCAGACATGGACGTCTTGCAGGCCGCCGTCGAACTTGCCCGGCACAGCCGCAACGGCAGCGCCACCTTGGCCGATGTTTACACTTCCCTGCCGAGTGAACTGCAGCATCTTAACTCAATCCGCGGTCTCATCATGGCCGCACGCAGTTCGGACAACGCCATGGACTCGCACCGCAGCCAAACCCTCACTTTCACCCAGATAGACGGCACCATTCGCACCGCCGAAGTCCCGTTGTTCACCTTTGCGAAGGACCCCGCCCCATGAGCCGCACCATTCACACCGGAAATGATTCCGCAGGCCAGGATTACCCAGGCGCAAGTGAGCGGACACTCTTTGCCGGCGATACCGGGTCCTTCCCCTTGGAATTGCGCCAGGCGCTGGTGCGTTTGCTCCGCGGGCCTTACATCGACGGCACAACGGACCCGGCCCTGTGGACAACCATCCTCAACCACGCCGTCTCCCTGCAGCAGTACCTGAGCGAGATCTTCCTGCTGCTGACCATTGATGCAGAGCGCAAGATCGCGCTTCTGGCCCCCGTCGCGATTGATGCCGTGCACACGCAACCCATCGTGGCCCGCAAGCCGCTGCGCAGGGAGGAGACGCTCCTGGCGTTGCGCCTCCGAGTGCTCCTTGACCGGCACGCCGGCACAGAGACCGACGTGGGCGTTTCCCGCGCCGGCGCCCGCGAGATTCTCGCCGAACACCGCCAGCCTGGTGCCGTGGACGACAAGCGCCTTGACGAGCAGACGGATGCCGCCCTTGCCAGGCTGGCAGGGTTGAAACTGATCGTGCCCACCGAGCTTGCGGACGAGTACCGAGTCAGCAACGCACTTGCCTTGGCGCTTCCCTTTGACTCGATCGATCAAATTCCGGCTTACCTTGCCGCCCTGGACAAGAGTCCCGCCGCTGAACCGTTCGAGGACAGTAACGATGTTGCCGACGGTTTGTCGGCTGACGGCCAAGCCACGCTGATGCAGGAGACGTTCTAAATGAGCATTGCCACCACCCTGCCCATTGGTGAAGAAATCAATCCGGGCCAGTTCCGCCTCAGTCGGATCCAAATCATCAACTGGGGCACCTTCCACGGCCGCCATTCAATGTACGTGGACAGGTCCGGCACGCTGCTGACAGGTCATCCAGGCGTGGGAAAGTCAACACTTTTCGATGGCATCCAGCACATCTTTTACGCTGCTCCGCGTCTGAACGAGTCAGCCCACGAGGCCTCCAACCGCAAGGACCGGCGCACCACCTTCAGCTATATGCGCGGACGCAAGATCAAGACGTCCGACGGCGTGGTGTACCAACGCCCCAGCGCCACTTGGTCTGCGGTTGCCTTGGTCTTCGAGGACGGGTTGGGCAGGATTGTCACTATCGCCGCGCTCTTCGACCTGCCAGCCAACGGTCTTGAAGGCCAAGTGGGCAAGCACTACGTCATCCACAACGCAGAGCTGAATATCGAGGCACTGGAAAACCATGGCAGTCGGCGCTTTTCGCCGTCGTCCCTGCATGGCGCGTTGCCTGGCGCCGAGGCCTTTGACGTCCACAAAACATTTGCCGAACGGTTCCGCCGCAAGCTGGGGATCCACAATGACAAGGCCTTCTCGTTGCTGCGGACCCTGCAAAACGGCAAGGGACTGGACAAGGGCGTCAACCGGTTCTTCCGCTACGAGGTGCTTGACAAGCCGGCAACCCTGGCTGCTGCCACCGCCGCGGTGGAGGACTTCAGCCACCTGAGCGGCATCTACCGCCAACTGGAGGATGCTCGCGGCCAGCGCGACGCGCTGGCACCCGTACCCGAGCTGCACAAGAAATTGCAGGACATCGCCACCATGCTATCGCGCACAACTGAATTGAAAAATGTTCAGCTGCCGTTGTTGCGGCAGAAGTTCCAGGCTGAATTGCTGGCCGCCAAGGCAGTGGCCCTGGCCGAGGCGGGGCAGGAGAAACAACGGCAAATTGACGCTGGAATGACGGCCAAGGACGCACTGGCAGAGTCTGTTGCAGCCCTCTCAGAGCAGCATGCAAACCATGGCGGCCGCGCCATCGAAGGCTTGGAAAAAGACATTCGCACCGGTAAGCGCGAGTTGGCAGAGCGCCGACGCGTGGAAACGGCGGCCCAGGCGGAGTTGGACTCAGCCGGGCTCGTCTATGACTGGAGCAGAGCGGGTCTTGACGCCGCACGTGCCAATGCGGCCGCCGGCGTAGAGCTTCAACAAGCGGACATGGAAACTGCGCGGACGCTTGAATACCAAGCCGTTGCCGCCAGCGTGAATATCAGGGACCAAGAAAAGCAGCTGCGAGCCGAGATCGAATCGTTCGAACGGCGCGGCAGCAATATCGACTCCCGCAGTGCCGCCGCCCGCCGGGTCATCTGCACGGCTACGGGCCTGACCGTGGAGGACATGCCGTTCGCCGGCGAGCTGGTGGACATTGGCAGCGGGCACGGCGCGTGGCGGGCGGCAGCAGAGAAGGTGCTGCGCTCCCTCGCCACCACTTTGCTGATCGACGGGACGAACATTGCAGCTGTTACCCAGGCCATCAATGCGTTGGACGGGCACGGCAAGTTGCGCTGGATCAACATTGCTGTCCCGCACCGAACCGCGGCGGCGGGCGACGACGAGCTTGTCGGCATACTGGATTTTCATGATTCCGACGCCGGAGTCTGGCTCCGCGGGAAGGTTGCTGCCGACTTTGCATTCACGTGCGTGAATGACGACTCCGGACTGCACCAGCACAGCAAGGCCGTATCGCAGGCAGGCACCGTGAAACTGAGTTCTGCCGTTTTTGAGCGAGACACCCGTACACTCAACCCCGGCGATTACTTGTTGGGCTTCAACAATGTCGCCAAGATTGCGCAGCTCCGGGAGCAGGCACAGGGACTGGCCGACCAGTATGAGAAAGCTGCCGCCGCCGCAACGCAAAGCAGCATCGCCAAGGAGCAGTCGACAAGCCAGTTGCACGCGCTACAGCGCGTTGCCACTGATGAAAGGGGCTTCGCTGAGCTCGATTCCGCGGAGCTGGCTACCCGTTTCGAGGCTCTGCATGCCGCGTTGGAAAAGACCATCGCCGGCAGTGCCACGCTGGCGCAGCTGCGTGAATCGTTGACTGAAGCTAATTCCGAACTTGAAGCGGCAGTCGGTCGAGTAGCCGTCCTTCACCATGACGCCGCCGCCATCGCCAAGGATCTGGCAGCTGTCCAAGCCGCACTCAAGGATGCCAGTACCCTCACGGATAGCGCCCCGGACTGGGCGGTTGCCGCCTTTGCTCCGTACCTCTTGAATGGCGAACCCACCTCTTTGGACGAGTTGGAGGTCCTGCTGAGCGGTGTTGCCGTGGACTTGGGGGAGCGCAGTGCCACGCTAAAGGAACAACAGTTCCGGACCGAAGGCGCTTTGAGCGAAATCTTCAAATCCTTTGGCCGCCAGTTCGGGCCAACCATGAGTGCCAGTCACGGCACAGGTGCCGACGCGACGGAGCACTACGAAGAGCTGTACGAACGCATCATCTCCGACGGTCTGCCACAGCGCCAAGACGAGTTCCGCGAGTACTTCAACAACCGCTCCTACGAGCGCTTCTCGGACCTCCTGCAACTATTGGAAGAGGAACGCCGGGTCATTGAAGAACGTATTCTGCCGTTGAACCAGATTCTCTCAGACGTGCCGTTTGAAAAGGGCAGCCGGTTGCGATTGGAAGTAAAGACCAGTATTCCCGACGAAGCCAGGGCGTTCCGCAGCGAACTCAAGGAAGCGCTGGGAAACGCTTACACCAAGGCAACCGAGGAAAAGATGGCTTCCAGCTATCAGCAGCTTGAACGCCTCGTCAACGCCCTGGGCGACCCTGCCCTGGCGCACTGGGCGGACACTGTCCTTGACGTCCGCCAGCATGTCACCATCAGCTGCAATGAGCACCGCCCTACCGGAGAAATCGAGATAGGGCTTGAGCCCGGCACATTGTCGGGCGGTGAAGGCCAGCGATTTACCTCCTTCATCATGGGCGCAGCTTTGGCGTACCAGCTTGGCATCGACGTCCAGGGTTACAGCACCTACGGCACCGTCATGATTGACGAAGCCTTTATCCAAGCGAACTCCGAATACGCCGGCGCAGGAATCAACGCCTTGCAAGAATTTGGTTTCCAGCTCTTGCTCGCCGCGCCGGAAGACAAAGTGGATCTGTCGCGGCACTTGGGCTCGGTTACCGACATCATCAAACACCCCCAGGCCAATGTCTCAGGTTTTGTCTCGACCGGCCAGTCCCCTGCGACAGCCACGGACATTGTTCTCAGGTAGCACGCACCCGGCGTCTGGCTGACATGTATAGGCGGCGGGTGAGTGTCTTCGTTAGACCGGTATTTTTGTAGGCGCTGCGTGGGCGTCGTGGCGGGTGGCCAGCCGGGCCGGTGTGGTTGTTAAATGCAGGGAGGCCCCGCACCTGTTGGTGTGGGGCCTCGACCTGTTTTTGGTGTTGTCCGGCGGTGTCCTACTCTCCCACATCCTCACGAATGCAGTACCATCGGCGCTGTGGGTCTTAGCTTCCGGGTTCGGAATGGGACCGGGCGTTTCCCCCACGCTATGACCACCGTAACTCATTCCCCAGTCCCTGGCGGGTGGGTAGTTTGTTGGGTGTTCTTGTTGGAACAACTTCTCTTTTATTGTACAGGCTACTACCAGTGGTTTTGGACGGAGTCCGTTACTTCTGGTGGTCGCTTGTTTTTGTTCCTGGCCGTACAAACGGGTGGGTTTGTTGGTTGGGAACCACATAGTGAACGCGAGCATACCTTTTTCGAGGTGTGTGTGGTGTAAGTTATCGGCTTATTAGTACCGGTCAGCTTCACGAGTCTTTAGTCCTCGCTTCCACGTCCGGCCTATCAACCCAGTGGTCTAGCTGGGGGCCTCTCACACGTTGAGGTGTATGGAAATCTCATCTTGAAGCGGGCTTCCCGCTTAGATGCTTTCAGCGGTTATCCCATCCGAACGTAGCTAATCAGCGATGCACTTGGCAGTACAACTGACACACCAGAGGTTCGTCCGTCCCGGTCCTCTCGTACTAAGGACAGACCTTCTCAAATTTCCTGCGCGCGCAGCGGATAGGGACCGAACTGTCTCACGACGTTCTAAACCCAGCTCGCGTACCGCTTTAATGGGCGAACAGCCCAACCCTTGGGACCTACTCCAGCCCCAGGATGCGACGAGCCGACATCGAGGTGCCAAACCATGCCGTCGATATGGACTCTTGGGCAAGATCAGCCTGTTATCCCCGAGGTACCTTTTATCCGTTGAGCGACGGCCATTCCACAATGTGCCGCCGGATCACTAGTCCCGACTTTCGTCCCTGCTCGAGGTGTCCCTCTCACAGTCAAGCTCCCTTGTGCACTTACACTCGAAACCTGATTGCCAACCAGGCTGAGGGAACCTTTGGGCGCCTCCGTTACTTTTTAGGAGGCAACCGCCCCAGTTAAACTACCCATCAGGCACTGTCCCTGACCCGGATTACGGGCCGAAGTTAGATGTCCAAAGTGACCAGAGTGGTATTTCAACGATGACTCCATCACAACTAGCGTTGTGACTTCACAGTCTCCCACCTATCCTACACAAGCCACTCCGAACACCAATACCAAACTATAGTAAAGGTCTCGGGGTCTTTCCGTCCTGCTGCGCGTAACGAGCATCTTTACTCGTACTGCAATTTCGCCGAGTTTATGGTTGAGACAGCGGGGAAGTCGTTACTCCATTCGTGCAGGTCGGAACTTACCCGACAAGGAATTTCGCTACCTTAGGATGGTTATAGTTACCACCGCCGTTTACTGGGGCTTAAATTCTCAGCTTCGCACACCGAAGTGTGCTAACCGGTCCTCTTAACCTTCCAGCACCGGGCAGGAGTCAGTCCGTATACATCGTCTTGCGACTTCGCACGGACCTGTGTTTTTAGTAAACAGTCGCTTCCCCCTGGTCTCTGCGGCCCACACCCGCTCACGGAGAGTAAATCTCCTTCACGGGGCAGGCCCCCCTTCTCCCGAAGTTACGGGGGCATTTTGCCGAGTTCCTTAACCATAATTCTCTCGATCGCCTTAGTATTCTCTACCTGATCACCTGTGTCGGTTTGGGGTACGGGCGGTTTGAACCTCACGTCGATGCTTTTCTAGGCAGCATAGGATCACCGAATTCCCCCGTACGGGGGTCCCATCAGATCTCAGAATCGTCATCAAAGACAGCACGACGGATTTGCCTATCGTGCTTCCTACGTCCTTAGACCGGGACTACCATCGCCCGGCTCGGCTACCTTCCTGCGTCACACCTGTTAATACGTTTACCTCCCTGGTTCAGTATCCCACGCTCCCCACACACCCTGGTCCCGAAGGACACTCAATGGTGGCTTGGGTGGTTAGTATCACCAGTTCAATATTGGCGGTTCTTCACCGGTACGGGAATATCAACCCGTTGTCCATCGACTACGCCTGTCGGCCTCGCCTTAGGTCCCGACTTACCCAGGGCAGATTAGCTTGACCCTGGAACCCTTGATCATTCGGCGGACGGGTTTCTCACCCGTCTTTCGCTACTCATGCCTGCATTCTCACTCGTGTAGGCTCCACCGCTAGTTCACACTGCGGCTTCAATGCCTACACGACGCTCCCCTACCACTCCAAACCCCTGAACCAAAGGACGAACCTCCTGGTTAGGGCAATGTTTGAAATCCACAACTTCGGCGGTGTACTTGAGCCCCGCTACATTGTCGGCGCGGGATCACTTGACCAGTGAGCTATTACGCACTCTTTTAAGGATGGCTGCTTCTAAGCCAACCTCCTGGTTGTCTAAGCAATCCCACATCCTTTCCCACTTAGCACACGCTTAGGGGCCTTAGTTGGTGGTCTGGGCTGTTTCCCTCTCGACTATGAAGCTTATCCCCCACAGTCTCACTGCTACGCTCTGACTTACCGGCATTCGGAGTTTGGCTGACGTCAGTAACCTTGTAGGGCCCATTAGCCATCCAGTAGCTCTACCTCCAGTAAGAAACACGCAACGCTGCACCTAAATGCATTTCGGGGAGAACCAGCTATCACGAAGTTTGATTGGCCTTTCACCCCTACCCACAGCTCATCCCCTCCATTTTCAACTGAAGTGGGTTCGGTCCTCCACGCGTTCTTACACACGCTTCAACCTGGCCATGGGTAGATCACTTCGCTTCGGGTCTAGATCACGCCACTAAACTCGCCCTGTTCAGACTCGCTTTCGCTACGGCTTCCCCACACGGGTTAACCTCGCGACGTAACACTAACTCGCAGGCTCATTCTTCAAAAGGCACGCCATCACCAAAACAACCACCCCACAAGTGAGGCGCGTTGGCTCTGACGGATTGTAAGCACACGGTTTCAGGTACTATTTCACTCCCCTCCCGGGGTACTTTTCACCTTTCCCTCACGGTACTTGTCCGCTATCGGTCATTAGGTAGTATTTAGGCTTATCAGGTGGTCCTGACAGATTCACACGGGATTTCTCGGGCCCCGTGCTACTTGGGATACTCACCAAAGGGAGTGCACTGCATTTTGGTTACGGGACTCTCACCCTCTACGGTCGGCCATTCAAAACCGTTCACCTATACATGCACCATTCCCCTTCCTAGTCCGGCAGAACTAGATCGGTAAGTCCCTCAACCCCGCATCATGCAACGCCCGCCGGCTATCACACATGACACGGTTTAGCCTGTTCCGCGTTCGCTCGCCACTACTAACGGAATCACTATTGTTTTCTCTTCCTGTGGGTACTGAGATGTTTCACTTCCCCACGTTCCCTCCACACACCCTATATATTCAGATGCGGGTCACCACCTCGGCTCACACCGGGTAGCGGGGTTCCCCCATTCGGACACCCTCGGATCAAAGTTTGGTTATCAACTCCCCGAGGCTTATCGCAGATTCCTACGTCCTTCTTCGGCTCCTAATGCCAAGGCATCCACCGTGCGCCCTTAAAAACTTGACCACACACAAACTATGATCAATAACACTC
>NZ_JASISP010000001.1:446533-603095 GCF_030063185.1 Arthrobacter sp. H35-D1
GGATTTTGTTGTTCCAGGACCCAACAGTGTGCCAAACACCACCCACCCCACGAACACAACCCTTGATGACCTGTTCCCCACATCCACAAAAGCAGATGTTGTACTTGGATCGGATTGCCTCGTGCCGGCAGGCACCTATTTCATTGATATTCCACCCTTGAGCAACTCACCCAGAAACATGCGTTCTGGCAATGAGTCTTTACTCCTCACACCACCAACAACAACCATGCGGTCGTTCTCGTGGTGTTTGGTGCTCCTTAGAAAGGAGGTGATCCAGCCGCACCTTCCGGTACGGCTACCTTGTTACGACTTAGTCCCAATCGCCAGTCCCACCTTCGACCACTCCCTCCCTTGCGGGTTGGGCCATGGGCTTCGGGTGTTACCAACTTTCGTGACTTGACGGGCGGTGTGTACAAGGCCCGGGAACGTATTCACCGCAGCGTTGCTGATCTGCGATTACTAGCGACTCCGACTTCATGGGGTCGAGTTGCAGACCCCAATCCGAACTGAGACCGGCTTTTTGGGATTAGCTCCACCTCACAGTATCGCAACCCATTGTACCGGCCATTGTAGCATGCGTGAAGCCCAAGACATAAGGGGCATGATGATTTGACGTCGTCCTCACCTTCCTCCGAGTTGACCCCGGCAGTCTCCTATGAGTCCCCACCACTACGTGCTGGCAACATAGAACGAGGGTTGCGCTCGTTGCGGGACTTAACCCAACATCTCACGACACGAGCTGACGACAACCATGCACCACCTGTAAACCGACCGCAAGCGGGGCACTTGTTTCCAAGCGTTTCCAGTTCATGTCAAGCCTTGGTAAGGTTCTTCGCGTTGCATCGAATTAATCCGCATGCTCCGCCGCTTGTGCGGGCCCCCGTCAATTCCTTTGAGTTTTAGCCTTGCGGCCGTACTCCCCAGGCGGGGCACTTAATGCGTTAGCTACGGCGCGGAAAACGTGGAATGTCCCCCACACCTAGTGCCCAACGTTTACGGCATGGACTACCAGGGTATCTAATCCTGTTCGCTCCCCATGCTTTCGCTCCTCAGCGTCAGTTAATGCCCAGAGACCTGCCTTCGCCATCGGTGTTCCTCCTGATATCTGCGCATTTCACCGCTACACCAGGAATTCCAGTCTCCCCTACATCACTCTAGTCTGCCCGTACCCACCGCAGATCCGGAGTTGAGCCCCGGACTTTCACGGCAGACGCGACAAACCGCCTACGAGCTCTTTACGCCCAATAATTCCGGATAACGCTTGCGCCCTACGTATTACCGCGGCTGCTGGCACGTAGTTAGCCGGCGCTTCTTCTGCAAGTACCCTCAACCACACAAAATGTGGCCTTGTTCCCTACTGAAAGAGGTTTACAACCCGAAGGCCGTCATCCCTCACGCGGCGTCGCTGCATCAGGCTTTCGCCCATTGTGCAATATTCCCCACTGCTGCCTCCCGTAGGAGTCTGGGCCGTGTCTCAGTCCCAGTGTGGCCGGTCACCCTCTCAGGCCGGCTACCCGTCGTCGCCTTGGTAAGCCATTACCTCACCAACAAGCTGATAGGCCGCGAGTCCATCCAAAACCAATAAATCTTTCAACCAAACACCATGCGGTGAAAAGTCAATATCCAGTATTAGACCTCGTTTCCAAGGCTTATCCCAGAGTTAAGGGCAGGTTACTCACGTGTTACTCACCCGTTCGCCACTAATCCCCCCACAAGTGAGGTTCATCGTTCGACTTGCATGTGTTAAGCACGCCGCCAGCGTTCATCCTGAGCCAGGATCAAACTCTCCGTTAATAACTAAACAAACAGACACACACATCCACACCGGAAAAAGGCAATGAACACATGCACTAAATTCGAAACCAGCTAAACAGTCCTGCCATCACCACAGGGGCGGCAACAACAAAACCAAATAACCAATCCATATAAATAAATTGGTATCAATAAAACTTGGCACACTATTGAGTTCTCAAACAACAAACACACCCAGCCACACACCCAAACAAACACACGTTCATTCGCAATGATCAGCACCGAGGCAACTTTTCAAGCTTACCCACAAAGTCCCAGCAAAGCAAATCCACTCAAACAAGCAGACCAACCACACCACAACACGCCAACACAACCAGCAAAACCAGCCACATCAACTCAAGCAATACCGTTCCCCCATCAACCGGAGCAACTCGAAAAACAATACACACCTTTCAAACAACACGCAAATCCACCAACCCGCCCCGACTATCAGTCGCTTAGTGGTCCATTCGCTCCTACTTCTTGGATCCTTCCAGAACGTATTTGTGCGCAAGTACGGAACAGAGCCCCGCGATGGCCCAAACAAGAAGGGCCGCAAGTATCCAGGTGAAGAAGCCATGAATTCTGATGCCGCCAAACGACAGGGTGGCAATGATCAATGCCAACCAAGTCGAGACAAGGGAAGCTGCTCCGGCCAACGCTGGCGTGTACTTGTTTGCCAACTTGGCTACAACTCCCTCCAAGAGTGACTGGGCAACGGTAAAGACGACGA
Source organism: Arthrobacter sp. H35-D1 (assembly GCF_030063185.1). Taxonomy (GTDB): domain Bacteria; phylum Actinomycetota; class Actinomycetes; order Actinomycetales; family Micrococcaceae; genus Specibacter. Next base: position 449,058 of record NZ_JASISP010000001.1, read on the forward strand.
TTGCTGTGAGGAAGCCGACCAGGCCCAAGCTGAATCGAGGCAGGATCAGGGCAGCCAAGATAATCGCCACTGCTGAACTGCCCAGCTGAACTCCGACATGGACCATTAGTTTCTTCATGCCTCGATCCTATGCGGAAGGGGATGGCTAGGTCAGCATTCTCCAGAGAACCGTTGCCTTGACGCAGCAAGGAGCTGTTGCCGCCGTATTCTCCGGCCACAACAGCTCCTTTCATGGGCCCAGTTGTTGTAGTTATTCCACTGGGGAGTTCCTTCAGCGCCGATTCAGTACGTCTGCACCCAATCCCTGGCGCGCCGTCTTCTGCTGAAGACAACCGTTCCCAGGGCAAGTGCTGCAATCCCGGTGATCAACAGTCCCGGCAGAAGAGGGGCTACTCCGGTGTTCGCCAAGTCGGACGCGTCCTTGCTTCCCTCGCTCATGTTTGCTTCGGGAACACGGGCAGCCGTTCCGGTCGGCACCGATGTTGTCTCTGCGGAGGACCTGCCCGGGCCCCGGGCCCCTAGAAGTGTCCGTGGACTTAGCCGTTTGGGTGTGACTCGGAGCCGAGATGTCGCTTGGTTCCGGCCCCACAACCTGCGGCTGCTCCCGCTGTTGCTCCGGTCAACACCAGTGCTCCCAGGTCGAGAGTTGTTTCCACTTCGGCCTTTGCCTGAAGACCCGCGGTCGGATCGAAAACGGCGGTGGCGGTGCTCGGGGTAGAGGCACTCAGTGTCCAGTCTTCCTCACCGTTTCCCAGTCGCGTCCTTCGGAGGTGTTTGGTAGCTCAAAGCCCAGGACACCGCCAGCTTGTTGCTTTTCGACATCCACCCCGGCTACAGAGTGTGGGTCCCCGCCAATGGAGACCGACCTGAAGTGGCTGGGCTGGTTTTCTTGGGCTTCTGTTGTATTGATCTGCAGCGTCTTCCCATTTTCCGGGCCCATCGTCGCGGCCTTGACCTTGGGTGTGTTCAGAACCACGATGCCCGAGCCGGGAGCATGGGCTGGATGCCGAGGGCGGCCATGACGTCTCAGGCGCACGGCGTGCCGAGGTCTTCATTGCCCCCATCGCCGCCTTACATGTTGGGAAAACGCTTCAATTTCAGTGCCAAGACTTCACTAGTTGTGGCCCACGAAGTTGCATGGCTATGGATTCATCATCATTGACTCGTTCCCGGACTTGCCGCCACGGCTGCGATAGTTGTCGCTGCCGCTCTGGCCCGCGCGGCCGGTGAAACTCCGGAGTTGTGCTGCACACGGGAATGTTGCAGTAATAGTCGAGGTGCTCGAGGAAGTCGTCACGTCCGTCGATGAGCTCCTGCAGTCCGACCACGACCTGTTCGGCCGTCCACTGGTACCGCCATTGCGCTCCCTGGCAAACAGGGCACGGAATGTTGCTTGCGTGAGGCAGGTGCCCCCGAGGGGGAAAATTTGTAGCAACTCAAGCCGTCAGCAGTGTGCATTTTTCATCCTTGCCCTTGTGCTGGTCGTTCACGTCGCTGCCGATGCTCGGTCAGAACAGAGCCTTGTACAACTGTAAGTAGAAGATCTTGCGTTGTTCAGGAGAGGCACCAGTTTCCCGCCGCATCCGTTCCACGCTCCAGCCGGCTTTAGCCTGCTTCCGCACTTTATCGAACGACGGCGGGACCCCGGCCTGCGCTGTTTCAGCAACCCGATTGGTCCGGGCTCCAGCGGCACTGACAAACAATATGCCTAGGCCGGGCTCCACCTCCATCCCAGTAGTGGCGTCAAAACGTGCAACCGGGCGTTGTTGCCATTTTCAGTTTCACTTATGGCTGTATCCGGGGCATAAGCACCCTCGCTTCCCCGCGCAAAGGAACTGGATCCTGCACCACGGAGCCTTTGCCCCACGTTGAAAGGGAGGTCCGAGGCAGTGCCTTCTGAAGCAGCGCCTTCGACAAGGCCTGGAGATGGACATCGAAGCGCGTCGTCGCTCTCGGGTCAGCTTCGACATCATTTACCCAGGTGGCCCCATTGAAGTTCGCCTGCAGTGGCACCGTCACGATTGTCTGCCAGGACCGCATCCGCCTCAACCGCAAGCCGGCGCGGTCAACAAAACATGCTGGGCCCTGGGTCTCGGTCCTACCGCAGGGACTCTTCGCCGCTGCCTTCGGGCAGTGTGGCGATCAAACCGTAGACGCGGCGGGCGCAAAACCCCATGCTGGTCTTCTGTGCCCTGTCCGAGTTCTTGTTGGAGGATCACGTCAGTAGGACCCGGTCCTGCAGGAAGACTTCTTACTTCGCTGTTCTGTTCATGGAAGGAGAAAAAGAGGGCACCCACATCTTCCAAGAGCAGGACGATGCTGTCAGGAGCCCTTGTTGGCAGAACACGAACCATGATTGCACCGGGACCCCGCCGTGCAGCAACAGGAGCAGCAGCTTTGAGGCACGGACCATCTTCCGCTGAAGGATCGCCCTGACAATCCTGTGGCACATTTACCCCGCTAGTTCGACGCATCCCGTGGCACAAGCTCCAGTTTGTTGAGAACATGGGGCTTTGCGAAGTCTTGTCAATACACTGCGGGACCATCCACTGCCGGATTTCGACAGGAGCAACCGCCGTGGATCCCCAAAAGATACAAAAATCCCCGGCGAAACCATTGGTTTCACCGGGGATTCTCAAAAACGTGCGCGAGGGGGGATTTGAACCCCCACGCCCTTTCGGACACTGGCACCTGAAGCCAGCGCGTCTGCCGTTCCGCCACTCGCGCGTTTTTCTTGTCTCACCGAAGGGTCGAAGTAATTTCGTCTCTCAGTGGAACAGCGAGATCAAGCATATAGGACACTGTACCGATTTACCTAAACGAGCTGTTCCACAGCTGCTGACTGAGCCAATTTCAGTCCTGCAAAGCAATCCCGATCCTTGATTTCACATGGATCTTTCCACCTGCCGCCGCTTCCCTGCAGTGCCCTGCCGTTGTAGGAAGTTTGCCACATCCGGCTCACCCAACAGGTATATTCAAAGGCTGCGGCAGTAGTATCGAGCATGGGTAGAGTTGTGCGCGATGCGGACGACGCTGGTTTGGTGCCCTTTGCGACACAGCCTGTGCACCGGTTTCCAGGCAACCTGCCCGCACACTTCAGCTACTCCAGGACCATCCAGCAAGTAACAAGTAAGCAGTACCATTCAGCAGCACCTAAGGAAAGGAGAGTAGATGGGTTTGTTTGACAACGTTGAAAAAGGCATTGAAAAGGCAGTCCGTGGCGCCTTCTCGATAGGTTCCAAGACGGTGCAGCCTGTGGAACTGGCCAGTTCCCTGCGCAGGGAACTGGATGACAAAGCAATGACTTTGGATGCCGGACGGACCCTCGCTCCCAATATTTTCAATATCGAACTTGGCGATGCCGACTTCGAACGCGCCCAAGCCTGGGGCGTGACACTGGCTGAAGAACTGTGCGATGTTGTCATCAACCACTCCCGCAGCCAAGGTTACGTCTTGCAAGGCCCCGTGCGTGTTGCGTTCAACCACCACGCTGACCTCCGTGCTGGCCATTTTGATGTCGCTTCCGCCACAGAGAAGGAAAATGCCGCGCCGTCGCTGGATGTAGGAGCCCACAACACCCCGCGACCCCCCGCCCGTCCCAGCCAGAATCCTGGAGTTGCCCAAGCCCCCCCGGCGCCGGTCTACAAACGCCAGCCACCGCCGTCGTCCCCGGCTGCCGCCCCTCAGGGCCAGCCCGTGCTGGACATTGACGGTCAGCGATACTCCCTCAACGCTTCCTCCATCATTCTCGGCAGGTCTTCGGAAGCCGATATTTTGATCGACGACACAGGCGTGTCACGCAAGCACCTGGAAATTCGTGCCCGGGACGGAGCCACCACGGCCGTTGACCTTGGGTCGACCAACGGCAGCTACGTGGATGGCCACCGCGTTCAAGGCACGGCAGCCCTGCACGACGGATCGAGCATCACCATGGGACACACCCAAATAACCTTCCGCATCCTCCCGGCACGGGGCGGTGGTCGGCGATGAACGATCTCAGCCTCGTTGTCACCATTTTGCGCTTTGGCTTTCTGGTCTTGATGTGGATCATGGTGTTCAGTGTTGTGGCGGCCATGCGCCGAGACCTGGTGATCGGACGCAAAGCCAAGGTGGGCGAACTCACTGCCAGGGAGGCCCGCAAGCATCCGGAATTGATTGAAGTGGCCCCACAAGCCAAGCCACAGGCCCACCAACTTGTTGTGACCGAGGGCCCCCTCCAAGGGACCACTCTGGAACTTGCCGGCATGCCCATTTTGCTGGGACGCGCACAGGAAGCCACGCTGGTGCTTGAGGACGACTACGCCTCCGGACGCCATGCACGCCTTTTCCCGCAGGGCACTCGCTGGTTCATTGAAGATTTAGGCTCCACCAATGGAACATTCCTCGGTGGCACGGCGTTGACTCGCGCCCTTCCCGTGGAACTCGGTGTTCCTGTGCGGATCGGCAAAACGGTCATCGAATTGAGGCCGTGAACATGGCCGAATATCCGCTCATCCTGCGCTACGCCGCCAGATCCCATGTGGGCATGGTCAGGGCCAAAAACGACGATTCCGCCTATGCGGGGAAGTATTTGGCCGTTGTCGCCGACGGCATGGGTGGACACGCAGGCGGTGACGTGGCCAGCGCCTCCACTGTCCTTGACTTGGTGCATTTGGACCACAACCACCACAATGACGACGCAGGGACGCGCCTGGCCGATGAAATCCAAAGCGCAAATTCGCTGCTTTCCGAACTGGTGCATGTCAATCCTAAATTGGCTGGCATGGGCACCACCGTGACTGCCCTGCTGCTCTCCGGGGAACGCCTGGCCTACGCCCACATTGGTGATTCCCGCGCCTACCGGCTCAAGGATGGAGCCTTTGAACAGCTGAGCACGGACCATACCTTTGTCCAGCGCATGATCGAGGCGGGTCGCATGACCGAAGCCGAAGCCGACGTTCACCCCCACAAAAACGTGCTCATGCGCGTTCTGGGTGATGTTGATGCCTCGCCCGAACTGGATCTGAAGCACTTCGATGCCAGCCCGGGCGAACGCTGGCTGTTGTGCTCGGACGGACTGAACTTTGTGCGTCATGGCGTCATTGAAGAAGTCATCCGGCACACGAAATCCCTTGCCACGGCCGCCGACACGCTCATTGAGCTGACCCTGGCCGCAGGCTCGCCCGACAACGTCACCGTGGTTGTCTTTGACGTTGTCGAAGCCACCCCCGAGCAGACCCGCACAGCTGCCCTGGAGACCGTCAAGCCCGACACCTCCGTCTCCGATGAATCCGATCTTCCACCTCAGACCGCTGTACCGGCCACGACCCAGGCTGACATGCACGACGGCGGGACTCCTGCCGGGCGTGAGCCGTCCGGGCACACGGATGCGAATCCGGAAGACGAACACCCGGCCACGGACACCGACAGCGTTGCCCCTGCCGAGGCCAACGACCCAGACGATCCCGATGAAGCGGACGATTCCGACTCCGAGGCGCTGGACGCCAATATTCGCGAAGCTGCCATCCGGAAAGAACTGGCCGGACGATCACATGAACTCGTGGGTGCAGCGCTGACTGCCAATGCCGATGGCAAGATCCCGCTGCTTCCACACCATCCCGCTGCGCAGCGCGCCGCAACTGTCCTCACGCACAAACCCGAAGCTGCACCGACCATGGTGGAGGACACCGAGGTGTCGCTCCCGAGACTGCGTCAGCGGCCCTTGGTACTGGCCATCCTCGGCTTCCTGGCAGCCCTTGTCATTGTGGCGGGTTCCTGGGCCGCCTACGCTTGGACTCAAACACAGTTCTTTGTGGGCGTTTCGCATGGAAACGTGGCCATCTTCAAGGGTGTTTCACAATCGCTCGGCCCCGTCTCACTCTCGCATCTCTATCGGGAAACCAGCGTTGAGGTTCACTCCCTGCCCGACTATTCGCAACAGCTGGTCGCTGCGACAATGCCGGTTTCCACGCTCAGCGGTGCCGAGCAAATCATCAGCGACTTGCAACTGGGCACGGGCACGAGCCTGCCCCCATGCGACCTTGTGCCGTCGCCGAGCACCAGTTCGGCGCCCACCAGTTCGCCGACGGGGACCCAATCCTCCACGGCCAAGGGCACCCCTGTGCCAACCCCAAGCTCCGCTTCGGCCGGCTCGGCTGTCGGCAGCACGGCGAAGGCAAGCCCCAGCACCGCGGCAAGCAAGACGGCAACGCCTGCAGCACCCCCTACATGCATTCCCGGAGGTGGAAATTGAGCCAGCTACTGACCGTCTCCAAGCCACGCCGGAACACCGAACTGCTCCTGCTGGTGCTGGCATTGGCCATGTCAGCCATGGCCAATGGTTTGGTGAACTTGAACCTGGGCCGCAGCTTCGACAACGACTTCTACATCCAGATAGCAATTCTGACCGTGTTGTCTGTTGGTTTCCACGTGGTTTTGCGCTTCAAGGCGAAATATGCCGATCCGGTAATGTTGCCCGTGGTCGTGGCCCTGAACGGCCTCGGTCTGGCTGTCATCCACCGCTTGGACATCGCTTCCGGGGACACTGCCGGAACACGGCAATGGATGTGGACAAGCCTTGCCGCCATCGCCGCCATCGCCGTGGTCTGGTTCCTGCGCGACCATCGAATTCTGCGCCGCTACACCTACATATCCCTGCTGGCCTCGGTGATTCTGCTGATTCTTCCCCTCGTTCCCGGGATTAGCGCGGGCAACGTCAATGGTGCGACGGTCTGGATTGCGATTGGTCCGTTTACGTTCCAACCAGGTGAGATAGCGAAAATCACCTTGGCCATGTTCTTTGCCGGGTACCTATCTTCCAACCGCGACTTGATCCTTCTGGCCGGAAAGAAGATTGGTCCACTTCAGCTTCCGCGCGCCCAGGACCTTGCCCCCATGATCGTGGCGTGGCTGGCCAGTGTTGGCGTGCTGGTTTTTCAGCGCGACCTGGGCACATCTATCCTGTTCTTTGGCCTGTTCATGGTCATGATCTACGTCGCGACCAGCCGCATCAGCTGGATCTTCATCGGCCTGGCGTTGATTGCCGTCGGCGGAGTTGCCGCGTATCAATTGTTTCCCCACGTGACCCGACGCATCGACGTCTGGGTCCACGCCCTGAATCCCGAATACATCGGTGCTGCCGGCGGGAGTTTCCAAGTAGTCGAAGGGCTGTTTGGCCTGGCCAACGGCGGGCTCATGGGAACCGGTTTCGGCCAAGGTTCCCCCGACAATGTGCCCCTGGCAAATAGTGACATGATCATCGCCAGCATTGGTGAGGAGCTGGGCCTTGTGGGCTTGTTTGCTGTCATCTCGCTTTACGCCCTCTTCATCGCCCGAGGATTCCGCGCAGCCCTCGGCACGCGAGACGCCTTCGGAAAGCTCCTGGCCGTGGGATTGTCGTTTGCCTTTGCACTGCAGTGCTTTGTCATCATCGGTGGCGTGACCCGGCTCATCCCTCTGACGGGTCTCACAACGCCCTTCCTGGCAGCTGGTGGTTCTTCATTGTTGGCCAACTGGATCATCCTGGCGCTGCTGCTGAAAATTTCAGATGCCGCACGGCGTCCCATTGACGTTTCTGCCATGCCACCATCCAGTGAAACCCCGCCAACCATTGAGCCGACACAGAAGGAGGTGCCCGCACCATGAACCAAGCAATCCGCAATTCATGGATCGTCGCCATCGCCTTGTTTGCCTTGCTCTTTGGCTCAATTTCCTACGTGCAGTTCTTTGCCGTGGATTCACTCAATGCCAATCCCAACAACAACCGTCAGCTGGAGATGAATTTCTGCGGCAACCGCGGCCCCATCCTGGTCGACGGTCAAGCCATTGCCGAATCGGTTGCCACAAAAACCGACTGCAAGTTCCAGCGCAAGTACAACGATCCTCTGCTCTACGCGGGACTGACAGGCTTCTTCAGCAAGTACTCCGGACAGTACGGCGTGGAATCAGCCATGAAGGACGAGCTCACGGGCACTTCCGACAGCGCTTTGTTTGACCGCATCGCCCAGGCTTTCACCGGTGCGCAGCCGCAGGGTCGCTCCGTGGAGCTGACAGTTGATTCGAAAATTCAAAAGCTCGCCTACGATTCAATCCCCGATGGCATCGGCGGTTCCATTGTGGTCATGAACCCCAAGACCGGCGCCATCATCGCCATGGTGTCGAAGCCGTCCTACGACACCAACCTGTTGGCGACCCACAACAAGGCGGACTTCGATGAGTCGATGGCAAGCCTTGTGGGCATCCCCGGAATCAACTTGTTTGGTTCCTCCGCTTACAAGCAGTTGTACGCACCCGGCTCGGTCTTCAAGATCATCGATACGGCCGCCGCGCTGGAGTCGGGCAAGTATAAGAAGGACAGCATTCTTCCCAATCCCGCACAGTTGACCTTCCCTGGCATCGAGTACACCTTGCCCAACTACGCGAACGGCCAGTGCTACACCCAAGACAAGGCGTCCTTCGCCTTCGCCTTGGAGAACTCCTGCAATACGCCGTTTGCCAGCATTGCCCTGGATTTGGGACAGGATGCCATTACGGCCCAAGCCGAGAAATTCGGTTTCAACGACAATTCGCTGACTTTACCGGATTCGGTGGTCGGCAGCCGTTTTCCTGGCAGCGAAGGCAAATTGGATGCCCCGGCCTTGGCGCAAAGTGCCATCGGCCAGCGCGATGTCCTCAGCACCCCCTTGGAGATCGCCATGATGACTGCCGCCATTGCCAACGGTGGCAAGCAAATGGCACCGAATCTAGTACAAACCGTGCGCACCCCGGAACTAAAAACTGTCTCGAGCCTCAAACCCGAGGTTTTGCGTCAGTCGACAACGCCGGAAATTGCGGCCCAGATTACTGATTGGATGGTCAGTGTGGTTGACAACGGCATTGCTTCGGCCGCGGCCGTTCCCGGTGTTGAAGTGGCAGGCAAGACAGGAACCGCAGAGCTTGGAGATGGATTGAACAACTCATGGTTTACCGGCTTTGCACCGGCCAACGACCCGGAGGTGGTCGTCACCATTGTCATGCCAGAGGTTGATGTGGCCACCGGCGCACAATTTACAAGTCCCAATGCAAGCAAACTCTTCAAGGCGGTGTTGAAAAAGTGAGGCCTACTTCTGGTATCACCTTAGGCGGCAGGTTCAAACTCACATCACGCATTGCCATTGGCGGCATGGGTGAGGTGTGGAAGGCGGAGGACTTGGTCCTGGGCCGCATAGTTGCCATTAAGATCCTCAAGGACGAATACACAGGGGATCCCGGTTTCCGGGCCAGGTTCCGGGCAGAGGCCAAGCACACGGCACTGCTCAACCATGACGGCATCGCGAACGTGTTTGACTACGGCGAGGAAGACGGTTCCGCCTACCTGGTGATGGAACTTGTCCCCGGCGAGCCGCTTTCAACTCTAATCGAACGTGAGCACGTCCTCACTGCGGACTGGACGCTGTCAATGATCGCCCAAACGGCGCGCGCCCTGGCCGTGGCACATGCACAGGGACTTGTGCACCGCGACGTGAAGCCCGGCAATCTGTTGATCACACCCGACGACAAGGTCAAGATCACCGATTTCGGCATCGCCCGCCTTGCCGACCAGGTGCCCCTGACCCAAACAGGGCAAGTGATGGGCACCGCCCAATATCTGGCCCCGGAGCAGGCAACGGGACAGGTGGCGACGGGGTCGAGTGACATATATTCCCTGGGCATCATAGGTTATGAGTGCATCACCGGACACCGCCCGTTCTCCGGCGAATCACAGATCGCCATTGCACTGGCCCAGGTCAATGATGCACCGCCTCCGCTGCCTGACACATTGCCCACTCCCGTGCGTGCCTTGTTGATGTCCATGCTGGCGAAAGATCCGACCAACCGGCCGGCGAACGCCATGAAACTGGCCGAAGCTGCCGAAGCCATTCGGGTGGGCAACATCAAGGCTGCCCACGCAGCAGTGCCGGGCATGCTGCTCTTTGAAGCAAGCACCGGGCCCATCACCGCACCCGTCGATGTCAATGGAACAGCTCCCACGTCCGTGGTTGGAAATATTGCCGAGCCTTCGACCACTGCTCTCCCTGCTGTCACGGACGACGAAGGAACCGCGGCCCCGACTCGCGCTGAGGTTCTCGCTGCAGAGCGCGCTTGGTCTGCGGAAGATGACGAACAGGCGTTGGAGGACGAGGATGCGTCCCCTGACGAGACTAAAAAGAAGGGCCGCAGCCCCTGGACTTGGCCACTGATTGCGTTGCTCGTCCTTTTGGTTTTTGCCGTTGGCGCCCTGCTCCTGCAGAACAACGGGTTCTTTGGCGACAAACCGGCGACGCCACCGACCGCGGCGAGCCAGACTCCGTCGGCCACGAGCGCGAGCCCAACCACAGCCTCCGAGGAGCCCACCCCCACGGAGGATCAGCCCACATCGGAGGCGCCCGCCGACGTTGATGTCATCAGCAACCAGCTGGTCGGCAAGCCGTTTGCCGACGTCGAGTCGCTACTGACCGGTCAAGGACTGCAGGTGGACCGTGCCGCGGACGAGTTTAGTGACAAGGTCACAGAAGGGACCGTCATAAGTGTCAATCCCACTGGCCTCGTAGCTGCGGGTTCGACCATCACAGTCACCGTCTCCAAGGGCAGGGAACCACAGGAACCTACTGCGGCTGCTGTTCCTTCCTCGTCAGGCCAGAACGGCGATTCTTATGACCAGGCCTTGGTTGCGGCTGGTTTCATTCCGGCCCGCGTCGAGGAACCATCAGTATCGGTGGCAAAGGGAGTCGTCATTCGCACCGACCCGACAGCAGGCACACAGGCCGACAAGGGTTCTGTCGTAACCTATTACGTCTCCACGGGCCCGGAGGACGCACCAACACCCACCGCCACAACGCCACCTCCAGCCGCGGCCCCATCAGTGCCTCCTGCCGCCGGGGACGGCCAGTAGCGTTTGTCTCCAACAACCAAGCAATTCCCCAATCTCCCACACACTGATACCGGAAGGACCCCAGGTACCCATGAGTGTTCCGCGCGTCCTGAGTGACAGGTATGAGATTGGGGAACTGCTCGGCCGCGGCGGCATGGCCGACGTGTATAAAGCCAGGGACATTCGGCTGGGCCGCTCCGTGGCCATCAAAATGCTGCGGGCAGATGTTGCCCGCGACTCCCAGCTGCAGGCTCGCTTCCGCCGCGAGGCACAAGCTGTGGCAGGACTCAACAATCCGTTCATCGTGGCCGTCTACGACACCGGTGAACACGTTGTCACGAACCAAGGGCACGACAGCTCCCATGTCCCCTACATCGTCATGGAGTACGTCCATGGCAAAACGCTGCGCGACTTGATTCGCAGCAAGAGCCTCACCATTGACCAGTCCGTCGACTACACCTTGGGGGTGCTCTCTGCCCTCGATTACAGCCATCGTTCCGGCATTGTCCACCGCGATATCAAGCCTGCCAACGTCATGGTGACCGAGGACGAGCACGGGGCCCTGGGCCAGGTCAAGGTGATGGACTTCGGCATTGCCAGGACCATTTCGGATTCGGCCGCCACCATGACCCAGACTCAGACAGTCATGGGCACGGCACAGTATCTGTCACCCGAACAAGCCCGCGGGGAGAGTGTCGACGCCCGAAGCGACCTGTACTCCGCCGCCTGCTTGCTCTATGAAATGCTTGCCGGTCGGCCGCCGTTCATCGGCGATTCCCCTGTTTCAGTGGCGTACCAGCATGTGCGTGAAAATCCGCCCCTGCCCAGCATTTACAACACTGAGCTGTCGCCAGCCCTTGACGCGCTCCTGCTGCGCGCCCTGCAAAAGGACCGGGCACACCGCTTCCAGGATGCAGCCTCCTTCCGCCGCGCCCTGCGTGCCGCGCGCACTGGTGTCATGCCCACCGCTGCCGCGTCCCCCGCTGACTGCTCACCTGCTGCCGTGGCCGCCCTCGCCGTGTCCGGACCCGTGGCCGCCCCGGCCCTGCTGCCCCTGCCTGCCGCCGAGGATGCCACGGGGCCTGTGCAGGCAGTGGACGACGGCGGCCCATCCACCCGTGCGATGGCGAAAGTTCTCGCCGGGGGTGCGCTGACAACCGACGACGGCGGCGCTGAGCAAGCGGCGGATGTTCCCCCTGCCGACAACCGACGCCGACGGGCATGGATGATCACCCTCTTCCTCGGGCTGGTCATTGTTCTTGGAGGCGGTGCCATGGTTGGCTACAACATGCTCAATGCCGAGCCTGCGGCAGTGGTGCAAGTATCCATCCCATCCCTGGATGGTTCCCCCCAAGACGAGGCACTGACCCAGCTCCGCAACTTGGATCTTGAGCCCCATGTCACCGATGAATACTCGAAGTCAGTGGCGGCAGGCGATGTGATCCGAACACAGCCAGGCTCGGGCACCATGCTGAACCCCGGCTCTGCCATTGAACTGTTTGTCTCAAAGGGGCCCTCGCAGGTAACCATTCCCAAAGACCTTGCCGGCAAGACTGAATCCGAGGTCCGGGACGACTTGCGCGCACTGAATTTGACGTTCAACAACAACGAACTAGTCAATGACGGGATCATTCCGGCCACTTTTGTTGTCACAACGGACCCAGCCCCGGGCGAGACCGTTCCCGTGAATTCCGGCATCACACTGAGAATCTCCACCGGGCAGGTCTTGATGCCTTCCTTGTTTGACTTGACCAAGGACCCCGACAAGGTGGAGGAAGCTGTGACAGCCGAGCTGAAAAAAGTCTCCCCGCACCTGGATGTCACCTTTGAGGAAGCGGAGAACACCGTTGTCACCCCTGGCATGGTGACAAACCAGTCGATCTCGGCAGAGACCGCGGTGGCTCAGCACACCACCGTTGTGGTGACCCTCGCCAAAGCGCCCGAGCCTGCGGAGCCCACACCAACGCCAACACCGAAGCCCACCAAGACGGCGAAAGCCTCGCCGTCGGCAACGCCCAAGGAAACACCCGCACCGTAATCAGCCGGCGCCCCTGCTGGCGGTTGTTAGTGCCAGCTAGCTGTTGATCAAGGGGCTCAACGTGGATGCCTTGGCGGCAGCACCAGCCAAGCCCAATGATTCAAGCCAGTTTCCCAACATGGTGTAGCCGCCCTCGGTGAGCACGGATTCCGGATGGAACTGCACCCCGCACAAGGGGGCGGACTTGTGCGCCAAACCCATGATCACGCCGTCGGCCGTTTCAGCCGTCACTTCAAGGATGTCCGGGATGGTCGAGGGCACGGCAGCCAGCGAGTGGTACCTCGTGGCGGTGACCGGGCTGGGCAGCCCCGCAAACACGCTGGTGCCGTGGTGGATCACATCACTGGTCTTGCCATGCATCAGCTGCTCAGCGTGGGTGACAACACCGCCATAGGCCTCAGCAAGTGCCTGATGCCCCAGACAGACTCCGAGCATGGGTTTCGCGTTGTCGCCGCACCACTTGATCAATTCGATGCACACGCCGGCCTCGGCGGGCGTGCCGGGGCCGGGGGAGACGAGGACGCCGTCGCGCGCGGCCGCAAGTTCAATGGCCTCGGCGAGCGTGACGTCGTCGTTGCGGACAACGGTTGTTTCGGCACCGAGCTGCTGCAAATAACCCACCAGGGTGTAAACAAAGCTGTCGTAGTTGTCAATGACAAGAATTCGCACGCCCATGTCAGACTCCACCGCCAATTGTCGAATCATTCAGGGGATTGAATTGGGAGAGCCACGGGAACACAAATTGCATCAGCAGCAGCACTGCCGCGACCAGGAATAGGACGCTCGTGATGATGCGGAACCACAGGGGGCCCGGAAGGTTTCTAAAGATCCAGCCGTACATGCTCAGCCTTTCTGGTTTGCTGCAACTTGGGCCGCAATGGCGGCGGGCGGGCCTGCACTGGCCGGCTGCCACGACTCAAGGACTGAGTAGGCAATGATGCGTTCCTCGGCGCCAAAGCGAGGGTTGCAACTTGTCATGGTGAGGAAGCGCTCGGTGGGTTTGGCGTCCGGCTGGGTTGGCACGGGCAACAGCACATCTGCACGGGTGGGCAGCACAATTTGGTTGTTGCGAAATACGTAGGTGTAATAGCCGTCCTTGGTCTGGGCATAAATCTTGTCCCCCGGCACCAAGGTGTGGATGGCGTCCAAAACAGCGCCGTGGGTTTGCCTGTGGCCGGCGATGGCAAAATTTCCAACTCCGCCAGGCATGGTCGAACTGTCGTACCGGCCAAGTCCCAGGGTGTCCAGCTGGGCTGTGCCGACGCCCTCCACAAGGGGGCGACTGTAGTTGGCACCAAACCGGGGAATGTAGACGACGCCAAAGACCGTGCTGGGGGCTTCCGGGGCTCCCATGACCTTGGGTTCGCCAAAGTCTGCGGGAGCATGCGGCGCCGCTGGCGTGACCGGCCCCTGCAGGTCTTGGGAAAACTCGGAAACCGCCGCTTGTTGAGCGGAATTGGCTTCAATGTTTGTCCACCATAGTTCCCACACGACAAACAACAGCAAGATGACACCGCAGGTAATGAGAAGCTCACCAAGCACCTGAACTAGCGTGCGAAAGAAGCCCTGCTTGGGCCGTTGCTCCCGCTGGCGGCGTGCGGCGCGTTTGCGTTGATTGCGCACCTTCTCATTTCCGGAGAGCAACTCGTCAACACCCACGCCTGTTTCGACATGGCCGGGCGATTGAACCACGCGGGTCTCCTGACTGAAGTTGAGCGGTTGTGTCATGCAATCTCCGACTGCGCTAAATGCAGCTAGAATTACGTCAACAATACCGGCAGTTCCCCACCTTGGAACAATTCACCCAGCAACATCACCGCCAATGAACTGCCGTTCCACTCAACGAGCTGGCAGTTACGCTGGCCACAATGTCAAGGAGCTCCTGTGCCCGAGTCAAAATCGCGTCGCCGTCCCACCAAGGGACCAGCCCAGACGCCATCAAGCAAAACACAGCAGCCCAATGCCGCATGGTTTCTTCCCGTCATGGTCACTTTGATGCTGCTGGGCTTGGTGTGGATCATCACCTACTACATCTCTGACGGAATGTTCCCGATTCCCAACATCGGGAACTGGAACATCGGCATTGGCTTCGCCATAGCACTGGCCGGATTCATGATGACTACGCGCTGGCGCAGCTAGCCTCGGGCGTCCTTTTCTTCCCGCTGCTCTTTTTGCACGTAGCGGCCCTGGGGATCCTTTGCGGCATGGCCAGGTACGTCACCGGCCGTGCCGTAGTCGGCTTCGACGAATCTTCCGCTGGTTGTTTTCGGCGTGGCTGCTTCCTCGCCTGCGCGCCCGTAGTCGCCTTCGATATAGCGGCCCTCAAGGTCTTCGGCCTTGTGCCCTTTTTCCGATCCGGCTTTGCCGTAGGAACCCTCGACGTATCGTCCGCGGTCTTCTTGTTCCTCGTTCATGGTGGTTCCTCGCCTTCCTCAGCGCCGCGCCAACCTTGGCCAATTGGAAGCGGGCATGTCCTTGTTCAATCTTGTCTCCAGTTTATGCCGCCGCCGGACTTCTGGACAGGGGGTGGCGGCCGTCCTCCGAAGCTCACCACCAAGGCCCCTGCCGGGGCTGGCAGGGGCAGGTTCGCTCCAACCGTCAGCCTCGCCGGGGGACAGACGGTTGGATCTTCCCTGCGGTTCAAGAACCCGTCCAGGATTTGCTTCCCCGACGGCGGCTGCCCACACACGTCGGGGTCCTGGGCCTGGGTTTACTTGGGGCCGAGCTTCTTGGCCGTCCGCAGGGTGCCGGATTCCAGGTCTGCAGCAGAACCATTTTTCAGCAGTCGCCATTCACTTTTGTCCTCGAGCGTTTATGACCGGCGGGCACTGGCACTATCAGTTGACGCTTCACCGTTCATGAGCACTGCCAGTTGTTCGCGGGATTGGATGTCCAATTTAATGAATGTCCTGTACAGATGACCTTCGATGGTGCGCAATGAAACGTGCAGCCTGGCAGCGATGGAGTTATTGGATTCCCCTTGGGCAACCAGCAGCGCAATCTGATGTTCACGACGTGTCATCTTGGGTTGGTCAATGGATTGAAAAACTGGTGAGACAAGCCCGGGCAGATGCTCACGCATGGCCACAACCTTGCTTGCGGTTTTGCGGCTCTTGTGAACTTTTCCGCTGTCATGGAACTTTTTAAGTGCCAGCGTGGCAAGCTCCACGGCGATCAGCTCAAAGCCGTAGTCCATGGCGATCGCACTGGCCCGGTCAAGACTTGCCGGATCTTGGGAGCGCAGAGCCTCCGCCCAGTTCACGAAGAATTCTTTACTGCCGGATTCCAGCAGTGTTGCCACCTCGGCCAACCTCACGACCGCGTCGGAATCGCCAACCCGCACCATCAGGGAAAGTACCGTCAGTTCAATTCCCAGGTACCCCTTGTCAAGGCATTGGTGCTGCACACTGCGCAGGCGTGCCAGCCCCGGTTCGGATTGTCCGCTCATGTATTGGGCGGCAGCGGCATAAGCTGCGCCTTCCAATTCGTAAAATTTGCCGCTCCGCCGGGCCAGCCCCGCCAGCTGCTTTTGGCATTCCTGTGACCCCGCCAGATCCCCTCGCATCATCAGGCAGTAGGCCTTCAACCCCAGAGCCGTGCCCAACACTGACCATGGGTCATAGTCATTGAGTGCTCCCACCGCCGATTCCAATGCCGTCAAAGCTTCCTCGATGTAACCGCGTCTGCTGTGCATCATGGCACTGGCCAAGTCCCGCAGACCACCGGCATAAAGCAAGAGATCGGGATTGACAAACGTTGCAGGCTCCAACGCGATCCGCACGTGGGCCCATGCGCCGTCGTAAATTAGCGCTGCAACCGAGCGGGAGTACGCCAAAATGGCAATGTCAGGACGTGGGAAGCCGGCCGGATCCTCCAACTTGGCAATGACTTCCATGGCCATGCCCACCGACTTGTTCATCTGGCCGGTTACCCAAAACATCTCGCACAACAGTGACTTCAGGTGGACTTGGTCGCCAACACTCGCCGTTAGTGGATGACAAAGAAGTGACTGAATGTTCGCCGTAGCCTGTTCGACTTTGCCCAGGGAAACATCACTCATGGCCCGGACCATCAAAATTTCAATGTCGGCACTGCTGGAGGACTCTCCCAAGACCGCCTGTCCGAAGCGGCTTTCATGCCGAGCCAATGCCTCCTTGAAGCGCGCTTCGTAATCCATCTCCGCAAAGTGGCTCAGATGCACAGCACGCATGGCCCTGGCCGCAGCTTCGGGGGATGGGGCCAGCTCAAGTGATTGCAGGGCAAGTGTGCGAGCTTCTTCGGGACGGTTTTGGTTGAGGTGCGCAATGGAACGCTCGGCAAGCAACGCCGCGAAGTGCTTGCCGTCCACTCCATTGTTGCTCAATTGCAGGGCTTCGTGCGGGCGCATCAGCTGATTGGCCCAGCTTGTTGCCTCCAAAATTCGGTTCTCACTGACTGTCAGCCCGCAGTCCAGAAACCAACGGGTGAAGTTGATGATTGCTTCAGGGTCAGTTTGTTCTTCCACTGAAAGGACTTCCGACACTTCGGCCAAGAGTTTGCGGCTGCGCCCCACGGGAACCATCGCCCGGATGGCAGGCGCAGTTGCCTGGCGGGCCAGCCGCATTGACATCGCAGTCCCGGAAACAATCTCCACCAATTCCCGCTGCTGGATGTCATCGACAGCCTCCGGAATGGTCAAGTCAAGCAGCATGTCCAACGGCAGCGGTCCGGCAAGAGCGAGGATTTCTATGATGCGCCGGGATTCCGTCGGCAGGTGGTCCAAATCCATC
The DNA here is from genome assembly GCF_030063185.1 of Arthrobacter sp. H35-D1. GTDB lineage: Bacteria > Actinomycetota > Actinomycetes > Actinomycetales > Micrococcaceae > Specibacter. The sequence continues at coordinate 466,732 of NZ_JASISP010000001.1, forward strand.
TGCAGGAACTCCCAGGATTCCGTCCCCAGAAGATCTGCAGGGTGGTCCAACACCCACACGTTGTTGGCCTTGCGCAGGGATCCTTCCTCCTGCGCACCGGCCACCAACCCTTGAAGCACCAAGGGATTGCCGTCGGACCGGCTGGCCAGGTATTCAGCAGCAGGTCCGGCCACCTTGCCACCTAGAACCTCTTCCAAAAAGGTTTGGACGTCCGTCGACTGTAGCGGGGCCAATTCAAAACGAGTCAGATGCCCGTCCCGCCACAGATCCCGCAGGTAGGTATTGTGGCCACCGGGCTGGTCCACAAGAATCAGTTTTGCTTCTGAAGACATGACCACTTGAAGAATGATGGCAGCACTTTGACTGTCAAGATGATCTGCATTGTCCACCATCAAGAAGACGCGTCCGCCCCCCGCAGCGGCGGCGCTGATTTGTCCCAGCAGACCATTGAGAACTTCGTAGTAGTCGTTGCTGCGGATCAGGTTGGCACCAACCCGGGCATTGACGGCACCAAAGGGGATGGAGGCCAGGGCCTTGCTGGCAGAAAGCCTGATCGTGACGGTTTCAGGACCCAGCGCTGCGTGAATCTGGCCCAACATCCAGGTTTTTCCCGCTCCACGGGAGCCGACAATGAGCACGCCTCGCGACGAGCTGCTTGTCAGCTGCTTAACAATGTCCCCAACGTTTGCCCGGCGGGCCACTCTTCCCCATTTCATAAAAACTGCAGCTTCCGTGTTGGCCGCAATATTCTGCGACACCCCCTGTTGCCCGGCAACACTCCGCCGCAAACCGCTACAACTATTTTCATTCTAGTTTCGTGGCAGTGATTGTGTCGATGGAAGGGGCATGTTACGCGAATTCATCATGTTTTGGGCCGCGTGGCATTCAGGCATCCCACAGTCCGTCCGAACTGCATCGGGGCTGGGCGTTCAGCGCGCGCCAGCTGCCGTTTCAAGTTGCTGTCCTGCCCTCGCGCCGCGTGCGGGCGCGGGAGAGGATTTGTGAGATGACATCCGTTTTTGCCTCCGCGTAGTAGTTCATGTCGGACCACCGTTGTTGGGCGAGACGCCTTTTAGTTGTGGCATAGAGGGTGCGGTCCGACTCGTCCGCACGAAGCCAGTCACGAAGATCCAGATAATTGGTAACAACAGCATCGCCGGCGGAAAAAACATGAATGTGAACATCCTTGGACGGCGACCTCATCATGTGGTGGCCAGCTTCCCGCACACGGAGCACGAATCCGGCGTCCTCAAGCATGCCAAGATAGTCATCCTCGTCCGCAACGTCTTTGACTGTCAGCAGAATGTCGATAATCGGTTTCGCTGCCAATCCTGGGACCGACGTCGATCCGATGTGCTCGATGGACAGAGCGCCGTCCCCAACTGCCTCTTTGATGACCGAAGCCAATTGATCGAAAAACTGAGGCCAAACAGAGTCGTAGTCGACGATGACGATTGGACGTTCCTCTTGGCCCCCTATTAAAACGGCGTCCAAGTGCTCACCTGATACTGCGGCCAGGAACTCATCATGTCACTACCCCGGCCAGTGCCGTCACAGCAGACCGTCCCGGCCGCACGCAATTGCGACATAGCGCACTATCCCCATAGTTGTCCACACTGTGGATAACTTTTCCCCACAAGCCACAGGGTTGTCCACTGGCGTTGACAAGTTATTCGAACTATCCACACCCCGTCTTCGAAAAAGTGGTTATCCCTAGTTGTTCACAAAGTTATCCACAGAAGTGGATAACTTTTCTGGAATTTTGGCCCTGGCACTGCGAAACTCCAGAAACTAAGTAATCCACAGCTGTGGAATTACATGTGTGTAACTTGTACATATGTGCATAAGACTGGGGAAAACCATACGTACGACTAGTCTCCATCTACTAGAACTACAGCACTGTAAGTTATGCCCAGTTGTGGACAGTACTGTGGACAACTGTGGATACATGCAACGATGAACGCATGGAACTAGCTGACAACCTTGATGTCCACAGAGTTTTCCCACAGGAAGCGACCCAAGAACAAACCGATGAATATCGTCGGCTCAGCGCAGAACAGGGCTGCGGCGTCGCCATTATTAGCACGACGCTGCGCAACCACGACTATGCAGCAACAGTGAGCGCCTACGTGTCAGTGTCCTATGACCCTCCGACATTGCTTGTCAGCCTTTATGCAGAGTCCAGGATCGCTCTTGCCGTGGCAGAGTCTGGCTCGTGGGCACTCTCATTATTGACAGCAGAGCAGCGTGGCCTGGCGAATTGGCTGGCCAGTCCGGGCACCCCCATCGAAGGGCTGCTCAAGCAAATAGATTTTAGGCGCGGTCCAGTCACCGGAAACGCGGTGATGGCGGGTGCGCTGGCCTATTTCGAAGTCGAGACCACGGCCATTCATGAAGCGGCAACCCACCTCTTGGTGGTGGGAAATGTGGTTTCCATGGGTGAAGATGCCCCATGGACCAGGGACTTGTCACCCTTGATTCACTATGGCGGTGACTACCGCCGTCTCAAGCCGTAGAAAAGGCGGAGTTTTTGCGGTCGTTGCACGGGGCTGCCCGTCCATGCCCCGTGCTCCCTGTGGCTTGGTCCATCTGCAGCTTGCACGTTCGATTGATCGACCCTGCGACTGCGCGCGGTTGTTTAGCCCAAGAGAAAAGCAGGAAAGGTGGAGACCTTGTACATGGTCAGTACAACCAGAAGCGCCGCTACCGCGGCAATCCCGCCCCATTGAACCAGCACCCGGTTCTTTGCCGGTGCATACGCGATGGCGACTGTGCACAGCACTCCTGCAATCAAGCCGCCCAGGTGGGCCTGCCAGGCAATGTTGGGGACGATGAACCCAATGGCAGCATTGATGAGCAGCAACACGATGATCTGCCGGAGATCGCCGCCACGCTTCTTTTGCACCACAAAGAGTGCCCCGAACAAGCCGAAGACTGCCCCGGATGCTCCCACAACCACTGTGTCGATGGGGGCAATCAGCAACACGCCGACCGAGCCCGCGAGGGCGCTGACAAGATAAACGGCAAGGAAGCGGGCGCGGCCAAAGGCCGGCTCCAGAGCGTTGCCTAGAATCCACAGCGCGTACATGTTGAATGCAATATGCATGATGTTCTTGGAGTGCAGGAACGCTGAACTCACCATTCGCCACGGTTCGGTTTCCGTAAGAAACGGAGCATAGGCGAAGTTCTGAAACACGAAATCCTTCGGGATGGCCCAATCAAGAGCGAAGGCCACTGCGCAGATGGCCATCATCGTTATTGTGACCACTGGGCGCCCGGCACGGGCCACACCGCCAAATATGGTCCGGCGTGAAGGAACCGCCTTGCTCGACTCACGCACGCAGTCCACACACTGCACTCCCACGGCTGCGCTGCGCTGGCAATCCGGGCACGTTGGCCGGCCACACCGTTGGCAGCTCACATACGAGACACGGTCTGGGTGACGCGGACAGACAGGGGCTCCTGTGGCGGATCCCCGAGCCGGGAAAGCAGAACTCATGGGTTGGTTCCTCTTGGGAATAATACAAGGAAGGCTTCAGCCGCCGGATCCACGCAGGACCCGGCGACCAAAGCCATGAAATTGAAACGCCGTTGTTAGAGCTGTTCGACCGTCACCGAATTGATGACGACGTCTTCGCGCGGCTTGTCGCCTGCACCGGTTGCAACAGCCTCAATGGCGTCCACAACTGCTCGTGAGTCCTCGTCGGCGACCTCACCGAAGATGGTGTGCTTGCCCTGCAGCCAGCTTGTATTGACGGTGGTGATGAAGAATTGTGAACCGTTGGTTCCACGGCCACCCTGGGTGCCGGCATTGGCCATGGCGAACTTGTAAGGGTCGTTGAAGTTCAGGTCGGGGTTGATTTCGTCGTCGAACTGGTAGCCCGGTCCGCCAATCCCGCGGCCCAAGGGGTCTCCAGCCTGAATCATGAAGTCCTTGATGATGCGGTGAAAGATGGTTCCGTTGTACAGCGGGGTGTTGGTCTTCTCGCCGGTTCCAGGGTGTGTCCACTCGGTGGTGCCGGTGGCGAGTCCGACGAAGTTCTCCACGGTCTTGGGGGCGTGGTTTCCAAAGAGGTCCACCACGATGTCGCCAAGGCTTGTGCTGATAGTTGCTTTTGCAGTTGGAATAGCAGTCATGGCGATATTCTGCCACGACAACGTGGGAAATTTCTGACAGGCGTGTTCATTCCGCGCCCGGCGAACTGCCAAATGATAGCGAGACCGCGCTTGTGGACGTAGGCTGAACCATGAAACTGCTGACATCTGGAGGAAACGTGAAGAAGGTTGACCGCTTAACCCAAGGTTTGGAAGACTCACTCAACACTGGGGTGGAGAACGCCAAGGACTGGACAACTCCCCGCGTGGAAGCTGCATGGGGCTGGGCCGCGCCACGCATTGAAAAAGGCATCGAGCAGGCATCCCCGATCGTGCAGGACGGCCTCCGCAAGGCTGCCAAGTACACTGCGGATGGCGTTGCTTCCGTAACGCCGAAGATCCAAGACGGCCTGGGAAGACTTGCCCCCCGCATTTCAGATGCCGTGGACGGTGCAACTCCCCACATCAAGGAAGCCTTGGACAAGACAGCACCGGCCATCACCACGGCCAAGGACAAAGTTGTCGATGACTTCATTCCGCTGTTCGCGGACAGGCTCGGGGACGCAGCCAACGCTGTCGGCGCTGCCTTGGACAGTTCCAAGGCAGCCCACCAAGTGGAAATCACCGCTGCCAAATTGACGGGCAACAAAAAAGCCGTGGCCAAGGCCAAAAAGGCTGCCGCCAAATCTGCCAAGGATCTGGCGGCCAAGCTGAAGAAGGCGTCCAAGAAAAAGAAGTCCGGGAAAGGGTGGATTGTTGTAGGCATTGTTGTTGCTGCAACCGCCGCGGGCGTGGCCGTCTGGAAGGCTTCCAAACCTGTGGCCGATCCTTGGAAGACTCCCGCTCCGGTGGCTCCGACTGCAACCCCTACGACGAACACCTCATCCGAGCCAGCTGTGCCTGCGCCCGTACCCGCGGATGACGGCGCACACAAGGGTGTGAAGGACGTCGCCGACACTGTGCAGGAGAAGGTAAAGGACACAGTTGAGAGCGTAAAGGACAAGGTTGCCGAGACCGTTGCAGATGCGAAGGAACCCCTCGCCGAGGCCGCAGACGATGTAAAGGATGCCAAAGACGCCGCAGTCAAGGCAGTGAAGAATGCAGTACCGAAGCCTGCAGACCCCAAGAAATAGGCCCCAATTGCACAAGCATTGAGGACACCGCCGTGACCGGCGGTTGGTAGCTTCCGGTGGGGGCCAAGATCAGTTGATCTTGGCCCCCATTTGCGTCCTTGTTGTGTGTCAGTGCGCTTGCTGCGTGGGCTATTGCTGAATGCCGCTGCGGCCCTGGCGGACAATGACCACGGCAAGGCCCGCAAGGATCAATCCCAATCCTGCATAGATTCCAGCAGGCAGCGATTGGCCCAGGAAAACGCCGGCCAGGAGTGCAGCCCCTGGAATCTCCACCAAAATCATCATCGACACCACCAGCGGGGATATGGTGGCCAACAGGTAGTTGAAGATCGTGTGCCCAAATAGTTGAGAGGCCACTGTCACAGCCACAATTCCCCACCAGGCTTCGGCCGGAATATTGATCAGCGGTTGGCGGAAGAGCAGGCACAAGGCAAGCAAAATCAGCGAACACAGGGCATAACAAATACTTGAGTAAACACTCGTTGAAAGGGTTCTGCGTGTTCTGGCGCCGGCGAGCGTGTAAATGGCTGCCAGAGCCCCTCCAAGGATGGCCAGTACGTCACCCAACAGCGCCTGCCTTGAGAGGCCCATGTCGAAGCCTGTAATCACCACAACACCCAGCAGCGCTGCTCCCAGCCCGAGCATCACTGGCCGCGAGGGCCTTCTGCCCCGGATCCACTGGTACAGCGCTATCCATGCCGCCTGCAGGCATACAAGGGCAGTGGCCGCTGCCACGCTTGTCAGCTTCACCGACGTGACAAAGCAGGCGAAATGCAGCGCCAACGCAGTTGCGGCGATCATCGTGTATTTCAGCTCGTCGCGGTTCAAGGACTTGAACGCTCCAGCGTTTCCCATGAGCGCCGGGGGGCCAAGGACAACGGCACCAAACACATTGCGCCACAGGGCAATGGTCAGTGCCGGGGCCATGGTGGCCGCCATGATGGGCCCTGAGGCGGAAACACCCAGAATCCCCACGACGGCCAGAATGAATATCATTGTCCTAGCGTAAGACACCCCATATGACCGACAAACCGCGAAACATTCAGACTTAAACAAAACAACCCCGGTCCGCGGACCGGGGTTGTTTTCATGGTGGAGGCACGGGGACTCGAACCCCGAACCCCCTGCTTGCAAAGCAGGTGCGCTACCAATTGCGCCATGCCCCCATGAGGCTGATTCAGTATATATGGAACAGTTGCCAAAGATTCAATTTACTGAATCTGTCGCTTTGCTCCACGTTGTCTTCACAACTTTGGATTCCCGCCACTTCTTGTTCGCAAACATGACAGCTCCTAAAGCTGCGACGAATATCAGCAACTTCTTCACTGCACACCATCCTTCAAACAAGAACCAACTGGTTCCGTGGGCGTACCTGGACTTGAACCAGGGACCTCTTCGTTATCAGCGAAGCGCTCTAACCGCCTGAGCTATACGCCCTCATTGACCGCACCGGGCCGAGACAAAACTTTACCCCACAGATTCCCAAAGTCCAAAATCGGCGGGCCTTCGGGCTTTTTGGGCCCGCCGATTCAAGGATTTCCAAGGATTATGCAACGCCAAATATGGCGTTGGCTGCTCAGTCGTCGGTCAAGGTGACACCAATTCCGCCCACCAGGGTGGCGGAAATGTTGTAGAGCCAAGCAGAAAGTACCGAAAGTGTGGTCAACAACACAACATTGACGACGGCAACAATGGTTGAGAACGAGGCAACCTGACCCAACGAGGCGATGCTGAGAAGGTCAAAGGGTGCACCGCCCTCCTTACCTTGGATCTCATTGACAAAGGCGTTGACTGTGTCGAACAGGCCAATGGCATCAAGCAGCGACCACAGCACGATGGACGCGACAACCGTGACAATGCCCAGTGCCACGGACAGCAGGAAAGCCATTTTGAGAACAGACCACGGATCCACCTTGCTAACCAGCAGGCGTGCACGGCGTGCCTTGGCTTTCGGCGCCGGCTTGACCAAAGCCGGAGGCCCCTTGGGGGGAGCCGTCTTGGGCCCGGTCTTGGGTGCCGGCTTCTTAGTTGCAGTTGCTCCGGCAGCCGCGGAAGCGCTGCTTGGGCGCTGTGTCGGGCGGGCCGGGGTACCTACCCTTGGTGCGGAGCCAGGCCGCGGAATCGGGTTGTTGGTGCTCACTCGGTACCTCCAGTTGTTCCGTCATTACCATTTAACGGTACTTCATCAATCTGCTGCTTGCCGTCCAGCTCAGCCACAGGGGTCCCCTCAGGCGCCTCGGACTCAGCCGCTTCGAGCTCCTCTTCGAGACCGCGTTCGCTATTGCGGGCAATGCCGATGATGCGGTCGTTCTTGTCCGGTTTGGCAAAAATGACGCCCATGGTGTCGCGTCCCTTGGCCGGAACCTCGGATACATCCGAACGGACCACCTTGCCTCCGCCCATGACCACCAGGACTTCATCGTCTTCCCGAACAATCAGTGCCCCGATGAGATCGCCGCGGTCTTCCACGAGCTTGGCAACCTTGATACCCAGGCCGCCACGTCCTTGCAACCGGTATTCTCCGACCGCCGTGCGCTTGGCATAGCCGCCTTCGGTCACAATGAACACGAATGAGTCTTCGGTGACCACGTTGGCTGACAGCAGTTCGTCAAAGTCACGGAACTTCATCCCGGTAACACCCGAGGTGGCCCGCCCCATGGGGCGCAGCGCCTCGTTGGTGGCAGTGAACCTGATCGACTGGCCCTTGCGGGAAACTAGCAAGAGGTCATCCGTGTCAGAGACCAGCTGTGCAGATACAAGTTCGTCGCCGTCGCGCAAATTGATGGCAATGACGCCGGCTGAACGGTTGGTGTCATAGTCCTCCAATGAGGTCTTTTTGACTAGCCCGTTCTTGGTGGCCAGCACAAGATACGGGGACTGCTGGTAGTCCCGCAGCTCCATGACTTGGGCGATTTTCTCATCAGGCTGGAAGGCCAACAGGTTGGCGACGTGCTGGCCCTTTGCATCCCGGCCGGCCTCGGCGAGTTCATAGGCCTTGGCGCGGTAAACACGGCCCAGGTTGGTGAAGAAAAGCAGCCAGTGGTGGGTAGTCGTGACGAAGAAGTGCTCGACGACGTCGTCCCCGCGCAACGCTGCACCCTTGATTCCCTTGCCTCCGCGGTGTTGGGACCGGTAGTTGTCGCTACGAGTACGTTTTACGTAGCCTCCGCGGGTAATGGTGACCACCATTTCCTCTTCGGGAATGAGGTCTTCCATGCTCATATTGGGGTCGTAGCCCATCATGATTTCGGTGCGGCGATCGTCACCGTAGCGGGACGTGATCTCGGCGAGTTCGTCGCTGACAATGCCGCGCTGAATTTCCGGATCTGACAGAATCCGGTTGAATTCGGTGATCATGGTTTCCAGCACGTCATGACGGTCCTGGATTTTCTGGTGCTCCAAGGCGGCCAAGCGGCGCAACTGCATGTCGAGAATGGCCTTGGCCTGAGTCTCGTCGATACTGAGCAACTGCATGAGACCTTCGCGGGCCTCCTCAGTGGTGGATGACCGGCGGATCAAGGCAATGACCTCGTCCAGCGCATCCAAAGCCTTCAGCAACGCGCGCTGAATATGTGCTTCTTCCTCGGCTTTGCGCAGTCGGAACTGCGTGCGGCGGACAATGACATCCATCTGATGGGTCACCCAGTGGCGAATGAACGCATCCAGGGGCAGCGTGCGCGGCACACCGTCCACAATGGCCAGCATGTTGGCGCTGAAATTCTCTTGCAACTGTGTGTGCTTGTACAGGTTGTTCAGGACCACCTTGGCCACTGCGTCCCGCTTAAGCACAACGACAAGCCGCTGGCCGGTGCGTCCCGACGTCTCATCACGAAGGTCTGCGATGCCGGCAATCTTGCCGTCCTTGACGAGATCCGCGATCTTGATGGCCAAGTTGTCGGGGTTTGCCTGGTACGGCAGTTCCGTCACGACCAGGCACGTGCGACCTTGAATTTCCTCGACGTTGACAACCGCACGCATGGTGATGGAGCCGCGGCCTGTGCGGTAGGCGTCCTCGATGCCCTTGCGTCCCAAAATTTGGGCGCCGGTGGGAAAGTCCGGGCCCTTGATGCGCTCAATGAGGGCTTCCAGGAGCTCTTCGCGCCCCACGGTGGGGTTGGCCAGATACCACTGGACGCCTTCAGCGACTTCACGCAGATTGTGCGGGGGAATGTTCGTAGCCATGCCAACGGCGATGCCTGAGGAACCATTGACCAATAGGTTCGGGAACCGTGAAGGCAGGATGGTCGGTTCCTGGTTTTTGCCGTCGTAGTTGTCCTGGAAATCAACGGTTTCCTCGTCTATGTCCCGAACCATTTCCATGGCCAACGGCGCCATTTTGGTTTCCGTGTAACGCGGTGCGGCAGCACCATCGTTGCCCGGCGAGCCAAAATTGCCCTGTCCAAGGGCCAGCGGATAACGCATGGTCCAGTCTTGGATCAAGCGCACCAGCGCATCGTAGATCGCCGAGTCACCATGAGGGTGGTATTGACCCATGACCTCGCCCACCACGCGGGCACACTTGTTAAACGAGCGCTCCGGGCGGTAGCCGCCGTCGAACATGGCATACAACACTCGGCGATGCACAGGCTTGAGCCCGTCGCGAACATCCGGAAGCGCACGGCCGACGATCACGGCCATGGCATAGTCCAGATACGAGCGCTTCATCTCCTCCTGGAGATCAATTTGCTCAACTTTGTCGTGCATCAAGCTGCCTTCAAGAACGTCATCTCCCGTGGTTTCCACGGTGGGTTCTTCAGGGTTCTGGGGTGTTTCGTCACTCATGATCTTTTATATTCCATTCCCAATATATGTCAGATTCGCTCTATGTCTAGTTGGCCATGCATGCATGGTCTAGATGTCGAGGAACCGCACATCCTTGGCGTTTTGCTGGATGAAGTTTCGTCGTGATTCGACGTCTTCACCCATGAGGATGGAGAAAATTTGGTCTGCTTCCGCGGCGTCGTCCATGGTGACCCGCAGCAACGTGCGGTGTGCCGGGTCCATGGTGGTGTCCCACAGCTCCGTGTAGTCCATTTCGCCCAGGCCCTTGTAACGCTGGATGCCATTGTCCTTGGGGATGCGGCGGCCCGAGGCTGCGCCGGCGGCCAGCGCTGCATCGCGTTCCTTGTCGCTGAACACGTAGTCATGCGGCGCGTTGGACCACTTGATCCTGTAGAGCGGAGGCTGGGCCAAGTACACATAACCGTGTTCAATCAATGGACGCATGTAGCGGAACAGCAGCGTCAGCAACAACGTTGTGATGTGCTGGCCGTCAACGTCGGCATCGGCCATCAATACAATCTTGTGGTAGCGGGCCTTTTCAACATCAAAGTCCTCGCCAATGCCAGCACCAAATGCCGTGATCATGGCCTGGACTTCAGCATTTCCCAAAGCACGATCAAGGCGGGCACGTTCGACGTTGAGGATTTTTCCACGCAGCGGCAGGATTGCCTGCGTGGTTGGGTTCCTTCCTCGCACGGCGGAACCTCCAGCGGAGTCACCCTCCACAATGTAAATTTCCGACAGGGCAGGATCCTTGGACTGGCAGTCCTTGAGCTTCCCAGGCATGCCGCCCGATTCCAGCAAACCCTTGCGCCGGGTGTTTTCGCGTGCCTTGCGGGCGGCCAACCGAGCCATGGAAGCCTGAATAGACTTGCGAATAATGTCCTTGGCGGGGCCCGGGTTGCGCTCCAGCCAATCGCCGAGACCATCCGTTACAACACGTTGTACAAAGCCCTTGACCTCGGAGTTGCCGAGCTTGGTCTTCGTCTGGCCCTCAAATTGGGGTTCAGAGAGTTTCACGGAAATGACAGCTGTGAGCCCTTCGCGAATATCGTCACCCGTGAGGTTGTCGTCCTTCTCCCTGATGATGTTCTTCTCGCGGGCGTAACGGTTCATCAAGGACGTCATGGCTGCACGGAAACCCTCTTCGTGGGTTCCTCCCTCATGCGTGTTGATGGTGTTCGCGTAAGTATGGACGCTCTCCGAGAACGAAGTGGTCCACTGCATGGCGATTTCAACGGCCATGCTGCGTGCCGCATCCTCAGTTTCAAAGGCAATGACGTCTTCGTGGACGGGTTCATACTTCTTGGAAGTGTTCAGGTGCTTGACGTAGTCGAGCAATCCGTCCATGTATTGGTAGACAACAACCCGCTTGCCCGTGACAACGTCCTTGCCCTCGGGGATGGCATCCAAGTCGGGATCTTCGTCGGGAACAGCGAGTACTTCTCGCTCGTCGGAAAGCGTGATTTTCAGTCCCTTGTTCAGGAACGACATCTGCTGGAATCGGGCCCGCAGGGTTTCGAAATCGAAGTCGACCGAGTCGAAAATATCCGCGTCGGGGTAGAAAGTCTGGGTGGTTCCCGTTTCGGTGGTGGCTTCGCCCTTGACCAGGGTGCCCTGCGGCTTGCCCCCGTCGGCAAAACTCATGCGCCAGACGAATCCCTTGCGACGAATTTCTGTGTCAACTCTGCAAGAGAGGGCGTTGACAACCGAAATTCCGACTCCGTGAAGGCCCCCGGAAACCGCATAGCCGCTGCCACCGAACTTTCCGCCGGCGTGCAGGATGGTCATCACCACTTCAACGGTGGGTTTGTGCTCGGTGGGGTGAATATCCACGGGAATGCCGCGACCGTTGTCAACAACACGCACACCGCCGTCGGCCGTGAGTGTAATTTCAATGTGGTCGCAATAACCGGCAAGGGCCTCATCCACGGAGTTGTCCACGACTTCGTACACCAAGTGGTGGAGCCCGCGCGGGCCCGTGGAGCCAATGTACATGCCAGGGCGTTTTCGGACGGCTTCCAAGCCCTCCAAAACAGTAATGTCACTGGCATCGTAATGGCTGTTGTTCGCCCGTGTGGCAGATGTTTCAGTGCTTGGCGCCGCGCCTGACTGCGCATTTTCCGGTTCTGGATTCACGGCACTATCCGAATTATTCGTCGTCACAGGCGCGTTCGACCCCTTTTGTTGTTCAGCTCGATTGCCAGCATGGGAAAGTGCACACAACACTCATGTGTACGTACAACGTTTCCTCTTGGAAGGCAGATAAATACCGTTCTCAACGAAACCGAGATACCTTCCACAGCGCCGCTGAGAGACGGTCGTCCTGCAATTCTACCTTGCGACAGGACCATATGGGGTCTTAAAGTGCCCTAAAACGCGAGAAAACCGGCTTAGAAGGCAATTGTTGCTAGTCCTTTAAGGAGCTATGCGCCGACCACAGTTTGAATGGCCCTGCAGCGCCTTGGCACTTTCTCCGGACTGCTGCTGGAACTACCCGTACGTGTCCCGAGGGCCTCGTCCTTTTACATTGCGGAACCCCTTGCGCCAGCTTGGCGCAGCAGGTCCGAGAACCTGAATTTTCGTGACGACACCACGGCCCAATTCCGTATCAAATTTGGCCAGCAGTGAGGAGGCAAGCAAGCGGAGTTGGGTGGCCCAGCTTGTGGAGTCGCACCTGACATGAAGAGTTGTGGCTTCAAAACTCTCCGGTTGGCAATGTGCAGCAATTTCAGGTCCCACCAGGGCATCCCACTGCGCCATGACTGAACCCACGGCCAGCGGCGAGCTCCACCCACGCTCGGAAATCAGCCGGTTCACTACGTTGCCTAGTCCCAGCGGGTCCCTGCCGCCACCATATTTTGCATCCAGAAATGGTTGCCGCTTGCTTTTGGGGGCAGTCTTCTCGCCTAGGCGGCTGCGTGGGATTCTCAGTTCTCCGCGACTCTTGGCGATCCTGCGCATGCGGTTCAAGGCCGCTTGGGCGGCATCGATTTCTGTTGTGTGATCGCTGGCAGCCGCATTTTTGCGGTGCTTTTCACCGGTCGGATCATCATTTGGCGAGCCAAAAGGCGGCTCACTCATCTGCTGCCACGCCGCCGGGAATGACGTGGATGGTTGAGCCGGCCAGCTCCTCGGGAATATCCGCGCCGACTGCCGCAGTCACAAGGACCTGCTCCGCAGACGCAACCATCAAGGCCAGCTTCCGGCGTCGCTGTGTGTCCAACTCGGCAAAAACATCGTCAAGGATCAGAATTGGCTGGTTGCCGGCCACATGCTTGTCCTCGTCAAGAACATGGAAGGCAGCCAGTCGCAACGCCAAAGCAATCGACCAGGACTCCCCGTGGGATGCATAGCCGCGCGCTGGGGCCGTACCCAAGAGCAAATCCAATTCGTCCCGGTGCGGACCAGTCAGCGACATGCCCCGCTCCAATTCGCGTGTTCTTGAGCGCAGTAGCTCTGTCCGGTACTTTTCCGTCAATTCGGCCACGGTGCAAAGCGAAAGGACATCACCGTCTTCTTCACCTCCAACACCTCCAACGACAGATTCGCCGGCAATGTCGGGGGAGGGGCCATCGTGCATCTCCCCTGGTTCAAGACTGCTGCGATAAACAGCGCGCAAAAGCTTGGATCCGTCGGTGAGCTGTGCATAGGCCTCACCCACGTGGGGGCGTAGGCGGGTGAGCAGGTCCAGCCGTGCGGCAAGCAACTGTGCCGCTGCTGCAGCCAAATGCTCATCCCAAACATCCAGTGTTGACAGGTTTGCCTCGGACACTCCGGAGCGCGAAAAGTGCTGCGATCGAGCGGATTTCAGAAGGGCGTTGCGCTGCTTCAGCACCCTGTCATAGTCGCTGCGGGTTCCTGCATGCTTGGGTAACAGCACTACCAGCAAATCATCCAGGAAACGACGGCGGTTGCCGGGATCTCCCTTCACCAGGGCCAAGTCTTCCGGTGCGAACAAGACGGTGCGGCAAAGCCCCAAAATATCCCGTGCCCTCACAGGATTTGCGCGGTTGATGCGCGCACGATTGGCACGGGAAGCGTTGATTTCAACTTCCACCATCACTTTTTGTTCCCCCCGCACCAATTGGGCCCTGATCAGCGCGCGGTCCGTGCCAAAACGCAGCAAGGGGCCATCCTGGCTGACGCGGTGCGAAGACAGCGTCGACAAGTAGCCAATCGATTCCACAAGATTGGTTTTACCCAAGCCATTGGAGCCCACAAGCACCGTCACGCCGGGGGCAAGGGTGAGATCGACTTGGGTGTAACTGCGGAAATCAGTCAGTGAAAGATGCTCAAGATACATGGAATTACAGTGTGCCCACGACTAGGAACCTGAAGGTTTTGTGGCGTGACCGCCAAATTGGTGACGCAGCGCAGAAACCATCTTCATGGCAGGAGAGTTGTCTTCCCGTGATGAGAATCGGGCAAAAAGTGCAGCCGTGATGGCTGGGGCAGGCACAGCGTTGGCAATGGCTTCCTCCACAGTCCAACGCCCTTCGCCGGAATCCTCGACGTAATCGTCGATGGTCTCCAATCCGGGATCTTCATCAAGGGCCTTCACCATGAGGTCAAGCAACCAGGAACGAACAACTGTGCCTTTTTGCCATGCTCGGAAGGTACCGGGCAAATCCTGAATGATGTCTTTCTTGGCCAGAAGTTCATAGCCTTCGGCATAAGCCTGCATCAACCCGTATTCGATGCCATTGTGCACCATCTTGGCGTAGTGGCCGGCGCCAACTCCACCGACATGGACGAAGCTGTCTTCCCGTTCGCCTGCGGGACGAAGGGCATCCAAAACAGGCAGCGCCCGTGCCACGTCTTCGGCAGCGCCGCCGGCCATCAAGCCATAGCCGTTTTCCAAGCCCCAAACTCCGCCTGAAACACCAACATCCATGAAAGCAATATTCCTGGCACCGAGCATTTCACCGTGCTTTTGGTCCTCAGTGAATCGCGAGTTACCGCCGTCAACCAGCAAATCCCCGGGTTCAAGCAAAGCGGACAAGGCAGTGATGACGGACTCGGTAATGGGACCAGAGGGCACCATCACCCAGACAAGTCTCGGAGCAGGAATGGCTGCGACCAGTTCCGGCAGGGAAGGGACATCGGTGACATCGGGATTCTGATCAAATCCCGTCACGTCAATGTTTGCTGCCCGCAGTCGCTCCCTCATGTTGAAGCCCATTTTTCCAAGTCCTACAAGGCCAATATGCACGTTCGTATCTCTCTTCCGTGGGCTGGTTGGTGGCAGGACATACCACCGGGTTTGGCGGCGTAGGTGGAGACTTATTGGCTGGGCAGCCTCACCGGCATGACCAGGTAGCGATACTCATCCCGACGTTCACCATCGATGTCGTCCTGCGCGCAAAGCATGGCCGGTTTTGGGGCAGAGGTGAATGAGAAGCGCACATACTTGCTGTCAAAGGCGCTCAAGCCTTCGCTGAGATAGTGCGGATTAAAAGCTACGGTAATTTCATCGCCGACCAGAGTAGCGTCCAGGTTTTCAGAAGCCTGTGCATCTTCACCAGTGCCGGCGTCCAAGGTTAGCTGGCCATCCGTGAAGATCAAACGAACCGGAGTGTTGCGTTCGGCGACCAAAGAAACCCGGCGCACTGCTTCGGCCAGGGAAGTGGTCTCCACCGTTGCATGGATGGGCGTGGTGTCAGGGAACAGGGAGCGGATCTTGGGGTAATCGCCGTCTACCAACAGTGATGTGGTTCGGCGGCCACCACTTTCAAAGCCAATGAGCTCATTGTTCTCAGAAAGGGCGATGTTGATGTTGCCTGAACTGCCCAGTGACTTGGCCACTTCGCTTAGTGTTTTGGCCTTGACCAGAGCGCCTGTGGAAATGTTGGCATTGGTGGGATTCCACCTGATTTCCCGCAGTGCCAAGCGGTATCTGTCCGTGGCCAACAAAGTGATGAGGTCACCTTCAATTTCCATTTTCACACCAGTGAGAATGGGCAAAGTGTCGTCTTTGCTGGCGGCAATGATGACTTGGGATACTGCCTGCGCGAAAGCTTCGCCGTCAACAGTTCCACTGAGTTCAGGCAAGGCTGGAAGTTCGGGGTAGTCGTTGACAGGCATGGTGGCCAAATGAAAGCGGCTGCTCCGGCACGTCAACGTGACTTTGCTTCCGTCGGTTTCTACATCCACCGGTGCAGCGGGCAGACTGCGGCAAATATCTGCCATCAAACGGCCGGAGACCAGGACGCTTCCTTCTTCGGAAATGTCAGCTGGAATTTGCAGGCGCGCCGAGATTTCATAATCAAAGCTGGAGAGGCTCAGTGTTCCTGCTTCAGCTTTGAACATCAGGCCTGAAAGCACTGGCACTGGAGGGCGTGGTGACAAGGAACGCGCGGCCCAGCTGACTGCTTCGGTCAGAACATCCCGTTCGACTCGGAACTTCACGGAAGGGTGCCGCCTTTCATGGTGCGAAAAAGTTGATTGATGCTTTTGATCTTTGTTCCCAGCGTAGGCAGGGAGCAAGGGTGGAATTACATGCTTGCAGACAGCTTAGCCCCTTGGCCAACCCATTTGGGCATCGGAGTTGATGATCGAGAGGACGTCGGAAGGGCAAAGGAAAATGTTGTTTGAAATGCATATTTCTTGTAGTTAGTAGTGTTAATAAGTCCTGTGGATACTGTGGATAAGTCCGCTGGGCCACGTGGTTGCACCAAATTTGCCTGTGTGCAGTTTGTGAGGCTGCGTCGGGTGGGGCTGTGAGGATCAGGGGAGAACTTTTTTGCCGGATTTATTGGTCCACAGGGACTGTGGGGTTTATCCGCAGGGAAAGTGTAGTTGTACACCTCTCCATCCACAGTTTTATCCACAGCTGCTAGTTCCAAGAATTTTCGCCGCTGCGCGGACTAACCTTCACGCTGCTGCTGCTTGATCTTGTTGGTCAACTCGGTGACCTGGTTGTAGATGGCACGACGTTCTGCCATCAGTTCGCGAATCTTTCTGTCTGCGTGCATGACAGTTGTGTGGTCCCTGCCGCCAAACTCCTGGCCAATCTTGGGCAGGGACATGTCCGTCAGCTCGCGGCACAGGTACATGGCAATCTGTCGTGCAGTTACCAGGGTTCGCGTACGGGATTTGCTGCACAGCTCCTCCAAGGAAATATTGAAGTAGGCCGCCGTCTGTCCAAGAATGGCGGTCGAGGTGATCTCTTGTGCGCCGTCGTCAGTGATGAGGTCCTTCAACACGAGTTCAGCCAAGCCGACGTCGACCGGTTGACGGTTCAAGCTGGCGAAGGCCGTGACACGAATCAACGCACCCTCAAGCTCACGAATATTGGTGGAAATTTTCGAGGCAATGTATTCAAGGGCATCATCCGGGGCGGAAAGGCCTTCCCCGATGGCCTTCTTGCGCAAAATGGCGATGCGCGTCTCGAGCTCGGGAGGTTGCACATCCGTGAGCAAACCCCACTCAAATCGTGAACGCATGCGTTCTTCAAAACCCTGCAGCCGCTTGGGAGGAAGATCGGAGGTGATCACAACCTGCTTGTTGTGGTTGTGAAGAGCATTGAACGTGTGGAAGAACTCTTCTTGGGTGGCGTCCTTGTTTGCCAGGAATTGGATGTCGTCAATGAGCAGGATGTCCACATTGCGGTACAGCTGCTTAAAACTGGCGCCTTCATCATCTCGGATGGAGTTGATGAAATCATTGGTGAACTCTTCAGAATTTACGTAACGCACCCGGATGCCCGTGTACAGGCGGCGGGCATAGTGCCCAATGGCGTGCAGCAGATGGGTTTTACCCAGGCCGGAATCGCCGTAAATGAATAGGGGGTTGTACGCCTTGGCGGGTGCTTCGGCGACAGCCACCGCTGCTGCATGGGCAAAACGGTTGGAGGAGCCAATCACAAAGGAGTCAAAAACGTACTTTGGGTTGAGCCGACCAAACTCGTGGGAAGTGCTGGGCAGCGTCGGCGATGGCTTGGACGGCTGATCGATCCTGTCATTGTGGCTTAGCCGGCCAATACGTTCGTTGCGGTCAATGCGGTCAGCACGTTCTTTGTGGTCGCTACGGTCGCTATGCTCGGCACGCTCACCGCGATCGTTATTGTCGCCACGCTCGGGGCGGACCGTGGCCGGCACAGGCTCTTCTTCCTTGGCCGGGGGCACCAGATCTGCGTTGACGCTGAAGGCGCAGCTGATTTCCTCTGAAAATACTTGGACCAACGCGTCATTCAAAGCCTTGTTGAGCTGATTCTGGAGGACCTCCCGGGTGAGCTCATTGGGAACAGCCACCAAAAGAGTATTTCCAATGAGGCCCTGGGGCTGTGTGAGAACAACGAAACCGCGCTGGCGCGGGGAAACACGCTCATCCTGCTCAAGAATCCTGATGACTCGCCGCCAGGAGCTACCAACGTCATTGAAATCTTCAGCGCTCATTGATCGATCCGTCCTTGTCTTCGGCTGGTTTGCCGAAATGCCTCTGTTTGCGTGCATGCCACATATGACTTCCGCTACACATTGCGGATGTGTTGTGCGCCCGTGTTGATGGGCATCCGATCGGGGTAATCCACAGAGTTATACACATCCGTGGATAACTTGCCACGGGCCAAGCCTAGAGGATGAAAACGTCAGAAGATAGCGAGGGAAACTGCTTGTGGATAAATGTCACAAGCATGCCCGTGCTTGACTGTCGTCCACAGACTTTGACCCCCAGGTTGTACACAGCTGTGGAAGAGTACGGATTGTGCCGTGATCCCTTTCCGTCGGGGAGGCAGTAGTGAAGAAAAGGGACGAACTGCCGTTCTGCACTGGATGTCCCCGTTTGACTGCAGCACCTTGGATGACCTAACGTTGTGAAGTCCCATGTGTCTGCTTTGCGCTCGTGCGTGCACTTCTAGTAATTGGGAAGTGATCCGAGCAGGCATCCATTTACTTAGCGTCGACCCCTTTCTCACCTGTTAGCTACGGGCAAGGCGCATCTTTTATTGTCTTGGAGTAACTACCGTGAGCAAGCGGACTTTTCAGCCGAACAACCGCCGTCGTGCCAAGAAGCACGGCTTCCGTCTGCGCATGCGCACCCGTGCCGGCCGCGCCATCCTGGCAGCACGTCGCACCAAGGGTCGCATAGAGCTGTCGGCCTAAACAAAAACTGCTTGACGATTCGTCGAGCCTTAGTGAAGTAGCGGATGATCGCAGGGTGCTAGCCACCAAGAATAGAATGCGGACTTCCGCCAACTTCTCACATACTGTTCGTTCCGGCGTCCGCAATGGACGCCGGAACTTAGTGTTATATATGGTGTCCACTTCTTCGGATGCACCCAGCCAAATCGGGTTCATCGTGGCGAAGACTGTTGGGAACGCTGTGACCCGCAATCTCGTTAAGAGGAGACTGAGGGAGATTGTTGTCGAAACAGTCAAGCAGCATCCCTATGGGATGAATGTCGTGGTGCGGGCCCTGCCCGTTTCCGCACACGCTTCCTTCAGTGACCTTGTCACGGACTATCGCAAGGCATTTTCCACTGCTTCATCCCGCATGCAGGGAAAAGTGGGAGACTCTTCGCCGCTGACACTGGCACCTGCAGTAGACAAGGTTCGCGTGTCTAAAGGAGATGATGCTTTGTGAGCCCCTCACAAACCCAACGGCGTGCTTCCAAGTGGCTCGCCGCCGTCGCGCGTTTTCTTTGGCATCTTCCCAGCAACATACTTATTATCGTTTTAAAACTGTACCGGCGCGTCATCTCACCCATGTATGGGCAGGTGTGCCGGTTTTTTCCGTCATGTTCGGCTTATGCTTTGGAAGCCGTGACTGTTCACGGCGCTGTCAAGGGCACTTGGATGGCTGCGCGCAGGGTTGTGCGCTGCCATCCCTGGAGCTCGGGAGGCTTGGACCCTGTTCCCACGCCGGCCCACGCTGATTGGGATGATCCATCCACTGTGCCTTTGATTGTCCAGCTGAATCACCCGGATGTATTTCTGGCTAAACAACAGGAAACGCAAAGTCGCGACGCGGCTTGAGGAGATAGATAGAGAAATATGGGCTTCTTCAATACAATTCTGTTCCCCTTCAAGTGGATCGTCTCATGGATCATGGTTACCTTCCATGATGTGCTGAGCTTCCTGGGAATGGATCCCGTTTCCGGCATCACCTGGACACTGTCCATCATCGGACTGGTGCTGGTGATCCGTGCCGCGTTGATTCCTGTTTTTGTGAAGCAGATCAAGGCCCAGCGTGGCATGCAGGCATTGCAGCCGGACATGAAGAAGTTGCAGGCCAAGTACAAGGGCAAGACCGACCAGCTCTCCCGCCAAGCCATGGGCCAGGAACAGATGGCGCTGTACAAGGAACACGGTACCAACCCGTTCTCCGCGTGCCTGCCCATGCTGATTCAGATGCCGTTCTTCTTCTCCCTGTTCCAGGTGCTTTCTGGAGTCTCCAAGGCTGCAAGCAATGGCACCACCATTGGGGCCATGAGTGCTGAGCAGGTCATGCAGTTCGACAACGCCACTATCTTTGGTGCCCAGCTCTCTGACGCGCTCCTGCCCTCATTCCAGGGCGGGAATCTAACTTTCGCCATTGCGACGCTGTCGATTGTCATGATCCTTGCAATGATTGCCTCGCAGTTCATCACGCAGAAGCAGATCATGTCCAAGAACATGTCGGAAGAGGCCATGCAAGGCCCATTCATGAAGCAGCAGAAGATGATGCTGTATGTGCTGCCTTTGGTCTTCGGTATTGGCGGTATCAACTTCCCCATCGGTGTGTTGATCTACTGGACAACTACCAACCTGTGGACCATGGGACAGCAGTTCTTCGTCATTCGACGCATGCCCACGCCGGGATCACCGGCTTATAGGGAATACCAGAAGCGCCGCGAGGCCAAGGGTTTGCCGCTGTTGGGGACTTCCAAGAAGAAGACCGAAGAAGAAGCTGTCGAAGTGATTCCTGAACCCAAGATCCAGCGGGTCCAGCCACAACGTAAGAACAGGAAGAAGAGATAATGTCTGAAGAAACGCAGATTGTCCCTGAGGAAGAAACCGTCCCTGCGGGTACTGGTGTCAGCCGTTTGGAAGAGGAAGGCGACATTGCAGCCGACTACCTTGAAGAGCTTCTGGATATTGCCGATATCGATGGGGATATTGACATTGAAGTGCGAAATGGTCGCACGTACATTTCCATCGTTGCCGACGAGGAATCCGGCTCATTGCAAGGGCTTGTCGGCCAAGATGGTGAAGTTCTCGAAGCACTCCAGGAATTGACGCGCTTGAGCGTCCTCTCTGCCACGGACAGCCGGTCACGGTTGGTGCTGGACATTTCCGGGTACCGTGATCGCCGCAATGTAGAACTGGCCAAGATTGCCCAGGATGCGGCCGAAGAGATCAAGGCTGGGAGCGATTCCGTGGCACTGGATCCCATGGGTGCCTATGAGCGAAAAATTGTTCACGACACGATTGCTGAATTGGGCCTTGAGTCCGAATCGGAGGGTGAAGGCCCCAAGCGTCACATTGTGGTGACAGCCGCCCACTAGGGGCGGCTGCAAAGAGAGTTTCCAAATGGTCCCGGCTACTGCCTGATGGTAGTGGCCGGGAACTGGAGTTTAGAGGACACAAATAGTGGTGGAACTTACTGCGCAAGAAGCCGTTGCTGCGGAGCATATTTTTGGTGATCACCTTGATCTGGCCAAACGCTATGTGGAGCACTTGGCAACGTCGGGAATCGAACGCGGCTTGATTGGCCCGCGGGAAGTTCCTCGTTTGTGGAGTCGGCATGTCCTGAATTGTGCAGTAGTTGCCGAGTTGATTGAAAACGGCGCGAAGGTTGCAGATGTGGGAAGTGGCGCCGGTCTTCCAGGTTTGTGTTTGGCCATTGCTAGGCCTGATCTCTATCTGACCCTCATTGAGCCTTTGGAACGCCGGGTTATCTGGCTGGAAGAAGTGGTCATGGATCTTGGTCTTTCGAATGTGGAGATCATCCGCTCGCGGGCTGAATCGGCCATCGGAAAAGTCGAGTGCAGCGTTGTCACTGCACGCGCAGTTTCTGCTTTGAATACTCTTGCGCCTTTGACCATCCCGCTCTTGGGTGGTGAAGGAGTACTGCTGGCGATCAAGGGCCGCAGTGCCGAGGAAGAGATTGGAAAGGCGGCGAAGACGCTGAAGGAGCTAGGGGGCGTCTCTACCGAGGTGTTGACTGCCGGCCACGGCGTCTTGGAGGAGCCCACAACAGTGGTCCGTGTTCAGGTGAAGCGGCGCTGATCCCCACTGCCGTGGGTCGGAACCGATAGGCTAGAGTTTGGCAACCATCGCCACAGGAAAGTGAGAGTGTCAGCGTGACCAGTAGCGAAGCAGCTTCGCAACGGATCCCTCCGTTCATGACATTGGGGTCGGCACGCTCTAATGTTATAAATCAACCAAAAATGGTTGTTCGATCGAATCAGGAAACGCCTGGTGCTGTTTCACGTGAAACAAAGGACATAACGGTTGGCGCGATGGATGATGATTTCGATGACAACAGCCCCATCGCCAGCCAGCTCGTGAGCGAGACAAGGCGACGCGAAAAACTACTGGGCCGCAGCCTGCCGCGACCGAAGCATACTCGAATTCTAGCTGTGGCGAACCAAAAGGGCGGAGTTGGCAAGACCACGACAACTGTCAACATCGCGGCAGCACTAGCGTCGGCCGGACTCAACGTTTTGGTAATTGACAATGATCCACAGGGTAATGCATCGACAGCTTTGGGTGTACCCCACCATGCGGAAATCGATAGTATCTATGATGTCCTGATCAATGATGTTCCTATGGCGGAAGTTGTGGCGACGTGCCCCGACATCGACAAGTTGTACTGTGTTCCGGCCACAATCCACCTCGCCGGCGCAGAAATTGAACTCGTTTCGCTCGTTGCACGTGAGCAGAGACTTCGACGAGCCATCGATACATACGTGAAATACCGCGAGAACAACAACTTGGAACGCTTGGATTTCATTTTTATTGATTGCCCGCCAAGTCTCGGGCTTCTGACCGTCAACGCGTTCTGCGCCGCCAATGAGGTCATGATCCCCATCCAGTGTGAATACTATGCCTTGGAAGGCTTGAGTCAACTTTTGAAGAACATTGAGATGATTCAAAAGCACTTGAACTCCGACCTTGTGGTTTCTACCATTCTGTTGACTATGTATGACGGCCGAACTAATCTGGCTGCCCATGTTGCTGCGGACGTTAGGGAACACTTTCCCAAACAAGTACTGCGGGCCATGATTCCACGATCTGTGAGAATTTCTGAGGCTCCCAGCTATCAACAGACAGTCATGACGTACGATCGGTCTTCAACGGGTGCTCTGTCATATCTTGAGGCTGCGGCTGAACTCGCAGAGCGACCCCGCACATAGTAGGTAGCGAACAGGCTACTTTGAAGTTTTCAATGAAATTCATCAGATCCCCACGCTGTTGGGGTTCATTCAACGGAGGATGTCTCAATGACTGACAAGCGCAGGGGACTTGGTCGTGGTTTGGGAGCTTTGATTCCCAATTCTTCTGGTGACGAGAGCGGATCATCCCAGCCAACACGCCCAGTGGATTTGTTCTTTCCTGAGCCCAAGGACCGTAATTCCGCTGCGATACCACCAGTGCAGACGACCAAGGCCAAGGCAGCAAAGAAGACTCCTAGCCAGTCAGCACCGGAACTCGTTGAAGTTCCGGGAGCAACGTTTATGGAACTCCCGGTTGGTCAGATTCATCCGAACCGCAAGCAGCCGCGTACTGTCTTCGATGAAGACGACATGGCTGAACTGGTTCATTCAGTCCGTGAAATCGGTGTCCTGCAACCCATTGTTGTACGAAAGTCGACGGAAAAGGGTGACCAGCCCTATGAGTTGGTCATGGGTGAGCGGCGCTGGCGTGCGAGCCAGCGAGCCGGTTTGGAGACTATTCCGGTAATCGTTCGGGAAACAACGGACGATAATCTCCTTAGAGATGCTTTGCTGGAAAATCTGCATAGAAGCCAGCTCAACCCCTTGGAAGAAGCGGCAGCCTATCAGCAACTGCTGGAAGACTTTGGTACTACCCATGAGCAGTTGGCGGACAAGATTGGCCGGTCGAGGCCCCAGGTTTCCAATACACTGCGTTTGTTGAAGCTTCCCCCTGTCGTTCAGCGCCGAGTTGCCGCTGGAGTGCTTTCGGCTGGTCATGCCCGTGCGTTGCTGGCGTTGCCGGAATCCGAGGCTATGGAACTTTTGGCACAGAAGATTGTGGCCGAGGGCATGTCGGTCAGAGCGACCGAGGAAGCCGTTCAGTTGTACCATCCACCTTTGGCTGGACAGAAGCCAGCCACCAAGGCACCGAGCCCCCGTCATGAAAGACTGGATTTTCTTGCCGGCTCTTTGGCTGATCGGTTGGATACAAACGTGAAGATTTCCCTGGGTGCCCGGAAAGGGAAAGTGAGTATCGAGTTCGCGTCTGTGGAGGACTTGAATAGGATCATGGACGTTCTGAGTCCAGGTAGCAGCTAGTTTTAGACATGACTTTCGGCGGTGTTTCACGTGAAACACCGCCGAAATCATTTCTAAGGGTTTCGTCAAGAACAATCCTAAGAGTCTATTTTGGAGACACGAGGTTTTGGGCTCTTCCAGTTAATGGCTCAACCGACGTTTTCATGTGTCACGGAGATGTTTCACGTGAATCGTATGGGCGCTTACGCCGATGGGGCAATTCACCGGAGCTGATAATTGTGAGTCCGGAATAGGCGCAAGTCACTGGTATCGATGTTCTCCTGCACGTTGGATTCAGTCGACTAACGGGGATTGATAGCGACTACCGTCATTCTCTCAGGTGAGTAAGTTGGCCAGTAGAAACGGGAATGCCCCGATTCGGTGTCGCTCTGGCCTCGGAAGCTGAAATGTAGTGATGTGAGGCAGACAATTATTTCAGAAACAACGACGTCTCGCTAGTGCACCCTTCGCTCACTGAATCAGATGGTTCGTTGCTGCCCAGTGGATCTGTCGTAGCAACACTATGGAGTAGTTGTGATCCGTAGGCCAGTTTGCGCTAAAGCTGCCGCATCTGTCCCGATGGTTGGCCTCTAGACGCGAGAAGAGTGAAGCTAATTCCTTATTGAAGGCAACTGGTGCCATCGACAGTGGCGTGCGGGAGAGTATCCGATTCTGTTTCTTGCCATTGCTGCCGCGAACGCGCAACCGGACATGTGGGGTTGCCTGAATCAATGAAACCCAACTCACGTCAACTAAACGACAGCTTTAGCGTTGACAGGTGTTGTCTCACGACATCGCACCGAACATGGGCGGTCCCCAAAGCGTCGAATAATCAGGAGGGGGGTGACGAAACAAGGTCAATGTATTCGGCCTTGAACAAGGAGTGGGGGCAGAGCGCGGGGGAAATATGGGCTGAGTGAGCAGGGGAGCACCCACATCGGGGGTGTGGACGTGCCTCGCAGTGTGCATACTCCAGGAGGGCACTGAAGGTGCTGTGGGCGTCGGGGCAACTGCCCGCGCCTCCATATGTCCCGGATCACCGCCAAAGGCCACGAGAGCACCGCTGAGGACCGTGTATGGTCCTTGCGTGCCATGAGTGTATGTGCGGATGGTCTGCGAAGACGAGTCCGCTTGTCTATGACAAGGACGGCATAGTAGTAGTCCTCATGTGAATGCATGGACCTTGGAGACCATCAATTGCGTGCCGCGTTGGGTGTTGTCCAGCGATGTGACTGAACTGGAGACGCCGGCGAGCTCGCCATGGACGTCGGCAGGAGTATCCAGCATCCCTTGGGCTGGCAGTTCCCGTGCGCCATTCAACCTGTGGTCTCGGAAGCATTCGTCCAAGGACCTGGATTGCAGAGATGGTCGGTGATCAGAATACTAACAGCCGACTCTGAGGCTGGTGCTAGTGAGAGTTGGCGGGTGCTCCGTTGGCACATGGAGCGCTGAAAAGTCAACGCCTCGATCTGGTAGGGGATTGCTCTTCCGTGGTTGACGTATCGATTGAGTAGTCAAGGTGAGGATGTACGTGTTTCGCCTATGCCAATTTAGACTGAGCGCCAAGGCGCTGATAGGAGCAGTACTTGCCAAGGTTGGGGCTGGGCATCAACGCTTGCGCCTATGGATGGGTGAACGTGGTACTTGGCCCGCATTTGGTGACAGGCCAGGGGAACCTCATTTGCCACTGTGCCCTCCTTCGATTGTCGAAACAGTTCTGGACGGTTTTGCAGGTATGAAGTAAAGGGCTATGCCAGTCTGCATCAGTTCCCGAGTTCGCTGGAGGCAGCCGCTGGTACCGGTCCTTGCGGTGTCGCTAAGCATCATTGATGATTCTCCACAGCGTGGCCATGAAGTTGGCTTAGAGCGTTCAGAGCCCACAACTGAGTCTCACGATGTGGTCGAGGTGGGTGCTGGGTAAGAGGGTCTGAGGAAAGGGCGGCACAGCAACACCTCAGCAGACCTGTTTGCGTCAGCAAACCTACGCAAGACTGCAAAGAACGACAATGCGCCCATCACTACATGGAAAACGTTCTTTCTTGCCTGTATCTACCGTAGTAGACCATGGAGTTTCGCTCCCCTCTCATGCCTGACCATGAAGCTGAGTCAGCGTATGACTGGAAATGGTGCGGCTGAATGGCACTCGCTTTTTCCTTTGCAAGGTGATCTAGGCAGATTGTACTCACAATATGGCGTTTCCAGCAGAAACAGGAAGTTCCGTTGACGAAGAGGCGGTCCGTGGTGGTCTCTCTGTTTCACGTGAAACAAACCCCTACACATCTGGTTTCACGTGAAACAGAATTGCCATGCTTACGCCGTGACACACACTCCGCGGTATGTTCTTTAAGAAAAAAGAGGGACTGTTCGCAGGTCTGGCAACCCGTGACTAAGAAAGTTCCCCGAAGGGTCAGTAGGGCGTCAACACACCCCCTTTTTGCTGAGCCCAGGAGCGATGCTTGGGGGGTCCGGACTACGGTGGGTGGCTTCCAGTAGTGTCTGGACAACGCTTTATCGGGGCTTAGGTAGGCCGGAACAAACTACGGCCCGACCAATAATCGTAGCGCTGCCCGAAGTCTGTATGCGGCTGAGAATGAGAGCGGACTCACTAGATTCCCCGGCGTTTACTACGGATCATGTCGTGTAGTGGGAGAGGAGAAAGTCGCATACCCACTGAACTTCATTAAGTATTCTTTCAACTCACCGTGGAACCGGGGTTTCACTGGTGGGTTTCGAGTTCGTCAGAACTCGACTCGTTCTTCCGCCAGCAGGCGTAGGCACGGCTATGTCGATGGAAGATGCTGCTGCGGAGAGCCCCGATGCTAGCGCTGAGTCGCTGGGCGCCAATCTAGGCTCCCTGGGTGAGCGTGGAGTTGCTCAGACGGATGCAGTTCCCTGGGGTCCGTTTGTGCGCATGTTTGGGTGATGTGATGTAGAGGGAAGATGTAGCAGGAACACATGGCTTCGAAGTGAGGATACCCCAGCGTGACGAACTACCTCGTGACAACGTTCTCGGCGTATTCGGCATACACGTTCACCATCATCCATTCTTGGAGAAGGGTAGCGGCAGAATTGATGATGGTCTGAACTGTTCCCGTTAGATCGACGGACCGGGCCACCCTAGCTTCGGATCAGACTCGCATAATAGGGAGTAGCTCATCCACTTTAGGCTAGAACGCAAGAGTCATCCAGATCCTTGGAAAGTATGCGTAACTACTCTGAGGGCGAGAGGTTGCACTCGTGCTTTCAGGTCCTCGTTTGGGGAGCAAACCAAAGAGTCCGAGTATTGCGCCGAGGGCTCGATCGAATTGGGAGACAGGCCCCTTGGAAGATGTTCCATCATCGGTGATGCAGGTTTCAGTCAGCGTGTCAGGACGAGGCATCTGGAGGTTGGGCGGGGCTTCGTAGTGCTCCTCACAGTGGCCAGTCGCGTAAGAGAAATAGCAGAGATTGCGTCTAAGTCTTCACTATGAATGCCAATCGAGGGTCGGATCGCATCGTATGTACTAATGCGGCCTTAGATTTCTTCAAGTACCCCCATCCGTTCTGCACGGGACAAAGCAGTGGGCTTGTACGTGCTTGCAGAGCCCCCAGGGACGGGTAGGACGGAGTTGCGCTTATCAACGACAGGCTTGCCGCCACGAACGCTATGCAGTTTTTCAGAGCCTAGTCCGCGAAGAAATCCAGCGTAACCATCAAGAGTCGTTCGTGGTTCGTAAGGCGCAATCTATGTGGGTT
This sequence comes from Arthrobacter sp. H35-D1, assembly GCF_030063185.1. Taxonomy (GTDB): domain Bacteria; phylum Actinomycetota; class Actinomycetes; order Actinomycetales; family Micrococcaceae; genus Specibacter. The sequence goes on from NZ_JASISP010000001.1 coordinate 494,917, forward strand.
GTGTAGAGATCATGCCCGCATATGTCACCGACGGTGACCACCGAGATGTAGCTGAATAGGTTCCCAAGCCATCAACTCAGTATCTGAGCATGTGGAGCTGTGCCCTTCCAATCTACGTTCTCCTAGGATCTTCTACGCTTGCTCGTGCGCCGAAGTCTCATTGATCTCCAGAATCGTCATGTCTCCGGGAACCTTCCACCGTTTGTTGTATGGGCCGAGATATCCTGGCAAGACCGTTCGCTTTGTGATCCCACTTGAGAACATCCTCATCATCGTCAATCTCGATTAGGTGCTCGGCAGGTAGGTAGCAGTTGTGATGGTCATCGTACACTAGCGGAAACGACCCAGAAGGCACCAGTAGTCGGTCAAAAGTAACCGCATTAGCTTCTCGAATACTTCCCTGAATGAGTGGGCTTTTCGAATAGCTAGAAACGCGTAGACCCGGATAGTTTTTGAATCACGGATTGTCCCCACGTTTGCGGTCAGAGAGGGAAGTTGCTGTTTGTGCGGGTGCGTGTAACCACGACTATGTCCGGAAACTCATGGATTCATCCTGAGTGTTTCTACGGCCAGTTGGCTGTCGTCATGCGCCTTGCCCCTGCTATGAGTGTGTAGAGGAACGATGGTGATTGAGTCCCATGGATTCAACTTCCTAATGGGTATCCAGCGAACAGTTGGCAGAAGTTCAACTTTTGCCAAGACCGTGAGCCAAGGAACGGAGGAACGTGTGCCACGCTTTGATGTGGCACGTCTCATTAATGGGGCTGAGAGGGTCTTCGGGCTGGTGGGAAGTGACCTCCCGGTATTGGGCTATGGTCGCTCTGCCTGTTTCACGTGAAACGGCGAAGGTTTATGGCTAGGTCACGCGGACGGCACAAACTGAGTCTTTGTCGCCAAGGGGCAGGGACTTTAGCTACTTGGGGAGGCCGAGGGTGGGGTTTTCGAGTCCTCGTTGGATGAGGTTGTCCCAGTGCATGGTGTTGAATTCCGGGTCGTCGGGGAAGGTGCCTGGGGGTGGTTCAGGGAGTTGCTGTGCGGTGTGAATTCCTTCGCAGCCGCAGTCGCAGTCGTCTTCGAAGGCGCAGTCTTGGTCGTGTTCTTCGGTGAAGGCGGCGCGTGCCGGGTTGTGCTGGGTGTTCTGCTCGTACTGGGGGTTTTGTGGGTCGGGGCGTGCTGGGTTGAGGTTTTCAGTGAGGCGTTTTTTGAGCCACTTGGGGTAGGCCGGGGCGTGGATTTCGGCTGTTTCGGGCGGGTAGTAGCGTCCGCGGGGCGAGGTCCAGGCCACGCCGTTCTGTGCTGTCATTGACGGGGTCCAGCCGCGCAGGCGTACTGCGGCTCGTTCCGGGCTCTGATCCAGGCGGCAGTCCCCGGTGCGGGTTCTGTCGTCCTTGAAGTGCTTCAGGAGGTGATGGGCGCGGCACAGGATTTCCAGGTTGCCCAGGATCGTGGGGCCACCGTGCTCGAAGGCTTTGACGTGGTCTGTTTGGCAGCTGACGGCGTGGGCGAGGCAGCCGGGGAATTGACAGTATTCATCCCTGATCCCCAGCATCAGGCGCATCGCTTGGGTCAACCGGTACTGCTGCGGGGCTGAATCCAAGGGCGTGTTCGTGACTGGATCGGTCAAGACCCGATAAAAGCAGGAAGCATCTCCGAGGAGTTTCCGGGCGACCTCGATACTGATCGGCCCGGCTCCTTCCATCCAGGCCGGCTCGTTCGTGGCCCCCAACAACGACAAAGCCGGGATCACCACCACCGGCAATACCCTCGGCAATGGAGGCCATGCCACCGAGGAACCGGTTCCGGGCCCAGCTCTGCCCTCAACACCGGTTCCGGGCTTGTGGGGAGCCGGGGTCAGTGTTGGCGGTCTCGCGGTGGGCAGCCATTCAGGATCGTTGCGATGATCGGGGTCCTTGAACGACGGGCTCTGGTAGTCGGGATCGTCAAAGACCGGGACCGCACCCGGTGAAAACTGGTGCCGGTCCGGGTCCGGGTCCGGTATCGGGGCGCCGGCACAGGGATCAGGCTCGACCGGGGCAAAGAACGGCACCAACTCGTGACCGGGAACCGCCACAGCACCCACCCCACCACCACTGCCGCTGTTGTGGCTGGCTGTGTTGGTTCCTGGGGTGGTGGGTGTGGTGCTGGTGGGGGTTGGTGGGGTGTGAATGGCGTTGTGGGCCATGGATTGGTTCAATAGCAAGGCGGCGGCGACATCGGCACGGAGTTGGGTCAGGGTCCTGTCTTCGTGGGGGCCTTGGGCTGCTTGGGCGCTCAGGGTGCATTGGTCCCAGATGCCCTCGATCGTGGGAGACGGGGCGTACAGGCTCAGCCAGGACATCCCGTCGCGGTCCCTGCTGATGCGCATGTGCCGGTCGGCGTAGGCTTTCCGGGTTCGTACGTCCAGTGTTTCGGGATAGGAACGTTCCCGCAACCGCCTGGCTTTTTCCCTGAAGCCCGTCACCGTGCCTTGGGCGGCCTTGCCGAGCAAGATGCGTTCATAGGCGTCGATGAGGTCTTGGGCCACGCCGGCTTCGGCCAGTACGGTGGTTTCCTCGGTGATGATCACCGCGAAGTCCCACCCCAACACCCCGGTGCACAGTGCCTGAAGGGTCGCGGGAAGCCGGCGGACCAGCACGGTGGAGTGTTCCATCAAGCGTGCCGTGGCGCCCGCGGACAACCGCAGTATCCCGGCCAGTTCAGCACGCAGGCTGGCAAAGGACTGCTGGCGCTGCCACGCATCAAAGGACAACAACCCGTCTTCCACCGCGGCCACGGACGCACAGCGCTCGATCAACACCGCGGCCAGCCCGGCACCCCGGTTCTGATGGACCCGCAACGCGTCCACAGCATCGACGCACCCCTCCAACAACAACTGCACCGATTCCAATTGCGACCCACCACCACCCGCAGCACCAGCGGCGGCACCGGGATGGAACTCGCCCGGAGAGGGCAGCGGCGGCAGGGAAGAGAAACCGGCAATGCCCGTGTCCAAGGGTTCAAGGGAGGGAAACACCAGCCCGGCAATCAGCTCCACCACAGTGACTGTGGCGGATGAATCATCCTCTTCCCGAGGGAAATTCACTGAACCGCCCATACCACAAGTATAGATCACTTGTCTGATCCATGCTATAGATTCATCTTAATTCCCAAAGATATATTCTATCTCCAGACTGCCCGCTCATTGCCGGCCGGGTTGTTTATCCCTCGACCAGAACAACGGAGGGTCGGTTCTAGATGCTGATAGTGTCCGCAGCTTTCCGGATCAGCCGGGCGAGAAGGGGCCGTCATTTTGTTGGTTGGATGCTGTCCGGCCCCCCGAAAGATGACATGAGGTGCTGGAACGTTGATCGTCATGCACGCGCAGTGGGCCGTGGTTGCCGCGTCCCGCATGCAGGTCACTTGCTTGTTGTTCGTGACGGGGTGAGTGTCCGTGCGCATGCGATCATGCCACCGCATTTCGAAGCGTGTGCGGCATCCTTGGCGCTGGCGCTCACGGAGGTCAAAGTCCACGGTCAAGCCCCTATGTGAAAGCTGTGCTTACTCGAGGGGAAGTAGTCCTCCCGTGAGGCGTCCTGGTGGAGCCGACGTCCCAGGGAATACGGGCAGTGAACTATGACCACTGATAAGTTCGGTGCGACTCGATACGTAGGACTGTTTCAAATTCGTAGCGACCGGGAACTGCGGAAGATGTTGTTGAAGGACTTTGGCCGGGACTCAACTACTCGCAGTCCTGCCGCACTGGGAGCAGCTCTCGCATTCTTGGAGCTGTGGGACCGCCTGGTCATTTAGTTTCACGTGAAACGAAGACTTGATCTCGACTGCACCATGGATCCCAAAAACATGCTCTGAAGTGATCCTGACTTCGATTTTCTCAGAAGTAACACCCTGAAATAGTTGCTTAGGATCGATCTGGGAGAATCCTCAGCTGATATTAAACAGGTGTGGACCGGACAATGTCCGGTCCACACCCGCTAAATCAATTTGAGCGTCCTACTTGAGGAACTCAGCAAATTCTTTCTCGAAATACTGCTTGGGCCGTGCACCCACGACGGTACCCCGAACTTCACCACCCTGGAAAAGATAGACGGCAGGAATGGAGGTGATTCCATACTTGGCAGAGATAGCCGGGTTGGCATCGACGTCAACCTTGACCACGTCGACCTTGTCGGCGTACTCCACGGAGATCTCGTCGAGGATGGGTCCGAGTTTGCGGCAGGGGCCACACCACTCGGCCCAAAAATCCACGATGACAGGTTTTTCGGAGTTTAAGACATCAGCACTGAATGTTGCATCTGTTGCGCTCTTGGCGTTGCTCATAGTGAACTACTTTCTCTTAGGAATTCTGGTCGGCCAGGAAGTGCTCTACATCCAATGCGGCTACACATCCTGAACCGGCCGCAGTGATGGCCTGGCGGTAGGTCGGGTCCACGACGTCGCCGGCTGCAAAAACGCCGGGCAGGGTGGTCCTTGACGTGCGACCTTCAACGGCAATGGTTCCGGCAGCTGTGAGCTCAAGGACGCCCTTGACCAGATCAACGCGAGGATCGTTGCCTATGGCAACAAATACACCCGTCACGGCAAGCTCGCTCTTCTCGCCGGTGACCAAGTTGTTGAGCCGAATCCCGCTGACCTTTGCATCACCCTCGACGGTCTCGACCTCGCTGTCCCAGATGAACTTGATCTTCGGGTGGTTGAGCGCTCGGTCTGCCATAATCTTGGAGGCACGCAGGGTATCCCTGCGGTGCACCACCGTCACGGACTCGGCAAACTTCGTCAGGAAGATCGCTTCCTCCATGGCCGAATCGCCACCTCCAATGACCGCAATATCGTGGCCCTTGAAGAAAAATCCGTCACACGTGGCACAAGAACTAACGCCGTGGCCCACAAGGCGCTTTTCGCCCTCGACACCCAACTCACGGTAGGCGGAACCGGTGGAAATGATGACGGTTCGGGCCTTGAACTCCTGTCCGTCGGCCAAGGTTACCGTCTTGACGGCACCTTCGAGCTCAACGGAAGTGACGTCGTCGTACATTATTTCGGTGCCGAACCGCTCAGCCTGCTGGCCCAAGTTCTCCATGAGATCGGGACCCATGATGCCCTCCGGGAAACCGGGGAAGTTCTCTACATCGGTGGTGTTCATGAGTTCTCCACCAGCGGTGACAGAACCGGCGATCATCAATGGCTTCAGGTCGGCGCGAGCGGAGTAGATTGCTGCGGTGTATCCTGCCGGGCCCGAACCTATGATGATGACATCACGGACGTCGCTTGCGGGGGTTGCTTGCGTGCTCACGGGTAAGTGTTCCTCTTCCTACATTGAGTGTCCGCGGCGATGCGGCTCGTTTGGACCTTCGCTATCCACAACTGCATCAACTGTGTGGATATTCCTACCACGCGAGCGGGGAGGAATGGTTGGGAGTTACTTGACTACGATTTCGGTGATCTTTAAGCCATAGGGATACGTCACGAAGGGCTGAAGTTTGGGAGCCTGTGTGAAGTTGATGATCACGTATTTGGCCTTGATGCCCGGAGCTGCGGTCAGCGTAAATTCAGGGGCGCTGAAGGATCCGCTGCCGATCTTCGTGGCGCCCTGCAGCTCCGGCTTGGAGTTGGTCAGGATATTGAACTGCCCGCCGGAACCGGCCAACTGACTGATGCTCACTGAGCCGATCGTGGCTTCCTCTTTCAATGCGACGACCAAATCGATGCCTTCGTTGAGATTGGCGAAATCGGCAGCGGAGTATTCCACTGTGGGCCAATAGGTGCCCTTGTTCCCGTCGATGGCGTCCGTCAGACGGGACGTATACCTCTCGGCATAGTTTTGAACGCCAGGGGCGAACGTAGTGATGTCGGTCAGGCCAGTGATTACGGGCGCCACCACTGCCGGTGCGGGTGGGGCATCCGTGGCGGCAGGCTTGTCACTGGCCTGCGGCGACTGGGCGGCGGAGGTCGCCGGACCAGCCTGGTTGTCAGTACCGTTGAACAGTCCACCAATGTGTTGGGTCGCAAAAAAGAGGGCGCCAATGAGCAAGACACCCACGATTGCCCCTGTCAGCCAGCGTCCGCCGGCGCGCGGGGAGTTCTCTTCGTCGTCGTCCAGCAGATCATCCTGCTCCGGGTATTCCTCCTCTTGACTGGAGGCTAGGTTGGAGCCTTCGTCGGCACCGCGCAATTCTGCAGGGAAGATGCCGGGGCGGCGGGCGTCTGCAGTTTCGTCATGGGGGACCTCTTCGTCGAGGCCGTAATCTTCCTCGTCCCACAATGTCACCTTGGATGCAGGAGCTTGCGGCTCGGCTTGTGGTGCCGGAGGCACGACGGCGGCACCCAGGCCGGCATCCGATGTTGCCTGAGCTGGGGTTGCCTGCGCTTGGGTCGCCGGTGCTGGGGCTGCCGGGGCCTGTGTCGGCGGCGTGTACAAGGGCACCGCGCCCTGGCCCACGCGGGGCAGCGGGTGCGCCGGGGTCAGCGGGGAATTGTCGTCATAGATGTAAGGACCACCGACCGGTGCGGCGTCACGGGTCCTGCCAAAAATTTCAGTCCCGAGTGTATCGGTGAAGAACGGCTCCTGGTAGACGTCTTCTTGCGGTTCGGTGGGGACCACCAGGTCGAGCAGGTCTGCGGGGGACGTCCGGGCAGCAATGAGGTACGTGGCATTGTCCTGGACACCAAGGTCCAAGATGGAGACGTTGGAAATCCGCGCTCCGGTGGCAACTTCGCGGGCACTTTGGGTCAAATTAGCCGAATTTTCAACGGCGGAAGCGAGAATGCTGACAGGCCGGTTCAGGACTTGGTCAAGACCGTCCAAAATGACGTCGTTCTCGGCGGAGGCCAAGATGCGGCCGGTCACTTTGTAGCGACCGCCCAGGATGGAGCCCACATCGATGGGTTGTGGCACCAAATCCTCCTCTTACATGCATGGGGGCCCGTGCAGGTCATGCACACGAAGCCATATGTTGACTGATTCTATAGGAAAATGCTGCGAGTTCCATGGTTGCCGCGGCAGCGGTGGAGCACAGCTTCCAAATTGTTGTCCGCGGTGGTCAGGCTGCAGAACTGGCGGTCGTATTTAGCGGATGGGGAGGCGATTGCGGAGTTTTGCCAGCAGAGGATTCAGCAGGGCATCCACCTCCTCAACGCGCAAGCGCTTGAGGATCACGATATAGATGACGGCCATTAGCGTTCCGACGACAGCCAAGGTCAGCGCCGAAGCGGAAATGGACGTCCACATGAACCCTTCGCTTGAGGAACTGCCAAATAGACGCAGTATCAGCTCCCCGACCACTCCGGCGACCAGGGCTGCCACAAGGAAGCGCATGTGTGCGCGCAGGATCAGCCCGCCGCCATAGTTTCCAAGCTTACGCTTCAGGAAAAAGTGGCTGACGATGGGGGCCACAACGTTGCTAAGGGTGTAGCTGGCCGCCAGGCCGTAAATGATCCATTCCTGGGGCAGCAGGCTTGCGAGCAGGGCTGTGGTGAGACCCAGCCCCACCATGATGCACTGGATGACGAACGGCGTGCGGGCATCTTCCTGTGCGTAGAAGACCCTGTTGAGGATGAAGTTGATGCTGAAGAAAGGTGCCCCGACAGCCAGAATTGCCAGCGTGATTGCCACATGACGTCCCACTGTTTCCTGATTGCCGCTAAAGAGCATTCCCAAGGGACCTGAAAGCACCACGAGGGCGACCGCGGCAAACACTGTGGCCATGCCTGTGGTGCGCAAGGCACCCGCCAGCGAGATGCGCAGGCCGGACATGTCCTTGCTTGCTGCCGCATGGGCCATGGCCGTAAACATCACCGTGGCAATGGACAGGGCGATAATCGAGTGGGGCATGATGTACAACTCGGTTGCCCGGTTCAAAACGTAAACGTCAGGTATTCCCGGGTCCCCGCCTGAGCTGCCGCCGAGAGGAATGGTGGAAACGCGCAGGATGACAAGGAAAGTCAGGTTGCCAATGATCATGGTGCCCATGGTCCAGCCGGCAACCTTGACGGTGGCCCCCAACCCGGTGCCCTTCAATCCGAACTTGGGCCGCAGGTTCAGGCCGAGCCGGTGGACGGGAATGATGAGCGCGGCCGATTGCGCCACAATGCCCAACGTGGCGGTGCCAGCCAGCATCCAGGTCTGACCGGTAGTCCAATTCTCCACCGTGTGGGGGTTGGAGACGGCACTGCCGGAAATGACAATGAACACCAGCAGCCCGGCAATGGCCACCACGTTGTTGACGACTGGTGCCCATGCGTAGGCCCTGAAGGCATTGTGGGCGTTGAGGACCTGGCCCAATAACGAAAACAGCCCGTAGAAGAAGATCTGCGGCAACAGGAACAAGCCAAAAGTGATGGACAGCTGCAATTCGCTTCCACTGAAGGAGGTGAAAAGCCCCAAGATCGGCCCCACCAGCAGCATCACTATGGCGGTGATCACCAGCAGGCCCACAACACCCAGGGTCAGCAGCCGCGAGATGAAGTCGGTGCCCTTGTCCGGCTGTTTGCTGGCCTTGGCGATCTGCGGGATCAGCACGGCATTGAACACGCCGCCGGCAAGGAGCAGGAAAATCAGGTTCGGAAGGTAGTTGGAGCCCTCAAAGATCGTGGCGATGGCAGTGCCTGCAATGGCAATGCCGAGCACCATGGCCTTGATGAAGCCTAGGATGCGCGACGCCAGGGTGCCTATGGCCATGGTTGCGCTGGACCGGGCACTGCTCGGTACCGGTGTGCCGGGTTTGGGAACGGTGGATCCCGTTCCACCCGGCACGGGTGCGCCGGGGTCCAATGCGACGGAGCCAGCTACGGCCGACGGCGTTTGGCCGCGGCTCGAGGCGACGGTCACGGGGTGCGCCTTGGTACTGGGGGGCGGGGCAGCCAGGCGCGGGGCTGCAGCGGGTTTCGGCGGGATGCGGAGCCGTTCATCGTTAGACATTGTGTCCCATCATCTCACTGCTGTCTTGGTGGCTGCTGGCAATGGAACGCAACGGCAGACAAGGGAAGTTGCTAGAAGTGTTCCGGCAGCAAGTCCCGCGCGAGGTCGCTGATGCGTCGCTCGTTGGGGAAGGAAAGCTTCTTTGCCAGTACGTCGATGGGCACCCAGGCGACGTCGACTGCTTCATGGTCTGGATCGTTTTCAATGGTGAGGAAACCGCCGGTGGCGCACAGCAGGAAGTGGTGAACTGTCTTATGGACCCGGTGGCCGCTGACGGTAAACCAGTAGTCAATGCTGCCCAAGGGGGCCAACACGTCTCCGGCGATGCCGGTTTCTTCCTCAATCTCACGCACGGCGGCTTCGGCATGGGTTTCCACGCCTTCGGGGTGGCCTTTCGGCAGGCACCACTCAAGCCGACCACCGCGATTGATGCGGGCGATGATCGCAACCCGGGGTCCGTCGTCGTGCATTTCAACAACCACGCCGCCGGCGGAGATTTCCTCCACGGTGGGCAGCTGGCTTGGCGCACTGGGTGCTGCGGGCACGGTCGAGCGCCCCATTGCCGACGGCAACGGGTTCTTCTTCGGCGCGCGGGGCACGGGGTGAACCATGAAGTCCACTCTAGCTATCTTTGCCCAGGGATGATGACAGGGCGAAGCGTAGTTTTGGGGGTGTCACCGCGTGCGTCGCCGGCGGGGCACGCGTGCAGCTGCAAAAGTCTGGCATTGTTAAGGAACCATGGATTTAGTGCCCGATACTTCAAAATTTGACCCAGTGGTTCTCGAACTGGGGCGGCTCTTTGCCGACGCCGGCTACGAACTTTCCCTTGTCGGCGGGCCTGTCCGTGACTTGTTCCTGGGCCGTGCTTCCCCGGACTTGGACTTCACCACGAATGCCACCCCTGATGAAATTCTGTCAGTGGCAAAGAAGTGGGCGGATTCGCATTGGGAGATGGGCCGGGATTTTGGCACCATTGGCTTCCGCAAGCGCAACCGCAACAAAGAGGTGATGCTCATTGAGGTCACCACCTACCGGGCGGAGGCGTACGACCCCGAGTCGCGCAAGCCCGTGGTGGCCTTTGGCACCTCCCTTGTCGATGATTTGCAGCGGCGCGACTTCAGCGTCAATGCCATGGCCCTGCGACTGCCCGGCATGGAACTTGTCGACCCCTTTGGCGGGGCCAAGGACCTGGCTGCCGGGTTGTTGCGCACCCCCGGCACGGCCGAGGATTCCTTCTCGGACGACCCCCTGCGGATGATGCGCGCAGCCCGGTTTGCCTCCCAGCTCGGTTTTGCGCTGGCCCCGGACGTCGTTGCCGCCATGACCGACATGGCGGAACGGATCAGCATTATTTCCGCAGAGCGTGTCCGCGATGAACTCGTGAAGCTGATTTGCGGGCCGCATCCGCGCGCCGGTGTGGACATTCTTGTGGATTCGGGCCTGGCCGCGTTGGTGCTGCCGGAAATCCCAGCGCTGAAGCTGGAAACGGATGAACACCACCGCCACAAGGACGTCTACCAACACTCCCTGCAAGTCTTGGAACAGGCGGCGGAGCTCGAGAGCGGGCCGGATGGTCCTGTTCCCGGCCCCGACTTTGTGTTGCGTTTTGCGGCGCTGATGCACGACGTCGGGAAGCCCAAGACCCGCCGTTTTGAACCCGGCGGCGCGGTCAGCTTCAGGCACCACGACTTGGCCGGGGCGAAGCTGACGGCCAAGCGGATGAAGGCCCTGCGCTTTGACAACGAATCCATCAAGGCCGTTTCACGACTGGTTGAACTGCACATGCGTTTTTACGGGTATGGCGAAGCTGGCTGGAGCGATTCGGCCGTGCGCCGCTACGTGACCGACGCCGGAGACCTCCTGCAGCGTTTGCACCGGCTGACCCGCTCCGACGTCACCACCCGCAACCAACGCAAGGCCGAGCGGCTCGCCTTCGCCTATGACGACCTTGAACAGCGCATTGCCGTGCTGGCTGAGCAGGAAGAGCTCGATTCCATCCGCCCGGACCTTGACGGCGAAGCCATCATGACCCTGCTGGGGATCAAGCCGAGCCGCGTCGTGGGACGCGCCTACAACTTCCTGCTTGAACTGCGCATGGAGCACGGGCCCCTTGGTGCGGGGAAGGCGGAAGTTGAATTGCTGAAATGGTGGGCCGAGCAGCCCGAGGCGCAGCCGGAGCCCGAGCCCGAGGGGCCACCTGCTGCTGTTGCCAGCGCGGCCACTGAAGAATAAGTTGCTGAGGACCAAGTTGGAGTCCAAACCCACCCGGGAAACATTCGTTGATTGGAATATAATACCGTGAGCCAGAGCCAGACAGAGAACACCCCGGCCCCACCTGTCCCGGGCGGGCCCAAGCTTTGGCTGCTGCGCCATGGTGAGACCGAGTGGTCCCGCAGCGGCCAATACACGGGCCTGACGGACATGCCGTTGACCGAGGCCGGGGAAGCACAGGCCCGCTCGGCACAGGCTGCCGTGTCCGACGTCGACTTTGACCTGGTCCTGACGTCGCCGCTGCAGCGTGCCCACCTAACGGCGACGCTGGCGGGCTTTCCAGCGGCTGAAGTGGAGCCCAACGCCGTGGAATGGGACTACGGCGATTACGAGGGCATCAACAGCGCCGTGGTTCGGGCGGAAAACCCCGGGTACTTGATCTGGGACAATGGCGTGCCCAACGGCGAGACGTTGGAAGAGGTCGCGGCGCGTGCCGACAGGATCGTTGCCCGCGTGCGCGCCGTGCAGCGCGCCGACGGTACACCAGCGAACATCTTGTTGGTGGCCCACGGCCACTTCCTTCGCATCCTCACCGCCCGCTGGCTGGGACTGCCGGCAGGTGAAGGCCGCCACTTCGTCTTGGGCACCGCCAAGGTTTGCACGTTGGGATGGGACAAGAAGACTCCGGCTGTCGAACAGTGGGGCCTGTAGCGTCCATGTGATGCAATCAGGCTGGCGGGTGGTGAACCGGTAAGCTCGTGGGCATGCAGGAAACTCACGCTACGGGGACTTCGACCCGGCATCTCATTGTTGTGCCCTCACGCAGCGATCCGCTTTTGCGCAGCATGACGGAGCCGGTGGGCGGCCCGTTGGGAAAACGGGCAGCGCCCGGGGCGGTGAACCCCGGATTCTTCACTGTGGAACGAGTGCTGGTTTTGATGACGGCGGTGTCGGCGATTATCGCCATCATGACAAAGTCCCATTGCCGCACCTCGGGCTGGGCCACTCCCGACCAGCAGTCAACTGTGTGCTGGTCGGAGTTCCCCAACTCGTTCGTGGACGACAAACTGGGCACCCTGTTCCCGTTCTTGAGCCAGGGTTCCCCCTTTGAGCACTCGGTGGTGGCCGGCTGGGTGGCTGGCATCACCGCCGCGCTGACCAGTGGATCCGGCGACGGCGCCCTGCGCCAGCTAGCATTCTTCGACTTGAACGCGGCCCTGATTGCCGTCGTTTGGATCTTGACCGTCATCGTTGTCGCCCGCACGGCCGGGCGCCGCATCTGGGATGCCGCACTCGTGGCCGCCAGCCCCCTGTTGATGCTCGTGGCCTATGTCAGTTGGGACTTCTGGGCTGCCGCCCTGGTGAGCCTGGCCCTGTACTTTTTTGCCCGCCGCCGGACACTTTGGGCAGGTGCAGTGCTGGGTGTTGCCAGCATGGCCGCACCCTACCCGGTCCTTGTCCTGCTGGCGTTGGTCTTCTTGGGGATTAGGGCCCGCCGGGTCACTAAAATGCTTGAAATGTTCGGAGCCGCCTTGATTGCGTGGCTGCTGGTCCTGGCACCGGTGATGGCCGTGAACCCGAGCGCTTTCCCCGCCCATGTGACGGATTTGCTGGCCGCCGAACCGTCGGAGTCCTCCTTGTATGGCGGATGGAATCTTGTGGCCGAGCGAATGGGCTGGCCCGCCTTGGACGCCTCCGCGAGCAATGCGGCCGCAGCAATTCTGTTGGCTGTTTTGCTGCTGGGCATTGCCGCCCTGGCCCTGTATGCGCCTCGCCGCCCGCGCGTGGCGCAGCTGGTCTTCGTGGCTGTTGCAGGGTTTGTGGTGCTTGGCAAAAACACCGAACCGTGGCATGCCGTCTGGCTGCTACCGTTGCTCGCCTTGGCCTTGCCCCGCTGGCGACCCGTGCTCCTATGGCAGGCCGCCGTGATTGCGCACTTTATCGCCTTGATGCTTTTCCGCAGCAAGGTATTGGGTGGCATCAGCAACCAGCATGCCATTGACACCCCGTATTTCATGCTGGCCGCCATGACAGCAGGCGCGGCGACCTGCGTGCTGATTGCGTTGACAGTGCGCGAGATGTTCAAACCTGGACTCGATGTGGTGCGCCGCGGAAGCGTTGAGGACCCGCAGGGCGGTGATTTGCTGGGACCGCCGGCAGACCCCCGTATCGCGCTCCTTGATGAAGCTGCGTCCTCGGGCAAAGCGGCGGCACCCGGCGGCGAAGCGGGCGGGGACCACGTGAAGACCGTGATCGAGAATTAGCATGAGCGATGTTGCTGTTGTTGGTTCCGGACCCAATGGCCTGTCTGCCGCCGTCACCATGGCGCGAGCGGGCCTTTCGGTGCACGTTTTTGAAGCCGCAGACTCGATTGGCGGGGGGACCCGAACGGCGGAACTGACCCTGCCGGGATATCGCCACGACGTCTGTGCTGCCGTGCATCCGATGGCGCTAGCCTCACCATTTTTCAAGGCCTTTGAGCTGGACCGCAGGATTGAGCTGCTGGTGCCGGAGGTTTCCTACGGGCACCCGCTCGACGGAGGACGGGCCGGGATCGCTTATCGGGATCTGGACCGCACGGTGGCCGGGCTCGGTGTCGACGGCCGCGCTTGGCGCGCCCTGATGGAACCGTTGCTGCGCCGGCTCGAGGGGGTGGTTGACTTCACGCAGGGCGGGCTGCTGCGCATCCCGCAAGACCCTTTGGCAGTCCTGCGCTACGCCTTGCGGACACTTGCGCAGGGAACGCCCGCCTGGAACCTTGGTTTCAAGGGGGAGGTTGCCCCTGCCATGCTGACAGGCGTGGGCGCGCACGCCATTGGACGCCTGCCCTCGCTGGCCACCTCGGGGGCAGGACTGCTGCTGGGCGTGCTGGCCCATGCACAAGGCTGGCCCGTGCCGAGAGGCGGCTCCCAAGCGATTGCCCAGGCCCTTGCCGATGATCTCACGGCCCATGGCGGGCGGATTGAAGTGGGGCAGCGCATAGAGAGCATCGCGGAGCTGAAGGCAGCGACGGGCGCCAAGGCCGTCATTTGCAATACAACGCCGCGGGCCCTGGCGGGGATGGCAAAAAATGAATTACCAACTCGATATATACGCAAACTGGAATCCTTTAAGTACGGTGCCGGCGTCTGCAAGGTTGACTTTGCGCTGTCAGGCCCTGTGCCATGGACGGCAGCTGAACTGGCCAACGCGCCGACCTTGCACTTGGGCGGTTCGAGGAAGTCCATAGCTTTTGCCGAAGGTGAGGTGCTCGCCGGACGGCACCCGAAGAATCCCTACGTGCTGGCAGTGCAGGCCGGCGTGGTTGACGGAAGCCGTGCCCCGGCAGGACACCACACGTTGTGGGCCTATACCCATGTCCCGGCAGGTTCAACACGGGACTGCACCGAGGACATTGTCCGCTCGGTGGAGCGTCATGCGCCGGGTTTCCGGGACCTGATCCTGGCCAGCAGTGCACAAACCGCCCGCGACGTGGGTGATTACAACGCCAACTACATTGACGGGGACATCAGCTCAGGCGCCGTCACGCTGATGCAATTGCTCAAGCGGCCTGTCATTGCCACCGATCCGTGGCGGACCCCTTCACAGGGGCTCTATTTGGGCTCTGCCTCAACCCCGCCTGGACCCGCTGTGCATGGCATGGGGGGCTGGCTTGCTGCCCGATCGGCGTTGAAAAACACCTTCGGCCTGCCCGCGCCGTACCTTGGTTTGTGACTGCTTGGTTTGGGATTGCGTGGGGAGTGATTCAAAGAAAAGCTGCCCGGCCCCCGTGAAAGGGACCGGGCAGCTTTTCTAGTTGGAGCCTTAGTTGCGGCGGTCCAGCGTGCCAATGACGGCACCGCTGGTGTCGGTGACGGTCAGGACGTCCCCGGAAACGCTGCCGCCGGTGGCCCGGGACAGCCACGAGTCTGTATCGGCACACTTCATCTGGGTGCCGCCGAGCTGCGGGAACGTGAGTTCCCCCTCCACCATGAGCCACTGCCCGGACAGCCGGTTGCATCCGTCGCTGCCTGTGAGGAAGCCGGCCTGGTTGGCGTCCTGTTCCTGGCCCAAGGCCAACTCCAAATAGGGTTGCTTGTCCGTGTTGTATCCCTCGCCCCATGTGCCCACAGGGCCAGTTGCGGCTCCGCAGGAAGAAATGGACAAAGCAAGGAGAAGGCCGCCGGCAAGGGCTGCAATGCGTTTCATGGTGAGGGTGGCTCCGATCGCGCTGGTGTAGACGTGCGTTTCCCTTATGTTATTGCATGGGCGGGGATTCCAACCCTTCGCGTCGGCGGGGCGCCGTGGCGATCGCCGAGGCGACGAGGTCCTAGTGCGCCCCGACACCCGCAGCAGCTGGGACAGGGGCCGTTAGGACCCCGTCGCGCATGGTGGCCACGGCGTCGGTGAGGGGGACGAATTCCGTGTCGTGGGTGACCATGACGGTGGCAACGTTGAACTCGTCGCAAACTTCGCGCAGCAAACGCACGATCGAGCCGCTGCGGTCGTGGTCGAGCGCGGCCGTTGGCTCGTCGACCAACAAAACCTTGGGCTGGGCCATCAGTGCCCGGGCAATGTTGACGCGCTGGCGCTGTCCCCCGGACAGCTGGTGGGGACGCTTGCCGGCTGAATCGGCAAGACCCACCAACTCCAGCAACTCGGCGGCCCTGGTGGAAGCATCTCGCAACGACTTCCCGCGCAGGTGGTCGGTGATCAAGAGCTGCTCGGTAGCCGTCAGGGATGCCAACAGGTTGGGCTGTTGAAAAATGATGCCCACCTTGTCACGGCGCAGCGTTGCGAGTTCCTTCTCGGACAGTGCAGTGGCGTCGACGCCGTCGATCATCACCAGTCCGGAGGTGGGCTTGACCAGGGTCGCGGCCACCGCCAAAAGGCTTGACTTTCCCGACCCTGAGGGACCAACCAGGGAAACAAACTGTCCCGGGTGGACCGAAAGATTCACGGCGTCCAATGCCGTCATCACACCCTCGCCGTCAGGGTATTGCAGCGTCACGTTGATCAAGTTCAGTGCAGTCATGGTTGATTCCTTAGCAATTTTGGGAGCGGGAAGGGTGTGGGAAACAGAAGGGAGGGCGTGGGTGGGGCCCCGCAAATTCGGATCAGGTGGTTGGGCCCACGCCTGCGAGGGGCCCCGGCGAGAGCTTGCGAGCGTAGGGAGGGCGTGGGGACTAATTCCCGCCCAGGGCGATCATGGCGTCGACGCGTGTGACTTTTCGAACGGCCAGCGCTGCACCGGCCAAACCAAGGAGGAAGATTCCGGCGACGGGCAGAATCGTGGTTGCCGGCGTGAGCAGGAAGGGGGCTGCTTGTGCGGCGACGAGACCGCCGGCCACACCGACCAGTCCGCCGAGGCCCGCCCCTGCCAGCAGCACGAGGGCGGCTTGGGTCAGGGCGTCGCGAAGGAGGTAGCTGCCGGAGGCGCCCAGGGCCTTGAGCACGGCGATGTCGCGAGTTCGCTGGACGGTCCAGACGGTCAGGAATGCGACGATCACCAGGGCGGAAATTCCGTAAAGGAAGGCCTGCATCATCAGCAATGAACCGTTTTCGCTCTTGTATCCGCCCAGGCCCTGGAACGAGCCGCTGCGTGTGGTGCTGACCGTGCCGGCGGCTGCGTTGGCCTGCCCGGTGTCCACCGAGGCGCCGTTGTCGAAGGTCACGGCGAGCACTGTTGCCAGCTGGTCCGGGTCGCTGAGGTGGGCCGTCTTTTTCCATGTGGGAAGGGTTGTCCACACCACGGAGCTGTGTGAATACCACTGGTCGGGCACCACTGCGCCGACGCTCAGCTCGGTCCCGGCAATCGTTACGGCATCGCCGGTGGAAACGGAAAGTTCCTTGGCGATGCTTTCACCAATGACAACAGTTGAATCACTGATGTCCGACGGCGCGATCCCGGCCCCTGTCCCCGACTCGCCGACAGCCGACTCGCCGACGCCAAAGACTGCCACGTTGGCGATGCCCTTGCTGTCGCCGGCGGCCTGGAAACGGCTTTGGCTAATGCCCAGCGGCACGGCCGAGGCCACGCCAGGTTCGCCAGCCCACGTGTCGAGTTGTTTCCGGGTGACCTGGCTTTCAGTGAAGGAGACCTTGGCGTCGTTTGCGGCCGGGGCACCGAAGACCATTTGGCTCACGGGAGCCTCGGAGGCCCCGCCGAGCTGAGCCACTGCCGAGGTGGACTGGTTGCCCAGCCCGGCCGTCAACCCCGACAGCAGCACAAGCAGCAGGCTGATCAAGGCCACAACGGAGCCCATGAGGGCAAACCGTCCTTTGGCAAAGCGGATGTCTCGGATCGCGAGGAACATGTGCAGCTACTTTCATGAGCCGGAACGGGTTGTGTTCCGGGTGGACGAACAAGTAATTCCACGATCCCGTGAATCGGTGTTGAATCCATCGCGGGGTTGGTTGATCCGACTGCCGCGAAAGGGTTGAACCGTCACTCAACCATTTGGTTGATCCGCCCGGGGGTCGCCACCGCATAAGCTGGTGGCATGTCTGCCGTGGATGCCTCGCCCGTGACGAGTGGCACGATCCTTCGATTCCTGCGCGTCACCTTGCATGTCGGCTTTGCGGGGCTGCTGGCAGTAGGGGTTCTGCGCCTTCTGCTGGAACCGGAGGGGCGGGGCGGACGCTATTTTTTTATTGTCTTGTCCATCCTGTTGGCGGTGGTCTACCTGCTGGGCACCGTGGCGGAGAACCGCTATTCAGCCGGAGCCTTGGAAAAGAATCCGCGTCGATTCGCGATGCTTTGGCTGGCCCTGATCACGCTCATGTGGGCTGTCCTCATGCTGGGCTCAGTTGATTTTTCTTGGCTGGTTTTCCCGTTGTTCTTTTTGCATTTGCACCTGCTTCCGCGCTGGGCCGGTCCTGTCATGGTGGTGCTCATGACGGCGGGAGTGATCGCTGCGCAGTGGGCATCCTCGGGTGCCAGCGTCCCTCCACTGCCTGTCATTGTGGGACCTGTTTTTGGTGCAGCCTTCGCAGTGGTGACGTCAAAGGCCTACCGGCTGCTGTACCAGGAAAGCGAAATTCAGCGTCAAGCCGCCGACGAATTGCGCCGCACCCGAGCGGAATTGGCTGCCACGCAGCATGAATCGGGGGTGCTGGCCGAGCGAGCAAGGCTGGCGCGGGAAATCCACGACACCTTGGCCCAGGGCTTTTCCTCCATCATCCTGGTGTCCCGGGCTGTCTTGCGCAGCCTGGATTCCAGGGATGTGGAATCAGCCCGAGAGAGTCTCGACATGATTGAGGCGACGGCTGCGGAGAATTTGGCCGAGGCCCGGAATTTTGTACGGGGGCTTTCCACCCCGGCCCTTTCCGAGGCCTCCCTCGTGGAGAGCTTGTCCCGGCTGTGTGCCAGGACCCAGGGTGAGGCCGGCGCGCGTGGCGGCTCATTGCGGTGCAGTTTCCGGCTCGATGGGGAGCCCGCCGACTTGCCGCAGCCCTACAAGGTGACGCTGCTGCGTGCTGCCCAGGCGAGCCTGGCCAATGTCTGGTTGCACGCCAAGGCGGAGTCCGCCGTCGTCAGTCTGGCGTTTTTGGGCAGCGAGGTGACCCTTGACGTGTTCGACGACGGACGCGGCTTTGAGCCTGAAAAACTCACCGACACGTTGGCGGGGAGGGTGGACGGGAGCGGCTTTGGCCTGCGGTCGCTGCAGGAGCGGGTGCTGGCCCAGGGCGGGACGCTGACCATCGAGTCGGCCCCGGGTGAAGGGACAGTGGTGGCCATCCGGCTGCCGCTGGAGCTGGGTTCCAGTGCAGTGCAAGGGGAGAAGGCATGAACGAAATTCGGATTCTATTGGTGGATGACCACCCGGTGGTGCGGGCAGGACTGCGCGCCATGCTTACTGAATTTGAGGGTTTTACGGTGGTGGCCGAGGCGCCTGAGGGTGGTTCCGCGATCAAGGAGGTGCAGCGTTTGCACGCCCTGGGCGAGCCGGCGGACCTGGTGCTCATGGACTTGCAAATGGGTGCAGGCATGGACGGGGTGAGCGCCACCAAGGCCATCAAGGAGTTGCCGGACGCCCCGCCGGTGCTTATCTTGACGACGTATGACACGGATGCCGACATCCTGGCAGCGGTTGAAGCCGGTGCCAGCGGCTATATGCTCAAGGACGCGCCCCCGGAGCAGATCCGTGCAGCAGTGCAGTCGGCGGCCGCCGGGCAGACGGCCTTGGCACCCGAGGTGGCTGCCCGCCTCATGGGCCGGATCCGGAATCCGGCTCCGGTGCTCTCAGCCCGCGAAGTTGAACTCGTGGAGCTGCTGGCCACCGGAATGGGGAACAAGGCGATCGCCAAGCAGCTGTTTATCTCCGAAGCAACGGTTAAAACACACCTTGTGCACATTTATGACAAGTTGGGCGTTGACAACAGAACTGCCGCCATTTCGGTGGCTGTGGCACGCAGGATCATCCGCAGCGCGGGTTAGCTGAAACAGGTTGCGTCATGGGGGTGCAGCCGAGGCTTTCATCCCCTACACTGTGATATGGATAACATCTGTTGGGTATGGTGCGAAGCCCGGTGCGGTTTTGAAACTTTGTGTTCATTTGAAAAAATGACATGAAATTTCGGGAAAATGTCGTAGGCTCGTCAGTACCGCGTGCAAGGAAGCAGGGGGATAGTTCGGTGACGGTTTCACGAGGTAAATCACGGCCCTACCAGTTGAGCATGGCGGTGGTCTGCACGGTGCTCGCCTCAGGGGGGTTTGTTGCAGCCGGATATGCCGACACATCCATGGCCGACGCCGCGGCGCTCAGTTTTCAGGAAAGCGTACGGGTTTCCACCGCTGGAGCAGAGGCTCCGCCAGTCGGATTCGAGGCCTTTGCCGCCCAGGGAGTCGGGGTGAAGCTGTCCTTCGCCAATACCTTGATCCAAGCCAGGAAGCCGGCAGCAAAACAAATTATTGATCTGACGGACACTCTTGATCTGACAGACCCCAATGGCAACACGCCCCACCTTGCCCGCTCCGTGAATGCAATGCGGGGATCCGTCCCGGAACTCTCCGCGGAGCTTATCTCCCAAGTGCGCAAAGACATTCTCTCCGCCGCCTATCAGGGCCTGGGTCACCCTTATGTTTGGGGTGGCACCAGCTTTGAACACGGATGGGACTGTTCCGGCTTTGTCCAGTGGGCGTATGCCCAGGCTGGTGTTGGCCTGCCGCGCACCGAGCAGTGGATGCCGATGGTTGAAACCGCGAATCCCCAGCCGGGGGACATCGTGGTCCAGAACCCCGACGGCCCCAACCACTGGTCGCACATAGGCATCTACATAGGCAATGGGAAGATGATCAGCGCCTTGAACCCGTCTGTGGGCACGTTCATCCATGCCCCGGGTGACGTCAGCTCCTCGTCCACGTATTTCACCATGCCGGGCTTTGCCTCAGCCGATGCAAAGGCGAAGGACAAGGCAGCCAAGGACAAGGCGGCGAAGGACAAGCCCAGCCTCCAGCCTGCTGGCAACATCTCGCCGAGCTCGAAGCCCGGTACCAAGCCCGCGACGACGAAACCTGGAACAACAAAACCCGGAACCACCAATCCCGGAACCACGAAGCCAGCCACAAAGCCCACGCCGGTAAAGCCGGGAACGACGACGCCTGGTACGACCCCGGCGACGACGCCCGGAACCACGCAGCCAAGTACGCCAACGGTTAGTCCCACACCTTCCGTCACGCCCACGGCTAGTCCAACATCTTCAGTTGCGCCAACACCCAAGCCCACGCCTTCTGTGACGCCAACGGCTGAACCTGGCACGACGGCGCCCGGAACGACGCCGCGCGCCACGCCAGCGTCTGGGACCACACCACCCGCGGCGAAGTCAGCCGAGACGACTGTGCCGGGTGACTGAAGTCCTGCTGGGGTGACGCACCTTAGGCGGTAGGCAAGCACTTCCTTCTTCACTCCCGGGCCGCCCCTGCACTTAAGGGCGGGCCCTTCGGGTACGCGGGACGGGTTGGGTCCCCAGGATTGCCAAGACAATGCTTCTGCGCGCGCTTCACTGGAAGCGCCGACCAGGTTGGTGTGCTTCGCGAAATACTTCTGCTGCACCGGGCTGGATCGAATTACTGGCCCCACCCCATGCCCGCAGTCGCTTCCCCGCATCCGGTTGTTCCTGTGGCAATTGCGGTACGCCGATGTGATGGCGAACATAACCGAACGGCGGCGTCGAAATGTGCTGCAGAATCGATTCCAATTTGTGCCCAAATGGCTAGTGTTATGGATCACATAATCATCTATGATGGAGCCACGTCACTTTTGCGGGTGATTGGTAATGATCGTTTGATTAGAGATCCAGTCATGAAACATCGTCAATGCTTGAAAGCGAGTTTGAATGTCGTTGCAACACGTAAAGGAACCGGCAAGGTCGCCGGCAAAACCCCCGAACAGGCAAAGGTTGGGCAAACGTGCCACGGCAGTTGCCGTCGCCGGGCTGCTTGCGGTGGGTACGCTGCCTGCGCTGGCATTGTCCCAAGCCGCAGTGGCCGATCCCGGAACACCCATTTCAGCCTCCAATATCAAACCGGAAATTGCTGTGGACGCCGACGGCACCACGCTGGGCGCCATCAGTTCCTACAGCCAGGAAGGCAATGTGGTCACCTTGGTTCCGGCCACGGGAGCCATTCGGGCAACTTTCCTTGATGACGGGAACTTCCGGTTGGAAGCCACCCCAACGGGAGAATTCAAGGACCCGGCGAACACGCCGGCGTCACCGGCGGATGTGCAACGCTCCGCGAACATTGTGGTGGGCGAAGACGACTTTCAGGCAGGCGCGGTCACTGTGACCGAGGCAGGCGCTGTCGTCACGATGGCCACGGCCAAGGTCAAGCTCGAGGTCAACAAGTCCTCGGGAGCCTTTACGCTGAAGCGCGCCGACGGTTCCGTCGTGTGGCAGGAGTCCCAGGCACTGACCTTTGGCGCCAACACCACAACCCAGCACCTGACGCCCCTTGACGGCGAGGAGTTCCTCGGCGGCGGCATGCAGAACGGCCGAGTGGTGCACACCGGCTCGACGATCAATATTTCCAACAACTACAACTGGGCCGATGGTGGGCACCCCAATGCTGTTCCCTACTACATGACAAGTGCCGGTTACGGTGTCATGCGGAATACTTTCGCACCCGGTTCCTATACCTTTACAGCCGATGAAACCACCACCCACAAAGAAAAGCGCTTTGACGCCTACTACTTTGTTGGAGACTACAAGGAGAACTTGGACGGCTACACGAAGCTGACAGGACGTCCGAACCTGCCTCCCGTGTACGGCTTGGAGTATGGCGACGCGGATTGCTACAACCGCTCCAACCCTGATTACTCCTCCTCCGGCTACACCAGCCCGTCAACACCCAAGGACGTCACTTTCGACGCGGTGACCACCGCCAAGGAATTCAAGGCGCATGACATGCCTGCGGGCTGGATGATCATCAACGACGGTTACGGTTGCGAGTACACCCCGGACCCTGTCGGTTATGACAAAGACGCCCCCTATGATCCCGACAATCCGGACAAGGGCCTCGGTGGGACAGTCAAGGCAATCAAGGCCGAGGCGAACCTCAAGACCGGCCTGTGGACCCAGCGCTCCCTGACCAACCAGGCAACGGAGGTCGGCGAGGACGGCATTGCCATGCGCAAGCTTGATGTTGCGTGGGTCGGAGAAGGCTACCGCCTGGCCCTCACAGGATGTGAATCTGCCAAGTCCGGCATCGAAGACTACTCAACCGGCCGCGCCAACACGCTGATGGTCGAAGGTTGGGCCGGTTCCCAGCGCTGCGGCGTGCAATGGACGGGCGACCACTCCGGAAACCTGGACCAGGCCCGCTGGGGAGTGCCTGCGCTGGCCGGTGCCACGAACTCGGGCCAAGCGTTCACCACGTCCGACGTGGACGGAATCTTTGGCGGCAGCACCGAAAGCTACGTCCGCGACTTGCAGTGGAAGGCTTTTGCCCCGGAACTGTACTCCATGAGCGGCTGGGCCCCCACGGACAAGCGGCCCTGGCTCTACGGCGATACTGCCACCGAGATCAACCGCAAGTACCTGCAGATGCGCCAGGAACTTATGCCTTACATCTACTCGTTGGCTGTTGACGCCCACAACACAGGCGTGGGCATGATGCGCAGCATGCCCTTGGAGTTCCCCGCGGACGAGCTTTCCTACACCAAGGAAGCAGAGACGCAGTTCATGCTCGGCTCCGACTACTTGGTGGCACCGGTTTCCACGAACAGCGACGTGCGCAACGGTATTGTCCTGCCAACAGGCAGCCAGTGGGTGGACTACTGGACGGGCACCATCTACCAGGGCGGCCAAGTCATCAACGGCTACGAAGCCCCGCTGGAAACGCTGCCCATGTTTGTCCGTGCCGGTTCAGTGGTTCCGCAGGGAGAACTTGCCCGCAACGCATCCTTGATCCCGGAAGACTCGGCAATCACCGTGGACGTGTACCCCTCCGGCAACTCGTCCTTCACCATGAACGAGGACGACAAAGTCACCCGGGAATACAAGAACGGCCAGTCAAGCACCCAGGAATTCAACGTCACAGCCCCTGCCAAGAACGGCGGCGACGTCGCAGTCACCATTGGCAAGCGCGACGGCGACTACGCCGGCAAGGCTGCCACCCGCCCGTACAAGCTGGAAGTCCACAGCGGATCACAGCCCACGGCCGTGACCGTGGGTGCCACCGAGCTGACGAAGCTTGCCGATGCTGAAGCGTTCAAGTCAGCCTCGACCGGTTGGTACTACGACGGCACTGATGCAGGTGGCACGGTACACGTGAAGGCAGGCGAAATCGCTTCCTCCGCGACGGCAACAGTGACCTTGAAGGGCGCCTCCGCCGTTGGCGGAACCGACTCCGACGCAAAAGCGGCAGAAGTTGCCGTGAGCCTGGAAGACAGGGTGTTCCAAGGCCAGAAGACCACAGCCTCGGCTTCCTTCAGCAACACCGGCAGCAACGCCAAGACCGACGTTGTCATCTCCCCCGAGCTCCCCGACGGCTGGACCGTCAGCAACGATCAGGGCGCAACAGTCGCTTCGGTGGCAGCAGGCGCCACGATCCAGGCCACCTTTGACCTTGTCCCAGGAGCCGGCGCAGCTGCCGGCATTCAAACCATCGGAGCAAAGGCAAGCTACAAGGACTCCAAGAACGCCGGCCAGGAAGTCTCCGGGGCGAACCAGATGTACGTTGCCTACGGTTCTTTGGCCGGGGCATTCAACAACATCTCCGTCACAACGGCCGACGGTGCCTTTGCCGACAAGCTCGGTAATTTTGACGGCGGCAAGGCTTCCTTCAGCAGTGAGCAAATGAAGAAGGCCCCGGTCCCGGCCGGCGGCGTCACCCCCGGGTCAACTGTGAGCGTTGATGCCGGTCTGCCCACGGAGATCAACTACACCTGGCCCGAGGTTGGCCCGGACAAGAAGAACGCGGTTGTCTTGAACGGGCAAACCATTGCCCTGTCAGGACAGGGTACGGATTTGGCCGTCCTTGGATCGTCGAATAGCGGACAAGGGGCATCCCCGGAGTTCACCATCACCTACACCGACGGCACCGTGCAGAAGCAGTCCGTCTACTTCCCCAACTGGCTCCCGCAAGGGGACGTCCAGGGTGCCAAGGTTGCCATCAAGTCCATGGGGCGCAACAACCAAAACACGGAAGTCAACCCTGAATACACCGACTACGGCTACCAGATCTACTCGGGCACTTTGCGGCTGCTTCCCGCCAAGCAGCTGGCGTCGGTGACACTTCCGGTCGTCGACTCGGTCAAGCTCTTCGACTGGCAGGTAGTGGATTTCCCGCTGCCGGATGCGCCCAGCGCCGACGCCTTTGTCTCAGACCTGGATTGGGTCTCGGCGAGCAACGGCTACGGCGTCATTGGCAAGGACGTGGCGAACAAGGATGCTGCGGATTCCCCCGACGTACCGTTGACTGTCGTTGACAAGACAGGTGCTGACCCGGTTACCCGCGAATATGACAAGGGGTTGGGCGTTCATGCACCTTCCAATGTCAGCTACTACACGGGCGGGCAGTGCAGCCGCTTCACCAGCGACATCGGCTTGGAAGGCGACTTTGCCGGCAAGATCATCTTCACCGTTGTTGGCGACGGCAAGCAGCTTTACCAGAGCCGGACGTTTGTCTCCGGCTTCGCCCCTGAAGAAGTGGATGTCGACCTGAGCGGCGTTTCCTATCTGGAGCTGCATGTGGACCCGATCTCGGAAGGTGCCATCGGTGGTGCCCACGGTGTTTGGGGCAATGCCAAGGTCTCCTGCGAGGCGGATGCTCCGGCTGATGAGGCCGACCCCGTCACCACGGCAACCATCGACCCGACAGCTCCGGCTGATTCGGGCTGGTACACCACGGCTCCGAGCGTGTCCTTGAGCGCCACCGACAACGTCGGTGTTGCCAAGACCCAGTACAAGATCGGTGCCGGCCCCTGGACGGAGTACACCGAAGCGGTCACCCTCCCTGAAGGAGAGAACGGCTTCACGTACCGCTCCAGCGACGACGCGGGCAACATCGAAGAAGACAAGTCCACGGCCGAGTTCAAGGTGGATACGCAGGTGCCCACCGTTTCAGCGGTTGTTGATGCTGATGCGCGCACCATTGCGGTGGAAGCTGCTGATTCGGGTTCCGGTGTTGCCACGGTGGAGTATTCCACTGATGGTGGAACCACGTGGCAGGCCTATACTGCTGCGATCGAGGCGGGGGACGACGGGGTGTCAGTTGCCTACCGTGCCACGGACAAGGCTGGTCTGATTGCGGCCTCAACGGTTGATGCCGTTATTGCTCCGGTGGAGACTACGGAGCCTGCTGTTCCGGGCTTGTCGGCGCCGGCTTCGGTGGTTGTTGGTGCTGAGTTCACCGTTGACGTCAAGGATCTGGTGGTGGGTGAGTCCTATGAGCTGTGGATTCATTCGGATCCGGTCAAGCTGGCAACAGTGAAGGCAGGCGTGGATGGCACGGCCTCAGTGAAGGCCACCATTCCGGCAGCATTTGCCGCCGGTGCGCATGAGCTGACATTGGAGCGTGAAGGCAGTGTTGTGGCCAGGACGGCGATTGTGGTCACGGCTGCAACGGTCGATCCGCCCGTCACCGAAACACCCGACCCGACCGAGACGCCCAAGCCGACGGAAACGGCCAAACCGAGCGACCCGGCCAAGCCGAGTGACTCGGCCGGCAACAACGGCAACAACGGAAGCAATAACAGCGGCGGCAACAATGCTGGCAGCAACAACGCTGACGGCAACAATGCCGACCAGAACGGCGACCTGGCCAGCACCGGTGCCAAGGTCCTGCTTCCGGCAGGGATCGCCTTGCTGCTGGTGCTGGGAGGTGGCGTGGCGCTGGTCGTCACCCGCCGGCGTCGTGCATAGGAAAGCAGTGTAAACAAGGCCATGAAAACGAGGGCCCCTTCCTTGAGCAGCGGAAGGGGCCCTCGTCGGTCCAGAGGGGGCTGTGCAGTAGGCGAAAGCAACCGCCATGCCATGCACCAAGTCCCGCCACACCTGGGATCGGCGAGGCTCTTGAACATGCCGAAAATTGTATGTTTAGGCGCGGGCAGGTAATACACCGGAGGGATGGCCCCGGCCCAGCAGCGCACAGCCCTGTTGACGTTGGCAAAGAACCTGCGGTTGACATGGTCGCCCTCAAAACCGGCAGGCGCACCCAAAAAACGATGGTGGAGATTCCCGGCGTGAACAACACAACCAAGGCGACAAAAGAAGCCAGGGCCGTGAAGAAGCCGGGCAGGATGTAGGCCAGGTCAGCTCCGGCCTGCCTCTATGTGACACGTCGGAAATTGGACCAGGAGTATGCGGGACGGACAATTTCGGAAGTGAACATGCTTCAACCCTTGCCGCCGAGGGGTGCTGGAACCATCATTCCAGCAGGCCGGCTCCAGGTGGGGTTTTCCCCATCCTGCCCCGGGTGCTGGGGCAAAGCCAGCGGTGCGGTGCGTGGCGGGTGCCAAGGATGGGAGAATTGCTGTGTGGGACATATTGACGTTGCAAACATTGACTACTTTCTCTCCGACGGCCGGCAGTTGCTGAATGGGGTGAACTTCCGCGTCTCCGACGGCACCAAAACGGCCCTGATCGGCCCCAACGGGACCGGCAAGACCACCCTGCTGCGCATCATCTGCCAGGACATCAAGGCTGACGAAGGCGCCGTGTCCCGTTCAGGGAGCATGGGCGTCATGCGCCAGTTCGTGGGCCAGGTCCGCGATGAAAGCAGCGTTCGCGACCTACTGCTCTCCGTCGCCTCGGCGAACATCGCCACGGCGGGCAAGGCTGTGGACGACGCCGAACTGGCCATGGTGGAGCGAGACGACGAACCCAGCCAAATGGCCTACGCCCAAGCCATTGCCGACTGGGGCGACGTGGGCGGCTACGAGATGGAAACCACCTGGGACGAGGTGACCATGGCAGCCATGGGCCTGGATTTCTACACTGCCCAGTACCGCAAGGCAGCCTCCCTCAGTGGGGGCGAGCAAAAGCGTTTGGTCCTTGAGGCCCTGTTTGCCGGTCCCGACGAGGTGCTGCTGCTCGATGAGCCG
The DNA here is from genome assembly GCF_030063185.1 of Arthrobacter sp. H35-D1. Taxonomy (GTDB): domain Bacteria; phylum Actinomycetota; class Actinomycetes; order Actinomycetales; family Micrococcaceae; genus Specibacter. The sequence goes on from NZ_JASISP010000001.1 coordinate 522,568, forward strand.
GACAACTACCTTGACGTGCCGGGAAAGCGCTGGCTTGAAGCCAAGATGGCCGAGTCGAACAAATCTGTGCTGTTTGTCAGCCACGACCGCGAGTTGCTGGCCAACGCCGCGGACAGAATCGTCACTCTTGAACCGGGCATCAACGGTGCCTCGAGCTGGACGCACGGTGGCGGCTTCGAGTCCTATGTAAAGGCCCGCGAGGACCGCAATGCCCGTTTCGAGGAGCTGCGGAAGCGCTGGGACGAGGAGCACGTCAAGCTCAAGGAACTCGTCAACATGTACAAGAACAAGGCGGCGTTCCGCTCCGACATGGCCAACCGGTACCAAGCGGCCCAGTCGAGACTGGCGCAATTTTTGGAACAAGGCCCACCGGAGGCCCTGCCCATCGAGCAGAATGTCAAAATGCGTTTGAAGGGCGGCCGCACTGCGAAGCGGGCAGTCATCGCCACCAAACTTGAGTTGACGGGGCTGATGAAACCCTTCAGCACCGAGGTGTGGTTTGGTGACAGGGTTGGGGTCCTGGGTTCCAACGGCTCCGGAAAGTCACACTTCCTGCGCCTCTTGGCGGCAGGCGGCTCGGACCCGGACAAGGAACACGAGCCGGTGTCAGACGTCCAAATCGCCCCTGTGCCGCACGAGGGATCAGTGAAACTTGGTGCCCGCATCCGCCCGGGCTTCTTTGCCCAGACCCACGCCCGGCCGGACCTGTTGACCCGGACTTTGCTTGATATTCTGCACCGCGGCGACGAGCACCGTTCCGGGCTGGGCCGTGAAGCTGCCGCCGGTGCTTTGGACCGCTACGGCCTGGCGTCCAGCTCGGAACAAAAATATGATTCCCTCTCAGGCGGACAGCAGGCGCGGTTCCAGATTCTGCTGCTGGAACTTTCCGGAGCCACGCTGCTGCTGCTGGACGAGCCGACCGACAACCTGGACCTGCACTCGGCCGAGGCGCTGGAAAAGGCCATTGATTCCTTCGAAGGAACCGTCCTGGCCGTGACCCATGACCGTTGGTTTGCCCGCTCCTTTGACCGCTTCCTGGTCTTTGGCTCCGATGGCAAGGTCTACGAATCCGACGAGCCAGTGTGGGATGAAAAGCGGGTCGAGCGTGCCCGGTAGCCGTTTGGGCACGGGCCGTTTCGGCACCGTCTTTTTAAGCACGGGCCGCGGCCCCGTCTACCTCGCGAACCCGGCCACTCGGCAGTTCGCTACCTGAGGGTGGTCCTGCCTTTGACCTTCGCAATGACGGCCAGGACGGCCACGGTCACGGCAATCAGGACCAGGGTGTTGGCGGACGCGTCGAACAAGGCGCCACGGTCCGTCAGCGTGAAGATCGTCACCGGCAAGGTGCGCCAACTGGCCGGGTACACCATGACGGTGGCTCCCAACTCGCCCATGCACAAGGCCAAGGCCAGGCCCGTCGCCGCCACGATGGCCGGCAGCAGCAGGGGCAGGCGGATGGTGAGCAGAACCCGAAGCCGCGAGGCCCCCAAACTTGCCGCGGCCAAGGGGATCAGCGGATCTGCGCCACGCGCGGCGGCCGACACCGTGCTGTAGGAAAACGCCAGAACCAGCAGCGTTTGTGCCAAAATCACGATGCTGACAGTGCCGTTGAGCAACAGCGGCGGCTTGCTAAATGCCGTCAGCAACCCCAGGCCGACGACGACGGAGGGCACTGCCGCCGGAAGGTGAAACACGGCGTCGCTCACCTTGGAAACGGTAGAGCTCGCTGGCGCGGACGCCGCGCACAAGGCCGCCCACGTGCCCAGGAAAACTGCCAAAAGGCTGGCAAAAAGTGCCGTTTGCAGGCTGACAATCAAGGCCGAAAGGTTGTCCGCAGCCAGGGCTCCGCCCAAGTGGCCGAGGGTGGGGTTGGAAGGCAGGACACCGTTCCAGCTCCCGGCAAAGGCTGCCATGAACGTGACCAACAACGGGGCGCCCACCAACAGCAGCAAGGCCACGGCCAGAAAGCCCCAGACGGTGAGCCGGGTGGATTTAGCGTGCAGCAGCATGGTGGGCTCCGGAAAGTTTCTTGGTGATCCAGCGGTAGAGGCAATATACGCACAGCGACAGGGCCACCTGAAGGCAGGCGATGACGGCGGCTGAGGGGATGTCAAAGGTGACGATGCTGCGCGTGTAGATCAGCATGGGCAGTGTCATGACGTTTTTGGCGCCGGTGAAAAGGATGATGCCAAACTCGTTCATGGTCAGCAGGAATGTCAGCCCGGTGGCCGCAGCCAACGCCGGCACGGCGGCGGGCAGGATGACTGTGCGGACAATCGCCCAGGGACTGCTGCCCAGGCTTCCGGCGACATCGATGAGTTCGCGCGGAACCTGGGAAAAGACGGCCAACAAGGGCCGGACCACGAACGGCGTGTAAAACGCGATCTCCGCCAGCACCACGCCCGGGACGTCATTGACAAAGTTCAGCGGCGGCACGCCGGGGGCCACCGACTCCATGACCGAGTTCACCACGCCCGTGCGTCCGTACAGGATGCTAAAAGCCAACGGGATCAAAAAGGAGGGGAATGAGACCACGGTTTCGATGAGCCGGGTGATGAACCCTGCACCACGAAATGGCACGAAGGAGAGCGCCAAGGCAATGAAGGTGCCTAGGACCAGTGCGCCCAGGGTCGAGATGGCCGCGATTTTGACCGTGCTGACGATGGCCGTCTGCACGGCGGAGGAGGCGAGCTCGTAGCGCCAGTTTTCCAGCCCCACTGGCGCCCCGGACTTGTCCAGGAAGGACTGCGCACCGATCTGCACCAGCGGGTAGACAAAGAACGCAGCTACGAAAAGCAAGGGAACGGCCAGCCACAACCAGGCCCGCCAAGCGGCGGCAGCCCGCACGGGGGGTGACGGGGCCGGCTTGTCAAGAACTGCGGCGCTCACGGCGTATCTCCGGCCGGAACCAACACAACATGCGCCGGATCGGCGCTGAGGACCACCAAGTCCCCCGGCGTCGGAACTGGCGACAGTGCCGGCACATCCACGGTGACACGTTCGGCAATCCCGATCAGGTCCACCTGGAGACGGTGCCCGGCCCCACGCCATTGCACAGACTCCACCCGGCCGGGCAAGCTGTTCACAGTGGACGCGGATATTTCCGGGGAACCGGGAAGCACTTGCCACGCATGAGGGCGTACCGCCACCTTGGCCCTGTCACCGGGAAACAGCGCAAACGGCGCCACAGCCCGCATCCGGTGCGCCCCCACCATGACGGAGGCGAGGGTGCCCGCCCCGGACACGACAGTGGTGGACACCGCCGGCAGCAACGAGGCTCCGCCCAGGAACTTTGCCGTAAACGCACTGGCGGGCCGGTCGTACAGTTGCGCTGCCGTGCCGATCTCTTCGAGCCGCGCGTTGCGCATGACGGCAATCCTGTCGGCCAGCGTCAGCGCCTCGGACTGGTCGTGCGTGACGTAAACCATGGCGATCTCAGGTAGTTCCACGCGCAGCGCCTGAAGTTCAATGAGCATCTCGGCGCGCAGTGAAGCATCCAGCGCGGACAACGGTTCATCCAGTAACAAAACCCGCGGCTTGATAGCCAGTGCCCTGGCAATGGCCACCCGCTGCTGCTGCCCGCCGGAGAGCTGGCGCGGCAACTTGTGGGCGTGGTCTTCCATGCCCACCATCTCCAACATCAACTTCACCCGGGCAGCGATCTGGGCCTTGGGCAGCTTGCGCGCCTTGAGCCCATACGCCACGTTGGCGTCAATGCGCATATGGGGGAACAAGGCGTACGACTGCACCACCACCCCGATGCCGCGTTGCGCTGGCGAGGTGCCGGTGACGTCTTCGCCGTCGAGCAGGATCCGCCCGCCGGAGGGTTGCTCAAAGCCGGCGATGGCTTTCAGCGCAGTGGACTTCCCCGAACCGGAAGGGCCCAGCAGCGCCACCGTTTCTCCGCATGCCACAACCAAATCCAGCCCGGCCAAAGCCGTGGTGGTGCCGTACGTGACCGAGACGTTGCGCAGTTCCACCGCGTTCGGCGGGTGATCAGGCACGACGCCGGACCCTTGTGTTGGGCGCAAAGGTGCAGCGTGGGTGCGGCGGGGCTTCTTCTTGGTGGACAACATGGTGCTCCTGGTTGGAGGTTGTGGGGGAACATTTACCGAAAAAGGCGGCGGAGCCGGTGTTTCCATAGCCCGCGTCAAGGAAGTCCGCAAGGCCGCCCGCGGCCGACGGGCCGGATAGCGGGCGAGGGAATGCCGGTCCGCCGCCAGAGGTGGGACCAGCCAGGGCGGCTGAATCAGCTACTTACTGGCCGGTGGCGGTGTTGTACGCCTTGAGATCGGCGTCCAGATTGCTCAGGACGTGGTCCCAGACGGGTTGCCAGATGGTGACCCCGTCCATGGTCTTCTTCAAGGCCGTGTAGTTCTCATCGGTGGGGGTGACATCGGAACGGACCGGCAAGCCCAGGGCGGAGCTGGAAATGGTTTCCTGGACCGGCTTGGAGAGCAGGTAGCTCATCAACTTCGTGGCGTTGTCCTGGTGGGGCGCGTTGGCTGCCAGCCCCATGACATAGGGCAGGGCCAGCGTGACGCGGGACCCGTCGTCGTTCTTGGGGAAGAACACCTCAAAGCCGGACTTGTCGGCCTTGATGGACTGCAACGCCATCTGCACATCGCTGTTGGCAACACTGAGTTCACCCTTGGAAACCTTTGGGCCCAGCTTGCCGGTGGAGGCGCTGGGGCCAACGTTGTTCTTTTGCAAGTCCTTGAGGTAGCTCAGGGCCCCGTCCTTGCCCTTGAGGTGTTGGAGCAGGAGCAGCACAGCAGTGCCGTCGCCAGCCTGGCCGGGGGTGGAGTACTGGATCTTGCCCTGGTATTTCGCATCCAGCAGCTCCGCCCAGGTGTCGGGCTTGTCCGGGGCCGAGGTGTTGCGGATCATGGCCGCGTAGTTGTTGACGACGGAGACGTACATGCCGTCCTTGGACTGCGCCTCGGCGGGGATGCCGGAAACGTCCGCTGCGTTCTTTTGCAGGAGCCCATTCTTTTGCGCCTGCTGGATGAACGGGGGAAGGGTGATGATCAGATCGGCCTGCGGGTTCGACTTTTCCTTCTCGGCGCGGGACACCACTTCACCGGAGCCTGCCTCGATGACGTTGACCTTGATACCGGTGTCCTTGGTGAAGCCGGCAAAGGTGGTGCCGTACCAATCGGCCAGGCCGTCGGCACTGTAGACGGTGATCTGCTGTTCGGCACCGTTGTTATCGGCCGAGGTGGCGGTGCCGCCGCAACCGGTCATCAAGATGGCGCCGGCCGTGGTGGCGGCGAGGAGGGAGGCGAGACGGAAGGGCTTTTTCATGGCGGTTTCCTTAGGAGATTTTCGAGAGTACGGGAGCATTTTCAAGCTGGTCAAACGTTTTGCGGGCCAAACCAAAGGAGATGGTCATCCCAATTCCGGACGTCACCGACACTGCCGAGACATTGGCCTGGACATCTTTGATGAGGAAGTTTTGGTGCGGGCTTGAGGCGTACACGCCCTGCCAGCGCTGCAGGACCTGAAGGTCTCCGGTCCCTAACAGTTGCGCAGCGGCGCGAAGGAGCGTGTCTTGGGTGTCCTCGGACAGGAACGGGTCCACGGTGCTCTCGGTGTGGTGGCTGTCACCAATGATCAACGTGCCGTCGGGGCGCTGGGTCAGCATGAGGTTCGCGTCGATGGCCAGCAGCTCCGGGCTCTTGGCCGCCAGTTCCTGCTTTAGCTCTGCGGCAGCGGCCGTTTCTGCGAAGGCCGGGTAGCGCAGCATCGAGGTGCCGGTGAGAACGGCGGGCGTGATCCGCAGCGACGCCGGCGGGCGGACCAAGGCCATCTGCAAAGCGCAGCGGTTGACCGCAAAGGACTCGGCCAGCTCCGGGTGGACGTAGTCAAGGTCATGCCCCACACACACGATCACCCGGGAGGCACGGAAGCTGCCGCGGGAGGTGCGGACCGTGCTGCGCTGCGCGCCGTCGTCGTCCGTGCCGAAGTAGGAGGTTTGCCACGAGAAGGTGACCTGTGGCGAGCGGGCCAGCCAGTTGGCCAACTTTGCGACCGCCTCCCGGGGATCAACTCGGATGTCGTCACGGAGCAACGCACCGGCCATGATCGCCGCGTCGCCAAGGCCCCCAAGCTGATCATGCGCAGCAGCGGCAGTGATCAGTTGCACCTGATCGGCACCGCGGCTTGCGCAGAGTTCCTCCAGCACCGCAACTTCCTGGCTGTTGCGGGCCACGGCCAAGCCGCCGGAGGCCAAGGAGGAAAAGCCTGCCAGCTTGCTGTGACGCAACCAGCCTTCGCGGGCCACGGTGGCCAACTCGAGCAGTTCCCCGGATTGTGCGGTGACACAGCAGTGCCCAAAGTTGCGGATGGAAGCGCCAACGGCCCGGGCGTCCCGATCGATAATGCGTACGCTCAGCCCGCGTGCCACGGCTTCGGCTGCATGGGCCAGACCGATGATTCCGGCACCCACAATCAGCACGTCAGTGTCGTGGAAAGGTGAAATTGATTCGCTCATGGCAATGACTGTGCCGTGGTGGGCACGGACAATTCAAGCCAAAACAGTAGATGTATAGACAAGTTCCAAGACGGTTCATTTAGCGCCCCGTCTGTTTACCTGTTGTTCAGTTATCTTCCCGAAATCTGGCGGGTTTCACGGCCATTGCGCTTGTATACTCAACTCATGAAACTGGCCTTGCATGAACAACTCCGAGACGAACTTCGGCACAGGATCGACGCCGGCCTGTGGCCTGAAGGCATCCCTGTGCCTTCGGAAGCGGAGTTGTGCCGCGAGTTTGGCGCCTCGCGCGGCCCCGTCCGCCAGGCGCTGGCGGCGCTGCGTTCCGAGGGCCTGATTGCTGGTGGACGGGGCAAGCCCCCAGTGGTTCGTCCGGCGGTGGTCTCCCAGTCGGTGGAGACGTTCATGTCTTTTACCGACTGGGCGGAGACGATGGGCAAGATACCGGGCCAAAAAACGGTGGAGATCGCCAAGCGGGCTGCGGGCCCAATCGTCGGCGAGCAGTTGGGCATGGGGAGTGAAGATCCCGTGGTGGCACTTTTAAGGTTGCGATTGTTGGATGGCGAACCCGCCATGGTGGAGCGCTCCCACTTTGTGCCCAAAGCCGGAGCGCCGCTCTTTGACTTTGACACCGATTCCGGATCGACGTTCCGCTACCTTTTGGGAGCCGGCGTTGACCTGCACAGTGCCCGGCACATTATTGATGCCGTTGCCGCCGACGCCCCGGATGCGGCCTTGTTGGGGATCGCTGCAGGGGCGCCCCTGCTGCGTGAACGCCGCGTGACGTTCTCCCGCAACGGCGACCCTTTGGAATATGCCGATGACAGGTACCGGCCAGAGCTTGCCAATTTCATGATCAGCAACACCTTGCATGGAAGGGCTCCCGTGGCCCGTGTCCAAAGCACCACAACGTCTTAAGGAAAAGAACACCATGATTGAACTTGCCGTCTTTGACATGGCCGGAACCACTATTGATGACCATGGGATTGTCTATCTCGCACTGCAAGATGCGGTTGAGGAAACCGGTGCCACGGTTGCCACAGCGCACCTGCAGGAGTGGATGGGGGCCGACAAAGTCTCCGCCATCTCCGCCTTGATGGAACTCGGCGGGGAGGCGCCCACCGAGGAACGGGTGGCCGCCGCCTTTGCGCGCTTTCGTGAAATCTTGGCGGTGCGTTACACGGCGACTCCGCCCGTAGCATTGCCAGGGGTGGAGGCGGCCATCAGCGCACTGCGGGGCCGCGGCATCAAGGTCGCCTTGACCACAGGTTTTGACGACGCCGTGGCATACCCCCTGCTGGAATCATTGGGCTGGGGGATTGGCGCCGGTGTTGGCAGCACAGTTGACGCGGTTGTCACTACCTCAGATGTTGTGCAGGGGCGTCCAGCGCCGTTCATGATTCACCGGGCCATGGAAAAGACGGGGATTCACAACGTCCGCAACGTGCTCGCAGCAGGAGACACTGCCGTGGATGTTCAGGCCGGGTACAACGCCGGCGGTATCTCGGTGGGCGTCCTGACGGGGAAGCTGACACACGAACAACTTACAGCCCACCCGCACGACTACATCCTGGCCGGAGTTGTTGATATTCCCGCCTTGGCACAAACACGGCCCCCGGCATAGAAGCAACGCAAGGGCACAAGAGGCGCCACTAGAGTGGAGATACCCCTTTCAACACACCAGCAGTAAAGAGCTTTTGACCATGACCCAGCAAGAGGTCCGCCGCGCGGCCGTAGCCACCTTTGCAGTGTTCGCCATCAATGGTTTTGTTTTTGCCAGTTGGGCTGCCCGGATCCCGGCTGTCACCCGCATCCTTAAGCTGACGGCCGGAGAAATGGGCTTGCTGCTGCTCGCGATTGCCGTGGGCTCGATCATCGCACTGCCGCTGGCGGGGACTGTTGTGGGGCGGTTTGGCACAGCAAGCACTATCCGTGCTGGTGGTTTCACGGCCGCCTTGGGCGGGGTCGTCATTGCCATCGCGTTGGCACAGCACGCCGTACCGTTGACGGCGACGGGGTTGTTCTTCTTTGGTGTGGGCATTGGCTTGTGGGATGTTGCCCAGAATATTGAAGGTTCAGACGTTGAACGGCATTTGAGCCGGACCGTCATGCCCCAATTCCATGCCGGGTTCAGCGGTGGGGCACTCGTCGGTGCACTGTTTGGGGCAGGCCTTTCTGCCCTGAATGTGAGCATGTCGCTGCACCTGCTGGCCATTGTGGCGATCGTTGCCGCGGCCATGCTGTTTGTGCCTCGATTCTTCCTGCCCGAGACTCCCACAAGCGGTAGCAGACAAGCACCTGCGGCCAAGGTGTCCCGCGGGCGCAGTGCCTGGACTGAAAAACGTACGCTGTTGGTCGGCTTGGTTGTTCTTGGGGCAGCGCTGACCGAAGGTGCTGCCAACGACTGGATTGCCAAGGCAAGTGTTGACGGAATGGACGCCACGGAATCCGGTGGCGCCCTCATGTTTGCTGTCTTCGTGGCGGCCATGACCCTATTCAGGTTCTTTGGCGGCTGGTTCATCGACAAGTTTGGCCGTGTGTCTGTGCTGTACGCCAGCCTCGGTTCGGCACTGGTGGGTCTGATCGTGTTTGTTATGGCACCTACCATGCTGCTTGCCGGCGTCGGCGCGGTTTTCTGGGGTGCCGGATCCGCCATGGGCTTCCCCATGGGAATGTCGGCGGCCGCCGATGATCCTGCCAGGGCAGCCGCGCGGGTGTCCGTGGTTTCAACGATCGGGTATGTCGCATTCCTGGCAGGCCCGCCTCTGCTTGGTTTCCTCGGTGACCACGTCACCATCCGCTGGGCGCTGTTGACCATTGCCGTGGCCATTGTGGCCTCGATCCTCACCGCGCCGGCGGCTAGACCCTTGCCGGAATCAGAGTTTGAACGAGCCAGAGTCTAATGAGACAACTCATACCGTTCAAGGTATATATTCTTAACTGCGGATCATACTAAGAGTGTCAACCCCCTCCCAGCGGTGCACCGGGGATCGTGTCCGAGAGCCAGTGGGCGCCTGGACACGTGCGGCTGTACGTCAGGGCCATGTTGGGGATGGCACCGCTGATCCAAATCCATAGTTTTCCGAACACCATGGCTGTCACTACCACGGCCGCCGCGGTGGCGCGTACATGCCCGGAAGGGTATGCGCCAGAATCCGCATGCACCAGCTGGCCTTCGAGCCTGGGCAGTAGGGCAAGGAGCAGCAGCACGCAGTAAATGACCATTCCGGCATTGACAGCGAAATCCAGGACGCGGTTTGCCGGGGCGAGCCAAGGGATGCGGGACGAAAGCATCAGGCGGTACCAGGCGTCGTCGAACGCAAAGAACGCCGGGTTGTTGACCGTCAGCAGCGGCGCGCCGGCACCGGCGAGCATGATGGCCGAGGCCGTGAGCGAGACCCAGAGCGGGGCTCTGTGCACGAGACGGCCAGGGGGTCTAATGCCGTGGCTTTACGGATATGTGGGTATTCGGCCATGACTGGGTGCGGAACTGCAGGCGACACGGCAGGGTCATCCATTCGGACTACCCTGAACGGACCCTGATTCATCCCTTAGATAGAAGAAAACAGCGCCAACATTGCGTACGGTTGGTATAGATTCGCCACGAGGGCCACACAAAGCCCAGCAATCACACAAAAGGGGAAGTCCGCATGATTGAGGCAACAAATCTGGCCAAGCGCTATGGGGCCACAGTGGCTGTTGGGGGTGTCTCCTTCACTGTCGAGCCTGGTCTGGTGACAGGTTTCCTTGGCCCCAACGGCGCCGGCAAGTCCACCACCATGCGCATGATCGTGGGCCTGGACAAACCCACAGCGGGGACCGCCACCGTCAACGGGAAAAAATATGCGGACCACCGCGATCCGTTGCACCAAGTGGGGGCGCTCCTTGACGCCAAGGCAGTGCACACCTCTCGCAGCGCCTACAACCACCTGTTGGCCCTTGCCGCCACGGCCAACATCCCCACCAGTCGCGTCAACGAAGTCATTGACATGACGGGGCTGGCAGCCGTCGCCAAGAAGAAAGCCGGCGGGTTCTCTCTTGGCATGGGGCAGCGGCTGGGCATTGCCTCGGCGCTATTGGGCGACCCGCAGACGCTGATTTTGGACGAGCCGGTGAACGGTCTGGATCCCGAGGGCGTGCTGTGGGTGCGCAACTTGGCCAAGCACCTGGCCGGTCAGGGAAAAACCGTGTTTCTTTCATCGCACTTGATGAGCGAAATGGCACTAACGGCCGACCGCCTCATCGTCATTGGCCGCGGGCAAATCATTGCCGACGCCCCCATCGCCGAAATCCTGGCCGGCACCCAACAGGCCAAAGTTCGTGTGCGCACCCCGGAAGTCACCAAGCTGAGCCAATTGATGGGCAACAATGGTGTCCGTGTCGAATGTCATGAAAACGAAACACTCGAAGTGACGGGTCTCGACTCCCGTCAGATTGCCGCCGCCGCCTTGGAAAACCGAGTGCTTGTCTACGAACTGACGCCGTTGACAACGTCGTTGGAAGAAGCGTACTTCAACCTCACCAAGGACTCAGTGGAGTACCACTCGCAGGAATTTTCCGACGACGCGTCGGCACCCGCCGCTGTGAAGGAGTACCAAGGATGAGCACCACCAAGTCTTCCGCGCCAGCGCACATTGCCGGTGGTTCACTAACATTCATGGGGGCGCTGCGCAGCGAGTGGATCAAGTTCCGTTCACTGCGATCCACCCAACTGCTGCTGGCGTTTACCTTCGTGGCCGTGGTGGGTGTGGCCGCCTTTGCCGCCTGGGTGCGCGGCATGTTCGTTGAGGGCATGATGGCTCTTGGTGGTGCCGCCGGTCCGACCGGGCCCGACACGCCGCCAACAGGTCAAACCACAATGACCATGGACCAGGCCATCGCGTCAGCCAATGAGCAGGGCCTGAACGTCTATGGAACGCCCATCGCCGGGCTGCAACTGGGCATCCTGGTGCTGGGTGCCTTGGCCGTGATTTTCATGGCCTCTGAATTTGGCACTGGAATGATTCGCTCCACCATGACAGCCGTACCCAAACGCCTGCCAGTGTTCTTTGCCAAGGCCATTGTCCTTGCGGTCGTCTCCTACGTTCTGACGTTGGCAGCAGCCATTGTCAGTTTCTTTGTTTCAATGCCTCTCCTGAACATCTACGGAATCAAGTTGTCATTGGGCATGGACGGTGTACTGAGCAGCATTTTGTTGGGCGGGGTCTATGTTGCCGGAGTGGCCGTAATTGGCCTGTCGCTGGGCACGCTGATCCGCAGCGCGGCCGGCGGCGTCGTGGTCTTGGTGGCCCTGTTCTTCCTCTTGGAAATCGCCACCTCGCTGCTGAGCCTGATCCCCGGAGATTTCTGGAAGTACGTGGGCCAGTACGTTCCCAGCGTGGCTGGCGGGCGGATGCTGGAAATTGGAGACAAGGCGGCCTTCATCAGCCCGCTGTCCGGCGGGCTGATCTTCCTGGCCTGGATTGTTGTGATCACTGTGCCGGCCGCTATCTCGCTGAAGACCCGTGACATCTAAAACCAACACGGCACCGGACCGCTAAGGACCGGGACGTGCGCACGCAAAGCCAGGCGGGGGACGGGCAGCGAACGGCCACGCCCCCCGCCGAATCACCATCCGCCGAGCGGCGGGCCGAGGAGTTTGCGGCCCGCCGCCGCGGGGCTGTCCGGACATACTTTTACAACCATCCCCGCATCATGGACGCGGTGGTGGTCCTCAGCTACCTGCTCGTCAGTTCCAGCAGCCTCGTCAATGCCGCCTGGTCGGTCGCCAACCTCGGCGTCCACTTTGTTTTGGTGCTCGCGATCGCTACGGTGCTCATGTTCCGCCGGGACAGGCCGCTGGCCGTGCTTGTCATCGTTTCCATTTCTGAACTAATGAACATTTTGTTGGTGCCAGGTTCGGGAAATATTGGCGTTGGCATCTGGTTTGCGTTGTATTCGGCGGCGGTTCGCTACCGCCCGATCGTAAGCGTTCCCCTCGCTGTGGCATCGAGTCTTCCGCTGGCGCTTTTTACCTTCTTCTTTTATCAGTTTCCCAGCGAATATGTCCTTTCCGACGGGCCCACGGCCAACCAAACAAAGATCATTTCCGCCATCATGATGCTTTTGGCAAACATCATTGCCGCCGGAATTGGCGCTTCCGTGCGAAGTGCGCGCCAGCATGATTCCGAACTGCGCCAGTGGGCCATCAGGAACGCCCAGCTTGCCTCGGTGGCTGAGCGGAACAGGATTGCCCGCGAAATGCATGACGTGGTGGCCCACTCCCTTACTGTCATGGTGGCACTGTCGGACGGGGCCGCTGTCGTCGTCAAACGCGACCCGGCCAAGGCGGCTGAGGTGCTGTCCCAGCTGTCCCAAACCGGGCGTACGGCGCTGTCCGACATGCGCAGGGTTTTGGGTGTGCTGCGAGCCGAGGGCGGCACCAGGCGGACCCCCCAACCCCACGAGAGCGACATGGGCGCCTTGATCGAAGGTTTTCGACAGGCGGGAATGTCCCTGACGTTCGCCCAGTCCGGGCCACCGATGCCGCAGGACCCGGCCCTGGCCCTGACGGTGTACCGGATCGTGCAGGAATCACTGACAAATGTCTTGCGCCATGGCACGGCAGTGTCCCGGGTTCAGGTGGAAATCGAGAACGACCTTGACCGCGACAAGCTCTCCGTGCGGATCAATGATGACGGGCATGGTTCGGTGAATGCGTCCATGGGGTCGGGCAATGGCATTGCCGGGATGCGTGAACGTGCAGGAATTTATGCCGGAACGGTCGACGCCGGCCCGGCGGCGCAGGGCGGCTGGAGAGTCGTGGCAGTGCTGCATCCAGGCATTGGCACGTCGTGAGTGAACTTTTAGGAGAGAACCCGTGGGGACAAATGCTGTGAACGGCGACGTGATCAAGGTTTTGCTTGTCGACGACCAACCACTGCTGCGCATGGGGTTCAGGCTGATCCTTGAAGGTGAAGCCGACTTCCAGGTGGTGGGCGAGGCCACCAATGGACGTGATGCACTCGAGACTGTGGAGCAGCTGGATCCTGATGTGGTGCTCATGGATGTTCGCATGCCAGTCATGGACGGCATTGCCGCGACGCGTGCCATCAGCGCGTCCCTATCGGCGGCTCGGATCATCATCTTGACCACGTTTGATCTTGACGAATACGCATTTGCCGGCTTGCAGGCCGGTGCCAGTGCGTTCCTGCTCAAGGATGTTGCGCCCTCGGAGTTGGTGCAAGCTGTGCGGCTGGTTGCCAGCGGTGACGCGGTGGTGGCCCCGCGAGTCACGCAGCGGTTGCTGGAGAACTTTGTTCGCAACAGCCCGTCCCGCCCGGCGCAGCCCCCGGACCCGTTGCTCAGGGAGCTGACTCCGCGCGAACTCGAGGTGGCCCAATGCATTGCCCAAGGGCATTCGAACGCGGAAATTGCCCACCAGCTCTTTCTCTCAGAAGCGACGGTCAAGACCCATGTGCGGCGGATCTTGACGAAATTGCATCTGCGCGACAGAGTGCAGGTGGTGGTGTACGCCTATGAAACGGGCCTGGTGGTCCCCAGCAACCCCGACTACTAACGCTTCATGGTTGAATCGAGTCATGACCTCCGTTGAGCACGTCCTGGACCTCCGCGACTTCATTGCCGCTTCACCATCGAGTTTTCATGCGGCGCACGAGACCGGACGGCGCCTGAGCCAGGCCGGGTTCACCCAGCTGGCCGAAGATGAGTCTTGGCCGTCCCACGGCAAGTTCTTTGTCATCCGCGACGGCGCCATCATCGCCTGGGTGGCGCCGGAGACGGCGACGGCCACCACCGGTTTCAACATTCTTGGCGCGCACACGGACTCGCCCTCCTTCAAGCTCAAGCCAAAACCCACGACGGGCCGCTTCGGGTGGTTGCAGGCAGGGGTTGAGGTCTATGGCGGACCACTGCTGAACTCGTGGCTGGATCGGGAACTTCAGTTGGCCGGCCGGCTGGTGGATTTGGATGGTACGGAGACTCTCGTGGCGACGGGACCGCTGCTGCGCTTTCCGCAACTCGCCATCCACCTTGACCGAAGCGCCAACGACGGGCTGAAGCTTGAACGCCAAGGTCACATGAACCCGATTTGGGGACAGGGCAATGCCGCCGATGAAGACCTTCTGGGCCTGTTGGCCAGCAGGGCAGGCGTGCAGGCGGAGAGTATTGGCGGCTATGACATTGTGGTGGCCGACACTGCCCCCGGTCAGATATTCGGTGCCAATGACGAGTTCTTTGCGTCCGGGCGGATGGACAACCTGACGTCCGTCCACGCCGGGCTGGTGGGGCTCATTTCTGCCGCCGCTGCCGCCGACGCCGCGGGCACAGGCGCCGCCGGCACGAAAGGAGCCCAGCTGCCGGCGATCCCCGTGCTGGCTGCTTTTGACCATGAGGAAATTGGTTCCGGGTCCCGCTCGGGTGCGTGCGGTCCCATTCTTGAGGACATACTTGTCCGGGTGTCCGATTCCTTGGGCGCCAGTGTCAGCGACCGCCGTCGCGCCTTTGCGAACTCGCTGTGCATTTCTGCCGATGCCGGCCACGCGGTCCACCCCAACTACTCCGAGCGCCACGATCCGGCAAACCACCCGGTCCTCAACGGTGGCCCGCTGCTAAAAATCAATGCCAACCAGCGCTACGCCACGGACGCCGTGGGTGCTGCGGTGTGGGCCAAGCTGTGCGCGGCTGCCGGGGCGCCGTACCAGGAATTTGTCTCCAACAACGATGTCCCCTGCGGATCCACCATTGGCCCGCTGACAGCCACTCGCCTGGGCATTCGCACTCTCGACGTGGGAACGCCGCTGCTGTCGATGCACTCGGCCAGGGAGCTGTGCGGCGTGGCCGATCCCTACCACTTGGCGCGCATCTCGGAGACGTTCTTCGGCACTGCCGTCTAAGCAATTCTCTATGTCACGAGGCTGACGACGAGGTTGATGGTGGTGGCCAAAATGCCCGTGCCAAAGACAAAGGCGAGCAGACTGTGTCGCAACACTGCCGAACGCATGGCCCGCGTGGTGATGAAAGTGTCGGAGACCTGGTAGGTCATGCCTACACTGAACGCCATGTACGCAATGTCGGTGTATTGCGGCAGCTCTTGCTGGTTGAAGCCGATGCCGCCGGGTTCGCCGCTGTAATAGACCTCGGCGTAGCGCAACGTGAACAGGGTGTGCACCATGAGCCACGACATTGCAGTGCAGCTCAGGGCAAGCAAGGCCAGCAACAGCCTCCCCGTCCCCGGCACGTCCTTGCTACCCACCATGACAAGCGCGACGGCGGCCAGCGAAGCCACCGCTGCCAGCAAAATCAGCAGATCCGAGATGCGCAGCCCCGGGTCTTCTTCGACGGCGTGGGCAGCCGTTTGTGCGGCATCCATGGGCGCAATTGTGAACCACACGGAGGCGTTGTAAATCAGTGCGGCGACAGTCCAGCCGACTGCAGGGGCGTAGGCCCACTCACCCAGCAGTCCCGTTAGTACTATTCCCATGGCACCACACACCACCATGCCGGCGATGCGCACCTGCCGGTGCCGGGTCCGGTTGAAGCTGCGTTGGTTCATGCTGAGATCATGCCACGATGCGTTCCTTCCCTGCGCCAGCCCCGCCTGTGCACAAGCCAATGAACGCGCCCAGTTCTGCCATGCCCGCCGGCTTTCCGGGCATGAAGTTGGTCAGCTGAGGAGAGCGGATGATGACAGCCCGCCATTGGCCTCGGGAAACAGCGACGTTGATGCGGTTGCGGTTCAGCAGGAACTCCATGCCGCGCGGAGCCCCCGTGGGGTCCGCGCACGCCATGGTCACAAGGACGACAGGGGCTTCCTGGCCCTGGAATTTATCGACAGTGCCCACCCGGACACCTGACAGTCCGGCGCTGTCCAAAACACCGCGCACCAGGTGCACTTGGGCGTTGTAGGCGGCGACCACCAGAAGGTCTTCCTGACCCAGCTGGCGCGGTGTTTCGCCGGTACCGGGCGTCCACAACAGGCCGACGTGAGCCTTGACCTGCCTGACCACCTCTGCTGCTTCCTCGGGGGAGGACTGCTTGTTCTCCTTGTCGCTGCCCGCGGCCTGTTGGATAAAGACGGTTTCCACGCCGGGGTCCTTGCCTTGGAGATGCCGTTCTTGCGCAGCAGGCGCAGACTTCAGCTTGCCCTCGTAGCTGAGCCTCGAGACCGCCCCACACAACTCTGGATGCATGCGCCAGGAATCGGCAAGGAAGTACCCCAATTCTTCGGGCAGCGTCGCATGCCCGGCCGAAAGCCAGCCCAATGCGGATTCATCCACGGGAACAGGGTGGGAACCTTGGGTGACCTGCGGCAATTGCTGCGGATCGCCCAACAGCAACAGGCGCTTGGCGGACTGGGCCACAGCCAGCGTGTTGGCCAAGGAGTACTGCCCTGCCTCGTCAATCACGAGCAGGTCCAGGGAACCGGCCGGCACACTGGCTCCTGTCATGGTCCACGCGGTTCCACCGATCAGCGCACCCTCCGCGGAGCCCAAAAGCTTGCCGAACTGCTTGTCGTCGGTGATCTTCCACGGCACTTCATGTGGAGCGGAGAGCTTCTTGCCCACCCGTTCCGGATCCACACCGGCCTTTTCAATAGCGGCACGCAGCATGTTCTCCACGACTGCATGCGACTGTCCCACCACTCCAACCTTCCAGCCCTGCTTCATCAGGTTCGCGATGACGTGCGAGCCCACGTGCGTCTTTCCCGTCCCGGGCGGGCCTTGGACTGCAAGGTAGGAATGCTCCAGTTTCTGCACGGCAGCAGTGATGGCGCCTATGTAGTCGTGTTCCTGCACGCTATGGCCGTCGCCATGCACGCTATGGCCGTCGCCATGCACGACGGCGGACGGAAGCGTGCCGCCGTCGGCCAGCCTCGGCGCCGCCTTGCGCAGGATCTCGATGCCCGGGTGCTGGGGCAGATGAGGGAGGTTGTTGCCAACGGTATCGGCCAGCGTGGCCAGGGCTTCGCGGATGCTCTTGGTGGCGATTGGCTTGTCCGGGGTCAGTGCCATGGGCCATTGGGTGTAGGCGGGCACCTTCATGGAGGACTTGTCCTTCACGACAAGGGTTGTGAGCTCGGGCGTGGCAGGATCCGACACATCTTCTTCGACGGTGATGTTGAAGAGCCCGTCCCGCAGCTGCGGGTCTTCCGAGTCTCCGCCCAACCCGTCGGGAAGCGGGGCGGCGATCATGCCAAACCAGGACGTGCCCGGGCGGAAGTCCGAACCTTCGGTTGCGGTGCCGGTGATCTTCAGCGTCCGGGTTTCAGTTCTGGCCCTTGGCGTCGCTTTTGCCCAGTCCTCGAGCACGGCAACGTTCTGGACGAGGAGCATGTTCCGCTCCTCGGCCCACGATTGCGGACCCTTCTCCAACCTGTCAAAGTGGCCCCACCAGAACTGCTTGTCTTCGCGACGGTGGTAGCTGGCGGCCGCGGAGACCATGGCAATGGCGTTCTCGTCGTTCGTCGGCTTGTGGGAGGCGTTCTGCGCTTGGAGCCCGGCAATGTAGGCGTCCAGCTTGAGTTCGCCCTCGCTGGGCTCCCAGCTGCTCGGCTTGGGCGTCGATTCTTCCGGTTGTGGCAGTTTTCCGCTGCCTTCGCTCCAACTGTCCACCATCTTTGCTGCCTTGATCTCGAGCAGCCAATCGCGCAGACGCAGCGTGGAGAGGCAGTCGTATTCGTTGTACGCGGAAATGGATGCCAAGATGACCTCCGCTTCGGCGGCCTTGGCAGCATCCCCGGCTAGTCCGGCGTCGCGCGCCTTGCAGTAGTCGGCGTAGGCCACCACGGAGGCGCCGGCATTCGTCACATCGCCCACGCGGCCGGAGGGCATGTAAAACGGCTCCAACTTCTTGATGGAATACGAGGACTCGGAGATGCGTACGGATTGGCGCACGGTGTCGAGCAGGTCAACGAGCAGGCCGCTGCGCAGCCAGTGGTCCACGGTGTCCTCGGCAGCCTTGTCGCCGTGCAGGATGGCGAGATTGCGCAGCGCCGATTTTTCGTAGGGGGCGTAGTGGTAGACATGCATGTCCGGTTGGTGAGCACGCCGGGCTTCAACGTAGGCCAAAAATCTCAGGAACGCCTCGCGTTCCTGCACCCGCGAATGTGCCCAAAACGGCACAAAAGTCTCCGGCGTGCCAGCGGGAGCACCGGGGGCGGGGGCCTCAATGGAGCCGAACAGGTACTCTATGCCCCACTTTGTGTCACTGTCAGGATCCTGCCAGAGCGGATCGCCTTCGAAATCAAAGAAAATGTCGCCGGGGCTGGGTGCAGGAAGTGTGCTGACAGTCGCCAGCACCTTGTAACTGATCTCATGCCCGTCGGGGCCCGTGCCCGCAGTGACAGTCTTGACACCAGGCTCCAACCCGAGCTGCATGCGGGCCTGGTCGCGCAGTCTCGTCAGCGGGCCCGTTGCCTTGGCTTCCGGCATGGCGGCCAGCGCGTCGATCGTGGTGATGCCGTCGGCCATGAGCTTGCGGCGCTGGGAACTCGTCATGCCGTTGACGAGCAACAAGTCGCCGGTTTCCTTGACCTGCTCGGCGCAATAGTCGCAACGTCCGCAGTAACTGACACCTTCTTGCAGCCACGCGACGGGCTTCGGTTGTGCCCTGTGTGCTGCCGTGAAGCCCAGGAAATTATCGCGGCGCTCACGGAACACCGGGAGCAGGTCCGCCATGGAATGCGGGCTTTCCTTGCGGTTGCCCAGAACCAGCTTCGTGACTGGTGCCAGTGGAATGCCATACTGCTGCAGTTGGTCCCCGTAGGCAGCCAGCTGCAGCAGCGCACTGACCTTCGCGTGCCGGGCCAGCTTGGTGTCGTAAACGGAATAGGAGCCATCCGGCTGCCGCACGAGGAAATCTGCAAACCCCACGAGCGAGCCGTCAAAGAATGTGGCCTGGAAAACCACGTCGGCCCCGATCCGCAACGCCTCTAGGGTTTCTTCGCGCTTGGCTTCCAGGCTGGCCCACGTTAAGGGGCCCTTGCCGCGCTCCACGACCTTCACACCTGTGCCCGTGGATTTGTTCCATACCCCGAACTTGGCCTCATACTCATCGAGAATTTTGTGTTCGAATGCGTCACCGAGTTTGGCGGCACGCTCCATCATTTCGTCCTTGGCAAAACCAGGTTTCGGCATCCTCCCCAGCTTCTCGTCAAGGATGCGAAGTGTCTTGTACTGGCACTCGCTGGCTGTGACAAGGTCCGACGCCGAAAAGATCAGCGGGGCCTCGCCGCCGGCGGGGGAATCGAGCAGAAACATGGTCTTGCCTTCCATACGAGTTGTGCAGCACCTTGAATCTAGCAAGTGGCACTGACACTTTGTCCCCTCCATGGGGCAGGATGGTAGTCAAATCCACTTTGGAGGTTGCCATGGCCGTTTTTCACTGCACTACATCCATTCCCCTTCCACGCGAGGAGGTGTTTGACTGGTTCACCCGGCCAGGCGCGCTGGTGAGGCTCACGCCGTCGTTCTTTGGGGCAGTGTTGGCCGAACCGAGCAACGGCATCAACGTCGGCTCGACGGCGGCCATGGGCGTGGGCGCCCCCGGGGGCATGGGGATGTGGCTGGGATCGGCCGCAGGCAGCGTGCGCGGCATGCTCCCGACAGCGTTGGCGGGAAAGCGTTGGACGAAGCCGGAGCTGAGATGGGATGCCCTGCACACCGTCCTGGTGCCCGGATCCAGCTTTACCGACGTCATGGACAAGGGGCCGCTGGCGTCGTGGACGCACACCCACAAATTCAGCGACGGGCCGGAGCCTGGCAGCACTGTCATGGTGGACGAGGTGCATTACGAGCTGCCCGCGTTGGCTCGCAGCCAATGGGCCTACAAGCGAATGAATGCAGAGCTTGAGCGCATGTTCGCGTTTCGGGGACGGCAGCTGCTGGCGGACTTGTCCTTCCACCACGAGCACTCCGCCGGACCGTTGACGATTGCCGTCTCCGGGGCATCGGGCCTGATTGGCCGGCAAGTGTGCGCACTGTTGGGCGGCGGCGGACACACGGTGCTGAAGCTGGTGCGCCGGGCGCCGCAGGCTGCAGATGAGATCTTTTGGGATCCCGACGCCGGCTTGCTGGACTCGGCAGCCCTGGCTCAATGCCAAGCGGTGGTGCACCTAGCCGGGCACCCCATTGGCGGGAGGTTCACCGACGCCAACAAGGAAGCCATCCACCAAAGCCGGATTCGCGGCACCGGGTTGCTGGCTCGGGCCTTGGCGGAGCTGGCGTCCGACGGCGTGCAGCGCACCCTGGTGTCCGGTTCCGCAGTGGGCTACTACGGCGCCCATCCGGAGGCCGGAGCGGGGGCAACTCCGCGCCCGCTCGTGGAACGAGACCCGGCAGGTACTGATTTCCTGGCCACCGTCTGCCGGGATTGGGAGGCTGCTTGTGATCCGGCGGCGCAAGCGGGCGTGCGGGTGGTGAACGTTCGCACGGGCCTGGTGCTCTCGGCAGCCGGAGGAGTTTTGCAGCGGCTGTTGCCCCTGTATTTGGCGGGCGCGGGAGGCCCCCTGGGGCAGGAACAGTTCCAGAGTTGGGTGGGGATTGACGACATTTCCGGCATCTTTGCCCATGCGGCACTGACGGACAGTGTGTCCGGGCCCTTGAACGGCGTGGCCCCGCATCCGGTGACGGCTGGTGATTTTGCGCGTGTCTTGGGCAGGGTGCTGAACCGCCCTGCCGGATTCAAGGTCCCGGAATTGGGGCCCAAGCTGCTGCTGGGAGCCCAGGGAGCCAACGAATTGGCGCTGGCCAACCAGCGGGTCTCCGCGGACAAGGTCCAGGCCAGCGGTTACAGCTTCAGGCACGCTGAGCTTGAAACGGCTCTGCGCCACATCCTGGGCGCGTAGCCGGGGCAGCCAGAAGGCCCGGCGCCCGCCCAAACCGCAGGTTGTGGTAGGTCCCGGTCCTGCAGGTCAGTCCGCCTCGGCTCATGTCGCCTGCGTGTTACCAATCCGGGATTCATATCACCGGCACCCATCACATGTGCCGCCTGCCGGGTCCGGACCGAATAGAGCTGGTGGTTCCGTAACGGGAACCTTATGCAGGACGGATAGTAAATTGCTGCGGCACCGCACGGCCATAAGCGCTGCTTGTCCCATGCGGTCTCGGTCCGCATTTAGCTGAGGCGTTGGTGATGACGACTTGGATCGTCCTGCCAAAATTCAACTGAGTTTGGTACGACTGTCCAGGCCGTCAAATGTGGAGAAACGATCCCGGCATCGACTTCAGCGGCCGCCGCGGCTTGCGAGATCAGTTCATCTCTGGTGGCATCAGTCGAAAAGATGGGACTCTGCTGGCCTGCCAAAGCAATCGCACGGGCTTTTGGATGGCGTGCAAGGAAGTCCTTCGCTGACTCTGCTTCGGTAGCTCGCTGAGCGACTCCACGGACCCGCACCGCTCTGGCGAACGAACTCCAGTATAACCTCAGGGAACAGTTCGGATTCGTCAACAGTTGGCGCCCTTTCGCCGATTCGCCGCCCGTGGCGATCTTGATGCCGCAGTCCCGGCCACGTCCTTGACGATTAGCACGCGGGGCTCGAACTGCTGACTCTGTGACCGCAAGACGGGTCGCAGGTGCGGCACGCTACTGATTCGTGCCGCCAAGCACTGGCTTCTCAAGCGCTCGTTAGCGGGTGCGCCAGCAGCACATGGCGGCGGGGGTTGACACGGCGGGCAGTCGTGGAAGAGTGTGCCCCATGACCCAGTTTCAGATCAGCAAGACTGACCCGGCACGCACTCGGCTCATCGATGTGACTCCGGCGGACTATGCGGCGAGCATGGGTGAGGGCGATGCCCTGGTGCGAGTCGACCGGTTCGGCCTGTCCTCCAACAACATCACCTACGTGGTGCTGGGCGATCGCTTGGGCTACTGGCAGTTCTTTACCGCCGCCCATGGGCCAGATGACGGTGATGAGGGCGACCACGAGTGGGGCGTGATGCCGGTGTGGGGGTTCGCAGATGTGGTTGAGTCTCGATGCGCCAATCTCGAGGTGGGGGAGCGACTGTTCGGCTACTTCCCGCCGGCAACGCATCTCGTGATGCACCCCGACGCCTCACGATCGGCACAGAGCCCCCTTGTGGACGCGTCTGCACATCGGGCAGATCTTCCGCCCACCTACAACACCTACCAGCGGGTGTTGCAGGAACCGGGCTACGATCCGGGCGACGACGATCTGCGAATGTTACTGAACCCGTTGCAGACGACCGCTTGGGCGCTCTGGGAGGCCCTGCGGGAAGCGGCATGGTTCTCTGCGGAGCAGGTTGTTATCGTATCGGCGTCCTCCAAGACCGGCCTCGGCCTTGCCAGTGCGCTGAAGCGGGATCAGAGTTCCCCGAAGACCGTTGGGATCACTGCGCCGAAGAACCGCGACTTCGTCATCGGGCTCGGTCTCTATGATCAGGTTGTGACCTACGACGAGATCGAGAGCACGCTTTCCCAACGGCCCAGCGTGGTGGTCGACATGGCAGGTAGCGGGGCAGTGCTCGGACGAGTGCACCACCACCTCGGCGAAGCGATGCTGCACTCGATCAACGTGGGCCTGACCCACTGGGACGAGGCCAGTGGTGGGCAGGACATCATCCGTGAGCGCAGCGAGATGTTCTTCGTCCCCGGCGTCATCCAGGAACGGATGAAGCAGTGGGGGGCTGCGGAATTTGACCGGGTAACCCAGGATTTTCTGCTGAGATCCTTTGCCGAGAGCCGAGACTGGCTCACGATCGAATCCGTGCAGGGACTTGAGGGCTTGGCTGCGAAATATGCCATGGTTCGGGATGGATCACTGACTCCCGGCCATGCGATTGTTGTGGCGCCCTAGGCCCGATGTAGGGCCTGGACGGCACGGCAATAAAAGCCGGTGTCCCGGCTCACCACAGTTGAACCAAAAACCCGAATCCAGGCTGAGTTTGGACTTGGCCCGTAAATAGCACGTCTGGGGCGTCAACTGTCCACTAGGTGTGTGGGTCAGTAGCGTTTTGAAGGGTGGGGTGGTGTGGGCAGGAATTTTTGTTGGATTTGACGGTTTTGGTCTAACTGCCGGCCAGGAGCGGTCAAAGAGGGCTCCAGGCCCTGTTACGACTCCTCTCGGGGCGTTGGCGGGGCCTTTGTGTAGTGCAGCTCCTTCCCTGGCTTCGGCCTATGTGGCCGTTTCTGCCCGGTAGCTGCGGAGTTTCATGAGGTTGTGGCAGGCAGCGAGCAGTTTCCATTCAAGCTGTGCTTTCTCCAGCCCGCGCAGCAGTAAGTGTTTGCCTTGCCGGGTGTGGATTTGTCCGAAGACCGGTTCCACGATCGCTTTGCGTCTGGCGTAGGCTTTCTTCCCCGGCTTGGTTTTCAGCTTTCGGGCCATCCGCCCGACCACGGTCGTGGTGGCCGGGATCCTGCCCCGCGGCGATTCCGGGATCGGGGTCGAGTGCTTCATGCGCCCGGTGGAAATGAAGAACTCCGTGCCATGCACGGTCTCCAGTTCCCGGGCGTGGTCGAGGTTCGCTGTCGAGCAGTACCCGGTATCCGCCAGCCACTGCCGGGGCATCTGGCCCAGGTTCTGAAGTGTTTGTTCAACCATGGGAACCAGTTGCCCGTAGTCATTGGTGCCCTGATTCATCTCCGCGGCCACAATGACCTGCCGGTACCCGTCAACGGCGGCCTGGCCGTTGTAGTTGTAGGAAAACGAGCCATCGGCGCGCTTCATGATCCGCGCGTCCGGATCGGTGAAGTTCCGCTGCGCCGTGGGTTTCGGTTCTGCTTCTGCAGCGGCCTTGTCCCCGGCAGCGGTGATGTCATCATCATCGTCCCCGCGCTTGGTGGCCTTCTCCTCAGCGTCCGTACGTGCCTTCGCCGCGGCTTCTTCCTCAATCGAGGCCTTGGCGGCGGCCATCGCTGCGGCCCGTGCCCGCCGGTTGGCCAGTTCCACCGGCAACTCATCCCCACGCGTGCCCGGCCCGAACTTCGCGTCCTCATTGGCATCGACGGTTTTGGCTTCGGCCATCAAGTCACTGATTTCCTGGGCCAACACCTTCTGCTTCTCGCTCATCCTCGCATAGGACATCGCCTTGTGCTTGGAAGCATTCGCCCGCACCTTCGTCCCGTCCAGGGCGACTTTCCCCAGCTTCACCATGCCCGCGGCCTGGCACAGTTCCAAGGCCTGCAAGAACACGTTCGCGAACGCCGCCAGGTGGCGTTCGCGAAAGCGCCCGATGGAGCGGAAGTCCGGTCCCTGCTGCGCCGACAACCACCTAAAGGAGACCATGTCAGTACAAGCCCGCTCAATCGCACGGGAGGAACGAACCCCGGTGCAGTACCCGTAAATCAGGACCCGCAACATCAACCGCGGATCATACGGAGGCTGGCCCTTCGCCTTCGCATACGACTTATAGAAGAAAGTCAGATCGAGTTCGTTCTCCACCAATTCGGCAATGAACCGGGCCAAATGCCCTTCAGGCAGCCACTCCTCCAAAGACGGCGGCACCAACATCACCGCATCCGGCTCAAAATCCTTGAACCGCTTCCTCACCCCACCATTGGCATCCATCCGACCATCAGCCGGGGCCTCCACCCGCTCGACCAACCCAGCATCAAAAAGACCATCAGACAGGTGGGAAGAAAAAGTATCCATACCCCCAATTATCCCAGCACTGGCACGGAATCCCTGCTAATCCACCGGCGTTTTAAAGCATTATCGGGTCATTGCCATTCCCGACTATTGACCCACACACTAGACGAGGACCAGAGAATGGTCGGTCTAGCCGTCACTGCATGGCTTCGTGTCCCGGAACCAACCATGGATCCGGGGATCTGCCACTGAGATGGGGATGGCAGTGAGAAGACCAACGCTTAGAAGAGGCCCCGGCAACGTTGGATCCGCCGGCCCATCACAATTCCTTGATGTGGAAGTATCACTAACCCGAGGGGACATCGCATTAAAGAAACCGAAGCTACGAAGCATCGCAGTGAAAGTGGGCCACACAGTCTCGGAGCTACTTAGCGCTTTCGGCGTCGAGTTACGTTACGAAGCACCGTGCCGTAGCCGTGGCAAGAACCGTGTCAAGGCTCGCCTCGACCACTAGACCTTGCCAACTCTAGGTATTTAGTCGTTCGTGTTCTCATGAGTACTGCGCTGTGTGCGGGCCAGCGTGACTGCGGTAACTGCAATCAGCGCCAGCATGAACACACCGAACTCGATGACGGCAGTGGCCAGGGGCGTCGACTGCAGGATCAGCCCCAGTAGTACGACGGGCAGAGCCATCCCAATGTAGGCAAAGAGGAATAGCCCAGCCAGAGCCTCTCCACGGGCTTCCGGAGCGGATACGGCGATGGCAGTGCCAATAGCCGACTTGAACGTTACGCCTACGCCCGATCCGGCGAAAAGTCCACCGGCGATCAGCAACGGCAGTGACGAATCGGTGATGGACACAATGACGAGGATCAATCCGGCGACCAAGAGGCTCAGCCCGACAACGAGTTGCATGGTCCGTGCCCAGTGGGCGGAAAACATCTGGAACGCTGCAGAGGCTGCGAAGACTACGAATGCCAAGACGCCAGCCGCCACGTGGGACTTGATGCCTAGCTGCCCGGAAACGAACGAAGGTGCCAGCGAGGTGAAGAAGCCGAACATGGCGAAGCCGACGAATGCCATCATGGCCGCGCCCGCGTACTGTCCGCGGGCGGCCGGGGGAACCACCACTCGCTGCGGCCGGTACACCCAGTTTTCTTCGACCTTGTTGACTGTTTCTGGGACCGTCACGATAAGCAGTAGTCCCGACAGTAATAGAAATGCGAAGACCACATAAGGAGTGTAGAGGGGGAGCGGCGCATACTCGGCTAGGAAGCCAGTAATGAGCGGGCCAAGGCCGAGCCCGCCAATGTTTGCGGCGGTCGAGACGACCTCCGCGCGCCGGGACCCGGCGCCGGGGTGCGCGGCGCTGTGGAGCTCCGTCATGTGGGCGGTGGCGGTGGCCGTCAGCATGCCGATGCCCAGGCCTGAGATGAAGCGTGCCAGAAGCAGACCCGGAAGATCAGGCCAAACCATGAAAAGCAATGCCGCCACGACGTTGAGAAGGATGGCCGGGGCAATCACTCTGCGACGGCCAAATCGGTCTGAAATGTGCCCTGCCAGAAACAGGCTGACGACCACGCCGACGGCATAGGCGGCAAAGATGAAGGTGATGGTGAGGGCGCTGAATCCGCTTCGCTGCTGATAAAGGACGTAAAGGGGGGCCGGTGCTGCGGCGAAAGCCATCGTGATCATGAAGACGAAGGTGACGATCCAGAACCCGCGCCCGTGCCGGCGCTGATGCGCTTGCTGCTGGGTGTTCGCGTGGAGGGCGGGCATGGTTGAGGTTTGCGGCATTCATCAAGTATCGGCTGCAATGTAGATCGCGTCCAACGCTAATTAGTGCTAATACCCATCGCCGTTGGCGATAATAGATGGATGCAGCTTTTTCAGATCGAGTATTTCATAGCGGTGTCTGAGTCGATGAGCTTTACCGGCGCCGCCCGAAGGATCAACATCGTCCAGTCCGCAGTTTCGGCGGGCATCCGCCAGCTTGAGCACGAGCTCGGCTCGGAGTTGTTCATTCGGCAGGGCCGCACCATCCGCCTTGCTCCTGCGGGGGAGGCATTGCTCCCGCGCGCCCGCACCATACTTGCCGACGTCCAGGCTGCGAGGGACGCCGTTGATGACATCCGTGGCACTGTGCGCGGAACCGTGACTCTGGGCACGTTGGCTCATACCGGGAACGTTGACCTGCTGCGGATAATGCAGACGGTCCGCCGCGATTTCCCGGCCATCGTCATCAAGCTCCGCCAAACCGTCCTAGGAACTCGTAGCAGCCTTGCCGATATCCGCTCAGGCACCTTGGACCTGGCTTTGGTGTCTGTTCCCGAGGGGGCAACGCCCGGCGTCGAGCTTTTCTCGCTGCATACTGAAGGCATTGTTTTTGTGTGCCCCGATTCCCACCGACTCGCTGGCAGGAAGCGCGTGAGCCTGTCCGAGATTGCCGATGGATCTTTCGTCGACTTTCCCGAAGGCTGGGGTATTCGGGCCACCGTGGACACAGCTTTCGCTGCGGCGGGACTGAGCCGCAGCGTTCATACCGAGGTAGTGTCCGTCACCATGGCCTTGGACTTAGTTCGGGCAGGGCTGGGTGTCGCCTTCATGCCTGCCTCAGCACTAGAAAATGGTCACGGGCAAGGCATTCGCGCCATCCAGACTCCGCTGGTGTGGCACATTCAGGTGGCCCGCGCCAGGACCCGTCAACCCACAGCCGCCGAGCAGGTCCTCATCGATGAATTGCGCCAGACCCGGAGCGAGATCGACTAGGGGGAAGCATGCGGCCGCATACCGACCAGAATCACTGGAAGTTGATAGCGAAGCCAGAAAACGAGCCACGGCTCAAACCGCTTCGAATAGCGTCAAAGATGACGGTGACGGTCGTTCCGAGTCGCCCCTGGCTAGGGCAGGGACGTATGCATTCAAGGCAATGTGAACCACAACTCTGGCACGGAAAGTACCCGCCGCAGAGGTCTCCTGGATCGCAGCGGCAAGTGCGGACCCTTAAGTGTGCCACGGCGCCCACCCGCGGCACCGAGACCCGTTCACTATCATTTTTGGGGGTGATAAATGAGGGTGTGCTGGAGTGGTCCGCGAGACAGTGTCGGCCAGATATAAGTAGGCATCGACCGCATCCTAGTGCTTTGGGGGTGGTCTGGACATCGTTTTGCTTCCAGCCTGATTTTTTGTGATGCCAGCTCCACGGTATGTGTCCGGCTGCCCGTCGGTGTCTAAAGATACGCCCAGAATTTTTGATGCTGACGTGGACCCTCATCGAATGGTCTTTACGTGTGACATGAAGGAGACCTCCGGGTGGTCGTGATCGCTCTCGCAAGCACCACCTCACCCAGAGGCCCTCTTGTCCTCACTCAGCCACGCGCTGTGTAGGCAACGTGCGTGGGCAGTACATCCAGGCGTCGGATAGCGGCGACGTATCGGGCAAGACCCTCCTTGGCTCTAAGGCTGTGGTGGCTCCTATCAGCCGCAGGCTGGAGCAACCGCCCATGAGGTGAGACTCGGTAAACCGGACTACTCAGCCAGAGCTGCGATGACTTCTTTAGCTACATCCTCGCTGGACTGGGGGTTCTGGCCGGTGATGAGGTTGCGGTCGCGGATCACGTGGCTGTTCCATGCCGGCCCGGATTCCACAATGGCTCCCTTGTCCCGCAGGACCGTTTCGACGAACCAAGGTGTGTTGGGGCCGGTGCCGCCGTTCAATTCCTCCTCGTCGGTAAAGACCGTGAGGTTGCGGCCCGCGAAGGCGAATTTGCCCTCTTCGTCGATGGCGCTGAGCAGGCCGGCGGGAGCGTGGCAGAACGGAGCAATGATGCGACCGGCCTTGTCGGATTCGATGAGGATCTTGCCCAGATCCGAATCCGTGGCGAGATCCGCCATGGGTCCGTGGCCGCCAGGCATAACGACGGCTTCGTAGTCGGCGACCGTGACGTCGGCCAATACCAGTGGGTGGGATAGTTCGTCGTCGATGGCTGCGATGTAGGCGCGGAAGCGATCCGCATTTTCAATGCTCCCGGCCGACTCAACGGCCAGACTGACCTGATCGACAGTGGGCTTCACTCCGCCCGGAGTGGCGATATCCACGGTATGCCCGGCGTTAATCAAGGTGTGGTGGGAGGCTACCAGCTCTTCGGCCCAGTAGCCGGTAGGGTGCTTGCTACCATCGCGCATCGTGAGTGAATCTGCGGCCGAAACGACCATGAGGATCTTTGCCATGTTGTTCTCCTATCAGCCGTCGCTTCCGGCGGTCTGTTGTGGTGGGGTAAATGATGGGCAAGAGTATTCCGCAGTATGTGAATACCGGGAACCGTATGATAATGCGGTCGCGGGGCCAAACGGGTGACCGCGTGGTCCGCGTAGCTGGAGGGGCGTGTTCCAACTCGCGGGTGGCCATATTTTCTTTTTGGTCGCCGTACCGAGCCGATGCCGATGACTGGCATTTATTGTGTGACTGCGGCGTGGCAGGCATGCTAGGGCGAGCTGCGTCGTCGTCGTCCATAATGTCTTATCGACGACCTCACGCAAACTGCCCGGCTAACTAGATCGGGGCATGCACCTTGCCTCGAGTATGCAGCCCATACCGCTCTTGGTGCCATCTCCGCTACAACGTCAGAGCCGTGGTCAGAAAGCTCAGTGTGGTTCTGCGTCGTGGAGACTCTGAGGAACGTCACGCACATATTCAGTTCGGCAACATTGGCCAGCCAGAGGGCTCAGCCTTCGGGCCTGCACTTGTGCAGCAGATTCGGCAACATGTCTAGCAGTTCTCTGGGACTACCGTTGGGTCGAGGCAGTCTGGCCGCGGAGAATTCGCGGCCAGGAACGCTTCGCCGTCAATCGAGTCCGCATCTTGTACATGAGCGTACTGATCTGTTCCTTTTTCGGATGCCGTCATCCGCGCTAAATAGTGGCGGGGCAGTAACCGTGGACTAGCCCGTCCGAAGGAACAGGCAGGGACCTACTCATGCACGTTGTGGTCCCTGCCCTGTTCACCTTGTCTTAGAGGGTGGCGGTGTCAATGACGAAGCGGTAGCGGACATCGGATGCCAAGACGCGCTCGTATGCCTCATTAATCTTGCTGGCAGGGATGACCTCGATCTCGGCACCGATGCCGTGCTCGGCGCAGAAATTGAGCATTTCCTGCGTTTCCTTGATGCCGCCGATCGCCGAGCCGGCGAACGTGCGCCGTGCCCCGATCAAGGAGAACGCCTGCACGGGCAGAGGCTCGGCAGGGGCACCCACGCTGACTAGTGCGCCGTCGAGCTTGAGCAGCTGGAGGAAGGCGTTGATGTCGATGACGGCGCTGACGGTGTTGATGATCAGGTCGAAGCTTCCGGCAAGATCCGAAAACGTGTTCTCATCACTGGTGGCGTAGTATTGATCGGCGCCCAGACGCAGGCCGTCTTCCTTCTTCTTCAGCGACTGAGAAAGGACGGTGACGGTTGCACCCATGGCGTGAGCGATCTTCACGGCCATGTGGCCGAGCCCACCCAAGCCAACGACGGCGACGTTCTTGCCGGGGCCCGCACCCCAGTGATGCAGGGGGGAGAACGTGGTGATGCCGGCGCATAGCAGCGGCGCGGCGACGTCGAGCCCCAAGCCGTCCGGGATGTTCACTACGAAGTCCTCGGTCACGACAACATGGCTTGAGTAGCCACCCTGGGTGATGGTTCCGTCGCGGTCCATTGCGCCGTAGGTTCCGGTGTTGCCCTTGAGGCAGTACTGCTCTTCGCCGGCCTGGCAGTTGGCACATTCGCCGCAGGAGTTGACCATGCAACCAACCCCTACACGGTCCCCGACCTTGTGCTTGGTGACATCCGAGCCAACTTCGGTGACGATGCCAGCGATCTCGTGACCGGGGGCCAGCGGGTACTGCTGCGGGCCCCAGTCGCCGCGAACGGTATGGATGTCGGAATGGCAAATACCGGCGAACTTGATGTCGATCAATACGTCATGAGCGCCGACGTCCCGGCGTTCAATGGTCGTAGGAATGAGATCTTCGGTGGCCGATGGTGCTGCGTAAGCCTTGACTGTAGACATAATTTACTCCTGTGTTGATGGGAAGGAATCGATGTGGGGGGATATGTAAGTGGATGCGCGCTCGGCTAACGCCGCAGGGCATCCTTGACAGTGGGTTCAGCCTCGACGCCGTGGTGTAGCTGTGCGGCCTTGTTGGTTGCGGCCCAACTGGCCAGTAGCCGCAGGCCGTCAGCAGAGGAGGACCCAGGCTCGGCACTGTAGGCGAACATCGTCAGGCCTGGGGTAGCTGCGAGCTCCAGCGCGTTGAAATTCAGCTCAAGGTCTCCCACCGCTGGGTGGCGGATGGTTTTGGCCCCGCTTCGGTGGTGACGGACATCGTGTTGGGCCCAGCGCCTGCGGAATTCGTCACTTCGAGTGGATAGCTCTCCCACTAGATCCGTCAGAGACCGGTCAAAGGGGTCTCGTCCGGCTTCCGCATGCAGCATTGCCACCACCGTGTCGGCGGCCTGGTCCCAGTCCGTATACAGGGATTGTGAGCGGGGATTGAAGAAGACGAACCGGGCGTAGTTGAGCTGGTGCGTCTGGTCTTTGTAAGCCTCGGAATACAAGGCGCGTCCGAGGTCGTTGACCGCGACAACGTCCAGATGTCCGTTCTGCACGAACGCAGGGATCCCCACCATGCCGTCGAGGATGTGCTGGATACTGGCGTCTATTTCCTTGGCGGGCTGGCGCCGCGTACGACTTGCGGGGCCTGCGGTCCGGGCAAGGTTGAGCAGGTGCTGGTGTTCAGCCTCGTTGAGCCGCAGAGCGCGGGAGATGGAGTCCAAGACGGAATCGGAGGCTCCTGCCAAGCTGCCTCGCTCCATTCGGGTGTAGTACTCAACACTCACGCCCGCCAACATAGATACTTCTTCGCGGCGCAGCCCGGGGACTCGCCGGATTCCGCCAAAAGTTGGCAACCCTACTTGTTGTGGTGTCAGCTTCGCCCGCCGGGAGGCAAGGAACTCACGAATCTCGCTGCGGTTGTTCATAGCAACTACGTTACGTCCACCGTCCGGTTCTGTGGGAGGCCCTGTCAGGGTCTGTGAGCGGGAACACGGATAGTGGCAGGAAAATCTGGAGCCCCGGGGCTCGCATGCAAGCGGATCCCCGGACACGGTCAGGGAACTGCCGCCACGCTGGGATTGGAAGCGAGCAAAGAGCAGGTCTCCGTCTCCCAACGACCACCCGCCAGACTGCGAGCAGCGCGGGCAAACGAAGCCATCGGGCCAACGCAGCCAATCCAAATAATCCAGGCAAGCGGCATCGGTTGCAAACCAGGACCGGAACGCTCCGAGCGAGCGAGGGTAATCGATGCCGGCCCGAGGCCGGAATTCATCCACGCCTCTAGTTTAGTCCGGTCAGATGAATACCTCAGAGCCGGCTATTCCGCTTTTGAGAGCCCCGATCGAGAATCTTCCGCGGAAGTTCCGGCGTGTTGGAGCCTTCTTGTATCCTAAATATGTATGACCTAAAGTATGATTTGAGCATGGCTTTGTACAAGAAGATGATCAGCGGGAAACCCTATTGGTACCTGCGGGAGATGGCGCGGGTGGACGGGAAGCCGAAGATGGTCTCGGAACGTTATCTGGGTACTGCTGAGGACATCGAAAAGCTCCTGGACGCCAAGGAATCTGCGACGCTTCCGGCGAAAACCCGGCATCTGGGGTTCGGGGACAGTGCCGCGGCCTGGAGCGTCCTGGCCCGCCTGGACGTGGCCGGGATCATTGACGAGGTGGCTGGCGCGCGGCGGGCGGACGCTGGCGCGTCGGTGGGCACCTACCTGGCGTTGGCCGCGTTGAACCGGGTCGTGGCGCCAACTTCCAAGCTCGGGTTCGCCGACTGGTGGAAGACCACGGCGGCGGACAGGTTCGCCAAGATCCCCGCCTCCGTGTTGGACCACCGCAAATTCTGGGACGCGATGCACGCCCTGTCCCTGAAACAGCTCGCGGAGGTCGAGGAACGCATCGCGGTGGCGATGATCAGCGAATTCAACCTCGATGTCTCGGCCCTGGCGCTGGACATGGCGAACTTCGCCACCTACATTGATTCGGCCAACGAGAACGCCCCGATTGCCCAACGCGGCAAGGCCAAGCAAAAGCGCACCGTGCCTTCCCTGGTTGGCCTGGGCCTGGTGATCACCCGTGACGGAGGGATTCCCCTGCTCGCCCATACCTACCCGGGGAACAAGCCTGACGTCACCCAGTTTCCCCTCATGATCGATGAACTCGGCGCCCGGCACCGCAAACTCGCCGAAACGACCGGGACCGGTGAGAAGCCGGAGGTGACTGTGGTCTTTGACGCCGGGCAGAACTCGGCAACCAACTTCACCCGCGTCACCGACACCGGCCTCGCGTTCGTCTGTTCCATCCCGCCCTCCCATGTCGCGGACCTGCTCCAACTCCCCGCCGCCGACCGCACCATCGTGGACAAGGAACGGTTTGCCGGTCTTACCGCGGTTGAGACCCGGCGGGTGGTTTACGGCACCGAGCGCCGGGTCATCCTCACCCACTCACCCACCCTGCACGCCGCGCAGGTCGCCGGGTTCGCCCAAACCCTGGCCAAGGCCCAGGCGAAACTCGCCGAGCTCACCGAGTCCCTGGCCCGCGGCAAGACCCGGCGCACCACCGATCAGCTCACCGAGCACATCAAGGCGATCACCCGCGATTCCTGGCTACGCCGCGTCCTGGTTTGCGAACTGACCGGGGACACCCCGGCCACCCACAAACTCACCGTCATCGTCACCGATACAGCGAAAGAGGAACTCGAGGACGAGGTGTTTGGCAAGCGGGTCCTGGTCACCACCCAGGAACACTGGCCGATCGCGGACGTGGTCGCCGCCTACCGCTCCCAATCCGATGCCGAATTCGGGTTCCGCCAACTCAAGGACCCCCACGTGGTCTCGTTCTCACCCATGCACCACTGGACCGAGCACAACATCCGGGTGCACACCTTCACCTGCGTGCTAGCCCTGCAAATCGCGCACCTCATGCGCCGCGAAGCCGAACACGCAGGGGAACACCTCTCCGTGCGTGAACTCCTGGACCAGCTCGCCGGGATCCAGGAAACCGTGATGATCTATCCCTCCACCGGAGGACGTCCCAAAATCCGGCGCATGCTCACCGAAACCACCGCAACCCAAGACAAGCTCACCGCCGTCTTCAACCTCACAAAATGGGCGCCCAAGAAAAGTTAGGTCATACACCCCCAGACATAAAAAGGCACCTCTGAGCTGCACCGATACAAGTCTCGAAGCACTTGGCCAGGAAACTCCCGCTAGCAGGGAAGTGACACGACATTGAGAATTCCGGTTACCTGAGCCAGTGCATCGCGGCAGGTCGGCGCGTTTCACCGGTGACCGGAAGCTCCGGACCGTTCAGTTGCCAAAAAGATCCGGGTCCCGGTGCCGGCCGGCCCCAGCTATCCGACCCTGCCGGTGACGCTTTCGGGCGTGGCGGCTTCGTGCGTCGGACGCACGGCACGCAGGCCAAAAAACACCATGACGACCAGCACGGCCAGGGCCATCATGTTGACCCAGAAGAAGCCGCCCACGGCCAGGACGGGGCCGGCCAAGGCAGCCAGGCCGGCGGCCCCGAAGTTCATCATCATGTCATTGGCGCCTTGGAGGGGGACGCGCAGGTGGTCTGGTGCCGACTCGTTGAGCAGGGACGAGCCGCCGATCAGGCACGCCGACCAGCCCAAGCCCAGCGTGCTCAAGGCAATGGACATGGGCAGGGGGTCGCTGCTGTCCGAGACGATAGCGCCAATGGTGATGGCCGCCAGGAAAATGCCGTAGCCGATGAATACGACGGGCACGCTGCCCAGCTTGTCCACAAGCCAACCAAACATCGGGCTGGCCGCATACATGCCCAAAATGTGCAGGCTGATGACAATGCCGATCATCTCCAGTGCGTGGCCATGCTCATTCATGGCGACAGGGGTCATGACCATGACGCCCACCATGATCGCGTGCCCGCCAGTGACCGCGACCAAGGCGAAGAGTGCGTGCGGATTGTGGCTGGCAAGGCGCAGGGCCTGCCAGGCACCGTGCCGCTTGGCGGGTTTGGCGGGTCTTTGGGGGTGCACGGGGGCCACCCCGCCGGGCAGGCCCGTCGTTTCAACTATCGTTTCCACGGACGCGTCCGCGGAAGCTTCCCCGGGCGCACCCACGGCGTGTGGTTGCGCCGGAGGGGCCAGAAAGAACACG
Organism: Arthrobacter sp. H35-D1; assembly: GCF_030063185.1. Classification (GTDB taxonomy): domain Bacteria; phylum Actinomycetota; class Actinomycetes; order Actinomycetales; family Micrococcaceae; genus Specibacter. Next base: position 557,845 of record NZ_JASISP010000001.1, read on the forward strand.
GCGATGACCAGGGCAGCGGTGAGAAAGGCAATGAGCGAGAACACGAAGGGACCAGCCAACGGCACCATGTCCAGCCGGATGCCCAACAAACGGCCTGGTTCGGAGAGGTTGGGGCCGGCCACCGAGCCGACAGTCGTCGCCCAAATGACGATTGCCATGGCCCGGCCGGCGGTGGCAGGGGAGGCGCCGTCGACCGCTGCGTACCGCGCTTGCAGGCCCGCCGCCGTCGCCGAACCAAAGAACAGCATGCCAGCGGCCATGAGCCAGAACTGACCAAGGCTCGCTGCAAGCAAAACTAGGGCAGCACCCACGGCACCCAGGACCAACCCGGTGCTCAGCGCCCAGCGCCGGCCCGCCCGGACGGCCAAGTTCGCCAGCGGGACGGCCACCAGCCCGGCACCCAAGGCGGACGCCGTTTGCACAAAACCGGATGCCGCCGTCGTGCCTGCCAGCTCGGCCGCCAGGATGCCTCCCACGGCAATGCCCGAGGCCACGCCCACCCCCGACAACAGCTGGCCCGCCACAAGCACGGTTTGGTTGCGGCGTTGGAGAGAGGCGGTGCTCATTGGAAAGTCCTAAGAGTGGCAGATTCATGGCGTGGAAACTGCGCCGACGGCCGTCCCGTGGGAGTGGCTTAAGGTGGAAGCAGACGTCACCAGTCTGACAGAGGAGCACCCGAGCATGGCAATCGAACACATACAAACTCTCCAGGGCAATTTTCCCGGGACAGCTACCTTTGACACCGTGACGGAGACGGATTTGCGCGCCACGGGCAGTTTGAAGTGGTCTGCCTTCCCCGGGCAGCTGCCAGCCTGGGTGGCCGAGATGGACTTTGGCCTGGCCGGCCCCGTCGCCGAGCGGCTGCGCGATTCGGTGGCCACCGCGCAGGTGGGGTACCTGCCCGGCCATCTGGTCCAGGCCCTGGGGCAGGCGTGCCGGGACTTTCTGGCAACGCGCCACGGCTGGGATATCCCCGCCGAGTGGATCCGTCCCGTAGCCGACGTCCTCAGCGCCTTGGAAGCCACGGTCAAGCATTTCACCCCCGGTCACGGGCGCATGGTTGTCCCGACCCCGGCGTACATGCCCTTCATCACGCTCCCGGCTGCGTACGGGCGCGAACTTGTGCAGGTCCCCATGATCCGCGCAGAAGCGTCCTGGGAGCTTGACTTCGACGCCCTGGAAGCGTCACTCGCAGCCGGCGATCTGCTGGTGCTGTGCAATCCGCACAATCCGATTGGGAAGGTGTACACACGCCGGGAACTGCTGCGGCTCAGCGCCATTGTGGAGGTGAGCGGGGCCAGGGTGTTTTCCGATGAGATCCATGCGCCATTGGTGTACGACGGCGCCACCCACGTTCCGTACGCTTCGGTCAGCGACGCCGCCGCCCGGCACACCGTGACGGCCACATCCGCGTCGAAGGCCTGGAACCTGGCCGGGCTCAAGGCGGCACAAATCATCTTTTCCAATGCCGCAGATTATGAGTTGTGGTCCGTGGAGGGAACCGCTGCTGAGCACAGCGCCAGCACTCTGGGGGTCGTGGCGAACATTGCCGCCTACACGGAGGGGACGCCGTGGCTTGATGGGGTGATTGACTACCTGGACGGCAACCGGAGGCTGCTCGAGGGCCTGCTGCAGGAGCACCTGCCGCAGGCCCGCTGGGTGATGCCCGAGGGAACGTATTTGGCGTTCATCGATTGCACGGAACTTGATTTCGGGGATTTTGCTGGCACGCCCACTGAATTCTTCGCCGAACACGCCCGGGTCACGCTGACCGAAGGCGGTTTGTGCGGCGATGTCGGAGCCGGCTGGGTGCGGCTGAACTTTGCCACTCCCGCACCGATTCTGCGCCGGATCGTGGAACAAATGGGTGCGTCGCTGGCGGGATGACCCCTGCCGGTGCGGTTGCGCCGCGAGTCGTGGCGCGTGGTGTGGGTCGAGATCGCGCCGCAACCGCAGGCCCCGTTCCGAGACCGCGCCTGCACCTTGCCTGCCCGCACCATAGTTCTCGAGACCGCGCCTTGGCCGCTTCTGCGTTGCGCCCGCCGTGCACCATATTGCTGGAAACCGCGTCTTGGCCGCGAGCCCGCGGTTGCCCAACCGCTGGCTCGCGGCTCAGTCGCGGGCATGCGGGCGAGACGCGGTGACGCGGGCGGCGTGGAGCAGGAGTGCTAGATGAAATCCATCTCCACCTGCAGAAACGACTCGGCGGAAATGATGGCCGCGGCGAAGGATTCCTCTTCGGTGGGGGACTGCTTCGGGGTTCGGGTGTACCACTCGTGCGTGGTGGTGCGGACCTTGATCACCCCGCCGTCGGCAGCGGCATAGAACAACCCAAAGCGCTGGACCGGCCATTCTGCCGACGTTTCAATGCCCACCAACAACGCCGCGTTCAAGGCCGGGTTGAACCACTGGGCAATAGGCCTGCGACGGTCTTCAAAAAAGAGCCCGGCGGCGTAGCGGCTCGCTGCCGTCGGTCCCATTGCCGCGCAGAGCCGTTCCCGCCACAACGGCAAGATCTCCGTGTCATGGCGTTGCCACACTGCTGGGACCAAAGGTTGGTCGCTATGAAAGCCCACACTTCAATGTTAGCGATAGCCGAGTCAGTTGGAAGGGGCGAAGTCCGAGCCAGTGCGCCATGGCGCTATTCGCAGCCAACCCCGTCGCCGTCGCGGTCGAACTTGGGCTCGAAGCCGGGCTGGCCCGCGCGAATGGGGGCCGCCCCCGCGGCCCGAACGGCTGAGCAGTTTTGGTAGAAGACATCAGTTGCCGGCGGCTGAACCACCGGAGCAGGGGGAGCAGCTGGTGGTGCCGGCTGTGCCGGCTGCGGCGCGGCATCATCCGCTGCTTCCGCGGGCACTGGGGCAGCAGGCGGCACAACAGCTGGCTGCTTGGGCTCGGCCGCGGGAGGTATCTGCTCGCTTGGCACGTCAACACCCGCGCAGTTCCCGAGGACCGTGGCCATGGCGTCATGTTCTGCCTGGGTCACCCACAGCTCGTAGTCGGCCTTGACCGCGACCTGCCGGGCCACATACTCGCAACGGTAGGCCTTGTTCGGCGGCAGCCACGTGGCGGCATCGCCGGCGCCCTTCCTTTGGTTGCTGGGACCGTCAACGGCCAACAAGTTCAGCGGATCGTTGGCAAAGGCCTTGCGTCGATCCGGCGCCAGCTGTTGGGCTCCCTTTTGCCAGGCGTCGTTCAGCGCCACGACGTGGTCGATCTGGACCTTTGCGCTGTCGGGGCCGCGCACAAATGAGATGGTGCCGGCCGTGTAGGGATCCGACAGCACCCCGGTCAGCACCACGCAATCGCGGGTGCCCGGCTTGAACGTCTTCGCCGTCAGGTCGCGCTCCAGGATGTCATTGCGAGTGTCGCAGCCGTTGCGGTCCACGTCCGACCATGCCGGGCCGAACTCTTCGCGGCTGTACCCCGTTTTGGGTGCCCTGCCCTTGACGGGAATGGTCTTCAGGACCTCCAGCGCCTTGTCCGCCACAGGGGACTGCGCGTTCGCGGCCAGGTCGGCGCCATCAGCGTCGGAAGCGTCATCGCCGTCCACGGGTGCCATGATGGCAACCGTGGGGCTTGGCGTTGGTGCGGGACTGCTTGGTGCACTAGTGTGCGTGGCCAGGTCCGACGCCGGAGCCGCCTCGGGTGCCGGGGCGCCACCGCACGCCGTGGTCGCCACAAGGACGGAGGCAAACACTGTTGCCATGATGAAATCGGTGGCTCCGAAAGAGCGGGTGCTGCGAGCAGGCGACAAGACGGAGATCTCCCCGGGATAGCGGTTCATGGTGAGCTTCCAGCCTATCGCCAGCCACTGACAAGCGGTGACGGCGGGAGAGGGCCCCTGCGCTGACCAATCCTTCTATCATCCGACAGCGAATCCGGCGCATAAGTTGAGTACCCGATGCATCAAGACAGCTGTGTGCCGGGGCTCAACCCGGGTGCGGTCCTCTCAGCGGATCTCGGCCAGGATGCGGCGCAGGATTTCTTCGCCCGCCATGACCCCGCGCACCGAGGTGAGGCGAAGATGGGAAGCCAGGTATCCGGCGTCGTGCAGTTCCCCGTGCAGGGGGCGGAAGGCGAGGGTGGCGCCTTCGAGCATGTCCTGGTCCAGGAGGGAGTCGCCGGCGGCAATGACGGTGTCCGCCCCGGTGCGGCGGGCAACTTCCGCAAGGGCCCCGGACTTGTTGATCGGCAGCGGGACGCAATAGAGCTTCCTGCCTTGCACCGAAACGCTCCAGCCGGCTTCCGCGCACAGCTGTCCCAGCTCGGCCAGGAAGGAGCCGGGCATGGCTTCCCTGTCCACGATGGCGTAGACAAACAAGTCCTCCGCCCGTCGCAGGCGCAGGATCCACGGGGAAAAGTCCGGGTTCCCAAGGTGCGCTTCGATGTGTTCCAAGGGCGCACAGGCAGCGGCCATCCGTGCCGAGAGCTTCTCATTCCACGCCGTGTCCGGCACACCGCGGTGCAAAAGGACCCCTCCGTTGGAGGTGATGGCGTACTCGGGCACGGGACCGGACAATTGCACACGCTGGTACTGGGCCTGAGTTCGGGTGGTGACGGGCACAAACGTCGCCGCGTCCTTGACAGCCAGCAGATGCTCCTGGGCGTCGCGGGTCATGAACGAGAGGGGAGCGCCCTCATAAACTTCGGCGACGACCAGGGCCGGGGCATCCTTGTCCGCACCCGTGAGCCAGAGGGCGTTCTTGGAATAGATGAGCGTGCGGTCGAGGTCGCAGGCAACGAGGGTGGGGCTCATGCGTTGTGCACTGCCTTGCCGTCGGCACCCACGGCGCTCTTGTCGAATTGCGGATGGATGAGACCGACACAGCTGTACGGCAGGCCCACAACTTCCTCCACGGGGACCCTGCGCTGTTCGGCCAGCAGCAGCACATGCGCCACCTCGGCCCGGGCATCCGGGTTCACGAGGACGCGCCACGGCACGCGGCGCAGCAGCACCCTGGTCGTTTCGCCCACGCCGGGCTTGACCAAATTCACATTGTTGATGCCGTACTCGGCGCTGATCCGCTCAACGGCCTTCCACCCCGTCCACGTGGGTTCCGGAGCGGCCGCGCGATGGGCAGCCACCTGCTCTTCAACGGCCTGCAGGATGCTGCCAAAGTGGGCGGAAATCGCATCCAGGAAGTCGTTGGAGACGTCGTTGGAGGCCAGCTCCGCGTAGAACTTGGCACCATGAAAGTCATGCGGAGCAATGTGGTCGGTGTTGAAGACCGTGCGGGAGACAAGACCGGACACCGTGGAATTCAGGCAGGCCGAGGGGATCAGGTAGTCCTCGCGGGTGCCGAACATGGACACGCAGTGGCCGGGGTCGGCCAACACGGCAAGATCGTCCTGGAAGCGCACACCGTCGCTGGCGGCAAACTTGTCCAACGCGCTGCTGAGCTCGCCGGAGATGGCGCCCTTGCCCGTCCAGCCGTCAACGAAAAGTATCCGCGCTGGATCAAAGTTGGTACCAAGGTAGCGCAGGGCCGTCTGGTCCAGGCCCACCCCGCGAACGATGCTCATGGTGAAATGGGGCAGTTCCAGGCCGTGGACGTGCCAGGCCCAACGGCGCATCAAAATACCAATGGGCGTGCCGGCACGCGCCAGGGACACCAGCACGGGCTGGTTCCCGCGGGCTTCCAGGGCCAGTTCGGTCACCACGCCCACCGCCGTGGCGATCCGCAGCGCAGACCGCTCGACCGCCTGCGTGTACAGGGCCTGGTATTCCTTGCTGGGCGAGTACTCCACCGGCAGCGATTCAGCGTAGTTCGCGGATCCCGACTGGATGGCGCGTTCGCGCTCGGCGGTGGGGGCCTCCAACGCGACATGGCTCAAGTCCTTCAAGAGCCAGCGGACCTCGCCGGGTGCATAGGAACCGAAATCCGGGCCCGTCAGGGGCTGGGGAAGCGGGAACTGGCTCATGGTGCGTCCTTTGCTGGATTGCTGGAGGTGGCGGGCGGGAGATCGGCCGGAAGCAGCACCACGACGACGTCGTCGGCGGCCGTTGCCATCGCCACGGCCAGTGGTTCAAGCTCGGCGCCGGGTGCGCGTGCAAGGACATCGCGGCGGCCGGTTCCGGGTTCCGGGAAGAGCACAATGGTGCCCGGACGCCCGTGCGTTCCGCTGAGGTTGTAGGCAAAACGCGCGCCCGGCCCGTCAAGGGTCGCATCGTGGCTGGCAAAGGCCAGCGCCCCGGAAATGGCGTAGTCGTCCCTATCGACGGGGACGATGGGCGAGCGGGTCGTGGTGGAAAAACGCACTTGGGCATCCGGCAGCAGCCCGGCCAGCACGTTGGCTGCGGCCAAGGGCAGGAACATGTTTTCCTCGCAGCCCAGCACCACGAACGGGCCTTGGCACTCTTGGGCTGCCAGCAGAGTTGCCACGTGCCCGGCGACGGCGGCAATGTCGGCTTCCGCCGGAGGCGCCGCGTTGCCGAAGCGGTCGCTGCGCACCGGAACCATGTCTGCCTCCGTCAGTTCAAGCATGGCCAGCCGGCCGGAGGCGGCGGGTGGGAACGGGGCGCCGGAAGCGGCAGCACCAACACCAGCATCGACGGTAGCAGGAGGGGGGTGCGGCAGGGCCTTAATCAGCGCCGCGGCGCGGTCCAAAATGCCATCTCCCAAGCTGATTTCCCCGGTCCCCAGCGCCGTCACGGCAATCCGGCAGCCCAGCTCGGCGGCCAGGGCGTCAAAGCGGGCACGGTCGGCGGCACTGCGCAGGTCGATCAGGGCGGCCACCACATACACCGGGTGCCGAACAAGGGCATGCAGTTCACGGATGGTGTTGATGACGGTCGACCCGGTGCTGAACTCGTCGTCGACCAAAACCACCGGACCGTCGCCGTCGAGCCAGTGCGGGTCGGTGGGCACCATGGCGTGCGAGGTGGCATGCGAATGCCCTTCCTCAAAGCCCGCCACCGCACGGATGCCGGGGGTGGCGTGACGGGTGGAGTGAATGTAATAGGCACCCAAGGCATTGGCCACCAAGCGCCCCAGGCCCGTGGCGGTCTCGGCGTAGCCAAGCACGACGGCGTTGGGCACCCGGGTGCCCAGCCCCGCCACCGCGTCGCCCAGGAAGGCCAGTGCCCGGACACGATCCTGGCCGTCGGAGCGCAGCGCCGTGGTCAGTGCCGCGGTGGCTGCTTCCAGCGGAAGGGAGGTTCCGGCGTCGTGCATTGACCCTGGACAGGATGCTGGTTCCGTGCCGTTGGGCGACGACGACAGCTCGCGGGCAACAAAGGCCCCCAACAAGGTGCCGGCGGCGATGACCAAGGCGGGTTCGGTGGGCACGTGCTTGGCGAGCACGTTCGAGACCAGCAGATGGGCGCGCTTCGGGTTGCGGCGCAGGGCCAAGCCCACCAAGTCCTGGACGGCGACGGCGCTGTCCGGGTCGGAGTGGATGTGCACGTCAAGCTGCCCGGCCACGAAGCCGCCAGTCCAGCCCGTGCCGCCAGTCCAGCCCGTGCCCCGGGCAGTCCGCAATGGTTCGGAAGTGCTCATCGCATGCTCGCTTCGAGGTGGTCCACAAAGGTGACGTTGGCGGCGGAAACACCAAAGGCGTCGGCCCGCAGCAGGGTGCGTTGGGCCCACGACTGGTGCGGTTTCATTTCATTCATTTTGTTCCCGTAGGGGGATGCTGCGGCGCCGCCGGCCGTGTTCCCGGCAATGGCCACGGCGTCGAGGTATTCCTCATGACTGACAACGCTCATGGCATGGACCAAGGCAACATGGCTGGGGTGGATGACGGTCTTGCCCAGCAAGCCGTTGGCCAGGTCCAACTCAATCTCACGGATAAGGGTGTCGAGGTTGTCCGTCATGATGCGCCGGCGCAGTTCCTGCTCGTGCGCCCCCACGAAGGGTGTGGCACGCAATTGCGGGCGCAAGACGCGCTCGGTGTTGGAGAAGTGTTCCCAGACAGGACCGGAGATGACAAAGCCGCCGTCGGGCCGGCCCAGCACGTTGACAATGTCGCCGATGACCCCCGCCACCACATTGACGTCGTAGATGGTCAGGTCGCGGGAGCGGCGCAGGCCGAAGGCGCTGGACATGTCCGTGGCGCCGAGCCGCACCGACAAGATGTCGTCCCGGTTGGCTGCGAGCAGGGAGTAGATGTTTGTCAGCGCCGCCGCCCGGGTTTCCACGTGGATGATGGGCGAGGACTCTAGAATCGGCATGACGCGCAGCCGGTGTGAGGGAGTGCCGTCCGCCGCAGGGGCACCGTCAAGCCCCAACTCCTGCTGCACCACGTGCAGCGCGGCCAGGAAGTCCGCACCCGTGCCTTGTTCATTGTCGAATTTTGGCAGCACAAATCCGCTCAGCAGGGCGGTGGCGGGACCGGCACGCCTGGCCAGTCGGAGCAGCTGCTCGGGGGTGCGGACCCGGACAAACAGCAGGGGCAGGTCGTGTTGCTGCCCCGAGAGCGAGGTCAGCGCCGCAATCACGTTTTCTTCGGCCTGCGGGACATCTGCGTCCGCAATGGAATCCTCGAGGCAGAGCACCATGGAGACACAGCCAAGATCGCGCTGGCGCAGCACATCCTTGACAAGGTCAGGACGGTTCGCGGGGGTGTAGAGGGTGCCGCCGAGGGCAACCGCCAGCAGTTCCGGGGCGCTCCGGGCAGTCAGCTCCACCGGCAGGCGGTGGAAAAGCTGCGCGGCTGCAGGGTCGGTTAGGGAACGAAAATGTCGCATTGGCCCTTTCGTGCGGTGGTTGGAAGGCGAATCATGGCCCGCCGGCAAAATGAGCTAGCGACCGTAGGCGGTGGCGGGTGCCTTGTGCGTCATGGAAAAATCAAATTCCTGCCAGATCTTCACGTCCGGCCAGTCGCGCGGCACGGGCTCTGCCCGCAGCTCCAGCACGTTGCCAATCCTGTGCACCAACAGCACCATCTGCGTTCCGTCGGCGGCGGGCGGCAGCGCCACCGTGTCGCCGGAGAACAGCTGGACCCCCATGGGGGCGCTGCTGCGGTTGATGAATATGGCGCGGCGCATTTCACGCACATGGCGCAAGGACACCAGCGCCTCCCGGCCGTGGTAACCCACCAAGTCCCGGTTTCCTGCGGTCGTGACGGGGGTGCCGGCCTTGTGTCCGTCAACTGTTTGTCCGCCTGTCACCCCGCGCACATTCTCCCAAGCGATGGCCGTGCTTCCGCTGACCACCAAGGTGCCAACGGCAGACTGAACCGCCGACAATCGCAGCACCCTGTCAACGAAATTCAGTTCGTACACGTCTTCAATGCCGGGCGCCGGGAACAACAACTGGACCTCGCGGTCCTCCAACGTGGCCTTCTCCCGTCGGGCAGCGAGCGTCTGGGCCCGTGCGCCCGTTGAAAACGCCCTGGCGGATGCTCCTGACGACGCAGTGGACCTGGATGGTGCGGTGGGCGTGGATCTGGAGGACGACGCCGTGGCGCTGCGACCCAGCACCAGTCCGGGCGACCGCGGGGCACCGGCCTGGTCAACCGGCGGGGCTTGGCGTGCGGACGCAGGTCTGGTTGAGGCTGGGCTGGATGGCGCGGTTGCCGCCGGTCGAAGAGTCAAGGACTGTGCCGACTGGGCTGATTGTTGCGGGACGCGTTCCTGCTGTGGGCGCTCTTGCGGCACGCTCTGTTGCGGGGCGGCCGCTGCCGAGGATGCCGGTTGGGCGCGGCCGGGCTTGAGCCGGCGACGCAAAAAAACCAGGTCGGTGCGTGGAGTTGAGGGAACATTCATGTCGGGGCGCTACAGCCTGATTCCGTAGTCCTTGGCCACGCCGGCCAAGCCCGTGCTGTAGCCCTGCCCCAGGGCGCGGAATTTCCAGTCAGACCGATGCCTGTACAGTTCACCGAAAATCATGGCGGTGACGGACTCCAGCTTTTCCACGGACAGGTTGAAACGCACCAGTTCCCGGTCTTCAGCCGTTGCCACGCGGATGTGGGCGCTTCGCACGGCGGCGAAGGTGCCGTTGCCGCGGAGTTCGGGATCCACATAGGCAAAGAAAATGATCTTTGCAACGTCCTCGGGGACCAGCTTCAGCGCAACGTCGATCTGTTCCTGATCGGCGTCGCCAACGAAGGTGACGGAGGAGTCGGCGCTGACAAGTTGGTTGAAAAACACAAGGTGATCGTTGGAAACAGCCTTGTCGTCGCCGTCGCACATCACCACAAACGGGACCAGCTCAGCCTGCGGGCCGTGGCTGGGGATGGCGTCCCAGCCCATGCCAACCACCACGTTGTCCAGACCGGGATTTTCTGCAGTCAGGGCAGCATTGGCCCCTGCCACTAGTGCTGCCATTGTTGGCCCTCCAAACGCAATGGGTCCCTTTCAGAAACGGGTTGTTGAAGTTGCAAGGCGGCGTCCTGGGCGGAGAACTTGTCCGCCAGGAAACGCCCGTGCGTGGAGAGTTCCTCCACGGCGCCAATGCGAATCTGGTTCAGCAGATCCGCAAGGGTTTGTTCCAGGGTTGCCAGCTGTTCGGCGAACATCAACGTGGCAGCGGACTCTTCGTGGTGGTGCGCCGGGGGCAGTCCCAAATACGCCTGCAACGGTGTGGGCACATAGCTGCAGATCATGGCGTTGAGAAGCACCCTTTGCTCCGTGGAACAGCCCCGGATGCTGATGTCGGCGACGGTGTCGCGCATGAGGTCGCCCAAATGTCGCAGCTGGGACATCAGCAGGGGAGGGAGCTTGCTTCCGGACCTGCGCACGGAAGCACGCAAACTGTCCACGGCGGCACCCATCTCGGCAATCTCCTCCGCCACCGGATCTGCACTAGGGGGTGCAGGCGCTTGAGGCGCCGAAGCCCCGCCAAACCTGCCCCCCATGAAACGGCCAATCATTGCCCTACCCTTGCCTCGTCGTCTCTCGCGTCGTCAGTACTGCTCAGACTACTCGCGATCGGACTGGCGTGAACGCTCCAGGTAGGGCTTGGCCTTGGCCAGTCCGTCCTCGAGGGCGTGCACGGTGCCTTCCATGTTCTGGGCGGCGGAGGCCCGGAACGTGTCGATGGCATCCATCGTCTCGAAGACGTTGTCGAACGCTTTTTGCAAAGTTTCCACACTGACCCCGGAACTGGCGGCCTGCTCGTGGATGCGCACAGTCTGGTCCTTGAGCATCTCGGACGTCTTCAAGATCATGTTGTTCGTGGTGGTGTTGATGGCGTCGATCTGGTCCAACACCATCTTCTGGTTGGCCAGGGCCTGGGCCACGATGACAGCCGTGCGCAGGGCCGAAATGGTGGTGGTGCGCGCCCGGTCGACTCCCTTGATCAGCTCAACGTTGTTCTTGCGGATCAAATCCATGGCCAGGTAGCCCTGCACCGAGACGGCCAGCTGGGTCAGGATGTCCTGGTGGCGCTGGCGGATGGGGAAGAGAACATCTGCTTCGAGCTTCTGGGCCTGCTCAGTTGCACCCGTTGCACGCGTGGCGTCGATCTTCTCAACGCAGGCGGCATCCAGGGCCTTGGCAAACACGGCGTATTCGCTCAGGCTCTGCATGGTTTCCCACATCTTGACCTTTTCCCCCGCGAGGGAGGCATTGTCCTTGAGGAGTTCGTCCTGGCCGGCCATGAGCGACTTGATGATCGCGTCGAGCTGAACCTGCGCCGACTCGTACTTCTGGAAGTACTTGGCCATTTTGTTGCCGCCGGGGATAAAGCCGAGAATCTTGCGCCCCACACTCAGGTCGGCGTTGTTGGGAGTGAGGTCCTCAACGGTGCTGCGCAGATCGTTCAGGGTGCCGGCAACCTGGGCCTGGGCGCCATTGCCACTCTTCTTGGCCCCTGACACGGAGGTGGTGGAGCGCTCCAACATACGGCTGGAGGCGTTCGAGGAGGACGTCATTTCCGTCCCGGCCAGCTTGGAAATCCCATCAACTTTCGTGGTGAACTCGGGGCTGCGGGCGTCAAACGTGGCGATCTCGGCAATGAATTCCTTCGCCTGAACGTTGATCTCGCTCTGGCGCTCCGCCGGCACTGGAACCATGCCGGGGGCTTCGTCCGCTGCAACAATTTCCGGGGAGTCGGGAGCCTTCAGCACAAGGGCGGTTTCGGCTTCTGTGGGAGGAGTCAAAGGTGAAGTCATTGGGAGATCCTATTTTCGAATAGCAGGACAGGGAAGGAGTGGTTGGGCCCACGCACCAGGGACGAGTTTGTTGGGCCCACATATGGGCCCACACCTCCGAGGGGCCCCAATTCCAGACGCGCCAGCGGCTGGATTTGGGGAGGAGGTGGGGACTAGCCCAGCGGTACGCCAAAGTCGGTGGCAATGCCGGCCAAGCCCGCGGCGTAGCCCTGGCCCACCGCCTTGAACTTCCACTCTGCGCCGTTGCGGTAGATTTCTGCAAACAGCATGGAAGTTTCCGGGGCAGCGTCCTCGCTCAGGTCAAAGCGCACCACTTCGGCATCGTTGCTTTGGTTGACCACGCGGCAGTAGGCTCCGCGAACCTGGCCAAAGTTCTGCCCGCGCTCATCAGCTTGGTCGATGGAGACCACAATGACCACGCGTTCGACGTCGGCGGCGACCTTTGTCAGGTCGATCAGGATTTGCTCGTCGTCGCCTTCGCCCTCGCCGGAACGGTTGTCGCCAAGGTGCGTGACAGAACCGTCCTTGGCTGCTGGCTGGTTGTAAAAAATGAAGTCCTCGCCCGTTCGCACCTTGCCGGTGGCGCCGACAAGGAGTGCCGAAGCGTCCAGGTCAAACGCTTCGCCAGTGGTGGTGCGAGGATCCCAACCCAAACCAACCAGTGCCTGTTGCAGGCCGGGGTCGGTTTTGGTCAAGGAAAGATTGTTGCCTTTTGCAAGTGTCAGTCCAGCCATGAAATTTTGTCCTTACCTTGTGAATGGTCAATAAGTGCCGGTGCGCGCCTTGCGCCGCGCACCGGCAGCGGGATGCTAGCCCAGGACGATGCCGAAGTCGGTGGCGATCCCGTGCAGTCCGCTTGCGTAGCCCTGGCCAACGGCGCGGAACTTCCACTCGGCGCCATTGCGGTAAATCTCGGCGAAGACCATCGTTGTCTCCGATGCGGCATCTTCGGAGAGGTCGTAGCGGACAATCTCCTGGTCGTTTTGCTGGTTGACCACTCGGCAAAATGCGTCCCGGACTTGGCCAAAGTTTTGGTGTCGGGCTTCGGCCTGGTCGATCGAGACCACAATGACAACACGGTCGATGTCGGCGGCGATGGCTGCGAGGTTGACCAGTATCTGCTCGTCGTCGCCTTCGCCTTCACCTGTGCGGTTGTCGCCCTGGTGGACTACGGAACCGTCCTTGGACTCCAGCTGGTTGTAAAAGATGAAGTCGTCATTGTTGCGGACCTTGCCGCTGCTGGTGACAAGGATGGCGGAAGCGTCAAGGTCGAACTCGTCGCCACTGGTGGTGCGCGGATCCCAGCCCAAGCCGATCATGGCCATTTGCAGGCCTGGGTCAGCCTTGGTCAGGGAAAGGTTGCTGCCCTTGGAAAGTGTCAAAGATGCCATGAAGAATGAACTCCTTTAATTCTCGAACCGTCGTTAAATGCGCTAAAACGAATGAATACTTGTGGCGACCCTACAGTGCGTTGGCCGCCGGCTGGATCAAGTCCATCACAGTGCGGCCGTTGGCGCGGTCGCCGATGGCAGTAAACTTCCAACCGGTTCCTTCGCGGGAGACCTTCGACATGATCATTGCAGTGTGCGTCCCGGCATCGGTCAGCTGGAAACGTGCCACTTCAGGCGAGCCTGCCGTTGAGTCGTCAACCAGGCGGCAGAAGGCGTTTTCAATGGTGTCGAAGGTTTGGCGGCTGTAGCTGCTGATGACGAACACGATTTGTGCAACAGCGGGGGAAACGGTCGACAGGTCAACCAAGATGGTCTCGTCGTCGCCTTCGCCCTCTCCGGTGAGGTTGTCACCGGTGTGCTGCGTGGAACCGTCCTTGCTTTGGAGCTGGTTGAAGAACACCGTGTCAACGGCCTTGCCGGCGCCATCAAAGAAAATGGCCGACGCATCCAGATCGACGTCGGCTGGCTTTTTCATGCCGCCGAACAGGCCGCGCTTGACGGGGGCTGCCGTGTCCCAACCCAAGCCCATGCGCACCCGGGTGAGGGCGGCGCCGTCGTTCTTCTTCAGTGAAAGGGCTTCGCCCTTTTGCAAACTAAGTCCCATGTTGTTGTTCTCCTTTGAATTGGATGGCAAAAATTTTGGTGGGTTGTTTCTATGTTGAAAGTTCATCCACTTTAGGCTGTTCCGCAGCTGCCAATCGTTTGTTGCGAACGATCGAGGACAGGAAGGCGGCTCCGATGAAGAACACCCCGATCAGCCCCGTGATCACCTCATTGACTTCGAGGCTGATGGTCAGCAGCAGAATAACGGCCAGGGCGCCAATGGCCCAGTGTGCGCCGTGGTCCAAGTATTCGTAGTCGTCCAGGGTGCCTTCGCGGACCAGGAACACCGTGAGTGAGCGGACGAACAGTGCGCCGATCAGGCCCAGGCCCAGGGCGATGATGATGGGGTCGGAGGTGATGGCGAAGGCTCCGATGACGCCGTCGAACGAGAAGGACGCGTCAATGACCTCGAGGTAGATGAACAGCATGAACGCGGCCTTGCCGACCGCCTTGCCCACGCCCTTGTTGTTCTTCTTGGCGATTTTCGCCGCCTCGGCCGACTCGTGTTCGTCCTCGTCGTCGTCGACATTGAACATCTCGCCCAGCCCATTGACGAGCATGTAGGTGATCATGCCGAGAATGCCGGCAATCAGGACATCGATTTCCTTGCCGGGACGGACCATGGCGGCTGCTGCGAGCAAGATCAGGAGGGAAATCGCCATGGAGGCCCCGTGCAGGCGGCCAATGAAAGCCAGCGGTTTTTCCAAAAAGCTGAGCCAGTGCAGTTCGCGCTCTTCAAACATGAAGTCAAGGAACAGCATGAGCAGGAAGACGCCACCGAACGCGGCAATTTGCGGGTGAGCGTCATGGAGCAGGTAGGCGTAGCTCCCGGGGGTGCCGATGTCGCCCTTTTCCAGGGCCAGCTGGACGGCTTCGACCGGGTTGAGGTCGGCTGTGACACCGACAATCAACAAGGGGAAGGCGACGCGCATGCCAACAACGGCAATCAAGATGCCCACGGTTAGGAAGATTTTCTGCCAGAACGCATTCATCTTTTCCAAGATGCGTGCGTTGACCACTGCGTTGTCGAAACTGAGGCTGACCTCAAGCACACCCAAGATGGCACAGAGGATCAGGGCTTGGATGCCACCGTAGAAGTAAGCGACTACGAGCGCCACTGCGGATATCCCGAAGGACCAGCCAAAAGTCTTTAAGATCACGCGCTGACAAGCTCCTCGAACGTTCCCTGGGTTGTATCGGCAGGGTTTGCGGTTGTTGTAAGTGGGGGCTTCACGCGGTCCGACGGCACACGCGTGGATCCTTCAAAGTCAATTGTCCCCAAACACGCCATATATTCCTAACGGTTGGACCGCGTGAAGGGTTCCCATTTGGCCTGCAGTGTGGTGGGGGTCATGATGCCCCGGCGAGGTTCGGGCTGCGCGCCCACGGCGGTTAGCCGCGCTGCTCCGGTTCTGCCCCCGGCTGGCAGCAGGCGCATTCACTGGCTTGGACGCTCGACACCTGGGCTGCGGTATCCGCCGCGCAGCAGTCATCCGCAGCGTCCTCGACCTCATCGTCGCTTTGCTGCAGCGGCGTGCAGCAGGTCTCGCCGCGCCAGGCGTCGCGTCCTTCCTTTATTGCCAGACCGGCGATCACGAGTGCGGCGATGGGATCGGCCCATGACCATCCCAGGAGGCTGTTGAGCAGCAGACCCACCAAAAGTACGGCTGACAGGTAGGTGCACAGAAGGGTTTGCTTAGAATCCGCGACAGCGGAACGTGAGCCGAGTTCCCGTCCGGCCCGGCGCTGCGCCCAGGAGAGCACGGGCATGATCGCCAAGCTGACGGCAGCGAGGATGATGCCCACTCTGGAGTGCTCTGCCTGGCGGCCCGTGAGCAAAGAACTGAGCGCATCGGTGGCGACGAATGCCGCCAGTGCGAAGAAGGAGAATGCGATGATGCGCAGGGCCTTCTTCTCACGCTTCTCGGGATCACGGGCGCTGAATTGCCAAGCCAGCGCAGCAGCGGAGGACACCTCCATGATGGAGTCCAGGCCGAAGCCGATGAGCGCGCTGGACGATGCGCCCATTCCTGCCCCGAGGGCAATGACGGCTTCGATGACGTTGTAAGTAATGGTGGCGCCGACAAAGAGCCGGATCCTGCGGTTTAAAATTCGGCGGCGGTCAACTGTGACGGCGGGGCCAAGCAGGCTCGTAGCTGCCATCAGCAGCACTCTTCCGTCACGGCGGCTGCGCAGTATTCCGGGTCCACGGCGAGGATGACGTCCAACAGATCTGCCAAGGCGTGACTGATTTTGGGGTCCGCCAACTCATAGCGGGTCCGCCTCCCTTCCGGGACTGCCACCACCAGGCCGCAACCGCGCAGGCAGGCCAAGTTGTTGGAGAGGCTTTGTCTGCTGATGCCCAGGACGTCGGCCAGCTCGGAGGGATAGCCCGGACCGTCGCGCAGGGTCAAGAGGATCCGCGCCCGCTTGGGGTCCGAGAGTGCATGTCCGAATCTGCCAAGGACAGCCGAGTGCGCTACAGTTTCCATTCGCCCATGGTACACAAATTTCTGTATTCAAGAAATTCTGAATAGATTTACCTTGAACAGTGACGAAATTAACCAAGTGCTTGGGCTGGCCGTTCTTGGACTGCCTGCTGGGTCTGTGTTCGGTGCAGCACCCGACTCGCCCCCGGCTCCCAGCACCGGAGCGCTCCGAAAGTAGACTGGCTCCATGACCACAGCACCTGAAATGCCCATTGATCCCGCCGCCTTGGCCACGCTGCCCACGGCCGAGTTGCACCTGCACATTGAAGGCACGCTTGAGCCGGAGCTGATTCTGGAACTTGCCGCCCGCAATGGCATCACCCTGCCATTTCCCACCCTGGAATCGCTGCGGGAGCAGTATGAGTTCATCGACCTGCAGTCATTTTTGGACCTGTACTACGCCAACATGGCGGTGCTTGTCACCGAGGCCGACTTTGCCGACATGACCCGGGCCTATCTGGAACGTGCGCGGGAGTCGGGGGTGCGCCATGCCGAGATCATGTTTGACCCGCAAGCCCATGTGGCCCGCGGCGTGGAACTTGAGACGGCGGTCAACGGCATTGCGGCCGCTTTGGCTTCCAGCGAGGCCGACTTTGGCATCACGACGGTCTTGATTGCTGCGTTCCTGCGCGACCAAACGGAGGAGTCGGCGCTGGAAGTTCTCGAGCAGCTGCTGGCCATGGAGGCACCCATCATCGGTATTGGGTTGGATTCGGCCGAGGTGGGGAATCCGCCGTCGAAATTCATCCGGCTGTACCGACGCGCGAAGGACGCCGGGCTGCGCCTGGTGGCCCACGCCGGCGAGGAAGGGCCGCCCAGCTATGTGGAAGATGCCCTGAACCTGCTCGGCGTTGAGCGCATCGACCACGGCATTCGGGCCGTTGAAGACAGGATTATTGTCAAGCGGCTCGTGGCCGAGCAGGTGCCGCTGACGGTCTGCCCGCTGTCCAACGTGCGGCTACGCGCCGTTGACACCCTCGCTGCGCACCCCCTGCCGCAGATGATTTCGGCCGGTCTGAACGTGTGCGTGAACTCCGACGATCCGGCATATTTTGGCGGCTACGTCCATGCCAACTTTGCCGCGCTTGTGGCTGAATTCGAATGGGATGCCGACACGGTGGAAAAGCTGGCAGGAAACTCCGTGCGTTCATCGTTTGCCTCGGAACCGCGGAAAGCGGAGCTATTGGCGGAAATTCAAGCTTGGCGGACCGCGCAGGGCTAATTTCGATGCCGGTTTTGCGCCGAGAACGGGGCCAGCCGGCGAGAACGGCGTTTCGTTTACGCCTTCTCGCCAGCTGGCCCCTGTCTCGACGATTCGGCGTCACGAGACCCTGTTCTCGGCTGCCGGGTTGCCTTACTGTCCTACTGCCCTGCTGGCCGCAGGCGCAGTGCTTGCATTCCGCCGTCGACCGCGATGGAGGTTCCTGTGGTGGAACCGGACAGTGGGCTGGCGAGGTAGGCCACAGCACCTGCCACTTCCTCGGCGGTGACGAGTCGGCCGTGCGGTTGGCGGGCGTTGAGTGCTTCGCGCTCGGCGGCGGGGTCGTCGGCCGAGTTGAGCAGGCGGCCGATCCATGGGGTGTCGGCTGTGCCGGGATTGACGGCGTTGACGCGCACGCCTTCACGCAGGTGGTCGGCGGCCATGGCCTGGGTCAAGGACAGGACGGCGCCTTTGGTGGCAGAGTACAGGGCACGTTGGGGCAGGCCGGCGGTGGCGGCGATGGAAGAGGTGTTCACGATTGCGGCCGAGGGGGATTTGCGCAGGTGGGGCATTGCTGCACGGGCAACACGCACCATGCCGACGACGTTGATGTCCCAGACCCGGGCCCATTCGGCGTCGTCGTTGTCCTCAATGGAGCCTTGGGCGCCGATTCCTGCATTGTTCACAACAATGTCAATACGGCCAAAGGCTGCCACTGTGCCGTCGATGGCCGCCTTGACTGAAGCGTCGTCGGATACGTCGCAGGCGAAGCCCAGCTGACCTTCGGGGAGGTCGTTGGGATTCAAGTCAAGGACGGAAACTTCCGCGCCCATGGCCTGCAGCTTGGCGGCGATGGCGGCGCCGATTCCTGATGCTCCGCCGGTGACGACTGCTGCGAGAGTTGAAAGTTCCTGGCTCATTTATGCCTCCTGGATGGTGGTGCGGAAGTATTCTTGGCGCTGGCGGCCGAGGCCGCCAATTTCCATTTCGACGACGTCGCCGTCCTGGAGGTAGGGGAAGCGCCCGGACAGGGCGACGCCTTCGGGGGTGCCGGTGAGGATCACGTCTCCCGGTTCCAGGACCATGTACTGGCTCAGGTGGTGGATGATCGTGGGGATGTCGAAAATCAAGTCGGCCGTGCTTGAATCCTGGCGCGGTTCTCCGTTGACCCAGCTCTTCAACTGCAGGTTGTTGGGGTCAATCTCGCCGGCCGGGACGAACCAGGGGCCCAGCGGGGTGGACTTGGGCAGTGATTTGCCCTTGGTCCACTGGCCGGCGGCACCGGGGAGCTGGTATTCGCGCTCGGAAAGGTCGTTGGCCACCACGTAACCGGCAACAGCACCGGCTGCTTCTGCAAGGTTGGAGAGGTAGCTGACTTCGCGGCCAATGACTACGCCGAGTTCCACCTCCCAATCGTACTTTGCCGCTTCAGGCGGGATCGGGGACGCATCGAAGGGACCCGCAACGGTGTTGCTCGGCTTGAGGAAAACCACCGGAATGGTGGGTGGAAGAGCGCCGGACTCTGCTGCGTGGGCGGCGTAGTTCATGCCGATGCACACCACGTTGTTGGGGCGGGCAATGGGGGAGCCAATGCGCAGTTCTTCGGCGTTTTCAAGCACCGGCAGGGTACCGTCTGCAAGGGCTTTGCGCAGGGTTTCCAGTCCTCCGGCGGCCAGAAACGTCCCATTGACGCTGTCGGTGACAGGACGTGCGTCATAGCTTTGCTCGGTTCCGGATGAGTCGGCGGCAATGACCACGGGAATTTCCCGGCCAAGCTCGCCAAGGCGTGCAATCTTCATGGGATTCTTGTCCTCTACAACCGCAGACAACGCGGTTCTTGTTCTCGGCAGTCCACTGCAGGACCTTAACATCTGAGCTTTTAGGTAACTTTACTCACATTATGCGGTAATTTCAGCATTATCTTCCATGTTGACATGTGAAACATCCGATGTTTGACTTAGTGTAACTCTTCAACCTTTCAAATTCTTCTACAAGGGGCAGCCCGTGAGCACAATCATTGCCGTTGAGACCAGCGACGTCCGTTTTCCAACGTCGCGTGATCTGGATGGCTCCGACGCCATGAACCCGGATCCCGACTATTCGGCCGCTTACCTGCGGATTGTCACGGACAGCGGCGACGGCCACGAGGGACACGGGTTCGTGTTCACGATTGGCCGCGGCAATGACGTTGAAACAGCAGCCATCAAGGCGCTAACCCCTTACCTGCTGGGCCGCAATGCCGAGGATCTCCTCGACGACATGGGAGGCACGTGGAAGGAGCTGACGCACGATTCCCAGCTGCGCTGGCTGGGGCCTGAAAAGGGTGTCATGCACATGGCCATCGGGGCAGTGGTCAACGCGCTCTGGGACCTCAAGTCAAAGCGCGCGGGCCTGCCGCTGTGGCAGCTGCTGGCCCGGATGAGCCCGGAAGAACTGGTTGACCTCGTGGACTTCCGCTATCTCACGGACGCAATGACCCGCGAGGATGCACTGGAGATCCTGCAAAGTGCGGAAGCCGGACGTGAAGAACGCATCGCCACGCTGCTGGCTGAAGGCTACCCGGGCTACACCACTACCCCCGGTTGGTTGGGGTACTCGGATGAGAAACTGACCCGTTTGGCCCACGAAGCCGTTGCCGCCGGATTCAAGCAGATCAAGCTCAAGGTCGGAGCCGACCTCGAGGACGACGTGCGCCGCCTCCGCGCGGCACGGGCCGCCGTCGGACCGGATATTCTGGTGGCCGTCGACGCCAACCAGCGCTGGGACGTGGACGAGGCCATCGAGTGGATGAAGCACCTGGCCCCGTTCGACATCGCATGGATCGAGGAACCCACAAGCCCGGATGACATCTTGGGACACGCAGCCATTGCCCGCGGAGTCGCACCCATCCCCGTGGCCACCGGCGAACACGTACAGAACCGTGTGGTCTTCAAGCAGATGCTCCAGGCCAATGCCTTGCAGGTGCTGCAGATCGACGCGGCCCGCGTGGCCGGAGTCAACGAGAACGTGGCCATCTTGCTGTTGGCCGCCAAATTCGGGGTCCGCGTCTGCCCCCACGCCGGCGGCGTGGGCCTGTGCGAGGCGGTCCAGCACCTGTCCATGTTCGACTTTGTGGCAGTCTCGGGCCAGAAGGAAGACAGGATGATCGAGTTCGTGGACCACCTCCACGAGCACTTCGTCACTCCGATCGACGTGCACGACGGCTGCTACTGGCCCCCGCTGGCCCCCGGTGGCGGCAGTGAGATGCATGGAGCGTCCGTAGCTGAATTCACTTTCCCGGGCGGCGGGTTCTGGCTCGCCGACGCGGCCGCCTGCGCTGCCGATCCAACAACCAGTCTCAACCTTGCAACGGAAATGGTGTAAGCCGAATGTCATCCCAGGTCCGCATCGACCATGCTCCGTGGTTCACTGAGGCGAGGCTCGGAATGTTCGTGCATTGGGGACTCTATGCACTGCCGGCCAGGCATGAATGGGTCATGAGTTACGAGCGCACCAGCGTGGAGGACTACAACGCCTACTTTGAGCGTTTTGACCCAGACCTGTACGACCCGCGCGAATGGGCCAGGCAGGCTAAGGCAGCCGGGATGGAATACATGGTGCTGACCACCAAGCACCACGAAGGCTTCTGTCTTTGGGATTCGGCGTTGACGAACTTCAAGGCCACCAACACGGCTGCGGACAGGGACCTGCTTGTTCCTTATGTGGAGGCGCTTCGCGAAGCCGGGCTTAAGGTCGGTTTCTACCACTCCCTCATTGACTGGCATCACCCGGACTTCACCATCGACGACATCCACCCGCTGAGGGACGCCCCCCATGTGGAAGCGCTCAATGCCGAGCGCGACATGAACGTCTACCGTGAATACCTGCACGGGCAAGTTCGGGAACTGCTGACCAATTACGGCAAGATCGACTACCTGTTCTTCGATTTCTCTTATCGTGTTGGCTCCATTGCGGACCGGTACCCGGGCAAGGGCCGGGACGACTGGGACTCCGGGAAACTCCTTGACATGATTCACGACTTGCAGCCGGGCATCATTGTCAACGACCGCTTGGACATGCCCGGCGACTTTGTCACTCCTGAGCAGTACCAGCCCTCCGGTGCCATGATGAATGGCGGCAAGGAAGTGCCATGGGAGGCCTGCCAGACGCTCAACGGGAGTTGGGGCTACGACCGCGACAACCTTGATTACAAGTCCGTGGACGTTTTGGTGCGCATGCTCATCGACGGCGTGGCAAAGGGCGGGAACCTGCTGCTGAACGTGGGGCCCACCGCGCGCGGCGAGATCGGTCCCCGCGCGGCTGCGGCACTGGCCGGCATGGGGGAGTGGATGCGAACCCATGCCCGGTCGATCCGCGGGGCAGGGAGCGCCAATCTCGTGCCGCCGCCGGACTGCCGCTACACACAGCGAGGGAACCGTCTTTACCTGCACCTGTTCGCTTGGCCGTTCCCTGTGGTGTACCTGCCCGGGCTGGCCGACAAGGTCAGCTATGCCCAGTTGCTCAACGACGCCTCCGAGGTGGTGATGGAAAAACGGGATCCGTCCCTGCAAGCCCAGAACACCATGCCCGGCGGACAACCCGAAGGCACCTTGACGCTGAAGCTTCCCGTCCAGCGCCCCAATGTGGCCGTTCCCGTCATTGAACTGTTCCTGAACACTGAAAGTGAGCTTGCATGAGCCAGAAAATCGCTTTGCACACACGCCTGAAGGCAGGCAAGGAGGCGGAGTACGACGCCGTCCACGCACGGATCAGCGACGAGCTCGACGCTGCCTTGCGCGCCGCCGGCGTTACCGGTTGGAACATCTGGCGCAGCGGTCAGGAGCTCTTTCACGTCGTGGAGGTCGCCGACTACCAGGGCATGCGCAAGGAATTGGCGCTGAACCCGGTCAACATCGAGTGGCAGGCCGTCATGGCCGAACTGCTGGAAGTTGAAGACGACTATTCCGGCGACGACATGGGCTTGGCGAAGGTGTGGGAGCTGCCATGAGACTTCCCGAACTGGGCCGGCTGGGCTTCGGCGCCGCTGGCATCGGCAACCTGTACCGAGCCATGGACGACGACGTGGCTGCCGCCACCCTGGGCGCCGCATGGAACGCGGGCCTGCGCTACTTTGACACCGCACCGCACTACGGGCTGGGCTTGTCGGAGCGCCGCCTAGGCAAGTTCCTTACCACCAGGCCGCGCGATGAATTTGTGATTTCAACCAAGGTTGGCAGGATCCTGGAGCCCGTGGAGAACTCCGAGGGTACGCGGGACGCGCAGGGCTTTGACGTGCCTGCCGACACCGTTCGGCGCTGGGATCCCTCCGAGGCAGGCATCCGCCGCAGCATCGAGGACTCCTTGGAGCGCACCGGGCTGGACCGGATCGACATTGCCTACCTACACGACCCCGACGTCTACGACCTCGAGGCAGGCATCAAGCAGGCACTCCCCGCCCTTCAGGAACTCCGCGAAGAGGGCTTGGTCAAGGCCATTGGCGTGGGCTCGAACTCAGCGGACGCGTTGGCCGAATGTGTGCTGGGTGCCGACATCGACGTGATCATGTTGGCGGGACGCTACTCGCTGCTGGAGCAGCCGGCAGCCGAAGACCTGCTGCCGCTGTGCCTGGAACGGGACGTGCAGGTGGCCAACTGCGGTGTCTACAACTCGGGCCTGTTGGCCCGCCCCGTGGTGCCGGACAACGCGCACTACAACTATGAGCCGGCCCCAACTGAGATACTTGCCCGCGCCAAGGTGCTCGCCGCTTGCTGCAATGAATTTGGAGTGGAACTCCCCGCAGCGGCTTTGCAGTTCGCCGTGAGCCACCCTGCCGTTTGCACCGTGGTGGTAGGCGCCTCCAACGCAAAACAGATCGCGCAGACGGCCGAACGCATGGCTGCCGTCATTCCGAGCGCATTGTGGCACGCGATGGTGGAACGCGGGCTCCTGAAGGAGGGCCTCCTTCATGTCTAGGATCACCGACGACGCCGGACAGGGCACTCGCGCCGTCGCCGGTCTCTCGGCAGCGGCTCCAGCGCGCATCGATTCACATCTGCACCTCTGGAAGCTCGCGCCTGGCCGCTACTCTTGGCTGACCCAGGCCCACGGAGTTCTGTACAACACGTTCACGGCCGAGCAAGCGCGGGGAACCTTGTCCGCGGCCGGAGTTGACCAGGCGATCCTGGTGCAGGCCGATGACACGGCCGCCGACACCCAAACGATGCTGTGCACGGCTGCCGCACACGACTGGATTGTTGGCGTAATCGGCTGGCTGCCGCTGGAAGATCCGGCTGCGACGGCGGCTTTGTTGGAACAGTGGGGTGACAGCCCCGCATTTTGTGGCGTGCGCACCTTGATTCACGACAATCCGCGTGCCGACATTTTGGAACTTGAATCCGTCCGGAAGTCGCTGGGACTGGTCGCGCAGGCCGGACTTCCCCTTGACGTTCCCGATGCCTTTCCGCGCCATTTGGGGCAGGTTGCCGACCTGGCTCGTGCACTGCCGGAACTCACAGTGGTCATTGACCACCTGGGCAAGCCGCCGCGAGGTGGAACTGCGGAGTCGATGAAACTATGGCAGCAGCAGTTGGCTGCCGTTGCGGCACTGCCCAACACGGTGGCAAAAGTATCCGGGCTGAATACTGGCGGAGCAGAATTTTCCGCGAACGCATTGAACCAGGTCTGGGACATTGCCCTGCAGGCATTCGGCCCGGAGCGGCTGATGTTCGGCGGCGATTGGCCGGTGAGCCTGCTCGGCGCCACCTATCCAGCCACTGTGGACACCCTGGCAACATTGATCGACTCACTCGGGACCACGGACGCACAAGCAATCTGGGCTGGAACTGCGCAGCGCATCTACCAGCGATAACATTTTCGTAAACATCCGATGTGTTGGTGTTGAGGGAGTGCTTTTGTGTCGCAGGTAACATAGCATGATGGGAGTCGCATTCTCCCGCACGCCTTTAGATCTAAGGAATTGAGTCTAATTTCGCGATTCGGTGGCGGAGTTCGGTTTCCAGTCGGTGACGAATGGCTCCATAATAGGTCTGACGTCAGACCTGCAGCACAAGGCTTGGAAGGGCAGCATGAGTAAGAAACTTCTTCGGATATCCGGGGTGAACAAGAGCTTTCCCGGGGTCAAGGCGCTCTCTGAGATGCAACTGGATCTTGGCCACAACGAGGTTTTGGCGCTCGTCGGCGAGAACGGCGCCGGTAAGTCCACGCTCATGAAGCTGCTTTCCGGCATCTATGTGCCTGATTCGGGCACTTTCGAAATTGACGGCGAACAAGTTGTCATCAACGGCACCAAGCACGCCCAAGAACTGGGTATCAGCATCATCCACCAGGAATTCAACCTGATGCAGGACCTGACGGTCGCGCAGAATATTTACATTGGCCGTGAACCTCGAATCGGCGGCATGTTCTTGAGTGAGCACGCATTGAACCGCAAGGCGCGGCTGCTGTTCGAGAAGATCAACATTGATCTTGATCCCAAGGCCCGTGTCGGCGATCTGACGGTGGCGAAACAACAGATGGTGGAGATAGCGAAGGCGCTTTCCTACAAGTCGCGCATCCTGATCATGGACGAGCCCACCGCTGCGCTGAACGACGCTGAAGTGGCAACCTTGCATGAATTGATCCGCAACTTCACCAATGAAGAAACCGGTGTCATTTACATCTCGCACCGCATGGATGAGCTCAAGGCCATCTCCAACCGTATCTCCGTGATCCGTGACGGCGAATACATCGATACCGTGGACACGGCAGCCACCACGATGCGCGAGGTCATCAACTTGATGGTGGGTCGCGAAATTTCCGGCAACCAGCGTCCGGAAACCCATGTCCCGTCGGACGAGGTGGTCCTGAAGGTAACAGGACTGGCCACCAGGGACTTCCTGCGGGACATCAACTTCGACCTGCACAAGGGTGAGATTCTTGGTTTTGCTGGGCTCATGGGGGCAGGCCGCACCGAGATTGCCCGCGCGATTGTGGGCGCCGACCGCATCTCGGCCGGTTCGATTGAGCTCAATGGCAAGCCCGTGACCATCAGCAACCCGGCAGTGGCAGCCGCCATGGGCCTGGGCTACCTGTCCGAGGACCGAAAACACCTCGGGCTGCTGCTGGAGCGCGACGTCAAGGACAACATCGCACTGAGCTCCTTGAAAATGTTCTCCCGCATGGGCGTGATCAATGACAAGGCAATGAAGTCGACGGCCACCACCTACATCGACATGCTCCGCATCAAAACCCCGTCCAGTACACAGATTGCCAAGAACCTCTCCGGAGGAAATCAGCAGAAAATCGTCATTGCCAAATGGCTCGTCAAGGACTGCGACATTCTGATTTTTGACGAGCCCACCCGAGGGATCGACGTCGGTGCCAAGGAAGAGATCTACGCGCTGCTCAATGACTTGGTGGCACAGGGCAAATCAATCATCATGATTTCCTCCGAGTTGCCCGAAGTGCTGAGACTCTCACACAGAATTGCCGTAATGAGCGAGGGCAGGCTCACCGGCTTCCTGTCCAATGTTGAAGCCAACCAGGAAAACATCATGGAATTGGCTACCCGGAATATTGAGAGCGCCGTCTTGGCCCCCCTTCCACCCTCCAGCGCGCAGCGCGCCCCGAAGCAAGAAAGCACGGCAAACTGATGACTCTGACCAAGGAAGATGCGCAATCCGCCAGGATTGCCAGCAATAAAAAATCGGAGCTCAACACCCGGATCCGGGCCAGCTTCCAGCAGCTGCTGGCATTCGCCAGTTTGTTGGCGTTGGTGCTGTTCTTCTCCGTGGCCAGTTCGAACTTCCTCCAGGCCGCAAACCTCTCGAATATCCTTCTTTCCACGGTCGTCACGGGCCTGCTGGCGTTGGGCACCACGTTCGTCATTATCACCGGCGGCATCGACTTGTCCATCGGAACGGGCATGACCCTGTGTTCGGTGATGACGGCATACTTCATGACCCAGCTGGGTCTGCCCATGATTTTGGGTGTGATCGGCGGCGTGCTGTTTGGGGCGCTGATTGGTTGCACCAACGGCTTCTTCGTTGCGGTGTTGAAGATTCCCTCATTCATTGCCACGCTGGCCATGATGATGGTTGCCGCCGGTCTGGCCCTTGTCATCTCCGGCACGAAGCCCATCTACACCAACGAAGTTGAAGGCTTCCAGTCGATCTTTGCTCTCGGCAAGTCGATCCCGGGACTGGTAATACCCAACGCCGTGTTCATCCTGTTCGCTGCAGCCATCGTGGCAGGTGTGGTGCTGTCCAAGACCGTCCTTGGCCGCTACACGTACTCCATCGGGAGCAACATGCAGGCAACTGCCCTCTCCGGTGTCAACGTGACCAAGTGGACAGTGATGATCTACACGTTTGCCGGCGCGTTCACCGGGTTGGCCGGCGTTATCGCCGCTGCCCGTCTCAACTCGGCCCAGCCCGCAGGTGGGATGGGCCTGGAACTTCAGGCGATTGCCGCCGTCGTTATTGGTGGAACATCACTGGCCGGAGGCAAAGGCTCAATTATCGGCACCGTCATTGGCGCGCTGATCATGTCAGTGCTGACCAATGGCCTGTCCATCATGTCGATCCCGCAGGAATGGCAACAGGTTGCCGTCGGCGTGGTCATCATCCTCGCCGTTTACCTGGACATGGTGCGACGCAAGAAAACAACCCAATAGATACCCCAAAACTGCGATTCCCGCAACAGATTTGTCAACGCGTTTATACAAAGGAGTTAGACCCATGCAAAGAAGAAAATTTCTCGCCCTGGCGTCGGTAGCGGCACTGTCCCTGGGCCTTGCAGCCTGTGACACTGAGACGGATGCGCCTGCCGCTGATGGCGCCGGCGACAGCGGCAAGACATACATCGCCGTCGTCTCCAAGGGCTTCCAGCACCAGTTCTGGCAGTCAGTCAAGCAGGGCGCGGAGAAGGCAGCCAAGGAATTCGACGTGGAAATCTCCTTCGAAGGCCCCGACAAGGAAACCAACGTTCAGCAGCAGATGGACCAGCTGAACAACGCCATGGCCAAGAACCCCCAGGCGCTGGCACTTGCCGCATTGGACTCCAAGGCCGCTGAAGGCGTGCTGCAGGATGCCAAGGCCAAGAACATCCCCGTCATTGCCTTTGACTCCGGCGTCGATTCGGACGTCCCGCTGGCCACAGCCTCCACGGACAACAAGGCCGCTGCCGCCGAGGCTGCAAAGCACATGGCGGAGCTGCTGGGAAATAAGGGAGAGGTCGGCATCATTGGCCACTCCCAGACGGCCACCTCAGGCACCGACCGTCGCGACGGTTTCGTCGACTACATGAAGGAAAACGCTCCGGACATCAAGATCGTCGACATCCAGTACGCCGACGGCGACCAGGCCAAGTCCACCGACGCCGCCAAGGCCATGATGACGGCCAACCCGAACATGGCCGGCATGTATGGCACCAACGAAGGCGCAGCCATCGGTGTTGTCAATGCTGTCAAGGAGATGAGCAAGACCGGCAAGCTGGTCATTGTCGGCTTTGACTCCGGCAAGGCGCAGATGGACGCCATCAAGGACGGCCTCATGGCTGGCGCCGTCACCCAGAACCCCGTTGGCATCGGCTACGAGACCATCAAGGCCGCCGTTGCCGCCATCAAGGGCGAAAAGGTGGAGAAGGTCATCGACACCGGCTTCTACTGGTACGACAAGGACAACATCGCCGATCCCGACATCGCTGCGGACCGGTTTTGTTTAATCTTCAGTTTGCCGGGCCGGGCGAGTTCCAGCGATCGTTTGTGAAGCACGACGACGGACAGCACCCCTGTTGCTGCGTGCCAGCCACAGGCAGGCCGGGCGGAGAAGCTGCCCAGCTCTTTTAGTGGTCGCTGAGATCGCGTCTGGGCCGTCCCGACCGCGTCTGGCCCGCCTGCCAGCTGTTGGGCAACGGCGGACTCGCGGTTGCGGAGCGATCATGTGGCGCAGGCGCGGTCTCGGTGACGACTAACAGCAGGGAACTCGGGCGGGTAGTGCGTATGGAGCGGCTTAAAGCGCCTGGCGAAGCCAGTGCTCCACTCCACTGATGTGGACAGTCACCAAGGACCTGGCGAGTTCGGCATCGCCGCGTTCCAACGCTTCGATGATGGCCGTATGCTCCGAGAGGGTGCGATCCACGGCTTTCTCTTGGGTGAGGCCGCGCCAGATGCGGGCGCGGACAGTACTGCTGGAGAGAGAGTCCAGCACGCTGGTCAAATACGAGTTGTTGGCAGCTGCCGTGATGAGTTGGTGGAACACGAGATCGTGCTGAACCAAGGATTCAACGCTGGTTTGCTCATCAATATTGTCCATGGTGGCACGCAGGGCGACAATTTCCTGCGGCGTGATGCGAGCGGCTGCCGTGGCTGCGGCCGCAGGTTCAAGCATGCGGCGCACCTCAAAGATCTCCAGGATGGTCTCATCCTGGTGCAGGTCCACGATGAACGTCATGGCCTCCGTGAGGAGCTTCGGTTCCAGACTGGTCACGTAGGTCCCGTCACCGCGGCGCACGTCGAGCACGCGGATGATTTCCAGTGCCTTGACGGCCTCGCGCAGCGAACTGCGGGAGAGGCCAAGCTTCTCGCTAAGCTCCTTCTCAGGCGGCAGACGATCCCCGGCGGAGAGCTCTCCGGAGATGATCATGTCCTTGATCTTGGTGATTGCTTCGTCAGTTACGGCCATGACTACAGTCTATTGGTCTGATGTTTGTTTCGCGGCTGTGATGCCGCAAAAAACAAAGGTGTGTTCGTCCGTTTGCGCCTGTAAAGCGAGCTGA
Organism: Arthrobacter sp. H35-D1; assembly: GCF_030063185.1. Taxonomy (GTDB): domain Bacteria; phylum Actinomycetota; class Actinomycetes; order Actinomycetales; family Micrococcaceae; genus Specibacter. Next base: position 587,403 of record NZ_JASISP010000001.1, read on the forward strand.
TCAGCGTCCGGTTAACCAGCTGTGCCCGGCACCAACAAGGAACCGGGCACAGCCTCTATTTAGTTATTGGATTGCGGCCTGATCAGGCGCGTTTGCCGCGGCGGCGAGCCATCACGACCGCTGATCCACCGGCGAGCAGCAGCATCAAGGCCAAGAGCAGGCCTGGTGTGGTGCTGGCGCCCGTGTTGGCCAGATCGTCGTCCGTCGTGCCCGGTGCGGGACTGTCCGGCGCAGGCTTGTCCGCTGCCGGCGTGCTGGCGGAAGCAGTTGCCGACGGGCTGGATGTTGCCGTGCTGGTCGAGTTGCCGGCAGCGGTCACCGTCAAGGCGAGGCTGACTTCAGCACTTTCACCGGAGGTGTCGGTGCCGGCGATGACCACCGTATGTGAACCAGCCGGAACATCGGCCGGCACTGTGGCGGTGAGCTTTACCGTTCCATCGTCCGCGACGGTGGAGGTGCCCAGTTCAACAGCATCCGAATGTAACGTGAACGTGGCGGTGCTGCCCGGCTTGAAATTGTCACCAGTAATTGTCAGGTCGGCACCGGCCGCCACTGTTGCCGCACTCAAGGTGCCCGAAGGCTCATCCCCAGCGGGTGCCGTGGTTGGCGGAGCAGTCGGTTCACCAGTTGGTTCCCCCGTCGGCGGTGCCGTGTTTGTCGGCGTCGGTGTGGGTGTCGGTGTTGGCGTTGCTGCCGCTTCGACTTTCAGTGCAGCTGAAGCTGTCTTCTCCCCCTGCGTTGCCACAATAATGAAATCTCCGGCACTTGTGTCTGCTGGAATCGTGACGGTCAAAGTGGCACTGCCTTCGGCATCGGCGGTTGCCTTGCCCAAGTTGACTGCACCGGGGCGCAATTCAATAGTGATTTCTTGTCCAGGGGTGAAACCAGCCAAATCAAGCTTGCTGGTTTTGCCGGCGGTGACGGTGTCTGCATCAACGGCAACGGTGGGAGTGGCAGGTGCCATATTCCCGTCAACAACCCAGCCTTGGTCGGCGCGCTTGGCGAAGTTATCCGCCAAGGACTTTCCACCGATCAATGCCGGTGTGCCGTCTCCGTAGGTGGTGACGGTGATGGGTGCATCATCGGTGCCGTAGCCCCAGAACGGGGTGTCGGATGCTGCACAGTCGGTGCCGGCCTTGAAATGAATGGTTGCACCCGAGGCGATTTCCGTTTGACGGAACTGTTCCATGGAGTTGAATGGACGGTCCTGTGTGCCGACTCCGGCAACAGGTGCTTCGCAGTCGACGTAAAGGTCCATGACGGGTGCCGGAGCAGTGGCCAATGTTCCGTACAACGAAACGTTCGCGAAGAACGCAGGGGTGCGGGTGCCCACCACCGTGACACGGAATTCCTGTGCAGTGGTGGTGTTGAACTTCAGGATGCGCAGCACGCCGACGGTGCCGGCTTCGGCGACCTTGGCCCATGCGCCGTTGACCTTCGCTTCAACAAGGAACCCGTCCACGTTCTGTCCGTGGTCCAAGACGTCTTCGGACAGGGCGATCCGGTCGATGGCCTTGGCTGAGCCCAAATCAATTTCAAAGCTGTCGCCCGCAGCCAGGCTTTGCGTTGCGGAGGAGCGGAAGTTGCCGTCGGTGAGCAGTGCCGAAGCTTCGCCGTTGACGGAAACGGGCAGGCCCAAAGCATGGTCCTGGGTAAACGCCTTGGCGCGTTCAGCGGTAAAGCCTTCCAGCGCCGAGGTGGACGACGGGGCGAACTTGCCCGTTGTGGTGGGCGGAACGTTGAGCAGCAGCACAGCGTTGCGTCCAGCTGACTCGTGGTATTTGGTCAGCATGGCGCTCGGTGACTTTGGTGCGTCATTCGGGTGGGCAAACCAGCCCTGGGTCAACTTCATGTCCGCTTCGCCAGGCCACCAATGCAAGTTGTTGGCTCCGCCGTTTTTGACAGCTGTCAGCATCGACTCGGTGGAACCGAGGTTCTGGTTGCCATCCGGGGTGAGAGGCGAGATCTTGCCGCCGTCGTCCGGTGTTTTGACCGGAAGAACGCCCCACTCATTGTCACGGGCCGTTCCCTGCTCGTTGCCAATCCACTTGATGTCATTGCCGCCGACAGCCACCAGAGCATGGGGCTGCAGCTTGGAGATCATGTCGTAGAAGGCGGGGTAGTCGTATGTTTCGTGCTTTTCCGTGTTGCCTTGGGCGCCGTCAAACCAAACCTCGTCGACCTGGCCGTACTGGGTGAGAATTTCATAGAGCGTGTTCAAGAAGAATGCACCGTAGTCGGTTGCCTCGTACTTGAACTGGGGAAGGTCCTTGCCTGCACGGTCATCGCCTGCAACCAAGGTCGGGATGGTGCGCTCGCTCTTGGCGCTGCCGTTTCCGAAAACGCCGTCGACTTCCTGGTTGGAGTCGGCGGGGGACATGTACAGGCCCACTTTCATGCCGTACTTGTGCGCTGCATCGGTGAATTCCTTCACCACATCGCCCTTGCCGTCCTTCCACGGTGAGGAGGCCACTGTGTAGTCGGTGTAGCGCGAAGGGAAGGACATGAAGCCGTCGTGGTGCTTGACTGTCAAGACCGCGTAGCGGAATCCATTGTCACGCAAAGTTTTTACCCAGCTGTCGGCGTCAAAATCCGTGGGATCAAAGCGGGCGGGATCCTCGGTGCCGTGGCCCCATTCCTGGTTGTAGAAAGTGTTGATGCCAAAGTGAACGAAGGCCGTTTGGCGCGATTCCTGCCATTCGAGCTGGGCAAGCGTGGGTCGAACCAGAGCGGACTTGGCCAGAATGTTGGCTTCGCAATCACCCGTGCTGACAGAGACGTAGTTGGCCGGATCTACCAGCAGCGGCTCGCACACCTCGGGCTCGCCCGGGGCCAGCTCCTGGTATTTGATGGCGGCAGCGTCGTAGCCGGCTGTCAGGGCCGCAAAACGGGTCTTGTCCAGTGATCCCTTGAAAGCCCTGTCGTTCGCGGCTGCCTTGACTTCGGCACCAAAGCTGACCGTGGTTGCCGCACCTGCGTTCTTGACTGCCTGGGCGCCCGTGACGGGGGTTAGCAGCGTCCCGTCCAGACCGGCGACAAGCTCGGCGGAGCCGTCTTCGTTCGGCACGTACGCCATGGAGAAGATGTGCGGCTTGTTCACCTCGGGAACGGGAATCGACTCGGAGACCGTCTTCCAAGAACCGCTGGCGTTGGAGCTGAAGCCGTATTCGAAGCCATTGCCGCTGCTCGTGTAGCGTGCAAACAAGTTGCCGCCCACAGCAATTACGGTTCCCTGCTTCACCTGGCCTTCCGACGGGGTGAAGACAGCTTCAGCGACAAATCCATTGTCCAGCTTCGTGGCGCCAAGCGGGAAGTCTGCGGCAGTAAAGTCCAAGCCCTCCCCGGCAGCCTTCAGCGTGACTTTGCCATCAGCCATGGCCTCAGTGCCTGCGCGGCGGTTGAGCTCACCTGCGAGCACGTCGTTGCTGGCCGGGGTGTAGCTATTCCCGGTGAGGGTTCCAGTGTAGGAGACATCCAGCAGATCGGTCGAGGCCGGCAGTGGCTGGAATTCGAAGTCAGAGGAGTCGAAGGCCGCTGTTGTTTTGGCCAAGCGGAGGTCGCTCAACATGCCGCTGAAACCGCGGGTTGCACCCTGTGTGTTGACTTCATAACCAAAACCAAAAATAGACCCCAGGTCTGCACTGTTCTTCGCAGGAGCGGTGCCTGTCACGGTGGGCAGGACCACGCCGTCGAGCATGACCGTGAGCGTGGCACCTGAGGCGGTTGGCAAGTAGTGGAACGAGAGCGCGTGCTCTTGGTTCAAGGCCGGGTAAGGCACAGTTGCTTTGTTTGACGTCCATTTCGATTCGGCAAGGGAATCGAAGCCGTAGCGAAGTTCATCTGCCTGTGCACGGATGTAGAAGTTGCCGCCCGCCGAAAAGATCGTGGACAAATTGGAAGCGCTCGTGGGGGTGAACTTCACTTCCCCCAAGAATCCTTGGTCAGCCGTGTCGGTTCCGGTGGTCATGTCGGTGGGAGCATAGCGAATGCCTTGGGTGCCTCCGGCCAGCTTGACGCCTTGGAGGGGCACCTGCTCTTCATCGCCCTGGACACGGTTAAGTACACCGTGCATGATTTCATCGCCGGTGGTGGTGTAGGCGGTGGTGCCCACCAATGAACCATTGAAGCCCACGTTGAGCGAGTCGCTCGTGGCTGCCTGGGCGGCCAATGCAGGCACCAAAAGTGTGCCGATCAGGCCCGCAGTCGCCAAGCTGGCGAGAGCAGTGGTTTTCAGACGTTTCCTCGGCGAGTGCGGGGGCTGTTGCCGGCCTCCGCCGCTCGATTCAACGCCGGTACTGGGTAAAACCATGAAATGAACACTCCCTTGTAGTCGTACTTCTCCGAGGCAGCATCCGAGTCAGACCAGCGAACTGACCACGCCCCATTAAACATCGGATGAATACATTTCAACCTAGTAGATATGATGCGAAAATGAGACTAGTGACACAATGTTACGGATATTATTCGGGGCATTGGCAGACAATCCAGCTGAACTGTCGTTTTCGACTCTGGATACATCGGATGTCCGTCGTTGACAGCTGCAAGCCACGTTCAGAACGCGCCCGTGTGCTCCCTTGGGGTGTGGTCAGTCCACACAGGTCTATTTTTGCCCTAGAGTGGGCATCATGAAAATTGCGCTTTTTGCCACGTGCATCGTTGATGCCATGTATCCGCGTACTGCCCAAGCGACAGTGGCCCTGTTGGAGCGTCTTGGCCACGAGGTTGTTTTCCCTACGGATCAGGCGTGCTGCGGGCAGATGCATGTGAATTCCGGCTATTTCAAAGAGGCGCGAACGGTGGTAGCCAACCACGTGCGGGCCTTCGACACCGATGATTATGATGTCGCCGTGGCTCCTTCGGGCTCGTGTGTGGCGAGCGTGAAGCATCAGCACGAACTGGTGGCCCGACGCTGCGGGGATGCCGCCCTTGAAGAGCGGGCCGCCGTAGTGGGGGCCCGAACTTATGAACTTTCCCAGCTTTTGACAGATGTTTTGGGCATTACCAACGCCGCAGCCCAGCTGGGTTCGCACTTCCCGCACAAAGTCACGTACCATCCCAGCTGCCACGGAATGCGGCTGCTGCACCTAGAAGACAGGCAACTGAATCTACTCAAAAGCGTGGGCGGCATTGAGATGGTTGAACTGCCCGAGGCCGATCAGTGCTGCGGCTTTGGAGGCACATTCTCCATGAAGAACGCAGAGGTCTCCGCCGCCATGAATGAAGACAAGGCGGCAAATATTTGCGGCACCGGAGCCGAGCTGTGCTCCGGGGGCGACGCCAGCTGCCTGATGCACATTGGCGGTGGACTGTCCCGGCAAGGAAGCCGTGTGGGTACGCTGCACTTCGCCGAGATCCTGGCCAGCACAATCGAGAACCCCGTTGCAGTCACCGGCGAGATTACTTTGGCAGGGAGCAAGCGATGAGCAACACATTTCTGGGGATGCCTTCGCTTCCCGTTTTTGGCCGAGGCAACCTGAACGCCACCGAGCCCTTTCCCCAAGCCGCGCACAGGGAATTGGCGAACACCCAGCTGCGCGCCAACCTGGGGCACGCCACCCACACCATCAGGTACAAGCGTCTGAAGGTGGTGGCGGAACTTCCAGACTGGGAACAAATGCGCGACGCCGGCAGCGCCATCAAGGACGCCACCATGGCAAACCTCCCGGCCATGCTGGAGCAGTTCGAGGCCAACTTTACTGCCCGGGGCGGCATCATCCACTGGGCCCGCGACGCCCAGGAAGCCAACGAAATTGTCACGGCACTGATCCAGGAAACCGGTGAAACTGAAGTGGTCAAGGTCAAGTCCATGGCCACCCAGGAAATTGGCCTCAACGAATACTTGGAAGATCAAGGCATTGCAGCGTACGAAACAGATCTGGCAGAACTCATCGTCCAGCTGGACCATGACAAGCCCAGTCACATCCTGGTCCCCGCCATCCACAAGAACCGCAGCCAGGTCCGAGAGATCTTCCTGCGCGAAATGCCTGCCGTGGACCCCAACCTCACCGACGAGCCGGCCCGCCTGGCCGAGGCCGCGCGCAAGCACCTGCGCAAGAAGTTCCTCTCCGCGAAGGTCGCCATCTCCGGAGCCAACTTTGGCTTGGCCGACACCGGCACACTGACAGTGGTGGAATCAGAAGGCAATGGGCGCATGTGCCTGACCTTGCCGGAAACGCTCATCACCGTCATGGGCATTGAAAAGCTTCTGCCCAGCTGGAGCGACCTTGAGGTGTTCATGCAGCTGCTGCCCCGCTCCTCCACAGGGGAGCGCATGAACCCCTACACCTCCCTCTGGACAGGCGTCACCGAAGGCGACGGCCCGCAAAACGTCCACCTGGTCATGTTGGACAACGGACGCACCGCCGCCTTGGCCGATGAGTACGGCCGTACGGCGCTGAATTGCATCCGTTGCTCGGCCTGCATGAATGTCTGCCCGGTCTATGAGCGCACGGGTGGGCACGCTTACGGTTCAACGTACCCGGGCCCCATCGGTGCCATCCTCTCGCCGTTAATGACCGGCATCAAGAGCGAGGAGAACAACTCCCTGCCTTATGCCTCCTCATTGTGCGGTGCCTGCTTTGATGCCTGTCCGGTGAAGATCAACATCCCGGAAATCCTGGTGCATCTGCGGGGCGAGGACGTTGATTCGCAGCGCGCGAAGGTCAAGGTCCCGTCACAAATGGACTTCATGATGAAGGGCGCCGAGTGGGCATTTTCCAGCGGGGCGAAGCTGAACCTGCTGGAGAAGGGGCTGCCGCTGGGCAAACTCGCCGCAGGGCGCGACAAAGTCATCAAGAAGCTCCCCGGCATTGCCGGCGGCTGGACGCAAAGCCGCGACATTCCGGCCCCGCCCAGCCAATCGTTCCGCCAGTGGTGGGCGAAGGAACACAAGCCAAGCACCGCCGTCGTGCCTGGAAATGCCGTACCGGGACATGCTGGGCCTGGGAACACTGCTGGACACGGCACCGAAAACAGCGAAGGGGAGCAGGCATGAGCGCACGCGAGGACATCATGGCCCGGATCGCCTCGGCATTGCACGATGCCCCGGAAACACCCGTGGTGCCGCGCGAGTATCGCCGCAGCTCGAACATGAGCGCCGAGCAGCGGCTGGAGCAGCTGGTGGATCGCCTCCAGGATTACAAAGCCAACGTGTTTGTGACCCCTGCCGAGGAAGCGTCCGCGAAGCTGGCCGAACTTCTCGCCGGCAGCACTTCCATCGTGGTCCCGCATGGTCTGCCCCAGGACTGGCTTTCCAAACTGACGGACGACGCCGGGATGCCGGCCATCGAGGTCGACTCGCCGGAGCGCCGCCTCACCGTGGCGGAACTGGACGCCCTGGACGCCGTGGTGACGGCTGCGGCCACGGCGGTTTCGGAGACCGGAACCATCATGCTTGACGGCAGCGCAGACCAGGGGCGGCGCATCATCTCGCTCGTCCCGGACCGGCACATCGTGCTGCTGCGGGCTTCGGACATTGTGGAGGTGTTGCCCGAGGCGATCGCGCGCTTGGAGGCAACCCGGCCGCAGACATGGATCAGCGGACCCAGCGCCACCAGCGACATTGAGCTTGAACGAGTTGAAGGCGTCCACGGCCCACGCACCCTGGACGTCATCATCCTGACGTAGGACCCATGCGAAGCTGCCGTGGGGACTCGCAAGACGGGAGCCAGCGGAGCGCTAGCGCATCCCTATGGCAGCTTCTGCGAGTAATTCGCAAAAATACCCGCAGGAGCTGCCACTTGAATGGCGGATGCCGGATCGAATGCCACCCAGCCTGCGGGGTTCCCAAGCCGAGGATACCGTGGAAGCATGGCCAGCATGGAAATCTCGGAGCTGTTCGAAGATGCGTTTGGCCGGATCGGTGCCGTTGTAGAGGCGGTGCTGGACGGTTTGGAGCCGGAAAAGCTGAATTGGCGCCCCGGCGGGACCGGGAACTCCATCGCCTGGCTGGTGTGGCACTTGTGCCGGGCCCAGGATGAGCAGCTTGCCGATCTTGCAGGGGCCGAATCCGTCTGGGCATCAGGCGGCTACGCGGCACGGTTCGGCTTTGACTTGGACCCGGACGACACCGGCTACGGACATTCTTTTGGCCAAGTCTCCGCAGTACAGCTGGACTCCACCGAACTGCTGCGCCGGTACCATGAGGCCGTGCTGGAGCGGAGCTTGGACTTTGTCCGCGGCCTGGACGGCGCTGCACTGGACAAGGTTGTCGACAAGAACTGGAATCCGCCTGTCACCGCCGGGGTGCGGCTTGTCAGCATTGTTGACGACTGCGTCCAACACGGCGGGCAGGCAGCCTATGTCAAGGGCCTGCCCACCGAAAACTGACCGCCGAATACTGACGCAGCGCAGGCTAGGCGACGGGCACGCTCTCCTCGACGGCCGGCGTCGTGAGTGGGACCAGGGAACCGTGGGAAGGTGCGGGTTCGCGGGTCGGAATGAAGGCGGCCAGCACAGCCGATGCGACAGCGGCACCGATGGCGATGACGAATGTTACCCGGAAGGCGTCCATGGTGGGCAGTTCGACCGGGCCCAGCTCCATGGTCATCGAGGCCAGCACCACGGAGATGACGGCAGCCGAGCTGGAAGTTCCGATGGCGCGCATCAAGGAGTTCAAGCCGTTGGCGGCCGCCGTCTCAGTGATCGGCACGGCGCCCATGATCAAGGCGGGCATTGCGGCAAAGGCCAGTCCCAGGCCGGCGCTGATGATCATGGAGGCGAGGATGATCTCCCATACCGAGCTGTTGAGCAGCAACGCCACAATGTAGCCGGCGGCAATAACGAGGGCGCCGGAGGTCAACGTCACCTTCGGTCCGCGGCGGGCTGAGAGCTTGGCGGAAACAGGGGAGAGGGCCATCATGACAAAGCCGCCGGGTGCCAGGGCCAGGCCTGCCTGGATCATCGACTGGTCGAGGCCATAGCCGGTTGAGGCCGGAGCCATGAGCAGCTGGATGAAGATCAGCGACATGCCGTACATGGCGAAGCCGATCATGATCGAGGAGAGGTTGGTCAGCAGCACCCGCGGGCGTGCCGAGACGCGCAGGTCAACCAAGGCGTCCTTGGTGCGCAGTTGGTAGGCGCCCCAAATCAAAAGTACTACCACCGACGCCGCGAAAAGGCCGATGGTCAGGGGACTGTCCCAACCCCATTCCGAGCCCTTGGTCACCGGGACCAGCAGCGCCACAAGGCCCACGGCCAAGCCGGCTGCACCCAGGCCGTCGAACCGTCCTGGCGTGGAGACAGGAGATTCCGGCAGCACGAACCCGACGAGCAACGCACACAGCAAGCCCAAGGCTGCGGCAACCCAGAAGAGCATGTGCCAATCGGCCTTTTGGGCAATGAAGGCCGAAAGCGGAATGCCGATGGCACCGCCAACGCCCATCGTCGCACTCATCGTGGCGATGGCCGGGCCCACCTTCATGGGCGGAAGTTCATCGCGCATGATGCTAATGCCCAGCGGGATGGCGCCCATTGCCAGGCCCTGCAGGGCGCGGCCGGCGACGATCACCGTGAGAGAGTCGCTGAGGGCGCACAGCACCGATCCAACCACCATGGCCAGCAGGCTCAGGATGAGGATGCGCCGTTTGCCGAACATGTCGCCGAGCCGCCCGCTGATGGGAGTGACAACGGCACCGGCCACCAACGTCGCTGTAATGGCCCATGACGCGTCCGTGGGCGAGGCGTTCAGGAACTTGGGAAGTTCCGGGATCAAGGGGATGATCAGGGTTTGCATAAGCGATACGACGATGCCGCAAAAAGCCAAGGTGGCGACAACCATCCTTGGCGTGGGCGTGCGGGCTGAATTTTTACTACTGAACACCGGGCTCCTGATGAAATCAAAACTTTTCTTATGTATGATGCAATATAGTTGTATCATACATAGAATGACGGGATATTAATTGTGCTGCACGAAAAAAAGGTCCTGGGGCAGTTGGAATACGAGCTCATGTTGCTGGCACGCCACTCTCTGCGCCCCCACCGCCGGCACGAAGAAGTGCTGGAGCGCTCCGCCATGGTCCTGCTGAGTCGGTTGGAAAACGTCCCACCGATGACGCTGAAGGAACTCTCCTGTGCACTCCGCCTGGACGGGTCCACGGTGCATCGCCAGTCGGCCGCGCTGTTGCGTGCCGGACTGTTGGACTATGTCCCGCGCGACGGCGGCGAGGTGGCACGGCGCATCACGCCCACCGATGCCGGAATTGCCGCCCTGGCAAATACCCGCAGCATTTACGAACAGGGGCTGGAGAGCGTTGTCCGAGACTGGCCCGACGAGCGTCGCCTGCAGCTTTTGGATGTGCTCCAAGCGTTCAACCAGGACGTGGAGCGGCTTGAGGGAGCTCTTTGGCCGCGGTCTGAAGAGCCTGCCGGGTAAGGTCTTGCGACCCCTTACATATCCTTCATTCTCGTCCTAGACTTGCCCCAACCCCTCCATCCGGCGTCCGCGTTAGGCACGATTGTGCCCAGCACAGTGTTCCGAGGTCGGCGGACGGGGCTGTTTTCTCGTTGCACCTGAAGGCGCGGAGATGCGCCCTCTGAACTGACTGGAATGGGAGCAAGAAGAACATGTCTGGAAACAAGGCAGTTGCCTACAAGAGCCCCGGTGTTGTTGAAGTCATCGACATCGATTATCCAACGTTTGAACTCAAGGACGGGCCGGGTGTCGACCCCGCAAATGTGGGGCGCAAGGTGCCCCACGGCGTCATCCTGAAGACCATTGCCACCAATATCTGCGGATCCGACCAACACATGGTGCGCGGGCGCACCACGGCACCGAAGGATCTGGTTCTGGGCCATGAAATCACCGGAGAAGTGGTTGAAGTGGGCCCGGGTGTTGAATTCATCAAGGTTGGCGACATCTGTTCCGTGCCGTTCAACATCTCCTGCGGTCGCTGCCGCAACTGCAAGGAGCGCAAGACCGGTATCTGCCTCAACGTGAACCCGGCAGGCTATGGCAGCGCCTACGGCTACGTTGACATGGGCGGCTGGGTTGGCGGTCAGGCCGAGTACGTGCTGGTGCCGTACGCCGACTGGAACCTGCTGAAGTTCCCGGACAGGGACCAGGCCTTGGACAAGATGATGGATCTGACCATGCTCTCCGACATCTTCCCCACAGGCTTCCACGGTGCTGTGTCGGCTGGGGTGACCGTGGGCTCCACGGTGTACATTGCCGGAGCAGGACCCGTTGGACTCGCCGCGGCAACCAGTGCGCAACTATTGGGTGCCGCAGTGGTGATTGTGGGAGATATGAATGAGGAGCGTTTGGCGCAGGCCCGCAGCTTTGGTTGTGAAACCATCGACCTGACGAAGGGCGACCCCGGGGAGCAGATCGAGCAGATTCTGGGTTCACCCACGGTGGACTGTGCAGTTGATGCCGTCGGTTTCGAAGCGAAGGGCCACGGCGCGGGCGCAGGCGAAGCGCCGGCGACCGTGCTCAACTCGTTGATGGACGTCACGAACGCGGGCGGTTCGCTGGGAATCATCGGACTTTACGTCACCGGCGACCCAGGGGCCTCCGACGAAGCGGCGAAGAAGGGTTCGCTGTCGCTGAGCTTGGGCACGGGCTGGGCGAAGTCGTTGGCGTTCACCACAGGGCAGTGCCCGGTGATGAAGTACCACCGCGGCCTGATGATGTCGATCCTGCATGACAAGGTGCAGATCGCCAAGAACGTCAACGCCAAGGCCATTTCCCTTGCTGACGCGCCTCGCGGCTATGCAGAGTTCGACGCCGGAGCAGCCACGAAATACGTCCTGAACCCCAACGGTTACTTGGACTAGCCAAGCGGGTCTGCACCGCCGGTGGTCGAGCTTGTCGAGAACTGACAGGCACGGCCACCGGCGGTGCGAGACTCACCCGGACGCTACTTTTCCCAAGGTGCCTTGAACGGAAAGTACTTCTCCAGAAAGCTGGTGACTTCCTCGCGCCGTTGATCAGCCGTCGCGTCACCGGAGCTGCCGTCGTTCAAGCACAGGAAGTCCGCGTTCCGCCGTTTCAGCACCTGCTTCATGGAAGCCAGACCCTGCGTGGTGCTGGTGTCCACGTAAATACCTTTCCCGTCCGCATGCATGGCAGCCCGCCCGGTCAGCAGCGCGTAGTAGTGGTAGAGGGAATTCGTCACTGAAATATTCCCGGCCGCCCGGAAAGTGCTGGCCGCGGTGGAGGCGAACTCGGCGGCAAACTCCCGTTCAAGCTCGGCCAGCACCGACCGCCGCAGTGGTGCTGCACTGTGTTCGAGGTGGTGGGTGGTGAAAGCGCCGAAACGCTCCCACAAGAGGCGACGGTTCACGCGGGCCGAATTTTCAAAGCCGCTGCGTTCCACGGTACTTTCGCCAAGCCCAATACGGTTGGGGGAAAGCATGAACCGAGTGATGCCTCCGGGGGTAAAGAACAAGTCGGGGGGCAGCAGACGGGCAAAGAACATGTCGTCATTGGAATACAGGAAGTGTTCTGCGAGCCCATCTATGTGGTGAAGCTGCGACTCCACGGCCATGGAGTTGTGCGTCGGCAGCACCGAGGGGTCGGCAAAATGCTCGGGGCTGCGCACCAAGGTGACCTTGGGATGCTCGGCCAGCCATGCCGGGGCTGCCGAATCGGTGGCAATGAAGATGCGCCGGATCCACGGGGCAAACAAATACACCGATCGCAAGGCGTATTTCAGTTCGTCCAAGTGGCGGAAGCGAGAGTCGTGGTCGTCGCCTTCGCCCAGGATCGCCCCGGCTTCCAATTCCTTGCGTGCCTCTTGATAGGAGGTGCCACTGCCGTCCACCCAGGAAAAAACCATGTCAATGTCAAAGCGGATGTCAAAGACGTGGTCGATGAACATGTTCTCGATGGTCGGCCAGCTCTGTCCATGCAGTTCCACGGTGCTCCGTGCTGCATTGCGGGGGTCGATGCTGCGCCGGGTGAGCGAATTTTCGATCGGCAGGTCAATGCGGTCGGGGGTGAACGTCCACAGCTCAATTTGTACGCCCCACGCCGCACCGTAATACAGGCCGCCGCGCGGCTCCACACGGGGCCGAAAAAGCCTGACAATCCGGGTGTTTGTCGATGACGCCAACGCTCCATCGGCCAGCAGCACAGTGGACTTCTTCGTGTCGACGCTGCGCGCGTAGAACGGCTCATGGACGAAGGCTGCGGCCAACGCTTGTTCAAGCTTGCCCCGCAGGGAAGCGTCGATGGCAAGCACCGGGCGTGCGTCATTGCCGCGCACCAGAAGATACTCGATGGCGCATGAATCCAAGGCGCCGCGGACAGCCAGCAGATCAGCGAGCATCGCCGCATGCGGGGTCAGCGGGTTCTCACAGGAGGCGCTATTGACGAGTGCCAGCCGCCCCCGGTGCAGCACCACGTCTTCGCGGGAAGCGACAGCCGCCGCACGGGGTGACAGGTGCTCTGCGCTGGGCGCGGGTGGGGGCACGGCGGGCTCCTGAAGACTGGAAAAGACACTGGCTGGTTGTTCCAGCCCTGCAGCGAGCCTACCGCGTCGGAACCTGGCCAAGCCGGAAAAGGTGCTCGGGATCAAACTCTTGTGCCAGCAAGGTGAGCTTCTCCAGAACGGGAACGGTGTAGCTGGCGGAAAAGCCGGATTTTCCGGTGTTGGCCGAGAAATTGGACAGCGTTCCTCCGTATGCCCACACAGACATGCTTTCCACCAAGCGCAGCGAGTGTGCCGCGACGGCAGGCAACTCCTGCGGTGCGCCCGCGCCCACTGTGTGCAGGCCAAAGGCTGCTTCGCGGTGGCACAATGCGCTGGGGATTTCCGGCTCCTGGGCCAACGCTCCGCCGAGTTGCCTGATTTCCACCATCAGCTGCGGCGAAGCGCTATCCGGCCCAGCCACCGCCAGCAGTGCATCGGCAGCCGCTGTGTCAAAACTCATGAGCAACGCAGATCCTTCGGCGGCCGGCAGGGCATCATCGGGATCCGCGTGGACAAGCCCGATCATGGAGGAAGGCATGGGCCCCACCGCATCCAAGAGAGGGGTTCCGGCAGCGCGCAACGGCGCAAGCCAACGGGCGCCGTCGTCCGGGTTTCCTGTGTAGACGTAACGGACGGCGATGGTGAACTTCCCCGCCAGCGGTTCAGGGACGCCGGGCATGGGCGGGAGCTGCATGAACGCCACGGAGGTGGTGGCGACGTGGGGAAGAGCGGGGCACCATTGAGCCCACGCACGCAGTACCTTGGGTACGTCGGCGGCGGCAAAAAAGAGCGTGCCTGCGTAGATGAGCGGCAAAGGCAGCAGGTCAAATTCCATGCCTGTGATGATGCCCAATGAACCCTTGCCGCCGCGCAGCCCCCAGAAAAGGTCCGGCTCCGAATCCGCCGTGACATGGCGCAGCATGCCGTCTCCGGTCACCACGTCAAATGAGCGGACCTTGTCCGAAGCGGCACCGAATGTCCTGACCATGGGGCCAATTCCGCCGCCGCTGGTGTAGCCGGCCACGCTGACACCCGGTGCGGAACCGCAGAGCGTCGCCAGTCCCGGGCCTTCGCACTGGGAGAGGACGGTTTTCCACGTGACGCCCGCGCCCGTGCTTGCCGTGGCCGAGCCGTGTGGATCCCTCGATGTGGCCAGCGAACACTCGTCGAGCGAGCGGGTATGGATCAACAGTGCGCCGTCGAGGTCGCTGGCAATGCCGTGTCCGGTCGCCTGGACAGCCACCGCCAGGTTGTGGACGGCGGCAAACTTCACGCCCACCACGACGTCCACGGCGGTGGCCGCTTCGAGGACCGCCGCGGGCCGGGTGGCAACTGCCGTGTTCCAAGGAGTGGCCAGAGCGACGTACGAGTTGCTGCCGGGTTCGTGCAGGGAGCCGGCAATGCTGTTTCGTAGCGCTGCAAAAGGAGCGGGTACTCCGGAGGCGGGCGATGGGGGTGGTGTGTGAATAGTTTCCATGGGGACCTTCTTGGCGAATCGCTGCACTGTGCATGTGGCCCCGGACGGCTTAGCTCAAGGATGCCACCACAGCGGCCGCATGGCTAGGTCTTTCACGGTGCGACGCTGGCAGCCACGATTTAGCTGCTGCGCGAGCGGCGTTTGCGGTTGAACAGCAGCGCCACCGCAATGCCTGCGAGCCAAAAATCCTTCGCCATGGCTGTCCCCTCCGGCGTGGGTCGGAGGCTGTCAGGCTCCGTCATGCCGGGTGATTTGAGATAGGTGGCCAGCAAGCCACTGGAAAAGACGGCCAAGCCCATTCCTGCCATGCGGGTGGGGACGAAGGGTGCCAGAATGGTGCAGCCCAAGGCGATCTCGGAAAAGCTCAAGTAGTTGCCGAACTGTTCCGATTTCAGGTCCTCGAGCTGGGGGATCACCCGCTGCGCAGCACTCTGCAGGCCAGCAGCTTGATCCGGGGTCAAGTTGAGCTTGCCAATGCCCGAGTTGAGGATGAAGGCTCCGGAGACAAATCGAAGTGCTGCGTTGCCGATGCTGAATCCCATGGTGAATCTCCTTGCATGCTCTAAAGGTAGTTGTGTTTCAGCCTAGGGTTGCCGGGCCCGTGTGGCTAGTACCCAGCGTCCGAGTCGTTGCCTGCAACCCTTGAACCCCTCATTAACCACCGACGGCCGGCCAATCGCCACGGGGGCTATTGGAATAAAAACCCCCCCCACCCATGCACCCCCCAGCGGGTTGTTCGGTCGGAAAAACTAGGGCGGCGCACACCCCTGGCGGACAAGGCCCCACTTGCGGAGGCACACG
>NZ_JASISP010000001.1:603105-745861 GCF_030063185.1 Arthrobacter sp. H35-D1
ATAGGGTTGTGTGTTTCCCGCGTGGGGGTGGGGGGCGTGTGGGGATGTGACCCAGGGTCCGTGTGGTGGCCTCAAACCTTTCACCCCATCTTACACCCCCGCGGGCGTCCCTGGGGGGGGGGGGCTTATACAATCCCCCCCCCCCGCACCCTGGCCCCCCCGACGGGGTTGCTGCGGTCCTAACTCTTGGGGCGTCGCTCCGCCTGGCGGTCCTTGGCCAGCTTGGCTTCGGCACGGGCCTTCGCCTGGACGGCGCGTTCCTCGACCAACCACGCGGGGGGAGCCTGCAGCAGCGCGGTGATGTCCGCCGTCGTCAATGCCTCGGTGATGTTTGAACGGTTCAGTCCGCCAATGGAGATATTGAGTTTTTGCGCAATGACAGGGCGAGGGTGGGGGCCATTGCGGCGCAGCTCGGCCAACCACTCCGGCGGGTTCTCCTGCAAATCCTTGAATTCCTCCCGGCTCAGCGCGTTTTCTTGGAATTCGGCGGGGGCAGCGGGCAGGTGGATGCCCAACTTCTTGGCCGCGGTGGCGGATTTCATGGCTTGGGAGGAAGGTTTAATGCTCATACTCTCAAGGGTACCGGTGGCGGTGCAGTGCGTTAGGGTAAACAAGTGCTTGAATCCCGCGAATTAACAGTGACCTTTGTCCCGGGCGTGACCCCCGGAAAGTGGATCCACCGCTGGCAGGAGCGCATGCCGGACGTCCCGCTCGTGTCCAATCCCGTGCCGCAGGAGCGGCAGCTGGAGGCCGTGCGCGCCGGCGAGGCGGACATGGCGTTTGTCCGTCTGCCCGTGGACAAGTCCGGGTTGCACGTGATTCCGCTCTACGAAGAGCTCTCGGTTGTCGTGGCGCCCAAGGATCATCCGATTGCCGCCTTCGACGAGCTGGACGTGGCCGATCTGGCCGACGAGTACTTGCTGGCAGACCCCGACGACTTTCCCGCCTGGCGGGACATCTCCTCCGAAATAGCCGCCGGCACACGCAAGCCGCTGCCTCCCATGACCAGCATCGACGAAGCCCTTGACCTTGTCGAGGCCGGACTGGGCATCCTGATCCTGCCCATGTCGGTGGCCCGGCAGCTCAGCCGCAAGACCCTGCGCTCACGGCTGCTGCATGGCGTCCCCGACTCCGGCATTGGCCTGGCGTGGCCGGATTCGAAGTTGCCGCTGCCCGAGGAAGACGAGGCCGTCATCCAGGAGTTCATCGGCGTGGTGCGCGGACGCAGCGCGCAAAGCTCCCGGCAGCCCTCGGTGCAGGCCAAACAGGATGCGACCCCCAAGAAAGGCTCCAAGGCTGACAAAAGCACGACGTCGGCACGCGGCCAGGCGACCGGCGGCAAGTCGGGAACGGGGAAGTCGGGCGCCAGCAAGTCTGGCGGGCCCAACCTGCGCGGCGGTGGCCGGCCTGGTGGCAAGGCGAGGGCGCAAAAACGCGGGCGCCGCTAACCATGCGTCGCTGACAGAGAACAAAAAATGCCGGTTTCCGCCCTCGGGCGGAAACCGGCATTTGGTGGTGAATTACTTGGAAGCGTCCATCTGCTGCTGCTTCTGCTTGTTCACAATGGTCTTCACATCGCCCAGGTCGGCGATGACGCGGGACAGCGACTTCTTGGAGGTGGGCCACTGCGTACCCTTGAAGCGGGTCGCGTCGGGGCCTTCCCAGCGAACCGACTGGGCCTTGCCGTCCAAGGTCCCCATGACCTGGGTGATCTGGTCAATCGCGTTGCCAAGCTTGGAGGCCAAATCGGCCATGTCCTGGGGATCGTTACCGAGCATACCGGCCATGATGCACATCCTTTGCTAGAAATTTGCTTGTTCAAAATTTGCGGGCCATCCCGCTTTTTTGTTTCACCGTGTCCGGAGGGTTCCGGCCAAGCGATTGATATGAATCTATCCCGATCCCGCCACCACCGTCGATGGGGCGAGCTCCCCATGTAGCCCTCCCCATGCCGGCACTGCCCTTGCCGGCACTGCCCCTGCCGCATCATGCCGCATAACGGATCGGCAGCAATCGTTGACAGGCCAAATTCGCCGTGCCATTGTGACAAACAACGGCTCAGGGTTCGCCCAAGCAAAGGTTTGACAGCTCAAAGGAGAGACGTTTCGTGAAAGCTGCACTGTGGGAAATTGAGACCTTTGACTATCACGCGGGCGGGGAGCCGTTCCGGATTGTGCCGGCTCTTCCCTTCCTCATTGAAGGATCAACGGCGATTGAACGGCGAGAGCACGCGAAAGTAGGGGACGCAGACAATATCCGCAAACTTCTTGTCAACGAGCCGCGCGGGCATGCCGACATGTACGGCGGATTTGTTGTCCCGCCCAATGACCCCGGAGCCCACTTTGGGGCGTTGTTCTGGCATCGTGAGGGATTCTCCACCGTCTGCGGCCACGGAACCATGGCGCTGGGGACGTGGGCCGTGCGCAGTGGTTTGGTCAGGGCCCCGGACGACGGCGAGACCGACGTTGTCATTGATGCACCCTCAGGCCGCGTGACAGCCCGCGTTAGAATGATCGACGGGAAGGTTGGCGACGTCGCTTTCCACAATGTTCCCTCCTATGTGGTGGACCGCGACATTGAGGTCAAAACCGCCGACTTTGGCCGACTGCGGGTGGATCTGGCCTGGAGCGGGGCGCTGTACGCCTCGCTCCCGGCCGCATCGGCGGGCCTCGAGGTCACGCCGTCTAACTTGGCAAAAGTGGTGGCGGCAGGCCACCAGGTGGCTGCGGGGCTGGTGAACCATTCGGCCGCTCACCATCCGGCGGACACCCGGCTTGAGGGCGTGTTTGGCACCATATTCCACGAGCCGATGAAGCAAAAGGGAGCAGGGCTGGCGCAGCGCAATGTCAGTGTTTTTGCGGATGGACAGGTGGACAGGTCTCCCAGCGGCTCCGGCACGGCGGCCCGTGTTGCGCTGCTCAGCGATTCCGGGGAGCTGGCCGAAGGTGAAGTGTTGGACCACTATTCAATAATTGACTCCCACTTCACCGCCCGCGTTGTTGACCGGGTCACCGGCCCCGACGGCGGCCTGGTGGTGGAGGTCAGCGGGCGTGCGTTTCCAGTCGGGGAAGGAAAATTCACGCTGGACGCCGACGACGAATTGGGCCTGGGGTTTGTGCTGCGTTGATCGGCGCATGTGAATCGTTGCACAGTATGTGGCGAAAGCTGGCACGATTGGCCCATGACTGATTTCAGCCGGCCCACGCCTGCTCCGCACATCGCCGACTGCATCGGTGCTCATGCCCTGTCGGCTTCGAAGCGGCTGTTCTAGGATGCGTGGACAGATGCGACGCCTCGACACGTCCTTCACATTTGCCGACGCCCTGAAGGTTGGCAGCTCGCCCATACCTTCGTGGCTTTCCTTCGTGTTGGCCGTCTTCGTGACGGTGTCGGCGTTCGATGATGTGCGTGTGTTCATTCAGGCTGTCCCGGACGGGGAGATCCCGTGGTGGGGTCTGGCTGTCTCTCTGGCGTACTGGACCGTGTGGATGACACTGGCGTTTTGGCCACGCTTCACGGTCATCGCCTTTGTGTTGATGCTGGCAATACTGTTTCTGAACTCCGAACCGGGCGGTGCCTTGCCGCTGGCGTTCGCCGCTATTGCGGTTGCTGGCTATCGCGTCTCCACCCGCGGGTTCCTGGTGATGGTAGCGAGCCTTCTGCTCTGGCAGCTTATATGGGTGCCTTTCATCTCCATGCTGGGGGCAGCTCAATTGTGGGCTTACGTTCCAGTGACTTTGTTGCTGGCCGCCCCGGGACTTGCCGTGAAATTGCTGCGAGAGGTGAACCTTCAGACGGAGCGTGCTCGGAAGGCTGCGGCGGAAGCAGCTGCCAAAGCCGCACTGGAGGAGCGCGCCGAACTGGCCAGGGAGTTGCATGATGTGGTGACGCATGGGCTGACAATGATTGCCGTGCAGGCGAACCTGGGCACACTCTCCCAGGACGCCCAGGCGAAACAGCACGCACTGTCGGAAATTGGCTCAATGGCCAGACGATCGCTCGACGACTTGCGGCGGCTGCTCCAAACCATGCGTGCGGACGAACCCGGTGCGGACAAAGCCGAACTGGAAACCAGCGTCTCGCCCAGTTCTGCGTGCATCGACCTGGCCCAGAGTGTGGGAGATGCCCAAAAACGGCTCAACAACTTGGGCGTTCCCACCCGGGTCGCTACGTCGGGAGATCTGGACGCGACGCCGAACGGCCTCCGATCCACGGTGGAGCGGATTTTGCAGGAAGGTGCCACCAATGTAGTGAAGCACACTGGCGGAAACAGCGAATGTGAGATCTCCATGGATGCCAGGGGCCATCAGATTGAAGTGGTTATTCGCAATCTCACGACCTCTGGGAAACCACGTCTGCCTGTGTCAGGCACTGGACTGGTGGGTTTGCGGGAACGGGTGTCCCGGCTGGGTGGCACCATAGACACCGGTCCGGTGGACGGATGGTGGACCCTGCAGGCGGTCCTTCCGTTCAAGGGGCGGCAAACCCTCCACTAGGGATCGTCGGCTGCGTGTGCCGCCGCCGAGCACGCCACTGTCCCATTGGGCAGTCTTCGTCATTTTGCGGTGCTTTCCATGGTCCCATTGGTCAGACTCTTGCCGATGATATTGCCGATGCTGAACTGGCTGCGTAGCGTCAAAAAGACGCGGTGCACAGCTACCGCGCTGGCACGTCAGAACGGCCGTGCTGATGACTCGCCCAGACTCTAGGAGAACGCCATGAATGAACTGCAACTGCTTGGTGCCGCCGCCTCGGCGAAGCAGCCCAAGACCAAGCCCGCCGGCATTTGGCCCTCAGGCTCCTTTCCCACACCAGCCCACTGAAACCCCGGGAGACGCTTTACGGTGCCAGCCTGGCAATTGCTGGCGGCATGAATTCCTGTACGTAGACTGTCACCATGAATGCCAATGTGACAACAACTGAAACAATTGACGTGGTCATCGTCGACGATGAAAAATTCGTCCGAGGCGCGTTGCGAACCTACCTTTCGCAGGTGCCGGACATCATGGTGGTGGCTGAAGGCGAGAATGGCGCTGACGCCGTTCGCTTGGCCCACGAAATCCGTCCCCAGGTCATGTTGATCGACATTCAAATGCCCGTCATGGACGGCATCACTGCCATTCGGCAGATCGTGGCAGACATGCCAGAGATCCGAATTCTTGTTGTCACAGGCCATATCTCCGACATTTACCTCAAGGCGGCCCTGATTGCAGGTGCCAGCGGATATGTGGTGAAGGACGCCGAGCCCGAGCGAATCGTCACAGCGGTCCGTGAGGTCCACGCCGGAGACTGCCCCATCGACCCGGCCGTCACCCATGTGCTTGTTGACGACATCCGAAAAACTCTCCCGGAGGTGCGCCAGGCTGCCGGAGTTGAGCTTTCGGACAGGGAAGAGGACGTGCTCAAGCTGCTGTGCGAAGGCCGGAGCAACAGCGAAATCGCCTCGGCACTGTACTTGTCGGAGTCAACGGTCAAATACCATTTGGTTCGCTTGGGCAGGAAATTTTCCGCCCGGGACCGCCTGCAACTGGTCATCACTGCGCTCCGCACAGGCGTTGTCGACTGACGCCACGGAACTGCTTGGGCGAACAAGTAGACTGAATTGCGAAAAAGACTGTCCAAAAGGACAGGGGGTGACTGTCCTTTTGGTGTATGCCGAGAGCCAAAGACGCCCTATGCTTGGTTTATCCATGCCATCGTGATGGCGAAACCCCTTTAGGAAGGCCCTTTTCGTGAAATCACCCCTTGTTTCCGTAGGTGCAGCAACAGTTCTGGCCGCGAGTCTTCTCTTGGCCCCCGGCCTGTCCCCGGCCCAGGCTGGCACCAACGATACAAGCAGCACCAGTACTACTTCGATCATGCAGGGCCCCGTGGCCAGCACCTATGGCTTTGGGACGCTTCCGTGCTACTTGTTCGGGTTCCGCTGGTGCTAAACCGCCGGTAGCGGATGCTTGCAAGTCCTAATGATGCTGCCGTGGGTCGCAGGGAAGCTGTTTAGATTCCCTGCGCCTTGCGGTAGCGCTGCATCTGCTGGTGGCGGCGTACTAGACTGTCCCGGCGGGGCGTCTGCTCCGTCGAGGCCTCCTCTGCAGTCAAGTCAATGTGGCTCTGGCCAAACTGCCACAGGAGCAGGTCATCGAGCAGCCTGTCCGGGCCGGGGGAGTACCTGTGGTCCAGTGCCTTCCTTACGTTTGAGATGATCTCCGGCTGCAGCAATGCCGCGAGATCCACTGTCTTGCCCAGCCCGTGTGCGGCAACCAGCTCGGCAGCCCAGCCCCAGTCGTCGTCGGACTTCCTGTCGACATGCGGCAGCAGCGTCTGCCACACCGCCTTGATGCGGTTGGGGGTCAGCGAAACGTTCCCCTCGCCGTCGGCATCCCAATAGCTGGTGACGGTCTCATATCTGTCGTGCAGTTCGGAAAACGCCGACTCCACGGTTTCAAGCATCGCCGCAGTGGCAGTGAACTGCCGGTCAAAGTATGGGCTCCACGCTCGCGGGTCCTGGGATTTAAAACGAATGTCATGCTCAATCTCGCTCCAGGCGTGCGCAAAAATGGTGCGGATCTGGCCCTCAAAGAAATAGCTGCCATTGGCCTTGGCTTCAGGGTCAAGAAGTTCCTGGTAGCTGCGCACAACATCGCTTTGGATGGTGCGCAGGATCAAATGCCGGCTTGAATACCCGTAGGTGCCGGATTCGATGGAGCCGATGTCCTTTTCCGTGTCTCCGCGGCAGTCGAAAATGCTCCGTTGACGCTTGATCAGGTTGGCGGCCTGGGCGTTTTCTCCGGGCAGGGTGGTGATGACGCGGACGCCCACCATGTCGGTGAGGTTTCTTAGCGGATCGGGGAACTGCAAGGCGGGGGCTGTATCCGGCTCGGACACCATGCGGGAGGCCTTTTCGCGGAACGACTCCAAGGACTTGGTGCGGCTCGTGACAAAGAGCGGCTTGTCTTCCGCCTCGGTCAGGACCTCGTAGACAAGCGATTCCATTTCTGCCGTGACTTTCGCCAGCGCCGGCAAGGTCCGTTCATAGTCGGCCACTGAGGCGCTGACGGCAGGCCTTAGCGATTCATCAAGTCGATCCCAATTGGTACCCATGCCCTTGAGCCTAAACTCCCGGGTGGGCGGCACGCGAGCCGAAGCGCCGCAAACCAAGAAAATACGCCGGTCCGGCAGCGACGGAACTGTAGTTGACGGCGAATGCACGGAAACCTTTCGCGGGGCAGTCGGGTCCGGGGAGAGTGCACCGATGCCGACCTGGGGCAGAGTGACAGCGGCAACCATCGCTACTTGTGGCCAAATCTTCGTCATGAACGGGGAGCCTTGACTGCGTGGGGGAGGAGCTGGGCGTCAGTCACCGTGCAGGTTGTGCATAACCCCTCCAGGCCCAAGCGACCAGCGCCACAGGCGATGGGGCTTCTTCGCGCAAGACACAGGCTGGGGGTTCCCCGCCCCCCACTCCGTCGCCCTGCTTCCCTTGCCGCCACCCCGTAGGCTGGTGCCATGTTGACTGTTATTGGCGAGGCCTTGATCGATGAAGTGGTGCTTCCAGGCAAGGTCCCCGTTCCGCACGTGGGCGGCAGTCCCATGAACGTAGCAGTGGGGTTGGCGCGGTTGGGGCACCCCGTGCAGTTCCTTGGCAGGTTCGGCCGGGACGCTTATGGCGACATGGTCGCCGGGCACCTGCGCAGCAACGACGTCATGGTGCCGATGCCGCCGGACTCGCAACCAACCTCCGTGGCACGGGCCATGCTGGATTCCGACGGAGCGGCACTTTATGAGTTTGACTTGGACTGGTCGCTGCCCGATCTGGGCCCCGGCAACGGTGCAGCAAATTTTATGGTCGCGGCAACCACTCTGCTCCACACAGGATCCATTGCCACGATGCTGGCTCCCGGGGCCGAGCAAGTCTTGGCCGCAGTCATTGAGGCGCACCCGCGGGCCATCATCAGCTACGATCCCAACTGCCGCCCCAGCATCATTACCGACGTCGACCTTGCGCGGTCGCAGGCAGAAAAGTTCGTGGCACTGGCCGACGTCGTCAAGGCCTCGGATGAGGATCTTGCGTGGCTCTATCCCGGGGTGGACCCGAAGGAATCGGCCCGCAAGTGGCTTGGACTCGGCGGGGCTGAAGGTCCCGCCGTCGTAGTTCTGACGCAGGGGAGTGCGGGGCCTTGGGCGGTGTGCGCGGCAGGCGAGGCGTCCTGCGCTGCGCCTCCGGTCAAAGTGGCGGACACCGTGGGGGCGGGGGATTCCTTCATGGCGGCGCTGCTGTCCACGTTGGTGGACAGGGAGCTGGACGGCGCCCAACGCCGTGCCGAGCTGCGTGCCATGAGCACCTCCACCCTGGCGGACGTGATCGGCTACGCCGCCCGGGCAGCAGCCATTACAGTGTCCCGCGCCGGGGCCAACCCGCCCACCCGCGCCGAATTGCACGACTAAGCCCGTTACAAGACCGACGCTGCACAGGCCTGCCCCGAAACCAGAGCTGTGCAGTGACAAGACCCACCCAGTGAAAGGCGATGCCATGTTCAACTATGACCCTTATTCGTTTCTGGAGCCCGTTCCCGAGTTCGCGGTGACCAGCGAGTCGTTCATCGACGGGGCCGTTTTCGCTCCGGCTCAAGTCCACTCCGAAGCGCATCCCGGCGGACTCGATCTGTCCCCGCAGTTGACCTGGTCAGGGTTCCCCGCAGGAACGCGCAGTTTTGCCGTGACGATGTTTGACCCGGATGCGCCCACCGCCAGCGGATATTGGCATTGGGCGGTGGCAGACTTGCCTGTTTCGGTGACGTCGCTGGCCGAGGGTGCCGGGACCCCGGCTGCTGCTGGGGAGTCCGCCTTGCCAGCCGGGTCACTGGCCCTGAAGAACGACGCGGGGCTCCCCGGCTACATGGGATCGGCGCCTCCGGCCGGGCATGGCCCGCACAGGTACATGGTGGTGGTCCATGCGGTGGATGTGCAGTCCCTGGGCCTGGAAGCCGATGCGACTGTGGCCACCTTGGGCTTCAACCTGCACTTCCACACCCTGGCCAGGGCGCGGCTGACGGGCCTGTTCGAGGTTTAGCCGGACGTGAGGGTCCCTTGGCTCCCCTGCGGGACCACGAAACCGCCCCTCGCCCGCATGCCAGCGCCTGCCCCGCGAAACCGCTGTTGCCCGGCTGCGGTTTCGCGGGGCAGGGGCGGTTGAGCGCTGCAGGGGCGGTTGAGCGCTGCAGGCGCGGTCTCGGCCCGCGGCAGCGCGAAGTTGGATAGCCTTGGGTATGCGTTTAATTGCCAGTGATATTGACGGAACCATTCTGGGCCATGATGGAAAGATCAGCACCCGCACCGTGGAGGCGTTTGCTGCTGCCGCGGAAGCAGGCATTGGCATTGTGTTTGTGACTGGTCGGCCACCGCGCTGGCTTGATCCCATTCGTGAGCAGATCGGCCATACAGGCACCGTCATTTGCTCCAATGGCGCCGTGAGCTACGATCTCGGGCGCGAAAAAGTGCTTGATTCCCATGTGCTCAGCTGGGACACGGTGCACCAAGTCCGTCGGATCATCACCGAAATCGCCCCGCAACCGTACTTTGCGCTGGAATCGCTCAGCGGGTTCCACGTTGAAAGGGGCTTCTACGGCACTCGAGCCCCTGCCGGTGCCGCCGGCATTGTGCCCTCCGTGCTGACTCCGGACATGGCCGATGGCGGGATTGTGAAAATACTTGCCGTGCTCCACTCCGGAAACGCCGACGAATTCCTTGAACTTGTCACCCCGAGTGTGGGCTCCATGGTTGGGGTGACCCACTCGGCACCGGACGTGGCCCTGCTGGAGATGGGCCCGCATGGCGTGAACAAGGCCGTCACGCTGGCACAATACGCCGCAGCACGGAGTATTGACGCTGCGGACGTTGTTGCCTTTGGCGACATGCCCAATGATATTGAAATGCTTGGCTGGGCCGGTGCGGGGTATGCCATGGCCAGCGGACACCCCGATGCGCTTGCGGCCGCTGCCCTGCAGGCGCCGCGCTTTGAGTTCGACGGCGTGGCTCAGGTCATCGAATCCCGCCTTGCAGCGCTGCACCTGGCATGAGTTCCAGTCGATCAAGGGGGCAATGATGGCGCAGTCCAAAGCCCCCAAACCCTATCTGGCCGGCCCCCAGCCGCTGGCCATTTCCCATAGGGGGTTTTCCCAGGGGGGCTTGGAAAACTCCTTGGCCGCGTTCAAGGCAGCAAGCGAGCTGGGCTACAAATATGTTGAAACTGATATCAACACCACCTCCGACGGCGTTGCCGTGGTCTTCCACGATCCCACCCTTGGCCGCACCACGGATCAAGACGGAACCATCTCCGAGCTGCCGTACTCCGTGGTGTGCCAAGCGCGCATTGGCGGTCGGGAACCAATTGTCACGCTCAACGAATTCTTTGCAGCGCTGCCCACGACGCGCTTCAACATCGACGTGAAGGATGCCGGATCCGTGGCGCCGCTGGTGGACGCCATCGAGGAACTTGGCCTGCACGAGCGGGTTTGCGTCGCGTCGTTTTCGGAAAGGCGGCGCCGCCAGGTGCTGGCGCAGTTGAGCCGCCCGGTGGCCAGTTCACCGGGCCAGTGGCTTTTGGTGAC
Organism: Arthrobacter sp. H35-D1; assembly: GCF_030063185.1. Lineage (GTDB taxonomy): Bacteria > Actinomycetota > Actinomycetes > Actinomycetales > Micrococcaceae > Specibacter. The sequence continues at coordinate 613,710 of NZ_JASISP010000001.1, forward strand.
ATATTTTTTGTTCAGTCCATGGCTACCAAAGGCATTCATTCGGTCCATGATGCGTACTGTGGATGTGCTGCAGATCCCGCGCAGCTTCAAGGGCTTGGCTCTTGTCACTGCGGCAAAGGTGCGCTGCGCGCATGGGTTGGGGCTGAAAGTCCATGTCTGGACCATCAATGATTCGGCGCAAATGCACGAACTTTTCGACCTGGGGGTGGACGGGATCATGACGGACAGGGCCGATGTTTTGGCCGAAGTGATGCGCCAGCGCGGCTATTGGGCGTAATGATTCATCCCAGTTGCCGGGCGATGGGAGGATGGACCTATGCGAATCCTGATAGCCCCCGATAAATTCAAGGGAACCCTGACTGGTCCGGAGGCCGCTGCCGCCATGGCAGAGGGTGCCTTGCGGGTTTATCCCGATGCCGTGGTGACGGCCCTTCCCATTGCCGACGGCGGGGAGGGGACGGTTGAGGCCGCCGTGGCTGCCGGTTTTTCAGAGCGGTTGGACTCGGTGGTCGGTCCCATCCTGAAGCCGGTTGGCGCCGTGTGGGGTTTCAGGGAAGACAGCAAAGTCGCTGTCATTGAAACCGCCCAGGCCAGCGGATATCTGCTGAGCGAACCGACCGTGGAGAATTCCCTGCGGGCCCACTCCTATGGCTCGGGACAATTGGTGGCCGCTGCGCTGGACGCCGGGGCCGTTGAAATCATCATCGGTCTGGGCGGATCCGCCATGACCGACGGCGGAACGGGCGCCTTGCGTGCCCTGGGGCTCAAACTGCACGACGCCAACGGGAACCTAGTTCCCTTGGGTGGCGGTTCCCTCGTGGACGTGGTGTCAGTGGACACCGCCGGGCTTGACCCGCGACTGGCAGCTGTGAAGGTCCGGATGGCAGTTGATGTGGACAATCCGCTCCACGGTCCCAACGGTGCGGCCCACGTTTTTGGCCCGCAGAAGGGGGCCGACGCACAGGCCGTCGAGTTGCTCGACGCCGGGCTCCGCAACCTTGCGGCAGTGGTGCAGTCATCCATGGGGATCGACATCAATATTGCGGGCGCAGGAGCTGCTGGCGGATTCCCGTCCATGTTTGTGGCTTGCGCCGACGCCACTGTTGAGCGCGGGTTCGATCTTGTGGCTGCTCTGATCGACCTGGACACCCACCTGGACGATGCAGACCTTGTCATCACCGGCGAAGGTTCGCTGGATGTGCAATCGCTGTCCGGCAAGGGCCCACTGGGAGTCGCCGACGCCGCCCACGAGCGGGGCATCCCCGTGGTTGTGGTGGCCGGACGGATCACGGTGACAGCCGAACAATTGGCCGAGCACGGCGTTGTGTCTGCCGTCAGCGCAACCGATGTGGCCGGATCGGGTGAGGCCGCCTTGGCCGACGCCGCCAAGTACACAACGTTGGCGACTTCCGAAGCCCTCAACGGCATCTAGCCCCCGAGCCCCTCCAGCTGCGGCGTTGGGCCCACGCCGGCCAGGGGTTTGGTGGGTGTGATTGATATTGGGCCCACGCGCCCGAGGGGCCCGCTGCAAGCTAGATGAAAGAGTGGTTGGGCCCACGCCGGCCAGGGGTTTGGTGGGTGTAATTGATATTGGGCCCACGCGCCCGAGGGGCCCGCTGCAAGCTAGATGAAAGAGTGGTTGGGCCCACGCCGGCCAGGGGTTTGGTGGGTGTGATTGATATTGGGCCCACGCGCCCGAGGGGCCCGCTGCAAGCTAGATGAAAGAGTGGTTGGGCCCACGCCGGCCAGGTTCCGGGGAAATCGCGCCAGCGATTTATCCGGCCGGCCGGTGGGGACTAACTGGCCTTGCTCAGGTGCGGTTCCGGTTGCGCAGTTTCGGGGTCCAGCGGATTCGGGGCGGTGCCGCGCCACTTAGCCAGCGCACTCATGCCGTGGTAGACAATCAGCGCGGCCGCAGTGCCCAGCGCAATACCCTCAAAGGTGAGGTTTCCCGTGGTCCACGTGAAGTTGCCGATGCCGACAATAAGTGCCACGGCGGCGGTTGTCAGATTGATGTTGTTGGAGAAGCTGACCTTGTTCTGTACCCAGATCCGCACGCCGAGCACACCAATCATGCCGTAGAGCAGGGTTGCCGCACCTCCCAGCACGCCCACGGGCACCGTGGCGATGAGCTCGCCAAACTTGGGCGAGAAGCTCAGCAGCAGTGCTGCCATGCCGGCCACCCAGTACGCGGCCGTGGAGTAGACCTTGGTGGCGGCCATGACGCCAATGTTCTCCGCATAGGTGGTGGTGCCGGAACCGCCACCAAAACCGGCCAGGGTGGTGGCCACACCGTCGGCAATGATGGCACGGCCGGCGTACGGATCAAGGTCCTCGCCCGTCATGAGTGCCACCGATTTCACGTGGCCAATGTTCTCGGCAACCAGCACCAGCACCACGGGGATAAAGAGGCCAAGAACGGCCAGATGGAAGGTGGGGGTCTGGAAGTGTGGCAGGCCGATCCAGGCGGCATCGTTGACCTGCGAGAAGTCCACCTCATGCCGCAGCACAGCCACACCGTAGCCCGCAAGCACGCCCACCAGGATGGCGAGGCGGCCCAAGATACCGCGGAACAGCACGCTGACAAGGATGATCACCAGCAGTGTTGCCAGCGCCGTGATGGGCGCTTTTTCAAAGTTGCTGCGCGCCGCCGGTGCCAGGTTCAGGCCGATCAGGGCCACGATGGTTCCCGTGACGGGTGCGGGCATGAGCCGGTTGATCCAGTCCGCGCCAAACTTTTGCACAATCAAGCCCAGAACAGCGAGTGTCACACCGGCCACCACCACGCCGCCGAGGGCCCCGGCCACGCCGAACTGCTGCTGTGAGGCCATGATCGGGGCGATGAACGCGAAGCTTGAGCCAAGGTAGCTGGGCACGCGCCCCCGGGTCAGGATTAGAAAGAACAAGGTGCCGATGCCGGAAAAGAACAACGTGGTCGCCGGCGGCATGCCGGTGATCAGGGGCACCAGGAACGTGGCCCCGAACATGGCGACCACGTGCTGCAGGCCTATGCCAATGGTGCGCGGCCAGCTCAGCCGCTCGTCCGGGGTGACCACCTGCCCGGGGGTGATGGTTCTGCCATCCCCGTGAACAGTCCATTTTGTGCCCAGCAAATTCATCTATTTCTCTCCCGCTCTTGCCCGAAACCTGAATGTGGTCCGCGGATAAGAATATAGGAGCACGCGGGCCTACGGGTGCGGCACGTGGCCTTCACTGGCCAGAAGCACGACGCCGAGAAGGTCGTTGAGTGCGTGGGCCAAGTCCGGATGGGCCAGCTCATACCGGGACCGGCGGCCCTCGGGGACCGCAATGGCCAAGCCGCATTCGCGCAGGCAGGAGAGGTGGTTGGACATGCTCTGGCGGGAGACGCCCAGCTCGGTTGCAAGTTCCCCGGGGTACTGCGGATGCGCAGCCAGTTTCATGAGAATCTCGGCCCGGGTGGGGTCCGAGAGTGCGTAGCCAAAGCGGGCAAGCACCGCTGCATTGCTAATGGGCTTCATTCTCAATATCATACAGTAGTTGATGAATTCAGTCAACAATGTACTATTGAGTCATGTCTGGTCACATCCACACCCATTCCCACGCGGGCGCCCCCGGTGAAAGCCACCAGGGCCGCATTGCCGTGGCGCTGGGCATCACGCTTGTCGTTTTCGTCTTCCAGGTGGTCGGTTCAATCCTGACCGGATCGCTCGCACTGCTTTTTGATTCGGCCCATGTGCTGACCGATGCTGGCGGGCTGGCCATGGCGCTGCTGGCCGCGCGCCTGATGGTCCGCCCGGCCACGAGCAAGCGCACGTGGGGCTTTGCGCGCGCCGAAGTGCTGGCGGCAACAGCACAAGCCGCCATTCTTCTCGCCGTCGGGCTCATCGTTTTGGTTGAAGGCGTCCAGCGGCTCTTCAACCCCACGGAGATCGCCTCCAACGAGATGATCGTTTTTGGAGCGATCGGTTTGCTGGGCAACGTCGTTTCGATGTTCGTACTGATGGGAGGACGCAGCAAGAACTTCAACATGCGGGCGGCGTTCCTTGAGGTTGTCAACGACGCGCTGGGGTCGGTGGCGGTGATTGTGGCGGCTATTGTGATTTCAACGACCGGCTGGATGCAGGCCGACGCGGTGGTGGCCATGCTCATCGGAGTGCTGATTCTGCCACGCACAGTGAAACTACTGCTCGAGACCATCAGCGTGCTGTTGGAGTCCACGCCGTCTGGTCTCGATTTGGACGACGTTCGCCGGCACATCATGGGCCTTGAGCACGTGCTAGGCGTCCACGACCTGCACGCGAGCCAGATCGCCACCGGCCTGCCCATCCTGTCCGCCCATGTGGTGGTCGATGATTCCTGCTTCCATGACGGTCACGTTCCACAGATGCTCGACGCGCTCCAAAGTTGCGTGGCCAGCCATTTCGAAGTCAGCATTGAGCACTCCACGTTCCAGCTGGAAACTGCAAGCCACGCAGAACACGAACTCGGCGCCCACCACTAAATTGGTCCCCGCCGTCGTGTGTTCATGGGCCGACCCAGTCCCGGACCTGCCGCCTGCCGCCACTGCCGCGTTCGCTTGGTTGAAAAAGTGCATCGGATTGGCCTCGCCAAATCTATTTGGCAGCTAATGCGGGTACTTCTGCCAAACACCCGCATTAGCTGCCAAACGGAATTCCGGAATCGGTCCGCACCCGCATTAGCTGCCAAAGAGACGGCTGTGTCCGAATCTCCCGCCAAAAAGAGCGCGGCTCGACCGCCGGTCGTTGCGCTTAGGAGATCACGCCGTCCACGAGGGCCTTCGCCTCTGCCTGGACCTGGGCCAAGTGCTCGTCGCCCTTGAAGGACTCGGCGTAAATCTTGTATACGTCCTCCGTGCCGGAGGGGCGGGCAGCGAACCAAGCATTTTCGGTGGTGACCTTGAGCCCGCCAATCGCAGCACCGTTGCCGGGCGCCTCGGTCAGCTTGGCTGTGATGTCCTCCCCGGCCAGCGTGGTGGCGGTGACGTCGGAAGCAGAGAGCTTTCCCAGCGCAGCTTTTTGCTCCCGCGTCGCCACGGCGTCGATCCTCGCGTACGACGGCGCCCCGAAGCGGGCTGTCAACTCCCCGTAGTGCGCCGAGGGTGATTTACCCGTCACTGCCGTGATTTCCGAGGCCAGCAGGGCCAACAGAATGCCGTCCTTGTCTGTGGTCCAGACGGAGCCGTCCTTCTTCACGAAGGATGCGCCGGCGGATTCCTCCCCGCCAAACACTCCCTCGCCGGAGAGCAGGCCGGGCACAAACCACTTGAACCCCACAGGCACTTCGACGAGTTGGCGGCCAAGATCTGCAGCAACCCTGTCAATGATTGAGGAGGAGACAAGCGTCTTGCCCACACCGGCGGTGGCAGGCCACTGCGAACGGTGCGTGTACAGGTACTGGATGGCCACGGCCAAATAGTGGTTGGGGTTCATCAGCCCGCCGTCGGGGGTGACAATTCCGTGCCGGTCGGCGTCGGCGTCGTTTCCGGTGGCGATGTCATACGGCGCCCCAGCCTTCAGTTTGCCAATCAGGGAGGCCATGGCCGAAGGCGAGGAGCAGTCCATGCGGATCTTCTCGTCCCAGTCAAGGGTCATGAACGACCACTGCGGGTCAACCGTGGGGTTCACCACTGTCAGGTCAAGATTGTGGCGTTCGCCAATTTCTCCCCAGTAATCAACCGAGGCGCCGCCCATGGGGTCTGCGCCGATGCGGACTCCGGCAGCACGGATGGCGTCCAAGTCAAGGACCGAAGGGAGATCGTCAACATAGCCGGAGAGGAAATCAAACTTCCCCGTCGTTGATGCTGCCATGGCCTCGGGCAGCTGAACGCGGCGCACACCGCGCAGACCGGCTTCCAACAGCTCATTGGCGCGGTTGGCGATCCAGCCCGTGGCGTCGGAGTCGGCCGGTCCGCCGTGCGGGGGGTTGTACTTGAAGCCGCCATCGCCGGGCGGATTGTGTGAAGGGGTGACGACAATGCCGTCGGCCAGTGCCTCGGTGCGGCCCTTGTTGTGGGACAGGATGGCGTGCGAAACGGCAGGGGTGGGCGTGTAGCCGTGGCGGGCGTCAATCAGCACCTCAACACCGTTGCCGGCCAGCACCTCAAGGGCGGTGTTTTGCGCCGGCTCGCTCAGGGCGTGCGTGTCCTTGCCCATAAACAACGGCCCCGTGATGCCCTGACCTGCCCGGTACTCCACAATGGCCTGGGTAATGGCGGCAATGTGTCCCTCGTTGAACGAGGACTTCAGGGAACTGCCACGGTGCCCGGAAGTGCCGAAGGCAACACGTTGGGCGGGATCGCCCATATCCGGGGACAGATCGTAGTAAGCGTCCATCAACGCAGAAAGATCAACAAGGTCCTGGGGAAGGGCAACTGTGCCCGCGCGACTAGCCATAACCACAGCATGACAGAGCACGGGGTAATTTGGCACCCACCGCCCATACTGTGAACCACGGATGCCCTGCATTACGATGGGAGACAGTGCAAGCCAATCTTCCCGTGCCCAAGCACAATTTTTAGCAGGAGCCAGCAGTGTCGAATCATCCGGACCAGCCGCAACCGTATACAGGAGAGCCAGCAGAGAGCACCCCTCCCGGCTACAACGCCCCAGTTGTGCCGCCGCGGTATCCCGTCCCGGCGCCCAAGGACATGAACAGCGGAGAAAACCAGCAGTACCGGAACCCGCAAGACCCGAATCTGCAAGACCAGTACGCGCAGCCTGCCCCATACGGCCAGCAGCAGGTCCAGAACCCGCCGCTTGCCCAGTACAGCCAGCCCCAATACCAGCAGCCGCAGTACCAGCAGCAGTACCCGCCGCCCGCCTATTACCAGGGCGGCCCAGGCTATGTGGTGCCCAATAGCGGACCTCGGGGCATGAGCCTTGCCAGCATGATCATTGGTCTGACCTCGCTGTTCTTGTTGGGATGGTTCATTGTTCCGCAGATTGTGGGGATCGTGCTGGGACACATGGGCCTGAAAAAGGAGAGCCCGCAGGGAAAGGCGTTTTCCATCACCGGCCTTATCACCAACTACCTGGCCCTGCTGGTTTGGGGCGGCATCTACCTGTTTTACATCTTCATCATTGTTGCTGTGGCGGGCACCAGCGGAAGCGACTTCAGCCGGCTGTAGACCCCCCTGCGCAAACGCGTGCATGCGTCCACAAACGACGGCGGCACCTTACTTTCGGTAAAATCGAAAGGTAAGGTGCCGCCGTCGTTCTTGGGAAAAGAACTTAGATCACGCCGGCCATCAGTTTCTTGATGGGCTTCTTGACCAGGAACAACAAGACGCCAAAGGCAATGGAGACCAGGCCGACCACAAGGAAGTACGGGGTCTCGTGCTCGGGGTTGTACCACTGGGCCAGCACGCCCGACATGGCGGTGCCGAGGGCCACCGAGAGGAAGAACAAGGCCACCATCTGGGTCTGGAACGCGTCCGGGGCCAGCTTGGTGGCCAGCGAGAGCCCCACAGGGGACAGCAGAAGTTCGGCGATTGTGAACAGCAGCAAAATGAACACGATCGCCAGCATGGGCACCGCCGCCATCCCGGCAAACGGAATGAAGGAGAGATAGGCCAGGCCCATCACGACCAGGGCGACGGAGAATTTCACCGGAGTGCCGGGCTGCCGCGCTCCCCACTTGGTCCAAATCGCGGCAAACACGCCGGCCAGCACGATGATGAACACCGGGTTGATGGAGGAAACCCAGCTGGCGGGAATTTCCCAGCCGAGGATGGTTCGGTCAAGACGCTTGTCCGAATACAACGCAATCACGGTGAATTGCTGCTGGAAAAGCGACCAGAAGACGGCACTGGCCAAAAACAGCGGCATGAAGGAATACACCCGGCTGCGTTCGACGCCGGTCACCGTCTTGTTCGCCAAGATCACGGCAAAGTAGGCGACGGTCGCAATGACAACGACGGCGACGATGATCCACTTCAGATTCTCGGCGGTGATGAGCTTGAAGGCCACGGCCACCGCAATCAGCGCGACGGCTGCGACGGCCGCGGCGGCGAACTTGGCCCGCTCCGACTTGGGCAGTGGGTTGGCGATGCGGTGCGCGGCCTCGGGCAGGTTCTTGCGGGTCAGTCCGTACTGCAGCAGGCCGAAAGCCATGCCCACGGCGGCTGCGGCAAATCCAACGTGGAATCCCCAGGTGACTTGCAGCCAGCCGGTGACCAGCGGGCCAATCAGGCCGCCAATGTTGATGCCCATGTAGAAGATGGAGAAACCGGCGTCGCGCCGTTCGTCGTCCTTCGCGTACAGGGTTCCCACCAGTGAGGTGGCGTTGGCTTTCAGCCCATCGGAGCCCACGCCAATGAGGATCAAGCCAGTCGCCAGGCCGGCCGCACCCGGCAGGAACGCCAAGGACAAGTGGCCGGCCATGATCATGATGGCGCTGTAGAACAGGACTTTCTCGGATCCCAGGAGACGGTCGGCAACCCAGGCACCCAAAATGGTGGAAAGGTACACGCCACCGCCGTAGGCTCCCACAATCCCGAGGGCGGTGCCCTCGTCAATCCCGAGGCCTCCACGGGTGACTGAGTAGTACATGTAGTAGGCAAGAATGCCCTGCATGCCATAGAACGAGAACCGTTCCCACAGCTCAACGCTGAAGAGGTTCAGCAGCATCTTCGGTTGTCCAAAGAATGATGTATCGCGGGGTGTTTGGGGTGCCGTGGCCGGATCGGCGGGGCTGTTTTGTGAGCTCACAGCGCCAATTTTCGCACTGTTGCAACGTTTCGTCATATTCGGGCAGGATAAACGGCTCCCTCGAGGGATACGCTTAAGCCGAATATGTCTTTAGTTGCAAGGAGAAAACACATGTCAGAAGTCATGAATGCCACTGTTGCCGAGCTGCCCGGCAGCGCCGTGATTTTGGATGTTCGCGAAGACTACGAGTGGGCGGCCGGACATGTGGACGGTGCCATCCACATTCCGTTGGAGCAACTTCCGGAGCGCCTGGACGAGTTGGACCCGGACATCGACCTGTACGTCATCTGCCGCACCGGCGGGCGATCTTTCCGCGCCACCACATGGCTTACCCAGAACGGCTACAGCTCGTTCAACGTGGTTGGTGGCATGGGGGCGTGGTTTGAAGCAGACAAGCCGATGATCTCCACCGACGGTGAAACTCCGCGCGTCCTCTAGTCCTTCCCTCCATTTCAACCGACAGGTCCTTATGACTTCCGTGCCTCTTGATTCCGCCCTGCCCCTGACATTCCTTGGGCCGGAGGGGACTTTTACCGAATCTGCCCTGTTGCAGGTACCCGGTGCCGCCGGAGCGCAGCGGATACCTTCCAGCAATGCGGCTGCAGCCCTCGCCAAAGTGCGCACGGGGGAAGCCTTTGCGGCCATGTTGCCGATTGAGAACTCCATTGAGGGAGGGGTTCCGGCCACGCTGGATGCCATCTCCAACGGCGTCGAGCTGCGGATACTCCATGAAGTGGTGGTGCCTGTCAGCTTCGTGCTGGTGGCCCGGGCGGGTGTTTCCCTAGCCGACATCAGGGCCGTGGGCACGCACCCGCATGCCTGGGCGCAAACCCGCGAGTGGTTTGGCGAACACCTGCCGTTGGCCACCCATGTGCCGGCAAATTCGACGGCGGCTGCCGCCCATGAGCTGGTGGCCGGCACCGATGCTTTCCAAGCCGCAGTGTGCGCACCCCTCGTTGCCGAGCAAACGGGGCTTAGCATTCTTGCCGCAGGCATTGAGGACAATATTGGTGCCGTCACCCGGTTTGTGTTGGTGGGCCAGCCCGGTTCGCTGCCCGAACCGACAGGGGCGGACAAGACCACTCTGGCGATCCCGCTGCCCGAGGACCACCCCGGCGCCTTGATGGCCATCCTGGAGCAATTTGCCAGCCGCGGCGTGAACTTGAGCAGGATTGAGTCCCGGCCCACGGGCCAATTCCTGGGCCACTACACGTTCAGTGTCGATGTGGACGGGCACATCCGCGACGCACGGGTGGCCGATGCGCTGCGTGGCCTGCATCGGGTGAGCCCCGGCATCCGTTTCCTGGGCTCTTACCCGCGGGCCGACCAGCAGCCGCCATCGATTCGTGCCTACAACTCGGACACGGCATTCGCCGAGGCAGGTGCCTGGGTTGAGGCCTTGGCTGGACAAGCTGCGGCCGGATAGGCAACGGCGGGTGCAGCACTGAACAATCTCCTCTCGCAGTGCGTTGCCCGCGGCGGGTCCCCTTTCGCTCGGGGGCGGGCAAGCCTATGCTATGCATATCTCCACAAACCGTTGTTTTGCGGAGGGAAACACAGCTCCCAGCACGGAAGAGGCGATGCAACCATGGATCCGACCACAGGCAAGCACGACAGCCAAGAGGGAACCATTGTGAACCCCGGACGGGGGGACGAAAAGGACACTTCTGTGGGTGACGAGAGCGACGACGCCAACGAGCTGCGCTTTGACGAAGAGGCGCGACTCATTGAGGAGCAGTCGCACCGCCCTGAAACGGACTGATCCCGTTCCCGCACGGCCTCGTGTTTTCGGGGCGTGTTCTCGGGGCGCGACTTTTCCTGCCAGGCGCCTACTGGAGCGTGTCCGGCGAGGCCACGCGCACCAGCACGGCCTTGTTCTCCACGCTGATCTTCACGCAGGTCGCCGGCCCCGACGGGTCGCCGTCGATCTGCGTCTCCACCGGCATGACCGTGCGGATAATCAGCTTCTGGGAACGGTAGAAATCAATGACTGGCAAGTGGGTCTTGTGCTGAAAGAGCACTTTTGTGGCCATCGCCGCCCAGCCAATGGCACTGCGGGGGCTGATCACCACAACGTCCAGGACGCCGTCGTCAATCAAGGCGCCTGGCACAAAGTCGATCCCGCCGGGAAGCAGCCCGCAATTGGCGAACAACACCGAACGGACCTTGCGCTGCTGGGCCGGTTCGTCGTCAAGGGCAATGCTGATCTTCTTGCGCCGCCCGGCCATGTGCCGCAACCCGGCTTCGCTGTAGGCAAGCCAACCCACGTGTTCCTTGAGCTTGGAATTTGTGTCGTTCATGACGTCGGCGTCCATGCCCAGCCCGGCAATCACCATGAATGAGTGCCTGGAAGCGGACCCGGTGATCTCGTCCTGAATTTCCATCAAGCCGGCGTCGATGTGGCGCTGGTGTCCAAACAAGGCAGTCTGGACGCAGTCGGCAATGTCCGTGACATTGAGGTTCAGGTTGCGGGCCAGCAGGTTTCCGGTGCCCAGCGGGATGATGGCCAGCGGAATCTCGGTGTGCCGCAGGGTCTGGGCCACGGCGCGGACCGTGCCGTCGCCGCCGCCGGCAATCACGACGTCGGCCTTGGCTGCCAGCGCCGCGGCAGCCATGGCGAAGCCCGGGTCGTTTTCGGTGGTTTCCAAGAAGATGGGTGCCGGCCATCCGGCCTTGGAAACCGAACGGGTGATGAGGGTCGTGGCGGCCTCGGCCCCGTGTTTGGTGGGGTTGTAGATGAACGCCACCTGCTGTTTTGCCAAGTGAATTTTGTGCGGGGAGTCGGCCACCGCACTGCGCGTGTGTTTTTGGGCGAGCTTGCGCACACCCAGCCAGCTGAAGGCGACGGCCAGCACAATGGCGGCCACAATGACGATAACGAGAATTTCAGTTGGCATGATTATCCAACCTTAGCCCGTGAACTTGTTTTGATTGGATAGGCTTAGCAAGTGATCGATGTACGAGACCTCTGCGAAAATCCTGAAAATTACCGTGCCAGCCAGCGTGCCCGTGGTGCCGATGTGTCCGTGGTGGACTCCATCATGGCCGCCGACGCCGCCCGCAAGTCTGCGATCAGCTCCTTTGAGTCCTTGCGCGCCGAGCAAAAGACCTTCGGCAAGAAGGTCGCCGCGGCCAAGGGCGAGGAAAAGCAGGCCCTGCTGGCCGAAGTCAAGGACCTGGCGGCCGCCGTCAAGGCAGCCTCCGCAGCGTCGGATGAGGCTGCAGGCACCCAGGATGCGCTGGTGCGCAGCATGGCCAACTTGGTCTCCGCTGGTGTCCCGGAAGGTGGCGAGGACGACTTCATTGTGGTAAAAACTGTTGGCACGCCGCGCGAATTTCCCGACTTCGCCCCTCGCGACCACCTGGAAATTGGCGAGCTCATTGGTGCCATCGACATGGAACGCGGCGCCAAAGTCTCCGGTTCGCGCTTTTACTTCCTGAAGGGTGTGGGCGCCCGCCTGGAAATGGCGCTGCTGAACATGGCCATGGACCAGGCCATTGCGGCCGGGTTCACCCCCATGATCACACCCACCCTGGTGCGCCCGGAGACCATGGCCGGCACCGGCTTCGACGTGGAGCACGACGCCGAAATCTACCGCCTGGCCGAGGACGACCTCTACCTGGTGGGCACCTCCGAGGTGGCGCTGGCCGGCTACCACGGCAACGAAATTATCAACGTCCAGGAGCCCGTGCGGTACGCTGGCTGGTCCTCCTGCTACCGCCGCGAGGCGGGCGCGTCCGGCAAGGACACGCGCGGGATCATCCGCGTCCACCAGTTCAACAAGGTGGAAATGTTTGTGTACACCACGGTGGAAAAAGCTGCCGAGGAACACGCCCGCCTGCTCGCCTGGGAAGAGGAAATGCTGGCCAAGGTGGAACTGCCGTACCGCGTCATCGACACGGCGGCAGGCGACTTGGGCCTGTCCGCCGCCCGCAAGTTCGACTGTGAGGCGTGGGTCCCCACCCAGGACGCCTACCGCGAGCTGACCTCCACCTCCAACTGCACAACCTTCCAGGCCCGCCGCCTGAACATCCGTGAGCGCCAGCCAGCGGACGACGGCGGCAAGGGCGGCACACGCGCCGTGGCCACCCTCAACGGAACCCTGGCCACGACCCGCTGGATCGTTGCCATCCTGGAACACCACCAGAACGTCGACGGCTCCGTCACCGTCCCGGCGGCCCTGCGCAAGTACCTGGGCGGCATGGAAGTGTTCCCCGTGCTGTAGTTGCCGTGTCGGGGTGAACGCCGGGCAAATACTCACAGTGTGGATGAAAGCGTGAGTGTTTACCCGGCGTTTGGCATTTCCACCAGCTTAGACTGGGTGTATGTGGGGCAACGATGCACAGGGAATCAACGTGTTGGTCGCAGACGACCAGCCACTCATGCGGCGCGCGCTAATGATGTTTGTCAACGCCGCGCCCGGAATGCAGACGGTGGGGGAGGCCTGTGACGGACAGGCGGCGGTCCAGCAATGTGCTGCATTGAGCCCTGATGTGGTGCTGATAGACATGCAGATGCCAGTCATGAACGGTGTCGAAGCCACAGGGCACATTGTGAAGGCCCACCCAGAGGTGCGTGTCATTGCGGTCACCACTTTTTCTTCCGAACTCTACTTGGTGCCGGCGCTGCGGGCCGGGGCCTCGGGATATTTGCTCAAGGACGCCGAACCTGAACAGATTGTGACAGCGATTCGCCAGGTGCATGGCGGCGGGTCCGTGCTTTCCGCACTCGTCACACAGCAGCTGATCTCCTCGATCCGCCAGACACCGGCCCCGCGGGTAGGCAGCGCCGACGACAGCGTCGAACCGTTGTCCGAACGGGAAGAGATGGTTGTGTGCCTGCTGGGGAGGGGCATGTCGAATGCGGAAATCGCCGCCGGCCTCCACCTCTCCGAAGCAACCGTCAAGACTCACATGGGCAGGATCATGGCCAAGTGGAAGGTGCGTGACAGGGTTCAGGTCGTCATCAAGGCCGCCAGGGCCGGCCTGATCTGCATCGACTGACGCCGGGTGGGCGAACTTGCCGCTGCTGGCCGTGCATGTCTCATTGGATTTCCGTATCAACAGTGTCAACGGGGGCGGCGAACGGGCCGGTCAACAGTCCTGCGCCGCGGGAGCCGGGATCTGGGACACCTGCGTGTTTCAGCAGCGCACATTCCTCGTGCCACGCGTACCCGGGCAGGGAAGTTAGCTGCGGGGTGCGGGTGGCGGGGACCAGAGGCTCGGGGACGGAACCAAGTGCGGAGAGCAGGCGGCCCCACCCATCCTCGGCCAGCGAGCCATCACTGCGTGAGGGCTCGGCCAACCCGGTGTGCTGGCGCAGCAGGCGTTTGCCGGCCAAATAGCCGCCAGGACGTTTCATTTCCCGCAGATGGGCCGAATGCGGCAGGATCGGCTCCAGCTCCTCTAGAAAAGGTGCATCCAGAGCCTCGCGCAGAAATACTGACCGTCGCAGCGCCATCAGCCCACTGCCGACGGTGAGGCCCGCCGAGCGGGCCCATGCAAGCCGGTCTTCACCTTTCTCCGGTTCCTGGGCCCAGCGGTGCAGGAGTTGAAGGGGTGCTTGTCCAAGGCCCCCCAGGACATCTGCAGCAGCAGGAAGGTGGTCTCCCGGTGCCAGGTGGGCGGTTCCTTCCCACGGACCTCTGTATGCGACCCGGAGCCCGGCAGCGTGTGCTGCCTCAATCAACGGCCTCACCCAGTCCGGTCCACGGAGTCGCATTCCCACCCATCCGACCCCGTGTGCCAAGACGGTTTCCAGGGCGGCCCGGAGCGAGCGCCGGTCCCCGATCCAGTACTCACGGTCGGAAGCGGGGACTGTGTCGACCAGGACCGGGCCGCCTCCGGCGATCCGGGGGACGGGCTGGCCGTCATTGACACGGAGGCGGACCAACTCGCGCAAAATGGCCAGTTCTTCCCAGCTGGAACCCTCGATTCTGATTCCAGTCAGTCCGTTGTCCGCCCACAGCTCCAGGATCTTCCGTGGGGCCCGGTCCAGCGGGTCGGTTTGGGCAAGACGGTAGCCGCCTATTCCGGCGGAGGAATCCACGGCATGGACAGGGCTGCTGCCGGATTCATGTTCTGGGGCGTGGTCTGGGAGAGGGCGTCGCGTGGTCATGTCGGCTCCTTGCCGGTGAGTGGACGAATTGACGCTGGACCCAGCGCTGATAGAGCATATGTGCCGGAACTGAGACGAGGGCAGCACCCCCGGCCCATGCGCCGGCTCCGAGAACCAGACCGAGCAGTAATTTACCCGCGACAGAGGCGGTGCCGAAACCCACATGGTTGAGCGCATAAGCGGCAGCGGGCAGGAGCACGGCAAGCCAGGCGGGGAACCCGGCAGTGATGAGTGCCGCCGGCATGGCCACGCGGAAAAACGACTCCTCGCCCAGCACGGTAAGCAGGGAGAGCCCCCAAAACCGGACAGGTGCCCGCGCTGTTCGTGCAACGTCGCGCATCGTTTCTGCCCGCCCTGGCAGATTCAATGACAGCAGCTCCACCGGAAGTGCATTGGTGCGGGTCCCGGCCGGCCGATGCAGAAGCCCAACCAAATCATGTTCGGTGCGGAATGAGACCCGTGCCAAGCCGACGGCGGCCGCGGCGGCCAGGAGGGTGGCCAAGGGTGACCCCAGATGCCCCAGCGCAAGCCAGGCGATGATTTCCCCGTTGTCCCAGGACCCCGGGAACTGGTGCAGCAGGGCGCCTGCACCGGCGAGGCACGCAGCGCCGAGGACAACAGGGGCGGCCACCGACAAATGCTTCCTCCACCCCGGGCGTGCACTGCACACCGCTGCAGTCAGGCCCAGCAGGATGAAAACGGCCAGGGCCGCGCCCAATACCGCATTCATGGCCTCAGCCTCCGTGACCGAGCCTGTTGGGGCGGCCGAGCGCCAGCAGCGAAGCGACAAATTTGTCCTGGCCGGTGTATCCGAGTATGCGGTTGAGCACTTCGTCGAAATAGCCTGCAACCGGGCAGGAACCCAGTCCCTGTGCTGTGGCAACCAGGGAGAGGTTCTGCAGCAGCGCGCCTTGGTCAAGGTGCGAAATGCGGTATCCGCGGGTTTTGTACTTCCAGGCAACCTTCTGTTGGTCATTGGCCAGCACCAGGACTGCCGGTGCGTAAAACAGCCACTCGGATTCAAAGGTAGCTGTGACCAGGGACAGGCGCATATCCCCTTTCAGCCGGGGAGACAGGGCGTGCCCCACTTTGTCGTAGACGTAATAGCCGGGCTCGATCCCGCTGACGTTGTTGATGATCACGCCCAGTTCATTGCTGTCCAGCCCGCCGATGCTCGGGTATGGGAATTTAGGAATTCCGCGCACCCCGTAGCCGTCTTCGGTGTCTGTGGAACCGGCGGCAAGGCGCAAAACGGTGGAAAGCTCTTCCAACGCCAGCGCTCCACGTTCGTAGCTGCGGACCACACGCCGGCCAGCCAAAACCTGGGCAAGCGACGCTTCTTCCGTGTCTGGATCGCCAGTGGGAAGCGGGATGCCCAAAGGGTCCGGCAGCGTGTGGTGAACAAGGTCCGCCGGGAGCTGGGTGCTGGACTGCTCCGCGCCAAAGAACTCCTGGACGGAGCGTTCAAAGATGCGGTGGGCCACCCGACGCAGAACGGGGTCCTGACCGGATTCGGAAACATCCGTCGCAGAGTCCAGTGCCTCGGCCACGGCGTCCCGTCCGCTGGCAGGCAGCGCCTCCCAGCGGACGGCCACTGCCAGGGCCTCGGCGCCGGGCCCTGCAGCTTCGTCTTCAGCCCTATCGGTGGTGCTGCCCGAGAGGGCGCCCACGCCATCCGTCGCTGTCGCGTCATCCGTCTCCGGTGGCGGAGGAGAAAATTCTTCCGATTCCGCTGACAGAGTGAGCACTGCCGCCAGCGACCGTTCAACCCCGTCGCATCCCAACGCCCGATTGGCCAGGGCATCGATGAACGCATCCACAATCTGTATGGAGATCCCGCTGTTCGCGGACGCACCGGCCGCGAACAAGGCCCCGGCGACTACCCCGGCTGCCAACCCAACACTTCGTGCGGCGCGGTCGCCGGTGAGATATGAAGCCCGGGTCAAATGTCCGACCACGAACAGCAGGCCGTCGCTGGCCGCGAGGTCGCGGTCGGGGAATGCCTCCTGCAGCTCCCCCGCCTGAACATCGCTCCACTGCTTCTCGCTAATGAAACCAGGCGCCCCGGGCACGCTGCGCCAAAGGATGCCTTCTGCGAGCAAGAGGACATCCACCGTGTACATCGCGTCCACGGCTGCGGCATTGCTCCATAGCGGGCTCAACAACTGCTGGAAGCGCGGGGGCAGGTTCTGTGCGTGCATGCTCCAGCGTGAGCCGTCGCGGTGCAACCGTGTGAATGCCGAAAGGGTGGTTTCAAAATAAAATTTGCGCACGGTTGCCCGGGTGGCGGCGTCCGGCAGGCGGTTGAAACTGGCATGGGTGTGTTGGGAATTGAACTGGTAGGCCTCTGAAAGGGAACCGGTCAAGGAGGCGATGCGGCTGGTTGTCGCGTCGATGGTGTCCGGATCCAGTTCGGTCACAGTAGTCGGGGGAATCAGGGTCTGCTCAAGCATGCGTTTGAGCTGATCCTCAGGGCGTGTTCTCATGGCAGGGCTCCTCTGGCGGTGGTGGCTCGGATGACTACAGGAACGGGTGACGGAGGTCGTTGCGGTTGGCCAGGTCGCGGGGTGTCCTGGCAAGGCGCATGACTCGGTCACGGATCACGTGCATTCGTTCCAGATCCAAGCGCAGGACATGGTTCTCCAGAAAGCTGCCCTTGCCTGTGAGATGTTGAAGCACGGAAAGCGAGGCGTAGGATGCGGCCAGGTCGGCGACTGCGTACGGCACCGGTGCCGTTGCCGGTACGGCCGCGGTTGCGGTCTTGAGGAACTGGTAGTCCATTCGCATAGTTCGGCCGGACTCGTCCATGGTGTCCAGGTCGTAGTAGCCGACGGTCATGCCCGGGATAAATGTCGGGCCCACCATGACCTCCCCGCCGTCAACGTAAACCAGCTGCCAGGGTGTCCCGGTTTCCATGGCGGCCTCGTCAGCGTCATAAAAAAGTCCAGGGTTCAGCGCGTCTGCGGCGACCACCACAAAATCGCAGTCCTCAAATGCAGTTATCAGCTCTGCGGCCTGCTCAACCGGGCGTCGGAGCAGGTCCGTAAGCTGCCGTGCAACGGCAGTGCCGACCCGCCCCTCTCCCACCACGGCGAGTTGGGCGGCCGCTGGAATCCCTGGACTGCCGAGTCCTGCGATCGCGTAGCCGTAGTTCCGGTCGGCATCGGGGATCAAGGCATGCCCGTCCAGAAGATGTTGGGTGAACTCAGCTGCGTCCAGCGCATCCGTGTCCGTAGACGACGCCGCCTCGGTTACAGTTCGCGGGACGGCGAATGCTTCAGCGAAGTTGGCCAGCCTACCCCGCCCTTTCGTGTCCTCGATCCTGTGGGAGGTGGCCGACCTTGACCCATGGCGGATAAAGACCTCATTGTCGGAACAACGGATGATCGCCACAGCAGGGTTGACGAGAAGTCGCGGTGCGTCGGCGGGGGCCTGGGTGGTGTCGGTTTGGTTGATGATGGTCTGGGTCATGGAATTTCCTCCTGGTGAAGGGACGTGGATGCCCGAGGTGGATGTTCAGAGGTTTCTGCTGCTTTGCCGGATAAATGCCTTGGATCGAAGTGCGAATGCGGTGAAAATCAAGGCTCCCGTGCTGGTGGCGATGATGGCACCGGCCCACAGCGGGTAGGAGGGGGCCAGCATGAACCCGCCCACCAGGGAGTACATGCAGTAGGCGGCGGTGGAGACCACCCCGAACCAGTGCCTGCGGGCCAGGAATACGATTCCGGAGGCCAGAAACGCCAAGGTGAGGAACAAACCTGCATCGATTGCGGTGGGAGGGATGGCTCCCGGGACACCGACGGGATTTAGCACCCCCACCACAACAAGTGGCGCCTTGAGCGAAAGTGAGACGATTGCCGCCCGGACAAAGAAGGAGCCGGACGGGGTGGATGCGGTGCTTCGAAGTGTCGCCATGGCTTCTCCTCAGGGGTAGGGCAAAGGATCAGTGGGCATGTCGGCGAGGGTCCAGTCGTGTTCCTGGAGACCAAGTTTGGTGCGCAGCGTCCGGTAACGGGGGTGGCCCAGCATGGGCAAATTCGGTGGAAATGCAGGGACCAATTCGGGGACGAAGACCTTGCGCAGCCTCACCTTGCGGAATGACTCCGGGGTGAGGTCAAAGGCGATGGGGGTGAAGCCGTTGTGACGGAAAAGTTCCAGCACGGCCGAATACTCGTCGGAAGGATTGGAGGAGGGCAACTCCGACAAGAGGACTGTGGGCTGCATCGGAGAACGGAAGTACCAGTCCAATTTGGGCTGGTTTTCCTGGTATCCGTAGTAAGGAACCACTTGGATGAAATTCTTGAAATCCGCAGGTTTGGCATCCCTGTTTATGCCAAACATGCGGCTAAAGCCCATGGCCAGTTCCCAGTCCTCGGCCAACATCGGCGTGCGGACCATGCGTTCGGCCTGGACCACTTCACTCAGGGCGCTGCGTATGGCTGCTTCGATGCTTAAACCGACTCCGCCGCCGGCCATGTAGGCGTTTTCATCCAAGTCTTCTTCAAAGTTGATGGCGGTGACGACGTAAACGTCCTCAATGTCCAGACGGTGGAGATAAAAGTCCATGCCCACCCCCGCCCGTTCGGCGTCGGTGAGCCACTGGTTGATGGCAGGATCGGCAAAGGGCCGGTCCACGACAATCCGGGACAGGGGCACCTTGCAAAACCAGGACAGATTCACGGCATCACGTTCAATGACTTCCAACAATCCGTGGCTGAGTGCCTCTTCATCGGTGACGTGGGTCGCCAGGCCACCGGAACTGGAAGCGCCAATCCGGGCTTCGCCCGGCTCAGAGATGTAGAAAAGGTGCACCAGTTGTGCGGGAACCCAGTGGCTCCCTCCCGTCAAAAGGTTGGTGCCGCGATGCCAGGTCAGCGTGGTGTCGGGAGTCCACCGCTGACAGCGGAAGCCCACTTCGTCCAACTGTTCGTCGGTGAAGATGCTGTAGTCCTTGGGATGGACAATGGTGAATCCACGTTGTTCCATCTGCCGGGCGGTGGCGACGGTGCGGTTCTCCGGCCCGAGCATCTCCATCGACGAAAACGACCCGAGCATGCGCTCAATGGCTTCTCCCAAGGAAGAAGCCACTGAGTCGAAGAGCGCGAGTCCCTTTCCGCCGCCGTAGATGTCCCGGTCCAGGCCGGCATTCAAGGCTCCGAGTCCAAGCATGCGCCGGAACGTGTGGTCCAGGGAGAACGGGGCGGCCGAACCTTGGTAGCCGCCAGTGCCTAGACCTGAGCGGAACGTCGTCAGGACATTTCGTATCTGGCCGAAGGGGCTGTAGACATCGAGCATTTCCTGTAATGCGGCTGAACGGTCGCTGTCCTGGGACGGCGGCGCCCAGGTCACCGAGTGATTGTAGACGGTGTGTTTCACGGTATCTCCTTGAGGGCAGGGAACGGGACGGATCATGTGCTAGGCGCGTTTCCAGAAACGCAAGCCCAAGAAGACGCAAACAATGCTCAACGGCAGGGAAATCCATAGGCGAAGCCACTGCACTGTGGTGACTTCCAGGCCGGCATAAACGCCGATCATGACGTCAAACCACTGCTTGAGCGGGTTCCATTGAAGGATGGATTGGATGGCTGACGGCAGTCCATCGATGGGGGCCGCGGCCCCGGAGCCAAAAAACAGTATGAAGAACAACGCGGCGCTGAGTGCTTGAATGGTCCGCGAACCCGCCGGGAGTGTGCCGATGAGGAATCCAAGGGCACTGAGCCAGCCGATCAATCCAAGCGTCAGTGCGATGAACCGCCATCCCCACACGGTCGGCAGCAGCCCGTGCTGGCTGGCAATGACGGCCATGACAATGCCACAGGCGGCTGCCACCAACACGAGCATCGACAGGAGCGTGGCCAGCGCAAACATCGCGCCTGGCAATGGCAGCACCCGGTACCTGCGGACCACCGAGCGGATACGAAGTTCCGCCAAATAGATGGGAAGCCCCATTAGCAACAGATTTGCCGCAACTGTTCCCAGCAGGGCTGGAAACATCACGTCTATGAACCTGGCTCCGCCGGGCAATATTTCATTGGCGTAAGGAATGCCGATGAACACATAGATGACCAGCGGAAAACCGAGAGAGAAGAAGATCGCCACGGGTTCGCGCAGGAGAAGGACGAGTTCTTGACGGAACCAGGCCGTCAGGATGTGCAGGGCCGGGGCCGCGGGTGATCTTGTCTCGTCCAAGGGGCGTGGGCTGCCGTCTGCCGGATTCCCGCCGTCCGGGTGCGGGTGCTGTACCTTAGCCGTCATGTCGATTCCTTTCGTGTTCCGGCCCGTTGTTCGTGGGGGCAGCCGCAAAGGCATACACATCCTCCAAACGAACGGGCCCGCTGAGAAGGTCGATGTAGGAAATTCTTCCGTCGGCGCGTTCGGTTTCGATCCGGCCTGCGATCTGGGTCAGCTCCTCGCGTTCGCCGACAATGCTGATGTTGTCGCCTTGCTGCAAGGGGCGCACACCGAAGGCCGCAAGGGAGCTTGCCGTTCCAGGCACAACTCCGGTCAGGCGCAGCCGCCACGTTCCGCCGGCAACGGCGAGCACCTCAGCAACGGGGCCATCGAGAATAATTCGTCCGCTGTGCAGGACCACGATTCGGTCGGCGAATGCCTCTGCTTCGCTCAGGTCGTGGGTGGAGGCCAACACGGACATGCCCCTCGAGCGCAGGTCGCGCAGGAACTCCCACAGCTCTGCACGGGCGGTCGGGTCCAAACCGCTGGTGGGTTCGTCCAGGATCAGCAGCCGGGGTCGGCCGATGCACGCCAGTGCGATGTCCAAACGGCGCTGCCAGCCTCCGGAAAGTCGGTCAATCAGCTGGTTCATCCGGTCCGAGAGGCCCAGTGAATCCAGGATGGAGTCGACCGGGCCCGGATCCCGGTAGAGCGATGACACGGATCGGACGGCTTCCTTAACCTTGAGCCGCTGCGGCAGCCCGGCTTCTTGAAGCTGGACACCGACGTCGAATCGGTGGCGGCCGCCGGGGACAACCTCGCGGTTGTTGATCGTTGCGGACCCCGAATCGGCGGTGCGCAAACCCGAAAGGATTTCCATCGCCGTTGTCTTCCCTGATCCGTTTGGCCCCACAAGAACGACAATATTTCCCGGATCGACGCTCAGATTGATGCCATCGAGTGCGGGGGTCGGCATCCCTTTGTACCGCTTATGGATGTTGGACAGCGTAGCGACGGCCATGATTTTGCCTTTCGGTGGGGAGGGGATGGGGATGACGCGGCCCAGGCGCCGGAGTCGTGTCATCCCCGGCTGGGGCTAGAAGACGGAAGCCCAGCACCAACAGCAGCAGGAGCAGCACCAGCCACCGGGGGCCACGGCGTTTTCGCCCGTGAAATGCTTCTCTTCGGCACGTCCAAGAGTTGAGATCATGTTTTTCACCTCCCAGCGGTCTCTGGATGCGGGACGACCCGCAAGTCTTGGCTTGCAGCGAAGTGCCGGTCCGGCCGGCCTTCACCCACTACGTTTCCCGAAACACGCAGCGTGGGGTATCCATCAAACGTTTTGAGATGGTGCGACGAATTGATGAACCCGAGCGGCGGGGTGGATTTGGATTCAGTGATTGGGTGAATTCGGCTCAGGGGTGCCCCACGGCCAACGGCACCGCTGGGAAGCCTGGAGAAACCCCACCACAAACAGCAAAGGCGGCACCCCTGCGTATGCACGGAGTGCTGCCTTTCGTGCCCGGAGGCCGTTCTGTGCGGGACGCTACTGCAGGGGGATACTGGCCCGGACGGTCCAACCGTGGTTGTCCGGGCCGGCACTGAATGTTCCGGCAAAGAGAGCCATTCGCTCACGCATCCCCATGAGGCCAAATCCGGATTCGGGCAGGTGCATGGGCCGGGAGTGCTCCGGCGGAGTGTTGGAAACGCTCAACTCGACGGTTTGCAGGCTGCGCGTCACTTCGATGGTGACGCGGGTGGAATCCCCCACGTGCTTGAGAATGTTGGTGGTTGATTCACGGACCGTGCGCAGCAATGCCAGTTCAATGCTGCGTGGAATGCCGGCGGTGTCCGCCAACCGGGTGGTCACCTCAATGCCCAACGATTCCATTTTGGCGGAAATTCTTTGGATTTGATCAGTCAGCGTCACTGATGAATCCTCAGCGACCGGAGCGTCGGCATCCCAGCCGGGACCGTAAAGTGCGCCCAGCATCCTCCGCAAATCCAACAGCGCATTGCGTGCCGAATCGCCTATCGCCTGTTGCGAGGATGCACGATCCGACGGGGAATCCGCGATGTCCAATACTCTGGCGTGCATCGCGACTATCGTGAGGTCGTGGGCAATGACGTCATGGAGTTCCCGAGCCAGGTGTCTGCGTTCCTCGTCAATCGCGCGCAGGCGCCGCTGCTCGAGGGCCTGCAGATCCTGCGCATGCTGCTGGTCTTTGCTGATGGAGTGCCGAAAGAAGTTGCCGATGACGGCTCCAATGCCAACCATCAGGAGATAAGCCGGCAGCAGTGCGAGTTCGCGAGGTTGGACCCAGACGAGAATGATGCACCAAAGTGCCACGAAACCCACGTAGGCGAGGAAGAATCGTCGCGTCGTGAGAGCGACTACAAAACCTGCAGTCACTGCCAGGCACGCTGCTGCGTAGGAGGCGTTGTCAACGAAGATGCAGTAAGAAGCGCCAGCGGCCACGATCACCGTACCAGCGGTCGCTTTCCAGCCTTGGACAACAAGTCCCAGGGTGATAAAAATTAGTGACGGCACCATTCCTGAACCCAGTTTTGACACGTCCCATCCGACCAGCAGCACATCCGAGGCCAGTGAAAACGCCGCCACGGCGACAAGCAGGATCTTCGTTGCCGTGGTCGCCGGCCGGTCGTGCCAAAAACCGGCCGTGGAGTGCGTGCCGCTGCCCGAAGTGTTTGGTGTCACTGTATGTTGCTGCATGCTCCCATTATGACAACGCGGCGTTGAGATGGCCCTTTGTGGCATGCCAAGTGGGGAAATACCGTGTCAGAAAAAGAATCAACACCAAGAAACCCAGCGGCAGAGGAAGCTTCGAACACCATGACCGGCGCCATAGGGGGCCGCTATTCCCCGGGTTGCTTCCGTCTGGGCAGAGACTGCAGACGGCGGCGGTGCTGCCGGCACGGGCGAAAGTGGGGCGGGAGCCCCCAACAGGACGGCCGTGAGAACAATGGCTGCAATTTTCATGGGATCCCCTTGTGGTGGTGCGACTGGTGGTGGACCAAACCCTGCCCGTGTGGCACTTTGATTCTTATATGGCGGGTGTTTGCGCACCATCCATCGATAGTCTGAATTTGTTTGCGACTTTCGTCACGTTCCGGCATGACGTTTGTAGTCGGGACAGCCCGAACGGTTGGAGCGGGTTTTCTGTGTCAACGCGTGCATTCCCGTGTGTGCCGCCAAGGTTGCCGGAGCTGTTTACCCACTGTTCATTCTGGGATGTGGGCCAGGCCATGGCTATTTTGGAGCGTGGTCTGGTCTACTGGAGGCATGACAATTACTGTAAATAGTGCAACCCCCGGCACCGACGACCGGGTCAGCAACACCACCAAATACCTCGTGGCCCTCGACGTCGACGGCACACTGGTGGACCACGACGGCATCATGAGTGGTGCTGTTCGCGAGGCAGCCCGTGCCGTGGTTGACGCCGGCCACGAGGTCATCATCGCCACTGGCCGCTCGTTGGGTGCCCTGGTTCCCATCGTGGAGGCCATCGGCCTGCGCAGCGGCTACGGCGTGTGCTCAAACGGCGGCGTGACCATCCGCCTGGACCCATCTCTAGCCGAAGGCTGGGAGATCATCGACAAGGTGACCTTCGACCCTGGCCCCGCCCTGACAGCCCTGCAGGAACGTGTCCCCGGAGCTCGTTTTGCCCTGGAGGACGCCGAAGGGAACTTCCTCTCCACCTCGCGCTTCCAGGACGACAGCTTTGGCATCGAGGCGCGCGGCGTAGATTTCCACCACCTGCTCAGCGCCGAGGCCGTGCGCGTGGTGGTCAACAGCACCGAAGCCAGCACGCAGGAATTCGCCGACGCCATTGCCGAAGCCGGGCTCAGCGGGGTCACCTATGCTATTGGCTGGAGCGCCTGGCTGGACATTGCCGCCGCCGGGGTCACCAAGGCCTCCGCCTTGGAATCATTGCGCGCTACGTTGGGCATCGATGCTGCGCTGACGGTCGCCGTCGGCGACGGCAGCAACGACATCGAAATGCTGCGCTGGGCCGGCCGTGGCGTAGCCATGGGGCAGGCCGACGACGTGGTCAAGGCTGCCGCCAACGAGGTGACGGCCTCCGTGTACGACGACGGGGTTGTCGCCGTCCTGCGCAGCCTGGTCTAGTCCCAACCGCGTTGGTTCAGCTGGCCTGGGCTCGTGCACCGTCGACGGATGACGGGTTCAGAAACGGCGCCTGGCCCTTGGCGAAGCCGGAATCCAGGCCAAGCGGGACATAACCGGGCGTGTGGTCCATTCCGCCGTCAAACACGCTGACGATCAGCAGCACCACATAGAACGGGAAGAAGGACCAAGCCACCGCCCGCCATCCGCCGATCCATGCACCGGAGATGGTGCCGTCCTTGATGCGGACGCTGCGCATGTGCGCCGCCTTGTCGCCGAACAAGCCCCACTTTCCCCAGATCATGCCGTAAACGTACAGCGCAGGGAACCAGGCCAAGGCCACGAGTGCCATGAAGAAGCTGTCTTCGTATGCCAGTTCCCACAGCGCAGGACTATTCTTCATAGCCAACTGCGTGCAGACCACCAGCAGCGAGAACACGCAGAATGCGGCCAGGAACACGACCCCGTCCAGGACGCGGCCCCAGAAGTGGCGGCTTGCGGTGGCGCGCACATAATACTGTCCGCTCATCGTGTATTGCCGAACGGGGCGGTTTGTGCCGGAATCGATCAGCTGGGTTGGCCCTGCAAATTCAGGCTTTTTGGCCATGACTACCTCGGGGAAGAATGGGCCCGGCATTTGCCTGCGCGGGGCCTTGACGGGGACGGCTGGTGGGAGAAAACAAAGGCGGCGCTTCCCGCCAAGGGGGAGCGCCGCCGTCGTGCTTCACCATGCCCAGGAAGAACCGGGCCAGCAAGTGTGGATTAGTGCTGGGTGTCCGCAAAGCGCTTGATGGACGCTTCCAGCTCGGCTTCGGCGGCTGCCCTGTCGGCCCAGCCCTCGGCCTTGACCCATTTGCCGGGCTCCAGGTCCTTGTAGCGGGTGAAGAAGTGCTCGATCTCCTTGATGAGGAATTCGTCGACGTCGGCAAGTTCCTGGATGTGGTCGAAGCGCTTGTCGTCGACGACGCACAGCACCTTGGCGTCTCCACCGGACTCGTCGGTCATGTTGAACACGGCGATCGGGCGGGCATCCACCACCACGCCGGGGTGCAGGTCGAAGTCCTGCAATAGCACCAGTGCGTCCAAGGGGTCGCCGTCTTCGCCGAGGGTGTCGTCGAAGAAGCCGTAGTGCGTGGGGTACTGCATCGAGGTGAACAGCACGCGGTCCAGGCGGACCCGGCCGGTCTCGTGGTCAACTTCGTACTTGACGCGTGATCCGCGGGGGATCTCGATGGTGACGTCGTGCTTCATCGTTATGCTCCTCATGATGTGGTGTGCGCGGCCGGACAGGGCTGCGCACGGGAAATCCGTCTAGTATGAGGATATAGGCGCTTTCGTTGCGCTAAAAACCCGCCCGGTTCTTCCTGGCACAGTACTTGCCTTTCTCCTGCCGATTGTTGCGCGCCGGGTCCACCAGTTTCGAAGGAATTGCCTGCTCTATGGGACGCACGTCAAAAGTGGTGACGAGCGGCTTGCTCATCTGCGCGCTCGCCGCCGTCAGCGTCCCAGTGGGGATGGCGTTGGCGCCTGCATTCCTGCCCAAAGATCCGGCCGTGGTCGCCGTGTTGCCCGCAGCCCAGGAGCCTCCCACCGCATTGGCGGAAATCTCCGATGTGGCCCCGCTGCTTGACACGGCACCGCTGCCCGACGCCGCCAAGCTCTCCGTGGACTTGCAAAAGGCCTTGATGTTCGACGGCGCAGGCACGTTCAGCATGTATGTCGCCGATGCCCTCACCGGGCAGGAGCTGTTTTCCCAAGCAGGGGAATCGCCCAGGATCCCGGCGTCGAACCTGAAACTGCTCACCGCCGGCGCCGTCCTAAAGACCCTGGGGCCCGACGCCCGGTTCAGCACCCGGACCATCGCCGGGGCCGACGCACATGAGATTGTGCTGCTCGCAGGCGGCGACTCCATGCTCTCTGCCGGCGGGAGCGCACAGGATTTGGCCATGGGGCACGCCGGGCTGGCCACCCTGGCCCGCAACACCGCCGCCGCGCTCGCAGCCGCCGGGGCCACCGGCCCTGTCACCATCAGCATCGACGACACCTTGTTCACAGGTTCCCCGCTCAACCCCACCTGGGCTGCGGAAGATGTTGATGCCGGCGAGATCGCCCCGATTTACCCCATGGCCTTGTACTCGGGACGAACAAGCCCGGGCGTCTTGAGCGGGCCCCGCCCGCAGGATTCGGCAGTCGCCGTGGCGGAGGCCTTTGCCGGAGCCCTGGAGGACGCTGGAGTCGCCACAACCGGGACCATCACCCGCGGCGCAGCCCCTGCCGCCGCCCAAGGCGCCGCCGTTGGAAGCCCAGGAACAGTGCTGGCCTCCGTGGAATCGGCCACCGTCGCCGAACAAACGCGGTACATGCTGGAAGAGTCCGACAACTACACGGCGGAAGTACTGGGCCGCATGGTCGCAGTGAAGCTGGGCCGGGATGCCAGCAATGCCGGTGCCGTGGCCGCCGTGCGCGAGGTTGTGGGTGGGCTGGGGCTCGCCATGGGCACCATCACCACCACCGACAATTGCGGACTGTCCGCGAGCAACCTGATCAGTCCCCGGCAACTGGTGGAACTTCTCTCGCTCATGCTCGCGGACCCGGCAGCAGACATTGGCCAAGCACTTCCCGGCTTGCCCATCGGCGGACTTACCGGTTCCCTCGACGATCGCTTCGTGCAGAAGCTCGAGCTTCGCGGCGCCGGTCTGGTGCGGGCCAAGACCGGTTCGCTGAACCAAGTCACATCATTGTCCGGCTACGTCATCAATTCCCAGGGACGGCTGCTGGTCTTTTCCGTCCTCGGCAACGGCCTCACCGGCGGCGGTGCCGCAGCCCGCCCCGTCGTGGACACCGCGGCAAGCGTCCTGGCCCGCAGCTAAGCCTGCGGAGCCTGCGGCGCCAGCGGGCTGTCAGGGATTTGTGATGTGATGGAGGCATGACCCAAAAGAGCAGTTCCGCAGCCGTCGCACCAGCCCCGCCCGCCATGGTCAATTGGGAACTTGCCGCCCGCACGGCGGCAAATTTGGCACCTGCCGGACCGGCCCTGTCGGGTTCGGAAATCTCCGCAGCTGTTGAAAACCTGCGCCTCATGGCAGAGCGTTCCGTGCCGCATGTGCACGAAATCAGCAGGCTTGAGGCCGCCCGGGACCTGCACGATTCCCAAGTGCTTGTTGTGGACAGGGCATCCTGGGCGAAAGCCAACACGCAGAGCTTTGCCGTCATGCTGGACCCCGTGCTGCGCGCTGTCGCCGCCAAGCAGGCCGGTGCCTCCGGTTCCGGGAGCGCCCCTGCGCCGGGCAGCCCGGGCGCTGCGTTTGGCGCCACTGTCACGGGCGCGCAATTGGGCGGGGCGCTGGCATTTCTGTCCAGCAAGGTCCTGGGCCAATACGACCCCTTCGCCGCACTTGCCCCGACCCGGGCATCCGAGCCGCACGCCGCGGGCGGGCGGCTCCTGCTGGTGGCACCGAACATCATCACCGTCGAACGTGAACTCAAGGTCGACCCGTCGGACTTCCGGCTGTGGGTGTGCCTCCACGAGCAGACCCACAGGGTGCAATTTGCTGCTGCACCGTGGTTGCGCCACCACATGCTGGCCGAAATTGAAAAACTCGGGGCACTGCTTGTCGGCGACTCGGAAAACTTGGGCGAACGCCTTCTGCAATCGGCCAAACAGCTTGGCGGCAAGCACGCAAAGGATACGAACGGGGGCGAGGAACCCCATCGCGGAAGCGTGTTGGACCTGCTCCAAGACCCGGCCCAAAAGGCGGCCCTGTCCCACCTGACAGCTGTCATGAGCTTGCTTGAAGGCCACGCTAACGTGGTGATGGACGGCGTGGACAAGAGCATTGTGCCCACGGTGCGCACCATCCGCCAACGCTTCAACAACAGGGGCAAGGACCGTGGCGTCATTGAGAAGTTCATGCGCAACCTCATGGGCCTGGACGCCAAAATGCGCCAGTACAGCGACGGCGCCAAGTTTGTCCGCGACACGGTGGACGTGGTGGGCATGGATGGTTTCAACAACGTCTGGACCACGGCTGAAAACCTGCCCACCGAGAAGGAAATCCACAACGCCCGCCTCTGGGTGGAACGGATGGGCCTGTAGATGGAGCCCGAGCTCGCCGCTGGACACCCCCGGCGCCGCCTTGACCCAACCGTGGGCAAGGCCCGGGCGATGGTGGGGAACCTGCTGGGGGTGAAAACCACCGGGAAGAATCGCGTGGTGGAGAACCCGCCGCTGGTCCTTGTCGGCTGCAGTGGCGGTCCCGATTCCCTGGCCTTGGCCGCCGTCTGCGCGTTTTTTGCCCGCCGCGGCGAGGTGCGGGTCGGCGCCGTCGTTGTTGACCACCAGATGCAGAACGGCAGCGCCGAGGTGGCCCGGGCCACCGCCGCCCAACTGCGCTCGTTGGGCCTGGACCCCGTGGTGGTGCGGACCGTCGATTTGGATGACGACGGCGTGGGCCCGGAAGCTGCCGCCCGCGCGGCCCGCTTTGCCGCACTGGAGGCGACGGCGCGCGAGCTCGGTGCACGGAACGTGCTGCTGGGCCACACCCTTGACGACCAGGCCGAGTCGGTACTGCTGGGCTTGGCCCGAGGCTCCGGCACCCGTTCGCTGGCCGGCATGCGCGAACGTCGCGGCATGCACCTGCGCCCGTTCCTGGGGCTGCGCCGGGATGAGACATTGGCCATATGCGAGGCCCTGGGACTGGCTCCGTGGCACGACCCGGCCAACCAGGACCCCGCCTACCTGAGGGTCCGCGTCAGGGCGAACGTCATTCCGTTCCTTGGCCGCGAGCTGGGGCCAGGCATTGCGGAATCACTGGCCCGCTCGGCCAGCATCCTGGGCCATGACGCCGACTGCCTGGACCAGCTCGCCGCTGTCGAATACGGCAAGCTGGCAGAACGAAACGCAGGAAGCGAGGCGGGAAATCCCGCAGAAAATGGTGCGAAAACCAGCGCAGCAAACAGCGCCCCGGGTGAGATCGCGCTGTCCGAAGAAGCACTGCGCGGGCTTCCGCCGGCCCTGCGGATGAGAGTCTTGGCGCTGGCCGCCGTCGAGCTTGGAGGAGTGCAGCCAAGCCTTGAACGGCTGGGATCGGCAGAAAACTTGCTGGCCCGGCAGGGCTCCGCCGGACCGGTGCAATTGGCTGGAAAAGTGAGCGCCTACAGGATTTCCCGCAGCCAGGGGGTTCCCCAAGAGGGCCGCAGCTATGGGAAGCTAGTCCTTAGGCGCAGTCCGTAAGCGCCAGAGAAGTATTTCAACCAGTACCAACCTTCACAAACAGGAGCCATGGGTGGATTCACACGACGTCCAAGCCGATCTCAAGCACGTTCTGTATACCAAGGAAGAAATCCAAACACGCGTCACTGAACTGGCCGCGCAAATCGATGCCGATTACCAGGGCCGCGACGTCCTGCTTGTTGGCGTGCTCAAGGGCGCCGTCATGGTCATGGCGGACCTTTCCCGGGCCCTGCACAGCCACGTCACGATGGATTGGATGGCAGTTTCCTCCTACGGTTCCGGCACCCAGTCCTCGGGTGTTGTGCGGATACTGAAGGACCTTGAAACCGATCTCATGGGCAAGCACGTCCTCATCGTCGAGGACATCATCGACTCCGGCCTGACCCTGTCCTGGCTGCGGGCGAACCTGATGTCGCGCGGACCGGCATCGGTGGAAATCTGCACGCTGCTGCGCAAGCCCACAGCGGCCAAGGTTGAAATGGACGTCAAATACGTCGGCTATGAGATCCCGAACGAATTCGTGGTGGGCTACGGCCTGGACTTTGCCGAGAAGTACCGCAACCTGGACTTCATCGGCACGCTTGCACCGCATATATACGAATAACAGCGGCGAAATGCGTCCATGACGCAGCTATGGTCATTCGCTGCTGGAATTTTCGGGAGCGGATGACCATAGCTGGGTCATTTTGGGGGAATTCGTTATGCCCTCAGGGAACTAAAGGCAGGTCCCGTGCGTGTAGCAAGGCGAACGGTGTAAAGCTATTACTCGGGGATGTGTCGCTGCGTCCTGTACAGGTACGAATTGGTTGAGCGGGAGGGACGAGGCCTGGCCTCGAACACATGAAAGTCAAAAAACTCTTCAAAGGTCCATTTGTCTGGATCATTGTGGTGGTTGTGCTCATTGGAGCCGGCCTTTTCACGTTGACGGGCACGGGGACCAGCCGGGTTGGCACCTCTGAAGCCTTGGACCTGCTCAACAATGACAAGGTTGTCTCGGCCAAGATCTTTGGCTCCGAAGGCCGCGTGGACATGGTCCTCAAGGACGACTACACCACGGCCGAGGGCAGCAAGGCCGGCAAGAACGTCCAGTTCTACTTTGGTGGCTATCGCGCCACCACCATGGTTGACGCCATTGACAACGCCAAGTTGAAGTCTTTCGACGACCAGCCGGCCTCCAACAACTTCTGGTCAAGCATCTTCTCGCTGCTGATCCCGTTCGTGCTGATCGGGCTCATCTTCTGGTTCCTGTTCTCCCGCATGCAAGGCGGCGGCAACAAGGTCATGCAGTTCGGCAAGTCCAAGGCCAAGCTGCTCACGAAGGACCACCCGCAGGTGACGTTCAACGACGTGGCCGGTGCGGACGAGGCGGTCGAGGAACTCCACGAAATCAAGGATTTCCTGCAGAACCCGGCCAAGTTCGTTGCCGTGGGCGCCAAGATCCCCAGAGGTGTGCTGCTGTACGGCCCTCCCGGAACGGGCAAGACGCTGCTGGCCCGCGCCGTTGCCGGCGAGGCCGGCGTGCCGTTCTACTCCATCTCCGGTTCCGACTTCGTCGAAATGTTCGTTGGCGTGGGTGCTTCCCGTGTCCGCGACCTGTTCGAGCAGGCCAAGACCAACTCCCCGGCCATCATCTTTGTTGACGAGATCGACGCCGTCGGACGCCACCGTGGTGCAGGCATTGGCGGCGGCAACGACGAACGCGAGCAAACCCTCAACCAGCTGTTGGTGGAAATGGACGGGTTTGATGTCAAAACAAACGTCATCCTGATCGCCGCCACCAACCGTCCCGACGTCCTCGACCCCGCGCTGCTGCGCCCGGGCCGTTTTGACCGTCAGATCCCCGTGGAAGCCCCGGACCGACTGGGCCGCCAGCAGATCCTTGAGGTGCACTCCAAGGGCAAGCCCATGGCACCAGGTGTTGACCTGAACGCCGTCGCCAAGAAGACGCCCGGCTACACCGGTGCCGACTTGGCCAACGTGCTCAACGAAGCAGCCCTGCTGACAGCCCGCTCCAACGCGCAGCTCATTGATGACCGCGCCTTGGACGAGTCCATTGACCGTGTCATGGCCGGCCCGCAGAAGCGCACCCGCGTCATGAAGGAACTCGAGCGCAAGATCACCGCCTACCATGAGGGCGGCCACGCACTTGTTGCAGCGGCCATGCACAACACGGCCCCTGTCACCAAGATCACCATCCTGCCCCGCGGCCGCGCCCTGGGTTACACCATGGTGGTTCCCGAAGACGACAAGTACTCAATCACCCGCAACGAACTGCTTGACCAGATGGCGTACGCCATGGGCGGGCGCGTGGCCGAGGAGATCGTGTTCCACGACCCCTCCACAGGTGCCTCCAACGACATTGAAAAGGCTACCGGCACGGCCCGCGCCATGGTCACCCAATACGGTATGAGCGAGCGTATTGGCGCAGTCAAGCTTGGCACCGGTGGAGGCGAGCCCTTTATGGGTCGCGATGCCGGCCACGATCGGGACTATTCGGAATCCGTCGCTGCAGTGATCGATGCGGAAGTACGCAAGCTCATCGACCAGGCCCACGACGATGCCTATGCGGCGCTGATCGCCAACCGCGACATCCTTGACCGGCTGGCCCTTGAACTGCTTGAGCGGGAAACGTTGAACCAGGCCGAGATCGCCGAGATCTTCATCGGTTTGCGTCGCCCCGAGCAGCGCAAGGTGTGGCTGTCCAAGGACAGCCGCCCGGTCTCCGAGCTGCCCCCTGTCATCACGGACAGGGAACGCCGCGAAGCCGAGGATGCCGGGGAACCGACTCCGGAAAGCGTCGATCCCCAGGATCAACTTGCCAATGCCCATCTGGGTGGCGAGCTGGATGCGCCGGGCAACCAGCCCGGCATCGACCTGGGCAAGGGCGACGCCCCGCAGCTGCCAGGCCAGCCCTAATCGAAAGATAGGATTGGCACCGTGACTGATTACGACGACGAAACCGGGTTCGGGCAGGGCGACACCGCAGGTGACGCCCTGCCCCCGGCAGAACAACACCCAGTGGATCTGCCGCGCATCGAGGCGGCAGTGCGGGAGATTCTGCTGGCCATCGGCGAAGACCCGGAACGCAGCGGGCTGATTGACACGCCCAAGCGCGTGGCAAAGGCCTACCGCGAAGTGTTTTCCGGCCTGCACCAGGACCCGGCGGATGTTTTGGGAGTCACCTTTGACATTGCCCATGAAGAACTGGTGCTGGTCAAGGACATCCCGTTCTACTCAACGTGCGAACACCATTTGGTGCCGTTTCACGGCTCCGCCCACGTTGGCTACATTCCGTCCGAGGCAGGCATGGTCACGGGGCTGAGCAAGCTCGCCCGGCTGGTGGATATTTTTGCCAAGCGCCCGCAAGTGCAGGAAAGGCTTACCAGTCAGGTCGCCGATGCCCTGATGGAGCATCTGAAGCCTCGAGGCGCCATAGTGGTGATCGAGTGTGAACACATGTGCATGTCCATGAGGGGCGTGCGCAAACCAGGGGCCAAGACAGTCACAAGTGCTGTGCGCGGCCTGCTTCACGAGCCCGCGACCAGGGCCGAAGCCATGAGCTTGATTCTCGGAAGGTAACTAAACACACCATGGACTCCCTCGCCGCCGCACCGGGTACAGGCCCGGCCACCTCACCCCTGCCTGTCCTGCGGGCCCGCCGGTCCATTGCCAGCTTTGAAAAGCTGCCCAAGGACCGTGCAGTTGTCATGGGGATATTGAACTGCACCCCCGATTCGTTCAGCGACGGCGGCGAGTACGATTCCACCGAAACCGCCATTGCCCATGGGTTGCGCATGTTCTACGGCGGTGCCGACATCATCGACGTCGGCGGGGAATCCACCCGCCCGGGTGCCGAGTATGTTGACGAAGTTGAAGAGCAGCGGCGCATCCTGCCCGTCATTTCAATCCTGGCCAAGGCCGGTGCGCTTGTCAGCGTCGACACGCGCCACGCGTCCACGGCCGCCCTGGCCATCGAGGCCGGGGCGGGGATGGTCAACGACGTCTCCGGCGCCAACGTCCATCCGGACATGATTGCCTTGGTTGCCGAGCGCCAGGTGCCCTATGTGTTGATGCACAGCCGCGGGGACTCCCGTTCCATGGACTCCTTGACGCAGTACACGGATGTGGTCCGGGACGTGGTGCGCGAGCTGGGCGAGGTGCGTGAAAGGTTCTATGCCGCCGGAGTCGTGCCGGAAAAACTCATCCTCGACCCAGGCATCGGTTTTTCCAAGAACGCCGAGCAGAACTGGGAACTGCTGGCGAACCTCCACGAAGTAGTGGACATGGGCAACAAAATTTTGGTGGGGACCTCTCGCAAGCGCTTCCTTGGCACATTGCTGACCAGTGCCGGAAAGGCCGCCGCCCCCAAGGAACGCGACGACGCAACTTCCGCCACGACAGCCCTTGTCGGGGTGCAGGGCATATGGGGTGTTCGCGTGCACGACGTCGGAGCGAGCCTTGACGCTGCCAAGGTTGCGGCCAGGCTGTCGCTGGGCAAGCAAAACCGCGAAGCACGGCTTTTGGCTGCGCAAAGCGATGAGCAGGCAAGCCGGGACGAGCAGTGACCCACACGGATTTGATCACGCTCAAGGGCGTCACGGCCATTGGTTACCATGGCGTGTTTGCACACGAAAAACGGGATGGCCAGCCGTTCATCACCGACGTGGTGTTGCACCTTGACGTCACAGGGGCCGCAGCCACGGACGATCTCATGCTCACCGCAAACTACGGAGCCGTGGCGGAGACGGTAGTTTCCATGGTCACAGGTGAAGCATACGACCTGATTGAAACGCTCAGCGTCCGCATGGCGGAGCGGATTCTTGCCGATTTCCCCGTGCTGAATGCCGTTGAAGTGACCGTCCACAAGCCCAAGGCACCCATCCAGGTGCCCTTCGGCGACGTGAACGTCACTGTTTTCAGGTCCCGGGAGCACGTGGGCACGGAACAGCCCGGTGAGCGGTTGGATGCGGCGCACGCGGGCACGGCATGACTGCCGAGCGACGGCTGACACGGGCCATCCTGGCCCTGGGGAGCAACCTCGGCGAACGCAAAGGGACGCTGCAAAGCGCCGTCGCCGAATTGGTGGACCGGCCCGAGGTGCGTCTGCAAAACGTTTCCCCCGTGGTCACCACCAAGCCCGTAGGCGGACCCGACGGGCAGCCGGACTTCCTGAACATGGTCATTGCCGTGGATACAACGCTGGCAGCGAAGGAACTTTTGGCGCACTGCCAGAGCGTTGAACAGTCCCATCACAGGACCCGTGAAGTGCGTTGGGCGGCACGCACCCTCGATGTTGACATCATTGTTTACGGGGACGAAGCAAGTGCCGATCCCGTGCTGACGCTGCCGCACCCCCGCGCAGCTGAGCGGGCTTTTGTGCTGTACCCGTGGTCGCTGATGGAACCCAATGCCATCTTGGCCGGGAAGCCGGTGTCCGAATTAGCAGCCGCCGCCCAAGACATGGCCGGCATCAGCCATGCCCAGGATGAGCCCTTGGAGCGGGACGTGGCACAGGAACTTTAAACCCGCCACCAAAAACCATGGGCCGCGGGAATTCCAAATTGGGAAAAACCCAGTACGGTTGAATTATGTAGTCCCAACGCGAATCGATGAGGCAGCAATGAATAGCACAATGCGGACCATCAGGCCTGCATGGTTGGCTGCCGTGGGCATTGTCACGGCCGCCATCGGCTGGACGGCCACCGAACTGACCTCCCGCGCCAGTCTTGCCTTGCCGGTTTTGCCGTTGAGTTCCTTGATCACCATGGGGCTGATAGTTGTTGTCTGCCTGGTTCTTGGATTCAAGGTCCGCCGCTGGCGCGACGGCAAACGAGACAAGGTCCTCGATCCGCTGCTGGCGGCCCGCACGGTGGTGCTGGCCCAGGCCTGTGCCTATGCCGGTGCCGTGCTGTTTGGCTGGCACACGGGGATCCTGCTTGACCAGTTCCCCACCATCGCCATGCGCGCGGACCTCGCCGTGATCTGGCAGATGGTGACCCTCATGGCGGGGGCCGTGGTCATGGTGGTCGTGGGGGTTGTCGTGGAACGTTTTTGCAAGCTGCCACCCGAGGACAACGAACCCACAACGAAAACTCGGCCCAAGCATGACGGCCGCGGGGAGGAAGAATTTGCCTAAGCAGCTCAGCAGCGCGATCGACCCCGGCGACGTGGTGTTCCTGCGGGTGTCGGACAAGCTCATCACGGCACGGTTCATCTCCAGCGGTGTCGGAGCCTTGATTTTTTTGGCTCTGACGGCGGTGCCACTTGTCCTGAAGCTGACAGGTGTCTGGGCCGGTTATCCCGCATGGCTGGCCTGGGCGGCACCGGCAGTGGTGGTCATAGTGATGATCTGGGAAATGATCCTCATCCCACGCCAGGTGCGGGCCATCGGCTACGCCGAGCGCGACGACGACCTGTTGATCCGCAGCGGCATATTGTTCCACCGTGTCATGGTGGTCCCGTACGGGCGCATGCAATACGTCGATGTCACGATGGGTCCGCTGGAGCGCATGCTGGGGCTGAGCACCATTCACCTGCACACGGCTTCGCCCGGCACGAACGCACTTCTCAACGGGCTGCCTGCACCCGAGGCCGCCCGATTGCGCGAACAACTTTCAGCCCGCGGTGAGGCAAAATTGGCCGGCCTGTGATGGATGAAGCCGTTAACGGGAAATCGGTGCAAGACCAATCCGGCAACGGCGTGGGCCTGCGCCCCGACGATGAACTTACGTGGCACCGCGTGCACCCCGTTTCCCCGCTGGTCCGTGGCTGGGTCGCGGTGGCTGCCGTCATCTTTATTTTTGGCCGCAACTCGCTTGAAAACGTCTTTTCGGGGCACTGGGACGGCAATCCCGGTTCCTTGGCCCAGACAGCAGGCGCGCCTGTGCTTGTCATAGCTGCCGTGGTGGCTGCCGCGGTGGTGGTCTTCGGGAGCGCGTTTTTCCTGTCCTGGCGATTCACTCGCTACCAAGTCACGGATGAGCACGTGCACATCAACTCGGGGGTTGTCTTCAGGCAGCAGCGCAGGGCGCGCATTGACAGGGTCCAGGCCATCGATGTGGTGCAGCCGCTGTTGGCGCGGGTATTTGGGTTGGCGGAACTGAAGTTTGAAGTGGCCGACGGCGGGAAGTCGGCCATGAAGCTCTCCTTCCTCAAACTCCCGGAGGCACAACGGCTCCGAGCGGCCATTCTTGCCCGTGCCTCGGGGGTGGCGGGCGACCCTGAGTCGCCGGGGGAGGTGCACGAGGCGCCGGAGACGCATGTCTTGGCGCTCAAGCCTGGCCGCATCATCGCTGCGGCAATATTCAGCAGCACCACGATTTTTGCACTGTGCGTCGTGGCGGCCGCCGTGGTGGCGGTTGTCTGGAGCGGGGAGCCCGCGATCTTGGTGGCCGGTGTTCCGATTTTCATCGGCATTGGCGCCAGCTACTGGAAGAGCATTACGGGGGACTTCAACTTCCGGGTGGCCCTTTCACCCGACGGCGTGCGGCTGCACTACGGCATGCTGGAGACCCGAGCCCAGACCATTCCGCCCGGCCGTGTCCAAGCGGTTGGCATCAGCCAGGGCCCAGTGTGGCGGCCCCTTGGCTGGTACCGGGTCCACATCAATGTGGCAGGCTACGGCGCGGATTCCTCGAACGGGGGCTCCCGTTCCGTGCTGCTTCCGGTCGGCACCCTGGATGAGGTCATGGCGGTGCTGGGACTGGTGTTCCCGGACCCCGGCGTGGATAACCCCTTTGCGGTGTTTGCCGCCGGGCTGCAGGGGCCGGGGTCCGCTGAAGGATTTGTGCACTCGCCGCGCTCTGCCCGGTGGATCGACCCCCTCGCCTGGCGCCACAACGCCTTTCGCGCCACCGAGACGGCCCTGCTCTGTCGGCATGGGGTGATTTTCCGCAACCTCCAGGTGGTGCCCCACGAACACACCCAATCGCTGGGACTGCGCCAGGGACCACTCATGGCTGCCCTGGGCCTGGTGGACTTTGAACTGCATTCAACCGCAGGCCCCGTCCGCCCGCTCGTGCACCACCTGTCGGTGGAAAACGGACAACGGCTCTTTGCCGAGCAAGCAGCCCGCGCCGCCACTGCCCGCCGCATCCACCGCAGGGAAAAATGGCTGGCACCGGACGACGATCCGGCACCGGTGGCCGAGCCTGCCGGGTCGCCCGATCCAATGCTCGAGCATGCCGAACCCGCCCACCCGGTGGCCGAGCGTGCCGAGCCCCCGCAAGAACATCCGCATGACCTACCCCCGCAGGAGCAAAATCGTGGCGATTAAGCCGGGCCGACTCGGCATTGGCATTATTGGAGCAGGCAAGGTGGGCGCCGTTCTGGGCGCCGCCTTGCGCGCAACGGGACACGCCGTCGTCGGAGTTTCCGCCGTCTCGGAAGCCTCAAGGGAACGTGCCGAGCTCCTGCTTCCGGGGGTTCCCGTCCTCGAAGTGTCGGACATCGTGGAACGTGCCGAGCTTGTCCTCCTCGCCGTGCCGGACGACGTTCTCGCTGAACTGGTGGCTGGGCTGGGCACCATGGGTGCATGGCAGGTGGGGCAGTTGGTGGCGCACACCTCGGGGCGGTTCGGCACGGGTGTCCTCGCCCCGGTCAAGGCCGCCGGCGGGATTCCGCTGGCACTGCACCCGGCCATGACGTTCACCGGCATGAGCCTTGATTTGGCCCGACTCACCGACTGCTGCTTTGGCGTCACGGCCGAGCCCGCCATGCTGCCCATCGCCCAGGCCCTGGTGGTGGAGATGGGGGCGGAGCCGGTGGTCATTGCCGAGGCCGACCGTGTCCTGTACCACGCAGCCTTGGCGCATTCGGCAAATCACCTTGTCACGCTCGTGGCCCAAGCCGCGCAAATCCTGGGCGACATCGGCGTGGAGTCGCCCCACCAAGTGATGGGCCCGCTGTTGCGCGCATCACTGGAAAATGCGCTCGCTTCGGGGGAGTCGGCCCTGACCGGCCCGGTGGCCCGCGGCGACGCCGGTACGGTGGCCGCCCATTCGGCGGCCCTGCGCGAACACGCCCTGGACACGGAGTCCGCGGACATCTTGGAGGCATATCTGGCCATGTCGGCGGCAACCGCCACCCGCGCCGCCCGCCGCCGGCTGCTTTCCGCCGAGGCGTATCTTGGTGTTCAGGCGGCCCTGGCCAACGACGACGGCGAAATCCCCGAGGCGTCCGGCGGCGCCTAGGATGGATCCGGTCCGGGGCATGGCTGTCCGGGCTTGGCAGACACCGGCAGGAAGCCGGCCGAGCGCCGGAGTACGCAAAGACAGCGATGGAGAGCAGAAACCATGAGCATTGCACTGGTGACCACCATTGCCGAACTACAGGCCGCGACAGCGGCGTTGCTGCATCTGCGGGCCGGGCAGACACGTGCCACGGGCGGGGCGGCACGCCCGGAGAACACGTCCCCAGGGAAGCCGGCCCCGGAGAAGAAAGCACCGGAGAATACTGCTGCAATCAAAACGGCCGGGACGCTTGGCCTTGTCCCAACCATGGGCGCCCTGCACTCCGGACACGCCGAGCTGGCTCGTGCAGCCGTCGCGGAAAACTCCGTGGTGGTGGCCACAGTTTTCGTCAACCCGCTGCAATTTGGCAACGCCGCGGACCTGGCCCGCTACCCTCGCACCACCGAGGCGGACCTGGACTTGTTGGAGGAAGCCGGCGTCGACTTCATGTTTGCCCCGGACGTGGCGCAGATGTACCCGAACGGCGAGCCTTCCGTCCGGATTGCGGCCGGAAAGATGGGTGAAACGTTCGAGGGTGCCGCCCGTCCCGGGCACTTTGACGGGGCCCTGACAGCCGTTGCCAAATTGCTGCATGCGGGCATGCCCGAGACCGGGCTGGCAGCCCCCGACGCCGGGCGTCCCTCCTACCGGGCCTATTTTGGCCAAAAGGATGCGCAGCAGCTGGCCCTGGTCCGTTCCATGGTGGAGGAGCTGAACTTCCCCGTGGAAATTGTGGCAGTGCCGATTGTCCGCGACGACGACGGCTTGGCACTGTCAAGCCGCAACCGTTTCCTCTCCGCTGCGGAGCGCGACTCCGCCCTCGTGCTCTCTCGCGCACTGCGGATGCTCAAGCGGCGCGCGGACGCCCACGAACCCCTGGACACGGCCTCCGCCGAAGCCCTGGTGCGCAGCGCACCCGGCGTCGAACTGGACTACCTGGAAGTGGTGGACCCGCGGACCTTGGCCGTGCGGGCTGAAAACTGCCAGGACACCCCGTTCACCGGCGTCGCGTTGGTTCTCATTGCCGCCACCGTCGGCCCCGTCCGCCTCATCGACAACATGCTGCTGGGGTAGCGCGTTCCAAGGACGGGCCGGTCCACCGCCTACCCGAGCGCTGCCGCCACTTCCGCCTCACTCGGGTAGGCGGCCTGGGCGCCCTTTTTGGTGGTGGCCAGGGCTGCTGCCACAGAGGCATGGCGCGCAGCCGCTGCGAGAGTGTCCCCGGCGGCC
Source organism: Arthrobacter sp. H35-D1 (assembly GCF_030063185.1). Classification (GTDB taxonomy): domain Bacteria; phylum Actinomycetota; class Actinomycetes; order Actinomycetales; family Micrococcaceae; genus Specibacter. The sequence continues at coordinate 654,550 of NZ_JASISP010000001.1, forward strand.
AGGCGCGCCGCCGTCGCGCCGGTGAACGCGTCGCCGGCGCCGGTTGTATCCACCGCAACCACGTTCGTGGGGGCGATCCGCACCGCGGGCTCGGCCGTATTGGTTGAATCCAGCACCACGGAGCCGGCTGCGCCCAGCGTCAGCAGCACCTTGGACAGGCCGCGTTCTGCAAACTCTTTTGTCGCAGCCAGCCAATCGGAGACGGGTGCCTCCGCAGACGGCATGGCCATCCCGCCAAGAAACTGCGAGGCTTCATGGGAGTTGACCAGCAGCACGTCGGTGAGACGTGCCAGCGCGTCGTCAATCGGGGCGTAGGGTGAGAGGTTCAGCAGCACCGTTGCACCGGCGTCGTGCCCGGCCTGGGCAGCGGCCAAGACAGTTTCCGGGGAAACTTCCAGGCACAGGCACACGACGCCGGCACCCTTGAACACTGCCGGGTCCATGTCGTCGGGGGCCAAAGTGGCGTTGGCACCGGCGGAGATGATGATGCTGTTCTCCCCGCTGTCCTCCACGGAAATGACCGCAACGCCCGTCGGCTCGTCGACGCGGCGGACATGGCCGACGTCGACACCGGCACCGGCGGTGGAGGCCAGCAGCATGTCGCCGTTGGGGTCGCTGCCCACGGCGCCGATCAGCGTGACGCGACCGCCCAGCTTGCCGGCGGCCACCGCTTGGTTGGCGCTCTTGCCGCCCGGATTGACGGCAAAGCCGCTGCCGTGGAGGGTCTCGCCCGGGAGGGGCAGCCGTTGGCAGTAGATGGTCAGGTCGGCGTTGAGTGAACCGGCCACCACAATCTTTTTCGTGGTCATGGTGCAACCTCCGCATCAAGGGGTTTGGGCACAAGCAGGGACGCGGCGAAGGCCGCAGCCGTGATGGCAATGGAAACGATGACCACCGTCACATATGATCCTTGGCCGCCCAAGGGGGCCGTGGCCACCAGGATGGCGGGCAGCACCAAGAAGCTGAGCCCGGCGCCAAGGTTGAAAGCTCCGGCGTTCATGCCCGGAAGGAAACCGGGGTTGCCCTCGGGGGAGAGGACCACGCCCAGGCCGTTGAGCATGATGTTCACGGTACCGGCGTACATGATGCCCAGCAAGACCGTGCCGGCGATCATCCATGGAAGGCTGTGCAGCCCGGGGAAACCGACAATCGCCAAGGCGGCGATGCTGCCCCAGCAGGCCGACCCGCAGCATCGTGGTGTAGCCGAAGACTGGTGCCAGACGTCCGGTGATGGGTCCGAAGAGCCAGCCCAGCAACGCGTAGGGGGTCAAAATCAAGAGGCTCATTTGGGTTGCCCCGATCCCAAAACCGGGATCCGCAGCCTGCACGAATGCCGGCACAATGCCGTTGATGACGGCAAAGATGCCTGTCATTGTCAGCGTGGTTGTCAGCAGCGGGGCCCATGTGGAACGGTGGCGCAGATGGACCGTCTCGACCATGGGGTGGGTGGAACGTTTCTCCACGGTCCAGAAGGCCGTGAAAGCAACAACGGCGACCACCGCAAGGACCAAGGCGGTCACCAGCGGGCCGGCAGCCATGCCGCCCACCAGCTTGGTGGCTTCATTCAATCCCGTCAGCAGGGCGCCAACGGCAATGACGATGAAGAACACTCCAAGCCAGTCCATTTTGGTGCCTTCGCCGGGCTTGCTTTCTCCGGCCAGGAGGACGATCAGGACGGTGGCGATCGCGGCGATGGCGACCATGAGCCAGAAGATGCTGCGGAAGCCGAAGTGTTCGGCAAAGTAGCCGCCCACGAAGGAATCGATGCCGGCGATGCCGCCGTTGACGGCGGTGATCAGCCCCATGAATGCCCCGTACTTCTTGGGGTCCTTGACCGCCGAGCGCAGCATGATCAAGCACAACGGAACGGTGGGTCCGCTGACGCCTTGAATGATGCGCCCAACAAAGAGCCAGGTGATGTCCGGAGCCAACGCGGAAATGACGGAGCCAATGCCCATCATGACCATCATGAAAATGAGGACCTTCTTGCGGCCGATGATGTCGCTGAGGCGCGGAAGGAACAGTGAAAAGACGGCTGCCGCCGTGAAGAACCAGGTCTGGGACAGCCCGATCGAGGCCTGGTCGGTCTGCAGTTCTTCGCCCATGGTGACAAGCGCCGGACTGAGCATGGAAGCGTTGAGTTGAAAGGCCAGGCAAGCGCTCAGCAGGGCGACCATGAGGGCCGTGACGTTGCCGGGCTTGCTGGGCGCCCCGGACTTTCCCGGCAGGGGGGAGGAGCTCACTGCCCAACCTCGCCAATGCGCACCAGGGCGTCTGTGACAAGATTCCAGAACTTTTCGTGGTCAAGGGCAACTGCCACGGCGGTCTTGCAGTCGGCAGGGGCGGGGGAGCGGAAATCGGCCACCGTCATGCCCAAGGTCAAGGTGCCTGTCAGTTCGATGTCGACTGGGACTTTTTGGGTGGTCATGACGGTGGGGTCAATGACATACGCGACGGCGCACGGGTCATGGACGGGTGGGTAGTCGAAACCCTGGTTGTCCTTGTAGGTCTTGGTGAAGAAGTCCATCAATTCCATGACGAACTTGGCCGGCTTGGTGCCCACGGCCTCGATGGCGGCAACAACTTCGGGGGTGGCCAGTGCCTGGTGGGTGAGGTCCAGGCCAACCATGACCACTTCCCACCCGGCGTTGAACACAATATGGGCTGCTTCGGGATCGATCTTGATGTTGAATTCGGCCACCGGGGACCAGTTTCCCACGTGGTAGCCACCGCCCATGAGGACCACTTCCTGCACCCGTTCAACGATGCGCGGCTCCTTGCGAACGGCCATGGCAATGTTGGTCAATCCCGCCGTGGGGACAAGGGTCACTGTTCCGGGCTCGTGCTCCATGATGGTCTCAATGATGAGGTCGACGGCGTGGCGCGGGTCCAGCTCGATGGTTGGCTTGGGCTGCTCCGGACCATCCATGCCGCTTTCGCCATGGATGTCCGGCGCCGTTTCAATGCTTCGCACGAGGGGGCGGTCGCAGCCTGCGGCGAAAGGCACTCCCGTGATGCCGGCGATGGTGCCAACACTCAGTGCATTGCGGGTGACCTTGTCAAGGGTCTGGTTTCCCACCACAGTTGTCACTGCCAGCAGCTCAATGTTCGGGTTGCCGTGGGCCAGCAGCAGGGCCACGGCATCGTCATGGCCAGGGTCGCAGTCAAGGATGATCTTGCGGGGCTTGGCGGCTGCGTTCCGCAGGGCAGGGCGTTGTTCCGTGTTCACTTTTTCTCCACGTCGTTGGGGCGATGTTGGGGCGATTCCGGAAAGCCGGGATCGTGCGCCGGATTCATTCTGGCATCGGGCAAACCCGACGTCAAGCGCTTAACGTACTTTACGTCAAGCGCTTGACGAACAGTGGTCCGGCAGAAGTGGTGCAGCAGTGGCGCAGGAGTGGTGCAGGAGTGGTGCCGCAGTGATACGGCCGTGATGCGGCGACAAATCGGCGGCAACGATACGATTTATCCATGCAGCCGCCAACAACACCCCAGTCCTGCAGTGCCGCGTCTCGCCGCGTCACTGCAGCCATGGTCGCTGCCCGGGCAGGGGTTTCAGCGGCCACCGTCTCCCTGGTGACAAGCGGGAAAACGGCGGGTAGGGTCTCGGCTGGGAACATCGCCAGGGTGGATGCCGCGGTGGCCGAGCTTGGCTATGTGGTGAATGGGCTGGGCAGCTCCTTGGCCAAGGGTCGGAGCAGCATCGTGTTTCTGATTGCCCCGGATGTCTCCAACCCGTTCTATGCAAAGGTCATCTCCGGTGTCAGGGAGGCGCTCGGGACAGACTTCCAACTGTTGCTCTCGGTCACTGAAGCCGGGCAGACTCCCGAGCCAGCCGACGTGCGAAGGCTGCTGGCCCTGCGGCCGGCAGGGCTGCTTGTCGACGCTCCCAGCGCGCGGTTTCTAACGGAGCTCCGAACCAGTGATCCGTTGGTGCTCCTGGACGCGGCCGGGATCGAAAGCGATGCGCCGTCGGTCAACTTCGATGTGGCCCGCGGGGCCAAGCTGCTGGCCGGACACCTGGCCGCGCAAGGGCACAAAAAGGTCGGCTACCTGGACAGTGCCACAGGCACCGAAACGTTCAGGGTTCGCCGGGCCGCCTTTTACCACGAAGCCGACCGGCTAGGAGTGGCTGTTGTGGCCGCTGGAACCACAACCGTCGACGTTGGCGCGGCCGCCTTCGCATTCACCAAGCTGTGGCCGGATTGGTCCGTGGGCGGGGTGACCGCCGTCGTCTGCGCCACGGACACGCACGCCTACGGGGTGCTTCAGGAAGCCCGCGTGGCCGGCGTGCGAGTGCCGGAAACATTGGCGGTCACCGGCTTCGACGACCTGCCCTATTCGGAGACCTCCAATCCCGGACTGACCACAGTTCACCTGCCCGCAGTGGAACTGGGTAGCCTGGCCGGAGCGCAATTGTTGAAGTTGATTGCGGGGGAGAAGATCACCGAGTTGCACATGACGCTCGAGGCCACCTTGGTGGTCCGCGGCTCCACCGTGGTGGATTCTGAAGCGTGAACGCCCGCCAATTCGTTGTCCCTGTGAAGGTGCCAATGCAGGTGCCCATGAAGGCGCCAGTGCAGGCACGTAGGATTCACCCAGATTCACCATCTAAGCTAGTATCTCGTGAGCGCAGAAAATACCCTGACCCCTGAACTTAGTGACGCCTCTGAGCAAATGCTTGTCCGCTTGGACAAGCGTGCCAAATTGCTTGAACGAGGCAATGAGGCCTACCCGGTGGGTGTGGCTCGGACCCACACACTGGAAGAAATCAGGGCCAAGTACCCGGATCTGGAAGCCGACACCGCCACGGGTGACATTGCCGGTGTCAGCGGCCGCGTGGTGTTTGTGCGCAACAAGGGCAAGCTGTGCTTCGCCACGATGCAATCCGGGGCTGGTGCGCGCCTGCAGATCATGCTCTCACTGGCCAATGTTGGTGAAGAGTCCCTGGCTGACTGGAAAGCCCTGGTTGACTTGGGCGACCATGTCTTCATCAAGGGTGAGGTCATCAGCTCCCGCACCGGTGAGCTCTCCATCATGGCAACGCAGTGGTCCATGGCTGCCAAGGCGCTGCGCCCGCTGCCTGTGCTGCACGCGGAACTTTCCGAGGAAACGCGGGTGCGTCAACGCTACGTGGACTTGATTGTCCGCGACAGCGCTCGCGAGCAGGTCAAGACCCGGTCGGCGATCGTCAAAGCCATTAGGGACACTTTGCACGGCGAAGACTACATTGAGCTGGAAACCCCCATCTTGCAGCTGGTTCACGGCGGAGCCTCGGCCCGACCCTTCCACACGCACCTGAACGCATTCGATCAGCCGATGACGCTGCGCATTGCCATTGAGCTGTACCTCAAGCGAGCAGTGGTGGGCGGCCTGGACAAAGTCTTTGAAGTGGGACGCATTTTCCGCAATGAGGGTGTTGACTCAACTCACAGTCCGGAATTCACCATGCTGGAAGCTTATGAGGCGTACGGCGACCAATTTACGATGGCAAAAACCATGCAGCGCATTATTCTTGCCGCGGCGGATGCCACCGGTTCCCGTGTCATTAAAACTGAGCGCGGCGAAATCAAGCTTGACGGCGAATGGCCGTGGCTGCCGGTCTACAAGGGTCTTTCCGATGCCGTGGGCGTTGAGATTACCCCCGACACCACCGCGCAGGAATTGCGTGACATTGCGGGGAAGCACGAGATTGGAATTGACCCGGCGTGGGATGCGGAGAAGCTGGTCACCGAACTCTTTGGTGAAATTGTCGAACCGACGCTTATTCAGCCCACCTTTGTTTGTGATTACCCGCCCTCGGCCCAACCGCTGGCGCGCCCGCACCGGGAGAAGCCGAGTCTGATCGAAGCTTGGGACCTGGTTATTGACGGCCGGGAAACCGGAACGGCATTTTCGGAGCTGATTGATCCAGTCATCCAGCGCGACCGCCTTGCCCAACAGTCGCTGGCTGCGGCAGCAGGGGACCCCGAGGCCATGCAATTGGATGAAGACTTCCTGCGAGCCCTGGAATACGGTGCCCCTCCCATGGGTGGCCTGGGACTGGGCGTTGACCGCCTGGTCATGCTTTTCACGGGAGTGGGAATTCGTGAAGCCATTCTCTTCCCCTTGATGAAACCCGAGTAGGAGCGACAAGGTTATGGAATATGTTGCAGTTATCCTGCCTTCAGTAGGCGTCGGAGCTCTTTTTTACTTCGCCATGAAAGCAATATTCAATGCCGACAAGTCCGAGCGCGATGCTTTGGCGAAAGCCGAACATGAAGCAGATTCCAGCTCCGAACATGGAGGATAAGAGAGTTTCCGTGAATCTTTCTTTGACGTGAAGGGATTTTCAACCCATAATTTGATGAGTTGTATTCATCAAATCAATGTGAGGCGATACCCACCCATGGCACAGAAAATTCATGTCACGCTCGTTGACGATATTGATCAGAGCCCGGCAGATGAGAATGTCATCTTTGGGCTTGATGGGATCAGTTATGAGATTGACCTTTCCGCAGACAATGCCCAGGCATTGCGCGAGTCCTTGAATAAGTACATTGGTGCCGGCCGCCGTGCCGGTGGAAGGGCTGTTCGCGGCCGTGGCCCCGCCGCACCCAAGGGCAAAAGCGATGTTGCACAAATTCGTGCCTGGGCCCGCGACAACGGCTACACAGTCCAAGAGCGCGGCCGCATCCAGGCCGAGATCCGTGACGCCTACTACGCAGCACAGGGGTAGCAACGCAACACTTTCCAGGGCCAAAGCAGCCCGGCGCTACGGCGGGACCTCCACGCAAGGGAGGTCCCGCCGTCGCACTTTAATGCTCGAAATGTGCGCCGGCGCAAGATGTTGATATTTCCCCTGTGGCGAACAAGCCCCCATGACGGGCTGGTACTGCGTAGCATCAAAGTACGCAGTAAGAGGAGTGTGGCGAAAATGTTTGAGCGATTTACCGACCGAGCCCGACGCGTTGTTGTGCTGGCCCAAGAAGAGGCCCGCATGCTCAACCACAATTACATTGGCACCGAGCACATCCTGCTCGGCCTCATCCACGAGGGTGAAGGTGTTGCCGCCAAGGCCCTGGAGTCCTTGAACATTTCGCTGGACGGCGTCCGCGAACAGGTCCAGGAGATCATCGGACAGGGGCAGCAGGCTCCCAGCGGGCACATCCCCTTCACCCCGCGCGCCAAGAAAGTGCTTGAACTTTCGCTGCGCGAGGCGCTACAGCTGGGCCACAACTACATTGGCACCGAGCACATCCTGCTCGGGCTGATCCGTGAAGGCGAAGGCGTTGCCGCGCAGGTGCTGGTGAAGCTCGGCGCCGACTTGGGCCGTGTGCGCCAGCAGGTCATCCAGCTGCTCTCCGGCTACCAGGGCAAAGAGCCTGTAGCCAGCGGTGGCGGACAGCCTGAAGGCCAGCCGGCCGGTTCCGTGGTGCTTGACCAATTTGGTCGGAACCTGACCCAGGCAGCCCGGGAAAACAAGCTTGACCCCGTCATAGGGCGCGAGCATGAGATGGAACGCGTCATGCAGGTCCTCTCCCGACGCACCAAGAACAACCCCGTTCTCATTGGTGAGCCTGGCGTTGGCAAGACGGCCGTTGTTGAAGGATTGGCCCAGGCCATCGTGCGCGGCGACGTGCCCGAAACCATCAAGGACAAGCAGCTTTACACCCTTGACCTCGGATCCCTCGTGGCCGGATCGCGCTACCGCGGCGACTTCGAGGAGCGGCTGAAGAAGGTGCTCAAGGAAATCCGCACCCGCGGGGACATCATCTTGTTCATCGACGAGATCCACACCCTCGTTGGTGCAGGTGCCGCCGAGGGCGCCATCGATGCTGCGTCCATCCTCAAGCCCATGCTGGCCCGCGGCGAGTTGCAGACCATCGGTGCCACCACTTTGGACGAGTACCGCAAGCACATTGAGAAGGATGCCGCACTGGAACGCCGTTTCCAGCCCATCCAGGTGCAGGAACCCACGGTTCCGCTGACCATTGAAATCCTCAAGGGCCTGCGCGACCGCTACGAGGCCCACCACCGTGTCTCCATCACCGACGGCGCACTCACGGCGGCGGCGACCCTGGCGGATCGGTACGTCTCGGACCGGTTCCTGCCGGACAAGGCCATTGACTTGATCGATGAGGCAGGTGCACGCCTGCGCATCCGCCGCATGACGGCACCACCGGAACTCAAGGCCATGGACGGTGAAATTGCCGAGGTAAAGAAGCGCAAGGAAGACGCCATCGACGCCCAAGACTTCGAGGGTGCCGCGTCCCTGCGCGACGACGAGCAAAAGCTCATCACCGCGCGTGGTGAGAAGGAGCGGAAGTGGAAGTCCGGCGGCCTGGATGAAATCTCCGAGGTGGATGAGGAACTCATCGCCGAAGTGCTGGCCAACTCCACCGGCATCCCCGTGTTCAAGCTGACCGAGGCCGAGTCCACGCGTCTGCTGAAGATGGAAGATGAAATCCACAAGCGCGTGATTGGCCAGAATGAGGCCATCAAGTCGATCTCGAAGGCCATTCGACGGACCCGTTCCGGGCTGAAGGATCCCAAGCGTCCCGGCGGCTCGTTCATCTTTGCTGGACCCACGGGTGTTGGTAAAACCGAGCTGGCCAAGGCACTTGCCGAGTTCTTGTTTGGCGATGAAGATGCGCTGATCACCCTTGACATGTCCGAGTACTCGGAAAAGCACACCGTTTCGCGTTTGTTTGGTGCCCCTCCCGGATATGTTGGCTACGAAGAAGGCGGACAGCTGACCGAGAAGGTTCGTCGTCGCCCGTTCTCCGTGGTGCTCTTCGACGAGGTTGAAAAGGCGCACGCCGACCTGTTCAACTCTTTGTTGCAGATCCTCGAAGACGGCCGCCTGACCGACAGCCAGGGCCGGGTGGTGGACTTCAAGAACACCATCATCATCATGACCACCAACTTGGGAACGCGGGACATCTCCAAGGCGATCCCCACCGGCTTCCAGTCGGGTGCGGACACACAGACCGGGTACAACCGGATGCGGGCACGGGTCACTGAAGAGCTCAAGCAGCACTTCCGCCCCGAGTTCCTCAACCGTGTGGACGACGTGGTGGTGTTCCCGCAGCTGACTCAGGACGAGATCATCGAGATCGTTGACCTGATGGTTGCCCGCCTCGAGTCCCGGCTGGCCGACAAGGGCATGGGCATTGAGCTCTCCGCCGCGGCGAAGGTCCTGCTGGCCACCAAGGGCTACGACCCCGCAATGGGGGCCCGGCCACTGCGCCGCACCATCCAGCGCGAGATCGAGGACCACCTTTCCGAGAAGATCCTCTTTGGTGAGCTCAAGGATGGGGACATGATCACGGTGGATGTTGAAGGCGAGGGAGACGAAGCCAAGTTCACGTTTGTGGGCGCGGCCAAGCCGCACGTACCCGAGGCCATCACCGCCTCCGCCTAAGGCCCTTCCGCACCATTGCGGTAACGCAGCGAAATTTGGCAGTGGAGCACGATGAAGGGCGCACAACCAGCGGGTTGTGCGCCCTTTTACCTGCCGAAAACGGGTCCACGCCACACCGTTTCGCCAATGAAGGGGCCAACTGGCGAAAACGGCGTTTCTTGTCCGTCAGCTGGCAGCGTGGCCCCGTCATCGCCGAAAACTACGCATCTTCGCCGTCAGGTGGCGGGGACTGCTGCGATGGCCTTCCAGTACGGCCCGGTCCAAGGGGCTGGCGGGGAGGCGCTTGGGCGCCTATGTTGGAAACTGTGGGTATCTTCGGACGACACTCCAAGGTGCCGGCGGCTGCCGGGTCGCTGGAGCATGCCCGCCGCATGCAGCACGGCATCGAGACGGAACGGACCGTGTTCTTCAGTGACGCCGTGTTTGCCATCGCCATGACGCTGCTGGCCCTGGTCCTTAAACTGCCGGAGCTGCCGGCTGAGATCTCGCGGCACGGATACGACCAAGCGTTGCTTGCGAGGGTTCCGTCCCTCGCGGCCTTCATCCTGAGCTTTGTCCTGGTGGGTCGCATATGGATGACCCACCACCGCCGTTTCAGCGGGATCAGGGCCTACGACGGCAAACTGCAGGTGCTCAACTTGCTGTTGCTTTTCTTCGTGGTCTTCCTGCCAGTGCCCGCCTCGATTCTTTTCAAGGAAGCGGCGAATTCGCCCTGACCGCCAATTCTGTATGCGATCACGGTGGCCGGTCTCATGCTGGCCGGCAGCTGGACCTGGCAGCATGCCCACAATGCGGGGCTGTTGCACGAGTGGGTGGACGAGCCGCTGTACCGGCTGGTGCTGCACGGCACCGATCCCGTGTGGGTCATATTCTTGCTTTCAATTCCTGTAGCGTTTGTGGACCCTGTGTGGGCCATGTACGGATGGATACTGATTTGGCCACTTTCGGTGGTGCAGGGCAAGTGGCGGATGAGGCAGTTTGTGCGGGCGATGGGTGATGGAACAGGTGGCCAATAGCTGGCAAGCTGGCCCCGGTTTCAGTTGGCGGCGCCGGCGGCAGCGTCGGGACATGGCGCTGCGAGGGTCATAGACTGAAGCCGTGACTGTTGATACCGCTGCCTCTGCTGTTGTCCTCCGGCCTGCCCGCACCTCCGACGTCCACGCGATCAAGGCCTTGGTTGCCCCGCTGGCTGAAAAACGAATCCTGATTTCCAAGGAATCCGTCACCTATTTTGAGGCCATCCAAGAGTTCCTCATTGCCGAGGTGGACGGGAAGATTGTGGGCTGTGGGGCGCTGCACGTCATGTGGGAAGACTTGGCGGAAATCCGCACTCTTGCCACAGACGGTGCCTGGCGGGGCAAGGGAGTTGGCCGGACGCTTGTGGAGAAGCTGATGGAAAATGCCCAGGCGCTGGGCATCCGCCGCTTGTTCTGCTTGACGTTCGAGGTGGACTTCTTCCTCGGCAACGGCTTCACTGTCATGGCCGACCAAAGCGTTGTGGACCCGGCCGTCTACTCGGAGCTGCTGCGTTCGGCCGATGAAGGCATTGCGGAGTTCCTTGACCTGGCCAGGGTCAAGCCAAACACGCTGGGCAACACCAGGATGATCTGCAACCTGTAGCGCGAAGGCTACCAACGGCAACGACGTCCGGGTAGTGTTCAAGGCAGGCGCCGGGCTTCTGAGTGCCTAAAAGTTCGCTGAGTGAATCGGAGAGTATCGTCATGAAAAAGCTCATCAATGATCCCAAAGCAGTGGTCGATGAATCGGTTGAAGGGTTTGGCCAGGCGCACGCAGCGCATGTGAAAGTCAATCCCGACCCCTTGTTCGTCACCCGCAAGGACGCCCCGCGCGCCGGAAAAGTCGGTCTGGTTTCCGGCGGCGGCAGCGGCCACGAACCATTACACGCCGGATACGTCGGCTACGGAATGCTGGATGCCGCGGTCCCGGGGCCCATGTTCACCTCGCCCACGCCCGATGCGATCATCCCCGCCACCATCGCAGCGAACGCCGGTGCCGGCGTGGTGCATATCGTCAAGAATTACACCGGCGACGTGCTCAACTTTGAAACAGCCGCCGAAATGGCCGAGGCTGAAGGCGTGGACGTGCGCACAGTGCTGGTGAACGACGACGTCGCCGTGGAGGACTCGCTGTACACGGCCGGCCGCCGGGGCGTGGCGGGCACGGTTCTGGTGGAAAAGATCGCCGGGGCGGCCGCCGAGCGAGGGGACGACCTCGACGCCGTTGCAGCCATCGGCAACCGGGTCAACGAGAATGTGCGCAGCATGGGCGTGGCCCTTGCCGCCTGCACCGTTCCGCACGCAGGTGTGCCCAGCTTTGAACTGGCCGAGGACGAGATTGAGATTGGCATCGGCATCCACGGGGAGCCGGGCCGGCACAAGATACCCATGGAAAACGCCGACGGCATCACCGACAGGCTGCTGGAACCCATCCTGACGGACCTTAAACCGGCCGCTGGAGAGAAGGTGCTGCTGTTTGTCAACGGCATGGGCGGCACCCCAATCAGCGAACTGTACATCGTGTACAGGCACGCAGCGAAGGTGCTTGCAGAGGCCGGGCTGGTGGTTGAGCGCTCGCTTGTGGGCAACTACATCACGGCTCTTGAAATGCAGGGCTGCTCGATTTCCGTGCTGCGCCTTGATGATGAAATGACCGAGCTGTGGGACGCGCCAGTGAACACGCCGGCACTGCGATGGGGGATGTAAATGAGCAACACCACTGCATTGGATGTTGCCTGGGCGATCGATTGGCTGCGCCGAAGTGCCGCCGTTGTCGCTGAAAACCGGGTGCTGTTGAGTGAGCTGGACAGGGCCATCGGCGACGGCGACCACGGGGAAAACTTGGACCGCGGCTTCAGCGCCGTCGTGGAAAAGCTTGACGCCGAACTGCCGACCACCCCGGGTGCCGCCTTCAAGCTGGCAGCCATGACCCTGATGTCCAAGGTTGGAGGGGCAGCCGGGCCCTTGTACGGCACGGCCTATCTGCGCGCGGCAACGGCGGTGGGCGACGCGCCCGTCCTTGACTCGGCCACGCTTGCTGCAGCGCTGGCGGCTGCCCGTGACGGGGTGGCGGCCCGAGGCAAGGCCGAAGTGGGCGACAAGACCATGATCGATACGTGGACCCCCGCCGTCGACGCGGCGGCCAACGCTGCGGCCGACGGTGCCGAGCCTGCCGCGGTACTGGCCGCGGCTGCCTCTGCTGCCGAGGCCGGTGCCGTCTCGACCGACCCGCTCGTGGCGCACAAGGGCAGGGCAAGCTATTTGGGAGAGCGGGCCATCGGGCATCGCGACCCGGGCGCCGTGTCCTCGGCGATGATCCTGCGGGCTGCCGCTTTGGCAGCGGGGGGTGAGTCGTGAGCGTTGGGCTGGTGGTGGTCTCCCACAGCGCCCAGCTTGCCGCAGGCGTCGTTGAGCTGGCAGCGCAGATGGCCCCGGACGTGGTGCTCGTTCCCGCCGGCGGCATGGACGACGGCGGTTTGGGAACCTCACTGGAGAAGGTCATGTCCGCTTTGGGGATGGCAGACGCCGGAGACGGCGCCGTGGTCTTGACCGACCTGGGCTCGGCTGTCATGACGGCCGAATCGGCCCTTGAATTCCTGGGCAACCCGGAAAAGGTGTGCCTGGCCGACGCGCCGCTGGTGGAGGGGACGGTCGCCGCAGCCGTTGCTGCCCAAGCGGGTGCGTCCGTCGACGTGGTGTGCAAGGCCGCCGAAACGGCACTGGACCCGAGCGGGGCTGCTGCAGACGGGCCGCCCGCTGCCGGCGACCCGGCAGCGAAAGGCGCGGGGACCGACGTCGTGGGTGGCTGCGAAAGCGATGGGGCGGACACCGGTGGCGAAGTGGCTGCGGTGCTCACGCTGATCAACCCCATGGGGCTGCATGCGCGGCCTGCTGCGGCGCTGGCGGGCAAGCTGGGCGCCATGGATGTGGAGATTGAGATCAATGGCGTGGACGGGCAGTCGGTCATGATGCTCATGACGTTGGGCGCGGCACAGGGCACTGAACTGGCGGTGTCGGCCACGGGGCCGGATGCGCAGCGGGCCGTTGACCTGGTGCGCTCCGAAGTCGAGGCCGGTTTCGGGGAGACCTGACCTGCCCGCGCCCGCCCCGCCCGCCCAACAGACGCTCCTGCACATTCGGGGCCCAAAAAGGGAACGCTCCCGCATCCCTTGCAGGAGCGTTGTTGAAAAATGACCCGAAACTGCAGGAGCGTCCAGGGGTGGGGTCAGGCAGGGAGCTGGTAGCCGGCGTCGGAAAGTTGTGCCAGACCGTCGGCCACCAAGCCGGCCAGCGCGCGTTCAAGCTGGGGTGCATGCGTGTTCAGCTCGTGCAGCTTGCTTAGCGGGGGTGCCAGCTGTGCCATGGGACCAGACTGAGTTTGCGCGGCTTCCACGTTCCATAAAAGGTCGGCGTGCACTGGGGATCTTGCAGCACGCAGCACGGCCATGACGGCGCCGCGGACCTGCCTGTCGGTGCCTGCCCACGGCTGGCCCTTCGGAATGTAGGTGGGTTCGGGCTGGCCGGCGGCGATCCAGGCGCAGTTTTCCATGACCGGGCAAGAGTCGCACTTGGGGCTTCTGGCCGTGCAAACGAGCGCCCCCAATTCCATGACGGCGGCGTTCCACAACACCGATTCGTTCGTGTCAAGGGGAAGCAGCTCTGTTGCCAACGCCATTTCAGCGGCCGTGAGCGCCGGCGCTGGCAAGGCCTGGCCGATGACAAGGCGGGCATGGACCCGGCGGATATTTGTATCCACCACAGTTGTTCGGCGGCCGAAGGCAAAGGCCGCCACTGCCGCGGCCGTGTAGGTGCCAACCCCAGGCAGTGCAAGAAGCTCCTCATAGGTGTCAGGCACAGCCCCGCCGTGCTGATCGACAATTTGTTGTGCAGCAGCGTGCAGCCGAAGCGCCCGGCGCGGATAACCCAGCCGTCCCCACGCCCGCAGCACGTCCGCGGCAGGGGCTGCGGCAAAGTCGGCAGGTGCGGGCCAGCGTTGCAGCCATTCCTCCCAGACGGGTTGCACCCGCACCACCGGGGTCTGCTGGAGCATGATTTCGCTGACGAGGATACCCCAGGCCGAACAGCCCCCGCGCCAAGGCAAATCCCTGGCCTCGTGCAGGAACCATGCCTTGATTTTTTGATACACCCGATCTCCTTGCAGTGTGCTGGTGTGCTGTTTGGCCGTCCCGGCCAAACAGGTAGGAAGGGATAGGTCTATTTCAAATTCTGTCCCACTCAACCCTACGGGCGCAAAGGTCCCGCACCATGTCCTAGGCACCCCGTAGCATCAAAAGCGAACACCGACAGTGACGTCACGTCGCACAAGGAGCACGAATATGTCAGTCAGAGCCCCCTTCTCCCACCATGCACGCACCATGCTGCGCACCACTCGAACAGTTTGGGGAGTCGTTCTCACGGCACTGGCGATGCTTTTTCTCTATCTCAGTGCCAGCGAAGGCGCAGGGTGGATGTTCCCCACCGTACTCTTCGCCGTCATCGGCGTCCCTTTGCTGCTGAGCGGCATCAATGCCTGGCGCAAAGCAGTCGCGTTCAACGAAACTGACTTCGCCTACTCACGCAGCATCCATGAAGAACTGACCGCATTGGCCAATCTTCCCCACGAAACGGCCTTCAGCGCGGACGCCTCCTGCTTGAGTGTCCGCACGGCAAATGTCGTCGAACTCCAACGTCACTTCGACCAGGACACATCCGGTGCCATTGTGGGAACCCTCAACCACTCCATGCGGATGTTCGGCCAATCCAACGGGATCAGCCTGGGCCATGTGACAGGAGGCGACAACCTGTTCTCCGCCAATATTTCAGCCATGCGCGGTTTCATCAACGGAGTCTCCAACGCTCAATTGGGCATGAGCAGCACCACCCGTTCCAACCTTCTTGGCGACGCACTCTTCTCCGTCCTGGAGTTTACCGGCGAAGACGGACATCCCGACACCATGCGGCTGGTCTCCATGTCAGGACCGGCAGCCACGCAATGGATGGGAGACCTCATCAACGGCGTCAGCCAATCACTGGGCGGCCCCGGCACCCATGCCGGCCAAGCGGTGGCACACTGGATTGGTCCTTTGGTGGCCAACTACACGCCGCGTGATATTTCCTACACAACCGACCGGCTCAAAGCCATGGAGCGACACCCAGACATGGCACTGCACGCCGCGACAGGCCAACTCGTGGGCCGCAACGCCATGCTGGCGACCGCCATTGAATTCTCCAACGGCACTGTCACCCGGCTTTTCCCCCACAAATTTCCCTCCATGTTTGGGGCCTGCATCGGACGGGCCGGCAGGGAGACCCTCGGACTGACCGGCCCGTCCCGCCCGGAAGCCATCGCAACAAAAACCACCGGCCAGCCCTGAGACGGCACAGTTGCGCACGGCTCGGCGCCCGGGAGTGTAACGGGACAAGGGCTTGCCGAATCGGGTTCGTGCATGGAAGTTGGCCAATCCACGCGCCGGGTTCAAGGGCGCTGGCCCGGTGAAAGGAGCGAAGCGCAAGACCCCGCAGGTTGGCGGAACGCGCGGCCCACATCTTCCAGGCGTTGGAATGCATGCGTCCGTGCATGCATCTGCTGCGGCGTAGGGCGGCGTGGTTTGTGCCCGCGTTCTCCTGCCTTCGATAAACTGAAGACGTGGGCACAACAGGAAATTCAGGACGAGGCAGGGCTGCTGCAGCCGAGCCCGCGCCCAAGGTTTCAGCGAAGGTGTACGGCCGGCGCAGGCTTGTGGCGCTCATCCTTGCATTGCTTGTCATTGGCGGCCTGGTTGCAGGCGGGTTCTTCATCGTCGGACTGTTTGGCAACGGACCGGATTCCGGACAAGGTGGCGAAGCCGCAGGAAACAGCAGCACGGCCAAACCCAAACCTGGCGGAAAACCGGGTACGCCGCCGTCGGCCGTGTGCGACGAGGCCGGGATCAAGGTCGCCGCCGCGACTGACAAGGAGGCGTACGGGCCGGAGGAGTCCCCGGTCTTGACGCTGCGGGTGACAAACACCGGCAAGGCCCCCTGCGACATCAATGTGGGCACCAGCCAAATGGAGTATCAAATCACCAGTGGAGACGACGTGATTTTCAATTCCAGGGACTGCCAGCTGGATTCAACCGATTTGGTGAAGAACCTGAAGCCGGGTGCCTCGGAGACAGCCAATTTCCTGTGGAAGGTCAAGCGTAGTGCCCCTGAATGCGCTAAGGTCGCGGCTGAGCCTGGACGTGGCGGGGCAACCTATGCCCTGGTGGCGACCATGGGCAAGTGGTCCAGTGAAAAGGTGCTTTTCACGCTGAACTAGGGGTTTCGCACGAGTCGCTACAAGAAACGGTCCAGCAAACTCGCTTCGGCAATGCGGGACAGGCCTTCGCGGACGTTGCGAGCACGCAGCTCGCCAATGCCATCGACCACCATGAGCTCGTCGATGGTGGCTGCCATCAAGTTTTGCAAGCCGCCAAAGTGGTCCACCAGACGAGCCGCAACGGCGCCGGGAACAGCCTTCAGCCCCGACACCAAACGATATCCGCGTGGCTGGATCATGGCCTCAAGGGAGTCGTGGCCGGTGGTCAGGCCAACCGAGCCGGCAATGAGGCTCAAGTCGATCAAGTCGGCTTGGTCGATCTCCTGCAGGGCCGCCACAGCTTTATCAACCTGGGTGGTTTCAGGGTTGGTGTAGTCGCGAATGACCATGTCGGCGCCCGAGCCGCGGGTGGTGGACAGTTCCTCCAGCTGCAGGGACAGCAGGCGCCCGTCAACGCCGAGTTCAAGGACATACTGGGCAATTTCCTCTGAAATCCTGCGCACCATCTCGTGGCGCTGCAAGGTGACGGCAACGTCGCGGACGGTGACCATCGCCTCTATCTCCAAGGCGGATAGGGAACTCGTCACTTGATCGAGGCGGGCGCGGTAGCGTTCAAGGGTGGCCAGGGCCTGGTTGGCACGGGCCAACACCTTTTCTGAACCCTCCAAAACGTACCGCAGGCCGTCAACATACAAGGCGATGATCTGCATTGACTGGCTGACCGAAACCACCGGCACACCGGTTTGGATGGCAACGCGCTCGGCTGTGCGGTGGCGCGTTCCCGACTCCTGGGTTTCAATGCTGGGGTCAGGCACCAGCTGGACGGCCGCACGCAGAATCTTCGTGACGTCCTTGTCGCACACAATGGCGCCGTCCATCTTGGCCAGTTCACGCAGTCGTGTGGGGGCGAAGTCAATGCCGATTTCAAAACCGCCGGAACAGAGGCTGTCAATGGTCTTATCCGAACCCAGCACGATGAGCGCGCCCGTGCGTCCGCGAAGAATGCGTTCCAGCCCGTCACGCAGCGGCGTTCCCGGCGCGACACGGGCGAGAGTGGCCTTCAGGGCGTCTTCGGGACTGCGAAGCATTGACGGTTCCTTCTTTTCAGGCACGGGAATCCGCGCAAGTCACATTGCCCATAATACTGGGAAACACCGGCTACCATGGGCGGCCGGGCCACATGGACGGGGTATCTTGATGGAACCGTGTCCATTACGCAGTTTTCCACAATGTGTCCGGCCATTTCCCGGGCTACGACGATTTTTGGGCTCGGTGCGGCCCTGGGGTTCCGTGCAGGATGACCTCGGTGGCTTCAGCAATGTGCTCGATCTCCTTGACCGTGAAGTCCGGGGGGATGGGACCGGGCCCGGTGGTGCTCGATGGCACAAGTGCATGCGTGTAACCCAGCCGGCTGGCTTCGTGGATGCGCTGGTTGATCCCGGGCACCGGACGCACTTCCCCGGCCAGGCCCACCTCGCCAAACGCCACCAGCTTGCCATGGACGGGCTTGTTCGTCTTTGCCGAAACAATCGACAAGGCCACGGCCAGGTCCATGGCGGGCTCGCTCAACCTGGCGCCGCCCACCGTTGCCACATAGCTGTCGTCGGCGTCCAGTCGCAGCCCGGCCCGTTGCTGCAGGACGGCCAGCAGCATGCCGATGCGGGTGGAATCCAGGCCGCTGACAGTTCGGCGCGGCTGGGACCCCATGGATGGGGTCAACAGTGCCTGCACCTCGGCCAGCAGGGGCCGGCGTCCTTCCATGGTCACGGTGATGCACGTCCCCGACACCGGCTGGGAGGTGCGGGAAGTGAATAGCCCGCTCGGATCGGCCAGGCCCTCGATGCCGTCTTCGGTCAGGTCAAAGCAGCCAACCTCGTCCGTCTGCCCGTACCTGTTCTTGACGGCCCGGAGCAGTCGCAACCTGGAATGGCGCTCGCCGTCGAACTGGCACACAACGTCCACCAGATGCTCCAGCAGGCGCGGGCCGGCAATGGAACCGTCCTTTGTCACGTGTCCCACCAACAACGTGGTCATGCCCAATCGCTTGGCCGCGGCAATGAGCGACGCCGCCACCTCGCGCACCTGCGACACCCCGCCGGCGCTGCCGTCGACCATGGCGCTGCTGAAGGTCTGCACGGAGTCCACAATCAGCAAGGAGGGCTGGACAGCTTCAACTTGGCCCAGCGCCGTTCCAAGATCGGTTTCAGCACCCAAATACAAGGTGTCGGCGACAGCGCCGATCCGCTCGGCGCGCAGTTTCACCTGGGCAGCCGACTCCTCGCCCGTGAGGTAAAGGACCTTTTGCGGCGCCCTGCCGTGTTCGTTGCGGGCAAACTTGGCCGCCACATCAAGGAGCAGCGTGGACTTGCCAACGCCGGGTTCCCCCGCCAGCAGGATCACGGCCCCCGGCACCATGCCGCCGCCCAGGACGCGGTCAAGCTCGGGCACCCCCGTGAGGTTGTGGGCGGCCTTGGAGGCGTCGACTTCGCTGATCAGCTGGGCAGGTCGGACCACAGTGGTGGCGGCCGTGGTCCTGATGACGACCGTGCCGATTTCCTCCAGCGTCCCCCATGCCTGGCATTCGCCGCAGCGCCCCACCCACTTCACTGCCGTCCAGCCGCATTCGGTGCAGCGGAAATTCTGCCCTGTGTTGGTCTTTGCGCTCTTTGTTGCCATGATCCAACCTTATCGCCGGGCACCGACAACGGGCACTGACAGCGGGAACGGCACAGGCTGCGCGGGCCGCGGGCGAACGCCTGCTGAGCGGCAGGTAACTGCGGCGGAAGGCGGGCCCGCAGCGTGGGGGAATGGTCGGCGTCGTGCATGGATCCCAAGAGTCCGCGCAGCGTTAACCTTCCGTTCACTTGGGTGGGGCCCTTGCTTCACTTCGAACTCATACCGTCAAAGAGTAATGAATCGAAATCGACGCAACGAAGACGTAGAAGAGGTAAAAGCGTGAAGGTACTTCACATTGGACGTGTGGCAGCAGTTCTCACCGTGGGCGCCCTGGCACTGACAGCCTGCGGAACTGACAACGTGGTGAGCCCCGCCGACGGCGGCAGCTCGGCAGCGGGCACCGGCGCCGCCGGAACATTGACGGGCACCGGCGCCAGTTCGATCTCAGCAGCCATGGGCGCGTGGAAGGCCGGCTTCGAGTCCGCCAACACCGACGCCAAAATCCAGTACTCGCCCGAAGGCTCCGGAGCCGGACGCAAGGCGCTGATCGCCGGAGCCGTGCAATTCGCCGGATCCGACGCATTCCTGAAGGACGAGGAACTCACGGCCGCCCAGGCAAAGTGCGGGCCCGACGGCGCCATCGACATCCCCTGGTACATTTCGCCGATCGCCGTGGCATTCAACGTGGAGGGCGTGAAGGATCTCAAGCTCGACGCCGGCACGGTCGCCAAGATCTTCCGCGGCGACATCAAGAACTGGAACGATGCCGCCATCAAGGCAGCCAACCCGGATGCCGTGCTCCCGGACTTGGCCATCACGCCCGTACACCGCTCGGACAACTCCGGAACCACGGAAAACTTCACCGACTACCTGGCTGCGGCTGCCTCGGACGTGTGGACGGATGAGAAGTCCGGCGACTGGCCCGCCTCGCTGCCAGGTGAAAATGCCAAGGGCACCTCCGGCGTAGTCAAAACCGTCACCGAGACGGCCGGCGCCATCACCTACGCCGACGACTCAGCCGTCACCGACGCCCTGGGCAAGGTGGCGTTGAAGGTGGGCGAGGACTACGTTCCCGTCACTGCAGAAGCCGCCGCCAAGGCCGTCGACGCCGCCACCGTTGTTGAAGGCCGCTCCGCCAACGACTTGGCCCTTAAGCTGGACCGCACCACCACCGAGGCCGGCGCCTACCCCGCAGTCCTGGTCTCCTACGGCCTGTTCTGCGCGTCCTACCCGGACGAAGCCACGGCAGACCTGGTCAAGTCCTTCGGCACCTTCGTCCTCAGCGACAAGGGGCAGCAGCAGGCAGCGGACGCAGCCAAGAGCGCGCCCCTTTCAGCTGAACTGGCAGCCAAGGCCAAGTCGGCGATCGACTCCATCAGCGTCGCCTCAAAGTAAGCATCAGTAGTCAGTAGAAGGTACTAGATTGTCCACCACAAAGCTCGCACCCCAGCCGGGGCCGGGGCCGGCCAAAAAAGGGCCGGCCCCGGCAAGCGGCCCCGGCACAGGGCGCCTCGGAGACAAAGTGTTCTCCGGTGCGGCCCTAGGCGCCGGCGCACTGATTGTTGCCGTCCTGTTCGCCGTGGCGTTGTTCCTTGTTGTCCAGGCCCTGCCGACCTTTGGCGCGCCAGCGGCGGACATCACGGGAGGCAGGGGATTCTTCTCCTACATCTTCCCGATTGTCATCGGCACCTTGATTGCAGCGACCATCGCCTTGCTCATCGCCACGCCCGTCGGTGTGGCCGTGGCCTTGTTCACGTCCCACTACGCCCCGCGGAAACTGGCCCGCGGGCTGGGCTATGTGGTGGACCTTCTGGCAGCGATCCCTTCAGTTGTCTACGGGGCATGGGGCGCCAGCTACCTGGCCTCACAGCTAAAGGGTCCGTACCAATGGCTTGCTGACAACCTCGGTTGGATTCCCCTTTTTGGCGGGCCGGCATCGGGCACCGGAAAGACCATTTTGACAGCCGGAATCGTCCTGGCCGTCATGGTACTGCCCATCATCGCCTCACTGACACGGGAGATTTTCCTCCAGGCCCCCATGCTGCACCAAGAAGCGGCGTTGGCGTTGGGTGCCACCCGGTGGGAAATGATCCGCATGGCTGTTCTACCCTTTGCCCGCGGCGGCATCATCAGCGCCGTCATGCTGGGCCTTGGCCGTGCCCTCGGTGAGACCATGGCAGTGGCGCTTGTGCTCTCCTCCGGGCCCCTGATCGCCTCGCTGATCCGCTCCGGCAACCAAACCATTGCCGCCGAGATCGCGTTGGACTTCCCCGAGGCGTTCGGGTTGCGCATGCATGAACTCATCGCCGCCGGCCTGGTGTTGTTCCTCATCACGCTCGCCGTCAACATGGTGGCCCGTTGGATCATCAACCGCCACAGCGAATTCTCGGGAGCCAACTAATGGTCACGCTCATGACTGAACGCAAGCGCTCCGCCCTGACCCGCGGCCGCCTCCCCAAATACACTCCGCATGTGATCGCCGTCAGCGCGGTTGTCGTGGCAGCAGCCCTGATGTCCCTCGTCGGTTTCAACATCTTTGGCTGGGCAGTGTTGTCCGCCGTCCTCTTTGCCACCGCCAACGTGGTTAGCACGGCGCTCGTTGAAGGCCGCCGCAAGGCCACCGACAAGCTGGCCACCTCGGTCGTCGCCGGGGCCTTCCTTGTGGCGCTGCTGCCGCTGGTCTCAGTGATCTGGACGGTCCTTGTCAACGGCGTGCCCGGCCTGCTGACACCGGGCTTTCTGAACACGTCCATGAACGGTGTGACAGGTGCCGTGGACAATGCGTCCGTGGAAAACGGCACCCCCGTGCTGGGCGGCGCCTACCACGCACTGGTCGGCTCGGTCCTCATCACGTTGTGGGCCACCATCATCTCCGTGCCGGTAGGCCTGCTGACAGCCATCTACCTGGTGGAATACGGTGCGCGGAACCGGTTCTCCAAGATCATCACCTTCCTGGTCGATGTCATGACGGGCATCCCCTCGATCGTTGCGGGTCTTTTTGCGGCGGCCTTCTTCGCCATGATTCTGGGGCCGGGAACCAAAACCGGATTCGTGGCCGCAGTGGCCCTTTCAGTGCTCATGATTCCCGTGGTGGTCCGCTCCAGCGAGGAAATGCTGAAAATTGTTCCGAACGAGCTCCGTGAGGCGTCGTACGCGCTGGGGGTGCGCAAATGGCGCACCATCATCAAGGTGGTAATTCCGACGGCGATCTCAGGTATCGCCTCCGGGGTCACCTTGGCCATCGCCCGGGTCATTGGCGAGACCGCACCGTTGCTGGTCACGGCAGGATTCGCGACCACCATCAACATGAACGTCTTTTCCGGCTGGATGGCTTCGCTGCCCACGCTCATTTACACGCAGATCATGACGCCCACGTCCCCGTCGAACTCGGACCCGTCCACGCAGCGCGCCTGGGCCGCGGCGCTGTTGCTGATCATCCTTGTCATGCTCCTGAACCTTGGCGCCCGTCTTGTGGCCCGAATCTTTGCGCCGAAAACCGGCCGATAACTGACTGTGAAAGAAGAACTTTAGCCATGTCCAAACGTATTGATGTCAGTGACTTGAATGTTTACTACGGCGATTTCCGTGCTGTGGAGGACGTCAACATCACCCTTGACGCCAAGAGTGTCACGGCCTTCATCGGCCCGTCCGGCTGCGGAAAGTCGACATTTCTGCGCACGCTGAACCGCATGCACGAGGTCATCCCCGGGGCGCGCGTGGAGGGCAAGGTCCTCCTTGACGGGGACAACCTGTATGGCGACGGCGTGGACCCCGTGCAGGTCCGCAGCCAGATCGGAATGGTGTTTCAGCGGCCCAACCCGTTCCCCACCATGAGCATCCGCGACAACGTGCTGGCCGGCGTGAAGCTAAACAGCCGCCGCATTTCACGCAGCGACGCCGACGATCTGGTGGAAGGCTCACTGCGCGGGGCCAACCTGTGGAATGAGGTCAAGGACCGCCTGGAGAAGCCGGGTTCCGGGCTTTCCGGCGGGCAGCAGCAGCGCTTGTGCATTGCCCGCGCCATCGCCGTCGCCCCGGACGTGATCCTCATGGACGAACCATGCTCCGCACTGGACCCCATCTCCACGCTGGCCATTGAAGACCTCATCAATGAGTTGAAGGACGAATACACGGTGGTCATCGTCACCCACAACATGCAGCAGGCCGCCCGCGTCTCCGACAAGACCGCCTTCTTCAACATTGCAGGAACCGGCAAGCCCGGGAAACTGATCGAATTCGCCGAAACGGCCACCATTTTCAACAATCCCAGCGAAAAGTCCACGGAAGACTACGTCTCCGGCCGCTTCGGCTAGTCCCTAGGCCCTCCCCAAAGACAACCGCCGGCGCGTCTGGCTTTGCGGCCCCTCGCGCCTGTGGGCCCATCCACGCCCTCCCACTGCTCGCAAGCTCCCACTGGGTCCCTCGGGCGCGTGGGCCCAGCCATCCCTCCCCAACGTCAGCCGCCGGCGCGTCCGTGAAACCGCGTCCAAGTCGCGTGCCCGCGTCTGGCCAGCGAAACTGCTGCTGGCCAACAGCGGTTTCGCGGGCCAGACGCGGGCATGTGGTGTGGCGGTGGGAGAAAACGGCGTCCGGACGCCCCGGCGCTAGGCTTGAAAGATGACTTCTCTTCCCGCCGTCCACGGCGCCCACCTCGTCGGATCCATCAACCAGCCCACGGCCGCTGATTCGTTGGCCATTGTTGCTGAAAACCTTGGCGGGCACGTCGCGCGCTACCCCGACGGCGAAGTGGGTGAGCGCTTCCACTGGATACTGTTCCAGGGCACAAGGTTCGACGCCGTGGCCGGGCTCGAGCGCGTCGTGCGGGCCCCGATCATGGTCGCCGGCTTCGACGTGCGGCCGCTGACGCTCGACGGCACAGTCCCTGCCGAGGAACTGGCCTTCGGGTCGCTGGGCTACGCCCAAGCTGCGCTCGCCGGATACAGCGACTTCAAGGCACTGCGCGACGCCGGCGCCATCCCCTCCGGTGCCCGCTTCCAGGTCTGCCTGCCCACCTCGCTGGCCCCGCTTTCGGTCTATGTGGCCCCGGAGGACCGCGCGGCCGTCTACCCCGCCTACGCCGCGGCGATCCGCAAGGAGACCGCGGACATTGCGACAGGCATCCCCGCCGAGGACTTGGCCATCCAGATCGATCTGGCCACCGAGTTCTCTTACATCGAGCAGGTGGCCATGGGCGCCCGTCGGCCGTTCCCATGGTTCATTGACGGACTGGCCGAGGACGCCGAGGCTCCCGCCGAAAACATCATCGATGCCGTTGCCACGATGGCCGCCGAGACTGCTGCAACCGTTCCCGAGCACGTGCAGCTTGGCTTCCACCTTTGCTACGGCGACGTGGCCGAGAAGCACTTCGTCGAGCCGGCGGACACCACAAACCTCGCGGCTGTCGCCAATGCACTGTCGGCACGCGTGGCCCGCCCCATCGGGTTCCTGCAGCTGCCGGTGCCGATCGAGCGCGACGACGAAGCCTACTTCGCGCCGCTGGCAGGCTTGGAGCTGCACCCTGAAACAGCGCTGTACCTGGGCCTGGTGCACCACGAAGACGGTACCGAAGGCGGCCTGCGCCGCGTGGCAGCAGCCCGCCCCGCACTTGCCGGAGCGGGAATCGAGGAGTTTGGCATCGCCACGGAATGCGGTTTTGGCCGCGGCCCCGCAGAGCGCACGGCACCCCTGCTGCGCCTGCACGCGGACATCATCGAGGCGGCAAATGCCTGAGGTCGTGGGCTGTTCCGCCCCCCTTTCCCCTCCCGACGGCGCCCACACCACCCTGGCGACGGGTGGCAAGGTGGCCGAGCTGAATCAGCAGCTGATGCGGGTGGCGGTCGATCCAGCCCCGTTCATACTGCAGCTGATGCGGGTGGCGGTCGACCCAGCCCCGTTCATACTGCAGCTGATGCGGGTGGCGGTCGGGAACACCCACATGAGCTGCAGTATGGAGTACGTGCGGCGGGGCCAACCCGCATGAGCTGCAGAACGAACGGGTGCTCCGGTGGATTCAGGTGTCAGGCCAGCGGCGAGAGGGCCAGGAAAAACACCGCGCCCAGCGCTGCACAGACAAGGGGCGTGGCAACCCACGCGCCGGCAATCCGCAGCAGCATCCGACCGTTCGCAGCGGAAAATCGCTGGTTTGCCCCGGCCCCGACAATGGCGGCCGTGACGGTGTGGGTGGTGGACAGCGGCATGTGCAGACCAATGGCTCCGAAAAACAGCAGCAGGGCAGCCACCATCTGCGCCACAAAACCGCGCATGGGATCCATCCTGACCAGGCGGTGTCCCAACGTGTAGGAGATTCGCCAACCGCCAAACAAGGTGCCTGCGGCGAGCATCGCGGCCGTGAACAGCGGCACCCACAGCGGCACTTCCCCGACCCCGGCGGCGCCGGCGGCCACAAGGGCAAAGAGCACAACCGCCGTGGTGCGCTGGCCGTCCTGGAGGCCGTGTCCAAAAGCGACGGCGGCCCCGGCCACAGACTGCAGCTGGCGGCTGCGCCGGTTGACCATGTTGGGAGCGGTGTTCCTGGCCGCCCAGGAGGTGGGGTAGACGGCCACAAAGCCCAGCACAAAAGCCAGCACGGGGGAGATCAGCAGGGGCAGGAGCACGAGCGTCAGCAGCGTGATGTTGATGCCTTCAAGCGGGGGATACCCCACGGCGCTCGAGCCGAGGGAGGCGCCCACCACCGCGCTGATGAGGGCGTGCGTGGAGGAGGACGGGAAACCGCGCCACCACAGGTAAATGCCCCACAGGCTGGCCCCGATCAGGGCGGCGAGCAGCAGGATCAGACCGCTGCGACCCGGCGGAACCGTGAACAGCTTGTCGGCGAACGTCGCCGCCAGGCCCACGCTGGCAAGGGCCCCCAAGGCATTGAACACCGCCGCCAGAAGAACGGCGATGGAGGGTGTCAGGGCGCGGTTGCGAACGGAAAGTGCGACGGCGGCCGAGGCATCGCGAAAACCGTTCAGGAAGGCGAAGACCGCCGCCGCGACGACCACGGCACTGAGCAGGAAAACCAGCAAGCTCAGGATTCCTTGACGATGATGCTGCCCACCTGGATGGCGACTGTGCGCATTTGCCGGCTGGCGGCGGCGAACTGGCCGGCCAGCGTGCTGTATTTGGTGAAGGTCGCGGGGCTGTGCGCCGTCAGCAACTCGGAGTCCAGCACCCGGTGCGTCTGGTCGGCGCGCTTGGCCAGTCGCAGGACCTCCAGCCAGTAGTCCTCCAAACTGTCCAGGTCGTTGAGGGACTTCATGGCGGCAGTGGTCAGTTCCGCCTGGCGGGAGAGAATTTCGAGCTGGTCGCTAATGCGCGCCGGCATCCGGTCCAGGGCATAC
The DNA here is from genome assembly GCF_030063185.1 of Arthrobacter sp. H35-D1. Classification (GTDB taxonomy): domain Bacteria; phylum Actinomycetota; class Actinomycetes; order Actinomycetales; family Micrococcaceae; genus Specibacter. The sequence continues at coordinate 681,292 of NZ_JASISP010000001.1, forward strand.
AGCTCGATGACTTCCCCGGCGCCGGTGAGAATTTCACTGGTTTCATTCAGCAGCCTGCCCAAGGCATAAAGATCCTCGCGCGGGAGCGGGTTGATGAAGCTGGTGCGCATGCGCGTCAGGAGCGTGGCAAAGTCGGCCGTGGAAGCTGCTTCCTGCTTGCGCAGCGATTCAGTGAGGGCCGGAAAGTCGCCCGGACCCGCCCCGAGCAGTTCCGCAAGGGTGTGCGTGCCGGCCGAAATCTGCTCTGCCATGCGGGCCAGCGCCTCAAGCCCGGCCGTCTCCTGGGGAAAAAGTCGAAGCTTCACTGTGAGACCTTTATTGTGGTGGATCCCGGCGCAAAATCCGGTGTGGATCAGGGCATAAAAGTGGTGCCGAACCGGGAGCGCCTCTCGGCACTGGGCCGCTCGTAGCGGCTATAAAATGGAGCCCGGGGGTTCCACGGTTCGACACCGCTTTCAGTCTTCTACGTCAGGACCCGGCTGTCAACTGGAGCCGCTTTCACTAGTCCAGTTCGCCCTGTCGCCATGACTTTGCCGCGCCTTCAAGATCCTCGGCCGTGCGCACCAATTGGCGGGCCTTCTTGGCCAATGCAGCCGAATGTTCGGCATGGGCGTTCACGCGCTCCTCGGCGAGGGTGGCCTGGCCCAAGGCAATGACGCGGCAAAAAGCCGCCGATCGTTCAAGGGCTACATCGAATTCGCCGTCGAAGGCCCCGGAAAGTATTGCATTGGACATGGCGGTAATTTCCTCGGCTCCCGGTGGCTCTGCAACTCCAGCCACGGCATTGGCAACCTGGGCTTTCTCCTGGCCTGCCCGGAAGAAGACGCTGATGCCCTCGGGGTCCTGCAACGTGGCTGCCCGCAGTGCGTAGAGGCGCCACAAGGCGCCGGGAAGCGAGCGGGCCGGGCTGGCCGCCCACATTTCGGCAATAGCCTCAAGGCCCTGCTTGTCGGCAAGTTTGACCAGCCGCTTGGTGATTTCGGGGTCGTTGCTGGCCCGTCCGCTGTGGACAAGGGCACGGGCGGCCAGGTGTGCTGCCTCAGACACGCGCGCGGGATCGGTGCCCCCGGCATACGACTCGAAGTCGGCCGGAGCAAAGGGCACCGGCTTGTGCGGTCGGGGAGCGCTGCTGGCTGGTTGATCGTTCATGACATGACCCTACTCCCGCTGTGGTGCAGGGTCGAGGGAACGGATGGACAGGCGGGTCCCTCGGGTTGTGCGGGGTCGCAATTGCATTCTGGTGCATGGCGTGCGGTAGTCTAATATGCGTCAACTTTTGCACAGCGGATTCGCTGCTGCAGGGCTGGCGCTAGCTCGGGCCTTTAGCTCAGTTGGTAGAGCATCGGACTTTTAATCCGTGGGTCGCGGGTTCGAGCCCCGCAGGGCCCACCGAGCGAAAAAGATCCCCTGCACCGTTTGCGGTGCAGGGGATCTTTTGCATCTTCAGGAGACCCCCTCGTACCCCCGGGAAGTATCATCGATGTCTCCGGCGGACTCCAAGGCACCGATGAAGTCCGCCGACGTGGTGGGGGTGGAGAACATGGGGTAGTTGAACTTCACGGCGGATTCGCCCTCTTCAACGCTGGTTGCCGCCACCGCATCGGTCAGCGTCACCACGTTGTAGCCGCGCTCGTAGGCGGTGCGCATGGTGGATTCTACGCAGCAGTTGGTCAGGAAGCCGGCCAGCGCAACCGTCTTGATGCCCTTTGAGCGCAGGATAAAATCCAAGTTTGTGCTGCCAAAGGCGTCTAGGCCGCGCTTGCCTTCAATGACGATGTCGGACTCGGAAGGGGCAAAGCGGTCCATGATTTCAGCGCCCCAAGCACCTTTCACGAAGGCTGTCGCGTCCACCACTCCCTTGAGGATGCCATAGGGGTGCTGGGTGATTTCGTTGTACCCCGGGGCGAAACTGATGGGGGAGTGGATCACGGTGGCGCCGGCTTCGCGGGCCGCGGCCAGGACCTTTTCAGCGTTGTCCAAGGTGCCGTTGGCCGCCATGGAATCCTTGACGGCGTCGTGCAGCACGCCGCCTTCAGAGGCGAAGTCGTTTTGGAATTCAATGAAAACCACAGCTGTTGAGTCGGTGTCCATGGCATTCTCCTTGGTTTGAGTGGATTCGTTGAGGTGGAATTTCTCACACACGAGTGAATCTACCGCTGGCCGTTCAACATTGGTAGGGCGCCAAAGTGGCAAGATAGTGTCCATGACAACAAATGCCCCCGCGCTCGCCCTGACCATCGCCGGATCCGAAGCGACAGGCGGTGCCGGCGCCCAGGCCGATCTCAAGACGTTCCAGGAGCTGGGCGTCTTCGGGATCGTGAACCTGACGTGCATTGTCTCCTTCGACCCCAAGGATAACTGGAACCACCGCTTCGTGCCGGTGGACCAGCAGGTCATTGCCGACCAATTGGAAGCCACGACGGCGGCCTACGGTGCCGCTTCAGGGGCACCTACGCAGCTGGAGACGGTGAAAATCGGGATGTTGGGAAGCCCCTCCACCATCAAGACGGTGGAAACTGCACTCAAAGCGGCAGCCTTCAAGAACGTCGTGCTGGATCCGGTCTTGATCTGCAAGGGCCAGGAGCCCGGACATGCCCTGGACACCGACCAGGCGCTGAAAGCCCACATCCTGCCGCTGGCCACCTTCGTCACACCCAACCACTTTGAAGCCGAGTCGCTCTCCGGACTGAAAATCAACAACGTCGAGGACCTGAAGGCAGCGGCTCGCAAGATCCACGAAATCAGCGGTGCCGCTGTGCTGGCCAAGGGCGGGGTGCGCCTGGCCGGCCTGGACGCCGTCGATGTTTTCTTTGACGGGGAAACCTTGGAGGTCCTCTCTGCACCCAAGGTGGGCGAAGTGGCCGTCTCCGGGGCAGGATGCTCGCTGGCTGCCGCCGTGACCGCCGAACTGGCCAAGGGCGCCACAGCCTTGGAGGCTGCCCGCACGGCCAAGGCCTTCGTCACCGAGGGCATCAAGAACCGCGTGGCATCCGGCGCCCCGTTCACCGCACTGTGGCAGGGTGGAGCCGGCGCCTGACCGCGGTTCAAGAACACTGTTGCCAGCACCTGCACAGTGTGCCAAGCTCGCTTTATGAGAGTGAACGCAGGCCAGGAAACAGAGCCCTTCGACGCCAATGTGCGGACGGTACGCAACGATGCCCGGCACCGGTACGAACTTTTTGCGTCCGATGAGCTGGCCGTGGTCATTGCGTTCAAGGACCGCCCTGGCCACACGGAGCTCCTCCACACCGAAGCCCAACCCGGGTTTGAGGGGCGCGGACTGGCAAAGGTGCTGGCCAGATATGCGCTCGACGATGTGGTGGCAGCGGGCAAACGCATTATTCCGCACTGCAGCTATGTCCTGCGGTTCATTGAAAAACACCAGGACCTGTACACGCAGTACACCGACTTCCCGCAGGAGGTTTAGATGAAACGTCCGGTTGCCTTGATTACGGGGGCCACCTCAGGGCTGGGCGCCGAATTCGCCCAGCAGCTGGGTCGGTCCCGGCACGACCTGGTGCTGGTGGCCCGGGACGTCGAACGTCTTGAAGCCAAGGCCGTGCGGCTGCGCAGCGACTTTGGCGTGGCGGTGGAGGTGCTGCCCGCGGACCTCACCACGGACCACGGCGTTGCTGCTGTCAGCGCGCGCCTGACGGATCCTGTCCAGCCTGTCTCGGTGCTGGTGAACAATGCCGGCTTCAGCTTGGTCAAGGCTTTTGAAAAGAACACGGTGGAGGACGAGGTGGCGCATCTGCGTATCCTGGCCCGCACACCCATGGAGCTCATGCATGCAGTGCTGCCCGGAATGCTTGTCCGCGGCCACGGCCGGATCATCAACGTTTCAAGCGTGTCGGCGTTCATTCCTCGAGGCAGCTATGGGGCAGCCAAGGCGTGGGTGACAAGCTTCAGCCGCTCCGCCAATCTGCGGTACGGTCCCCAGGGCGTGAAGGTGACGGCCGTGTGTCCTGGATTCGTACACACCGAATTCCACCAGCGCATGGGCGCGGACACGGGCGGGGTCAAGCCGTGGATGTGGCTCAATGCCGAGCCGGTGGTGCGCGAAGGACTGACGGACAATGCCGCAGGCAAGGCCGTCTCCATCCCGTCCAAGCGTTACACCGTCCTCATGGCGCTGAGCCGCCTGGTGCCGGACAAGGTGGCGGCAGCAGTGGGGAACCGCGGCCGCTAGCCAGCTGGCAACCCTCATCGGCAACTCTGGTCGGCAAAACCTGGTGGAAGCGTGTCCAGCCCGGCGCACGGGAACCAATCAGGCGTCGTGGTTGGTTTCCAGGATGCGCACCAGTGATTCCAGGGCTTCGGCAGCTGTGTCGTCCTCCGTACGGAGGACAACAAGCTCGCCGTGCTCCACTCCCAGGCCCATCAAGGCCAGCATGCTGTCGGCGTCCACGGCCTCATCCACCGGGTCCGACGCGCGGGCAATGGTCACCTCAATGCCCAGCTCCCCGGCCGCTTCGGCAAAGATCGAGGCGGGGCGGGCGTGCAGACCAACAGTGCTGGCAATGGTGGCTGATCGTTCAATCATGGTGTTCTCCAACTCGTTGTGTGTGGTGCTGTGCAGGTGATGAAGTTATAGTCCCAGCTCGGCAAGTGCAGGCAGTCCGGCGCGGACAAGCTCGAGAGCTTCGGCTGCCGATGCTGCGGCCACGGCTTCCATTGCCAGCGCACGGGCTTGGGGAAGTGTGACCGTGCGCAGGACTGCGCTGACGGCCGGCAGTGCGCGCGGGGTCATCGACAGTGATGTGACGCCCAACCCTGCCAGCACGACGGCGAGGACGGGATCCGCCGCCGACTCCCCGCACACTCCCACCGGCTTGGGCGCAGAGTCCCTGGGCGCAGAGTCCTCGAGGGCGTGTGCGGCCGAGTACCTGGCTTGGGAAGCCGCACCTTCAACAGTGGCCCGGATGAGGGCCAGCACGGCCGGCTGCCACGGATCATTGAGGGCGGCCAAGGTCCCCAGTTGCCTGTCGGCGGCCATGGCGTACTGTGTGAGGTCGTTGGTGCCCAGGCTGGCAAATTCCACGTGGTCGAACAAGTGCCGGGCGGTCAGCGCAGCGGATGGAACTTCCACCATGACGCCGGGGATTTTTAGCCCCTCGGCGGTGCACAGGGCGGCAAAGTGGGCTGCCTCGGCAGCGGTTGAGATCATGGGGGCCATGACCCACACCACGGCCTGCGACTGCTTGGCGGCGTCGGCTATGGCGGCAAGCTGCCGGGCCAGGACACCCGGGGTGGTGGTGTCGGTGCGGTAGCCGCGCACGCCCAGGGCAGGATTCGCTTCGCTGGTGTCCGTCAAGAAGGGCAGCGGCTTGTCGGCGCCGGCGTCGAGCGTCCTGACCACCACCTTCTGGCCGGGGAATGCATCGAAAACGCCCCTATAGGCGGCCACCTGGACGGCATGGGATGGCTCGGTGTCATTGCCCAGGAAGCAGAATTCTGTCCGCAGCAGACCCACACCCTGCGCGTTCGCAGCGGCGGCCTCCCGGGCATCGCTGTCACCACCAACATTGGCGAGCAAGGGCAGCAGCGTGCCATCCGCTAGGCGGCCCTCACCGTCAAAGACGCTCAGCAGCGAAGCCTGCTCCTGCCAGAGGGCCACAGCTGCATGCTCGGCATCGCCGGGATCGGTGCTGACTTGGCCGGTGGAGCCGTCGACGAAGACAAGACCGCTGTCGGCCAGCCCGCCGACGCCCGTGGCGGCCACCACGGCCGGCAAGCCCAAAGCCCTGGCAATGATAGCCGTATGCGACTGCGGCCCGCCGCTTGCTGTGACCAGCGCAACCACCTTGTTGGGATCAAGGGTGGCCGTGTCGGCAGGTGCAAGATCCTCGGCCACCAAGATGAAAGGTGCGTCGGAGTCGGGGATTTCAGGAGCAGGAACACCGCGCAGCTGCGCCACGATGCGGGACTTGACGTCTTGGACGTCGTGGGACCGTTCTGCCATGTAGCCGCCCAAGCCCTTGAGCATGGCTGCCACGGATTCCCCGGCCTCCCAGATGGCCCGTTCAGCCGATGAGCCTGAATTGATGAGCTTCACGGCGGCTTTGATCAGCATGGGATCGGTGGCCATCAGTGCGGTGGCCTCGAGAACGTCCTTGCCCGTGCCCTCCGCCCCGCCGGCGCGTGCTAGCAGTTGGGCTTTGACAGCCGCACCGGCTTCCTTAAGCGCGGCAGCAGCCGTTTCCGGTGTCGTCGAGCTGGCCAACTTTTCACCCACGGGTGGTTCGGCCAGGGCGGCGGGCATGTGCCGGACCGGGCCAATGACGCGGCCACGGGAAACGCCAACTCCAACAAAGTTTTGCATTACTGTTCCTTTGAAAGTCACTTCTAGCTGTTCTGTGCAACGAGCTGCTGTGGGGCAAGAGTATCAATGGGTTTGCGGACGACCCAGCGTTTGAGGGCTACTACTGCGAACGCGGCAATAACTGTCCCCACCACAATGGATAGGGCAAACATGGCTAGGTTGCCGATCGCGAAGAACACGAAAAAACCACCATGGGGTGCCTGCGAGGTGACATGGAAGGCCATGGTCATGGCCCCTGTCGCGGCACCGCCGAGCATGGCTGCGGGAATAACGCGTAGTGGGTCTGCCGCGGCGAAGGGGATGGCACCTTCGGAAATAAACGATGCACCCAGCAGCCATGCGGCCTTGCCGTTTTCACGCTCTGCCAAGGAAAAACGCTTCTTGTCAATCACCGTGGCCAGCGCCATCGCAAGCGGTGGAACCATGCCGGCCGCCATGACGGTTGCCATGATCTCCCATGGTGCCTGGTTGGCGATGCTGCCGGCACCCAGGCCGGCAACGGCGAAGGCGTAAGCCACTTTATTCACGGGACCGCCCAGGTCGAAGCACATCATCAGGCCCAGAATGATGCCCAGGACCACGGCGGATGCCCCGCTCATGCCTGTCAACCAGCTGTTCAGTCCTACAGTGAGTGCCGCGATGGGTGCGCCGAGGAACAACAGCATGGCCCCTGAAGCAATGATGGAGCCCAGCAGCGGGATGATGACCACTGGCATCAGACCCCGCAGCCAGCGTGGGACCTTCCAGCTGCCGATCCAGTAGGCGGCCAAGCCGGCCAGGATTCCACCCACGAGTCCGCCAAGGAAGCCCGCTCCCATGAAGACGGCGATGGCACCAGCTGTGAAGCCGGGTGCTATGCCGGGGCGGTCAGCAATGCCGAAGGCAATGTATCCGGCCAATGCCGGGACCAAAAAGGCCATGGACAGGGAGCCGATTTTGAACGCGACGGCACCCAAATATGCTCCGAGCGGGCCCATCGCCTGCGCGGGAATGTCCACGGGCAGGTTTGCCAGGCTGTTGGAAGTCAGGATCTTGTCCGCGAAATCGGTAATCTGGAAACCGCCTAGCAAGAATCCCAGCGCAATCAGCAGACCGCCACCGGCCACAAAGGGGATCATGTAGCTGACGCCGGTCAGCAGTACCTTCTTGATCTTGCTGCCCAGACTTTCGCCCGATGCCGCGGCCCTCTGGTCAGCGGCTTCCTCGGCACCGAAGTGCGGTACCCGGTGGGCGTTGGGGTTCTCGGCTGCCGCCAGTGCTTCCTGGATCATCTTGGCCGGCTCGTCAATACCGCGCTTGACGGGCGAGCTCACCAGCGGCTTGCCAGCGAAACGTTCCTTGCCGCGCACATCCACATCGACGGCAAAGACTACGGCATCAGCGGCCGCAATCACCGCAGGGTCCAGCGGTGTCACGGCACCGGAGCCCTGCGTCTCAACCTGAAGGTCCACGCCGACTTCCTGCGCTGCCAGCACCAGCGAGTCGGCGGCCATGTACGTGTGGGCGATGCCAGTGGGGCAAGCCGTCACGGCAACCAGCCGCTGCTGGCGGGAGGGGGCGGCCTGCGTCGACGAGGTCGCCGTCGCTGCGGCCGGCTTGGGCTTGTCTGTGAGGGCATCCTCGACCAAGGCGACTATTTCAACCGGGGTCTTCGCTGCGCGGAGGGCCGCCGTGAAGTCCTTCTTGATGAGCGAGCGAGCCAGTTTGGAGAGCAGCTTGAGGTGGGCGTTGTCAGCGCCTGCCGGAGCTGCGATGAAGAAGACGATGTCTGCGGGGCCGTCCTTGGCTCCAAAGTCGACTGCCGGTGCGAGGCGGGCCATGGCCAGGGTGGGTTCGAGAACGGCCTCGGAGCGGCAATGTGGGATGGCGATGCCGCCGGGGACGCCCGTAGCCGTTTTTTGTTCACGGGCCAGAGCGTCGGCAAACAGGCCTGCGACTTCGGAGGCGCGGCCGGTCTTAGCCACGAGTTCGGCAAGGTGGCGGATGACGGAGGTGGTGTCCGCGCCGAGGTCGGCATCAAGGAGCACCAGGCCGGTATTAATGAGAGTGGTCATGTCAGATCTCTTCGATTGAGGCCAATGCCGTCACAACAACGGCGGCGGGGTTGGTTTGTGCAAGGGAGGGAACAAGGGTTCCCGGCAGAGAAGCGGCGGCCGCCCCATGGGCCACTGCTTGCTGCAGGCACGCTTCGGGGGAATCTCCGCGAAGCGTGCCCAGCAGATACCCGGAGAGCGCGGAATCGCCCGCTCCGACGGTGCTTTTTGCTTCAATGGCAGGGCCGGAACCGTGCCAGCTGCCATGTTGGGATACCAGGACTGCGCCCTTGGATCCCAGCGTGGCAAGGACCGCGCCAACACCCTGGTGCACCAACAACCCGGCTGCGCTCGCAGCCAGCGTCGGGTCGGCTTCGAGGGCGGGCCCGTCTGCACAGCCCGTCAGCTCGGCCAATTCCTCGCCGTTGGGCTTGAGTAGGTCGGGGGCGTGCCGCAGGCTTTCGCGCAGCGGTGCACCGGAGGAGTCAACTGCAATTCTTGGGGCGCGCTTCCCGTGGGCGGCACGCACGGCGTCGATGACTCGGGCGTAAAAATCATTCGGCGCCCCCGGCGGAAGCGAGCCGGCGAGCACGAGCCAGGAGGCGCCGTCGGACTGATCCACGGTCATTTTCAGCAGCGCCGCAACCTGGGCCGTGGAGAGCGCAGGGCCCGGTTCGTTGACTTTTGTGGTGGTTCCATCGGGCTCGGTGATGGCCACATTGCTGCGCAAAGGTGCGCCGATGGCGAGTGCCGTGTGGGGGATGCCTTCGAGCTCAAGGGCGCGGACAACGGCGTCGCCCGGGTCCCCGGGAAGCAGTGCCAGTGCGGGTGCTTGTGAAGCTGACAGTGCGCGGACAATGTTCACGCCCTTGCCGCCGGGGTGCAGGGAGGCGGCGGTTGCGCGCTGGACTTCGCCGCGTTCCAGCGGGGCCGATAACTCAATGGTGTGATCCAGGCTGGGGTTGGGTGTCAGGGTGATGATCATGCCAGTACCACCTCGACGCCGGCCGCGGCCAGCGCTGCGGCGAGGTCAGGGGCAGGTTCGGCGGTGGTGACGAGGGTGTCGATCTCCTCGAGGGTGGCGAAGCGAACAAGCGTCTCGGCGCCCAGCTTAGAGGCGTCGGCAAGGACCACCACCTGACGGGCGGCCTTGACCATGGCGGTCTTGGTGGCAGCCTCCACGGGGTCTGGGGTGCTCAAGCCAAAGTCTTCATGGATGCCGTTGGCGCCGATGAAGGCGATATCGGGGCGGAGACCGCCGAGTTGTTCGGTGGCTCTAGCTCCCACAACGGCGCTTGTCAGGCCCCGGACGCGGCCGCCCACAATGTCAAGGAGCAACTTGGTGTTGGTGCCCAGCGAAACTGCCATGGGCAGTGAGTTGGTGATGACAAGCAGTTCATCGCCGGCCTTGGCGGGCGACCATCCGGCGAGTCGGTCGGCCAGCGCGGCCGTGGTGGTGCCAGAGTCGAGCAGGATCGATGCTGTCGGGGTGTGGGGGATGAGTGCCAGGGCTGCCGTGGCGATACGCTGTTTTTCATCCATGTGCCGGCCCTGGCGTTCTCCAAGACTCAGCTCGGAGCGGCTGAGCTGATCGGGGGCCACGGCGCCTCCGTGAACGCGGCGTAGTTGACCGGATTCCTCGAGGACGGCCAGGTCGCGGCGGACCGTTTCCTGGGTGATGGAGAACAGTCCGGCCAGTTCATTCACTCCAGCCCGGCCCTGGGCACCAACGAGTTCGGCGATTTTTTGGTGCCGTTCCTCCGCAAACATGGGATTCCTTTCGCTGGGACCGTTTCAAGGGCTGTGGGGCTTGAAACGGTGCGCGTGACGGGTGTCACGATGTTGATTCAAGTGACTTTATCTGTGTTTATCTTTGTTTGTCAAGGTTTTCCCCACATAAACCCAGAAATGCGGGTATTGGATGGTGGAGGGTGGTGTGGACAGGCATCCGCAGTCTGTGGAATGTGGTTTGCGTTTCCCGGCTGAAACGGCGGCGCCAAGGCCGGTTTGGCGCGGAAATGCAGCTTGCCCACTTATGCGGTGTCTGCGCCCTGCGAATAAGCAGACAAGATGCGTACAAGCGGGAAACCACCACAAGTGTGGGCGGCAAAGAAACCCAAGACCGCCCGAAGCCGCCCGAAGATCCCCTGCAGCTCCCCGTAGTTCGCCACCGAGAGCTTCCCGTGCTGCGAGATGCCGCCGGGACCCCCTCCAATGGGTAGTGTTGGCCCATGGACACCGTTTTGTGGTCCCGCCCCGAGGACCAGCGCGCCGGCACGCCGCTCCTGCTGATGTTGCACGGCTACGGATCGGATGAAGCGCGCATGGCGGCCATGTTCGAGGACATGCCCAGAGGCTTCAGCTGCGCGGCCCCGCGGGCACCGAGGGACATCGCCGGAGACAGGGGCTGGTTCCTGCTGGATTATTTCCTGGTCAACGACTTCGCCGAAGTTCTCGGTGCTGCCACCTCCGTCCTGGCCTGGCTGGACACTGTCATGGCGAAATACGCCTTCACTTCGGTTTCGCTGTTGGGGTTCTCGCAGGGGATGGCCATGGCCACGACGCTGATGCGGTTGCGCCCGGAGCAGTTTTCCGTGGGGGTGGGGCTCTCCGGCTTCGTCCTCCACAACGAACTTCTCGGGGCCATGGAGCCCTTGGCCGCCAGGATCCCGTTCCTCTGGGCTCGGGATACTGCAGACATGGTCATCAATCCCGACGCCACGGCGTTCACTGCCGACTGGTTGGCCGCCAACACCGAGCTGAGCAACGCCCGCTATGCCGGGCTGGGCCACAAGATCGGCGCCGACGAGCTCTCCGACGTGTCGTCCTTCCTGACCGGCCACGTGGCGGGATCGTTCGTGCCGCGCGGATAGGCTTTGGAACATGTCCAGCCAACCCAGCGGCTTTGCGTACACGACGGCGGACAACGGCGACGTCGTCATCAGCCACCACGGTCGCAGCGCGACGACGCTGCGCCGCGGCGCGGCCAGAAAGTTCCGCGAAGACGTGGAAGCCGCCGACCCCCAGGAACTGATGGCCCGCCTGACCGGGAACTACAAGCGCGGGAACGAGCGCACCGCTAAAAACCACCCGCGCAACGGCGGTCGGCGCAGCTAAGCGGGTGGGGCCGCTAAGCGGGTGGCGCCGCTAAGCGGGTGGCGCCGCTAAGCGGGCCGAACGGGCCGCGCGGACAAGCGGCCTGAGCGGTCGCGCAAGCAAACATGGGAACGGGCCGCGCGGACAAACATGGGCCAAGTGTTGCTGCCGGTTCAACCAAAAGGTTGATGGCCGGCGTCGTGCGTGTTCATAGGCTGGAAGCAAAGGCCCGCACGGGGCCCCGAGCCAAGGACATCTCATGAAAAAGCTCCTCTATTCAGCGTTCGCCTACATGGTCATCGGCGTACTTTCGGGGTTGTTTTACCGCGAGTTCACCAAGGGAAAGGACTTCACCGGCTTCACCCAACTCGCAGTGGTCCACACACACCTGCTCACCCTCGGCTTCATCGTCCTGCTGATTGTGCTGGTTCTTGAAAAAGTCTTCGCACTGTCCGGCTCGCGCCTCTTCAGCTGGTTCTTCTGGACCTACAACGCCGGGCTCGTGCTGACGGCGGCCATTATGGTGGTTCACGGGATCCTGCAGGTGGACGGCGCCACCGACGTCTCCGCCGCCATCCCCGGCATTGCCGGATTGGGACACATTCTGCTCAGCGTCGGCATGGTGCTGCTGTTCCTTGCCCTGCGCACCCGCCTCTTTGGCACGGCCGTGACGCACGACGCCGACACCCAGGCAGCGCTCGCAGGCTGACGTCCCCGCGTGGTTGGCCTGGTTTTTCCCGGAGCGAACGTCCGGGCGATAGTGGGGAAGTGCCGCTAACGTTGAGCACAGACAACACAACCATAGGCAAGCAGCCGCAGGCAGGCAGCCGCAGACAGGCAGGGGAACCATGGCACGCAAGAAGCTCAAGCACGTGGGGATGGAGCCCGGACCCGGTTTCGCCAAAACTACCGGCAAGGTCAATCCGGCGGTGGGAATCGCCGCAGGCGCGGCGTTCGACGAGAAGGGCATGCCAGCGCCTGCAGTTCACAGCTTGCTGCTGAAAGCTGTTGAAGTTCAGCGGCCGCTGGTGTTGGCGAACTTGCGGCGACTGCGCAGGCGCCATCCGAATGCGACGGCGTTTGAGCTCAGCCAGCGGCTGGAGCGCGACTTCCTCTCAGGAGTTGGAACCGGGGGCGCAGCCATTGGTGCCACGGCCATCATTCCCGGCGTCGGCACAGTTGCTGCGCTGACCATCTCCGCCGCCGCGGCGGGCGTCTTTTTGGAAGCGACGGCGCTCTACGCTCAATCGGTGGCAGAACTGCACGGCGTGCGCCTGCAGGATCCAGAGCGTGCCCAGCTGACCGTCATGGCCATCATTTTGGGCGATGAAGGGTTGGCCATGTTGAAGGGCCTGACCGGACACGCACTAGGCACCGGTGCCACTCCCATGCAGGCATGGGGCAAGACCGTCAGCATGAGCATTCCACTGACAACCGTCAGGGCCCTGGTAGCGCCCATGCAGAAAAAGTTCCTGCGAAAGATGGCCGTCAAAGGTGGCGCATCCGTGGTGGGCAGGGCGCTGCCGTTTGGCATCGGTGCCGTCGTTGGCGGAGCGGGCAACTACATGATGGGCAGGGCGGTTGTTGCCTCGGCAAACCGCGCCTTCGGTCCGGCACCCATGATGATTCCAACGCAGCTCTTGGCCGAACTGGACGCCACCGGAAAACAGCCCAAGGCAGCCAAAGCGCCCAAGGTGCTCAAGGAAACGAAGGCGCTCAAACCCCCGAAGCCGACCAAAGCAGCGAAGCAGGCTAAACAACTCATGGGTCCAAAGCCCCCGCAGGCGCCTCAACCTAGCGAGGATTAGTGGCGCCTGCACCGGCGTCCGCTCTCCCGCGCGGAGTTAGCCGAACACGAGTGTTGCGACGGTGAAGATGGCCACCCCGGCCAAGGACCCGACGACGGTGCCGTTGATGCGGATGAACTGCAAGTCCCGTCCCACCTGCAGCTCGATCTTTTGGCTGGTTTCCACAGCGTCCCAGCGCCCCACGGTGTCGGAGATGAGCGAGGTGATCTCGTGCTTGTAGGTGCCGACAAGATAGGCGGCCGCGTCGGAAATCCATTTGTTGGCCTTGTCGGCCAGCTCGGAGTCTTCCAGGAGCCTGGTGCCGAACTCCTGGACCACGGAAGTGAATTTCAGGCGTAGTTCGGAATCAGGATCCTCCACGGCGTCGGTGATAGCAGCCTTGATGGCAGACCAGGTGCGCCCGGCAAGTTCGCGGACTTCGGGGTCGCCCAGGACTTGGTCCTTGATGGATTCGGCCTTGGCGATCATGGCCGGGTCGTGCTGGAGCTCCTGGGCCAGGTCCTTGAGGTACTCGTCGAGTTTCAGGCGCACTTCGTGCTGTGGGTCGTCCTGCACGGCACGGGCAAACTTGTAAATCTCGGTGTAGATCTTGTCGCCCACCAGCCCGTCCACGAACTGTGGGACCCATCCGGGGGAGCGGTCGGTCACCAGGGAGCTGATGGTGGTGTGGTTGCTGCGGATCCAGGTGGTGGATCGGTCAACCAGGAGGTCCACCAGTGCATGGTGGTGGCCGTCGGCGAAGAGCCTTTCGGCGACTTTCCCAATAGGCGGTCCCCATGGCGGGTCAAGCAGATGCTTGCGCACCATGGCCTCGATGACGTCCTTCACGTCTTCATCCTTCAATACAGCCATGGCGCCGCGGATGGCGGCCGCACCCTCGGTGGCCACACGCTGGGCACCTGCCGGCTTGGACAGCCAGGCGCCCACCTTTTGTGCGATTTCGACGCTGGCAAGCTTTTCGGAAACAACCTCTTCAGACAGGAAGTTGTTCTCCACAAAGTCGGCCAGCGATACGCCGATCTCGTCCTTGCGGTTCGGGATGATGGCCGTGTGCGGGATTTTGATGCCCATGGGGTACTTGAACAGTGCCGTGACGGCAAACCAGTCGGCCAGGGCTCCCACCATGCCCCCCTCGGCCGCGGCGCGGACGTAGGACAGCCAAGGATATAGGTGCTCCAAGGCGAAGGCCACGCAAAACACCGCTGCCATGAAGATCAACAGGCTCAGCGCGAAGCGTTTCATCCAGCGCAGGGCTGCGGCCTTCTCCGCGTCGGTTTTCGAAGCCGTTGCGGAGCCCGCCGTGCCAAGCTGTTGTGTTTGCGCCATGAACCAAGCGTAGCGTGGTGTCATGACCGTTCAGATCTACGCCCACCGCGGTTCCAGCGCCGCGTTTGCCGAACATACCCGCGCGGCATACCTGCAAGCCCTGACGGACGGCGCCGACGGAGTCGAGTGCGACGTCCAGCTCAGTGCCGACGGCGAACTGGTCCTCCTCCACGACGAGACCGTGGACAGGACCTCCAGCGGCACAGGCCCCGTGGCAGAACTGACGCTCGCGCAGCTGCGGGAGTTGGATTTCAGCAGCTGGCACGGCGCTGACCTCCCGCCCGCCTGCGGAACCATTGCCACACAGCTGCTGACCCTGCCCGAGCTCCTGCACATCCTCGCGGGCGCCGGCAGGCCCGTGGGGCTGGCCATCGAGTTCAAGTACGGTGAGTTTTTTGATCCTGCCCTTGTCGACGCCGCGTTGCGGGCTTTGCGCCGCCACGGCTGGGCTGCCGCGGGCGCAGCAGCCGGAAACATCCATGTGAGCTTCATGAGCTTCCACCCGGAGGCCGTGGAATATTTGGCCGAACGGATTCCGGGGGAGCTGCTGTGCCAGTTGCTGGAGATCGTCGAGGCGGACCGGCACAGCGTCACGGCTGCCGGGGAAAAGTTGTTGGACGACGGCGTTGCCCACCTTGCCGGTCCCGGCATCGACTACCTGCGCGAGAACCCGGCAAACGCCGCACGGTGGCTGGAGGCAGGCCGTGTCCTGCGGGTCTGGACAGTGGACACGGCCGAGGACTTGCAGCTGTGCCTGGCCAACGGGGCGGCAGAGGTGACAAGCAACATCCCCGGAGAGATCCGATCGCTGCCCACAGCTTCGCCGCCCAAGTAGGGGGTCCCCGGTTCCATGTGGAAAAATGGAACCATGGCATCAAAAATTGAAGACTACGCACTGCTTTCCGATCTGCACACCAGTGCCCTCGTGGGGAGGGACGGCAGCATCGACTGGTTGTGTTTTCCGCGCTTTGATTCCGAGGCAATCTTCACCGCCCTCCTGGGCACCAATGACAACGGACGCTGGTTGCTGGGACCTGCACATGCCGATGCAGTGGTGCTCCAACGCTCCTACCGCGGCAGGACGTTTGTGCTGGAAACGCTCTGGGAAACACCCGAAGGCACGGCGAAAGTCACAGATTTCATGCCTGTGGGGGATCGCCGGGCCTCGGTGGTTCGCCGAGTTGACGGCCTGAGCGGGAGCATTGAATTCTGCCAAGAGATTACCGTCCGCCCAGGTTACGGCAAGATACTGCCGTGGGTGCGACGCGTACAGGAAGACGACGGCACGGAAGCCATTGTCGCCGTCGCCGGACCCGACGCCGTCGTGTTGCGCGGAGACCACCTGCCCCACGCCGTGGACCGTCAACACAGCGGCGTGTTCACGGTGCAAGCCGGCGACCGGGTGGAACAGGAACTGACCTGGTACCCCTCCCATCGGCCGGTCCCCGCGGCTATTGACACTGAGAAGTCGCTGGAACAAACCTGCAAGTACTGGGAGGACTGGGCGGCACGGTTCAACAAAGACGGCAAGTACGCGAAGATCGTGGAACGGTCCCTGCTGGTGTTGCGGGCGCTGACGCATGAGGACACGGGAGGCATTGTGGCGGCCCCCACCACGTCGCTGCCGGAGGATTTTGGCGGGGCGCGAAACTGGGACTACCGTTTTTGCTGGCTGCGGGATGCGGCGTTGACACTGGAGGCCATGCTCACCCACGGTTATGCGAACGAAGCCCTGGAATGGCGGGACTGGCTGCTGCGGGCCGTGGCCGGAGACCCCGAAGACATGCAGATCATGTACGGGCTCGCCGGCGAACGGAACTTGGTTGAGCGCGAGGTTGATCATTTGAACGGCTACGAAGGGGCCCTGCCGGTGCGGATCGGCAATGGCGCTGTGGGGCAGTATCAGGGGGATGTGGTGGGCGAGGTCATGGTGGCCCTGGAAAAGTTGCGGCTCGCCGGCGGGCACGAAGACGACTTCTCGTGGCCGCTGCAACTGGCCATGCTCCGCTTCATCGACAACCACCTGACGGACAAGGACAACGGCATCTGGGAAATGCGCGGCGAGCCGCGGTACTTCACGCACTCGCGCGTCATGATGTGGGCGGCCTTCGACTGTGCCGTGCGTGCTGTGCGCAACCACGGGCTGCCGGGTCCGGTGGAGCACTGGGAAAGCGTGTGCACGCAGCTGAAGGCGGAAATACTTGAGCACGGCTTCAACAAGGAACTGAACACCTTCACCCAAACGTACGGCGGAACAGCCACGGACGCGTCGCTGCTGGTCATTCCACAAGTTGGATTTGTGCCATACTCTTCCCCGGAAATGCTGGGTACGGTAGCGGCCCTCGAGCATGAACTTGTGGATGGGCACGGACTGATTTTGCGCTACGAAACCGCCGCGGGGCTGGACGGGCTGGAGCCGGGAGAGCACCCTTTCCTTGCCTGCTCCTTCTGGCTTGTTGAACAGTACGCGCACACTGGCCGCCGCACCGATGCCGTCGCACTAATGGACAAGCTGGTGGGGCTGGCCAATGAAGTGGGGCTGCTCAGCGAGGAATATGACATGGACCAGAAGCGGATGGCAGGGAACTTCCCGCAGGCCTTCTCCCACCTGGCGTTGGTCAGGGCCGCCGATGCACTCCATGGCACCGAGCACCTGAGCCTTTCCACCGAACCCATCGAAACCGACACCACGCCCATTGTCGTCTTGCAGCCCTAAACCGGTCTCCCCGGGGGACGGACCGGTGCTGACGAGGGCGCCCACCATGGCAGCATGGCGGGAATGAAACTCAAGGATTCCCCGGCCGCGAAGATTGGCGCCTCGATCGCCGTCGCCACCGGCTTGTACGGGCTGTCCTTTGGCGCGCTCTCGGTGGCGTCGGGCCTGAGCTTTTGGCAAACCATGGTGCTGAGCCTCCTGCTGTTTAGCGGGGGCTCGCAATTTGCGTTCATTGGCGTGGTGGCCGCCGGCGGCACGGGGGTTGCCGCCATGGGCGCCTCGGCGTTGCTGGGCATCCGCAACGGGGTCTACGGGATGCAGCTCAACACGCTGTTGCTACCCGCGGGCTGGCGTCGCTTTGCCGCCGCCCACGTCACCATCGACGAATCGACAGCCACGGCCACCGGCCAAGCGGATCCCGGGGAGCAACAGCGCGGCTTCTGGGTGGCCGGGGTGGGCACTTTTGTGTTGTGGAACCTCATGACCGCTGCCGGGGCCGTGCTGGGCGACGCCTTGGGCGATCCCAAGCAGTGGGGCCTTGACGGCGCGGCAGTGGCGGCGTTCCTGGGCTTGTTGTGGCCGCGCATCAAGGCTTTCCAGCCAGCCGCGATCGCCCTGGTGTGTGCCGTGGCAACATTGCTCGCCGTGCCGTTGGTGCCGCCCGGCGTGCCGATCCTGGTGGCTGCCCTGGTGGCCGGGCTGATCGGCTGGTTCCGTCGCGGCGGAACCCCCGACCACGCGCCCGGGCACGTCGGCGACGGCATGGAGCCCACCCTGGATCCATACGGGAACGACGCCGTTGCGCACCCTCTGCACGCCCCATCAGGCACTGAGCATGCCGAGTCAGGCATTGACCACGCCGTGGCAAATACTGATCGTACTGTGGAAATCGTCGAGGGGGAACAGCCGTGAGCATGTGGTTTTGGCTGCTTGTGGCCGCCGTTTTGTCCTATCTGACCAAGCTGCTGGGCTATCTTGTGCCGGCCAAGGTCCTGGCCAATCCGAGGATGTCCCGGGTGGCCGGCACCTTGACCATTGGTCTGCTGGCGTCGCTGACCGTTGTCAACGCCGCGGCCAGCGGCACCTCGCTGGTGCTTGATGCCAGAATCGGCGCCTTGGTCGCGGCGGCAATTGCCCTCTGGTTCAAGGCACCGTTCCTTGTGGTGGTCTTGGTCGGCGCCCTGGCCGCCGCCGGACTACGGCTGCTGGGCTGGCCCTGAACCGTACGGGTAGTGCGCTGGGGGATCCTGCTGCCCTGGGTATTGCGGTTGGGCTGCCTGCTGACCATATTGAGGCTGTCCGTACGTGACCTGGCCGGAGTGTTCTGGCTGCCCCTGGCCCGGGTACTGCTGAGGCTGATACTGCTGGCCGGAGTATTGCTGTTGCGGATACTGCTGTTCGGGGGACTGCGGGAAGTATGCCGACTGCTGCACGTGTTGCTGCGGCGGATACTGCTGCCAGTACTGCTTCTGTGCCGGGGAGATGTAGGCCGGTCCCCAATAGCGGGCGTCGCCGTAGGAGAGAATGGCGGCGAACACCACCGGAACAAAAACCAAACCAACCGTGTACGCGGCATCCTTGCCGAAGGACTTGGCGAGGTCGTTGAGGGTGAGAATCGCCCAATAAATTCCTGCGTAAGGAATGAACTGCAGCCAGAAACTGGACTCGGGGCGCCCCGAAATCTTCACCATGACCCATGAATTGTAGAACGGCACAAAGGCAGCCCACTTGGGGTGGCCGGCCTTGTGGAACAGTCCGGCCCAAGCGAAGCCGTTCGCCAGCCAGAAGACGACGAAGATCAGCAGGTAAAAGCCCATGACCACCACAAAGAGGCCCAAGGAGGCGGCGGCCGAGGCGCCGCCGTCGTACTGGTAGTCATAGGGATCCGGGGCAGGGGCCAGCGGCAATGGAAGAAATGAGGCAAGCATGAGCGCAACTTTATCCGCACAACAGGTTCGTACCCATGGGGTGAACTGCCCATAATGGAAGCGGACACTTGGCCGATCGCAAACATTGGCCGCCAAAGCAAGGAGAAATCATGATTGTGGCATTTTCAGTGGCACCCAGCGGCACCCCCAACGGAGCGCCGGCCGGCACAGGCGACGACGCATCGGTTCACACGGCCGTGGCCGCAGCCGTCAAAGTGGTCCGTGAATCGGGACTCCCCAACCGGACAAGTTCCATGTTCACCGAAATCGAGGGTGAGTGGGATGAGGTCATGGACGTGGTCAAGCGTGCCACCGAGGCCGCCGGGGAGTATGGCTCTCGTGTTTCCCTGGTCCTGAAAGCGGACATCCGCCCCGGCCACACGGGAGAAATTACCGGAAAGATCGACCGGCTCCAAAGCGCTCTCGGGGAGCTCGGCTAGCAGCGCGACGTAGCCGTCCATGCCCGGCTGCCTGTGCCTGGCTGCCTGTGCCTGGCTGCCTGTCCCGGACGTCCGTGCTCCGGCCGTCAGTGACCGGAGGGGCGGGGATTTAGATCAGGCTGGGGATCGTCGGTGGCGTCAGGAAGTCCCCGCTGTGGGTGACCGGCGCCGCCAGCATGCCCGCCCCGGCGTCGATGAGAAAGTAGCCCACGGACGTCCAGTTGCCCTTCTGGGTGCCTGCCTGAAGTTGTGCCTCGAATTCGGCGCAAATGCCGAGCGCCATATGCCCGAGCACACCGGCCCGTGCCCGCAAAATATCCAACGGAATTTCGCGCAGCCCTTCGCGCATGCGTAGTAGCAGGTCATCGAAATCGTTGTTCAACTCGAAGGACGACGCCAGCACCTCGGAGACCGAGGGGACGGTGCGCACCTGGTACAGGAAGCGGGCGCGCCAACTTGGCTGGGGCATCGCCGCCAGCTGCTCCACCCACGGCAGTATTCGGCACGCGATCACGGCGCTCAATCCTGCGTCTTCGGGAAGATCCGCGAAAAGTTCGGCCCGCCGCCCCTCCATGCTTCGCAAGTGACGTTGGAGCAGGGCCCTGATGAGTTCATCCCTGTTGCCAAAGTGATAGGCCACGGCGGAATGATTGTGGGTTCCCACGTGTTCGGCAATCCTGCGATTCGAAACGGCATCCACGCCATGCAGGGCGAAAAGTTCTTCCGCGGCATCGAGCAGAGCCTCGCGCGCCATGTCTCCATGATGTCCCATGAAACCCACCTTCCCTTTCAGCTTCCCACCGTATCGCGGACAGGAGCGAGCCTGGCACTGCACTCTTGATATGCAATTTTACGTCACGTGGCGTAAAATGATCTAATTGCACCGTAACCCCGACAAATTTCGGGTTTCTAAACGCCGCTTTCCCTGCAATGCGGCACACCGTGCAACCTTGGACAGCAGCAACAGGAGTATGAACTTGAGCAGCACCGAAGAAAATCCCAACACCCACCCGCCCGGCGGGGACCTCCGCACGGTCGATGAGCCCGGCAAGGATCCAGCGCCGGGAACGGAGAAGGCTGGCACGGACAAAACCAGCACGGGCAAGGCTTCCGGCGCGGAGGACCCCGCCGTCGCCGAAGCAGCAGCACGCAAGCGGGCCAAAGCGGAGACGATCGGGCGCTACACCGCCATGTTCCTGATGCCACTGATCATGGTCGGCATGATGGTGGGCGGATACTTGGCCGCCATGCACTCGCCGACGCCGAACAACATGCCCGTCGTGGTGGCCGGTGCCCCTGCTGCGGCCGCGGAGTTCGCCCAGGCACTGGAACCGGCCGACCCGGACGCCGTGGATGTCCGCACGGTGGCCACTGCCGAGGAAGCGCAGCGACTCGTCGTGGACCGCGACGTTGCAGGAGCGGTGGTGCTCGGTGAGGGCAACGCCTCGCTGTACACCGCAGGGGCAGCCGGTGCCTCGCAAGCCGGGGCTGTCACCGGCCTGCTGGCGCCGCAAATCATGGCTCAAGGCTATGAGCTGACTGCCGAGGACCTGGCCCCGCTCCCGGAGAGCGACAAGTCCGGGCTGGGAGCCATGTTCATGACCACGGCCTTGATCATGGCCGGGTATCTGCCGTTCAGCCTGACGCTTTCAAATTCCCCGGAATTGCTGCGTTTCCGCCGGGCCGTGCCATTGCTGGCAGGGTGGGCGGCCCTCGCGGCCGGCCTTGTGTGGGCTGTGACAGGTCCCGTGCTCGGAGTGGTTCAGGGGCCTGCCTGGGCGGTTCTGGGAATTTGTTGGCTCGGCGTGTTTGCCGTCGGAGCCGTGCAGTTGCTGCTGACCCGCCTGCTGGGTCCCCTGGCCATCATCGCTGCCATGTTCCTGCTGATGGTGCTGGGTGTTCCGGCCTCCAACATGGGCATGTCCGTCTACACCATGCCGGATCTCTATGCGTTCCTGCACTCCTTCCTGCCCACCCCTGCGCTGGGCGAGGCACTGCGCTCCGTCATGTACTTCGACGGAGCCGGAACAGGGCCGTACTTGCTGGTTCTCGCCGTCGGTGCGGCACTGGCACTGCTGCTGACGCTTGGCTTTGACGCGAACAAGCGCCGTAAGAACCCCAACGCGGCACCTCCCGTGGTGGCCGTGCAGTCGCTGCATGGCGGGCCCCGCCCCAAGACGCGATTCTGGCGCTATGCCGCGCTGTTGTTCTTCCCGTTTGCCATGGTGGCCATGATGATCTCCTTCATGCTCGGGGCCATGTTCGAGCCGACCCCGCACGACATGCCTGTCGCCGTCGTCGGTGCCACAGCGGATGCCGGTCAGGAAGCGGTGGACAGGTTGGATTCGGGCATGCAGGGGCTCTTTGAGCTGAGCGCGGTCGACTCGGAACAGGAAGCCCGCACCTTGGTTGGCGACAGAACCGTGACCGCCGCACTGGTGCTGCCTTCGGAGCAGAACAGCTCCGCCCTGTTGCTGACCAACGAGGCCGGCAGCTCAAGCGCGCAACAGCTCGTCAGCACCCTCTTCGGCCAAGTGGCCGCCAGCGAAAACATGGAACTGGAGACCGAAAATGTGGCGCCGCTGCCCGGCAGCGACAGCGCCGGGACAGTGGCCCTGTACATGGCCATGGGCTGGATGATGGCAGGGTTCCTAATCATCGTGGTGGGCGCCAATGCAGCACCGGCCTCCCGACCGCTGCGCAAGCTCCTGCCGATCGTGGCCGCTTGGTCGCTATTCATGTCCGCCGTCCTGTACCTGATTGCCGGACCCATGGTGGGCGCCATCGACGGGCATTTCTGGGCCCTGTTTGGAACCGGAGCGGTGGCCATCTTCGCCGCAGCCATGGTCGCCACAGTGTTTGAACGGCTCATTGGCATGCTTTCCATCCTCCCCGTGGTCGCCATCTTGATGTTCCTGGGCGTCCCGTCCTCGGGCGGGGCACTGTCGATCTACATGCAACCGGAGGCCTTCCGGGTGCTGCACGACATCCTGCCAATGCCCGCGGCCGTGGAGGCGACGCGTTCAATCCTGTACTTTGGCGGCGACGTGGTGGCCGGTGCGCTGCTCAACTTCGCCATCTGGGGCGCCGTGTCGCTGGGAGTTGTGGCCGTCATTGACAGGTTCAAGCCTGTGGGCGGCAACGAGACGGTCCCGCATGGCGGGGCTCCTGCCGAGCCCGACGCCGAGCCGCTGGCGCAGCCCGCAGAGCAGAAGGAACTGGTGACGCTCTAACGTCGAGGACTTGCACAGGCGGCGGGGAGCAGGGAAGCTCAGGTTCCCGCCATCAACACGTACGGCAGGGCCCGGAACCGGCATTGCGTCGGGTCCGGGCCCTGCCCTTGCCGGCGTTGAACTCGCGACCTGATCTTGCCGGCCGAATCTCCGTAGCTGTTTTCACTCTTGGGAACGCCGGATCAGGGCTAGGCTGGGCCCATGGTTGAGCATCGCAGCCAGCCCGGCTGGGCCAAGGTTGAGGACTACTTGTCGGCCACCCTGGTCCAGGGCGGAGCCGGCATGGACGCTGTACTGCGCAGCATCGACAACGCAGCGATGCCGCACATTGAGGTTGCACCGACGGCCGGGAAACTGCTCATGTTGTTGGTTCGCATCCAAGGCGCCAAGCGGGTGCTGGAGATTGGCACGCTGGCCGGTTTCAGCACCCTCTGGCTGGTCCGCGGACTGCCCGACGACGGACACATCACCACCTGCGAATTTCTCCCCGAGCACGCCGCCGTGGCGCAGGCGAACATTGCTGCCGCCGGCTTTGCAGACATAGTGGACATCCGGATCGGCGCGGCCCTCGACACACTGCCCGCGCTCGTCGGCGGGGAACCCTACGACTTTGTCTTCATTGACGCGGACAAAGGCAACAACGTTGAATACCTGAAATGGGCGCTGAAGCTGGGGCGGCCCGGGACCGTGGTTGTTCTGGACAATGCGATTTGGGAGGGCGCCGTCCTGGCGCCGGGCGAGGACCCCGATGCCACTGCGATACGGGCGGCGCTCGAGTTCATGGGCAGCAGCGCCGACCTTGACGCCACCGCCATTCAAACGGTGGGGACCAAGGGCTGGGACGGGTTCGCGATCGCCGACGTCCGCTGACATTAGGCTGACCTTGGGCCGACACTGTCAGACACCGCGCTGACGCTGGGCAGACACTGTCCTGCACCGGCTGCACTACGCTGGCAGGGTGACTATTCCGCTGCCTGCCGCCCTCCCACTCCACCGCAGGAGCCTCTGATGGGACGCCAGCGCACACCCAAAAATGTTGTTGTGGAACCTGAAACGGCACGGAAAGGACCCATCGCCGGCACTTTTCAAACCGACACGGGCACGGCGGAGCTGATCCCCGACGGCGACAACCCCCATGGCTGGCTGCTCATGCTCAACGGCGTGCAAAGCTCGCACGTGGACCTTGCCGATCCGCTTCGGCTCGAGTTCGAGTACATGCGCTGGATCATCGCCCTGGTGCACGATCGATGGGGCGCGGGGGAGAAGCTGCGCACGCTGAGCCTGGGTGGGGCCGCCTGTTCCATGCCGCGCTACCTCGTCGCCGCCTACCCCAACTCCCGCAATGTTGTGGTGGAAATTGACGGCAAGCTGGCCAACCTTGTCCGCGACTGGTTCGAGCTGCCCCGGGCACCGTTGTTGAAGATCCGGGTGGGCGAAGCCCGCGAAGTCACCGAATCGCTCACTGAATCAAGCCGCGACTTGATCATCCGCGACGTTTTCGCCGGGGCCAAGACTCCGCACCCGCTCACCACGGCCGAGTTCACGGAGGCAGCACGCAAGGTACTTATTCCTGGCGGCGTATATGTTGTGAATTGCGGAGACTCATCCGCGCTTGCCCTGGCCCGCCGTGAAGCGGCCACGATTTCCGCCGGATTCAAGCACACGGTGATCATCGCCGATCCGCCCATGCTCAAGGGAAGACGCTCAGGCAACGTCATTATTGCCGGAAGCGATGCGCCCCTGGGCGACGGCGCCGGGCTGGCCCGGGTTTTGCTCGGCGGTGCCATGCCCGCCCAGCTGTGGGACGACGCCAAGGTCCGCCACTTCGGCCGCAGCGCCACAGTCCTCACCGATGAAGAGCCGCACTGACGTCCAACCTGGCCGGTATCCATGCTTCGGACCGGTTTCCCGCATCGAGACTGCATTTGTTGTGGATGTTCAAGCTCCGCATTGCCATCTGCTCCGCTTTCGATGGCGGGGCGGGCGCTTCGAAAGCGGGTTATGTGAGCACCGGCGCTGGCGCCTCGGGCTCGGCATCCGCGGCGGAACCTGGTGTCTCGTCGGGGAGGACGGCCCGGCGTCGTCCATCCCCGCGAACCCACAGGCGGTACGCGACGGCGAGCAGCACCAGCCAGGCGCCGCCCACCCAGAGGGCCACGCGGGTGTCGGGGTAAATGCCCAGCAGCACCAGCACGCCCGCCATGAACAGTGCTGTCAGGAGGGAGGCGAGCGGCCAGAACGGGACGGGAAACTGCGATGGGGCGAGCTCGTTGCGTGCAATCTCGCGCTTCATCGCCACATGCGAGGCGAGGATCATGATCCACACCCAGACGGTGGCGAAGATGGCGATCGAGGCAATGAGGAAGAACACGTCCTCGGGGATGGTGGCGTTGAGGACCACGCCAAGCAGCAGCACGCCTGTCATGAGGACAACTGTCATCCACGGCACACCGGAGCGGGAGACCTTGCCGAAAATTTGCGGTGCGTGGCCTTGCTGGGACAGGCCGAACAGCACTCGCCCGGCGCCAAAGATGTCGCTGTTGACGGCGGACAGGGCGGCGGTGATGACCACAGCGTTGAGGATGTGACCGGCCAGCGGGATGCCGAGGGATTCGAAAATCTGGACAAAGGGGCTGCTCTCGCCGGTGATGTCCTGCCACGGGACAAGACTCATGATCACGCCAATGGTCAGCACGTAGAAGAGCAGGATGCGCACGGGGACGGTGTTGACGGCTGCCGGGATGCTCTTGCCGGGATCCGCCGCTTCGCCGGCCGTGACGCCGATGGTCTCGATGCCGCCAAAGGCGAACATCACCACGGCAAAGGCCGCCAGCAGCCCTGCCCAGCCGTTGGGCATGAAGCCGCCGTGCGCCACGAGATTGCCCAGCCCCGGAACAGCGTCGTCACCTTCCACATGGAAGCCGAAAACAATGATGGCCGCACCGCCGGCGATCATGGCGATGATGGCGGAAACCTTGACCAGGGAGAACCAAAATTCCAGTTCTCCAAAAACCTTCACACTGAGCAGGTTGAGGGCGGCCAGGAAGAAGATGATGGCCAGCACCCAGATCCAGCGCGGGACGTCGTGGAACCAAAAGCCCATGTAGATGCTGAAAGCCGTCACGTCCGCGATGGCCACAATCGCCATCTCAAAAACGTAGGTCCAGCCGGTGACGAATCCCGCCAACGGACCAAGGTAGCGGCTGGCGTATTGGCCGAAGGAACCCGAAACGGGGTGGCGGACGGCCAGCTCACCCAAGGCGCGCATCACCATGAAGACCGCTGCGCCGGCGATGATGTAGGCGAGCAAAACTGCGGGGCCGGCCTTTTGGATGGCGCTGGAAGAGCCATAAAACAAGCCGGTGCCGATGGCGGAGCCCAAGGCCATGAAGCGAATGTGGCGGGCGTTCAAGCCACGGGTCAGGACGGATCCCTTGGAGTTCATGCGTGAGCTTTCTTACAGGGTGCGCGGCGGCGAATGGCCCACCGTCGGTACAATTTCCGTGGCGGATCTCACTCCAACGCCTGGTTTTGGACGAAAAGTGCCCATACTTTATCCAAAATCTGGGATTTCAGACGACAATATTCTATATTGTGCAAAGACTGAAGGCGATTTCAGTTCGACGCCGAGGGAGCCATGACAAACACCGAACGCCCGCCGTCCAAAGTTCCGGCCGCTGAAAACACGCTGCGCATCTTGAAGCTGCTGTCCTCCAAAAGGGGCCCGTTGGCGGCGTCGACCATTGCCACCACCTTGGACCTGCCGCGCTCCAGCGTCTACCACCTGCTCGGCGTCATGGAGCAAAGCGGTTTCGTCATGCACCTGCACGAGGAGCGGCGCTATGGATTGGGCGTTGCGGCCTTTGAGCTGAGCAGCGCCTACTCCCGGCAGGAGCCCCTGTCCCGCCTGGGCCGGCCGCTGCTTGCCGCGCTCGTGGACAAAATTGGCGAAAGTGCCCACCTGGCTGTGCTGCATGGCCGCGACGTCCTTTACATAGTGGAGGAGCGGGCCAAGAACCGCCCGTCCCTGGTGACCGACGTCGGCGTGCGGCTGCCCAGCCACCTCACGGCTAGTGGGCGGGCCATTTTGGCGGCACTGCCCAAGTCGCAGGTTCGTGCCCTGTATCCGAACGCGGCCGCGTTTTCCTCGCGCACCGAGACTCCCGACCCCATCGTGAAGTACTCCACCCTGTCGGCCCACCTCGACCAGGTGCGGCTGCGCGGATACGCCACCGAAAACGGGGAGGTGACGGACGGTTTTGCCTCCCTTGCGGCAGCCGTCCCGGACCACTTGGGCTGGCCGGTTGCAGCCGTGGCCGTGACGTTCCTCGCCGAGAAGGTGCCGGCCGAGCAATGGCCCAACCTTGCCGAGCGGGTCAAGAAGGCAGCCGGGGAACTTTCCGGAAGAATTTACGGCCGCCGCAACGGCTAATCCGGCCCCGTGGACACTCCGCCGCCGGCATGTCTGAAATCCCGGACAGAGCAGCCGCGCGTGGACAGATTACGGTGCTTGAACAGGGGATAGTGGCAACTAAGACCAGCAGCACCCCAAGTTGTCAGCACCACAAAGGAATCCGCCATGCCCGCAGTTGTCCTCTCCTCCTCCGGCGTCACTCCCGCAGACGTTCTCGCCGTCGCCCGCCACGACGCGAAGGTGTCGATCAGCGAGGAGGCGCTGGCCGACGTCGCACGGGTCAGGGCGCACATTGACAAGCTGGCGCACTCCGACACCCCCGCCTACGGCATTTCCACCGGCTTCGGCGCCTTGGCCAACCGGCACATTCCCGAGGGCATGCGCACGCAGCTGCAAAAGTCGCTGATCCGCAGCCACTCGGCCGGCATGGGTCCGGCTGTTGAGCGCGAAGTGGTGCGTGCGCTGATGTTCCTGCGCGCCAAGACGCTCGCGTCCGGCCGCACCGGAGTGCGCCCCGTGGTGCTGCAAACCATGGTGGACGTGCTCAACGCCGGCATCACCCCGGTGGTGCGTGAATTCGGTTCGCTCGGCTGCTCCGGAGACCTTGCCCCGCTCTCGCACTGCGCGCTGGTGCTCATGGGCGAGGGTGAGGCGGCCGGGCCCGACGGCGTCGTCCGTCCCGTCCCGGAGCTGCTGACCGCGGCAGGCATCGAGCCCGTCGAGCTGGCCGAAAAGGAGGGCCTGGCGCTGGTCAACGGCACCGACGGGATGCTCGGCATGCTGTTGATGGCCATCGCCGATTTGCAGATGCTGCTCACGACGGCGGATATCACCGCGGCGCTCAGCGTCGAGGGGCTGCTGGGCACCGACCAGGTGTTCCTGCCCGAGCTGCACATGCAACTGCGCCCGCACCCCGGCCAGGCCGCCAGCGCCGACAACATGCTGCGCGTGCTGGCGAACTCGCCCATCGTGGCCTCGCACCGGGTGGGGGATTCGCGCGTCCAGGACGCCTATTCGCTGCGTTGCGCCCCGCAGGTGGCCGGCGCCGCCCGCGACACCGTGGAGCACGCGCTGACAGTGGCCACCCGCGAACTCGCCGCCGCCATTGACAACCCCGTGGTGCTGCCGGACGGCCGGGTGTCCTCCAATGGCAACTTCCACGGCGCCCCGGTGGCCTACGTGCTGGACTTCCTGGCCATCGTGTCCGCCGACGTCGCCTCGATGGCCGAGCGCCGCACCGACCGCATGCTCGATCCCGCCCGTTCGCACGGACTCCCCGCCTTCCTGGCCGGGGATCCCGGGGTGGATTCGGGTCTGATGATTGCCCAGTACACGCAGGCAGGGCTGGTCTCGGACGCCAAGCGCCTGGCCGTCCCCGCCTCCGTGGACTCCATCCCCAGCTCCGCCATGCAGGAGGACCACGTCTCCATGGGCTGGCACGCCGCGCGCAAGCTGCGACGCTCCGTGGAAAACCTGCGCCGGGTGTTGGCCATTGAGCTTGTCACGGCCGCCCGGGCCATCGACATGCGTTCGTCTTTGTCCGACGGCGCGCTGGTCCCGGGCCCGGCCGGCGCCGCAGTGCTTGAGCTGCTTCGCCAGACGGTGCCTGGTCCCGGGCCGGACAGGTTCCTCTCGCCCGAACTGGCGGAGGCGGACGCCCTGGTGGGCTCCGGTGCCATCCGTGCGGCAGCTGAAAAGGCGACAGGCCCGCTGAACTGAAACCGGCAGGCCGCTGAGGCCCCGCATGGCTGAATCGAATGTGCAGTAGTTGGCAATGTTTTACGAAAACATTGCCAACTACTGCACATTCGATTTGTGGGGGAGGGGGAACGGTGCTGTCCGGGCGTCGATCCTGAACCGTTGAAAGTATTTCTTGTGCATGGTGGGCTGAGCATGTTTAATGTTCGGAACGCCATCCTTCAAAGATATATTCGAATGGGATCTCGCATTGAAACTCCTCCGGCTATCCATCAGCCATGCACAGCCATACAAAGCATGGGTCGCAGCAGTACTTGTATTGCAACTGATATCCACTATTGCAGCGCTGTATTTGCCTAGCCTCAACGCGAGGATCATCGACGAGGGCATTGCCCGCGGAGACACTGATTTCATCTGGTCAACCGGGCTGACCATGGTGGTGGTGTGCTTTGTCCAGGTGACCAGCGCGATTGGCGGCATCTACTTTGGCGCGCGCACCTCCATGGCGATAGGGCGCGACCTGCGCCGTGAGGTGTACTACCGGGTCAACGCCTTGGGCACCTTGGATGTGAGCCGTTTTGGCACGGCGACGTTGATCACCCGGAACACCAACGATGTCCAGCAAGTGCAGATGCTGGTGCTAATGGCGTTGAACTTCATGGTGTCCACACCCATCATGTGCATTGGCGGGATCATCATGGCCTTGCGCGAAGACGTCGGGTTGTCGTGGCTCGTCTGGGTGTCGGTGCCGTTGCTGTTTGCGGTGGTGGGGGTCCTCGTGGTGAAGTTGCTGCCGCTGTTCCGCGAAATGCAGGACCGGATCGACACCGTCAATGGCGTGCTGCGCGAACAAATTACCGGCATTCGCGTCATTCGGGCGTTTGTGCGGGAAGGCTTCGAAGCCGGGCGCTACCGCGACGCCAACTTGGCGTTGACGAAGGTCTCGGTCAAGGTGGGAAACCTGTTTGTGCTGATGTTCCCCGTGATCATGATGATCCTGCACCTGGCCACCGCCGCCGTGCTCTGGTTTGGCGGGCACCGCGTGGATGCCGGTCAAATGCAGATCGGCTCGCTGACAGCGTTCCTGCAGTACCTGCTGCAGATCCTGGTGGCCGTCATGATGGGTGTTTTCATGGTCATGATGATTCCTCGTGCCGCGATCTCGGCCGAACGCCTCGACGAGGTGCTCAGCGCGGAACCCAGCCTGGCCGTGCCCGCCGGAGTGTCGCAGCCTGAACGCCACGAGGTTGAATTCTCGAACGTGTCCTTCGGTTATCCCGGTGCAGAACGGCCGGTGCTGAACAATGTCAGCTTCACAGCCCGCCAGGGACAGACGACGGCGATTGTCGGCTCCACCGGTTCGGGCAAGTCGACGCTGTTGAACCTGATTCCACGGCTTTTCGATCCACAGGCAGGAACCGTGCGCATAGGCGGGGTGGAGGTCAGCGAACTGAGCCGCGCCCAAACGGCGGAGCTGGTGGGGCTCGTGCCGCAAAAGCCGTACTTGTTTTCCGGCACCGTGGCCAGCAACTTGAAGTTTGGCCGTCCCGGCGCCGGCGATGAGGACTTGTGGGAGGCACTGCGCGTGGCCCAGGCCCAAGACTTTGTGGAGGACAAACCCAAAAAGTTGAACACGCCCATCGCCCAGGGAGGCACCAATGTCTCCGGCGGTCAGCGCCAGCGTTTGTGCATCGCCCGGGCCCTGGCAGCGCGCCCACGCATCTACTTGTTTGACGATTCCTTCTCCTCCCTTGATGTCGCCACCGACGAGCGGCTGCGCGAATCCCTGCACGAGGCCACCGCGGGGGCAACTGTCATCATCGTGGCCCAGCGCGTCTCCACCATCCGGGACGCGGACCACATCATTGTGCTGGACTGCGGTGAAGTGGTGGGCGCCGGAACCCACGAGGAACTGCTCGAAGACAACGGCACCTACCAGGAAATCGTTGAATCACAGCTAAGTGTTGAGGGGGTCGCATAATGGCGCGCAGGGACAAGGAGAGCGGCAAGGGCAGGACTAAAGGCACGGACAAAGTCTTGGCCAACAACACTGCTGCCGAGCTTGCCGCCGAAGAGGAGGCGTTGGACGGGCTCATCCCGGAATACACGCCCACCGAAGCCGACGGGGACATGTTTGGCGGAGCGCCTGCCAAAAAAGCACAACATTTTTGGCCCTCGGTCAAGCGGTTGCTGGGCCTGCTGCGCCCCGAACGCACCCAATTCTCCCTGGTGGTGGCGCTCGTGGCTGTTTCCGTGGTCATGACTGTCATTGCCCCCAAAATCCTGGGTGCGGCCATGGACGTCATTTTCAATGGCGTGATTGGCTCCCAGCTGCCCCAAGACGTGCCGCTGGATACGCTCGTCGCCGCACAGCGGGCCGCCGGGAATGAACAGTTCGCCGACATGCTCGCCAAGACCAACCTTGTCCCCGGCGCCGGCATCGACTTCGTTGAGCTGAGCCGACTCATCGCGATTGTGCTGGTCCTGTACATGGTGGCCTCGACCCTCATCTGGTTGCAAGGCTTTCTGCTCAACGCCCTCGTCATGCGCGTTGTCTACAAGCTCCGTGAAGACATCGAACGCAAACTCAACCGCCTGTCGCTCGGCTACTTCGACACGCGCCAACGCGGGGACTTGATGTCCAGGGTGACCAACGACGTCGACAACATTCAGGCCGCACTGCAACAGGCATTCTCGCAACTGGTGCAATCGGCCCTGACGGTCATCGGCATCGGCGTGATGATGTTCATCGTGTCCTGGCAGTTGGCGCTGATCGCCTTGATCGCCTTGCCGCTCTCGGCCGTCATTGCCGGGGTGATCGGTTCGCGCTCGCAGAAGCTCTTTGCGGCCCAGTGGAAGCACACCGGATCACTCAACGGGCATGTGGAAGAGACGTTTTCCGGGCTCGAACTTGTCCGCGCCTACGGCCGCGACCAAGAAATGCTGGCGGAATTCGACGAGCGCAACGAGCACCTCTTCAAAGCCTCCTTCGGTGCCCAGTTCGTCTCCGGCATGATCATGCCAGCCATGCAATTTGTCTCCTACCTCTCCTACGTGCTGGTCGCCGTCGTCGGCGGTGTTCGCGTGGCAACGGGTCAGATGACCCTCGGCGACGCCACGGCGTTCATCCAGTACTCCCGCGAATTCTCCCAGCCCATCGGTGAGATGGCGGGCATCGCCAACATGATCCAGTCCGGCGTGGCCTCCGCCGAACGGACCTTTGAAATTCTCGACGCCGACGAGCAGGACGAAGAAGAGGACTCGGCCCTTTTGCCGGCAAGCACCGACGGCCATGTGCGCTTCGAGAACGTGTCCTTCAGCTATGCGCCGGAAACGCCGCTGATCCACGACGTGTCCTTCACGGTGGAGCCCGGACAGACGGTAGCCATCGTGGGGCCCACAGGCGCGGGCAAGACAACACTTGTCAACCTCGTCATGCGCTTTTACGAGGTCACCGGAGGACGGGTCATGCTCGACGGCGTGGACACCCGCGAGCTCTCCCGTGAACAAGTCAGGTCCCAGGTGGGCATGGTGCTTCAGGATGCGTGGCTCTTTGAAGGCACCATCCGGGAGAATATCCGCTACGGCCGGCTGGAGGCCACGGACGAGGAAATTGTGGCGGCCGCGGAAGCCACCATGGTGGACAGGTTCGTCCGCCAGCTCCCCCATGGCTATGACACGGTGGTCGACGCCGACGGCGGGACAGTGTCCGCCGGTGAGCGCCAGCTGCTGACCATTGCCCGGGCGTTCATTGCCAACCCCTCGCTGCTGATCCTTGACGAGGCGACTTCCTCGGTGGACACCCGGACTGAGCTGCTGGTCCAGCACGCCATGGCAGCATTGCGCACCGACAGGACATCATTCGTCATTGCGCACAGACTTTCCACCATCCGCGACGCCCACACCATTCTGGTCATGGAAGACGGCGACATCGTTGAACACGGCAACCACGAGCAGTTGCTGGCCCGCCGCGGGGCTTACTACAAGCTCTACAAGACGCAGTTCAAGGGCGGTCGCGACCTGGACGAAGAACTGGCGGCGGAGGTGCACTGATTGGGGCGGCACCAGCTCCCCTGCGGGCAGTAAGATTCTCTCGGTCGCGGGGCGACCTTCAGAATCCATCCCCGCTCCGGGAGCCGGTGGCGCCCCGCCGGTGATCGAGCCCTTCGAGGTCCCGGTCACCGCAGGAGCGTATCGATCAGGCGGGCTGCGACCTTCGCCGTGCGGTTGTCGATGTCGTAGGCAGGGTTCAGCTCGGCCACGTCGGCGTGGAACAGCTTGCCGCTGGCAGCAACTTGGCGGCACACGGCGACGATCACCGGCAGCGGCACGCCGTACGCTGCCGGTGCGCTGACACCGGGGGCGGTGGCGGCAGGCAGCACGTCCAGGTCGATGGTCAGGTACACAATGCCAACGGTTTCCAAGAACGAGGACACGAACTCTGCGGTCCGCTCCGCCGTGCAATCCTCGTCGAGCAGGTACTTCACCTCCAAATCGTGGGCGGTCTCGAAGAGCGCACGGGTGTTGTTCTGCTCGCTGATGCCCACGACGGCGTAGTTCAGTTTTCGTCCTGCGGCGGCTTCAGCATGGGCCATCTGAAGGAACGGGGTGCCGGAGCTCGGTGTTGGGGCCTCGCGCAGGTCAAAGTGGGCGTCAAGGTTCAGCACGCCCAAGCGGGCGCCACTGGCCACGGACGCTGTGGCAGCCACACCCAGGTAGCTGGCATACGCACTCTCGTGGCCTCCGCCCAGCACAACGGTGAGGTGCCCGGCGTCGAGCATGCAGGCCAGGGCAGCGCCAGCTCGGGCCTGGCCGTCCTCCAAGCAGTCCCCTGAAACCACCACGTCCCCGGCATCGATGATGCTGCGCGTGCCGTGGAAGGCCAGCGATCCCAGGGCAGAGCGGATGGCAGCCGGGCCGGTGGCAGCGCCCGTGCGGCCTCGGTTGCGGGCCACACCGGCGTCGGAGCAAAAGCCCAGGAGTGCGACTGGCCTCGGCTGCGATGCGTCGGGCGCCGGGCCAAGTGCCGCCGGGGTGCCGGTGTCCACGGCCTGCCACCATCGGCGGTGGGCGGGCGCCTCGCCGTCGTTCCTTCCGGTCCAGGCAGTGGCGGGAGTATCAACGGCGAGCGTGGAAAAGTCCATGCATCCAGCCAACAGCACGGGCAGCCCGAGCGCCACCCGCCGTCATGGATGGCAGTCTCAAACCACAGATCCCGCCCTAAAAAAATCGAAAGCTGAGCAGTCGGCAATGTTTTCGACGAACATTGCCGACTGCTCAGCTTTCGATTTCCCCGTTGGAGCGGGGGGAGCGGAATGACGGGATTAGCCGATTCCGAACAGCGCCTCCACGGGGCCGATGCCGAAGAACAGCACGAATGCCGCGGCCACAGCCCACATCAAGGGGTGGATTTCCTTCGCCCTGCGCTGGAATACGCGGATCAGGACGAAGGCGATGAAGCCGGCGCCGAGGCCGTTGGCGATGGAGTAGGTGAAGGGCATCAGGGTGAATGTCAGGAAGGCCGGGATGCCGATGCCCCAGTCGGACCAGTCGATCTTGCCCACCTGGGAGACCATCATGAAACCGACCACGACCAGTGCGGGGGCGACGGCTTCAAAGGGAACCAGCTTGATCAACGGGGTGACGAACATGGCCAGCAGTAGCAGCACGCCCGTCACAATCGACGCCAGCCCGGTGCGCGCACCTTCGCCGATGCCCGCACCGGATTCCACATAGATCTGGTTTGAGGAACCGGAGGCGCCGCCGCCGGCAATGGCGCCAAAAGCGTCAACAAGCAGCACGCGGTCAACGTTGGGGATGGTGCCGTCCTCGCGCAGTGAACCAGCCTCCGCCGCCAAGCCCACCATGGTGCCCATGGCGTCGAAGAAGATGCTCAGCAGGATCACGAACGCCAGCAGCACTGCTGCCAGGGCGCCGAGCTTGCTGAACGCGCCAAAAATATTGACCTGGCCGATCAAGGAAAAATCGGGCAGCGACCACTCGGAGAGCTGCGGGGACACCAGCGACCAGCCCTGCGGGTTGCTGGTGGTGCCGTCGAAGGAAGGACCAATGTGCAGGGTCATTTCCAGAATGTTCGCAAAGACAGTGGCGACGACAATGCCAATGAGGATTGCGCCCTTGACCTTGCGGACTACCAAGCCGATGGTGAGCACCAGGCCAACCAGGAACACCAGCGTGGGCCAGCCCATGAGCTTGCCGTCGAAACCCAGGCCCACGGGAACGGTGGTGCCGGCAACGTCGGGGATGCGGCGCACAAAGCCGGCATTGACAAGGCCAATGAGGGCAATGAACATGCCGATTCCCACCACAATGGCTGTTTTTAGGCCCTCGGGGACGGCCTTGAACACCGCTGTGCGGAAACCGGTGAGCACCAGGATGAACATGGTGATGCCGGAGAGGACCACAAGTCCCATGACGTCCGGCCAGGTCAAGCCCGGGTTCGTGGCGACGGTCACCGCCACGAAGGCGTTGACACCCAGCCCTGCAGCCAATGCGAATGGGTGCTTGGCCCAGGCACCCATAATGATGGTCAAAATACCGGCCACAAACGCGGTGACGGCGGCAACGCGTTCAAGGCCAAGCACTTCGCCGGTCGAATCAGCGCCGCCGAGGATCAGCGGGTTCAACACCACGATGTAGCTCATCGCGAAGAAAGTGGCGAAACCGCCACGGATTTCCCGCGAATAGTTGGAGCCACGCGCAGTGATCATGAAGTATTTGTCGACCGCTGACAGACGGTTGTCCGTATTGGTAGCCGTGGTAGCCATGTGAGAGCCCTCCGGGCGAAGTGGAATGGGATTAAAGTGATCCGAGCAAATACTAGCGGTTTTCTCTTCTGCGGGACGTGGCGATGTCAGCTGGGTTCTTCCTGATTGCCCACGTTCGACGGCGGCATGCCGGTGGTGTCCGAGCCCCGACCAGGTGCCGTCATTCTCCGGAAACTCCCATGAATTTGGGATACTGTGAGGATGGCCCGACCCGTCTACCAAAGGAATCAACGCTGTGAAGAGTCCCGCACGCCACCGGCCGGATGAGACGAACATGACACTTCACAAACTGGTACCGCGCGCTTTTGTGGCCATCATGGCACTCACACTGATGTTGTTTGGCTCCGCCACGGCGGCCCTGGCCCATGACTCGGTCACCGGCACGTCCCCGTCCGACGGGGCGACGGTGCAGAGCATGCCGGAGAAAATCGAGATCAGCATGTCCAACACTCCGGCCGTCGTTGGCTCGGAAGTTCAGGTCCTTGACGCATCAGGCACCAACTGGGCGACCGGAGGCGTGGATGTTTTGGACAAGGTGGCCACGCAGCATGTGAGCCCTGGGGCGCCTGCCGGCGACTACACGGTGAAATGGCGCCTGGTATCCGCCGATTCACACCCCCTTGAGGGTGAATTTGGCTTCACTGCGACAGCGGCAGCCACGGCCGGACAGGGTGCCGTTGCCGGGCCGGGTGTATCAGTGTCGCCCGAGCCGCAGAGCACCCCGGAGGTTGTCCAGGATAGCAATACGGCGCCATGGGCCATCGTTGGACTTGTGGTTGTGTTGCTCGGCATCGTGGTGGCCATGG
Source organism: Arthrobacter sp. H35-D1 (assembly GCF_030063185.1). Lineage (GTDB taxonomy): Bacteria > Actinomycetota > Actinomycetes > Actinomycetales > Micrococcaceae > Specibacter. Next base: position 717,900 of record NZ_JASISP010000001.1, read on the forward strand.
TGGTGTTGGCACGACGCCGCTTGGCCAAGGAAGACTAAAGCTGCCGGCGAAGGCCGGGACCGGCCGAAGTTGCACCCAAATCCGCTGTGCCCGGCCTCGCCTGCTGTCGACAACGGCGCCCGAGGGCTAGGCCAGTGCAGTCGCCGAGCCCAGTTCACTGGCGGCGACTCGGGCAGAGATTGACTGGCCAACCCGCTTTGCCTGGTGCAGGATTTCCTGGGTCGTGGGGAGGGCAAGATCGCCGACACCCACCAAGTACAGGCCCAAGGCATGCATTCGGGCACGCACTTCAGCTGCGGTCGTGACGCCCGCGCCGTGCAGCACTTGACGCAGCTGGCTTAGCGCGCCACGGGTAAACACCACGCTGTGCGCGCTGAGGGTTCCCGAGGCCGTGCGCACCCGCCATTGGCCGTTCAGCGACACGCGGTGGTGGGTGCGGGTCAACTCAAGCGCCCGCGTTTCCGGTCGCAGGTCAAGTTCGTGGCGGCGTGCGTAGTGTTCGAGCAGCCGCACAATTTCGCTGCGCTCGCTCAGCTCTGCCAAGCCGATGCCGCCAGTGGTGACCGGCGTCGACGAGTGCGGCTTCAAGGCGCCTGAACCATCCATCACGATTGCCTTGATGCCCTGCCGGTTGAGTTCCGCAGCCATGGCCAGGGCGGCGAAACCCGACCCAATCACAATGGTGGTGGTTTGCTCGACAGTCATGGCAAATGCCTCCTCGAACGGTAGGAGAACTCATGGGGACGCAACAGCCGGGAGCGTGGCTGTTCCGTGGTGTGGGTGGTGGTGCAGTTTAGGGCAGTACTCGATCCAAGCAAGCGTTGCTGAACACACGTTTGGCATCGAGACCATCTCGAACCCTACAGAACTTTTCGAGGTCTGGATAGAGTGCGGCAAAGTCCTTCGATTGGAGAAAATGCCACTTCCCCCAATGCGGGCGTCCGCCATGGGAAAGGAAGATTTCCTCGGCTGCCTTGAAGTATTCAAAGGGGGCGGTCTTTATGTGTTGGTGGATGGCGATGTAGCCGCTTTGGCGACCGTTGGAAGTGGAAAGGGCAATGGTGTCTGCCGCAGCGCTGCGGACCTCCACCGGGAAGGAGATTTGCAATCCGCGGCGCTTGATCATGATGTCCAGTTCACCCAAAGCTGCCGGAATGTCCTCGACCGGCAGCGCGTATTCCATTTCCCGGAAACGCACGCTGCGCGGAGTTGCGAAGACCTTGTGTGAGACGTCGCCGAATTCCCTGTTGCCTGTCAGCCGGGATGCCATTTTATTCACGCCCGGGATGGTCGAGGGCAGCTTCCCGGTGACATTGCACAGCGCCGAAAACATGGTGTTGGAAATCAGCACGTCGGCAAAGATATGTGAGGCCGTGGACAGTGGGGCGACGCCTGCGGGCAGGCTGCCGGCGGCGTACCGTGTGTTGGTCTTTGTCAGTGCCGTCTCGGTGTGCGGGAACCAGTAGAACTCAAAGTGGTCGAGCTCGCTGATGCGCTGCTGCCATGATTCCAAAACGTCTGCCAGGGGTTCCGGACGTTCAACGGCGTGCAACATGAACGCATCCACGCATTGCAGCGTGACGGAAGTGATGATGCCCAAGGCGCCCAGTCCCACCCGGGCCACAGCGAAGATGTGGGCATTTTCAGTGGCGGAACAGTGCACCACGTCGCCGCTTCCAGCCACCAATGTCAGGGCTCGAACCTGGGCGGCAATGCCCCCAAATTTCAGGCCCGTGCCGTGGGTGCCGGTGGAAATGGCCCCGGCTATCGACTGTTTGTCGATGTCGCCCAGATTTTCCATGGCCAGGCCGTAAGGCGCAAGCAAGGCTGGAATCTCATGCAGGCGGGTGCCTCCGGCCAGCGTGACAAGCTTGGCTTTTCGGTCAACGGTGAGCAGCCCGCTAAGTCCGTCAAGACAGACCTGAACACCATTGGTCAGGGCGATGTCGGTGAAGCTGTGCCCGGCGCCGACGGCCTTGACGGTGCCGCCGGAAGCCGATGCCGTGGCAGCCAGTGCCGAGACGTCCGCCACGGTGTTGGGGCGGGCGACGGCGCTTGGCCGGCAACGCTGGTCCCCGGACCAATTGCGCCACTCACTCATACGAACGCCTTCCCTTCGCCGCGATAGGTGGGGATGCTGCCCACTCTTTGGGCGCCGTCGAGCGTTTCCAGGGCGTCCACATGCTCGCAAACCTCGCCGGACTTCGCATGCCTGAACCACACCTTTTCGCCAATGCGCAGCTGATCGGCGGCGGCACCTTTCAACGGGGTCTGCACTTCGCCGGCACCTTCGGTGCCGATCATTGTCAGCCCGGCCGGGTAGACGGGCACGGGGGATCGGTCTGCACCGGCGGGGCCCGAGGCAATCCAGCCGCCGCCCAGGACCGTGACCATGCCAGGGTTCGGGCGCCGGACAACCGACGCGGCGAACCCGACGGCGGGGGCCGGGGTAAAGCGGGAGTAGCCGTCAAAAAGTGTGGGCCCGAACAATCCCGAACCAGCCGCCAGCTCCGTCACGGAAGCATCGGCGGTGGTGAGTTCAAGGCTTCCGGTGCCGCCGCCATTGACAAATTCAAGATCCACGATGTTCCCCACCGCAGCAACAACATTGGCCCTGCGGTGGGTGATTTCCGCCATCGAAGCGCGCTGCATTCGTTGCAGGACCGCGCCTTTGGCAAGGTCGGCCACCTTGTTTGAGGTGTGCGGGTTGTCTTGCAGGCCTGCCACCTGGGCTTCGTAGGCCATGATTCCAGCCAGCGCGAAGAGCGGTGCCGAGCCGTTCTTGTAGCCGTTGACAGCCAAGGCAAGTGTGACGGCGTCGGTCCCGGTGCGAAGCGGTGAACGGTGTACGCCAATGTGTCCCACGGTCCGTCCGCGCAGCGAGGGACGCCAGGAGGAGTCAAGGTCGAGGCAGAGCCTGAGGGGGGCTGCCGGGGCTGTTCCCGCCAAGGTGGCGGCCATCCATTCCAACTGCTCGGTGGAATCCACCATCAAGGTGACGCGTGAGCAAGCCGCAGGGTCGGCAGCCAAGGCGCGCAGGGCCTGCCCGTCGCCAGTGGGGTAGGCGACCACAATGTCGGTGAAGGCCCCGGATGGATCCCCGGACAGCCACAGTGCCTCCGGCAACGTGAACCCCAAAATGCCGGCAAAGCCCGGCTGCTTCAAAACGGCGCGCAGGACCTCCTTGCTGCGGATGGACTTGCTGGCAACGCGGATCGGCTTGCCGGCTGCGCGCTGCAACAACGAACCCGCGTTGAAGGAGAGTGCCTGCAGGTCCAGAACCGCCAGGGGAGCGGGGAGTTCGGCACAGGCAGCGTCCGCGTCGGCCCAGATGGCCGCGGGGGGATGGTCACCGCTTCGCCCCCGTTCAAGGGCGTGTTCAATCAGTTCCAATGTTGCCTCCCGCTGTGCAAACGGTGTTCATGAGCCCAACTCTTTCACATGCCGTCCGAACTTGGGGCGGATGCGCGGCGGGAGTTCGTTGTCTCGTCCAGCGAGGCAACTTGACGCGCCCAGCCGAACCCGCAATAGTCACAGGTACAGGCCGCGAAGGGGAGGCGCCACGGCGTTTTCCCACCTTCGGGCATACGTTAAACAGGAGGCGCAGCATGAGCAGCCCAGAGGAAATGCCGCAGGCCGCAACGCCCGGTGCAGTCCCCAGCCCCACCGGAATTGTGGTCGGCGTCGACGGTTCGGAGCAAAGCACTTGCGCCTTGATTTGGGCCGCCCGCGAGGCGAAGTTGCGCAAAGTCCCCCTGCATTTGGTGACGGCCTACACGGTGCCCATCTTCGCTGCTTCGGGGCTCGACGGCGGTTACGCCACCGTGGACGACGACGTCATCCGCCAAGGAGCCGAGGCCATCTTGCGCGAGGGCGCTGCAAAAGTGGCCCATCTTGAGGTTGAGATGGATGCACGGGTTGAAAACGGCGACGCAGCCGGCGTTCTGGTGGAACTCAGTGAGACGGCGGAACTGCTGGTGTTTGGTTCGCGCGGCAGGGGCGGCTTCATGGGTCGCCTGCTGGGCAGCGTCAGCACCGCCCTCCCGGCCCACGCCAAGTGCCCCACCGTGACGGTCCCGCTGAGCTGCGCACCGCGGATGTCCGAAGGCCCCGAGGGCGCGGAAGCCATTTCAAAGCTTGAGAAAGTTGTCACCGTCGGTGTGGACGGCTCCGACCAAGCCCGGTATGCCGTGCTTGTCGCTGCCGAGCAGGCGGAGCGCTCCGGCTGCACGCTGCGAATCATCTGTGCTGTGCAGCCCTACACCGGATCCCTTGCCTGGATGCCGGCGCCCGTTGACCGTGAAGCGTTGTTTACGGAGATCCAGGAACAGCTCGACGCCGGTGAGAAGTGGTTGCTCAACCACTTCCCGAAGCTTCCCATGGAAGTCACCCTCGTTGAAGGATCGGCCGTGGAAACCCTCGTTGAAGCCACCAAGACCTCCGAACTTGTGGTCATGGGCACCCGCGGGCGCGGCGGATTCGCAGGCATGTTGCTTGGCTCCACCACCGAAGGTGTACGCCACCACGCCAAGGGGCCCATCATGGTGGTCCACGACCGTGAGGATCCCCGCCAGGGTGACCGTTCCGCATTTGGTCCGCTGCTGAGTGTCTAGTGTTGCGTTTCCAGTGCCGGGCAGCCGATGTCGGGCAGCCGATGTCGGGCAGCCGGCGTCGGCGCCAGGCCGTCAGTACCTTGCGGCGTAGGGGTACAGCTTCATCGAGGACATCCACGACAACGAGGTGACGCCGAGCGGTTGTGACGGATTCAGCGCTTGAACCACCTGGTTGTTGCCAACGTAGATGGCGATGTGGGAGAAGCGGCCGTTGCCGTCGTCGTTGAAGACCAGCAGGTCCCCGTACCGCATCTGGGACAGCGGCACGCGTTGCGGTGCGGCCCAGAACTGGTCGCTGCCCTGACGCGGCACCGCCTTCCCTGCGGCAGCGAACGCCTGCTGGACCAACCCTGAACAGTCAAACGCGACGGGGCCGTTGCCGCCCCACTGGTACGGACCTCCCACCTTGGACATCGCGTAGTTGACCATGACCTGGGTGTAGGAACCGGTGGGCGGGGCAACCGGCGGTTTGGGCTTTTGCGGCGCGGGCGGCTTGGGCACCACGGGAGGCGCGGACGGTTTGGGCGCGGGAGGCTCGGGCTTTTGTGCAACAGGTGGCTTTGGTTTTTGCGCAACGGGAGGCTGCGGGGCCACGGGCGCGGGAAGCGCGGGGGCCGGCGGCGCAGGGGAGTTGGAGACCACTGGCGGCATGATCGAGTTCCCGGGTTGGGCAGGCCCTGCTGCTGGCCCGGCAGCTGGTGGCTGGGGTGCCGTGCTCGGACGCGTGGGCGCGTCGGCGTTGCTTGAGTCTTCAATTTGCTGCTGCAGGGCCGCTTCCTGTGCCTTGCGGGCCAACTCGTCCACGCGGGCGCCTTCGAGAGCCACCGTTGTATTGTGCAGTGCTGCCAGCCGCTGCAGCAAAACTTCTCGCTGATTCTGGTTTTCCGCCACCACGGCGCCCTGGGCGTCCGCTGTGGATTGCGCGTGGACGCGTGAAGCTTCCGCCGCGGCCGCAGCCTCGTTGGCTGCGTTGCGGGCCGCAGCGGCTTGGGCGCCAAGCGCCTCGGAAGTGGCCGCCGCGGATTCGGCGGTGTCAAAGGTGTGGGCCCGGTTGGTGCTCAGCGCCATCAGGGTTGTCGCTTGGTAGATGGCGTCGTCGGCGTCGGAACTGCTGAGAAAACTCTGCACGCTCAGGTCCAGCCCCCCGTTCTTGTACAGGTTGCCGGCCAATTGCCCCAGCTGGGCCTTGGCCAATTTCTGGGCTCCGGCAGCGTCCTTGGCCTTGGCCTGGGCAGTCGCGGCTTCCGCCTCGCGTTGGTCAACGGCCACCAGCGCTTCGGTGTAGTCGTTGTTGGCGCCCATGGCGGCCACCGTTGAGGCGGCGAGCTTGTCATTGGCTTGGCTGAGGATCCCGTCCAGCTGAGCGGATGCGGAGGCAGTGGCTGCTTCGGACTTTTTGGCCTTGTCAACGTCTTCCCGACTGGGAATCGCGGGGCTGAACGGCCGCAGTGCCAACTGTTGCAGCGCCGTCGTGCTTAAGAAAGTGGGGCTCAAGGCGGGAGTGTGTGCAGGAGCGGCAGTGGCGGGGGTGAGGAATGCTGTCGATGCGAGGGTGGCACAGGCCCAGGCTGTAGTGCCGCGAACCAAAAAGCGCATAGTCGTCCAGTTGCCTTACTGCAGGTCGATGAGAGTATCGGGCGCTGCCGGGGGCCGGAATGGCCAGGCGCGCAATTGCACAGCTTCTCCGACCCTAAGGCCAGCGCGAAGCCTTTGGCAACACAGGCAACACAGGCAACATGAACCACATCAACGTCATTTAGCCCCAACCCAATTCGTGCAGGCGCTCGTCGTTGATGCCAAAGTGGTGGGCAATTTCGTGGACAACTGTCACGCTGATTTCATGCACGACCTGCTCGCGGCTGCTGCAGATTTCCAAAATGGGCCCTCGGAAGACGGTGATGCTGTCGGGCAGGGAGCCGGTGTCCCACCAGCTGTCCCGCTCCGTCAGCGGCGTCCCTTCGTAGAGGCCCAGCAGGACCGTGTGGGGATCCTCGTGCGGACCGGGTTCATAGTTTTCGGCAGTGAAGATCGCCACATTGACCATCTCCGCACGGATCTTGGCGGGGATCCTGGCTATGGCCGCCTGTACGGCAGCATCGAACTCATCCTCATTCATGGAGAAGGGACCAAACGAGGGGATGCCGGCCAATGGATTCTCGTACATGTCTCCAGCCTAGTGACTTGGTGCCGGGAGGCCCGTTTTGTGTTCTGGGCAAATAGGCCCTATAGTTTTTCAAGTCCACTTCGGACCGAAGCACTGCAAGCAGCGCGGCGGTTTTGGAGCTGACTATAGGCCCCCATCGTCTAGCGGCCTAGGACACCGCCCTTTCACGGCGGCGGCACGGGTTCGAATCCCGTTGGGGGTACTTTGCGAGTGAGTGGTAAAACAAGCAGAAATTTGCTGGTACGCTATAACTCGTGAAAATCACACAATAGTGCTGATGGAAACAAACGCAGTAACAAGTATGGCCCTGTAGCGCAGTTGGTTAGCGCGCCGCCCTGTCACGGCGGAGGTCGCGGGTTCGAGTCCCGTCAGGGTCGCTTAGGTTCTCTTGGTTGGTTCAAGGGGATCTGGTGACGAAAAGATCAACAGATCACCAAGGCTCTGTAGCTCAGTTGGTAGAGCGTTCGACTGAAAATCGAAAGGTCACCGGATCGACGCCGGTCGGAGCCACCACAAAGAAACCCCCGAATCCATTCGGGGGTTTCTTGCTTTAATAAGGGGCTGGGTTTCCGGGTTAGCGGCCAGAATGTGTGTATGGCCAGGGCGTGTCAACGGCTGCTGCAGCTGTGGTGATTCGCTGCAGGTATTTCCGGGCGCGGATCACCATATCCGTGTCAATTTTGGCAATGGACCCGAAATGTCGAGTCACGGCAGGGCCATCTCGCGGCAGTTCCCTCCGCGGGCCTGCATTCGCCACTCGGCTGGCCCCGATGCGGACGCGCCGCCATCTGTGAAATGTGCCACACTTGTGGATCAAAGGTTCACAGCTTAAAGTTCCAGACGGAGGGTTCCCATGGGCGTGCTGCGGAGTTTTCGGCGGGTGTTGCTGCTGCTGTCGATTGTGATGATTGGTTCGCTGGTGCTGTCGTCCTGTTCACTGGTGCAGGATCGAGGCACTCCGGGCGGGGAATCCGGACTGGATTCCAGCACCGGCCCGAGGGGTGACGGCGCAGACCCGGAAATGCCCGTCCTGCCTAGCAACTTTGCCGGTGTGGGAGCGAACGTTGAGGCATGCCTGAGTGTCACCGCCGTGGTGGTGGGCGGAAGCGGACTGGTGCTTCTTGCCAAGGTGGGAGGGGCGGGCGATTCGGTCCCGGAAGTGCTGAAATTGGTGCGCGAAGCCATGGCAAAAGTTCCCGACGGGGTGAAGGGGGACCTTGAAAACCTCCTGGAAGTCCTGGACACGAACGGCCTCGGCGCTGAAGGCCTGGACAGTGAGAATATGAGCCAGGCCATGGAGCCAATTAGCGCATGGTTGGAAAAGAACTGCAAGGGAAACTAGCGGTGCAGGGCGGTTGACGCGGCTGTGCGGGCAGCCAGAATTTGCAGCATGCATGCATGCGCCCTTCCGCCACGTTGCTCCGCATCTTTGCCCTGCATAGGCTTACTGTAAGAGAAACAGAAAGGGCCCGCCCATGGACTCGCACGACCAAGCTTCGTTGGACCCGACATCCCCGGACACCGACCACGGACAGGGACGAACGGTCATCGCCGACACGGCCGTGGCCAAGGTGGTCGCCATTGCCATCCGTGGCGTTGCCGGTGTCCATGCCCTGGGCTCGGGGACCTCGCGCTCCATTGGTGCCATCCGTGAGGTGGTGGGCGCCGCCGACCTCACCCAGGGTGTGCGGGTTGAGGTGGGAGAATCCCAAGTCGCCGTGGACATAGTCATGCTGGCCGAGTACGGGTATCCGCTGCAAGCCTTGGCCAACACAGTTCGCCGGGCCGTCTATCTGGCGGTGGAGGAATTAGTGGGCCGCAACGTCATTGAAGTGAACATTGAGATCACGGACGTCTACATCCCCTCGCCTGAGACCGAGAAGTCTTCCACCCGCAGCCGCCTCAGCGAGCGGATGGGCACTGTCGGGAAGTCGACGGTCAATGAAGTTCCTGCGGGAGCCGTAGTGGCGTCGCCGGAGGGCTCCTCCGTAAATTTCAGCAACAATCCAAGTGAAGCAGGGAAGCAGCCGTGAATCTGAGTGTGGTGTGTGCAGCGTTTGGGGCATTCTTGGCTTTTATGGCCTTCGTCTTCGGGTTTTGGGGATTCGTAGTCTCCGCCGTCTTCATTGCCGTGGGGGCTTTCGTGGGCAGGGCCGCTGGTGGAAAACTCGATTGGCGGGGCGTTCTTGATGCCTTGACCGGACGGCGCTCCTCATCGTGAGCCAGGCTTCGGCCAGTGAATCTGCCGTCCACGGAAGTACGCTGCACAAGCCAGCGTCAGGCAGCGCCCAGCCGGGGACCACAAGGGTTTTTGCCGGGCACAACCGCATCAGCGCGCAGGCGTTGACCTCTGTAGCCAAAGTTGCAGCAGCGGAAGTCCTTTTGGTGCCCCCGGCCCAAGTGCGGGTGAGGTGGTCCGATGAGGCCGGGGCCCTGGCCTTGGCCGTCTCATCTGCCATGGGCGCGCCTTCCGTAACCGAGGTGCGCCGGCATCCCGGCATCGTTGAGCAGGGTGGCGGCAGCGTTCTGGCCCGTGCCACGGCTGCAAAAGCCCGGATCTTGGCCCAGGTTGAGGAGCTGACAGGCTCGCAGCTGAGCCGCGTTGACGTGCGGATCTCCGGGTTGCTGGTGCGCGAGGGCGGGAGGGTCCTGTGAGTGACTTTATGCGGCACGCGGTTCGACGGGAAACGCACTCGGCCCGCTCGGGGCTGTCGACGGTTGCAGCCATCGCGATCACGCTGGTGGCTGTCTACGGCCTGCTTGAGGCGATGCTGGCGGCTTTGGGCGAGCCGCCTTGGCTGCTCTCGCCGATCTCCGGCATGGCGTGGGTTGCCGCCCTGCCGGGTGGACATGCACCAGTCCTGCTGGGTGTCATAGGGGTATTGCTTGCCCTTGTTGGGCTGGTGTTTCTTGGGCAGGGGCTGCTGCCGCGACGCCGGGCACGGCACGTGATTGCCCACCCGCGCGTGGCGATTGTGGTTGAAGACGAGGTTATTGCCTCCGCGCTGGCCAAGTCCGCCCGCATGGCTGCAGGGGTTACCCGCGAACAAGTCGTCGTGGTGGTTTCCGCCCGCCAGGTCCAGGTAAACATCCGGCCCACCTCCGGCATCCGCATCTCCGAAGGAGACATCAAGGCGGCTGTCGAAGGCCAGTTGGAGGCCATGGCACTTGAGCCGGCACCATCCGTCGCTGTGCGACTGGCCGACAGCGGGGTGATCGGCGTATGAACGGGACACCGCGCGCGCTCAACCGGTTCCTCTTGAGTCTTGTTGGATTGCTTCTGCTGCTTGCCGGAATCGGCCTGACCGTGCTGGCTGCTGTCCCTGCCGCGGCTCGCCGCTGGCAGGACTACGCCGGGGCACAGGTGGCCTGGTTGCGCAGCTACGAGGACCGATCACGGCTGCTGGTGACTTCGGAGAGCTGGATCTGGCTGGCCGCAGCTGCCTTCTTCCTCCTCGTTGTTGTTTTGATGATTTCCTGGATTGCCAATCAGGGCAAGGGCCGGGCCAGCACTTTGGTGGACTATCAAGGAAACGCTGACGACGACGGAGCAGACGGGGCGGTCAAGCTCAGTTGCGCCGTGGCTGAAAATGCGCTTAAAAACGCATTGCTGGAAAGAACTGACATATTCGGTGTTTCCGCCACGAGTTACGACTTCCGCAAGGAGACGGGGTTGAAAGTGCGGGTTTTCCCGCGGCAAGGGATCGCACCGCAACACGTGGCGGAGGATGTCGTCGAACTGGTCGAGGCACTGGATGGACTGTTGGGGATTGAAGTTCCTGTCCTTCTGAGCATTGGCACCGGGGCTCGGTCACGGTTCACCAAAGCCGAAAGAGTCCGCTAGTCTCTACTCATTACCCGAGGTACAAGCTGTACCGGAACCGCATCGATTCACCACGGAGGGCAGCATGACTGAGAACAATGCCGAGAAGGCCAAACAGTTCGCCGGGGATGCGGCGGAGAAGGCCAAGGATTTCGCCGGTGATGCGGCGGAGAAGGCCAAGGATTTTGCCGGGGACGCCGGGGAGAACATCAAGGATTTCGCCGGGGATGCGGCGGAGAACATCAAGGACTTCAGCGGCGACGCCATGGAGCATGCAAAGGGCCTTGGCTCCAAGATCGCCGGGATGTTCAAGCCCGAGAAGTAGTTCGCAGCAGGCTTCTGCTGGGCGGTGAATGCCAAATCATGGCATTCACCGCCTTTTTAGTGCCCAAGTTCAAGAACCAGCATGCGAGAACACATGCCAGTTCCTCTTGCACGCCGGGTGACGGTACTGGGCAAGGCCGTGGCGCGCGGATGGGCAATTGAGCGCGTGCCAAGCCGGTGTTCCACGGCCCGGTCCTGCCATAAAGTGTTGCGGACACGATGAAAAACTGTCGTGACGATCCTGGCGGAGTTATTTGGTAACGAATTGGTGTAAGCGCTTGCACTAATGCCGTACGTCTTACTAGTGTGAGCTAAACCACTCGGGACGCGTTGGTCATCTGCGTGCTGAACGTTGAAAATCATTCACTTTGAGGAGCATCAGCATGGGACACAAGATGTCAAGGATGTACTTGCCGTTGGCGGCTGTTGCCGCGGCTGCCCTGGCGCTTTCCGCCTGTGGCGGGGGAGCCGGTGGCGGCGGCGAAAGCGGTGGCGGTGGAGGCGGCGACGCTGCTGCGAACCTCGACGGACGCGGCCCCATCACCTATGTGCAGGGCAAGGACAACTCCGGTGTGGTTCGTCCGCTCATCGAGAAATGGAACGCAGCCCACCCCGATGAGAAAGTGACATTCAAGGAACAGTCCGACAACGCCGATCAGCAGCACGACGATCTTGTGAAGAATTTTCAAGCAAAGAACGCTGATTACGATGTGGCCAGCGTGGATGTGATTTGGACTGCTGAATTTGCGGCCAGGGGCTGGCTGCAGCCGCTGACGGACACGATGAAAGTTTCCACCGACGGCATGCTGCCGGCCACGGTGAAGACCGGAACGTACAACGAAGTGCTGTATACCCTGCCGCAGACTTCCGATGGCGGCATCTTGTACTACCGCAAGGACCTTGTTCCCACGCCTCCCAAAACGTGGGACGAAATGATGGGCATGTGCTCCATTGCCAAGGACAAGGGCATTGACTGCTATGCCGGACAGCTCGCCCAATACGAGGGGCTGACTGTCAACGTCGCCGAGGCCATCAACAGCCAAGGCGGGGAGATCATCGGCAAGGACGGCAAGCCCACGGTGAACTCCCCGGAGGCTAAGGCCGGATTGGGGAATCTCGTCAAGGCCTACAAGGACGGGAACATCCCCAAGCAGGCCTTGACGTACCAGGAAGAGCAGGGACGGCAATCCTTCGAAGATGGAAAACTGTTGTTCCTGCGCAACTGGCCCTATGTGTACAACCTGGCCAAGACGGACGGTTCATCCACCGTGAAGGACACGTTTGGCATCGCCCCGCTTCCAGGGAAGGACGGCCCCGGTGCTTCCAGCTTGGGCGGGCATAACCTGGGCGTGAGCGTGTACTCCAAGAACAAGGCCACGGCCAAGGACTTCGTGGAGTTCATGACAAGCAAGGAGTCGGAGAAGTTCTATGCCACCCAGGGATCCCTGGCCCCAGTGCTGGGGGCACTCTACGACGACGCCGAGCTTGTCAAGCAGCTGCCTTACCTGCCCGTGCTGAAGACGTCCATCGAGAATGCCGTCCCGCGTCCGGTGACGCCGTTCTACCCCGCCGTCACCCAAGCCATCCAGCAGAATAGTTTCGCTGCCCTGCAGGGCAGCAAAACTGTGGACCAAGCCTTGACGGACATGGAATCGGCCATCTCCACAGCCGTCTCCAAGTAGCCCGGCCCCTTGCGGCCGCCCCATGGGGCGGCCGCAAGGGGCAATGAAACGCCGTCACGGCTTGAGGTGCGTGCGCCAAGAAACTGTTGTTGGCGCACGCAACGGCCAAGCCGCGAACAAGAGAGTTTTTGGTTCGGTTCTTTCGCTGTGCGGACCAGGGGCGCGGTGACCCGCGCACCCGGGCGACGGGCAGCAATTCGGAAGTGGTTAAAGGAGCTGGCATGTCGACACATCTAGACCCGGCGGTCAAGGGCGGCAAGGCGCCGGACAACAAAGAGGTCGGGGCGGACCGCAAGGAGAAGACCCAGGGGCGGCTGGCGGCACTGCTGATCACCCCGACAATTGTGGTCCTCGCGATCGTGATCGCCTACCCGGTGATCGATGCGATCATCATGTCGCTGCAGCAGGATGAGGGTCTGGACCCGGCCACTGGTACTTTTGTGGCCGGCGGTTTTGCTGGCTTCGCAAACTACATTCACTGGCTTTTCCAACAATGCACCGGTCCGGGCGGCGTCGAGGTCAGCTGCCCGCCGGGGACCTTGGGTGCACAGTTTTGGTCGGCCACCGGAGTTACCTTCTTTTTCACAGTGGTGACGGTTTTCTTTGAAACGATCCTTGGGTTCTGGATGGCAGTGATCATGGCCCGGGCGTTCCGCGGCCGCAGTGTATTGCGGGCGGCGGTATTGGTGCCGTGGGCCATTCCCACCGCTGTCACTGCCAAACTGTGGTTCTTCATTTTTGCTTTCGACGGCATTGCCAACACCTTGTTCAACACCTCAATTCTATGGACAGGAAGCGAGGGGCCGGCCCGCGCCGCCATCATCATTGCCGATATCTGGAAGACCACACCTTTCATGGCACTGCTGATTCTGGCCGGCCTGCAAATGATCCCTTCGGATATTTATGAGGCGGCCAAGGTGGACGGGGCTTCCACTTGGCAGCGCTTCCGGATGATCACCCTGCCCCTGGTCAAGCCGGCCTTGATGGTGGCAATCCTGTTTCGCGTGCTGGACGCGATGCGCATGTACGACCTGCCGGCGATTATGACGGGGGGCGCAAACGGCACCACCACGCTGTCAATCCTGGTGGTGAACCAGATTCGGATTGGTTTCAATTCCGCTGCAGCACTTTCCACCATCACGTTCTTGATCATCTTCATTGTGGCGTTCATCTTTGTTCGATTCCTGGGCGCCAACGCCGTTGAATCCGCCAGTGGAGGAGCGAAGGGGAAGCTGAAATGAGTACTTCAACAGCTACGGCAACAACAACGGCCGATGCCCGCTCGGCAACTGCCAAGGGTGTGGCCCGCCGCAGGGCAAGGTGGGCCAGTTCCCGTACCTACATCAGTGCGGCCGTCATTGTTATTTGGTGCCTGCTGCCGTTTTACTGGATGGTGGTCACGGCCTTCAGGGAAGTGGGCTACACCTTCGACCCGACACCGTTCTTCACGCACGTCACGTGGGACAATTTCGCCACGGCCTTCTCCGCTGACAGGGGCAACCACCTGGAGCGGGCCATGCTGAACTCGCTGTTCATCTCCAGCGTCACCACGGCTGTGGCCCTGCTCTTCGGTGTATTCGCAGCTTACGCACTTGCCCGCCTGAACTTCCGCGGGAAGTTTCTGGTGCTGGGTATTGTCCTCGGCGCGTCCATGTTCCCCGGCGTTGCCATCGTGACACCGTTGTTTCAGCTGTTCACCGACATCAATTGGACGGGCACCTATCAGGCGCTCATTATTCCCAACATTTCCTTCGTATTGCCGTTGACGGTGTATACCTTGACCTCATTTTTCCGTGAAATGCCGTGGGAACTGGAGGAAGCGGCCCGTATTGACGGATGCACCGCGGGGCAGGCTTTCCGCAAAGTCATCATGCCATTGGCTGCCCCGGCAGTGTTCACCACTGCAATTTTGGCGTTCATCGCAGCATGGAACGAGTACTTGATCGCCAGTATTCTTTCCAACGACGCAACCCAGACAGTCACGGTGGCCATCGCCAACTTTGCCGGGGCCCAACCGCACCAGGAACCCTACACGGCAGTCATGGCAGCCGGCACAGTCGTCACGATTCCGCTGGTGGTGCTGGTGCTGATCTTCCAACGCAAGATCGTCTCCGGACTCACGGCAGGGGCGGTGAAATAGTTGATGGACGGCAGCAAGCGAGAAGGCAGCAAACGGACAAAGCAGGATGGTCTGCACATTCCAACAAGTCGACAGAAAAGCGCCGAGGACTTTGACATCATCATCGGTTTCCTTGGCTTCTGGGCCGCAGTGCTCTTCGGGGTGACCCTCTGGTTGGAACTCACCGGCCAACCTGCCCTGATGTGGGCACTGGGACTGCTGCTTGTCTGCGTCGGCTTGTGGGGAATGATCAAGCTTCGTCGGAAACTACCCAAACGGCGTGGCAAAAGACCGTTGTAGATACGGTCCGGTGAGCAGCGAAAGGAGCAGCCGTGGGAGTCAGCATCGAAGATGTTGCCGAGCAGGCCCAAGTCTCCACCGCAACAGTTTCGCGCGCGCTGCGGGGGCTGCCGCGCGTCAGCCCTGCCACCCGTGCACGGGTACTGGCCGCGGCCCAGGAGCTGGGCTATGTGCCGTCGCGATCAGCCAGCGGTTTGGCGTCGGGACTGACCCGGACTGTGGGGCTGCTGGTGCCATTTGTTGACCGTTGGTATTTTGGGCGGGCCGTTGAGGGCATTGACCAGGTGCTGCGCGACAGCGGCTACAACCTCCTGCTCTTCAGTTTGGGCGGCGGCCATGGGCACGGGCGCAAACGCAGCTTCACTGAAGCCATGGTGCGAAAGCAGATTGATGCCCTGCTTGTGCTCTCCCTGGGACTCTCGCCCGAGGAATTGTGTCAGCTCCAACACACCGGCATTCCGTTGCTGTCCGTGGGAGGCCCCGTGGAGGGTTGTTCAGGTGTGTTCATCGACGACAGGGCTGCAGCACGGGCTGCCACGGAGCATTTGATTGCTCTGGGCCACCGGAGAATTGGTTATTTGCAGGGTGGAAGCGACGACGAGCAGTCCTTCGAAGTGCCAAATCTTCGCACTGCCGCCTTTGCGGCTGCAATGTCTCGCGCAGGGCTTGAGCTGCGCCCGGAGTGGATGCTGCCCGGAGACTTCACGGTGTCCGGGGGTGTTCGTGCAGCGGCGCAGATCTACGATCTGCCGGGGGAGTCTCCAACCGCCCTCTTTTGCGGCTCGGACGAAATGGCGCTGGGAGCCATGTTTGAAGCACAACGTCGCGGGATGCGCATACCGGAGGAACTCTCGCTGATCGGCATTGACGACCATGACTTTTCAGCACCGGCCGGGCTGACCACCGTGGCGCAAAACCCTTGGGAGCAGGGCCGGGTGGCAGCCACCATGGTGCTGGCAGAACTCGGAGGTGTCTCCGGTGCCGTGCAGGGGCGCATCATGCCGTTCGAGCTGGTCGAGCGGGGCTCCACTGCGCCTCCGCAACGCTAAGCCATAGCAGCACCGAGCCGGCGGAGCCCTAGCTGGCGCGGGCCAACTGCCGAATGGGCATCCATCGGTTTGCCAGCCTTCGGTAGGCGGCAGCGGCGCCGGTGAAGTCGCCCTCGGCCAGGCATTGAAGCCCCATGTGGACATCCGCCGGGGAGTCGTCCGGGTGGACCCGGTTGGCCACCGGCCCATAGTCGAGTTCCAGGACGCCGCCGTCCTTGAAACTGGCCAACCACTGCGAGAGGTCCTCGAGTTCGGTCAACAAGTCCAAGTCCGGTGCCATCTGCCCGAGCATCTCCAGCAGCCTTTCGGCCCTTCCCGCGGCCGTGGATACGGGCACTTGAATCCGGACCGTCAGGATCCGCCCGTTGGCCTCCACCACTTCCATGCGGTCGTTGGCATATACAAGGGTGAACCAGCTGAAGGGGATGCCCCAAGTGGAGGAGCGTGTCTGCAGCGGCATTTCGAGCTGGTGTGCCGAGGCTGCGCGGGCCAGTTCCAGCGCCCATTCCTCTTCCGAGAGGACCAAGGTGGCCAAGACTTCCATGGTTCCGGTGAGCAGCTCAGTGGCCCCCGCTATCGAACGGGCCACCACTTGGTTGGGCGCGTACAGCGGAGGCTCGCCCTCGCCCATGGTGAGTACGCGCACCCGGTCCCCGTCCGCCGTCGGAAGTGGGTTGGGGCGCGGCCGGCTCACTCTGCCGAGCGAGTCGGCAAGCTCTCCCACATCCACGCTGACGGTGTTTTGGGCTGGTTCCAGCAGGCTTTCCAAGTGGGTGAACTCGGCCGTCGTGTAGGCCTCGCGGGGTAGGTAGACACGCAGGCAGGAGACAAAAGGGAGCTGCATGCCGCCCAGATACAGCCCGCCGGTCATGGGTTAGTCCAACTCCACAATGACCGGGGCGTGGTCCGAGGCGCCCTTCCCCTTGCGTTCGTCGCGGTCAATCTCGGCGGCGGTGACGCGTGCGGCCAAGGCGGGGGAGGCCATGACAAAGTCGATGCGCATGCCCTCCTTTTTGGGAAAGCGCAGCTGGGTGTAGTCCCAGTAGGTGTAGACCCCGGGCCCCGGATGCAGGGGACGGACGACGTCGGCAAACCCTTCCGCTTCGAACGCAGTGAACGCTGCCCGTTCGGGTTCGCTGACGTGGGTGAGCCCTTGGGTGCGGAAAAAGTCGATGTCCCAGACGTCGTCGTCCTGCGGGGCAATGTTCCAGTCGCCCATGAGCGCGATCTGGGCTTCGGGGTCGTCGGCGAGCCAGCCGGCGGCTTGGTTCTTGAGCTCATCGAGCCACTTCAGCTTGTAGGGCATGTGCTCGTCCTCGAGGGCACGGCCGTTGGGCACGTAGAGGCTCCAAATGCGCACACCGTTGCAGGTGGCGGCAATGGCGCGGGCCTCTTGGACGGGATCCTTTCCGCCCTTGCCGAACTCCGGCTGGTTCACAAAGGTGCGTTCAACATCCTCGAGCCCCACGCGGGAGGCGATCGCCACACCGTTCCACTGGCTGAAGCCAAAGTGGGCAACCTCGTACCCGTTGTTTTCAAAGAGCTCCCACGGGAAGTTCTCGTCCCTGCATTTCGTTTCCTGAATGGCCAGCACGTCGGCGTCGGTGCGGCGCAGCCAGTCCTCCACGCGGTCGGCACGGGCGCGGAGCGAGTTCACATTCCAAGTAGCAATCTTCACCTCTCCAAGCTATCAAGTTAATGCCTCTTGGCGGTGGGGCAAACGCCGCGGGCCGGTGGCCTCTGGGGCGTGGATGTGAGCAGACACATAGCCGAGACGAGTGAGAAGGTGGCCAGGATTACGAAATGATAACTCTTCTTGCGCCGCACGGCTGCGCGTGGAGAGTGTCACTTGTAACGCCAGGTGGAACAAAAAATTGCCCAAATTGCGCTCAGAGTGAACACGGTTTTGTTAGCGTTGAAGCAATCCAGTAGACCGACAAGCATGCGGGCAACTGCGAAGCTGTGGTTCCAAATCGTGGCGAGTCACGAAATGCAACCACGGCAGAGCAGCCGGACGCGCACAGTCGAACTGGCGGCAGGGGAAGTCTCCCGTTCCCTTTTCATGGGGGAGCCGCCTTCCGTGGCTGCCCTTCGCGGGCATGCCAAGGAAATGAAAGAGTTTGACGCGCCCCAACGCCCGCTGCACGAAATCACCAACCGCTGCGGTTTGGACGCCACGAAAAAAGCGTGGGCCAAAGTGCTGCGTAGATGGGTACTACGTGAACGAATCCACACGGAACGACGCTCAAAAACATGATGCGGCGACCGAAAAAGTAGACAAGGCCGGCGGTACGCTCTCCGACAGTGCGGCTGACGACAGTGTCGCACTCAGCGTTAAAAACGTTTACAAAGTCTTCGGGAAGCGTCCCGCCGAGGTCGTCAAGCGCCTCAAAACCGGAACCAAGCGCGAGGATCTCTCAGCGCTGGGCACGGCTGCGGTCATCGACGCCAGCTTTGACGTGAAGAAGGGTGAGATCTTTGTGGTCATGGGGCTCTCCGGCTCCGGAAAATCGACACTGATCCGAACCCTCAACGGGCTGTGGGCGCCCACCGAGGGCTCCGTCGTCATCGGCGGGACCGACATTTCGAAAATCAGCGACAAGGAACTTCGCCGCGTCCGCCAGCAGAAGATCTCCATGGTCTTCCAGCACTTTGCCCTGATGCCGCACCGCACGGTGATTGAAAACGCCGCGTACGCGCTTGAAGTGCAGGGCGTGGCGAAGGCCGAACGCCTTGCCAGAGCGGAGAAGATCCTCTCGCTGGTAGGCCTTGAAGGCTGGGGCGAGAAGTACCCCGGCGAGCTCTCCGGCGGCATGCAGCAGCGTGTGGGCCTGGCCCGTGCGCTGTCCGCGGAAACGGACATCCTGCTCATGGATGAGGCGTTCTCCGCCCTTGACCCGCTGATTCGCCGTGAAATGCAGGAACAGCTGGTGCTGCTGCAGTCCGAGCTGGACAAGACCATCGTGTTCATCACCCACGACCTCAACGAGGCCATGTTCCTCGGCGACAGGATCGCCGTCATGCGTGACGGGGAGATTGTGCAGATCGGCACGCCGGATGAGATTCTCACCCAGCCTGCCAACGACTATGTGGCCCAGTTTGTGCAGGACGTCGACAGGACCCGCGTGCTCACGGCCGGTGGAGTGATGGAGCCTCCGCTGGCCGTTGTAAACCTTTCCGGTGGACCGCGCAATGCCTTGCGCACCATGCGCGACCAGCAGGTTTCCGCAGCGTTTGTGGTTGATCGCCGCGGCATGTTCCACGGCGTGGTCCGCGACCGCGACGTCATGGCGCTGGTGGAAAAGCACGGCACCGACCTGGTCTCAGCCGTCCGCAACGGCATTGACCCCGTCAGTCCGGAGACGTCCCTCAACGACCTCTTTGGCCGTGCGGTGGAAAGTCCCATCCCGCTGCCGGTGGTGGACGACGCCGGACGCCTGGTGGGTGCATTGCCCCGCGTGACGCTGCTGGCCGCCTTGGGCAACGTCCCCTCAACGACCAGTGAATTCCCGGTGGTTGAGGTTGCCGTTGCGCCCATCCCCGAACAACTTGTCACCGCCGCATTGGCGAAGACCGAAGGAGAAGCATAGTGGAACCGAAGTTTAGGATCCCGCTCGGCGACTGGGTGGAAGTCGGTCTTGATTGGCTGACCAGCACCTTCGACGCCTTCTTCGTCTTCATCCGCAGCGTTTTCGTTGGCGCCTACGACGGCCTTGATTGGCTGCTGACGGCACCGCCCTACTGGGCAGTCATTTTGGTGTTTGCCGCCATTGCCTGGTGGGTCAGTGGTTGGAAACTGGGTGTGGGCACGGCGCTGAGCTTCCTCGTCATCGTGGGCGTGAACCAATGGTCCAACGCCATGGACACACTGGCACTGGTGGTGATTGCCACAGTTGTGGCCGTTGCGGTCAGCATTCCGTTGGGTATTTGGGCTGCCAGCTCCAACAGAGCGTCAGGGGTCATCAAGCCCATTTTGGACTTCATGCAGACCATGCCAGCCATGGTGTACCTGATTCCCGCCCTGGTCATGTTCCGGGTGGGTGTGGTGCCGGGCATCATTGCCACGATCATCTTTTCGATGGCCCCGGGTGTCCGGTTCACTGAATTGGGCATTCGCGGGGTGGACAAGGAAGTGGTTGAAGCCGGGCACGCCTTTGGCTCCAGCCCCGGCAAGATTCTGGGGCAAATCCAGCTTCCGCTGGCCCGGCCCACCATCATGGCTGGTGTCAACCAAGTCATCATGCTCTCACTGTCCATGGTGGTCATCGCCGGAATGGTGGGCGCCGGCGGACTGGGTGGCGACGTTGTCGCCAGCCTGAGCCGGATTGACGCCGGGCTCGGCTTCGAGGCGGGCATCGCCGTCGTGATTCTGGCGATTTTCCTGGACCGCGTGACAGCGAGCTTTGGCGCAAATACAACTGGCGGACGCAGCAAGAGCGCGTGACCGCAGAAGAGCAAAAAACTTTACAAACCAATCGCGACAGCAAGGCATTTGGCGCTGTCAATGAAAGGAATGAACCATGAACAAGAAATTTATGAGTGTCGCTGCCATTGCAGCAACGATGGCACTGGGCTTGAGCGCCTGCGGTTCCGGCAACGAAGCAGCGGCAACCGTGGACAACGGGGACAAGAAGGACGTCACCATTGCCGTCTTCAACGGCTGGGACGAAGGCATTGCGGCCTCCGAGCTGTGGAAATCAATCCTGGATGAAAAGGGCTACGACGTCACGTTGGAAAACGCCGACGTTGCACCCGTTTTCTCGGGTCTGTCCAGCGGCGACTACGACCTCACACTGGATACCTGGTTGCCGATTACCCACGCCAGCCTCTTGGAGGAATACGGCGATAAGATTACCGAACTGGGCCAATGGAACTCGGAAGCCTCATTGACGATCGCCGTCAACGAAGACGCCCCCATTGATTCGCTGGATGAGTTGGCCGCCAATGCCGACAAGTTCAACAACAAGATCATAGGCATTGAACCGGCAGCCGGCCTGACCAAGGCCACCACGGAAGAAGTCATCCCCGGCTACGGACTGGAGAAGATGGAATACATCACCTCCTCCACCCCGGCCATGCTTTCCGAACTGAAGACGGCAACCACCAAGGGCGAGAACATTGTTGTCACCCTGTGGCGCCCGCACTGGGCCTATGACGCCTTCCCGATCAAGGACCTGAAGGATCCCAAGGGCACCCTGGGCGATGCCGAGGGCCTCTACGGCTACTCACGTCTTGGCTTCGAGACCGACTTCCCGAAGCTTGCAGGTTGGTTGCAGGACTTCAAGATGGACTCGGAGAAGCTGTACTCACTGGAGAACGCCATGTTCAACGGCGAAGAGAAAACAGACGACTACACGGAGGTCGTGAAGACGTGGATCGGCGAGAACCAGGAATACGTTGACTCGCTGACTCCCTAGTCTCCGCTCGGCTAGACGCTCCTGCAGCTTAGGGCGGTTTTTACGGAACGCTCCTTCACTTGGTGAAGGAGCGTTCTGCTTTTT
The DNA here is from genome assembly GCF_030063185.1 of Arthrobacter sp. H35-D1. Taxonomy (GTDB): domain Bacteria; phylum Actinomycetota; class Actinomycetes; order Actinomycetales; family Micrococcaceae; genus Specibacter. Next base: position 739,475 of record NZ_JASISP010000001.1, read on the forward strand.
CCTACATAAAGTGAGCGAGCGTTGGTTGTTGTGCGACGTCGGGGGCACCCGTCAGCTGGCTGGGAAGTCGGACTCCAGATATTCCCGGCCCAGCCCGACGGCAGCAGGCGTGTCCGGCACTGAACCGGTGCCGTGGCGCACTTTTTCATTGGCCCGCAGTTCCACGCGGCGGATCTTCCCCGAAATGGTCTTGGGCAGTTCGGCAAACTCCAACCGCCTGATCCGCTTGTACACCGGCAGGTGCTCGCGGCAGTATGCGAAAATCTCCCTGGCGGCATCCTCGCCGGGTTCGTAGGCCGCCGTCAACACCACATAGGCCTTTGGCACGCTCAACCGCAGCGCGTCCGGGGAAGGAACCACGGCGGCCTCCGCCACAGCCGGGTGTTCCAACAGCACGCTTTCCAGCTCAAAGGGGGAGAGTCGGTAGTCGGAAGACTTGAAGACGTCGTCACTGCGCCCAACATAGGTCAAAATCCCGTTTTCGTCGCGGCTGGCTACATCCCCCGTGTGGTAAAGGCCGCCACGGAATGCGTCCGCCGTCTTCTCCGGGTCCCCAAAGTAGCCCTTGGTGAGCCCCACAGGGGTGGGGTCCAAGCGCAGGCAAAGTTCGCCGTCGTCCGTTTCCGCACCGGTCAAAATATCCACCAGGACCACGTCGTAGCCTGGCAGCGGCCGGCCCATGGAACCGATCTTGATGGGCATCCCCGGCGTGTTCGCCACCTGGACGGTGGTCTCGGTCTGGCCAAAGCCGTCGCGGATCAGCTGTCCCCAGGCGCGTTCCACCTGGCCGATGACCTCTGCGTTCAGCGGCTCGCCGGCCGAGACAACCTTGCTGGGCGGGTGTTTCAACGCCGTCAGGTCCGCCTGGATGAGCATGCGCCACACGGTCGGCGGGGCGCAGAAGCTGGTGACGTGCTCGGCTTCCATCTGTGCCATGAGCTCTGCGGCGTCAAAGCGCGTGTAATTGAAAATGAACACGCAGGCCTCGGCGATCCACGGTGTGAACACGTTGGACCAGGCATGCTTCGCCCAGCCCGGGGACGCCACGTTCAGGTGCACGTCGCCGGGTTCCAGCCCGATCCAGTACATGGTGGACAGGTGCCCCACGGGGTAGGAGGTGTGCGTGTGCTCCACCAGCTTCGCCTTGGACGTGGTGCCGGAGGTGAAATACAGCAGCATGGTTTCATCGGCCAGGGTGGGTGCGTCCGCGGTGAATGCCTCCGGTGCGTCGGCCGACTGGGCATAGTCCAGAACCGGGCGGCCAGCGTCGCCGGCATGGCTGCCAATCCCCACCAGCGTGTAGTCCCCGGGGACCTGGGCAAACTTGGCGCAGTCCTCAGCCCGTGCGCCAACCCAGCCGGCCTGACCGCGCTGCACCCGGTCGCGCAGGTCGGTCGGGCCCATCATGGTGGTGGTGGGGATCATGACCACGCCCAGCTTGATGCAGGCCAGCATCAGCTCCCACAGTTCCACCTGGTTTCCGAGCATGATGACCATGTGGTCCCCGCGGCGGATGCCCTGGCCGCGCAACCAATTGGCGACCTGGTTGGACCGGACGGACAGATCCTTGAAGCTCCGGCGGGTGGCGCTGCCGTCCTGTTCGACAATCACCAGTGCGGGGTTGCTGCCCGTGACGGGGTCGTCGGCGATTTTATCGATCCAGTCCAGCGCAAAATTGAACTCGTCGAACCGGGGCCAGCTGAACTCCCGCTGGGCCCGGGCGTTGTCCATGCGCATTTCCAGCAGTTTGTTGCGGGCCGCACGGAATTCTTCGGTGACGTTCATGGTGTCCACCTCTCGGCGTCGTTGCCGGTGTCTTGTGTACCTTGAATATACGCCCGGGCCCGAAGACATGCCCGGGCGGTTGGGTGCCGCCGCTATTTCGGTTCGGCCGTGGCCGCGCCGGTGAGTGTCACGGCTGTTGCCACCAGGTGTCCAACAGGGACACCGGCGTGGTGCGCTTGTGCCGGCTCTGCCGGAATCGGCGTTCGATTGATTCGGCGGCCGCCTCGGGGATGTCCTTGCCCTCGAGGTAGTCGTCGATGTCGTTGTAGGAGAGGCCCAGCTCGGCCTCGTCGGTGCGCCCGGGCACGCCGTCGAGAAGGTCTGCGGTGGGCACCTTGTTGTAGAGGGGTTCGGGGGCGCCCAGCTCTTCCAGCAGGGCCCTGTTTTGCCGCTTGTTCAGGGTGTAGAGCGGCAGGATGTCAGCCCCGCCGTCGCCAAATTTCGTAAAGAACCCGGTGACCGACTCCGCGGCGTGGTCTGTGCCAATGACCAGCAGATTCGATTGGCCGGCCAACGCATATTGGGCGATCATGCGTGAGCGGGCCTTGATGTTGCCCTTGTTGAAATCGCTGACGTCCTCGATGGCCGTCTTGGCGAACTCGCCCTGGAAACCGTCCACGGCCGGGGCAATGTTGAACGTCCACTCCGTCTTGGCGTTGATGAATTCCATGGCGGCCAGCGCGTCGTCCTCGTCGTGCTGGACGCCGTACGGCAGGCGCACGGCAATGAAGTTCGCGTCCACTCCTTCTTGCGCCAGTTCCTCCACTGCCAGCTGCACCAGCCGGCCCGCCAAGGTGGAATCCAACCCGCCGCTGATGCCCAGCACATAGCCCCGTGTGCCTGTGGCCTTGAGATAATCCTTCAAGAATTGGATCCGGCGGATGATTTCCGCAGCCGGGTCGATCCGGGGCTGGACGCCAAGTTCACCAATGATCCGTGCCTGTAGTTCGCGCATGAGCTAAGCGTAGCGGCCGAGGGGCCCAAATGTGGGCCCACGCCCGCGAGGGGTCCGCCGCGAGCTTGCGAGCGATGGGAGCGGGTGGGGAGAAGCGAGTTGGGGGAGGGCGGAAGGCGCTGTCCCGTGGACGTTTCGACGGTGTTGCCTCCGCGCAATTACAATAAAAGCCATGACCTCCACACTTGCCGCAGACCGCGCCCGCCTGCTCGAACTCATCAAGGAACTCGCCGTGGTCCGCGGCAAGGTGATCCTGTCCTCCGGCAAGGAGGCCGACTACTACATCGACCTGCGCCGCATCACCCTCCACCACGAGGCCTCCCGCCTGGCCGGACGCGTCATGCTCTCCATGCTCGACGACGCCGGCATCACGTTCGAGACGGCCGGCGGCTTGACCATGGGTGCAGACCCCGTCGGAACAGCCCTGATGCACGCCGCCGCCGACGCCGACCGCGCCATCGACGCCTTCGTGGTCCGCAAGGCCCAAAAGTCCTACGGCATGGGCCGCCAGGTTGAGGGCCCCGGCGTTGACGGCCGCACCGTGGTAGTCCTTGAAGACACCTCCACCACCGGCGGATCCGCCCTGACCGCCGTTGCAGCGGTGCGCCAGGCCGGCGGAAACATCCAGGCCGTCGCCGTGATCGTCGACCGCGATACCGGCGCCAAGGAACGCATCGAAGCCGAAGCCAACATTCCTTACCTGTTCATCTTCGGCAAGGGCGAGCTGGGCCTGGACTAACCACTGGAAATACGCTGGAGCGCCGACGTGGGCACCCGGCTCACAACCACTTGAAAGGACACCGTTGGCCAAGCTTTACTTCCGTTATGGCGCCATGAACTCGGGCAAGTCGACTGGGCTGCTGCAGGTGGCGTACAACTATGAGGAGCGTGGCCAGCGGGTTCTGTTGGCCAAGCCTGCCGTGGATACGAAGGGCAGCGGTGAGGTGGTGTCGCGGCTGGGGATTTCGCGCGACGTCGACTTCCTCGTCCAGCCGGAGGACGACGTCCGGGCCCTGTTCGCAGCGCACGGGGCAGGCGACGACCCCGCGGCCCTGCTGGAACACGTGGACGTGGCACCCGTAGCGTGCCTGTTGGTCGATGAGGCCCAGTTCCTGACCCCGGAGCAGGTGGATGGGTTGTTCCACATTGCCGTGGAAGACGGTGTGCCCGTCATGGCCTACGGCATCCGGACCGACTTCAGAACCAAGGCCTTCCCCGGCGCCGCCAGACTGTTGGAAATTGCGCATGCCCTCGAAGAGCTGAAAACCATCTGCCGCTGTGGCCGCAAAGCCCTTTTCAACACGCGCCGGATTGGTGAAAAGACCGTGTTCGACGGCGATCAGCTGGCCATCGAGGGTGCCGACGTCTGGTACGAATCGTTGTGCGGGAGCTGTTATTTGGAGGCCTCCGGCGGGCGGCTGGGCCAGTAAACGCTGGCACCTGGTCCGGGGCCGAAACCAACCCGGGGGCCGTTGCGGTCCACGCAACCAGGTGGAGAGTCTAGATTTCCTGGATCAGGTCCGCCACGGATCCCAGCGTCTGGTCCGGACGGAACGGGTACGCGTCGACGTCCTCCGGCTGGGTGATGCCGGTGAACACCAACACGGTGTGCAGCCCGGCCTCCATGCCCGCGATGATGTCGGTGTCCATGCGGTCGCCAATCATCGCGGTGGTTTCGGAGTGGGCTTGGATCCGGTTCATGGCGGAACGGAACATCATGGGGTTGGGCTTGCCCACAATGTAGGGGTCCCGGCCGGTTGCTTTGGTAATCAATGCGGCGATGGCGCCAGTGGCCGGCAGCGGACCTTCGGCGGAGGGGCCGGTGGCATCGGGGTTGGTGGCAATAAAGCGTGCCCCGGCGCCGATCAGGCGGATGGCCTTGGTGATGGCTTCAAAAGAGTAGGTCCGGGTCTCGCCCAGCACCACGTAATCGGGTTTCTGGTCGGTGAGAATATAGCCAGCCTCATGCAGCGCTGTCGTCAATCCGGCCTCCCCAATCACATAGGCGCGCCCGTGCGGCATTTGGGATTTCAGGAACTGGGCGGTGGCCAGGGCGGAGGTCCACAGATTCTCCTCCGGGATTTCCAGCCCGGATGCCCGCAGCCTCGCGGCGAGGTCGCGCGGCGTGTAGATGGAGTTGTTGGTGAGCACCAGGAATCGTTTTGAGGTGTCAACCCAGCGTTGGATCAGCTCAGCCGCCCCGGGGACGGCCTTGTTTTCATGGACCAGCACGCCATCCATGTCGGTCAGCCAGCATTCAATGTCGCCGGCTTGGCGGTTGTGCACCTTGCTCATGGTTTCTCCTGACGGGGCGGAAATAGTTGGCACCAGTCTTGCAGATCCGCAGCCGTGCGGGGGACAGGGACGACGGCGCACCGGCTAAAGTTAACCGGTGAGTAATTCCAGCGACACCTTTCCCCCCGCACCTGAGCCCGCTGAGTCCAGCGTGTCCATAGAGCACGCTGTGGTGCCCGACTACGTTGAACCGCACCATGAAGTGGGCGTGGGGCCGTGGGAGGGCGAATGGCCGCAGGGGGAACAGTGGGATCCGGAACTGCTGGCCGAAGGGGACCGGCGCAATGTGCTCGATGCGTACAGGTACTGGACCATGGAGGCCATCGTGGCCGAGCTGGACACCCGCCGCCACGACTTCCACGTCGCCATTGAAAACTGGCAGCACGACATGAACATCGGCACAGTGGTGCGCACGGCCAATGCGTTCCTGGCCAAGGAAGTGCACATCATTGGACGACGGCGGTGGAACAAGCGCGGCGCCATGGTCACCGACCGCTACCAGCATGTTCGCCACCACCCGACGGTGGAGGACTTTGTGGCTTGGGCGCAGGGCGAGGGGCTGGCGATCATCGGCATCGACATCTTCCCGGATTCCGAGCAGCTGGAAACCTACGAGCTGCCACGCAACTGTGTGCTGGTGTTTGGCCAGGAAGGTCCCGGGCTGAGCGAGGAAGTTCACGCCGCTGCAGAAACCACGCTGTCCATTGAACAGTTTGGCTCCACCCGCTCCATCAACGCCGCCTCGGCCGCCGGCATCGCCATGCACGCCTGGGTTCGCCGGCACGTGTTCAACCAAACAGTCGGCTAACCCACCAGCGCTCCCAAGCTGGCAGCGTTCCTAACCCACCAGCGCTCCCAGACCGCGCCCGTTCGCGCGGTCTCCGCGCGGCGTCGTGCCTGGAAAAGGTCCAGCAATTGGGCGGCGGCTTCATGTTCTTCGACACTTTGCGCACACTGGCTAAGATGGAAGGAACCATGCAGGAGCTGGCCGGTTGCCAGCCTCCCAACACCGTCCAGCCCCAAGGAGCTTTAAATGCCCATTGCAACACCGGACAAGTATGCCGAAATGATCGACCGTGCCAAGGCTGGGGGATTCGCCTACCCTGCGGTCAACGTGACGTCCTCACAGACGCTCAACGCGACTCTGCAGGGTTTCGCCGATGCCGGAACGGACGGCATCATCCAGGTTTCCACCGGTGGTGGCGCCTACTGGTCCGGCGCTGGCGTGAAGGACATGGTGGCCGGTTCCTTGGGCTTCGCCGCGTTCGCCCGCGAAGCGGCCAAGAACTACCCGATCAACGTGGCCCTGCACACTGACCACTGCCCGAAGGACAAGCTGGACGGCTTTGTGC
>NZ_JASISP010000020.1 GCF_030063185.1 Arthrobacter sp. H35-D1
CGTTGTAGGTGGTGAACGCTGTGCCGAGGCCGTCGCGGCGATCGAGGTCGCTTTGGGTGGTGGTGATAATGAGCTGGGTTTTCAGCCCGCCGTTCAGGGGCAGCTTGCCGGTGCGGGCGGCCAGGGACACGCAGTCCAGCAGCCCGTCGAGGAGTTTTTGGGCCCGGGTGCGGTCATCTTTGACCACCGGGTCGGTGCTCAGCGGATCCATCTGCTCCAGGCCATCAAGGATTTCACTGCTGCCGGGGAAGGGAATCCGGACCCCGTTCACTACTCGCGGCCCCCCGCCGGGCTCCTGCCCCCGGTGATCATCGATTTCATGATCATCGAGGTTCTGCTCCCTGCCTGACCCAGGCCCGGGATCCGGGGACGGGACTGGTCGCTGGGATGGTTCTGAGCGTTCTGGTGGTTCTGGTGGTCGGGTTGGGGCGGTGCCCCAAATATCGAAGTCAGTGCTCTGTCCTGTCGGTTCCCAACCCCTGGGATGGTTCGAGGCAGCCGGGAGCCAGAACCATTGTTCGCCTTCGAAGACCGGGGCTAAAGCTTCCGGTGGCGCGTTGGGCGGTCGGGGTGGAATCTCCCATGCTTCCAAGCGCCGACGCCACCCGGTCGTCAAATCAACCTGTCCGGCACCGGACCCGGCCTGTCCCGTACTGGAGGCAGACTGTCCGGCACTGGTAACGAACTGCCCGGCACTGGACGCGCACTGTTCCGGGCCCGGGACACTTCCTGCCCCGGCACCGGCTCCCTCAGCAGCCCGGTTGACCGGGGCATTGGCCGCAGCGTTGCCTGTGCCGCTGACTGGGTTGGTGCCACCGGCCGGGTTGGCACCGGTGCCTGTGTCGGAATGTGGGGGGCTGGTGGTGAAGAGCCCGATCAATCCCTGCACTTGATCGCACAGGCCATCCTGCCCCGGTTTATTGTCCTGGGTATCCTCCCGGTCGCTGGCGCCAGAACACTCCTCAGCATCCTGTCCGCCATTCCCGTCCGTGCTGCACCCGTCCGTGCTGCACCCATCCGTGCTGCACCCGTCCGCGCCGCGCCCGTCGGGACCGTCGGGGGTGATGGTGTTGATGTCTTTGTGTTTGTTCGGGTTCGTTGCTGTGCCGATGGCGACCATGAGTTGTTCGTGTTGGGCGATGGTCATGTGTCCATCGAAATGAATCAGTCCGCGCCTGGGCTTGCGGAAGAAGAGTCCTTGCTTGGCGAGCAAGTCCCCGCGGCTGGGCTGGTGTCCGTCGGGATCGAGGTGGCTGATGACCCGGTTCCCGAGATGACGGATGAAATCCGGGCTTTCATCCCTGCCCGCCTCCACCAACGTCTCCTCCACGTCCCGGGCAACTTCCCAGGTAGTCTGCCCGTTGTGGGCCAGGTGCTGGGCTTCACCAACGAACCCCGAGACCAGCAACGCCATTTCCTGGGACACCGCACCAGTGAAGAACGCTTCGCCCAAAACCGTTTGCGCGACCGGGGCGACCTCACCGGTCAGCGCATCGGCGACCGGCAACACCACCCGGGCCAGACGCAACCGGCGATGAGCTTCCCCGGCACTGACCTTCAAGGACTGGACCAGCATGTCCACCGGGCTGCGAACCCCGGAACTGGCATATCGCCCCGCTTCGACCCGCTGCGCCAACTCCCCAGCGATCTGCACACCCAGGGCCTGACCGAGATGGGCCAAGTCCTCCAAGTCCCGCGCCCACTGCACACACTCGACATCACCGAGCACCGCGACATCCATACCCAAAGGAACCCCCACAGAACCACCACTGGCAGAGGAACCACCACTGGCAGTGGAACCACCGCGGGCGGTTGACCCGTCACTGGCGGCATTGACCAGGGCGCGGGCCAGACTCAACAGCTGGTGTACGTGATCACCAACCCGCGGGTTCCCTGAAGAGGAGACCGGATTACCCGGCGTCCTTGCCGTTGTTACCATATATTCATTCTAGAAGAAGGCACTGACATTCACTGGACGGGAACAACGAAAGTACACAACCACCCCCCCCGGTCCCGCCCTGTGCAGGAAACAACACCACAACCGTCTTCACTCAACAAGAGTGAATACAACCGGATACGGGCATGTCCAAAGCAGAACCAGTGACAGCATGCCTTGGTGGTGTGGATAACTTCTGGCACGTCTTCTCCGGGGAGTGTACTTTGGTAGCAAGCCACAGCGCTGCAGCGTCAATGTCGACGCCACAACGCAAACCAGCACCAGGGGCAGGGGCCTTCGATGAGGGACAGCCACAGCACGCAGCAGCAACAACGAGCACAGCGGAAACGATCCGCTGGAGCGGTCATCGGTTTGGCCGGAATCCTCATACTGACCGGGTGCACCACGGATACCAGTCCCACCCCACCACCGGTAAGCAGCATCAGCACCACGACGTCCAGTATTCCTACCGTGACTGCGCCGCCGAGCACAGCAGCCCCGGCAACCGCCGCTGCCTATCAACCCGCAACTGCCAACGGGCCGGCTCAGAACGTACCCGTTCCCACCCTGCCCGCCAAAGCCAAAGAATTCAGCAAAGACGGCCTCCTCGCCTTCGCAGAGTATTGGTACTCCACGCTCGGCTACGCGTTCGAGACCGGCGACCCAGGGCCCATGATGGAAATTTCCGGTTCCGGCTGCCCAAATTGCGATGCCATGAAAGACGTCGTGGTGTCTTGGAACTCTGAAGGGCGGTGGATCGTCGGAGGTCAAATGCATGTGTTGTCCCAGACAGCCACTTTTAAACCTGTCGAGGACGGAACCTACCAAGTAATCACAATGGTGCGCCAACAGAACGTCAAGTACTACGGCAGTGATAAGTCGCTCGTTGAAGACAGAGGCCCAAAACCTTCGATCGCAGACATCTTGGTCGCCAATTACTCGTCCGATAGATGGATTGCCGTTACCGTGGAACATCTAAAAGGTAGTAAAGGTACCACAGAATGAATCGCCGATTCGCAAATGGATGGTACATGCCGGGATGGCCGCTGGTGGCGATCATTCTGCTCACTGGCGGGCTGGCGCCTGCTTTTGCAGAACCTGATCACCCGCCAAGATCTGATTGGAATGACAACATCATCGTGTCGGGTGGATGGGAGAAGGGACCAGGCTCCGATTCGCAATATGGTGAGGCGCCTGTCACCGGTCCGGAGGACCCGTTCAAGTACGAGGCCCGCGTTGCCTGCACCTCCGGTGACAGCATCATCTTCCCCGAATGCGCTTCCGTCATGCCGCCATGCGCGACCAGCGACGACGCATCCGACAAAGACGGTGCCGAGAGCACCGCCGTCTACTGGTATAAAGCACTAAGGAACAGTTCCCCGCCGAACTGGACGTACGACTCCGGCCCCGTGTGCGTCCAAGGCAAGAAGCCCCGCGACATCCTGGCCGAGATCGCCGCCCAAATCAGCCGAGAGTTCCAGCACACACCCATCGCCGCTGCCTCCATCGGCAGCCAGCCGGGGCCCCACACACTCCGCGGCAAGGACACAAACGTCTACGCCATCGCCACCACCCAGAACTTCAATATCACCCTTCTGGAGCAACAAGTCACCATCATCGCAACCCCAGTCGCCTACACCTGGGACTACGGCGACGGCGAGGCTTGGGGGCCGACCCCCGTCCACGGCGCACCACTGCACCAAGACCGCATCGGCGAACAAACACAAACCAGCCACATCTACGGCATTACCGGAAAAATCAACATCAACCTCACCACCCACTTCAACGGCACCTACAACGTCAACGGCGGACCATTCCTCCCCATCCCAGGGCAGGGCAATATCCCATCGCCGCCCTTGGGCCTCACGGTCTGGCGCGCCGTCACCCGCTTGTACGCCGACGACTGCATCACCAACCCCAACGGCATCGGCTGCTAAGGGATTGCCCCGGAAAGTCGGGCATCGCGCAGAACGCCGACGGCGGCACCCAAGGGCACCGCCGTCGAACTTCACCGGGCAACTCCGAGGGAGAACATTCCCGCAGTGTGCCCCCAGGAGGAGGATTTACTTCTTGGCAGCCGCCTTGGTTTTCTGAATGAGCACCTTTTCGTCGATGGGGGTAGCTGAGCTTGCGCGCTGCTTGCGGTAGTAGTCGCGCGCTTCGTCCTGGCGTTCGCGCTCAATTCCCGTGGCGATGGTGGCGCGCAGATGTTCGGGGCCGTAGCCGAAAGCGTCCACCAGGTCCATGGCGTGGGGGCGAAGCTTCGCCAGAATGCGGTTGATGTACGGCGTCAGGGTGCGGGCGCGTTGCATGGAAATACGGCCGTTCATCAAATACCAGTCAAGGTGCTTTTCGATCAAGGTCAGTCCGAACAAGTCGCGAAGACGGGTCATGACCTTCTTGGTTCCGGGGTCCTTGACGCGCCCCAGCGCCGTAGTGAACGCCTCCCACTGGAGCAGTTCTGCGTGCGCCCGGGCGGCCTCAATCAGTTCGTGCTGGTGCTCGTTGAAGACTTCGGCACCCTTGTCCTTCGGCAGCTTTGCAGCGCCCTTGAGTGCGCCGGCAACTTCCGCAACCATGGTCTGAACACGGTCCGCCAACATTTGCTGCTGGGTGTCTTCGTCCTTCAGCGCCTTGGCGGACTTCTGCGCGAAACCGGTGTCGGCCACAAACTGGGCAACATTGCGCAGGCCCGTCTTGTGCAGGGTCAAGTCGGCGGCCTGGCCGGCGACGAAGCGTGCCAACACACCAAAGTCGAGGTTGCGGAACTCCTTGCTGTAGTCGCCCAACAGACGCTTGGCCACCAGTTGCAGCAGGACCGTGTTGTCACCTTCAAAGGTGGCGTAGACGTCCAGGTCGGCGCGCAGGGACGTGAAGCGGTTCTCCACCATGAATCCAGCGCCTCCGCATGCCTCCCGGCATTCCTGCAAGGTGTCAAGGGCATGCCATGTGGTCAGCGACTTCAACGCGGCGGCCAACGTTTCCAGGTCCTGCCGGTCTTCATCGGTGTCGTGGGCCCCGGAGAAGACGTCGTCGAACTTCACGAGCAGCTCTTCATGGGCAAAGGCGGCGGCATAAGTGGTGGCAACCAAGGGCAGCAGCCGGCGCTGGTGGCGCTGGTAGTCGAGCAAAACGACTTCCTCGGTGTCGGAAGCTGCGTTGAACTGGCGGCGTTCCGTCGCGTACTGGACGGCGATCTTCAAGGCCACCTTCGAAGCAGCCACGGCGGCGCCGTTCAAGGAGACGCGGCCCTGCACAAGTGTTCCGAGCATGGTGAAGAAGCGGCGGCCCGGGCTTGAGATCGGTGAACTATAGCTGCCGTCCTCGGCTACGTCGCCATACCGGTTGAGCAGGTTAGTGCGAGGTATGCGCACATTGTTGAACGCCAGCTGCCCGTTGTCGATTCCGTTCAACCCGCCCTTGATGTTGTCATCGCGGCCTTGAACTCCGGGCAGGAACTCCTTGGTGGCGGGATCACGCAGGTCCACGTAAAAGGCGTGCACGCCGTGGTTGACGCCCTTGGTGATGAGTTGGGCAAACACCACGGCGGCGAGGCCGTCCACCGCTGCATTGCCGATGTATTCCTTCCACGCCGCCCGGAACGGGGTGTTAATGACGAATTCCTGCGTTGCAGGGTCATACGTGGCAGTCGTGGCGATGGAGGCAACATCAGATCCGTGGCCGATCTCCGTCATGGCAAAGCAGCCGGGAATTTCAACGCTCATGATGCCCGGCAGCCACTTGTTCTGGTGATCCTCGGTACCAAGCTGCATCACAGCGGAACCGAACAGGCCCCACTGAACGCCACCCTTGATCTGCAGCGACGGATCGGCAATGACGAGTTCTTCAAAGCCTGCAACGTTGCCGCCCGGGTCGTTGCTTCCGCCCATTCGAGTGGGGAAGGCGCGGTGGACGGCGTTGTTGTCCACAAGAATGCCCAACTGCTTGAAGACACGTTTCCGGTGTTCGGTGTGGGAGAGTCCCTCAATTTTATGAAGCTCGGGCCTGCCGGCAAGTTCACGGGCCGTGAGCCTGACTTCCGCCCAATGGCCCAGCAGGACTTCCCCGAGAGCGGCGACGTCGACGCCATCACCTTCAGGGGCCGTCAAGGGAGAAGCTGTCACTACATTTGTCATGATTATCCTTCTGCTGCAGTTACTGAATGGGGGCAGGCGTCGGGACGTGGTGCCCCACGCCGTCGAAAAGCCAGGCAGAAATCTGTTCAGCCATGGCGGTGGAGTCGGGTTTGGACGCATCATCCGGGGCTTGAAGCCACAGTTCGCCAGCCGAGCGGACAAGCCCGATGGCCGCTGTGGGCCAATATCCCAGCAAGGGCGACGCCGGATCGCCCAGCAGATTCCGCAGCGGCTCGGTGATCATGGCCGTCACCGATTCAAAGAAGCCGTTCAGCTCACCGGACTGCCGAGTGTCGCCGTCGGCGGCGAGCGTGGCAAAGGAATAGACGTTGGGGGAGGTCTGCGCCATGTGGAGATAGGCGGCAACCATGGCCGTGACGCCTTCCTTGGGGTCAGTTGCCGCCTGCCGTGCCGCCGCGATGGTCTCCTGCATCTGCCGAATTACCACCGATCCCACAGCCTGCCTGAGCCCTGATTTGTCGCCAAAGTACCGGTAGAAAACGGACTTCGAAGTTCCAGCTGTCGCGGCGATGTCGTCCATGGAAGCGTCCGGTCCCAGCCTGTGGATGGCCCGTCTCGCGACCTTGATCAAATCACGACGGCGTTCCTCGCGGTGCGCGTCCCACCTCGCGGAACGCCCATCAACAGCCGCAGGGTTTTCCTGCGGTGTTGCAGGCTGCTCGCTGGATTTGGAAGCAGAGGCAGGCTCTCGCTGTAATATGTTCACGATACTCAGCGTATCAGGTACGCTGGGTATCAAGAACAAACAGCATCATGCAAGGAGAGGACTCCATGACCACCCCCACAACACCAGGTATCCGCAAGGCCGTGATCATCGGCGGGAACCGCATCCCCTTTGCCCGCACGGGTGGCGCCTACGCGCACTCCTCCAACCAGGACATGCTGACCGCCGCCCTCGACGGTCTGGTGGCCCGCTTCGGCCTGGCCGGCGAGCGAATTGGCGAGGTGGCCGCAGGTGCCGTACTCAAGCACTCGCGGGACTTCAACCTCACCCGGGAAGCAGTTTTGGGCTCGGCCCTTGCCGCGACAACACCCGCCTACGACCTGCAACAGGCCTGCGCCACGGGCATGGAAGCCGTCATCGGGCTCTCCAACAAGATCAAGCTCGGCCAGATTGATTCTGCGATTGCCGGCGGCGTCGACTCGGCCTCGGACGCCCCGATTGCCGTCAGCGAGGGCCTACGTGCCATTCTGCTCGATCTCAACCGTGCCAAAACCACGGGCCAGAAGGTCAAGATTCTTGCCCGCATCAGGCCCAAGGATCTCAGTCCCGATGCGCCGTCCACCGGTGAACCTCGCACCGGGCTGTCCATGGGAGAGCACCAAGCACTCACCACGGCGCAGTGGAAGATCAGCCGCGAGGCCCAGGACGAATTGGCGCTTGCAAGCCACAAGAACTTGGCCGCCGCATACGACAGGAACTTCTTCGACGACCTCCTCACCCCGTTCCGCGGACTGAGCCGGGACTCAAATCTGCGCGCCGACTCCAGCATGGAAAAGCTCGCCAAACTCAAGCCCGCCTTCGGAAAGTCCCTCGGCGACGATGCCACCATGACAGCCGGAAACTCCACACCACTGACAGACGGCGCCTCCACCGTTTTGTTGGCCTCCGAAGAATGGGCGGCCGCCCGCGAACTTCCCGTCTTGGCCGAAGTGGTTGACGGCGAAGCAGGCGCCGTTGACTTTGTCCACGGCAAGGACGGGCTCCTCATGGCTCCGGCCTTCGCCATCCCGCGGATGCTGGCCCGCAATGGTCTCACGCTGGCGGATTTTGACTACTTTGAAATCCACGAGGCGTTCGCAGGAACTGTGCTGAGCACCCTCGCGGCGTGGGAAGACGAAGAATTTGGCAGGACGCGGCTGGGCCTCGACGGTGCCTTCGGCTCCATTGACAGGGCCAAACTCAATGTCAACGGCTCCTCCCTTGCCGCCGGACACCCCTTCGCGGCAACAGGGGGCCGTATCATGGCCACCCTCGCCAAAATGCTCCACGAGCGCGGAAGGGTTGACGGCCGCCCCGCCCGCGGCCTGATCTCTGTTTGTGCCGCCGGTGGACAGGGTGTCGTCGCCATTCTGGAAGCACGGTAACCCCATGACCCCAAACAATAAGTCTCCACACGGCAAGACCTCACACAGCACCACTGCCGGCGCACGAGAGAAAGCCGACAAGTACACCGAGTTTGTCAGCGCAGGCCTTGGCCGCGACCTCGCCAAGCGCTTGGGCCTGCCCCAGCCTGCCATCCTGCGCCGCTACAACCCTCAAGCCCCCCTCGTCGAAGGACCCATTTTGGTGCTGGGCCAAGGATCAGGGGCCGACGCCGTCGCTCAAGTGCTGCTCGATTGGCACCAGGATGTACGCAGGCATGCAACGCCCAAGACGAAGTTGGGTGCCATCGTGGCGGTGCTCGACGACGTGCAGAATCCCGGTGAGCTTTCGGAGCCCATGCTGGCCGTTGCCGGCTCATTGCGGGATCTGAACAAGAACGCGCGTGTTGTCAGCATCTCCCGCTTGGCAGCTCCGGACGACGCACCGGAGACGGCTGCAGCACGAAACGCCGTCGACGGTATTGTGCGTTCCCTCGCCAAGGAGCTGCGGGCAGGGGCCACGGCCAACGGCGTGGTGTTGGAGAACGGGATAGCGGCCGACTCGCCCAGTGCCATGGCGGCCCTGCGCTTCTTCCTTTCCGGCCGCTCGGCGTTCGTTGACGGGCAATTTCTCAGTGCCGCCAGCGAAGGCTCCCGGCAGGCACCCAATTGGGAGAAGCCGTTGGAAGGCAACATTGCCGTTGTCACAGGCGCTGCCCGGGGGATTGGGGCAGCGATTGCCCGCACGCTCGCCCGGGACGGCGCCACCGTGGTGGCAGTTGACATCCCTGCAGCCGGCGACCACTTGGCTGAAGTTGCCAACGAAATCCACGGCACGGCCCTGCAGCTGGACATCACCAATCCGGAAGCGGGCAACCGCATCTTGGAACATGCCATGAGCCGCTACGGAAGGCTTGACATCGTTGTCCACAATGCGGGGATCACACGGGACAAACTGCTGGCCAACATGGATGCAGCCCGCTGGGATTCCGTGGTTGCCGTGAACCTTGAGGCGCAATTGCGCATGAACAAGGCGCTTCTGGCCAACACCTGCTTTGCTGACAATGGCCGGATCATCAGTGTTTCCTCCACCAGCGGCATTGCCGGCAACCGCGGCCAAAGCAACTATGCCGCATCGAAGGCGGGCATCATCGGCATGGTGAAATCCACCGCACCCTTGCTGGCTCCAAGCGGGGGAACGGTGAACGCTGTGGCGCCCGGTTTCATTGAAACGGCCATGACCGCCAAGATCCCCTTCGCCACTCGCGAAGTGGCTCGCCGCCTGAACAGTCTCCAGCAAGGGGGCAAGCCCCGAGACGTGGCGGAGGCCATCGCCTTCTTTGCCCAGCCCCAGGCCGCCGGGGTGACTGCGAACATTTTGCGGGTCTGCGGACAGAATTTGGTGGGGCAATGAGCGCTGAGACGTTGTTGACGGAGATGCCCTCGCTGTCCAAGTTGTACGTCAATGCTGCCGCCACGGCGGCCAAGGGGCGGTTGCTGCGTTCGGAACCTGTTCTGGCATTGCCTTCCCGCGCCGTGGAGGTGCGCGGGGTGCGGGCCGATTTGGCGAAGGTGACGGAGTTCTCCCACCTTATGGGTGAAGCCGCCCGCGACGTGCTGCCTTCAGGGTATTTGCATGCGCTGGTTTTCCCGGTGGCCATGAGCGTCATGGTCCAAGAGGATTTCCCGCTCCCGCTGCTGGGCATGATCCACTTGCGGAACCAGGTGGAGCATTTGGCGCCGGTGATGTTCACAGACGAATTGTCGGTGCGGGCATGGGCGAGGGACCTGACAGGGCACCGCAGCGGCACTCAGGTGCAGATCGTGGCTGAAATTCACAACGCCGACGGCACTGAACTGCTCTGGCGCGGAGCGTCCACCTATTTGGCCAAGGGAGTCTTCCTTCCGGGGCTGGACAAGCCTACCGAGGCGGCCATCCGGGAAGATTTCATCCCGCCAGCGCCCACCGCGCAGTGGCGATTGGGTGTGGATACGGGACGAGCCTACGCTGCGGTGTCGGGGGACTTCAACCCCATCCACCTGAGCGTGCTGAGCGCCAGGGCCCTGGGTTTGCGGCGTTCCATCGCCCATGGCATGTACGCCGCGTCGCGTGTGCTGGCCACCGTGCCACAATCCAAGCCGGAGCACTTCAGCTGGGACATTGCCTTTGATTCCCCGGTGTTCCTGCCCGCCACCGTCTCCTTGGAAGTCGTTGACAGCCGCACCGACGACGGCGTGTGGCTCAGTTCCGTATTCACCGCCTGGAACGCACGCGCCGCCAGAAGGTATTTCCACGGCTCGGTTTCTGCCGGTGGTTCAATTCTTGCCGGTGGGGGAACGCGGCAAGAAGGGAAGCAAGTCTGACGGGGCGGTTTTGTCCCTGCCGGCGACCCCTTGATGCCCCGAAACGTTGCTCTCAGCGGCTCAGCCGCTCAGCCTTTAGGGGCCGCGGCCGCGAGGGAGTTTCGATGGGCAGAGTCGACCGCGCCGTTGACGGTTGCCATGGTACCCGCGAAGCTGCCGGCCGCGTGGGCAGCGGAGGACCCGGTGGACAGTGACTGCCTGCGGGCCGAACGGATGGTTGGGTAGAGCAGTTGCACATGCTCATCGGCACGTTCGCGCCGCCCGGCGAGGACAAGCCCCTTGCCAGATTCCCCGGAAGCCATTTCCGAACTGTGGATCGCCTCGAGGCGGCGGGCCACGGTGGTGAGGAAGGCGAGTTGGAATTGGCGCCGTTCCAGCGTTTTGTCATGCGGGCTTAAATACGGCTTGCAAGGGTAGTCGAGCCACCATGCCTGCATGGCCGACACCAATTGCAGCTTGAGGGAGGTAAATAGCCGGAGGATTTGGGCGACATCGGATTCTGCGCCGATTAAGAACATGATCTTGGTGGCAGGCGTGTTGGCCTGCAGGACCCGGACGGTGTTGAAGGCCAGGGCAATCAGGGTGAAGCCCCGTGCAAGCCCCACCCGGTATTGGCCGTTGAGTTCAAAGCGCTGCTCCACCATGGGTTCTTGGGGCTTGCCTGTCTTCCCCGCCTCGGCGTCGATGCTTGCCTGTTCGATCCCGTAGCGGACCATGAGGCGTTCTGCGTGTTCCTGAAACGTCTGGGCCTCCGCCGGATAGGGAGTGCCCTCCGCCTTGGCCAACAGTTTGGTGATGAGCTTGAGTGTCTTCTCAGCCTTGTTGGGCGCTTGCTTGACCGTCTCCATGGTGCTGGCTCCTCGACTTCCGGTGCCGCAACTTGCCCTTGCCAGTGGGTGGGGGTCGCGGCGACTCTTCCATGTTTTGAGGCTAGCGCGTGCCTCTGACATTTCAGCCACCAACCCGATATTCCAGGACTAAATGACGCACCACAACAAAAAGACTCCCTGGGAACCGTGGTTCCCAGGGAGTCTGTCAGTGCGCGGAAAGGGACTTGAACCCTCACCCCGTTTCCAGGACTAGCACCTCAAGCTAGCGCGTCTGCCATTCCGCCACCCGCGCAGGTGATCGCAGGACACTGATTCTTCCTTTCGGTTGAATCGTTGTCTCCCGCAGCAGCGATGAAAACAATAGCACGACTTTTGCCGGAAACAATAATCGAGTCTTCCTTGCCCATTTTGCCCGTCCGCCAGCTGCCCGAATAGACCAAAACGGTAGGCTGGAGGCTACGCCAAGCACTAAGGAGAGTTCCCGTGAACACCATCAGGCCCGAGGACGAAGTTGCGGGCATCTGCTCCGATCTCATCCGTTTTGACACGAGCAACTTTGGCAACAACGAGGGCCCGGGGGAGCGTGCCATTGCCGAGCACACCGCAGCGCTGATTTCCGAGGCCGGACTGTCGGCCGAACTGTATGAGTCGGCACCCGGGCGTGCCAATGTTGTCAGCCGCATCGAAGGCAGCGACTCCTCGCTTCCGGCACTTGTGGTCCACGGGCATTTGGATGTTGTCCCCGCCCAGGCGCAGGACTGGAGCGTCGACCCGTTTGGCGGTGAAGTGCGCGACGGCGTAATTTGGGGCCGCGGAGCCGTGGACATGAAGGACATGGATGCCATGATCCTGTCCGTCATGCGGTCCATGGGCAGGGAAGGGCGCAAGCCCAAGCGCGACCTTGTGTTTGCCTTCTTTGCCGACGAGGAAGCCGGCGGCACGTACGGCGCCCGCTGGTCCGTGGACAACAGGCCCGACCTGTTTGAGGGTGCCACCGAGGCCATCTCGGAGGTGGGAGGCTTCTCCACCGACATCAACGGCAAACGCGCCTATCTGCTGCAGACTGCCGAGAAGGGTCTGGCTTGGCTGCGCCTGACCGCCCAGGGCCGGGCCGGGCACGGCTCGCAAATCAACACCGACAATGCGGTGACCCGCCTGGCCCGCGCGGTGACCCGCATCGGCGAACACCCGTGGCCCGTTGAATACACGGACACCACGCGTGCCTTCCTTGAGGGCGTCTCGGAGCTGACGGGCATTGAATTCGACGAATCCAACCCGGACGTGCTGCTGGACCAGCTCGGCACGGTATCCCGCTTCGTGGGTGCAACGCTGCAAAACACGTCAAACCCCACCTTCCTCAATGGCGGTTACAAGGCAAACGTGATTCCGGGCACGGCCCAAGCCATGATCGACGTCCGGACGCTGCCCGGGCAGCACGACCACGTCCTCGAGGTGATCCGCGACCTGGCCGGCGAAGGCATCGAAATCTCCACCATCCACAATGACGTGTCGCTGGAAACCCCTTTCGCCGGCAACCTTGTCGACGCCATGATCGACTCCCTGCATGCAGAGGACCCCGGTTCCACCGTGCTGCCCTACACACTTTCAGGCGGCACCGACAACAAGTCCCTGAGCCGGCTGGGCATCACCGGCTACGGCTTTGCCCCGCTGCAATTGCCGCCCGAGCTGGACTTCACCGGCATGTTCCACGGCATCGACGAACGCGTCCCCGTCGACTCGTTGAAATTCGGCGCCCGCGTCCTGGACCGCCTGCTGAGCACGTACTAAGGATTCACACCATGAGCACGACAGAGACAAAAACTACTGAACTGACCGAACTTTTGCCGGACGAGCTCCTTGAGCGTTTCCGCGACCGTGCCAAGGGCTACGACGAGCGCAACGAGTTTTTCCACGAAGACCTGGCCGAACTGAAAGTGCAGGGCTATCTGCGCATGTTTGCTGCCGAGGACGACGGCGGACTTGGCTTTGGTCTGCAACAGGTGGCTGCCGCGCAACGAAGGCTGGCGACAGCCGCCCCTGCCACAGCCTTGGCGATCAACATGCACTTGGTGTGGACCGGCGTCGCACATCTGTTGGCCCGGCGCGGGGACGACTCCCTGCATTATGTCCTGCAGGAGGCGGTGGCGGGGGAGGTGTTTGCCTTTGGAAACTCCGAGGCCGGCAACGACTCGGTGCTTTTTGACTCCAACACCGTGGCCCAGCCGCTGGGGGATGGCAGCTACTCGTTCACGGGGACCAAGATCTTCACCTCGTTGTCCCCGGCGTGGACGCGACTTGGCATCTTTGGCAAGGACGCGAGCGGGGAGGAACCGGTGTTGGTGCACGCCTTCATCAGCCGGGATGCTCCCGGATACACCATCAAGGACGACTGGAACACGCTGGGAATGCGAGCCAGCCAGTCAAGCACCACCGTGCTCGACGGCGTCGTGGCACCGGCGGAGCGGGTCTTTCGCAAGTTGCCTGTGGGGCCCAACGCCGATCCGTTGATCTTCTCCATTTTTGCCTGTTTTGAAACCCTGTTGGCGGCTGTTTACACGGGGTTGGGGGAGCGGGCACTGCAAATTGGCGTGGCCACCGTAAAGAAACGGACATCAAAGAAATACGACGGGAAGACGTACGCCCAGGATCCGGACATCCGCTGGCGCATTGCCGACGCCGCCTTGGCCATGGACGGGCTGTACCCGCAACTCGACTCGTTGGCGCGTGACGTGGACAACCTCGCCGACCACGGGGCACAGTGGTTCCCGAAGATGGTGGGGCTGAAGGTCAGGGCCACCGAGACAGCGCGGACTGTGGTGGATTTGATCATCCGTGTCAGCGGCGGCGGAACTTACTTTGCCGGCAACGAACTGGGCCGTTTGTATCGGGATGTGCTGGCCGGGATCTTCCACCCCTCGGACGACGAATCGGCCCATTCAACGATTGCCAACGCCTGGTTGGGACCCGTCGAGCCATAACCGTCGCGGCGGGGCCGGTGCTAATAGACTTCCAGTGCTAATAAACTTCCAGGGTGCGCTCGACGCGCAGGACTTTGCGGCGCATGAGGTACTTTCGTTGACCGCCCATGTAGAGGGTGCTGCGCTCGAGCTCCCACTTCCCGTATTCCGCGTGCTCGCGCAGGCGCTGGTAGGCGGTGGGGACATGCTCGCCGGGGGCAACGGTGATAACCAAATATTCATACTGGCGCAGGGGTGCCCCTCGGACATTCACCACTGGTTTCAATGTTTCCCTCATTGAAGTTCCTTTCCGTCCACGGCCAGTGAACCATGGGCTCTGCTCCAACGCTACCCCCTGCCGGCACAGCGTGGGGTGCTCGGTGGGAAAGGGACGCTCGAAGGGGACTTTCAAGTTCGGAGGCACACTGGTAGCGTCATGCGCATGAGCATCGATCCCCGTGAAGCCCTGAGTTCACTGACCTCGGCATTGGAAGAACACTTGGTGGCCGCTTCAGCGCGCCGGGGAGAGGAAGACCCCATTGTGGAGGCCACGTTCCTGGGCATCATCGACGCCTTTGAAGTGTATGAGGAAGCCCTGTTTGACGCCTTCGACGAGGTGACGCCGCTTGTCATCTACGGCGACGACGGCGCCGATTTCGACGATGACGATCATGACGACGACGACGACGACGATCATGACGATGACGATGATGACGAAGACAGCGACGAGGAACTTCAGCGGCAGAAGGGCTAGCTGCTTCCCTGGTTGAGCCGGGAGACTTCGTCCAGCACTGTGGTGATTTGGTCCGGCAACGGATCCAGCGAGGAAGAGAGAATTTCCTTGAGTTGCCCGTGCGTCCTTGGCCCCACCACCGCAGCAGCGACGACATGGTGTTCCAGCAGCCAGCCCAAGGCCACATCCAGCGGCGTGCGCCCCAACCCCTTGGCCGCTGTCACAAGGGCTTCGACGATCCTGGCGGGGCGGCCCTCCAAATACCTGTCCACATAACCGGACATCGTGGAACTGGCACCGCGGGAATCGGCGGGGATCTGTCCCCTGTACTTTCCCGTCAGGGCCCCACGGCCCAACGGCGCCCAACACAGCAGACCGGCGCCAACGTGTTCGGCGGCCGGGATGACTTCCGGCTCTGCCGTGCGCTCCAACAAGGAGTACTCAAGCTGGTTGGCCACGATGGGTGCCTCGCTGAGTGTGGCCGCACGGGCCAGCTGCCAGCCGTTGTAGTTCGACACGCCGGCGTATCGCACCCTGCCGCTGCTGACGGCATGCTCCAAGGCTCCCAAGGTTTCCTCCAGCGGCACGTTCTCATCCCAGATGTTGGCGAGCCACAAATCAAGGTGGTCCGTGCCGAGCCTGGCGAGGGAAGCATCAAGACCCGCCAGCATGGCACGGCGCGATGTGTCCACCATGCGCTTGCCATTGCGGTGGCTCACACCGGCCTTTGAGACCAACACCACATCACTGCGCGGAACAACATCGCCCAGCAATTCACCCAGGATGGCCTCGCTGCGGCCCTCCACATAGCTGACGGCCGTGTCGAGGGTGGTGCCGCCTGCGTCAACAAAGTCGCGCAGCATGGCCCCCGCAGACTCGACGTCTGTCTCTTTGCCCCAGGTCATTGTGCCCAAGGCCAGCGCTGACACGCGCAGTCCGCTGGTGCCCATGAATCGTTGTTCCATACGTGCAAGCTTAGGTGAACAGCACGGCCCTTGTTTGCGGCCCTTGCGGCCCTTGCGTGCCGGCGTTCCGCGCGCCGCGGCCGACGCTGGGCCGTGCGAGGCCTGACATGCTCTAGGCTGAAACGCGTGAACTGGTTTGAAGCAGCCTTCCTAGGCCTAATCCAGGGCCTGACCGAATTCCTCCCGATTTCCTCAAGCGCCCATCTTTTTGTTGTCGGAAAGTTCCTGCCTTCGGGCGAGGACCCCGGAGCGGCATTTACCGCCGTCAGCCAACTCGGCACTGAAACAGCCGTGCTGGTGTTCTTTTGGCGAGACATTGTCCGCATAGTCAGGGCCTGGTGGGGTTCATTGCGCGGGCGGGTCCCGCGCAATGAACCGGACGTTCGCATGGGCTGGCTGGTGATCATTGGCAGCATACCCATCGCACTGTTGGGGGTGTTGTTCCAAAGCCACATTGAGTCGACGTTGCGGAACCTGTGGCTGGTGGCCACCACGCTCATTGTCTTCGGCCTCATCCTGGCCGTGGCCGACACCGTCGCCTCCCAACGCAGGGAACTGAAGGACCTGAGCTACAAACACGGCATCATCTACGGTTTCGCGCAGGCGCTGGCCCTCATACCGGGTGTTTCGCGCTCGGGCGGCACCCTCACCGCCGGTTTGCTGATGGGCTACACGCGAGAATCGGCAGCACGGTATTCGTTCCTGCTGGCCATCCCTGCAGTGTTTGGCAGCGGTTTTTACGAACTCTACAAAGTGGTGTCGGGGCATGAAAGCGCCGCCGGGCCCTTCGGCATTGGCGAAATTGCACTGGCCACGGTCATCGCATTCGTGGTGGGATATTTCATCATTGGCTGGTTCCTGAAGTTCATCTCCACTAAGAGTTTTCGCCCGTTTGTCTGGTACCGGATCGGGCTGGGCCTGCTGCTGTTCATCCTGTTGGGAACCGGAGTCATCACCGCATAGGGCTTACCTAAGAGTAACTTCGCCCGGGAAACTGTACAGTGGGCACTGTGAAAACTTGGAAGTCCCATGCCCTCCCCCAGCTGCCCGGCATCATGCCGGCCATCCATTTGCATGAAACCACCCAGCAGCGCGTGGTTCCCCTGCCGGACTCGGAACAGGCAAGTCTCTATGTCTGTGGCATCACGCCGTACGATGCCACCCACATAGGCCACGCCGCAACGTATGTGGCCTTTGACCTGCTCAACCGGGCCTGGCGCGACCAGGACCGCGCCGTCAGCTACGTGCAAAACGTCACTGACATCGATGATCCGCTGCTTGTTCGGGCCAACCGCGACGGTGTCGACTGGCGCGAGCTGGCCGCATCCCAGACGGCCTTGTTCCACGCCGACATGGAAGCCCTGAACGTGTTGGCCCCGGAACACTACATCGGCGCCGTTGAATCCATCGCCTGGCTGGTTCCTGAAGTGGAAAAGCTGATTGCCGACGGGCTGGCGTATCCACTGGCCGGCAGCGACGGCGAGCCCGACGGCGACATCTACTTCTCCGTTGAAGCCGCCTCGGCCGCGACGCACGAAGTCGGCCCCAAAGCCCCTTGGTGGCTTGGTCAGATCAGCGGCCTGAGCCAGGCGGAAATGCTCCCGTTCTTCGCCGAACGGGGCGGCGATCCGGACCGACCCGGCAAGCGAAGCCCCCTTGACGCCCTCTTGTGGCGTGTGGCCAGGGACGGCGAACCGTCTTGGGACGGCGCAACACTCGGCGAAGGCCGCCCCGGCTGGCACATCGAGTGCACAGTCATTGCCCGGCGCTTCCTGCCCAGGCCCTTCACTGTCCAGGGCGGCGGCAGCGACCTTGTCTTCCCGCACCATGAAATGGGTGCCGGCCATGCCTACGCCCTGGGGGAGACGCCCATGGCCCAGCACTACAGCCATACGGGCATGGTGGGCCTTGAGGGGGAAAAAATGAGCAAATCCCTGGGCAATCTGGTGCTGGTCTCCGCGCTCCGTGCCGAAGGGGTGGACCCTGCAGCCATTCGCCTGGCCATCCTTGCCCACCACTACCGCGCTGATTGGTTCTGGACTCAAGAACTGCTTGACGACGCCGACCACCGGCTTGAGCGCTGGCGCCAGGCCTTGCTGCAGGCTCCCGAAGGAACGGCGAAGCCGGTCCTGGCCGAAATGCGCAAGGCCCTGTCCCAGGACCTTGACGCACCACGCGCCCTGGCCGCCGTCGACACCTGGGCGGCAGCCGCGCAGGAATCGCAGAGCCTGGCTTCCGAACGCGACGCCGCCCTGGTCTCGGATGCCCTCGAGGCACTGCTGGGCATCGAGCTCTAAGGCACTGTGTTCCAAAGAAGGCGGTTGCGCCGCTAGGGCTGTTCGCGGCCCCGGCGGCGCAGGTAGCGTTCAAATTCCTGCGCGATGGACTCGCCACTGGCTTCAGGCAGTTCGGCCGTGTCCTTGGCTTCTTCCAGCTGTTGCACGTAGGCGGCAATCTCCGGGTCCCCTGCGGCCAGGTCGTTGACACCGCGTTCCCAGGCCTGGGCGTCGTCGGCCAGTTCCTGCGTGGACAGCGGCACATGCAGGAAATCCTCAATGCGGTTCAGCAGCGCCAACTCGGCCTTGGGGGAGGGCGCCTGGGCCACGTAGTGCGGCACGGCCGCCCACAGTGAAATGGTCGGCAGGCCGGCCAACAGGGCCACTTCATTCAAGACGCCAACAATGCCTATCGGGCCCTCATACTGCGACGACTCAAGCTTCAAGCGCTCGGCCAGCTCGTCGTCGTCGCACGTTGCCGTGACGGGAATGGGGCGTGAATGCGGCACATCGGCCAGCAAAGCACCCACCAGCACAACGTAGTTGACCCGCAGTTCGGCGGCCTTCGCCAAAAGCTCGGCAGTGTAGGCCCGCCAGCGGTAGGACGGTTCAACGCCGTGCACCAGGACCACGTCGATGTCCGAGTCAGGAATGCTGGCCTTCGCAATTTTGGTCACGGGCCACTTGACTTTGCGCCCGCCGTCGTTCGTGAGCTTGATCTCGGGACGGGTGAACTGGAAATCGTAATATTCATCGGGTTCGATGACGGCAACCCGTTTGGCGCCCCACAGTTTGTGCAGGTACTTCAGCGCGTCGCTGGCGGACTCCCCGGCGTCGTTCCAGCCTTCGAAGGCGGCCAGCAGGACGGTCACCCGGTCTTCGCCAGGCGCCTTTTGCAACAACCGTGCGGGGTCGATGGGCGCGTCGTCGTCAATTGTGCTCACAGGGCCAGCCTACGGCGCGAGCGCGTGGGTTGCACCATGCACCACGCGCAGCCGACCCCGGAATCCGTTCCACCCCGCATGACCCGTAGACTGGTGGCATGCTTTTACCCTCTGCAACCGCCGTGCCCGGCGCGACTACGCCCCCGCCCGCGCTCAAAGCCGTGCTGTGGGACATGGACGGGACCCTTGTCGACACCGAACCGTACTGGATCGCGGCCGAAATTAAGCTCGTCACCGAGCACGGCGGGCACTGGGACGTGGAAAAGGCCATGAGCCTTGTGGGCAACGCACTGGAATCCTCTGCCGCAGTCCTGCAAGAGGCGGGCGTGAAGCTGACGGTGCGCGAGATCGTGGACCACCTTTCCCGCTCCGTCATCGCCGGCATCCGCAAGGAACTGCCGTGGCGCCCGGGAGCCCGCGAGCTCTTGGCGGAACTGCATGGCAGGGGAGTGCGCTGTGCGCTCGTCACCATGAGTGAGCGGAATTTGGCCAGTGAAGTGGTCAACGCCCTTGACGGCAACTATTTTGAATTCCTCATCACCGGCGACGAGGTGGAGAACGGCAAGCCCCACCCCGAGCCGTACCTGATGGCGGTTGCGCGGCTGCGCGAAACCGACCCGGAACTGACGAACGCCCATTGCGTTGCCATTGAAGATTCCGTGCCGGGCGTTGCCTCCGCAGTGGCCTCGGGCGTTGCCACGATTGCCGTCCCGAATGCCGTGCCGCTGCCTGCGGATGCCCGCCGCACCACCTGGCCCACCTTGGCCGGGCGGACGTACCACGACGTTGCCACAGTTTTGGCTTCCCGCCCGGCTTCCACCGGGGCTGCCTTGTGAGCGATGCTTCCCACGGTGCCCCGAAGCGCCGCGAGGGGCTGGTCCTTGGCTCAGTCAAGGGCACGCCCATTATTTTGGCCAACTCCTGGTTTCTGATTGCCGCCGTGACAGTGCTGATCTTTGGCCCGCAGCTACAGGCCAACTTCCAGGCATGGGCCTATCCCGTGGCCTTTGCCTACGCCCTGCTGTTGCTGCTCTCGGTGTTCATCCACGAGCTGGCGCACGCAGTAACGGCAAAATTGTATGGCTGGACCACCCATAAGATCGTGCTGAACCTTTGGGGCGGCCACACTGAATTTGATTTCAGCAAGGCAACTCCGGGCAAGGCGCTGGTGGTTGCCTTCGCAGGACCCGTCGCCAACTTCGTGCTGGCGGGCTTGGGCTTCCTGCTCAAGTTGGCGCTGCCGGTGCCCGTGTCCGTTGAACAGGTCACCATGGGCGGTTCCATTGCCCTGCTGTTGGTGAACATCTTCATTTGGGCCAACCTGCTCATTGGCTTGTTCAACGTGTTGCCGGGGGCACCCCTAGACGGTGGACGCCTCGTGGAATCCATTGTGTGGAAGGCCACGGGCAATCAAGAAAAGGGCACCATCGCTGCTGGTTGGGCCGGGCGCATCATTGTGGTGGCACTTGTTGTCATTGTCCTTGCCGTGCCGTACATGCTCGGCAGCCAGCCCGACCTGACGACGACGTTCATCCTCATCCTGCTGGCAGGATTTTTGTGGATGGGGGCTTCTGCCTCCATCAAGGCAGCCAGAATCAGGTTGCGGCTGCCGGCCATCAGTGCCGTGGAGCTGGCCGTTCCGGCAGTCAGTGCCTCGAATCAGTGCACCGTGGCCCAATTGTGGACGCTGCGGGCCCAGCACCGGTCCGCTCCCATCGTGCTGTTCGGCAACGACGGACGCCCAGCCGCCGTCGTGGACGAATACGCCCTCGCCAACGTTCCGCCGCAGGCAGCGCAAACCACGCCTTCCAGTGCCGTGGCACGAATGCTCTCTGCCGGCGCCTATGTTCCCGAGGCGGCTGCGGGTGCTGAACTTGTGTCCTATCTGGCCCAACTTCCCGACACCGAATATGCCGTGATCAATCTTGACGGGCGGGTCACCGGACTGCTCAGCCAGGCCAAGGTTGTTGCGGCCATCACCGGCAAGCCGGTCCCCTGACGACCGGGCCAATGACCTCCTCGATGGCCCGCCTGCTGGCCGGTTGACGTACTGCAGGCCATGACCGCACCGGCCGGAGAACTTTTTTGCGAGCAACAACACGACAGGAATTAGCCATGAATCACCCCGGTTCCACCACAGAACCCGCCCAGGCCCCGCACGGTGCAGCACAACGCCGCGGACCGTTTCGCGCCGGCGAACGCGTGCAACTCACAGACGAGCGGGGCCGCATGAACACCATCACGCTCACTCCCGGCACGGCGTACCACACGCACAAGGGCTTCCTCAATCACGATCTGCTGATCGGAGCACCCGAGGGTTCCATGGTGGAAAGCAATGTGGGACAGCAATACCAGGCGCTGCGCCCTTTGCTCTCGGACTTTGTCCTCTCGATGCCGCGCGGTGCCGCCGTGGTCTACCCCAAGGACGCCGGGCAGATCATCACGATGGGAGACATTTTCCCGGGTGCCCGCGTGGTTGAAGCCGGTGTGGGCTCGGGCGCGTTGTCCATCTCCTTGCTGCGCTCCGTGGGCGACTCCGGGTACCTGCATTCGTTCGAGCGCCGCGAAGAGTTTGCCGACATTGCCCGCGGCAACGTGGAAACCATTTTCGGCGGCCCACACCCGGCCTGGAAGATCTCCCTCGGCGACTTCCAGGACCAGGTGGTGGAACAGGAGGCCCCGGGCAGCATCGACCGTGTGGTCCTTGACATGCTGGCCCCTTGGGAATGCCTGGACGCCGTGGCCACCGTGCTGGCCCCCGGCGGCGTGTGGATCAACTATGTGGCCACCGTGACCCAGCTCTCGCGCACCGCCGAGGCCATCCGCGCCGACGGGCGCTTCACCGAACCCGATGCGTGGGAGTCCATGGTTCGTGGCTGGCACCTGGAGGGACTGGCCGTGCGCCCGGACCACCGGATGGTGGCGCACACGGGCTTCCTCATGGTGACCCGCCGCCTGGCCGACGGCGTGACGGGCATGACGCCCAAACGCCGTGCGTCCAAAACAGAATTTGCCCAGGAAGACCTGGATGCCTGGACACCGGCAGCCGTGGGGGAGCGGGCGGTATCGGATCGGAAACTGCGCCGGGCCGCCCGGGATGCGTCCTCCACCGTGCAAACAAAGCGCACCAAGAGCAAGGACACCGGCGAGGCTGCAGACAAGACCCCGGAAAAGACACCAAACGAGGCTGCAGACAAGACATAAGCCCCTGGCTCCCGCCGAGGAACTCGGTCAAGCGCCCGGGGGACTGGCTCCCGGGTGCAATGGCACTAAAGTTGGCAGTACCGGCCTTCGATCGGCCGCGGAAGGAACGATGGACATGAGCAACGACGCAATGAACACCGCCTCGGGCAATCCCTCCCGGAACAGCCCCGCCCAGGACAGCCCCGTTCCGGGATCTTCCGGGGACAGTTACTCCGCGGGGCCGGGCCAGCACGCGGTCCTTGAACGGCAGCTCAATGTGCTCCGTGACAAGGCGCGCAACCTGGATCGGCAGCTGGCCTCCGCCACGCAAAACAACTCCAAGCTTGTGGCCATGCTGGAGACGGCCAAGGCCGAGATCCTGAAGCTGCGCACGGCGCTGGAAAACGCCGGCGAACCGCCGTACGGCTTTGGCACCATCATCGCCATCAACCGGCCGGCGGCTTCCTCGGGCAAGGCCACGGCGGTCACACACGAAAGCCTTGACATTTACGCTTCAGGGCGCAAGATGCGGGTGGGCCTGAGCCCGCTGCTGCGCCTGAACGAACTCAATGTGGGCCAGGAAGTCCTGTTGAACGAAGCTTTCGTGGTCATTGCCGGCCTGGGCTACGAGCGAGTGGGCGAGCTTGTCACCGTCAAGGAACTGCTGGGCAGCTCCCGCGCGCTTGTCAGCGGCCGGGCCGACGAGGAGCGTGTTGTCCGTCTGGGAGGCGCGCTGCAGGGCGGCGCCGTCAAGGTGGGCGACGGCCTGACGTTGGACGCTCGCACGGGCTATGCACTGGAGAAGATCCCGCGCTCGGAAGTGGAAAACCTGATCCTTGAAGAGGTTCCGGACATTTCCTACCTGGATATTGGCGGGCTGTCGTCACAGATCGAACAAATCCGCGATGCCGTGGAGCTCCCCTTCCTGCACCCGGACCTGTACCGGGAGCACGGGTTGAAGGCACCCAAGGGCATCTTGCTCTATGGGCCTCCCGGATGCGGCAAGACGCTGATTGCCAAGGCGGTGGCGAACTCGCTGGCCAAACGCGCCCGCGAACGTTCCGGCGTCAAGGACCAGAAGAGCTACTTCCTCAACATCAAGGGCCCTGAACTCCTTGATAAGTATGTGGGGGAGACTGAACGCCAGATTCGGTTGATCTTTAGCCGGGCACGGGAGAAAGCCTCGGACGGCAGCGCCGTCGTGGTGTTCTTTGACGAGATGGACTCCTTGTTCCGCACGCGCGGAACCGGCGTCTCCTCCGACGTGGAGACCACCATCGTGCCGCAGCTGCTCAGCGAGATCGACGGCGTGGAACGCTTGGACAATGTCATTGTCATTGGCGCCTCCAACCGCGAGGACATGATCGACCCTGCCATTCTGCGCCCGGGCCGGCTGGATGTGAAGGTTAAAATCCAGCGTCCCGATGCCGAGGCCGCTGCGGACATCTTTGCCAAGTACGTCACCACCAGCCTGCCGTTCCACGCCGATGACCTGGCCGCCAACCACGGCAGCCTGCAGGAGACCGTGGAAGCCATGATCCAGCGGACGGTGGAGGCCATGTACACCACCGACAAGTCCAATGAGTACTTGGAAGTCACCTATGCCAACGGCGACACTGAAATGCTGTACTTCAAGGACTTCAACTCCGGTGCCGTCATTCAAAACGTGGTGGACAGGGCCAAGAAGTACGCCATCAAGGACTTGTTGACGCACAATGAAAAGGGCATCCGCATCGAGCACATGCTCCGGGCCGTGGTGGATGAGTTCCGCGAGCACGAGGACATGCCCAACACCACCAACCCCGACGACTGGGCCCGCATTTCGGGGAAGAAGGGCGAACGGATCACCTACATTCGCACCATTGTCCAAAGCAAGGAAGGCCAAGTGCCCGGGAAAACTCTGGAAACCGTGCACAACACGGGGCAGTACCTGTGAGTGTTGTGCGGGTCGTGGGGGCCGAAACGGAATACGGCATCCACGCTCCGGGGACGCGGCAGTTCAACGCCACATGGCTCTCCACCCAGGTGGTGCATGCCTATTCGCGCGAGACCAGCCACCGGGCGGCTGCCGGCGGGGAGACCCGTTGGGACTACACGGACGAGGACCCGTTGGCCGATGCCCGCGGCTGGTCCATGCCCCGCGAAGCTGCCCATCCCAGCCAGCTGACAGATGCAGAACCCGTGCTCACAGCCGCCCAGATCGCCTTGGAGGGCGGGGAAAGCGGAGACACCGGCGCACCCCTGATGATGAACATGGTGCTCGGCAACGGCGCACGCTTGTATGTGGACCACGCCCACCCGGAATACTCCTCGCCGGAGGTGACGAATCCGCTCGACGCAGTGCGTTGGGATGCTGCCGGGGACCTTGTTGCGCTGGCGGCCGTGCGCCGAATCGCCGCCACCGCGGACGTGCCCGAAATCAACCTGTACAAGAACAACACCGACAACAAATCGGTGTCCTACGGCAGCCATGAAAACTACCTCATGCCGCGCAGTGTCCCCTTTGCGCACATTGTTTCCGGGCTGACCCCGTTCTTCGTCACCCGCCAGCTCATGTGCGGTGCCGGGCGCGTTGGTCTTGGCCAGGACGGCTCGGGCAGCGGCTTTCAGATCAGCCAGCGGGCAGATTTTTTTGAGGCCGAGGTCGGTTTGGAAACCACCATCCGCCGCCCCATCATCAACACCCGCGACGAGCCGCATGCAGTGGCAGAGAAGTACCGCCGCCTCCACGTCATCATTGGCGACGCCAACTTGAGCCAGGTCTCCAACTACCTCAAATTTGGCACGACGGCGCTGGTGCTTGACATGATTGAACACGGCACGGCCCCTGTGCTGAAATTTGCCGATCCGGTGACGTCGCTGCGAGAGATCAGCCACGACTGGGAACTGCAAGGAACATATTTGCTGGCCGATGGCAGCCGCACCACGGCCCTGGACGTGCAGTGGCGCTACCTCAAGGCTGCACTTGCCCATGCACAAGCCAACGGTTCAAGCCACCCTGAAACGGGCGACGGCCACACCGCAGCCGTGCTGGCCAAGTGGGAAGAAGTGCTCACGGCCCTGGGAACGGACCCCATGAGCCTTGCCGGGCAACTGGAGTGGGTGGCGAAACTCAGTCTGTTGCAGCAGTACAGGAACCGCGACGGCTTGGACTGGGACGATCCCCGGTTGGGCCTCATCGATCTGCAATGGGCGGACATCCGCCCGGAAAAGGGCCTTTACTACAAGCTGCTGCAGCGCGGCCGCATGCAGCGAGTGGTCAGCGACGAGTCCATTGCCGCCGCGGTGCAAGCCCCGCCGCCGGACACAAGGGCGTATTTCCGCGGTCGCTGTATCCAGGATTTTGGCGCCCATGTGGTGGGAGCCAGTTGGGACTCGGTCATCTTCGAGGTGCCGCAATTGCGCCGCCTGCAACGCGTCTCCACGAAGGAACCGCTGCGCGGAACGAAGGAGCTCACCGCCGGGCTTTTTGACAACAACACGGGCCTGCAGGATTTCCTGTCCCAATTGCTGTCGGACGCACACTAGGACGCGCCCTCTATTTCATCCAAGCAGGGGGACCTGGCCGGGCTTGAGGCGGTCCTTGCTTAGCAAACCGGCACGGGCGGCGCATTCTTGGCGGGTCCGTGGCAGTATGGGAATAGGTGCCGAGAACGGCACCGGGAACCACGTAAGAAGGACGCATCATGGCTTCACAGGAACAGAAGAACGTCTCTTCCCGGCCCGAAGAGGAACACGTCGAGGAACTGCCGGTCCCGGCGCCGGGCGCGGATTCTGCAGCAGCCCAGGCCGCCACCACCGGCGTGGACGACCTCTTGGATGAAATTGATGGCGTCCTGGAGTCAAACGCCGAGGAGTTCGTGCGCGGGTTTGTGCAAAAGGGTGGACAGTAGGCCTCCATGGACGCCCACAACAGGACCGAATTTCCAGCGCTGGAAGGCGGGGGCTCCTCGTCGTCGTTCCTTGACCATGTGACCCGCAGCAATCCGGGCCTGTTGCCGTTTGGCCGCGCCCTGCCCGCAGGCACCATGCCGGCAACCCCGCACGGGACCACCATCGTGGCGCTTTCCTTCGAAGGCGGGGTGCTCATGGCGGGGGACAGACGGGCCACCATGGGGTCCATGATCGCCAACCGGCACCTTGAAAAAGTATTCCCAGCCGATGCGTATTCGGTGCTTGGCATTGCCGGCACAGCAGGGATCGCCATCGACATGGTCCGCCTTTTTCAGGTGGAGCTTGAGCACTACGAGAAGATCGAGGGCACGCTCCTCAGCCTTGAGGGCAAAGCCAACAGGCTCGGTGCCATGGTCCGCGCCAACCTGCCCATGGCGATGCAGGGGCTGTCGGTGGTGCCGCTCTTCGCGGGAATTGAGACAGCCGGCCCAGTAACAACGGGGCGGTTGTTTTCCTACGACGTCACGGGAGGTCGTTACGAAGAGCTCGAACACCACAGCGTGGGCTCGGGCTCCGTGTTTGCCCGCGGGGCGCTGAAAAAGCTGTGGCGCCCCGGACTCACCGCCGAGCAGGCGCTGGAAGTGGCCGTCGAGGCCCTCTACGACGCCTCGGACGACGATTCCGCCACGGGCGGGCCGGACCTTGTACGCCGTTTGTGGCCGGTAGTCTATGTAGTAACACACGACGGCGCCGCAAGGGTGGGCGACGATGCGCTGGCCGGCGTTGTGGAAACCATTGTGACGCGACGCAGCGTCGAACGCAGGGAGGCATAAATGGCGCAGCAATTCTATGTTTCCCCCGAACAGGTCATGAAGGACCGGGCGGACTTCGCCCGCAAGGGAATCGCCCGGGGCAAATCGGTGGTGGTGGTTTCCTTTCTGGGCGGCATCGCGTTGGTGGCTGAAAATCCGTCACCGACGTTGCACAAAATCGGCGAAATCTACGACCGCATCGCCTTTGCCGCCGTGGGCAAGTACAACGAGTTCGAAAGCCTCCGCCAAGCCGGTGTGCGCTACGCCGATGTGCGCGGCTACTCCTACGACAGGGCGGACGTGACGGCGCGCGGCCTGGCCAGCGTGTATGCGCAAAGCCTCGGCACTGTGTTTACGGCCGAACAAAAACCCTTCGAAGTTGAATTGGCAGTCGCCGAGGTGGGGGAGCGGCAAGGCGAGGACCACATCTTCCGGCTGAACTTCGACGGCTCCATTGCCGATGAATCGGGCTTCCTGGCCATGGGAGGCAAGGCCGACCTGGTCCAGGCGGCCTTGGAAAAACGCTGGAGAGCAGGCGCAAGCCTGGGCCAGGCGCTGCGGTGGGCCGTCGCAGCGCTGGAATCCCCGCGTTTGGACGCAGCACCAGGGGGAGCAGCCCGCAGCGAAGTCCCCGATCAGGCGGCAGCCCTGGCAGCAGCTACTTTGGAGGTGGCCGTGCTAGATCGCAACGTTTCGCGCGTGCGCGGCTCGCACAGGGCCTTCCGGAGGCTGAACGCCGCAACCGTGGCCACCCAGTTGGCCGCGGATTGAGCCCCTGGACCAAACAACGTGCAACGGCAACACACAGCTGCAACTCACGCGGCTGCACTATACAACGGCAATGAAGGAGACATGACAGGTGGACCGGCGGATATTTGGTATTGAGACGGAGTTTGGCGTGGCATACTCGGCGCCCGGCTCGCGGCCGCTGTCCCCCGAGGAAGTGGCAAGGTACCTTTTCCGCAAGGTCGTCAGTTGGGGCCGTTCCTCGAATGTTTTCCTGCCCAATGGCTCGCGGTTGTATTTGGACGTGGGCTCCCACCCCGAATACGCCACGGCCGAATGCGACAGCATCGCCCAGCTGATTGCCCACGACAGGGCAGGGGAAACCATCCTGAACGACCTCGTCCAGGAAGCCCAGACAAGACTTGGGTTTGAAGGTTACGACGGCAAGGTCTTCCTGTTCAAAAACAATGTGGATTCCGCCGGAAACTCTTATGGCAGCCACGAAAATTACCTGATCACCCGCAGGGGCGAATTTGGCCGCTTGGCGGACATTCTCATCCCGTTCCTGGTAACGCGCCAGCTGATCGCCGGTGCCGGCAGGGTGCTCCCTGCCCAACAGGGCGGAAAATACGCCTTCTCACAGCGCGCAGACCACATTTGGGAAGGCGTCTCCTCGGCCACCACCCGTTCACGACCCATCATCAACACCCGCGACGAGCCGCACGCGGACGCCGAACTGTACAGGCGGCTGCACGTGATCGTCGGCGATTCGAACATGTCCGAAACCACCACCATGCTCAAGGTCGGCACGGTCGACTTGATCCTTCGCATGGTCGAGGCCGGGACCATCATGAGTGACATGCGGCTGGAGAACCCCATCCGCAGCATTCGCGAAATATCCCACGACATCACGGGCAAGCACCCCTTGAAGATGTCCGA
This sequence comes from Arthrobacter sp. H35-D1, assembly GCF_030063185.1. GTDB lineage: Bacteria > Actinomycetota > Actinomycetes > Actinomycetales > Micrococcaceae > Specibacter. The sequence goes on from NZ_JASISP010000020.1 coordinate 28,802, forward strand.
CGGCCGCTTCATGACGGCGATTGAAATCCAGCGCCACTATCTTGAAAAAGTGGCGGCCTTCATCAACTCGCGGGGGGCACACCACGAACTCGTCCCGCAGATCATGGACCTGTGGGAACGCACGCTGGACGCGGTGGAAGCAGAAGATCATTCAAGCATTGACACCGAGATCGACTGGGCGATCAAGGCCAAGTTGTTGCACGCCTACGCCGAGCGGCACAACCTTGAGTTGTCCTCGCCCGAAGTCGCCCAGCTCGACCTGCGCTACCACGATATTTCCCCCGACCGAGGCTTGTTCAACATGTTGGAACGGCGCGGATCGGCACGCAAGCTGGTCAGCGCTGCGGACATTGCCGCAGCGGTCGACACTGCACCTGCCACAACCCGCGCCCACCTGCGCGGCAAGTTCGTCGCTGCAGCTCGAGAGTCCGGACGCGACTACACGGTGGACTGGGTGCACCTTAAACTCAACGACCGGTCCCACCAAACCATCCTGTGCAAGGACCCCTTTAAGAACGACGACGAACGCGTCGACGCGCTGATTGAGTCATTGCGGGGTGGTTTCTAAGCTGTAACCATTTAGCATCAGGGGTGGTTGGCGTTTCTCTTCAGTGCAAGGCTTCGGGGTACTCATTGCTTAAGTAAGAGCCCAAGAAAAGCCACAGGAAGTGTTTTCCATGCGCCGCCTTCTAGCACTGTTCATTGCCTTGCTGCTCCTTGTGAGCGCTTGTTCACAAGGAGCGCCCGAGCCTCCGGGTGCCCAGGACCCGGCCGGGACGGATCCATCCTCCGATGCTTCGCCAAGCCCGCCGGAGAGTGTGCCGCCCACCGCAGCCGCCACCACATCGCCGAGCAACCCGGCGCCGGACTTGGGAGTGCTTGCCTCCGTGCAGGTCATTGACCAGGGTGAAGGGAAGATCCCCAAGATCACCTTTGACATGCCGCTGACCGTTGAAACGACGACTGCAGGCGTGCTGGCCCCCGGTGACGGTGCACAGATTGCCCTGGGCCAGAAGATCTTCCACCGCTCAATCGTTCTCAACGCCAGCACGGGCGAAACAATCCAGCAGAACTTCACCCAAGCAGCCGGCTTCGAAAGCATGCTCACCCCCGCCTACCAGGTCAATTCCCCTGCACTGGTGAATGCGTTCATCAGTGCCAAGGTCGGTGCCTACGTTGCCGAAGCAATCCCCAAGCCCGAACTCGGCGACAACCCGCCCGAGTGGGCCCAGCATGCCACCTTGATGATTTACAAGGTGGAGAGTGCCGAAGATGCACCGGACATGCCCAAGGTCCTCAGCGCAGATGAGGTTGCTGCCCTCGCAGCGGACGGCAGGCTGCCCGTGGCAATATTTGACGACAATGGCATCCCCACCATCACCATTCCGGACACCGACGCGCCCACTGGCCTCGCCGTCCAAGTGCTGACCGAGGGAACCGGGGAAACTATTAAGCCAAATGACAAGTTTACCGCCTTGTACACGGGCTGGACGTGGGCTGACGGGCAGAAATACGATTCCGCCTACGACCGCGGTGTCGCCGACCCGTTCGACTTCCGCACGGTTATTGAGGGCTGGCTGGTTGGCCTGACGGGCCAGAAGGTCGGCTCCACCGTGCAGCTTACCGTTCCGGCCACGATGTTGTTCGACTATCAGGCAGGAAGTGTAAGCAGGCCCGCCGGACCCCTGGTGTTCGTGGTCAAGATCGAATCGAAGGTGTAGCAACGGCAGAAAGGCGCCTCCTCCGCACGCCGCCCCACATCAGGGGCAAGCAGTGGGCGGCCAACAGCTTTTGTCCAGCTTCAGCGGATAAGCTGTTGGCGGCTCATTGCTTCAAAAGCCCTTAATGGCCCGTTGCACTGCCAAAAGTTTCGCCAAAATCGCCTTGACGAAAATCATTAGTACCACCGTTGCAACGCCTGCCGTGCGCAGGCATTGCGGCAATGCCCGTGATCCAGCCATCGAAAGTGTTTCTGTGCGCCGACTTCTTGTACTGCTTCTTCCCCTACTGCTCCTTGTGAGCGCCTGTTCGCAAGGGTCCACGGACACTTCCGGACCCGCCGCGTCATCCACCGCTTCGGTGAGTGTCCCGCCGTCGAACGAGGAGGCCCTTGCTTCCGTGAAGGTCCAGGACGAGGGCAAGGACAAGGCCCCCAAGGTCACCTTCGACAAACCGCTGGAGGTCAAGGCCGAGTCCATGCGCTTGGTCACCCCCGGCAACGGTGCCCAAATCACCACCGGCCAAGTCGTGGAATTCCGGGAGATCGCCCTTGACACTGCCACGGGGGACACCGTGGGCGAGAACTTCAGCAAGGACGCCGGCGGCACCATCGTGCTCAACGAATCCTTCATGAACCAATTCCCGCTGGTGTACAGCACTTTCTCCAAGGCCAAGGTCGGCGCATACATTTCCTATGCAACCCCCGGCACCGAGGAAGTCCCCGGCAGCACCGAGGCGCCCGCCCAGCCAGCCCGACCGGCCAGCATGAGCGTCTTCCAGATCAAGACCGCCAAGGATGCCCCGGAACCGGCCAAACTCATGGATGCCGACGCGGTGGCAAAACTTGCCAAGGACGGCAAGCTGCCAGTGGCCAAGTTCGACGACAAGGGCGTCCCCAGCATCACGATTCCCAAGAATGACGCCCCGGCCGGCCTCGCCGTACAGGTGCTGACCGAAGGAAGCGGCGAAACACTGACCGCGGAGGACACCATTTCAGCCTTGTACACCGGCTGGACTTGGGACGGAAAGCAGTTTGATTCCACCTTCGACAGCGGCAAAGCTGCCACCTTCGGCCTGCAGAAGGTCATTGAAGGATGGACTGTGGGCTTGACGGGCCAGAAGGTGGGCTCCACCGTACAGCTGACCATCCCCGCCTCGCTTGCCTACGGGGAACAGGCGGAAGCTCAGGGCAAGCCTGCCGGACCGCTGGTGTTTGTGGTTAAGATTGAATCGAAGAAGTAACAAACCCTAAGGAGCAGCATGTCTTTTGGAACCCGCAACTTTGACCGCAGCAAACCCGAAATTGATTTCCCGGAACACGGGGTCCCCACCGAACTTGTCATAGAGGACTTGATCGAGGGCACCGGCACCGAAGTTGTCCCCGGCAACACCGTCTCCACCCACTATGTGGGTGTCGCATTTTCCACCGGAGAGGAGTTCGACTCTTCTTGGAGCCGCGGCACGCCGCTGGAATTCAAGGCCGGCATTGGCCAAGTCATCCAAGGCTGGGACCAGGGCTTGATCGGCATGAAGGTTGGCGGACGCCGCCGCCTGGAGATCCCCTCGGAACTGGCCTACGGAACACGTGGCGCCGCCGGGGCCATCGCCCCCAACGAAGCGCTGATCTTCGTTGTCGACCTGGTCGGCGTGCGCTAAGCACCTTCTTCGCATTTCAGCAAGCCGCTGCGGCCCCGATCCTTTGATCGGGGCCGCAGTCCGTTAACGCCAGCGCCTCCCGCCTAGTACTGTGGGCAATGTGTCCACAAAAATAGATGCCACTGAACGCTTGTTGAACCTGGTGATCGCCTTGCTGGGGACCCGCCGTGGCTACAGCAAGAGCCACCTCCGCAAGAACGTCAACGGCTACGCCGGCCCTGCAGCCGAGGAAGACAAAGCCGACGCCGCTTTTGAACGCATGTTTGAGCGGGACAAAAAGACGTTGTTGGAACTTGGCATCCCCATCACCCACAACGGACTGCCCGGAACCGACTCCGGCGAACAGGCACTTTACCGCATTGATCCCGACGACTACCGCGTCCCGGCCATCCGCTTGGATGAATCAGCGATGGCGCTAGTGTCCATCGCCGCCAACCTGTGGTCCGGAGCCACGCTGGGCGGTGCCGCCGCGTCGGCACTGCGCAAGATCTCCGCACGTGCCGGGACGCCCTGGTATGAGGATGAAACCACGTCCCAGTCGCGGATCCGCACGGCAGAACCCGCCTTCGAGCCGCTTTGGTCAGCCCTGCGCACCCACCACCGGGTGTCGTTCGACTACCGCAGTGCCGGCTCCACCGACAGCACCGCCCGCACCGTTGAGCCATGGGGCCTGGGCAGCAAGTACGGGCAGTGGTACCTTGCCGCGTTCGACGTCGACAAGGGTGCCGAACGCAGTTATAGGCTCTCTCGCATCACCTCGGACGTCCTTGTCCACACCCGCGAAGCTTTTGAGCGACCCGCCGGTTTTGGCATGGCACCCGTGCTTGAGCGCCTGGGCACGGAGACTCCCGCCACCGCCCGAATCGCCGTGCCGGAGGGAACCGCGCACTGGCTGCGCAACCTCGACGGGACCACCACCGACCCGGATTCTCCCTGGCACAAGCCTGGTTGGGAAGTGCTGAGCGTGAGCTACCGCGAGGCCGAATTGATGGCCGACGACGTTGCCGCGATGGGAACCCGCGCCCTGGTTGTGGACCCTCCCGAACTCCGTGACGCTGTGGCCGACAGCCTCCACCGGGCGGTCACCGCGGCCGCCGAAGACGTGCGGGGCCTCGACTGGGGCACGCCGCTGCCGGGCGGCCCGGGCAAGAAAAACGACACCCGCGACAGACTGGTGCGGCTCTTGTCCATGGTTCCCTACCTGGTGGCCAATCCGGGCGTGGAGGAGGCCGAAGTGCTCGAAGAGTTCGGTATTTCCGGCGCACAATGGGAAAAGGACCGCGACACGCTCACTGTCACAGGACTGCCCGGCTATTTGCACGGGGACCTCATGGATGTGACCACCGACTCCGGACAAGTCTTCATCCGGGATGCCGAAACGCTGGCGAGCCCGCTCCGCCTGACCCAAGAGGAAGCCTGTTCGGTGCTTGTGGGCCTGAAGGCGCTCACGGCGCTTCCCGGCACGCGAGCGGCCCAGTCGCTGCGCCACGCCATCGACTCCGTTGCCGCCGTGGCGGGGGAGGACTCCTGGCTCGCCGACGTCGTCGAACTTGAGCTGGTCTCCGGGGCGGAACTGGATACCATCGCCGCCCTCCAGCTGGCCATCGCCGGATCCCGCGCCTGTGCCATCACCTATTTGGTGCGGAACCGCGATGAACTCAGTGAACGCATTGTGGAACCGTGCAGACTGTTTTCCATTGATTCCGCCTGGTATGTGCGTGCCTGGTGCCGGAAGGCCGGCGGGCTGCGCAGTTTCCGCCTGGCGAACATCAAAGAGCTCACTGATGCGGGCGCGCAGGAACATGCCCAGTCCAGTCAAGCCTGGTCCAGCCAAGCCCAGTCCAATCCTGCCCAGTCCGTCCAAGCGCCGTGGCGACCCAACAGCGGGGTCTACGATCCCGGCACTGAGGACATGCATGTGCGCGTGCGCGCAGACGCCGCCACGGCCCGCCGGCTGCAACCTGCCTACAATGCCGAGCTCTTCGATGTGGGCGACGGTGCGACAGGGCTGCAATTCCTGGTCGGGGACACGGCCATGCTGGCCCCGTTGATGGCCAGGCTCGGGGGCCGCGCGCAGGTGGTTGCTCCAACCGCCGTGCGGGAAGCGGCAGCTGCTTGGCTTGCCGAGTCGGCCGCAAGCTATGACGCTGTGGGCGAAATTGTCGGGGTTGTTCCCAGATTGGGCGGATAGACTCAAAAAATGCCTTGGTGGTCCTGGATTCTCATTTGGACGGCGCTCGTTGCCCTGTCCCTGCTGTTCATTGCCTTTTTGGCGTTCAAGGTGTGGCGCGATGCTTCGGCAACGGCCCGCACGTTTGACGAAACGTCGCGTGAACGCGGGGAGTACTGGGATGCCAGCCTGGAGCGAGCGCACGTTGCGCACGTCACAGAGCCGCGCACAACGGCGCCAGGAAGCGCAGTTTTTGCAACACCTGAAAGAATGAAGGATGATTACCTGGCTGCCAAAGAGGAACGGCGTTTTATTCGCCTTCAACGGCGCGTCGCCCGCAGGAAAGAACGCGGACAGCTCCAATCCTTGCGCGACATCGAAGCACTGCACCACTTAGGATGAAACAAAAGGAAAGGCGTTACCGTGGGAAGACTTTTTGAGAGCCCTTGGGCTATCACCATCATCATCATTGTTGTTCTCTTGCTCTTTGCAGCCCCGAAGCTGCCCGGCATGGCCCGCAGCTTGGGCCAGTCCATGCGGATCATCAAGTCCGAGGTCAAGGAAATGAAGAACGACGGCAAGGACGAAGACAAAAACGACGGCAAGAACGACGCCAAGAACGACGCCGCATCGGCCAGCCCTACTCCCTCACCAGCCCCCGAAGCACCGGTTGAGGGCAGAATCGTCAACAACCCGGCACAGGGGAACACGCAGGGCGACGGTACCGGAACCGGCACCGGCGCTCAGTCATAGAAACGATTGAGGAGACGGTGGGTGCCACAAGGGGCCGTAAAGCCAATCCCGAAGGCAGGATGCCGCTCAAGGCACACCTGATAGAGGCACGAAACCGGCTCTTCAAGAGTGCCCTGGCCATGATCCCGGGGATCATCATTGGGTGGATCCTTTACGATCCGCTCATGTACGCGATAACACAGCCCCTGCGAGACATCAGCGCGTCCCGCCATATTGTTGCGTCCTTGAACTTTGAGGGCGTGACAACCTCCTTTGACCTGAAAATCCAGATTTCGCTGATCCTTGGCCTGATCATTGCCTCGCCAGTGTGGATCTACCAGTTGTGGGCCTTCATCACCCCGGGACTGACAAAGAAGGAACGTCGGTACACGCTCTCCTACATGTTTGCCTCCGTGCCGCTGTTCTTGGCCGGCATCTTTGCCGGCTGGCTCATCTGGCCCAACATTGTCAAGGCGTTGACGTCTTTCACACCGGCGAACACCGAGAGCGCCAACCTCATGAAAGCCATCGACTACCTGCAGTTTGCCTTGCAGTTGATGTTGTTCATGGGGGTGGCTTTCCTGGTGCCGGTGCTGCTGTTTGCGCTCAATGCCATTGGTCTTGTGCGCGGACGGACGTACTTGAAGGCCTGGCGCTTCACCATCCTTGGTGTGGTGATCGTCTCGGCGATGGCCGCACCGGGCTCCGACGTCATGAGCATGTTCTTCCTCGCCGCGCCGCTTCTGGTGCTGTACTTCGGCGCGATTGGGCTGTGCATGATCAATGACAAGCGCCGGGACCGCCGCGATGCGAAGAAGGTCAAGGAGTCCGAGTCCAACGCCGACATGGCAACGCCCTCGACTGACCTCGAGACCCTGTGAGCTGACGTAGGCTTGTTCCATGGCCACCCCTGATATGCCCAGTCCTTCTGAACGCTACCTGGCAGCGAAGGAGAGGACACGGGACAGGGGCACAGACTTTGCCGATTTCACCTCGGGTCTCAGCTTCGAACTGGACCCCTTTCAAAACACCGCGTGCCGTGCCGTTCAGGCAGGCCGCGGTGTTTTGGTTGCAGCCCCGACAGGCGCCGGCAAGACCATCGTGGGGGAGTTTGCCGTCTATCTCGCCCTGCAGCGCGGGCACAAGGCGTTCTATACCACCCCCATCAAGGCGCTGAGCAACCAGAAGTACCAGGAGCTGGCTGCCAAGTACGGCACATCGAACGTGGGGCTGCTGACGGGGGACACAAGCATCAACTCCGAAGCCCCCGTGGTGGTGATGACCACCGAAGTGCTGCGCAACATGCTCTATGCGGATTCGAACACGCTCGCCGGGCTGGCCTATGTGGTCATGGATGAAGTCCACTACTTGGCCGACCGCTTCCGCGGGGCTGTGTGGGAGGAAGTCATCATCCACCTGCCCAGCGAAGTCAGCGTCATCTCCCTTAGCGCCACCGTCTCCAACGCGGAAGAGTTTGGCGCCTGGCTGGGCACTGTCCGCGGCGACACTGCCGTGGTGGTCTCCGAGCACCGCCCGGTTCCCCTGTGGCAGCACGTCATGGTGCGCCAGGACCTCGTCGACTTGTTTGTCGAGAACGTGGCCTTTGACAAAGTGGCCGAAGCCGCCGGCAAGTCTGGCCACAAAACCCCTGCCATCAACCCGGAACTGCTGAAGCTGGCGCGCACGGAGTCCGTCACCACAGGGCGCGGCTCCAGTTACGGCCGCCGTGGCGGCGGCGCACGCGGACGCCGGTACCAGGACTTTTCCGCCCAGGACGGCGCAGGGCAGAATCGCGGCGGGCAAGATCGCGGCGGGCAAGACCGCGGTGGCCATGCACACGAGATCCGGTCCTCGGCCCGAGCCGCCTCCAGGCCCCAAGTGATCCGCGCCCTGGAACGCCAAGACCTGCTTCCCGCCATCACTTTCATCTTTTCCCGCGCCGCCTGCGACGCAGCCGTGCAACAATGCGCCGCGGCCGGTCTGTGGCTCACAACCGAAGCGGAACGTGAAGAGATTGCCCGCCGCGTGGACACCGCCTGTGCCGAACTGCCCGATGCAGACAGGGACATCCTTGGCTTCTGGGGTTGGCGCGACGGGCTGCTGCGCGGTCTGGCTGCACATCATGCCGGGATGCTGCCCAGTTTCAAGGAAGTGGTGGAAGACTTGTTTGTCCACGGCCTGGTGCGGGCCGTCTTTGCCACCGAAACCCTTGCTCTGGGTATCAACATGCCGGCCCGCACGGTGGTGTTGGAAAAGCTGGAGAAATTCAACGGCGAAGCCCATGTGGGCATCACGGCGGGGGAGTACACCCAGCTGACGGGCCGGGCCGGGCGCCGTGGCATCGACGTGGAAGGCCATGCCGTGGTGTTGTGGAAGCCCGGCACGGACCCGGCGGCCGTGGGCGGCCTGGCCTCCAAGCGCAGCTACCCGCTGAACTCCAGCTTCCGCCCCACCTACAACATGAGCATCAACCTCGTGGCCCAGTTTGGCCGGGCCCGTACGCGCCAGATCTTGGAATCGTCCTTCGCCCAGTTCCAAGCGGACCGCTCCGTGGTGGACCTGGCCCGCCAGGTACGTTCGCGGGAGGAATCCCTGGCCGGCTACGAAAAATCCATGACGTGCCACCTGGGCGACTTCAACGAGTACGCCAAGCTGCGCCGGGAACTCTCCGACCACGAGTCGGGTGCCTCCAAAACCAAAGCCAAGCAGCGCCGCGAAGCCGTGCTCGACTCGGTGGCCAGCCTGCGTGCCGGGGACGTTATCATGGTGACGGAGGGCCGGAACCAGGGCTACGCCGTCGTGGTTCAGGCAGACTCCAGCTCGCGCCAGCCGCGCCCCGGTGTGGTCGGCATGGACCGGGAGTACCGCCGGCTGGGGGCGCAGGAGCTGAGCAACCCCGTGGAGCCGGTCGCCCGGGTTCGGGTGCCCAAGGGCTTCAACGCCAAGGTGCCCAAGGACAAGCGCCATTTGTTGGCGGCCGTGCAGGACAAGCTGGAGAACATCGCGGGGCTGCGCCCGCACCGCTCGGCAGCGTTCGCCTACCAGGACTCGACCGCGGTGGAGGACGAAGCCATTGCCGCGTTGCGCCGGAAGCTGCGGGCACATCCCTGCCACGGCTGCAGCGAGCGGGAAGACCATGCCCGCTGGTCGGAGCGCTGGTGGAAGCTGCGCCGCGAAACCGACGGCATTGTCAGGGCCATCCAGGCGCGCACCAATACGATTGCGCGCACCTTCGACAGGGTCATCGACCTGCTGGCCGGCTACGGCTTTGTAGTGGCGAACGGCTCCGGTGAGCTGCGTCCCAGCGACGACGGCCAACGGTTGCGCCGCGTGTACGGCGAAAAGGACCTGCTGATCGCCCTGGCCCTGCGCCAAGGCTCCTTTGCGGACTTGGATGCGGCCGAGCTGGCATCCTTCACCACCGCCTTGGTCTACCAGTCAAAGCGCGACGCCGAGGGGGCGCGCCCGCGCATGCCCAGCGTGGGGCTGGAGCAGGCCGTGGAGGATGTGGTGGTGCTGTGGGCCAAACTCCAGGACGCCGAGGAGTCGCACAAACTGCCGCTGACCAGCGAACCCGAGCTGGGGTTGATGTGGCCCATGTACAAGTGGGCGAAGGGCCGCAGCCTCCAAGAGTCGCTCAACGGCACGGAGCTTGCCGCGGGGGACTTTGTGCGCTGGTCCAAGCAGGTCATCGACTTGCTGGGGCAACTGTCGCAGGTCCCCGCCCTGCCTGCCGGCTTTGCAAAGACCTGCCACTCCGCCATGGACCTGGTGCGCCGTGGCGTCGTGGCGTACGGGGCCGTCGTGGCCTAGGAGCCAATGGGCTGGGTATTTGTTTTTATCGTTTGTCTTGTTGAAAGGACAGCTTTTCCATGTCATTGACTTTGTACCGCAACGGTTCCGTCTACAGCGCCGCCGATCCCTTTGCCACGGCCATGCTGGTGGACGGGGATGTGGTGGCCTGGGTGGGCTCAGAACATGCGGCCGCTTCGCTGCTGGACTCGCGCATGCAGGAGGTGGACCTCGGCGGGGCACTTGTGGCCCCCGGTTTTGTCGACTCCCACGTCCACGTCACCGAAACCGGCCTTGCCCTGGACTCGCTGGATCTTGCAGCGGTGCACGGTGCCCAGGAACTGCTTGAGCGCGTGTCCGTGGCCGCCGCCGACGACGTGACAGCCGGAGTGTCGGCCGGGGTGCTGCTGGGCCACGGCTGGGACAACTCGCTGTGGGCCGATCCCCGGCTTCCCGGTGCCGCCGAGCTGGAACGGGCAGCCGGCGGCCGAGAGGTGTATCTGGCCCGCGTGGACGTTCACTCGGGGCTGGTGTCCGCTTCCTTGGCCGAGCGCTGTTCGCTCGCTTCCCTTCCGGGATGGGACGGCGACGGGCTACTCAGCGGCGTTGCACACGCGACGGCCCGGGATGCGGCCCGTGCCTTGAACCCCGAACAACTCAGAGCAGCCCAGCGGCGCGCCCTCCGTCATGCCGCCGCCAACGGCTATGTGGCGCTGGCCGAGATGGGCGCCCCGCACGTCGGCTCCCCGGCGGACTTGGCCGCCCTCATGGCCTTGACGGCCGGTGCCCAAGGACAAGAGGGCGGCCAAGCCAACGCCCAAGCCAACGCCAGCGCGGAAGCCCTGCCGGAAGTCCTGCCGTATTGGGGCCAATTGGTCTCCAGCGCCCAGGAGGCACGTGAGGTGCTCGACGGATTGGGTGTGGGGGTGCTCGGACTGGCCGGGGACATCAACATTGACGGTTCCCTGGGGTCCCGCTCGGCCCTGCTTCGCAAGCCTTACGCCGACGCTCCTACCGGCGCTGGGACTGCGCAGTTGAGCGTTGAGCAGGTGGCGAACCATTTTGCCGCCACCTCGGAGCTGGGATTGAGCGGTGGATTCCACGTCATTGGCGACGGCGCCATGGACATTGCCGTGGCTGGACTTGAACAGGCCGAGCGCAAGGTGGGCATTGAGGCCATCCGTGCTGCGGGACACCGCTTGGAGCACGCAGAAATGGTGGATGACGCCGCCATGGCAGCCTTGGCCAAGTACGCAGTCGGCGTCTCCGTGCAGCCAGCCTTTGACGCACTGTGGGGCGGTCCCGGGGGCATGTACTCCCAGCGGCTGGGGTCCGCACGCGCACTGGAACTCAATCCGCTGGCGCGTTTCTACGGTGCCGGGGTGCCCGTCTGCTTTGGCTCGGATGCACCCGTCACACCGCTGAATCCCTGGTCCAGTGTCCGGGCAGCCCTCAACCACCACCATCCGGAGTCGCGCATCTCGGCCCGTGCAGCCTTCATCGGCCACACCCGGGCGGGTTGGCGGGCAGCCAAGTCCGAGAATCCCTTCCTCGGCCAACTGGTGCCGGGGGCTCCCGCCAGCTTCGCCGTGTGGGAAGTGGAGGAGCTCATGGTGCAGGTGGCCGACGAGAGGGTGCAGTCCTGGTCTACCGACCCGCGGGCACGCACGCCACTGCTGCCCGCCCTTGACACGGCGAACGATCCACGCTGCCTGCAAACCGTGCACAGGGGTCGTGAACTGTACGTGGGGGAGAACTTTGCCCAACTGCGCCGGAGGCCTTGATTTCAGCCCTGAATACTGTTCACCTGCAGATGTGTGCAGCCTGCAAATATGCTCCTGACCTGCAACGACATCCATCGATGCAGGTCAGGACCATGTTGACAGCCGGGCCCCGGGGCAATTAGTTTTGGGGGAGCGGTGAACCTCCACCATGAGGGTACCGGTCGGTACGGACCACCGTTCTGCCGACGCATGGCAGATAAGCCCACGCACCAGTAGAAAACAAATAGTCACGGCGCTTCGTGCGCGGTCCTATTTGGTCCGAAGGCGCGTGGGCTTATCTTGTGCCCTTTCTTCTTCACCTATAATGGTGACTTGGCGTTGACTGCACGGCCGCCGTGAGTGGAAAACATCATCCGGCCCGGGCAGCGCAGGCCCACTTACTTTTTTCTTTCACCACGGAAAGGCACCAATTGCTGCGTGTCCTGACGATTATCCCCACCTACAACGAAATTGAGTCGCTGCCCAAAACACTCATGCGTCTGCGGGCGGCCGTACCCCATTCGGATGTGCTCGTGGCCGATGACAACAGCCCCGACGGTACTGGGGCGTGGGCGGAGGACTTTGCCGGCTCCGATCCCCAGGTTCATGTTTTGCACCGTGCCGGCAAGGAGGGTTTGGGCGCCGCATATCTGGCTGGATTCACCTGGGGCTTGGAGGCGGGATACGACGTGCTGGTGGAGATGGATGCCGACGGCTCCCACCAGCCTGAACAGCTGCCGTTGCTGTTGGATGCCATTGACCAAGGCGCCGATCTGGTGTTGGGTTCACGTTGGGTGCCGGGCGGCAAAGTTGTCAACTGGCCGCTGCACCGCAAGGTGATCTCCACCTGTGGCAGCCTGTACTCACGTGTCCTGTTGGGCATCCCCATCCGGGATGTCACCGGCGGATACAGGGCCTTTCGCCGCACCACCCTGGAAGCCTTGGACTTCGACGCCGTTGAATCGGTGGGTTACGGCTTCCAAGTCGACATGCTGTGGCGTGTGTGCCAAAAGGGCCTGCAGGTTGTTGAAGTCCCCATCACGTTTGTGGAGCGGGAGTTCGGCGACTCCAAGATGAGCGGCAACATTGTTCAGGAAGCCATGGTCAACGTCACCAAGTGGGGCTTGGCAGCGCGCTGGAACACGCTGTGGGGCCGCAAGCCATAGCAGCGTCCAACCACAACCGAGCGAACACAAAAGAGCGGTGGGCCGCCCGAATGCCGGGTGGCCCACCGCTCTTTTGTCTTCACACCACGTTTTACACAGTGTGCTTGGCAGCTTCTGCCTAGACTTTCTCGCCGCGCTTTTCCCGCAGGATGGTCAGCCGGTCTGCAAGAATGGTTTCCAGCTCCGGCAGGCTGCGGCGTTCCAGCAACATGTCCCAGTGGGTGCGCACGGGCTTGTCGTTGGAGGTATCCGGAGCCTCGCCGTTGACCAGCAGGGCCTCCTTGCCAGTCTTGGACATCCACGTTGCCGGGATATCGGCCTCGGCGGAGAACATGACAAACACTTGCTCACCGTCGGCGCAACGGTACTCCACGCGCTGGCGGGGAGCCGGCTCCACACCGGATTCCGTCTCCATGCTCTGTGCGCCCAAGCGCATGCCACGCAGGCTGCGATCGCTCATGACTTCTCCCTCAAGTTGTTCCCTGCCCCAAGCCAATCATGGGGCAGCAATTCGTTCCCTTGCTTGCCTGCGCCAAGTGCCGGCAGTCAAGGTTCCTTAGTCTCTGGCTTCAACGCTCCACAGCGCGCAGTTGTTCCTGCGCAGCTGGAATGTCTCTAAACGTTCCGGGCACAATGCCGCGCGGCCAAGCACCCATTATACGTGCTTGGCCGCGTGCATCATGCCGCTTGTGTCGGGATTGGTTACTGCCCGGAATCCAAGGCGGTGTCGGCGGCGTCGTCCGTGTCGGCAGAGGTGCTGCCCAGGACGTTGCCGATTCCCTTGAGTGCCTCGCCGACTTCGCTGGGGATGATCCACAGCTTGTTGGAGGTGCCGGAGGCAATCTTGGGCAGTGTCTGCAGGTACTGGTAAGCCAGCAGCTTCTGCGTGGGATTGCCCTTGTGGATGGCGCTGAACACCTTCTGAATGGCCTGGGATTCACCGTCGGCGCGCAGGATCGCAGCCTTGGCGTCGCCTTCGGCCTTCAGGATCGAGGACTGGCGCTCACCTTCAGCTGTCAAAATGGCAGACTGCTTGGTTCCTTCAGCAGTCAAAATGGCGGCACGGCGGTCACGCTCGGCGCGCATCTGCTTTTCCATGGAGTCCTGGATAGACAGGGGCGGGTCAATGGCCTTGAGCTCAACACGGCTGACGCGGATGCCCCAACGGCCCGTGGCCTCGTCCAAGACACCGCGCAATTGGCCGTTGATCTGGTCACGCGAGGTCAGTGCCTCTTCCAGGTTCAAACCGCCGACGACGTTACGCAACGTCGTGGTGGTCAACTGCTCAACAGCCTGGATGTAGTTGGCGATCTCGTACGTCGCCGCCCGGGGATCCGTTACCTGGAAGTACACCACCGTGTCGATGGAGACCACCAGGTTGTCCTCCGTGATGACGGGCTGGGGCGGGAAGGATACAACCTGCTCGCGCAAGTCCAGCAGTGGCAGCAGGCGGTCCACAAAAGGAATCAGGACAGTCAGTCCGGGGTTCAGTGTTCGCTGGTACTTTCCCAGCCGCTCCACAACGCCGGCTCGGGCCTGCGGGATGATGCGAACCGCGCGAACAAGAACAATCACTACGAATATCAGTAGGACCAAAACGACAAACAGCCACACTAGTGTGCCAGCTCCGTCTCCCATGAAATCCCCTCTTTTCTATGTCAAGAATTGAAGCACCACTGACGTTACGGCACACGGGAAGGAGCCCGCGGCCCGGCAGCGGCACCTAGGCTGTTGTTGTAGCCGTTCCGGCCGATTTCTGCGCGGACGGCTGGCTGATGATGGCCGTGGCACCGTCAATGGCCGCCACTTCCACGGTTGCTCCAACGGGGATCTGGCTTCCGCCGGAAATGCGGGCCGTCCAGACGTCCCCGCCAATCTTCACCAGTCCGCCGCCGAGGCCGACCGGCTCCAAGACCACTGCCCGGTGGCCGATCAGCCGGTCCACATTGGAGAGCTGTTCGGCGGAACTGCGGTGGAGGCGGGACAGGGCCAAGGGTCTTATCAGGACGGTGGTGGCAAGGGCCACGACGCAGAAGACGACGATCTGCAGCCACAGGTCCGCGTGGAATAGGAAGGCAATGAGGGCAGCCAAGGCACCGACGGACATCAAAATGAAGTACAGGTTCAACGTCAGCATTTCAGCTACGGCCAGCAACAAGAAAACTGTTAGCCAGAGTATCCAGCCAAAGTCATTAATCCATTCAAGCATTGAGTCCCCCTTAGAGACTTATTTGGCATATATAAGAGCCTACTACGCGTGGCTGGGAAAGTCTGGTTAGATGACGGCCTGCAATGGCATTCTCAGCGGGTGCGAACCGACGTTGCCGGCGATGCGTCCCAGAACGGCAATCCCTTCGCCCAATTGTTCGTCGCTGTAGCTGAAGGGCAGGCGAAGATAGCGTTCAAAGGCGCCGTCAACACCAAAACGCGGTCCTGGCACGATGCCCAGCCCTTCCGACCTGGCGGCCAGGGCCAACGCAGAACTGGAGACGTCTCCAGTGTTGATCCAGAAAGACAGGCCACCATCAGGAACATGGACGTTCCACTGGGGCAATTGTCGGCGCAGCAGTCCCAACGCAGTGTCGCGCCCGCGGCGCAGGTCCAGGCTGCGGTTGGCTGTCATGGAGGGCAGGTCCCGGAGCAGGGCGGTGGCGGCCAGTTGTTCCATGATCGGCGTGCCCAGGTCGCCGGCGGGGCGGTGGCGCAGAAGCTGCGCCATGATGTTGCGGGGCCCGCGGATCCAACCCACCCGCAGCCCGCCCCAGGCCACTTTGCCCAGCGAGCCCAGGGTCAGCACGTTGGGGGAGAAGGACGCCATGGGTGGCAGTGGCCCGCGGTCAATGTCCAGCAACGCCGTGGTTTCATCAACCACAAGCACCGTCCCCTCACGATCCGCTGCCGCTGCCAGGTATTGCCTTTCCCGGACGGACATGCTCAGGCCGGTGGGATTGTGGAAGTCCGGCATGAGGTAGGCCATGCTGGGTGCAGCGCGCCTGATCTGCAGGACTGCCTCCTGCAGATCCCAGCCACTGTCCTGCCGCACCGGGAAAGCCAGGATGCGGGCTCCGACGCTGGAAAAGGCATCCAAGGCATGCGGATACGTGGGCTGCTCCACCAGCACCCGTTCCCCGGGGGAGTACAGGGTGCGGATGACGAGGTTCAAGGCGTGCTGGGCGCCAATGGTGACCATAATCTGTTCCGCCGATGTGGGCAGTCCCCTGTCGCGGTAATGCTGGGCAATGCTCTCACGGAGGTTGGGCAGTCCCACCATGTCAAAGCCGTCGTGGACCAGGTAGGCCGGCAGTTCTTCAAGCGCCGCGGCGTAGGCGCCCTGCAGTCCTGGATAGGCAGGGGCCGTGGCCTTGCTGAAGTCCAAGGCCAGCCCGTGGTGCAGCGCATATTCACCACGGTGGTGCCCTGGCAGGTGCAGTGTGCTTCCCGAACCACGCACACTGGCCAGAAAACCATCCTCGCGCAGCTTTGAATAGGCTGCCGCCACCGTGGTGCGGCTGACCTCCAGCGCCTGGCTGAGCTCGCGTTCGGCGGGAAGCCTGGCGCCGCTGGACAACCGGCCGTCCAGCAACAGGACCCGGACCCGCTCGGCCAGGGCCTTGTACGCTGGGGCGTTGCTTCTCCATTCGCCCAGTTCACGGGCCAGCCGACGACCCGTTACGAAAGAGTTCATAGGGCCACCATAGATGAATTGGCCATGGCGGTTAAGTCCAGTTTCACTAAACTGGTGCCATGCACTCGTTCCTTGGATCCGGCCACCTCGGCATTCGCTTGGTCCGGCTCTTGTTGGGCTTGGCCATGTACGGGTTGGCGATCGCCATGATGATCCGCGGCAATATTGGTGCTTCGCCGTGGGATGTGTTTGGCCAAGGCCTGTCGCGCACTTCCGGCATCTCCTTCGGGCTGTGCACCATCGCCATCAGTGGCGCGGTGCTGCTGCTGTGGATACCGCTGAAGCAGCGGCCGGGTTTTGGCACCATTGCCAATGCGATCCTGGTGGGCGTCTTTGCCGACCTCGGTCTGGCTTTCATTCCGCAGGCCAGCCACGTGGGACTGCAAACCCTGCTCTTTGCCGGCGGACTTTGTTTGTTGGCCTTCGCCACGGCCTTGTACATTGGTGCAGGCCTTGGCCCAGGGCCGCGCGACGGGCTCATGACAGGCCTTGTGCGTGTCAGCGGCCGGCCCGTGTGGCTCATCCGGACTGGTATTGAGCTTTCCGTTGTGGTGGCGGGCTTCGTTTTGGGCGGTGTGGTGGGCGCGGGGACGGCCGCCTTTGCCGTGGGCATTGGCCCGCTGACCCAGCTGACGCTGCGCTGGCTGCATGTGGACCTGTACGCCAAGAATCCCCGGGCTGCCATGGTGGAGCTGCCGCTGGAATCGGATCCCTCAGGACACCCTTGACGTCTCCGGAAGCGGATGGAAAACGGAAATCCGGAACGCCGCGGTCGCTGTCGTGAGCTTGGGCAGGCGCGCCAGGCGTTCCGCAAGCTGCTCCGGATCCAGGTGGTGCCCGGCCGGACCCATCAAGGCCACATGGCCGACGTCGGCCGGACTCAGTTGCAGCGTGGCCACCACCTCACGGCTGCCCGTTGGCACAAAATGGCTTGCCAGCGACGCCGTGAGCGCGGACTCTTTGTCCGCCTGGATGCCGAGCATGCCGGCCTCCGCGGCGATTTCCGCCAAGTGCTGCGGCAGCGGAGTCACCACCACCAACGATCCGCCGGGTTTGAGTATGCGCGCAAATTCGCTGGCATTGCGCGGGGCGAAAATGACGAGCACGACGTCGGCAACGGCGGTTCCCAGCGGCAGCTCCCGCCACAAGTCCCACACGATGTTCACGGCCTCCGGGTTGCGCCGGGCTGCACGCCGCAGGGCAAACTTTGAGATGTCAAGGCCCACGGCCGCCGGCCTGCGAGCGCCGGGGGAGCCGGGGGAGCAGGCTGCCAGCACCTGGTGCAGGTAGTGGCCGGTTCCGGTGCCGGCGTCGACGATCAGCTTCGGGCTTGGGAGGGCGGGTTCGGCAAGCAAGGCCCCCACGAGCTCGGCGAGTGCCTCGCTGAGTGGCTTGTAGTGTCCGGCATCCAGAAAGGCGTCGCGGGCGGACACCATGGCGGCGGTGTCCGGGACGAATTTGGTGCCGTGGCCCGTGAGCAGGTTCAGGTATCCCTGGCGGGCAATGTCGAAGTTGTGGCCCCCCGCACAGGCCATTGAGTGCTCCGTGGCCTGCGGGGCGGCAAAACCCTCTCTGCAATGGGGGCAGCGCAGGGCATTGACGGCAGAGATTTCCATCCCATTATCTTAGGGTGCGCCAGCAGTATCGGAGTCCGCTAGAACCCCAGCGCAGCCCGGGCTGCGGCGATGCCGGGACCCGCCCAGCGTTCGCTGTACTCGGCGGCCGCCGCCAGCGAGCGCGTGTGGGCCTTGTCGATGTACAGGGTCCCTTCCAGGTGGTCGCTTTCGTGTTGGACAATGCGCGCCTGCCACCCCGAGAACCGGCGGGTGCGCGCTGTGCCGTGCTCGTCGTCGTACGCCAAATCAACCATTGCGGCGCGATCCACCACGGCCTGCCATCCCGACATCGACAGGCAGCCCTCATAATGGCTGGCCAGCTCCGTGCCGACGGGCCTGTAGCGCGGGTTGAGCATGGCGAACAGCTCCAGCGGGGCGCGGTCGCGGGCGGCGGCGATGTCGGCGTCGACTTCGTACTTGTCCTCGAGCACGGCAAGCTGCAGGGGAATGCCGATCTGCGGTGCGGCCAGGCCGACGCCGGGTGCCGCCCGCATGGTTTCGGTCATGATCTCGATGAGCCGGCCGAGCTCATCGGGGCTGAGCTGGCCGGTGAAAGGCAGCGCCCGGGCACGCAGCACGGGGTGCCCGGCTTGCACAATCTTGGGCAGCCCTGCGGCGTCCAGGACGGAAGCGACCGCCTGCTCGAGGCGGTCGGCGTCGAGCTTCACTGTTGGGGCATGGTTCATGCTGTCCCTCCCGGGGTTCTCTTGGCTTCCGTTGTGCCTGGTTCGATGTGCCTGGCTCGATGTGCCTAGTCCATTGTGCCAAGGCCTGGCCTTGTTTGCGTGCAAGCTCCCGCCGACCCTGTTGCCTTCCCTGCCCTGCGGACTATGGTGGGATAAAGGGGCACGCAGAGAAAAGGGATGATCATGTCTTCGAACAGTTTCGACGCACGCAGTTCACTGGCCGTGGACGGACAAAGCTATGAAATTTACCGGCTGGACAAGGTTCCTGGTTCGGCTCGCCTGCCCTACAGCCTGAAAGTACTGCTGGAGAACCTGCTTCGCAACGAGGACGGCCGCCTTGTCACGGAGGAGCAGGTCCGCGCGGTGGCACAGTGGGAACCGGACGCGGAGGCCAGCAGGGAGATCCAGTACACCCCTGCCCGCGTGCTGATGCAGGACTTCACCGGCGTTCCGTGCGTGGTGGACCTGGTGGCCATGCGCGATGCAATGGCGGATCTTGGCGGGGACCCCACCAAGATCAATCCGCTCATTCCCGGCGAGCTGGTCATTGACCACTCCGTCATCGCTGATGTCTTCAACGTCCCCAACGCCTTTTCCATCAATTCAGAGTACGAATTCAAGCGCAACCAGGAGCGGTACCAGCTGCTGCGGTGGGCGCAGCAGTCGTTCGATGACTTCCTTGTGGTCCCGCCGGACACCGGCATTTGCCACCAGGTGAATTTGGAATACCTGTCCCGGGTGGTGTTCACCCGCGAGGTCGACGGCGTCAAGCAGGCCTACCCCGACACTCTCGTGGGCACGGACTCGCACACACCCATGGTCAACGGGCTGGGCGTCCTTGGCTGGGGAGTGGGGGGCATCGAGGCCGAGGCTGCCATGCTGGGCCAACCCATGAGCATGCTCGTTCCGCAAGTGGTTGGCTTCAAGCTCAGTGGCGAACTGCCCGAGGGCACCACCGCCACCGACTTGGTGCTGACAGTGGCGGAACTGCTGCGCAAGACGCACGTGGTGGGCAAATTCGTGGAGTTCTTCGGTCCCGGCGTGGCAAATGTGCCGCTGGCCAACCGAGCCACGCTGGGCAACATGAGCCCGGAGTACGGCTCCACGTGCGCCATCTTCCCGATCGACTCCGAAACCCTCAGCTACATGCGCCTCACCGGCCGCTCGGAGCACCAAATCAAGCTCGTGGAGACGTACGCCAAGGAACAGGGCATGTGGCACGACCCGGACCACACACCGGAGTTCAGCCAAATTGTTGAACTCGACCTGGCCACGGTGGAAAGTTCCATTGCCGGTCCCAAGCGGCCGCAGGACAGGATCCCGCTGCGCAGCGCCAAGCGTGCAGTCCGCGGGCTGCTGGCGGGGGAGTCCCAGACGGTAGCAGTGCACGCCGGGGGATTGGACGACGCCGGCGACGAGTCGTTCCCGGCCAGCGATCCCGTTGCCATCAACTTCAGGAGCGAACGGGACGAGCCGCCGCACGTGTATGAGGACAACGACGGCGATGATGCCCTCGACTGGCCCAGCGACCCGGCGGAACTGGTCCTTGACGGGCAGAATCTCACCCTCGACCACGGAGACGTGGTTATCGCCGCCATCACGTCCTGCACCAACACCTCCAACCCGTCCGTCATGATCGGTGCAGGGCTGCTCGCCAAAAAGGCAGTGGAGCTGGGGCTCTCCAGCAAGCCGTGGGTGAAGACCACCCTGGCACCGGGTTCCCGCGTGGTGACCGACTACTTCGATCGGGCCGGCCTCACACCCTACCTGGAAAAGCTCGGCTTTGACCTGGTGGGCTACGGCTGCACCACGTGCATCGGCAACTCCGGCCCGCTCATCCCGGAAGTGAGCCAAGCCGTGAACGGCAACGACCTCTCTGTTGCGGCCGTCCTGTCCGGCAACCGCAACTTTGAAGGCCGCATCCATCCCGAAGTGAAGATGAACTTCCTCGCCTCCCCGCCACTTGTCATCGCGTACGCCTTGGCCGGCAGCATGCATGTGGACCTGCTCAAGGAGCCGCTGGGCGAAGGCACCGGCGGCCAGCCCGTCTACTTGAAGGACATCTGGCCCACGACGGCGGAAATCAAGGAGGTGGTGGACGCCAGCCTGGAAGCGCAAATGTTCACGGACGGCTACGCGGACGTCTACCACGGCGACGAGAACTGGCGCGGCATGACTGTCCCGGAAGGCGACATGTTTGCCTGGTCCGACGATTCCACGTACGTGCGCAAGCCCCCATACTTTGACGGAATGCAGCGCGAGCCGGCCCCCGTGGAAGACATTGTGGATGCACGCGTACTGGCCCTGCTGGGGGACTCCGTCACCACCGACCACATCTCCCCGGCGGGCAACATCAAGAAGTCCTCACCGGCCGGGGAATACCTGCTGGAGCAAGGCGTGGAGCAAGCAAGCTTCAACTCCTACGGATCCCGGCGCGGCAACCACAACGTCATGATCCGGGGCACTTTCGCGAACATCCGCCTGCGCAACCTGCTGGTGCCCGGCGTCGAGGGTGGCTTCACCAAGCGCTCGGCCGACGGTCCGGTGGAAACCATTTTCGACGCCTCCACCGCATACCTGGCCGAGGGCACCCCGCTGGTGGTCATCGCCGGCAGCGACTACGGTTCCGGTTCCTCCCGCGACTGGGCGGCCAAGGGCACCGTCCTGCTGGGCGTGAAGGCAGTCATCGCCACGTCCTTTGAGCGTATCCACCGTTCGAACCTGATCGGCATGGGCGTGCTTCCGCTGCAGTTCAAGGGCGGCGACACGGCAGAATCATTGGGACTCACGGGCATGGAAACGTACTCAATCACCGGACTTGCCGGCGTCAGTCCGCTGCCGCGCGAGATCATGGTGCGCGTCGAGGACGGAGAGAACAGCCGGGAGATTGCCACCACCCTGCGCATCGACACCCCGGCCGAGGAGGCCTACTACATGCATGGCGGCATTCTGCAGTACGTGCTGCGTCAGCTCCTTGACGCGTAGCGGCGGGGCGCCACAGGAACGCTAGCGCGTCCAATGTTACGTGGGCACCCGCCCTGCCGGGGGCTGCTCCGGCAGCCAAGGGCGTCAACCATGCATAATATGTGAATGACCCAAGCCATTAACACTGAACGACTTGCCCTGCGCCCGTGGCAAGACACCGACGTCGACTTCGTCTTTGACCTGTACTCGCGCTGGGTGGTCCAGCGCTTCATCGGCAACGAGCCGGCCGTCATGGACAGCCGCAACCAGGCCCTTGACAAAGTGGCCCGGTTCCAAAGCATCGACCATCCAGTCCATGGAATCTGGGCCGTGACGCGCAAGGACGACGGCGCCCCGGTGGGGACGCTGCTGCTCAAGCCCATCCCCGCATCGGGGCAGGAGCCGCTGGAAGACTCCGCCGACGTCGAAATTGGCTGGCACTTCCACCCCGACCACTGGGGCAACGGCTACGCCACCGAAGCGGCAAGCGCTGTGCTAGAGCACGCCTTTGCCGCAGGCCTGGAACAGGTGGTGGCGGTGACAAACCCCGCCAACGAAGCGTCCCAGAGCGTGTGCCGCCGCATTGGCATGGAACACCAGGGCCAAACCGAGAACTACTACAATGCCACGTGCGAATTTTTCACGGTGGACAAGCCCGCCGTGTCCTAGGAAAGAGACACTGATGAGCACTGCTGCGAAGCCCGCAACGCCAGCACCTGCAACGCGTGCAACCCCTGGCGCCGAGGGCCATGCTGCTGACGGGCACGACCTGATCCGGGTCCAGGGCGCGCGGGTGAACAACCTGAAGGACATCAGCGTTGATATCCCCAAGCGCCGCCTGACGGTGTTCACCGGCGTGTCCGGATCGGGCAAGAGTTCATTGGTGTTCGGCACCATCGCCGCAGAGTCGCAGCGCATGATCAATGAAACCTACAGCGCCTTCGTGCAGGGCTTCATGCCCACCTTGGCGCGCCCCGACGTGGACGTGCTGGAGGGACTGACGACGGCGATCCTAGTGGACCAGGAGCGGCTCGGCGCCAACCCGCGCTCCACGGTGGGCACCGTCACCGACGCCAACGCCATGCTGCGCATAGTCTTCAGCCGCCTGGGGAAGCCGCACATCGGCTCCCCGCAGGCTTTCTCCTTCAACGTGGCCTCCATCAGCGGCGCAGGCGCCGTCACCATGGAACGCAGGGGAGAAAAGGTGAAGGAACGGCGCAGCTTTTCCATCACCGGAGGGATGTGTCCGCGCTGCGAGGGCATGGGCAAGGTCAGCGACTTCAACCTCGACGCCATTTTCGACCCCGAAAAGTCGCTGGGTGAGGGTGCCCTGTCCGTCCCCGGTTACAGCATGGACGGCTGGTACGGTCGCATTTTTACAGGCAGCGGCTTCTTTGACATGGACAAGAAGCTGGGGAAGTTCACGAAGAAGGAACTGGCCGACCTGCTGTACAGGGAGCCCGTGAAGATCAAGGTTGACGGCATCAACTTGACGTATGAGGGCGTCATTGTGAAGATGCAAAAGTCGATGCTCGCGAAGGACACCCCCTCCCTGCAGCCGCACATTAGGGCGTTTGTCGAGCGCGCCGTCGTGTTTGCCACATGCCCCGACTGCGGAGGCACGCGGCTGAACGAGGGCGCCC
This sequence comes from Arthrobacter sp. H35-D1, assembly GCF_030063185.1. GTDB lineage: Bacteria > Actinomycetota > Actinomycetes > Actinomycetales > Micrococcaceae > Specibacter. The sequence goes on from NZ_JASISP010000020.1 coordinate 52,394, forward strand.
GCTCCGCCAAGGTGGCAGGCATCAACATCGCCGACGCCTGCACCCTGCAGATCAGCGACCTGGCCGCCTGGGTGCACGGCCTGTCGGAGCCGGGTGTGGCCCCGCTGCTGGCTGCATTGGGGAACACCCTGGACTCCTTCGTGGAGATCGGGCTGGGCTATCTTTCACTGGACCGCCCCTCCGGAACGTTGTCCGGCGGCGAAGCCCAACGGACCAAGATGATCCGGCACCTGGGATCCTCCCTGACCGACGTCACCTACGTTTTTGACGAGCCGACCGTCGGACTTCACCCGCACGACATTGCCCGCATGAACACGTTGCTGCTGCAATTGCGGGACAAGGGCAACACCGTCCTTGTCGTTGAGCACAAGCCGGAGGCCATTGCGATTGCCGACCACGTCATCGACCTGGGCCCACACGCCGGCTCCGGGGGCGGGGAAGTGGTCTTCGAAGGCACCCTGGCCGGGCTGCGGGCCAGCAGCACCGTGACCGGCAGGCACCTTGATGACAGGATTTCGCTCAAGGAATCGCTGCGCCCGGCCTCCGGGACCATGGAAGTGCGCGGCGCCAACACCAACAACCTCAAGGACGTGGACGTCGACGTCCCCCTGGGCGTACTGGCCGTGGTGACGGGCGTTGCCGGCTCGGGAAAGAGCTCCCTCATCCGCGACTCGATCTCCGGGCGGGACGGCGTGGTCACGGTGGACCAAGGCGCTATTCGCGGCTCGCGACGCAGCAACCCGGCAACGTACACGGGCCTGCTGGATCCCATCCGCAAGGCCTTCGCCAAGGCCAACGGGGTCAAAGCGGCCCTGTTCAGCGCCAATTCGGAGGGCGCTTGCCCCGCGTGCAACGGCGCCGGCTTGATTTACACGGACCTGGGCATGCTGGCCAGCGTCTCCACCGTGTGCGAGGAGTGCGAGGGCAAGCGCTTCCAGGAGGCCGTGTTGGACTACCGCTTGGGAGGGCGGAACATCAGCGAGGTGCTGGCCCTGTCCGTGGACCAGGCGGAAGCATTCTTTGCCGACGGCGAGGCCAAACTTCCCGCCGCGCACAAGATCCTGCGCAGGATGTCCGACGTCGGACTTGGCTACCTGACGCTGGGCCAACCGTTGACAACGCTCTCCGGCGGTGAGCGCCAGCGCATCAAGTTGGCCACGCATTTGGGGGAGAGGGGCGGGGTTTATGTACTGGACGAGCCGACCAGCGGACTGCACCTGGCCGACGTCGAAAAGCTGCTGGGCTTGCTGGACAGCCTTGTCGACTCCGGCAAGTCGGTCATTGTGATCGAGCACCACCAGGCCGTCATGGCGCATGCCGACTGGATCATCGACCTTGGCCCCGGTGCCGGGCACGACGGCGGCACCATCGTTTTCGAGGGGACGCCGGCGCAGCTTGTGGCAGACCGGTCGACTTTGACGGGCCAGCATCTCGCGGCCTACGTCGGTGCCTGACGAAAGGCTCGAACATTAATTCGACTTATACTCCGGGTGCTGCGGAACAGAGCGCTTTGTACGCGGGTTTCGAACGGCATTCAATCACCAGCGACGGAGTTGAGCAGTCTTTTTTGGCCTGTGGCTCCGGGCAGGTGGTGGCGATTCTGCACGGGCTGGCGGGGGAGTCGGGGGAGTTCGCACCGACGATGGCCGGATTGGCACAGCAGTTCCGGGCGGTGGCGCTTGACCGGCGCGGGCATGGTCGCAGCACCCGGCGACCGAGTGACGTGTCAAGGCGCGCCTACGTCCAGGACGTTGTGGCTCTGATTGAGCATGTCGGTCCCGACCATCCAATACATCTGGTCGGTCAGTCGATGGGCGCCCATACGGCCATGTTGGTTGCTGCCATCCGTCCGGACCTTGTTCAGTCGCTGGTACTGCTTGAAGGCGATGCGGGTTCCGGTGCATCCGAGGACGCGGTCCAACTCGGCACGTTCTTTGCCAGTTGGCCCGTGCCGTTTGCAGACGACGCCGCGGCCAGGGAATTTCTGGGCAATTCATCTCTTTCGAATGCCTGGGCGAATGCGTTGGAGCGGCGCAGCGACGGGCTCTGGCCGCGTTTTGATGCGGACATCATGATGGACTGCCTCAGGGCCGTCATGGAACCCCGATGGGATGAATGGTCCGCCGTTGAGGCCCGAACGCTGGTGATGTACGCGGACAACGGAATGTTCACGGACGAACAGAAGAATGCGTTCCTCAGCCACCGGCCCGGAACCCTGCGCGTGGATTTGGAACAGGCAAGCCATGACGCCCACTTGGATGAGTTTGAGCAATGGATCACCGCGTTGAAAGCGTTCCTGATGCCACGGGGACAGGCGGTGTGCGACGCGTCCGAACAATCGTTGATTTGGCGGTAGCGTATCGTGTTCAACGGTGCCGGGTTCGCCGCCCTGAACGTCATAACCAACCAAACATCGTAGGGCACAGAGGTGCTGCTTAGGATGAGGCATGGCGCAGTAATTGATGTTCATCAATGGCATTCCCGCAGCCGGGAAAACTACGTTGTCGAAGCAGCTCGGAGCATACCTGGTGCAGTGTGCAGCCCAAATTGGCCATTGACTGTTCAACAGCTAATCACGAACGGCGAATATTCTATCCAATCGGACAATTCATTACCGTCAAATCATCAGCCAATTGGACTAATTTACGATTCTTTACACAAATTTGATCACATGGCCAGGGAGTCGAGCCATGGTCTACTTGGATATAATTGAACTATTGACACAAATGTTTATAGTGCTGTATACACTAAAGGGTTAGTGCATACGAGATGTATCGAAAGGAACAGCCACGATGAACCTAATAAAATCGATTTCATCGGTGGCAGGGGCGGTCGTTGTCTCGGCTGCGCTGATGTCCACGGCCGTCACTAACTGGGTTCTATGGACGTGCTGGCCGTTATGAGAATCATTCGCTCTCACTGCAGTTGTCGGACTCGTCTTACTTGTCTTGAGCATTGCTAGCCAAATTCAAGTCTTGTTGATTGGCACTGGCTTTATGGAACATCAGCAGGTTTGGGTCGCCATAGTCGGCAGCGGGTTTGTGGTTGCGTCGTTTGTCGCCCTCGCCCTGCAAAAATCAAGACCGCGAGAACGGTCCTGAGAGAGGTTGTCCAAAGAGACGCGCTCCGGCATCGCCGGGGAGCGTCTGGGGTTTCGGTGGCGTTGAATTGGAGTCCCTAGTTGAAATATGGACCAATTTGGAGTCGATTACTTTATCCGAGCCAAGTATCAGAACTGGCCCAACGGAGATCGCCAAGGGACAATGACCGAGGCTTTGAAATTATCTGAAACTGACAACTAAAACCCGCGCACACCCATCTGTACCGCGTGCGTGCCCATAGGCGAGGAGGAGAGTACCTGTCGTGATTCGCTGATCACGGGTGCTCAACTCATCCGCAGATTCCTCGATATCCTGAGCGGACCACGCCCAAGGGCAGTCACCGGTGTACCCCTGAAAACGGGAAACCATCCGTAAACGCGGCGCGATCGACATGCTGTGCTTCTCGGCCTCCGTTATCAGATGCTGAAACCATTCATCAGATGATGGATGTCAAAATCCAAACTCGTAGGTCAGTCCCATGTTCCAATGCAGATGCTCTCCCGTAGCCAACAACTGTCCCCGTCGCGCGGACACCTATCAGCTGCGGGAAACTTGATCAAATATCTCAAGCTTCCGGGTTATCCCAGCAGGTGAAATTCGACTTATTCGTGCGCCGATAATCTACATTATGTAAAGTAACTTCAAATTGGGGTTCCCCGCTGCATGGCTTTTGGTGTCCTGTCTCATTACAGATGAGGCATCGGCTGCGCGTGTCTCACCCAATGTCTGTCAGCGACAGGACTTGCCGGCCTACAGTGGACACGTGGGACGTGAACTCACGGCGTCCGATGTTAGTACCGGACGAGGATGGATTCCAGGCGCCAAAGACGCCCTGGCGTTCAGGGAGCAGCATTCCCCTGCGCCAACCACCAGGCCACCTCTCAGACTGCTGGTCGATACCCGTTGAGGAGGTCTTTCCCATCCGCCCGGTGGTGGCGTTCAAAGGACAGAGCAACTTCGCCAGCTTGTGGTGGTGCGCAACGAACCAGCGCCACGTTGGTTCCGCATCACGTTGCCAACGCCACTCCCCCAGCGTTCACATGTGCCTGACTATTTCGTTCGGTACACTGATGGTACCGCCCTCGTTCTCGATGTTCGACCCGACGACCGTGTGACACCAGCTCGCCAAAACGTATTCGATGCCACAGCACAGCTCTGCGCCTCAGTTGCGCCTCAGTTGCGCCTCAGTTGCTTGGGCCTACCAGCGGACGGGGACTACCTTCCACACCGGACCAACCTCAGATGGATCGCCGGATACCGACATCCACGATGCTTGCAGGAAGCATCCGCGGCACTCATGATGGAACAATTAAGCTAATCCGGTCCGTCATCAGTGCGTGAACTGATCACAGCGGCCGGTGAAGCCGTTATCGTCGTGCCACCCCTGTTTCACCTGCTCTGGACGCAGAAGCATCCACTGACCCTTGGACTCAGACTTCTTCGCTTGGACTCAACCGTGCCGCTAAGGGGCTCATCATGAGCACAGGACCCGTTCTGCTTGGCGATGACGTCGAGCTGTACGGAATTACGTACACGGTTACAGCCCTCGACGGCGATATCACAGCGGCGTATCGCGGGCCCGTCCATGCTGTTTGACTCGCTGTCCGCCGAAGTACAGAAAAGAGCACTGTGCCTGGAAAGCCATATCACCGAGATCCTGGACGGCATCCCCTGCGATGTCGGGATTGTCCAGACTGCACGCCGCGACTTCGACGTCATGCGAACCTCACTGCGTCAGCGTGCGCAAACAAAACTGATTGAGCTTCACGAACTCGGCGAAACGCTCGGCATTGGTTCACTCCAAAGATTGCGCTACGCCTATGATGAAGAAAGGAATTCTTGGGCTGATCGATCAACGGCTGATCCGCAAAGTTCCGATCGCCGGGCAAACCGATCAACGAGTCTTCGATGCTTTGCTCTCAATCCTGGAGGCCAACACCCAGCAGTCAACCAGATCCATAGACCGGCTGATGAAGCAGGGGCGTAAACAACTGGAGAACGAACACGGCCCAGGGACCGTGCCCATGCCGTCCCGCGCTACCTTTCACCGCCTGATCGGACGGTTGGCTGAAGGCAGACACCCCACTGGCTCGGCCCGGACTCGGCGGACCCTGGCCCAGCAACCATCCGGACCGTTCGGTGCCGTTTACCCGGTGCGGCCCGGGGAGCTGATGCAGATCGACTCCACTGACCTGGTACCGCCGTTGAACTCAACGACGGCATGGGTGGACGCGGTGAGCTGACGGCGATGGTTGATATTGCTACCCGCAGCATCCCCGCCGCCGTCATCCGCCCCACCACCAAGGCCGTGGATGCGGCCTTGCTGCTGGCTAGGTGCATGACGCCGGAGCTCATGCGGCCAGGCTGGTCACAGGCCGAATCCATGGCAACCTCAGCACTGCCTTTCCGGTGAATGAAGTCCATTGACGGACGACTCGCAGGGCTGCAGCGAAACCGGTCATTGTGCCTGAGACCATCGTCTGTGACCATGGCAAGGCCTACCTCTCCAACACCTTCAAGAGCGCCTGCCGCCAACCTACGCCCAGCCCACCTGCGCAGATCCAACGAAAACACCAACAGGCTCACACGCCAATACTTCCCCAAGGGCACCTACCTGAGCTGCTACTGTCCCCTTGAATTCAAGTCTCACATCTTGAGACACCATCACCCCGCTAAAGACTTTGCATCTGCCCTGCTGTTGGTACCCCTTTCAGACGGACTGACACGAAATATTTGCGAATCAGTCGTTTCCGTATTTCTGGAAAATTCCGCGCTGTCTTAGTTTCGAATTGAATCTCTGATTGTGCCAGCGACACCGTGGAAAGTTGGCTCAGTTGCCCGGCTGGCGGCGTGCCCTCGCCCGCCCCGTTTGGTGGTCGGCCAGGACTTATCGTCTCAGGATGAATGCCCTAAGCTGCCACCGCTTCTATTGAGCTTTCCGTTCACGCCGTGAGGGAAGAACCCGCCGGATTTGACCGATTTTGGGGTCAGGTAGGCGATGTTCAGGACCTGTGCAGTGGTACGGCTAAAAGCCACGGCGTTGGCGTCGGTGGGCACGAGGTTGGCTACCTGGTCGGTTCCGATTCCTTGGTCGAGGTCTGTTGTGCCGTCCAGGCTATCGCGGGCGTCGGAGATGGCATGGGCGGGAGCTTGGAGATCTCGGGCGTACAAGGTGGTTCTGATGATGCCCGCGTGGTACGCCTCTACAGCGAGGATGCCGGCAGCCGCCTCAAGATAGGTCTTGTTGTCGATGAACGGGGCGGCACCCTTGTACGCGGTGACGCCGACGTCTTCAAAAATAAATGCTCCGAGAAGGAAGCTGGTTTCATCCTTGAATGGGCTGAAGGTCTGGCCCTTGGTGATGAGTCCTGCGGCGAGAGCGGCTGCGGTGAAGCTTGCATCAAGGTCGATCGGCGGCCGGGCAACGGCGGCTTTTCCCAGAACTCTGCGCAGGAACCTGACATGAGCCTCCTCATCTGCCGCGATCTCTGCCGCGTACTTCTGGACCAGGCTGCCGGGCGTGAACGGTACCTTGCCGCCGCCTGTGACTCCGCCCTTTTTCCCTCTGCCGTCCGTGAGGTTGTCGGACAGTCCCATTCCAGTTACTGCACGAAGGTAAAATTCGGCCTCAAGGTATTCCAGGTTCAACGCGAAGTTCAAGATCGCAGAATCACTGGGTCCCTTCCTCCCGTTGTCCTCGTCCTCTTCCGGATGGGCTGATGCGGAGGTGGCGGACAGCAGCGCGACCGTGCCTCCGATGCCTGCAGCACTGGCGGCTCTGAACAGTCGACGGCGGTCGAGGTTGTTTTCTGCGCTGTGAGTCATTGCGTTGGTAATGAATTTCTGGTCGAACATTTTGTTCTCCTGCCATTCAATGAAATGGCGGGGGCAAGAATGAATCCTCTAGCACACCCCAGCACTGCGATACCCTCGCCACGACCGGAGCGGCCGCGATAACTGTCAGAGTACGTGCCGAGACTCCTGCACGTAAAGGCCTTGCCAACTATTCATTGTTGGCAGTGCCGATCATGCCCAGACCACCTTATGGTGCCCGTACCGTATCTGTGGCGGACCGCGCATTGGGCCAACGCTTCTCCTCGTGAACGTTGTTCCCCGCTCTACCCCGGTTACCCCAACCACGCAGGAAAGGAAAAATCGCCACACAGCCCCGCGAGTGGAGAATATTTCGACGAAAATTCGGGAAGAATTCTCCGGTGAACCCATCAGGACCACAAAGTTAAGATCGGTTCACCCATAAAATGCAGGTGCAGGGCCAAATCCGCCTGTACGGTTCGGCTCGGTGCTGCTGGCTGGGTGTGCATCCACAACACCTCTGGAAACCTCAACACCCTTAAAGCCTGTTCCTTTGCAGCAGGGCCACACGTACTGCAACTCGAGAGGTTCTCCCCTCTCGCTTACAACTTATTGTCTCGGCTTCAACGGCAGCGAGTTCGTCCTTGGCGTCTACGTCGATGGACTACAACGAAAGAATCCGGAAAGCACACTGCCCCCGCGCTGTCCCTGCCGCCCCACCCCGTAACCACGTTCGAATAGTCAAACAGCCTCGCCATCTGCTCGCGGCCGTTCCCGACCATTTGGTGCGCACGTTCCTTTGCTGGAGGAGACGCCGAACGATGACAAGGTGAGGGCCATGCATGAAGTACTGCAGAACATGGCGGGTTTGGTTGAGCCGATTGAGGCAATGATGAATCTGCGTTTCAGTGTTTGACAGAAACTGCCCTCTCCATGTCACAGCGGAGTCTGCCCCGGTAGCGGCCTTTCGGTTAAAGATTTTGTAATATCCTCATTTTTGTGACAGGGGGCACAAGGATCAGTTAGGGTCAACTTTATGGACGTCCCACTGGGGGAACGTTTATTCTCATCGAAGGAAATTTCATGAAGAAGCCCGCATTCTTGATTATCCCTGCCCTTGCCTTGGGCGCCCTTGCACTCTCCGCCGGCCCGGCCCTCGCCGCGGACAACAGCACTTACCAGGCCAATCTGGCTGCACTCAATGGCAGCAACGCTTCCGGAACTGTCATGGTCTCCGTGAACGGCAACCAGGCTACCGTCACGGAAAGCGTCTCCGGCCTGGCAGCCACCTTCGACGGCAATCCTTATCCACACGTCCAGCACATCCACATCGGCGCGAAGGGCACATGCCCGAACATGTCAGCGGACACCAGCAAGGACGGCGTCATCAGCACCACCGAAGGCGCCCCGTTCTACGGCGGGATCGGGGCAACGTTGTCCACCAGCGGTGACACCAGCCCGGCGGCCGCCACCGATTTGAAGGTCGCCGGAATGGGTGCGGCGTACACCTACGAGCGGACCTTCGCCTTGGATGCGAAAACCGCTGATTCCCTCAAGGCCGGAACGGCCGTCGTCGTCGTTCACGGCTTGGATCCGGCCACCTTGCCTGCTGCGGCCCAGAAGGCGCCTAGCGACCTGGTCCCCTCGCTGCCACTGGCCGCTACCTCACCGGCACTGTGCGGTGCACTGACCGCTATGCCTGCCGGAGCCCCGGGAACCGGCATTACCACCCAGGCCTCCCCGGACGGACCCAATTTGGGTGTCGTTGCCGCCGGTGGCGGTCTCATTCTGGCAGCTGGCGCAGCTTACGCGGTCCGTCGCCGGATGAGCACCAAGGCCTGACAGGCACAGGAATCTGATGCAATTTGAGCCTAGCAGTCGTCGCGGACGCCTTGCCGCGTCCACGACGGCTGCCCTGCTCCTAGCCGGTGGCATCACCACCATCGGCTTTGGACTCCATGACCCACCGCTGGTACCGAATGGAACCGGCAAAGTGTCCGCCGCCGCACCTTTCGTTACTGGTACTGCTTCGCCCGCAACGGCGACGCCCTCCCCGGCAACGGTTCAAGTGGCACCTACTTCCACCCCTCCTCCGCTACCTGTTGCTGTTGCGCCGGACGCGGCGCTACCCGCGTCCGTTCCGGTCAGGGTGGAGATCCCATCCATCGGTGTAGACGCAGCCTTGCTGGAATTAGGTAAACAGGCCAACGGCGAGATTGAGACCCCGTCTGGCGAGGCGGGGTCTCCAGGGGGCTGGTACAAACACTCACCCGCCCCCGGACAAACCGGTTCCGCCGTCATCCTCGGCCACGTCAATACCAATACCTCCTCCAAAGGTCTGTTTTACCGCCTCCACGAACTCACGCCGGGGCAGACCTTCACCGTCATACGCAGCGACCGCACCGCGGCGGTGTTCACTGTTGACAAAACCGAGACTTACCCCAAAGCGACCTTTCCGACCGTGGAGGTCTACCGGAACGCCACCCGTCCAGAAGTTCGACTCATTACCTGCGGAGGCTACGATCCGGCCACTGGGGAATACCTCGACAACACCGTCGTGTATGCCACCTTGACTTCCAGCCACACTGCATAGGCCTCACTGCGACCTATGCACCAGAGAGCATTGAATGGCTTCTTTCGTTAGCTCCATGAAAAGGGAACCCGTGACAACGAACAAAAAGCACCAACGTCTCGCACTCGCCCTAATCTCCGCAGCCACCATCGTCGGTATCAGCGCTTGCGGGACCACCGGGACAGGGACCGGCCCATCAGCTCCGGCTTCATCAGCCGCACCGGTGGAGCCCAGTATGAGCGCATCCCCAACCGGGCCCACCACGGGCTCTCCTGAGACCGCAGTCGAGTTGACCATCCACATCGAATCCTTTGCCTATACGGGCCCGGACAGCGTTCCAGCCGGGGCGACTGTAACCGTGATGAACATGGACGCCCAAGCCCACACTGTTACCTCCGACGACGGATCCTTCGACGCCGTCGTCAAACCCGGTAACAGTGTCACGTTCACCTCGCCCAAAAAACCCGGTTCCTACACCTACCACTGCACCTACCACTCCAGCATGCAGGGAACCCTGGTCGTCAAATAACCTAGGATAAATGCTCCAGTCAAGGCGCGTACAGGGAACCCTCGGAGACGATCCATCGTCACCGTCCCACAGCCATGACCGCGGTGCTTCGGGTGCTGGCAGCTTTGGCCGTGGACGCCGTCGTCCACACCCGACTCGCCCCTGGCTACAAGTCCGCCTCTCCCACGGGTTTCGGAGAAGGCAACCTCTTCTTGACACAAGCCGTAGTCCCCGCAGCAGTTGGGCTCTACGTCCTAATCCCGGGCAGCCGCCCTTCCCGGCCATGTACGAACTCGTCTGGTTCTTCGACATGTCTCTGACTGCGCTGTCCCAAGCCGTTGTCATCTTCTTGGCGGTGATTGCGCTGACCCTCCACCGGCTAACCCGCACCTCTTGCCGTCACCCATCCTCCGTCCGCACCGCCCGGGAGACCTAAGAGCCGAGATGAATGACAGCGGACGGCGGGGCCTTCGCAGCGACCATTGGCAACCGCGGGAGATATGCTCCGAATCTGCGGATACCTCTTATCTAGGTAGAAATATGATGGATTTGTCAGCCACGAAGACCGGGCACCGACCGTGTGACGACTGGGACAAACGTCGCTGCAGTTATAAGAATCATCCGTTGATATCTATCCCCACTTCAAACACGAATCCTGCAGGCGACCATAATGAAAACTCACCCTTCAACCGCCTCATGCTGTTCCGCAGGAGTTCCTCTACAGGACAGTCGACGCCTCAGCTTGACAGACACAGAAGAGTCAAGCTTAGACGAGACGGGACAATCAACTGGGTGGCGAGGCGCAGAAAGAAAGCACACGCGTCCACAACAATTCGGCGGACTGTTCGTCGTATTCGGATTCAAGCGAACGATCAGTGAACAAGTGGCCAGCGCCCGCGTAGTCAAACACCTCGACGTTTCCACCGCCCGCTTGCACTTGCTTGGCTACTGCGTCAACCCAGCCTTGGTTCCGGAAAGGATCATCGACGGTGTAGTGGATTTGCGCCGGCACACCCGCAGGCCACGACTCGACACCGAGCATGGACAGATCCAGTGCTCCGGACAGCATCAGCACACCGCCAACTTCCCGCTGAGTCGCGACGTATTCGGCCATGCCCCCTCCGTTGGAGAACCCGGCAGTGATGAATCCGTCCGGGAGATCATTCACGGCCTCGAGGGCGAGTTGCATGAGCGCCGGGTAGCCGATCGATTCGGCGAACTCGCCCGCTTGTTCGTAGTCGTCGAAAACCCGGCCGTCATACTGGTCCACGACCAGGACGTTGTGGCCATCGGCGCGCAGCCGATCGGACGCATGGTGGATGCCTGGTCGAACGCCAAGGACGGAATGAAACAACGCGATGTCAGCCATCCCGTCAGTCTGCACCAGACCAGCGACTGCTCGCAATCCCCCGGCAGGACCGGACCCACCTATTGATCCACTGTCGTATTGTGTGTGCCCAGGTCCCAGCCTGCGGAGACGGCCGATGTGAAGCTTGTCGACCGGGACCGGACGTTGACGACCTCGGCAGCCGTCGTCGTCGTGCATCCATGCAAGCAATAGTCAGGAGCAATGATGGTTACCGAGACCGACGTTCGCCGCATCGCACTGGAGTTGCCTGGCGCCTACGAGCAGCCGTCCTACGGAGGCCGTCCGTCGTGGCGCACCGAACCCCGGATCTTTGCCTGGATCCCGGATGATCCCTACGGGCTCGTGGTGTGGGTCGAATCCCTCACGGCCAAGGAAACAGTACTCGCCTCCGATCCGGAGAAGTTCTTCACGACCTCCCACTACAACGGCTACCCTGTTGTACTCGTCGACCTGGACTCGATCGACGTCCAAGAACTTGCAGAACTTATTCGGCGCTCCTGGAGCTTACGAGCACCACGATCGGTGGTCTCAAAATGGAAACGCGACCACGCCGGTGACGCCCTGTAAGGCGGTTCGCGTAAACGCATCGGCGACCCCTTGTCTTCACTAGATTTCAAGCCGGGCGTGCCGGGTGCCCCATCCCGTGCCTTCGGTTGATCTGGTCGGCCCCACTCCCCCACCATTTCCATACCGACGATTTGTTCGTCCACCATGCCGCCGGGGCTGCTGGCATGATCAGGCCGTGGTCTTGTCAGCGTTGCGGCGCTCACGTTTGTACCTGTCCGCCATCTCCTCCAGCGGAAGGTTCCTGGTTTCTGGAACCTTGAAGTACACGAGCACCAGGGAAGCCAAGGCGTAGAAGACCACAAACCAGTTGGCCGCGACCAGTGCCACAGTCCCCCATGGCTCAGGCAATTGGGGCTCACCGTTGACAATGGAGGCTTGGCTGAAGCTGATCGCCATGAGCGCCAGGCTGATGGTCATGCCTGAGGAAACTATCAGCAGAAGTGGGCGGCGTCCGAGTTTGTCGATCAGGACGATCGCCACCATGGTGACCACGAGGTTGGTGACGGCTGTGATCACCGAAGCGTTGGAAGCGAACTTGGCGCTGAATCCGACGGATCGCCACAACGAATTGGAGTAATAGAAAATCACGTTGATGCCGACCAGCTGCTGGAAGGCGGCGATGATGACGCCAACCCAAAGAATGGGAACCAGGCGAAGCGTGCCGCCCTTCAGATCCCTGAATGAAGGCTTGGAATCGCTGCGGATGGACTTGCGGATGGAATCTACCAGCGTCTTGGATTCGCTCTCACCGCGTCCGTGCACATGCTCCCATACGGCGGTGGCTTCTTCGACGTCGCCATTTGCTATCAGCATGCGCGGGGACTCCGGCAACCGCAGTGCCAGCACTGCGTAGAAGACGGCGGGGATGGCTGCGGCCAGGAACATCCAGCGCCAGGCCTGCAGACCTCACCAGAATTCGTCAGCGGCGCTTCCGGCTGCACCTGCAATGACATCGTCCATCAACTACGCCACGAAGATATCCAATGCAATGTCCATCCATTGCAATGAGGTGAGTTGTCCCCTCAGCCTGGCGGGCGCAATCTCCGAAATATGAGACGGGACAATGGCCGAAGCGGCACCGATGCTCAGCCCGCCGCTAACGCGCCAAGCCGCCGGATCCCAAGGAGCAAAGGCGAACGCGGAGCCCAGCGAGCCCGCAATATAGAGGTTGCCCACCATGAGCATCGCCCGCGTACGGCCCCATTTATTCGCGGCGGGGCCACCGAACCATGCACCAATTGCGGCGCCTATCGGGGAGATGGCCACCACAAAGGCGGTAATGCCTTCTGTCAGTCCAAATTGGTTCGTACAGCTTCGATGGAGCCATTGATCACTGAACTGTCGAACCCGAAGATGAAACCGCCCACAGCGGCACCGATCGGGACCAGGACCACGCGGGTGGTGTGCGTGCGATCCAAGGAAGTGTTGGGTTCGTCGCCGTTTCCGTCCCGCTCCAACCTCAGTTTCTCCACCACACCCCCAGATCGACGTGCATGCTGTTGTTTCCCATGCCCTGGTCACGCCCTACACTTGGCCGCAACGCTGGGATTGGATTTTGCCGAGGTCGCGGTGGGCTGAGGAGAGAAGCCGGATGAACAAGCAGCGCGTCCCGTTTCGTCGGGTAGTGAGGACCACGGTCCAAGTGGCCGGCCCCGCCTCAACATGGCGGCGGCTCCGGACTGCGCGTCCTGTCATCGCGCAATGCGGACTGGCCGCCGGGGTTGCATGGTGGCTGGCATCAGCGCTATTGGACCACCAGTATCCGGTATTCGCGGCGACTGCGGTGATGATTAGCCTCGCAGGCGGCAACGGCGAACGGGCACGCCAAGCTGTCGACCTGGTGGCCGGTGTCATCGCCGTCGTTCTGGGGTTGGGGGCAGCTGCTGTCCTGGATTCCCGTCGCCTCGCCTCTATCCAGGGAGCCTACTCTGCGCTTTTCCGTGCTGATCCGGCCCTCCCTGCAGAACCCGAGAAGCCGGATCGTGGATGCGGCGATTGGCGGTGTGGTGGGCTTGATTGACAGCCAGATCCTGTTCACGCCCGACCCGGTGGCGTTGGTTTCCGTTGCAGCGCGGCGTGTGCTGGACAGCATTGAGGCCGCGCTTCGTGGAAGCGCCGCGGGCCTTGCGGACAAGGTAGCGTTGTGGCTGGAAACGCCGTCGACCGGGCCCGTGACGCGCGCAGCGACCTCCGCGTCTTGGCCGCGCAACGCGTCATTGCCCACCGGATACGGAGCAGGACTTTGCGGCGACTTCTACGTGCAGCCCGGCTGGACCACTTGGACCTGCTGGCGGTTGCCGTTCTTCTGCTCCCCCATGCCGCCGCGGAACAGGCCGGCCCTGACATAAAAGGGAAGTCAGACGCAGGATAGTAGCCAAGCACAGGAGAGAAACAGGACGAGCTTGCTAGTTTCCTCGTCGCTGCAGCGAACGACACCGCCATGCTTGGCGAAGTGCTGGCGGAACGTTCACGAGGGAACCAACCTGTCGCATGCTTCAACGCCGGTGTGCCGAAAGCACTATCCGAATTCGCAGCGGTTTTGGCACAGACCGCCGTCGACGCCCTTGCAGCACTGGCGCCATCCATTCCCCCACCCACCTGGCCACTTCCTCGGCAGCCGGACTAGCATGGGAAAATACCGGGTCACCGGATGCTCGGTCCACCAGCTATCAGGACGGCGGAATCATGAACTCCTCGACGAACCCAAAGCAGGACGGCCACGAGATAAAGACGCTGGTGATTCTTGGCGCCTCTGGCGACCTCACCGCGAGGCTCCTGTTGCCCGGGTTGGCCAGCCTGATCTCCATGGGCGGTGCCGAAGGACTTAATCTGGTGGGTGCCGGCAACAGCGACTGGTCGCAGGAGAAGTGGCGCGGTCAAGTACAGGAGTCCTTTGGCATCAGTTCGGGAGAGGACAAGGCCAACGGCACAGTCGGCAAAAATGAACTGCAGGAGATGGCGAAGAACAGCAGCTATCACCAAGTGGACGTCACCGCGGAAGGGGAACTTGCAAAAGTTCTGAAATCCGTTGCGCAACCGGTTGCCGTTTACTTTGCCCTGCCACCCTCCGTCACCGAGAAAGCATGCGATCTGCTCAATCCGGACGACCTGCCGAAAAACACCCGGTTTGTGATGGAAAAACCGTTCGGCTCAGGGCAAGAGTCGGCCCGAAAACTGAACAAGACTGTAGAAGCGTTGTTGCCTGAGAACCACGTTTACCGGGTGGACCACTTTCGCGGCACTGGAACCGTCCTCAACATTCTGGGGGTGCGGTTCGCCAACCACTTCCTGGAGCCGGTGTGGAATACCCGTCACATTGAGAAGGTGGAGATCTTCTTTGATGAGAACATCACCTTGGAGGGTCGCGCCGGCTTCTACGATTCCACCGGTGCGTTACAGGACATGATGCAAAGCCACCTGCTGCAGATCATGTCCTTCATTGCTTTGGACGAGCCTGCCACCTTGGACGAACGGGACGTTAGGGATCGGATTGCCGAAGTCATGCGCGCGGCCGAAGTGGGCAATGACTATGCCAAGACCACCCGCCGGGCCCGTTACACGGCGGGAAAGATCGGCGACCGAAAAGTACCAAACTACGTGGACGAACCAGGGGTGGACGGCAAGAACAACACTGAGACGCTCGCAGAGATCGAAGTCCGCATTAACAACTCGCGGTGGACCGGGGTCCCGTTCATTCTTCGCTCTGGCAAGTCACTCGGTGAGGACAAGATGGAAGCCATCGTCACGTTCAAGCCGCTCCCGCATCTGCCCACGGGCTTCACGGGAACTTCCACAGCGACCAGGATCCGGATGGGTGTGGGACCGGCGAAGTTGCAACTCGACATCGACGTCAATGGTCCCGGGGACATCTACAGCCTGAACCGCGCCGAACTCAGGGCCGATCTCAACGAGACTGATCTACTCCCCTACGGTGAAGTGCTCAAGGCAGTGCTGACGGACAACGCCATGTTCTTCGTCCGCGGAGACACCGCCGTGGAGTGTTGGCGGATCATCGAACCGGTGGTCGAGGCGTGGGCCAACAACGACGTGCCGCTAGAGGAGTACCCTGCGGGCTCCAGCGGTCCCGAGGACTGGGAAACTTCCCGCGAGGATACACCGCTGTAGACGCGCCGCAACATCCGGCTCAGAACTGTTGGATGCCCTTGGAAGCTACCACGACACCTATGACCAGCAGGAGTACAGACATGATCGTTGCGTTGTTGTGAGTCAGCCACGCACGCAAGCTGTCGAGCAGGGACCTCATCCGTTCGGCCGCCACCAAATAGCCGATCACCGGGATGGCCACGGTGCAGCTGGCTATGATCACAAAGGTCACGATGACCAACGCCTGTTGTCCCACACCCAGTGACGCGGCACCAATCGAGAGACCTGCCGAAATCGCCATCATCAGGTTCTTCGGGTTGACTGCCGCCAAGAGGAAACCGTGACCGAGGCCACGCCAGAAGGTCATCGAATCGATCGCACCCATCCACTTCGGAAGCGCCGGTTCGACTCCCGCTTTCGGTCGTCCTCTCCATGGGCGCACTGCAAGCAACAGGAGCAGGGCGCCCAGAATCAGCTCAATGACGCCAACGGTCGGCTGTGTCGCGCTGGGAGTCGACGCCAGCAGAATCGCCGACAACAACGTGAAGACGACCACTGCAACATCGACACCGAAGACCCAGCCGAGCATGAAGCCGACGCTCGTCGACCTCGCGCGCGTCGACAACAACATGAGGATTGCCGCGATTATAGGTATCGGGTTTTGGGGTATTCAGCTGACCGGACCTGGGCCCGAACCCCGCGCCAATACCCCCACATACTGTGCTCGTATGTACTGATCTTTACATCATCTTGTGGCTAGGCCGGTCAGCTGGATACCCCAGATCGGGCTTATTGCGATTCCGATCCCCAAGGGGAGAAGGCCCTGCACTTTCGGGGGTCTTTTCCGGGAGGCCAATACCGTGCGATGATGGTCATCCGTCAGGACTTCTACGTAAAACACGACATCCACCTCCCAACCGAGCACGAAATGGGTGCACTCCTTGTTGACCTGCGGACAAGGAAAACGTCTCCCCTGTCAATGCGCTACAAGGCCAGATCTCCCCCATCGTTGCCGCCGCCAGCCTTGGACCCCGTTAGGGTGGGTGCCATGACACACACAACGGCAGTGCTGTTGGCCGCCGGTGCCGGTACCCGTTTGGGCCGCGGACCCAAGGCGCTGCTGCCGTTCAATGGGACCACGCTTATCCAGCACGCCGTCGCGGAGCTGCTGGGCGGCGGCTGCGATGAAGCGGTCGTGGTGATTGGTGCCGGTGCAGCAAAAGTGCGGGCCGTCTCGCTGCCGCCAGCTTGCACCGTGGTGGAAAACCCTCGCTGGAGCGAAGGCATGGGAAGCTCCTTCGCCGCCGGAGTCGCCGCGGCAATTGCTGGCAGCCCTGATTCTGCAGACACGGGGCAGATTCTGGTGGCTCTCGTGGACCAACCCGGCATGGACGCGATACTGGTGTCCCGCTTGTTGAAGGCGCACCAACCTGGACGAATCACGGCCGCCGGGTTTCGCTCCCCCCACGGTGTCACCAAAGCGACAGGAACTCCCCCAGCTCTCAACAGCCGTGGCTCAGCGGTCGCAGCAGGACTGCGCCGCGGCAACCCCGTGCTCTTCACTCGGGAGCACGCGGTTTTGGCCGCCGAATCCGCCTCCGGTGATGCGGGCGCCCGCGAGTACCTTGCCACGCACCCGGACGCCATTGACGTGGTGGACTGCTCGGACCTCACCGACGGGGCCGATATCGACACACCCGAACAGCTCCACCTGCTGGGCCCGATTCCACTTGATGCTGGAGCGTCGCCTAAAAACACCCCGATAATGCTGGAGCGTTCCCGAAAAGCGCCCTGAAAGTGATGGAGCGTCGGGGTGGGGGGGGGGCTGCCGCGCCGAACGCTGCCCACCGGTTGGCCCTATGCTGGTGCCATGACGACGACGCCCGTGGGTTCCGCAGCAGAACTGTCCGCCATGCTGGCCTCCACCGGTTACCTGGCCGACGAGGGTCTGTCGACCGTGGGCTACCTGGCACTTGCCATGGAGCGGCCACTGCTTCTTGAAGGCGAGCCCGGCACCGGCAAGACGGCCATGGCCGAAGCGCTTGCCGAGGCTTTCAGTCTCCCGCTCATCCGGCTCCAGTGTTACGAGGGCATCGAGGCCTCCCAAGCACTCTATGACTGGGACTTCACGGCACAAATCCTGCACCTGCGCAGCGTGGAGGCTGGCGGCGGCGACCTGACGGCTGCCGAGCTGGAAAACTCCCTCTATGACGAGCGCTTCCTCTTGGCCCGCCCCGTCTTGAAAGCCCTCCAGCAAAGCCCCGCTGTCCTGCTGATCGATGAGATCGACAGGGCCGACGACGAATTCGAGGCATTCCTGCTTGAGGTGCTCTCCACCTATCAGGTCTCCATCCCGGAGTTTGGCACCGTCAAGGCCTCCACTCCCCCACTGGTTGTGCTGACGTCCAACCGAACCCGGGATCTGCACGACGCACTCAAGCGCCGCTGCCTGTACCACTGGATCGACCATCCGGGACTGGCACGCGAGGTGGAGATTGTCCGCACCCGGCTTCCCCAGGTCCCGGCATTGCTCGCCGAACAGGTGGTGCGGGCCGTACAGCAAATCCGGTCCAGCGAGAACATCATGAAGCCGCCCGGGGTTGCCGAAACACTCGACTGGGCCCGGGCCCTGCACCTGCTGGGCAGCCCGGACCTGGACCTGGCCTCTGCGGCAGCGAGCATCGGCGCGCTCTGCAAGTACCGCGAGGACACCGAACGCGTCTCCGCGGCATTGGCCAGGATGCTGGGCTGAGCCATGGCGGGCGGGGAGGCAAAAAGTGCGCCGGGAGCATCCCTGCAGGCAGTCCATTCAGCCGAGGAAATTCTGCTGGCCTTTGCCGCCGCCGTCCGCGCCGCCGGCGTGAAAGTCACGGCGGACCGCTCGCGCAGCTTTGTTGACGCAGTCTCCCTGCTGTCCATCGAAAACAGAACGGACGTGTTCTGGGCGGGACGGGCCACGCTGTGCGCAGCGCCGGAGGAGCTGGAGTCCTATCGCCGCACCTTTGAGGCGTGGTTCTCCCCCAGCCACTCGGCCAACACGACACAGGGGCCAGTCGCAACCACAGTGCGGGCGGCAGCCCTGGACGACGACGGCGGCCGCGATGGCACAGAATCCAGTGAGGCGCTGCGGGCCGTGGCCAGCCGCCGCGAATTGCTGCGCCACCGCGATGTGGCCACCCTCGACCCAGCAGAACGCGCCCTGCTCAACCACATGTTTGCCGAGCTGCCTGTCACCCTGCCCAGCCGCCAGGGCCGGCGTCGCCGCCTTGACCGGCACGGCAGAATCGACCGTGCCCGCACGCTGCGGGACCAACTGCGCCGCGGCGGCGAACCAGGCCCGCTGCGCCGCGCCAGGGCACCCCGGAAGCCGCGCCGGATCGTCTGGCTGATCGACGTCTCCGGGTCCATGGCACCCTACGCGGACAGCCTGCTGCGCTTGGCGCACCGCGTGGTGGTGGCCGCGCCCGCCCAAGTGGAGGTGTTCACGCTCGGCACCAGGCTGACAAGGGTGACGGCAGCACTGCGGCTGCCCGATCCGGACGATGCGCTGGCCCTGGCCGGACGAACCGTCCCCGACTGGTCCGGGGGCACCAGGCTCGGCGAAGTCTTGCGCGCCTTCAATGACCGCTGGGGCCAGCGTGCGGCGATGAGGAACGCCGTCGTGGTGGTGGCAAGCGACGGCTGGGAGCGTGGCGATCCTGCACTTCTGGGCCGGCAGGTGGAGCGCCTGCACCATGTGGCGCGGCGCATCATCTGGGCCAACCCGCACCGGGGAAAGGACGGATACCAGCCCGTGCAGCAGGGAATCAAGGCCATCCTGCCGCACGTTGATTCGTTTGTGGGGGGCCATTCATTGACGAGCTTCAAGGAGTTGTTGGTTGTGATGGGCAATGCGTGAAGTGTTGAAGGATTTGGTGGACGCCGTCGCTGCAGGGCACACCGTGGGGCTGGGGACAGTGGTGCGCACCTTCCGTTCGGCCCCGCGCCCGGCCGGCGCGTCCATGATGGTCGACGCCGACGGCCGGGCGGTGGGATCCGTCTCGGGCGGTTGCGTGGAGGGCGCCCTGTACGAACTCGCCTCGGTGGTGATCGAAGACGGCGTCCCCGTGCTGCAGCGCTACGGCATCAGCGACAACGACGCCTTTGAAGTGGGCCTGACATGCGGGGGCATCATCGATGTGTTTGTCGAAGCCGTCACACAGGAATCGTTCCCGCAGCTGGGCCGGGTGGCTGCCGATGTTGACGCCGGGAACCCCGTGGCGATTGCCACCGTCATCGAGCACCCCGATGCTGCGTGGCTGGGCCGCCACTTGGTGGTCCACCCGGACGGCTTTGACGGGACGC
Organism: Arthrobacter sp. H35-D1; assembly: GCF_030063185.1. GTDB lineage: Bacteria > Actinomycetota > Actinomycetes > Actinomycetales > Micrococcaceae > Specibacter. The sequence goes on from NZ_JASISP010000020.1 coordinate 72,772, forward strand.
TGGGCAGCGCCCGCGCCGACCACGCCGTCAGCGACGACGTCATGGGGCTGCTGGCTGCCGGTCGGAACACCACGCTGATGTACGGTCCGGACGGCGAGCGCCGCGGGGACGGCATGCGCGTGTTTGTGGCCAGCTTTGCCCCGCAGCCGCGCATGCTGGTCTTCGGTGCCATTGACTTCGCCGCCGCGGTGGCCAAACAGGGCAGCTTTTTGGGTTACAGGGTCACGGTGTGCGACGCCCGGGCCGTGTTTGCCACCAAGGCCCGGTTCCCGGTGGCGGACGAGGTGGTGGTGGAGTGGCCGCACCGCTACCTGCAGGCCCAGCTGGACGCGGACTTGGTGGATCCGCGCACCGTGATCTGCGTGCTCACCCACGACCCGAAGTTCGACGTGCCGCTGCTGGAGGTGGCGCTGCGCCGCGACGTCGCCTTCGTCGGTGCCATGGGTTCGCGAAAGACGCATGAGGACCGGATGGACAGGCTGCGGGAGGCGGGCCTGTCCGGCGTCGAGCTTGCCAAACTTTCCAGCCCCATTGGACTGGACCTGGGTTCGCGCACACCGGAGGAAACGGCCGTTTCCATTGCCGCGGAAATTATTGCGCTGCGATGGGGCGGCAAGGGCGGGCGGCTCAGTGGAATGGAGGCGCGGATCCACCACGTTCCCCTGGCCGACGCCGAACACGAGGACCCCTAACGTTCCGGCGGGACCTCATGTAACCTGAAACACATCATGGGCTGGAGCCGGGCTGTCATGCTTGGTCTCCACGGACACGAGGAGATCTCAATGGCGAGTTCCACTTCCATCACCGTCGACGTTGACGGCGTCACGTACACCGACGACGTCGAACCAAGACTTCTGCTGGTCCAGTACCTTCGAGAGCGGCTGGGCAAGACCGGCACCCTCATCGGCTGCGACACCACCAACTGTGGCGCCTGCACCGTCCACCTTGACGGGGTCAGCGTGAAGTCGTGCACCATGTTCGCCGTGCAGGCGGACGGGCACCAGGTCACCACCATCGAGGGCCTGGCGCAGAACGGCAAGCTGGCCCCGCTGCAGGAAGCATTCCACCAGTGCCATGCCCTGCAATGCGGCTTCTGCACCCCGGGGATGATCATGCAATCGGCGTCACTGCTGAAGGAAAACCCGCACCCCACCGAAACGGAAATCCGTGACGGGCTCGAAGGGAACCTGTGCCGGTGCACCGGCTACCAAAACATTGTTGCCGCCGTGAAGAGTGTCGCGGACGGCGTCGAATACGACGAAAGCGGTGTCTCCGTCTCCGATGACCTCGTTGATGATCTCGCCGCCGACGGCAGCGAAAGGACAGGTGTGTCATGACCACCACCGCTGAATCCGGCCCCGCAGGCGCAGGCCGCGCCGACATTGGCCGCAACGAAATCGGCAAGGCGCGGCTGCGCAAGGAAGATGCACACCTGATCACTGGCCGTTCGCGCTACACGGACAACATGGTCTTGCCGGGCATGCTGCACCTGGCCATGGTGCGCAGTCCTTATGCACACGCCAAGATCACGGCCATCGACGTCTCTGCTGCCAAGGCCTCCGCCGGCGTCCTTGCCGTGCTGACGGGAGCCGACATCGCCGGGGAGCAGGGCAGCCTGCCCAACGTTTGGCCCGTCACTCCCGACCAGAAGGCGCCGGAGCACCCCGCCATCGCGGTGGACGAGGTGGCATTCTCAGGGGAGATCGTGGCGGTCATCATCGCCCGCAGTGTGGCCGCAGCACGCGACGCCGTGGAACTGGTGGATGTGGACTACGACGAGCTGCCCGTGGTCATGGACTTGGAGGAGGCCTTCACCGACAAGGTTCTGGCGCACACCACGCTGGAGTCCAACAAGTCCGCCACCTGGGTGTTTGATTCGGCCGAGGCCGGCACCGGCACGTCCGTTGAGGACGCGTTGGCCGATTCCGAGGTGGTGGTGGAGCGGACCCTGTACCAGCAACGTCTTATCCCGGCCTTCATGGAACCGCGCTCCACAGTGGTTGACCCAACAGGGGAACAAATCACGATGTGGAGCTCCACGCAGATTCCGCATATTCTGCGCTTCGCCCTCGCGATCACACTGGGCATTCCGGAAAGCAAAGTCCGGGTAATCGCTCCGGATGTGGGTGGTGGCTTTGGCGGGAAGCTGCAGGTGACGCCGGAGGAAATCATCACGGTGGTGGCCGCCCGGCGCATGGGCAAGCCGTGCAAGTTCACCGAGACCCGCAGCGAATCCCTGCAGGTGGGACACCACGGACGGGCGCAGGTGCAGCGGCTGAAGATCGGCGCCACCAAGGAAGGCATTGTCACGGGGTTTTCCGTGAACCTGCTGGCGGACATGGGTGCCTATCTGGGCCTGATCACCTCCGGCATCCCCATCCTGGGAGCGTTCATGTACAACGGCATCTACAAGTTCCCGGCGTACAGGTTCGAGTGCAACAACATCTTCACCAACAAACCGTGGACTGATGCCTACCGCGGCGCCGGCCGGCCGGAAGCAACGTTCGCCATCGAACGGATGATGGACGAACTCGCCACCGAACTGGCCATGGACCCCCTGGAACTGCGCGAAAAGAACTGGATCAAGCACACCGAGTTCCCGTTCGCCACCGTGGCCGGGCTGGAATACGACACCGGCAACTATGAGGCCGCCACGGCGAAGGCCGTGGAACTCTTCGACTATGAGGGGTTGCGCGCCGAACAAAAACGCAGGCGCGAGAACAATCACCCCGTCCAGCTGGGCATTGGCGTCTCCACGTTTACCGAAATGTGTGGACTCGCCCCGTCGCGGGTGCTCGGTGCGCTGAACTACGCAGCCGGCGGCTGGGAACACGCCCAAGTGCGAGTGCTGCCCACAGGCAACGTGGAGGTCGTGACAGGTTCCTCGGCACATGGGCAGGGCCACGAAACCGCATGGAGCCAACTCGTCGCAGACCGGCTCGGGGTGCCCTTTGAAAATGTCGAAGTGCTGCACGGGGACACGCAGGTGTCCCAGCGTGGGATGGACACCTACGGATCCCGTTCGCTCACGGTGGGCGGCATGGCCGTACTGGCCGCGGCGGACAAGGTCATTGAAAAGGCCAAGGTCATCGCCGCACACATGATGGAGTCCAGCGAGGACGACCTCGAGTTCGCCAACGGCGCGTTCACCGTCAAGGGCACAGAGCAATCCACCGCGTTTGGCGAGATTGCCTTTGCCGCGTTCTCCGCCCACAACATGCCGGACGGGGTGGAACCCAACCTGGACTCGGAAGCCACCTTCGACCCCGTCAACTTCTCCTACCCGCACGGCACCCACCTGGCGGCCATGGAGGTGGACACGGAAACCGGGCACGTCAGCGTGCTGAAGTATGTCTGTGTGGACGACGTCGGAGTGGTGGTCAACCCCATGCTCGTGGAAGGGCAGGTGCACGGAGGCCTTGCGCAGGGCATCTCCCAAGCGCTGTATGAGGAGGCAGTGTACGACGACGCCGGAACCCTCGTGTCGGGATCATTTGTGGACTACCTGGTCCCCGGCGCTCCCGACCTGCCGCACTACATCACGGACCGCACGGAAACGCCGGCCACCAGCAACCAGCTGGGCGCCAAGGGCGTGGGCGAGGCAGGCACCATCGCCTCCACCCCCGCAATTGTCAACGGGGTGCTGGACGCCGTGCGGCATCTGGGCGTGAAAGACATCAAGATGCCGTGCACGCCCTCGCGTGTGTGGCATGCCCTGCAGGAAGCCAAAACCAGTGGAGGTGTGCAATGATTCCGAGCGCATTTGATTACGCCGCGCCCACCACGGTCGAAGAGGCGCTGGGCCTGCTGTCCGCCGCCGATGAGGCCGGGGATGAGGTCAAGGTCCTCGCCGGGGGGCAAAGCCTCATCCCCGTCATGAAGCTGCGGCTGGCAGATCCATCCCTTGTCATCGACTTGGGCAGGATCCCCAGCCTTTCCGGCATCACGGACGACGGCGATTTCCTCACCATCGGTGCCATGACCACACACCATGTGATGGAGACCGATCCCCTGCTGGCAACGCACCTGCCGCTGCTGCAAATGGCGGCAGGCACCGTGGCCGATCCCCAAGTCCGCCACCGTGGCACCTTTGGCGGAGCCCTTGTCCATGCCGATCCGGCCGGCGACATGCTCGCGCCGGTGCTGGCCACGGGGGCAACGTTCACGGTGTCCGGACCGAACGGCCAACGCTCTGTGGATGCCGCCGACTTCTTTCAGGGCTATTTCACCACGGCCGTGGAAGACGGTGAGATCCTGACAAGCATCAAGGTGCCCAAGTACACCGGATGGGGCGCACACTATGAAAAGTTCACCCGTGTGGCCCAGCAGTGGTCCATTGTGGCCGTCGCCGCGATGGTCAGGATCCAGGATGGCGTGATTGCCGAAGCTCGGCTGGGGCTGACCAACATGGCCAGTACTCCCCTGCGTGCCACGGCAACTGAGGCGGCGCTCGCAGGCTGTGCACTGACACAGGAGGCCATTGCGGCAGCCTGCGCGCATGCCGCCGAGGGAACCGAACCGGCCAGCGACCTGAACGGGGACGCCGAATACCGGCGCCACTTGGTCCAGGTGGTTGCCAAACGAGCGGTCATGAAGGCTGCCGGTCTGCAGCCCGATGGCCTCAAACGGACACGGGAATAGGTCGGTCATGGAACTCAAACACCACTTCACGGTTCCCAGTTCCCTGGCGGACACATGGCGATCCTTCAACCAGCTCGAGGAGATTGCTCCGTGCTTTCCCGGCGCCACCTTGACGAACGTGGAAGAGGATTCCTTCACCGGCACTGTCAAGATCAAGCTCGGCCCCATCGCGATGATGTATGCGGGAACCGGTGAATTTCTTTCCCGCGATGAGTCGGTCCACACCGTCGTGATCCGTGCATCTGGCAAGGACAAGCGAGGCAATGGCACAGCCGGGGCAACAGTGACGGCAGTTTTGGCCGCAGACGGCGAGGGCACCACGGTGGATGTCTCCACCGACATGAACGTCACGGGCAAGCCGGCGCAGTTTGGGCGCGGCGTCATCCAGGACATCTCAGACAAGCTGCTGGAACAATTTGTCCAGTGCGTCATCGACAAGGCCGGACAGAAAGCACCCGTGCCCGGAGGCGTCGCCGGCAACGGCGCCGGGCACGGCGCCGCAGACCTTGCCGGAAGCGGACCGGGCGACCGAGCAGAAGCCGAAACCCCTGCCCCGGGAACGGTCGCGGCGAAGGGTGGCGCGCAGAAAGCGGCGCCGCCAAAACTGCCGACTCCCGTGCCGGCCGATGCTGCAGCAACTTCTCACAGTGCTCCAGGTGTTGCTGCTCCGGGTGTTGTCCGGCAGGAGCCGGGACCTGCTCGAATCCCGCCCGCGGCGGCCCCGGAACTGGATCTCGGGTCAGCCGTGCTGCCGGTGCTGGCCAAGCGCTTTGGCCCCGCCGTGCTGGCGGGGACCGTGCTTGTGGGAGTCGTTGTCTGGCTGTGCCGCAGACGGTGCAAGGGCGGGTAGGCGCCAGTTTCTAGCCAGATTTCTTGTCCTGCCCGCCTCTTATTCTGCCGGGTCCGAGGCCACTATGGTGGTCTGGACCGTGGCCAAGGCGGGCTTGGTCGGAACACTGCTAAAGCCAAAGCGCACGGCAGGGGAAATATCGGCCAGCGGGCCGGCGTCGTGCCCTTTCCACGTTGTGGCAGCGGAGTTGATTGCGCGCAGCTTGGTCACGCCGTAGAACTCTTGGCGTCCCTGTGAGGCTGTTCCCGCCGTTCGCACGCCCGGGATCAAGGCCGCTGCCAGAGGATTGATCAACGTCAACCACCGGGGGTGGACCGCCAGGGCGCGGGGCACCAGAGCAATGAGGCCGCCAAGCTTGGTGGGTCCGCCAATCCGGGCGTCGATGCGCAGGGGGCCGGCGTGGACCTGCAACTGCTTCCCGCTCTCATGGTTCGGCCCCAGTGCCGCGTGAACCGGCACCAGCATGACGTCGTCGAAGGTGTAGGTGGTTTGGATGAAGTCGGCGATTTCCGCCCGCGGGGCCAGCAGCAGCCGCAGCCCTGAGGGCAGTTCCACCATGACGTCGGTAAAGGCGCCAAAAGGTGACGCCTTCCAGATACCCACCACCGCACGGAGCCCCGACCCGGTGCCCAACCCGGCGATATGCCCTCGAAACACCCAGCGCCCCGTCATGGCAACCATGCGGACACCATGTCCTCGCTGCGCTGCCACAGCTGCCGGGCCAAGTCGGGGTCGTTGGCCTGACGGCTGGTGCGGGCGGGTCTTCTTTTGGCATAGTAGTGGCCGGAGGACCAATCATATCCAGGTTCGCCGATGGCAAGCCACACGAGTGTTTGGGCGCCTTGGGCAGGCGTGAGCATGTAGGAACGCATTCCACTGCCGTAGAGGAAACGCAACCAACTTTTGGAACCGGCAGAAAAATTGGTGGCAACCCCGCCTGGATGAAACGCTGCTGCAGAGATGCCCCGTCCGTTGAAACGGCGGTGAAGCTCCTTTGTGAAGAGAATGTTGGCCAGTTTGGCGTTGCCGTAGGCGCGGTTGGACGAGTACTTTTGGGCCGTTTCAAGGTCGTCAAGGTTGAGCTTGCCAAAAACTTGGTGGGCCACACTGGCAGTGTTGACGATCTTGGCGTGGCTGGCCAGCAGCACATCTTCAAGCAACCTCGTCAGCAAGAACGGGGCGAGATGATTGACTTGAAAAGTCTTCTCGTGGCCGTCCGCGGTCAGTTCACGCCGGCCCATGATGGCGCCGGCATTGTTTGCCAGCACGTCGATCCGCGGATAGCTCTCCTTGAGGGCTGTAGCCAGTTCGTGCACTTGGTCCAGCCGGGAAAAATCCGCCACTAAATAATCTGCCCCAATGTCGGAGGCGACTGCATGGGTCCGCTTCGCCGAACGTCCAATGACAACGATCTTGTCCCCGGTCTGGGCCAGCGTTCGCGCAGCTGCTTCCCCGATGCCGCTGCTGGCTCCAGTGATAATGATGGTGCGTTGGTCCACGGGGTATCTTCACGCTCGTCCGGTAGTAATCATGTGCCGCTCTGCTCAACATACCCAGACTACAAGGGCCTTCACCGTCTTGGTGCGTGTCGCTGCTGCTGTGCCGTGTTAGCCTTCCCAGATGCATTCCGTCGTCCGTGGATCAGGCACACCCATCCTGATGATTCACGGGTTCTGCGTTGATCATCATTCACTGATGGGCCTTGATCCTGTCTTTGCCGCTCGAGGTCAATGGCAACGCATTTACGTGGACCTGCCGGGCATGGGCAAATCCAGTGCAGGCCCTGCAATTGACAGTGCAGATGCCGTGGCCAAAGCGGTTGCAGCCTTCGCCCGTGACACCTTCGGCAAGAACAGATTTGCCGTTCTCGGAAACTCCTTTGGCGGCATGATTGCACGGTATCTGGCCGCCGAATTTGGCGATCAGGTCTTGGGTTTGGGCCTCCTCTGCCCGGTAGCGGTGGCAGAGGACTCCCAACGCACTGTGCCGCCCAAGACCGTCCTGTTGGAGGATGCCGGCCTTCTGGCGTCACTGCCCGCTGTCGATGCTGCAGACTATGCCGAACTCGCCGTGGTCCAATCAGCAAGCAACTGGGCCAGTTTTCGCGATCACGCGCTCCCGGGACTAAGGGCATTTGACCAAGCAGCCATCGATCGTATTTCAGCCAACTACACTTTGAGCGTCGAGCCCGAAGACAGGTCCCCGAGATTTACCGGGCCCACAACCATTCTCTTGGGACGCCAGGACCACGTTGTGGGGTTTGTGGACCAGATCGCTTTGGCCGAGCACTATCTGCGTTCCACCATCGCAGTCCTCGACCAAGCAGGACACAATGCACATCTGGACCAGCCAGAACTCATCGGCACGCTGCTCACGGAATGGCTCACCCGCGTGGAAGGTTCAGTGCAAGCCAACTCCCCTTCCCCAGGTACAACGCGCAGCCCGGCCACCTCGTCGGCGTCTCGCGTTCATTCAGGCGATGCATCGGTGGACTGGTCCATGACGTAGATGCTCCCTCCCGCCGGATCCTTGTAGCTCGCCATAAAGCCACCGGGAATCTCCGAAGGCTCGGCGACAACAAGCAGACTGCTGGGACGGCCGGTATGGAACACTTCGACGCTTTCGACGACGAAGAGCGGACCCATGGGTGCATCCGGATCGTTGACGTCGAGCATGAGCTGAACGTCGGTTCCAGGGAGAGCGAGCGCGACGGTGGCGTCGCCTTCGCGCCACACCTCATCGCAAACGAGACCGTCGCGGTACAAGGCCAGTGATCCCAACAGATCAGTGGTCGGGGCGTACATGAACTCGAGTTTCATGAGAATTCCCGCCATGCATATTGCAGGTTGTCATTGAGCATAGTGACACTGTGCAGCCCCGCGCCAGTGGGCACAGCAACCATGGCACGGTTTCACCACTCCCTGGGCAGGCACATCAACCGCCCGCGCTGCCCAGGCCCCGAATTGCCCGACAGGGGGCGAACAGGCAATTTTCAGCTGCGCACAACTACGAACCATTGGACACATGGTGCCAAATCGTCTGCATGAGGGTGGCATCATCCACACCGTGCCATTCGCCCGCCAACACCCGTAGCTTTGCGTTTGGCATCTCTTTTTCGAGCTCCATGGCCCACTGGCGGATTTCTTGCGCAGTGTGGTCGCTGGCCATGAGCAGTGTCGGTGTCTCAACGGTTGCGAAACGGTGGGCAGGAGTTCCAGGCAGGAACGTCAGTTCGTGCACGATCGTGCGGGTGTTCCGCAGACCCTCGTCACTGAGCGGAGGCATTCCGGCAAGGACATCTTCGGGGACGCCCACTACCTCAGTGTCGAACCAGTGGTGTGCGTCGGCGAGGTCCGAGTCGATGCGTCGCTGGGCCTCCACCCGCAGGGTGAAGGTGGGGTCCTCATCGGCGAACAGCGGCGGCTCCAAAAGGGCGAGACTGCGGATGGGTGCACCGGCCTCGGCGGCTTGGAGGGCCAATGTTGCTCCCGAAGAGAAGCCGTAGACAACGGGATCGCGTGGATCAAGCGCCATGACGGCGCCAAGGTCCTCGAACTCGCGTTCCACCGAGTACGGCCCGGTGTTGCCGCTTTCGCCGGTGCCGCGCCGGTCATAAGTGTAGACCGTGAAATGCCGGGCCAACGCGTTAGGCAACGTGGGTTGAGGGGTGGTGGCACGCGACACCGCCACACAGTGCACCATGACCAGCGGCGGTCCTGCACCCTGTCTGGTCCAAGCTATCCGGGTTCCGTCCGGGGAAGTAACCGACTGGCTGTTCATGAGAGTCTCCTTCGACGCCAATCCAGTAGCATAAACACTTTTCCCACTTGTTTGTCCATGGCCTCGGCAAGAGAAGCAAGGCCACTGGGCATGTGCGCCGTGCAGTGGGCACGCGAAGTCGCTGATCCGCTGTGGCTGTCATCAAGCGGTGGCCAGCGATGGGTCCGGGGCCATGGTCGGTGTTCTGGCGCACCAACGATGTCGTGAGCACGGCGGCACCGACAATCGCCAGGGCTCCTCGAAGGTGATTGGCGCGGCTCCACCCACGATCGAAAGTCTCCCAAGCAATGGTGGTGGACGCGGCCGTGTTGCTTGCGAGCACGTTGTTCCGAGGGACATTGAACGCCAAAGTCACCACGAAACTGGCCAGTACGAGTCCCGCTCCGATGGTCCGAGTCGCACCCGGCGTCGGCGGCTCGTCGCTGACGAGCTGAGTGACGACCACCGCCGCTGCAGCTGCGGCCCCTCCGAAAAAGACTGACATGAATGGTGCCCTGACGGCCATTTCGTTGATCCTCCTCATAGTTGTGCTCGCCTCCCCTGCGGGCAGTATGCGCAACGCCGGCATGACGATGGTGGAGAATGCGAGGTAGATACCGCCTGCCAGACTCGCACCGATTGCCGTGATTATCGTGAGGGCTGTGCCAAGTGTGCCGAGCATCGTTGTCACGTTCCTTGTTGTTGTCAGCTGTCTGTTAGAAATGGGGTCAGCTCCTACTGGAGGGATGCCAGCCATGAAGGCAGCCCAGACGAGTCTTTGCCCGCTTGTTTTCTCTTGTGGCAAGTCAACATCATATTGGGCAGACGAACCATATTCTGTTGGCTCATATTCATACGTGTTCGTCTAGACTCTGCCTATGGATCCACTCAGCCACCTGCTTGACGGCCCCAGTGCTCGTCGCGCATTCGCCCTTCGGGTGGTCATGAATCCGCCGTGGTCGATTGACGTGCAAGACTGTGCTCCGCTGACCGTGATCGTCGTGATGACTGGCAGCGCCTGGGTGGTTGCCGATGGTGAACGCCACCGTCTCAAGCCTGGCGACGTCGCCGTCGTTCGTGGACCGATGCCGTATCGGGTCGCGGACCATCCAGCGCGAGAAAGGCATGTCATTGTGCATCCAGGACAGACTTGCACAACACCCGCCGGCGAAGACGTTCAGCTCCGCATGAGCCGGGGTGTTCGCACGTGGGGCAATACTTCCGACGGTGAAACGACGATGCTGATTGGCACCTATGAAACAGCAGCCCAGATAGGCAGGACGGTCACGGCAGTGCTCCCGAGGGTGGCGAGCGTTGACGCCAGTGCAATGAATCCGGCACTTCTGCAGGTCCTCGAGGAGGAGATTGGCACCGATGCACCGGGACAAGGCGGAGCCATTGACCGGCTGCTTGATGTTTTGCTCGTTCACGCCGTTCGAGCGTGGGTGCGCGAACACCCGGAACGAGCCTCCGGATGGCTGGCGGCAGAAATTGATCCGCTCGTCGCTGAGACCTTGGAGCTGTTTCACGATTCACCGGCGAACCCATGGACGATCGCATCGATGGGAACCACATTGAATGTGTCCCGCGCGACGGTAGCGAGCAGGTTTCGTGCTGCCGTCGGCGAACCGCCCATGACTTATCTGACCAAGTGGCGCATGCTGCTTGCAAGCGAAATGCTTGCCGACCCACGCCTCACCCTCACACGTATTGCAGAAAGGGTGGGATATGGAAGTCCGTTCGCGTTCAGTACCGCCTTTACAAGGCACTTCGGCACCAGCCCCGCTGCATATCGAAAACAAGGATCCTAGATGCCGAAGGCAGCGGTGACGCATCGACTGACATGATCCGCGTAAACGATGGACGCAGCACTCCCAGCTTCACCACGTCTGCTTCCGAAGAGGCCGACAGCTCGCCCGTGCTCCGGGCACAGGCAGGCACTGTAGCGTTTGGACGTACATCCATTCCAGACAGGAGTACCGACATGCGCACCACAAGCATCATTGCGAATCTTCCAGTAGCCGACATAGTCAAGGCGAAGGGCTTCTACACCGACTATCTGGGGCTGGGAACCGAGGAATTCAACATGGGCTGGGTGGCTCGATACGCCTCACCCGACACTAAAACGACCGTCCAACTGGTCACGCGTGATGCAACCGCGCCCGAAGACGCTGTCATTTCTGTTTTGACGGACGACATCCAGGGCGCCTATGAACAAGCCCAGCAGCTCGGCTACGAAATCGTGTACCCGCTAACTACTGAGTCGTGGGGACACCGGCGGTTCTTTGTCCGAGCACCGGACGGAAACGTGATCAACGTCGGGTACCATCCGGACTGAAACTACGGTGGAGAGCAGCCGTCCATGGTCTCCCTGTCTCGCAGTGGCTACAGTGGGTCGCATGACGCCCGCTAAAAGAGCACTTCTTAGCCGCCCTTTTGTGTGGATCGCTTTCACAGCTGGCATGGTCCATGCCGGGTTCAGCTTGTACTGGGCTTTTGGAGGGCAGTGGCTGCTGGCCACTGTCGGCCAATGGGCAGTGTAACTGTCGGCCGGAGCACCACTTGGGGCAGGACTGGCCCTCGGTGGTATCGCTGTGGGAAAAATTCTGGCCGCATGCATCCCCCTTGCCGTCGCATAGGATCGCTTGTGCTGGCGAACGTTCTGGCGTGCGGTGAGCCGGGTCGGCGGCCCGCTCTTGGTGATCTATGGCGGCTTGAACACGCTTGTCAGCGGGGCTGTGCTTGCCGGGGGCATACGTCCTCAAGACGGTGACGATCCCATCGCGATGATCGGTCATGCATGGCTATGGGATCCCCTGTTCTTCTTTTGGGGTGCGGCGTTGGTCCTATCGCTTTGGTACTCCCGCAGGAGATCGCCGGAAGTGGCCGAGCACGTGGTGCGTTGACCACTCCAGTGCCAGTGGAGGCAAGGCCGGAAAACGACCGGCAAATAAGTCGCACCCGTTGTGCTGTTGGCATCAATGCGCCTGACTTCAACCTGCATCGTTGCCACTCCCTTGATCATTGACTAGGTGAATGTGGAGGGCCGGTAGACGCTTGGGCCCTCTTCGAAAGCTGGTTCGTTCCGCGGTGTGACGAGCGAAACCGCGCTGAAGTCTCTTGTTCCCCCCGTTACCCCCCAGATGATTGCCCCATAGATGCCATGCCCGAGCCATATGTGCTCCTGGGTGGGGCTTTTGTTGTCAGTTTTGTTGGTTGTGGGTGCTGTTGTGGTGGCTGCTTTTGTTCAGGCCGTGGTGGTAGGTGTTGCGGCGCGAGGTTTGGATGGGGTCAATCAGGTACGGGGCGGTGAAGGTAGGTGTGCCTTGAACCAGCTCCAGCCTCCATTCGCTGTGGTGAATCAGGGTGTGGTGAGGTCCGCAGAGCAAGGCAGCATTGCTGATATTGGTTTCCCCTCCGTGTTGCCACGGGATCACGTGGTGGG
>NZ_JASISP010000021.1 GCF_030063185.1 Arthrobacter sp. H35-D1
CCTTGCTGTAGAGAACGAGATCTTAGACAATCTGATTCTCTACCAAGGCCCTCACCTCTACCCAATCAACGCTGCACCCGGAATCATCACAGAGCAACCCCGACTACACTCTGCATTCTGAAGAGCCGGAAAAGGACGGGCTCATAGAATCAGTCTATTTGCAGCTCCGACTGGATTCCGCGCCGCCGGATCCCGAGGCAACTCAATGCTTCGACGCCATTCTCTGTCAACTGACGAACCACTACGGCGAGCCCGCCATTCCATGGCACGGGCAAAGAGGCCTACGGAAGATGTGGAACGTCAACGGCATCGATATTGATTTGACCTACAACGACAGTCGCAACTCGCTCAACATAGGGATTCAGAACGAACGGTTCTTCGCAGAAGTTGAAGCTTACGCCCGCGACAACTGAGCAGGGCAGTACTCCCCGCATCCCTCAATATCTCTCGCGCCTGGGCGCTTAATTCCGCCTACCGACCCGCAAGCCGCAAAGAGCAGAACCAAGTGCCTTACTCGTGCAGGGCAATTTGATACAGGCTGTGGCCTTGCCATTTCCCAGCGATTTGTAGGCATCGAGGCGCCATACCAATCTGTAGAAAACCGGCCTTCAGCAGAACTCGCTGCGATCCAACATTGTGCAGCAAAGCAGTTGCCTCAATACAGTGCAACTCGACTTCCTCGCGCGCTCTTCCGACAACCACCCGTGCCGCAGCTGAGACAAGCCCGCGACCTGCGTATTTGCTGTCCAACCAGTAACTCAGAACTCCACTTTGGAAAGGGTCGCGCACAACCGCGGCCACGTTGAATCGACCAACAACGGTTTCGCCAGCAAACAACCCAAAGGAAAACCCATCGTCAGCTTGCACGGCAACAAAGCGACGAGACATATCGGAAGCTTGCCATGCCTCGGTCTAGTACTCCTCGGGGTGAACCTGGTTCCGGAAAGATAAGTGCCCAGGTTTGCGCGAATACGCGGGGCAAGCTCTGACGCATCTCTCAGGCGCAATCCACGCAAGCCCCGGTGTCCCCGTGTTTGTGGTCATGGCCGAACCCGGGGCGTCCCTGGCCGCCGAGCTGCACCTGCTCCTGCCCGAACTACGTAAGACGGTCGGGGATGAACGACAGGTGTTGGTGGGCTTCGACCGCAGCGGCTGTTCACCGAGGTCTCCCACCCCGTTGACCATGGTGAACTGAAGACGTGGTCCGTGGCGGCGACCGGTGGTGGAGGCAGGAGAATCAGTTCCGTTGCGCCCGCATGCACGTCGAGCTGGACTCCCACAACTCCTACGCCAGCACCGATGACGACGCCGACCGAATGGCGCCGAATCCGGCCAAAGCCAAGTCGGACCACAAAGTCGAAGCAGCCAAGCCCCGGGCAGGAAGAGATGGACTCCTGGATCAAGCTGACCCACACCGGCATCCGCATGGTCGCCTGCAACACCGCGATGGACATCGCCCTTGACCCGCTGCACACCAACGCCAAAACCGCAGCCGTTGCCGGACTCTGCCGACGCCTCACAACCACCGAAACCCGTCATCCAGGCATCCTGGCATCCAGGCATCCTGGCGCCGACCTACGCCTCAAATACGCCATCAAATAACTGGGCTCCTCATTACAAGGAATAAATCGTCATACCCAGAGGGCAGGTGCCCCAAATCATGCAAGGGTCAATCCATCAGTCAATAACAAAATACTTATCATTCTGGCGGAATTCTATTTCGAGGGACATTCGAGTGGAGAGTAAAACCTGTTCGCGATTCATAAACCGGCGGCGTCAAGCCTTCTTGAACTCCTATCTGTGGAGCAGCTATGGGACCGACGCTGAGCACCATGACATGTCATGCATGAACCTGTAAACAATGATCGCAACAATATTTGTCGGAAAGGACAGGTCACGAGCCCTCACCTCAGCAGGACCTATCCGAAGGGACAAGTTTAGGCAATCTACTTGACTTGCACACATACCCACGAGCAGTGTTGGGTTTACTTGGGGATATCAAGAAAGCTATCCAAATACTACTATCCCTTCGAATCGACAGTGGTGAATAAATTGCGAAAATCAACTGGTCGGCTTGTTGCAGGAGTCGGCACTTTGGGAATGGCAATTTTGTTCTTGGCCCCATCGGCTCAGGCCACAGAAACACCCGCTCCGCAGCCGGCAAACTCCTCTCAGGCCATCACTGATGGGGCGGTGACACCGTATGGCGCGTGCAATTCATCGCTTCGGTACCGGGAAGTGACCTCTAAGAGCAACTACTACGAAACGCTTGGGCCCCAGTACCACTCAATCAATAACTCCACGGCCCCTATCCAGAAATCGTTCCAAAACACGACCAGTGGTACAGTCTCAGCGAGCGTTAGCGGAACCATCGAAGGTGGAGTCAACGGTGCCATCATTTCGGCGAAAGCATCAGTCAGCACCAGTATCAGTGCCAGCGTTTCGTATTCAAATTCGCTGACTGTCTCTGCGACAGTGCCTGCCAAGAAGACTACATACGCTCAGATTGGCACCAGCAAGTGGAAGACGGGGATTCGCACCTATTTTTCCAACAACAACTGCGTCAAGGTGGTTACCAGCACAGGATTCCTTGACGCGCCAACGTCTGTGGGATGGAAGGTCTGGAATGGCTAGAACAGCAACGTCGGTTGCTGCGGGAGCCATCTTGGTGGCGGTCCTGACTAGTTGTACCCCCGCAGACTCTCAACCCGCACCGGCGCCGACGCCAACTGCGCACACCTCTTTGCCCTCCAGCCCATCAGCACCTTCAGATGTGACCCATTACTCTCCATCTGGAGAAAAGATCGTCGCATCGATGGATAACCAATCGACTTCCAACACGGTGGGATCTTTTCCTACCCGCTCCAAGTTTATCAACGTCTATCTGACATGTGCTGGACCCGGGACCATTTTGATCAAGATCTCCGGCGTAGGGGAATATGAACTGCCATGCCTGGAAGGTGACGTAGTGCCTTCCAGCAACCAGTTTGAGGTGAGCACAGTGGAGTCCTATGTGCTGAGCATTGATTCAAGTGTCAACCAGACATGGGCGGTTTCGATGACAGAAACCGAAACCATTTTGTGAACTAGCATGGGATTCATAGGCCCCAGGAGTCTAGTGTGGGACATTTTTGTCTGGCACTAGACTCCTGTAGCCATAATTGTCTCCCATTACCAATCAAGAGCTAACGTCGTTGACGGCTTAGAATAGTCCTCTAAAAAGATCGACAGTCCTGCACGCAGTGGGTATTTTGACAAAGGTTTACAAATTTCAAGTTGCAGAAGATGACTTTCTGTTGGGCGTGGGTTAGACATCCGTCCATGGCATAAGGAACGCCTCTTACGATCGGTTACCTCATGCAATTACGAACCGTCTAAAGCCCCCATCGGGGCTTGTCCCGATTCAGTTCCCCGCTGCGTCTATAAGAGTTGCCTATTCGTCTTCCTTCCGCGAACGGACTTGAATAATCCGAGAATCCATGGTTTTCATCTTATTTGTCCTTTTGAGACTCGGGCCGAGAGCAGTAGATTCCATAATTTTCCCGCTCGCGGGGCTGCATGACTTTGAAAAGAATGTGAACTTGCCATCCGCCGCACAACTGACAACGGTGGAGCTTAGCCGCCAGCTCCCGTGGCAGCTTGGCATCGGGTGACGATGGTCTCGGCTTACCCAGCCGCTGGAACCAGAAACTGGGCTCCATGAGCAGCAACTCAGGGTTGCCTGCTACCGTCCATCGACTCGTGCACCTCGGCGATTCCATGGACGCAGCTATGGGATCCCCCCATCTGCACACGTGCCTGTGGGGCGGGCCCTTGCCGCAGAAACTACAATGACGGGTTCCGGAGGCAAGGATCAGTCTCCAGTTTTACCTCTCGCGAAGAAGCATCCGCCGATCAATTCAATGTCCCAAGCCGTGCACATCTGCACAGCGAAACTCACTGCAAGATGGATCACCGGCGCTAAACGAGAATCTCCTGGCCAATCCATCTCAGTCGCAGCATCCCAGCCACTACTTTCACTCTATTGACGTCCGTCTGTATATTGATATAGTCGGTGCATGAGCTGTCCCCATGCAGAGCCCCCCGAAGGTGTCCGCGAAATCGAAGGCACGATGCACACGGACTTCCGCAACACCATGTCCTACGGAAGCTACCTGAATCTGGATCGCCTGCTCTCATCACAGCACCCTGCGAGCTCCCCCGAGCATCACGATGAAATGCTCTTCATCATCCAGCACCAAACCAGCGAGCTCTGGCTCAAGCTTGTCCTCCACGAGCTCAACGAATGCCGCCGCTTGATGGAGAAGGACGAAATTGGCAAAGCCCTGAAGTGCCTTGCCCGGGTCAAGCACATCCAGAAGACCCTCACCGAGCAGTGGTCGGTACTGGCCACACTCACCCCACGTGAGTACGCTCAATTCCGTGGAGTCCTGGGATCGTCTTCCGGATTCCAGTCCTTCCAATACAGGGCTGTTGAGTTCATCTTGGGCAACAAGCACCGCGGCATGCTCAAGGTCTTTGAATCTGACCCCGAGGCCCATAAACTGCTCTCCACACTCTTGGAGGAGCCCACCGTCT
Organism: Arthrobacter sp. H35-D1; assembly: GCF_030063185.1. Taxonomy (GTDB): domain Bacteria; phylum Actinomycetota; class Actinomycetes; order Actinomycetales; family Micrococcaceae; genus Specibacter. The sequence continues at coordinate 4,579 of NZ_JASISP010000021.1, forward strand.
ACGACGCATTCCTGCACGCACTGGCCCGGGCCGGCTATGCAATTCCAGTCAGCATTCTTCAGCGGGACGTCAGCGAAGCGTGGGTTTGCCACGAATCGCTGATCCCTGTGTTCATGGAAATCTATGAGTCGGACACGACCCAGTGGAGCTTCTACCAAGCTTGTGAGGATCTGGTGGACCTTGAAGACAACTTCCAAGCCTGGCGGTTCCGCCACATGAGCGTGGTCAAGCGGATCATCGGTTTCAAGACCGGCACCGGAGGCTCCTCGGGCGTGGATTTCCTCAAGCGAGCCCTGGACCTCACGTTTTTCCCCGAACTTTTCGCGGTCCGCACCGAAATCGGCAAATAGCCCCACCCCTTGCCCCGTCTCACGAAGGACACCCCGATGACCAGGAACACAGACGTTTCCCTTCCCACCAGCGCACAGCTTGATGCCAATGACAGGCTGGCCCCCTACCGCGAGCGCTTTGTGGAACCCGAGGCCGGCTCCGTCGTCGCCTATCTTGACGGCAACTCACTCGGGCGGCCGCTGCGTGTAACAGCCGGCAATCTCGCTGCTTTTGTCCAGGGAGATTGGGGCACCGGCCTGATCAGGTCCTGGGACGAGAAGTGGATGGACGAGCCCACCACGCTCGGCGACCGGCTCGGCGAAGTTGTTCTGGGTGCAGCACCGGGACAAACCTTTATTGGGGATTCGACGTCGGTGCTGCTTTACAAGTTGCTGCGCGCGGGACTGGAAGGACAGCCGGGTCGCAACCAGATCGTCATTGACCGGGACAACTTCCCCACCGACCGCTTCATCGTTGAGGGCATCGCCGCCGAGCGCGACGCGGAGATCGTCTGGATAGATCCGGATCCCACAACAGGTGTCACACCAGCGGATGTTGCAGCCGCCGTCGGGCCCCGCACTGCAGTGGTCCTGCTCAGCCATGTTGCCTACCGCTCGGGGTTTCTTTCCGATGCACCGGCGATCACCCGTCTGGTCAAGGACGCCGGGGGATTGATCGTGTGGGATCTTAGCCATTCCATCGGTTCCGTCCCCATGGAGCTGGACGCCTGGGGCGTGGACCTTGCCGTGGGCTGCACCTACAAGTACCTCAACGGAGGTCCCGGCGCCCCCGCGCTGGCCTACATCAACAGCTCGTTGGTATCCCGACTGCGGCAGCCGATCTGGGGCTGGATGGGCGCGGCGGATCCTTTCGGGATGTCCGCCAACTTTGAGCCGGCTGACAACGTCCGGCGGTTCATTACCGGCACTCCCCCCATCCTGGCCATGCAGCCGCTCAAGGACATGGCCGAGCTGATTGCCGACGTCGGCATGGTTGCCATACGGGAGAAATCCATCGCACTCACCGAGCATGCCCTTGCCCTGGCAGAGGAGCTCCTGGTGCCGCTCGGCGTGGAAATCGCCAGCCCCCGGGATCCTTCGCAACGCGGATCCCATGTGAGCGTGAACCACCCGCTTTTCGCCGATGTCACAGCTCGGCTGTGGGAGCAGGGAGTGATCCCGGACTTCCGTCCGCCATATGGGCTGCGCATTGGCCTTTCGCCGCTGAGCACCAGCTTTGCGGAGGTACAGGTGGGCATCGAGGCAATCCGGGATGTCTTGGTATCCCTGCAGTGACGGCGGTTCTTGATGACATGGACTCCAGGCCCGGAAGCACCACTTCCTTGTTGCGCACAGTCATAGGTTTGTACCTAAGGGAGACAGGGGGCTGGATGGCCTCCAGCGCCCTGGTTGAGCTGATGCAGGCCATGGATATCCCAGCAACCCTGACACGTACTGCCTTGACGCGGCTGCGAAAAAAGGCCGTGGTGGTTTCAGCGGCACGTGATGGGATGGCTGGGTATGAGCTGGATTCCCGTGCGGCACGGATGCTGGAGCGTGGAGACAGACGCATCCATGCTCCTCGGTCCATGGACGCCCACGATCCATGGTGCCTCATCTCCTTTTCGCTGCCAGAGTCCGAACGCGAACGCCGGCATCAGTTGCGCCGGCAGTTGCATTGGATCGGGTGCGGGATGGTCTCCCCCGGCCTGTGGGTTGCCCCGGACTATCTGCGCAAGGAAGTTGCGGAGATCCTGGAGTCTTTGGGCTTAGGCGAGCGGGCGGTGTTGTTCACCACCTCGCGCCCCCATGTTATTGGGGAGCTGCGCGATGTGGTCGCCGGTTGGTGGGACCTTGATGCCATCGCGACCCTGTACCTGGACTTCATCAAGTTCACCGAACAACTCCCCCAGGGTGGGGTGGACGCCGCCCCGCAGGCGTTTGCCACCTATGTGAACTTGATTGATCGTTGGCGCATGATCCCCTACCTCGACCCGGGATTGCCCACCGACTGCCTGCCCTCCGATTGGCCGGGCGGAGCGGGCGTTGCCATATTCCAGCGGATCAGCAAATCCCATGCACCGGCCAGCAAGGCGTTCGTGGCCTCCGTCACCGCGCCGCGCTAGAACTGCACATGTGCCATCGTCAAGGACGCCGCTCCGGGCAGCTCAGCGCTGCTCCATCCAAAGACGCCGCTCCATCCAAGGAACTGCGTTGTCCCAATGCGGCGCGGCCGGGTCTATCGCCTCCATGTGGAACAAGTCCGGGGTCTGCCGGAAATCCACGACGTCGCCCGCGGCCACTGCCGCTGCCACAAAGTCCTCCGAGTGGACTTCCGGGACATGTTCATCAACAGTGCCGTGGATGACGAGCAGCGGCTTTTCAATGGGGACCCGGCAGATCGGTGAGGCAAGGTTGTAGGCGTCCTGCATATCAGCAAAGTGTCCGCCCATGAATCCGAGCGCGGCGTTGTCATCCAGTTCTTCAGCGTCGACGCGCCGCACGTCGGTCACCGGTGCAAGAGCCACGACGGCGTCGGCAAGGTGAGCGGCCAAAAGCGCCAGCTGACCACCCACGGAATGGCCCACGGTTACCACTGCCCCCGCGGAGCACCACTGCGGGCGCGCGTCCTTGGCGCACCGGATGCCAGCCAGGACGTCGTCGAGCGTGATGGGCCAGCCGCCGCCATTGCCCACGCTTCGGTATTCGATGTTCGCCACGGCCCAACCGCGCGCCAACAGATCATGGGCCAGGGAATGCATGAGCGTGGCGTCCCACATTGCCCGCCAATACCCGCCGTGGATGAGGATGGCGTACCCTTTCGGGGTTTCAACGTGTGGCGTCCAGAGCTCCACGAACTGCGGGTCGGCTGCCCCGTAGCGCACGATCTCCGGCTCATCAATCGCCGGGATGGGAACGGTCATGGGCAATTCACCTTTCTGTCAGCTGTGGTGGCCACTGCACCGCCGAAGCCATGCAAGTGGGGGTTCTCCGGCGCCTACCGTGTGCCGCCTGCACCCACATTACCGACTGGCTCCCCATGACAAGCTCAACAGCATGGGCCTGCGGGTGGCATCGAAGACCACGTGCAACGCTTGCCAGTTTGACGGTGACGCAACCGCCGTCGTTCTTCCCACTTCCCAGCAGTCTGTGTGGGAGCACAGCCGGCCTCGATGGCGGTACTGGGCCACCTTGGCGAACGGGGGTCGTTTACGGACATGTAGTCACGGCCGGAGTTGCGCGGACAACTCCCTGCAGTAACGTGGTTCACAATGCGTGGTGGAAAACCTGCCGCGCGCAGACTCATGGAAGGTGAGACGTTGCTGATCAGCATCACCCTCGAGCCGGGGGCTGATTCCCCCATCGATGCCACGGCTTTGTCCCATCTACTGCGCAAGCACCCCGGGCGCTTGCAAACTTTTGAGTTGCCGGTGGGCAATGCCCACGTGTTTTACCCGGAGTATTCCCCGCAACGAACCACGGCGGTCCTGCTGTTGGAGGTTGATGCCATCGGTTTGGTCCGCAACAAGCGCTTCCGTGGCGACAACGGTGTGCTGGACTACTACATCAATGACAGACCGTACACGGCCTCCAGCCTGTTGGCCGTGGCCCTGGGCAGGGTGCTGCGAAACGCCATGACGCCCACCAGCGAGGCCTACCCGGAGTTGGCCGACACCCCGCTGCCGCTGCGACTTGTTGTGCCGGTGATCTCCACCCGCGGCCGTGACGGGCACGATCTGGCCGAGCGCTTGTTCGCCCCCTTGGGCTGGACCATCGAGCAGCGGCCCATCGCCCTGGACGAGATGTACCCCTTGTGGGAGGACTCGCGCTACAGCAGTCTGGTGCTCACCGGGTCGGCGCCCTTGCATGTGGCCCTGCGTCAGCTTTATGTTCTGCTGCCGGTACTGGACGACAGCAAGCACTATTGGGTCAGTGATGACGAGGCCGAGAAATTGGTGCGTCAAGGCGAGGGCTGGCTGCCCGGGCATCCCGAACGCGCCTTGATCTCCCACCGGTATCTGGCCCACCAAAAAGATTTGGTGGCTGCGGCCGATACACGCATTGCCGGAGAATCAACTGCGTCCGTTGAAAGCACGACGCCGCTGCCCCCTTCCCCTGGTGCGTCGGCTGGTGCGTCAGTACAGCCGTTGCGCGTGCAACGTGCGGAGGCGGTCCTGACGGCGCTGAAGGATTGCGGTGCCCGGCAGGTGGTGGATGTGGGCTCGGGGTCGGGTGCTTTGCTGCGCCGGATGCGAAAGGATGGCTTCTTCACACGAATCCTCGGCACGGATGTATCAGCCCGGTCGCTGGAACAAGCCGCCCGCGTCATGAACGTGGATGAGCTCGCTGACACCGACAGGGCTCGGATCACGTTGCTGCACAGCTCCGTGCTGTACCGCGACGAACGGATCGCGGGCTTTGATGCGGCCGTGTTGATGGAGGTCATTGAACATATCGAACCAAGCAGGCTTTCCGCGCTGGAGGATTCGATATTTGCCGGGGCCGCGCCGGCCAACGTGATCGTGACCACCCCGAACTCCGAGTACAACCACTTGTATCCGGCGCTGGCCCATGGAGGCATGCGGCATGATGACCACCGATTCGAATGGACGCGGGCCGAGTTCACCCAATGGGCGGAAGGGGTGGCAGAACGCCATGGCTACGGCGTCGAGTACCGCCCCGTGGGTGAAACTTCCCTGAGCTCCGGCGCCCCCACCCAGATGGCAATCTTCCGAAAGGCAGGAGCATGAGCGAGATTCAGATCCCGGAGGTCGGGCTGGTGCTGCTGGTCGGTGTTTCCGGTTCGGGCAAGTCCAGCTTCGCGGCGAGGCACTTTGGTGACTTCGAGGTGCTCTCCAGCGATTACTTCCGGGGGCTGGTGGGCAACGATGTGACGGACCAATCCGTGACCCCGGCGGCTTTCGAGGCCTTGAACTTCGTGGCCACCAAGCGCTTGGAAGCCGGCCTGCTGACAGTGGTGGATGCCACCAATGTCCAGCCCTCCGCCCGGCAGAAATTAGTGGACGTGGCCCGGGCGCAGGACGTGTTGGTTTCGGCGATTGTGCTGGATGTGCCGCTGAAGCTGTGCCTGGAACGCAATGAGGGCCGTGGCGCCCGGACGGTCGCACCCACGGTGATTGACCGCCAACACCGGCAGCTGGTCAAGTCCCTGCGTGGAATGCGCCGGGAGGGTTTCCTCCGTGTACATGTGTTGTCCTCGCAGGAAGAAGTCGACGGCGTGGAGATCCACCGACACAAGCTGCTCAATGACTTCCGCGACGAGCATGGGCCGTTCGACGTGATCGGGGATGTCCACGGCTGCCTGGATGAGCTGTTGCTGCTGCTTGAGGAACTCGGTTACACAGTGGGCCATGATGAAGCCGGCCGTGCCACGGATGCCGCACATCCCCAAGAGCGCCGGGTGATTTTCGTGGGAGACCTGGTGGACCGCGGTCCTGACTCGGCCGGTGTATTGCGGCTCGCCATGGGCATGGTGGGCAATGGCCACGCCCTGTGTGTGCCGGGCAACCATGAGGACAAGCTGGTGCGCGCGTTGCGCGGGCGCAAGGTTGCCCTGACCCACGGGCTGGACGCAACACTGGCCCAGCTGGCCGAGCAGGAGGAAGGATTTGGCCGCAAGGTAGCCGACTTCTGCGACCGGTTGGTTTCCCACATGGTGCTGGATGACGGCAAGCTGGTGATCGCCCACGCAGGGCTGATTCAGCAGTACCATGGCCGGGCCTCCAAACGGGTGCGTGCCTTTGCCCTGTTTGGGCAGGTGACCGGAGAAATCGACGATTACGGCCTGCCGGTGCGCCACCCTTGGGCCAACGAGTACCGCGGGGACGCGATGGTGCTCTACGGACACACGCCCGTCACCGAGGTGGCCTGGATCAATAACACCGCTTGCTTGGATACCGGCTGCGTATTCGGCGGTGCACTGAGTGCCATGCGGTATCCCGAACGCGAGGTGGTCCAAGTCCGGGCCCCAAAGCAGTACTGCGAACCTGGAAGGCCGCTTGAATCCCCGCGCGGTCCGGAACGCGAGCCCGGTGTTCTCTCCATCGAGGACGTCTCAGGCTCGCTGCACTTGAGGTCCGAGGGTCTGGGGACGGTAAGGATCAACGAGGCCCAGGCTGCCGGTGCATTGGAAACCATGAGCCGATTTGCCATAGACCCGCGGTGGCTGTGCTATCTGCCGCCCACCATGTCCCCGTCCGAGTCCTCATCCCAGCCCGGTTATTTGGAGCACCCGGACGAAGCGTTTGCCTACTTCCGGCGCCAAGGCGTGACGCAGCTGGTCTGCGAGGAGAAGCACATGGGCTCACGCGCGGTGATGCTGCTGTCTCGAAACCCCGGACGATTCGACGCGCCCGAAGACTGGCTGGGTGTGCTGCATACCCGCACCGGGCGTCAGTTTCTGGAAGCTGAGCATGAACGCCGGGTCCTGTTGCAGGCCCACGAAGCCGCGGAACGCGCCGGGCTGTGGGACGAGCTGGGCAGCGATTGGCTGATTCTCGATGGCGAGTTGATGCCGTGGTCGCTGAAGGCAGAGCCATTGATCAAAGAAACTTACGCCTCCGTGGGCGCCGCAGCCATTGCAGCAACCGATGCCGCCGTGGCGGTGTTGGATTGTACGGCCAACACTGGCATTGACGTCCAGGACCTGCTCGCGCGTACCCGTACTCGTCAGTCGAACGCCAAGGCCTTCCGGGACTCCTACAGGCGTTATGTAGGTTCCGCCGACGAGCTGCGTTTCGCCGCTTTTCAAGTACTGGCTGCCGAAGGCCGGAGCTTTGAGACCCGGGACCACGGGTGGCACTTGGAAATCAGCGACAGGCTCGCTGCGGTGGGACCCAACCTCTTTGCCCCAACCCGGTACCTCCGTGTGGATCTGAGCCAGGACAAGGATTTGGAGACCGCGGTGCGCTGGTGGGAAGAGGCAACAGCTGCTGGTTCCGAAGGCATGGTGGTCAAGCCGTGGCAGAACCTGACCAAGGCGAAGCGCGGCTGGGTGCAACCGGGTATCAAGGTTCGCGGCAAGGAATATTTGCGGTTGATCTATGGCCCGGACTACTTGGAGGAAGTCAATCTGGAACGCCTGCGTCAGCGTGCCACGGACAAGAAGCGCAATCGTGCCCTGCATGAGTACATTCTGGGGCTTGAAGCCTTGCGGCTGACGTCTGCGGGAGCACCACTGTGGAAGATCCATCAAATGGTCTTTGGAGTCCTTGCGCTGGAATCCGAGCCCCTGGACCCCCGGTTGTAGTTGGGACAGGGGTACCCTCACGGGGCGGTGTGCACACGGCGTATTTCATTCAGGTGCCTGTGCAGTTGAGGTTCTTGTTGGGCTATCGAGCGCTGAGGGCATGGGTGCCTGCCTGATGCCGGGCCTTGAATCCGATGGCTACCGCACTCAAGCAGGCTGTTGCCTCCACGATGACTGCCACGACTCCGAGGGGTTCAAGCCAGTTGCCAATGTCGTCGCCTATTTGCGGCAGCCCAATGGTGCGGGAGATGACGTAGCCAAGGATGGCCAGCCCCATTACGGCGGCGGTGCCGAAGTAGGCCGCTGGGACGTCGTGGAGGGCAAGCACAGTTGCGAGGACAAAGCTGGCAGCAGTGAGGACTATGAACAAGACCCCGATGTACGGCGCTTCATGGAGATGGGTTGGAATGACGGGAATATGTGCTGCACCTGCCACTGCCAAAGCGATCACAGGAAGTACCCGCAGCGGGTGCTTGACTGGGCTGCCAAACAGTGGGTTGCGGTTCATGCTGGAGCGGTAATTTGTGGGTTTGGTTTCCGTTGCCATGGCTTTGCCGATCGAGATCGTGGCGCCCCGGGACTGGTGCACCTGAAATTTCCGTGTCCGCCGACGGGTTTCGGGGACATGAGTTATTCGTTGCCGCGGGCGGTTCGGTTTGTCCTCGCAGGCAAATATTTCGTTGAGCTGCTCGCTGCGCTGCGGTAGGGTCACTCATCCACTCTTCGGTTGAATTCGCCCACGGGACCCGAAGGCTGATTCCTATTTCTATCTCACAGGATCGGCCAAGAGCCAGACTCGTTCCCTTGTGACATCCAGTAGTCGTTGATGGCCTGCACAGCCTGCGCCTTTGTCATCGCGGCAACGATGTGTTCATCAATGCCAGCGGTATGGGTGAGCTGCCAGACCAGTGCAAGGGGAAGCGTCGCAGCAGACACTGGCACAGCACCGCGTGCAGGTATGACTCCGTCCTCAACGCAAGCCCAAAACTCATCATCTCCAACCATGAGCTGGTCCTGGAGAATATGGTTCCAGACTAATTCCCACTGTTCTCTCACACAGAACTTCTCGTGGTCATCCCGTCCACCGAGGAGGCGTACGCTCACGCCACGGAACCGGTGAGCCAAGTGGTCAACTGCCCATCCGTGGAGAGACCAACAAGCTGGACCAATGCCCAATTCATCCGATGGTTGGGCGCGGCATGTAAATGGTCTTCCCAATCTTGGGCATACTCCCGCAATGCGTCCACATAGTCCGCCAGGGCCTCCCCCCAGTTCCGTGGCCTCCGCAGCAAACGACTGCCCGGGCATAAAGACAGCCCACGCCCCATCCTCGTTCACGACCTGAATATTCGGCACTACCGTCAACGCGAGATAGCGGCGCAGGCTCTCACCATGGACCACGGCCGCCGGCGCCCGGTCCGGGCGGCTGATTGTGGACAGTCCGCCCCGTTCGCTGGAATTCAGGATCGCTTTGAGCGACTCCCGTTGTCATTTTCAGAAGTCGAGTGCACAAAATGCACAGCCTGCTACCTTCGATCATTTAAGAAGGTGATGACTCGTGGACCCGCTGGCCGGGACCAATCTAGTGCCATGAATTATCACCCCAAACTGCCACCACTTAATCCTTTTCCCACAGAGGGTTCCCCAGTGGGCATGACGCGACTGGCCTCTACACCTAGAAGTTTGACTGCTAGAACATACTGGAGGTGGGCCGGGAGCAAGTGAATGTTTGAATCAAGAGGCGTTGGGTAGTCTTGATTGATGAGATCCGGCGACCTTTCCCCTCTTCCCGAAGACTATGCCCAGGTGCTGGCATCGCTGAAGGATCGGGTCCGTGAAGCAAGGATTACCGCCCAGCGCAGAGTCAATTCGGAACTCATTAGCCTGTACTGGGGCGTTGGGCAGCAAATACTTGCGCATCAAGACAACCAAGGATGGGGTGCCGGCGTCATCCGCCGTTTGGCTGAGGACCTGCGCACCGAGTTTCCTCTGATGAAGGGTTTTTCCCAACGCAACCTGCAGTACATGCGGACCATGGCCAGCGCTTGGGGACCTGAGTCAAATGTGCCACAGCTTGTGGCGCAATTGCCGTGGGGACACATCCGCACCATTCTGGACAAGGCAGAAACCCCTCAAGCGCGTGATTGGTATGCAGCCGCCGCCGTGGAATTCGGCTGGTCCCGCAATGTCCTGCTGAACATGATGATGAATCGTTCCATGGAACGCACGGGGACCGCGCCGTCTAACTTCACGCAACATTTGGCTGCCGTGGACTCGGAACTGGCACAACAAGTGGCCAAGGACCCTTATGCCTTTGAGTTTCTGGGGCTCTCCGGCGAGGTGGCAGAAAGAGACTTGGAACAGGCGCTCATGGACCGCATCGTGGAGACACTGCGGGAATTGGGCCCAGGATTCGCCTTCGTCGGCCGCCAAGTTCATATGGAAGTGGACGGAGATGACTTTTACATCGATCTCTTGTTCTTCCATGTCGAGCAGCTGCGCTACTTCGTCATCGAACTAAAAACAGGGAAGTTCCAACCCGAATTCGCCGGGAAACTGAATTTCTATGTCGCGTTGGTCGATGACAAACTACGACGCCAAGCTCACGAGCCGACAGTCGGAATTCTCATCTGCGGCAGCAAGAACGATCACACCGTTCGATACGCTCTGGGACGTTCCACCTCACCCATGGCTGTGGCCGCTTACACCTATGATCAGCTCACCAGCGAGGATCGTGCGATACTCCCACCAGAGGAACAGCTCACCGCAGCCCTCGATACCCTCCCGGAATGAGCAATCCTGAGCGCGGGGACAAAGCACCCGGCTAGAAACCCTGCTGCTACATGACCAGCAATGAAGAGCGAAGCCTCGACCGTCCCACTCAGCGTTCCCCTATGACGCGTTGCTTATGGCCAGCCGGACACGAGTTGGTATACTCGCCAACTGTTGCCGTCAGTCGAGCATCGATAGGTACTGCGGCCGGCACTTCATCGCATGGATGAGTTCGTCGGTCCCGTCATCCCAGACCAGCACCACGAGTTCCAACAGCCTGCTTCGGGTATCAAATCCCAGACGAAGGAAACGCCGCGGATCTTCATCATCCAGCGGCACCTCCCGGAGCGGCCAAGAGGCTGCCTCTATCCCGTCCTCATCGCCGATTCCGTGCTTGTGCGCGGAGCCGCGAACGATCATGAGCTGGTAAGCGTGTTGTCTGTGTGCGCCCAGCTCGACAGCGCAGCGCGGAACGCCTCGGAGCGGTTCAGGTGCTCGCGCTCAGCGCGTTCCATGACTGCAGCAAGCTCCTCGGTGGTCAAGCGCACGGGCACGACCTGCGAAGCGGTTGCACCCCTGGCGGGGCGCCCCATGCGGGCCTTGAGGTCTTCGACGTCGTAGCCTGCCTCGGCTTCCTCGACCCACTGGTCGATCTCGGCCTCCGAGACTGGCTGCCGTGTAGTTTTCGTTCCATGAGTACTATCGTAATACGAATCCCCTGGCGGAGCCAGAGTATCCAGCGAGCCGGTACGCCAGAGTCAGCCCGTGACATAACATCTGGAATCCCTCATTGAAAAACTTGCCCATGCACCAGAGCAGCTTTGACCCTGAGCCGTCTTCCGTGAAGCCGTTTGCATGGGCGCGAGGTCTTCGACGTCGTCGCAAACCGCTGACCTGTAACCGCTGACACGAGAGTCCCAACACTAAGACTGCCCCAGCATCACGAGGCAACAACGACTAGCTCCCTCGTGCCGTTAAAGGTTCCGCATTCGATCACGACGAACGGGCGATGCCGCCACCCGTGCCACGGCGTAGGCTGATGCCATGAACTATGGGGCTGTGGGTGCCAAATCGCGCCAAGGTCTACCTACGAGACTGTCCCTACAATATGTCGGTCTATTCCAACCGAATCGACGAACCCTGTTCGTCCGCCAATTTACGTTGGTGGCTGTGAGGATCTGGTCCAGTATTTCGGTTATGAGGTCACGAGATTTCGCGTACCAATGGAGATCTCCTTCTTGCCGCCCACAACTGGCGGCTTTACCAGCGGCACAGGAACTCGCCGGAGCCTTCTCCATCGGAGCTTCAAGGTGATCAGCCAGCGTAGGTTCGAGCTCGACGTCCCTAACGGGTCTGGGAAATTAACAAAACTCAGCTACGCCACTGAACACGACCACAAGGACGCCAATAGCCCTGCAAAGAATCCCGCGGATAGCTACACCTGCGATTCGTACCGATTTCAATATTTGAGGAGCAAGTGTCCCGCAGACCGTTCCGCACGCGGGACTGCCGCTATGTATTAGTGACCGTAGTGATATCGGCATCCGGCAATGCGAATTTCATCAATGTCAATTTTGTACACGAGCCGATGTTCGTCGGTGATTCGTCGTGACCAGTAGCCATGAAAACCGTGCTTCAACGGTTCCGGCTTTCCGATGCCTTCGTTTCCGTTTCGTGCGATATCCCGCAGCAGGATGTTGATGCGTTTGAGGACCTTACGATCCTGTGTCTGCCACCACTCATAGTCGTCCCATGCGTCCTCGTCCCAGACCAACTTCATTCTGTGATGTCGTGCTCGACGCCCTCACCAGATTCGAGCCGTTCTATTGCACCGAGGAGTCGCCTGGCATTCGTAGGGGATTTCAACAGATACGCGGTTTCTTTCAATGACTCATAATCATCTAGCGAGACGATGACCACTGGTTCGTGACCCGCGCGAGTGATGATGACTTCCTCGCGGTCATCGACCACAGCGGACAGCGTCGCAGCGTAGTTTGCTCGGGACTCTGAGTAAGTCATTGTGCGCATGATGTTCCCTTCTTGACGTACAACTTATTGTACGACGTTGATTGATGTCCCGCAAGAGGTACATGACTGCTCCACAGGCCACTGCAGTCGGATCACGCCGTCGGACTTGGGTCTTCCCTTCGAAGCACGAGCCCGCCGGCGGCCTTGGCGAAACCACGATCGCAAGGGAATTACGGCAGTTGGAATATTTCGGTAGGGGGTGGTGTTAACTCGCAGCGAAGACCGTACTACGTATTGAAAGAGTGTCAGTGCCCCAAAATAACGTGACCACCCTTGTTATGGACGACTCCACTGCGATCGCAGGAGCCGCAGCGGAAGAACAGCTCATCCTCGACGAGGCCTTCGGCCGTCGCGACAGTATCCTCCAACATCTCGAGGCCGAACTCGCCACCCCGGCGGAGGACGCAGTTGAGCAGGCCAGGATGCGCATGCTGATCCGCCGCCGCGCAGAACTGAAACACGCAGAGCAGGGCCTGATCTTCGGACGGCTCGACTCCCTCGATGCCACAGTCCGCCATCTGGGACGCGTCGGCATACCCAGCTCCGGAGACGACGACGATCCGCTGGTCATTGACTGGCGCGCACCGGCAGCACGAGCCTTTTACACCGCAACGCCGGTAGACCCCCAAGGACAGGCGCGACGTCGTCACATACGTACCCGGGGTCGCGAAGTCATCAGCTTTGACGACGAGCCGCTCGATGGTTCCGGGGCGAGTGAGCTGGTTGGTGAGGGCGCCCTGCTTTCCGCTCTTGGAGAGCGGCGCACCGGCCACATGAGCACGGCGGCGGCAACCCTGCAACGCGAGCAAGACGACGTGGTTCGCGCCGACTCCCGGGGCCCGCTGGTGGTGCAAGGCGGCCCGGGCACCGGGAAAACCGTGGTGGCCCTCCACCGTGTGGCGTACCTGCTTTTCACTTATCCCCAGCTGGCCGCGCAGGGCGTCTTGGTGATCGGCCCGTCACCACGTTTCCTGGACTACATTGCTCAGGTACTGCCGGCGCTTGGGGAGACCGCCATCGTCTCGGCGACCTGCGACACTTTAGTGCCCGGAATCGAGGTGGAGCGCACCGAGCAGCGCGATGTGGCCGAGATCAAGGGGCGAGCGCTCTGGCAACAGGCACTCTCCCGGTATTGTGCATCGCTTCTCCCGCAGCCTGCAGACCTCGAACTGGCATGGGAAGGCGATAAGTACACACTTGATGAACGACGGATCGCCAGGGCCATCGCGTCGGCAACTTCGGGACGGTCTTACCATGCGGCGCGCGCGGTCTTCACCCAACAGGTTCACGATCTGCTCACCGATGCAATAGTCGCCCGCAGCGAAGAAACGCTGACCCAGGTGGAGGAGGGCCTGGAGGACCTGCTCAGCAACTTCGATGCCCGATTGACGCACTCCGACAATCGCGCTGCGACCAGCGGCGCAACCGGCGCCGACGTGGACGGGGTGCTCAGCGATGAAGACATCGAGCTATTGCGCGAGAAGGTCGAAGCCGACACTGACGTGGATGCGGCGATTCAAGGCTGGTGGCCGACACGCGACACCACGGTCGAACTGCACCGGCTGCTTGGCGACGAGGCACTGTTGCGCCAGTGGACACCGGAGCTCACAGACCTCGAAAGAGAAGCAATCGTCAACGAACCACTGGCGTGGGCGAGCAGCGATGTGCCCCTCTTCGACGCCTTGGCCGATTTGTTGGGCGATGCACTCCCACACAGGGTGCAGGGTGAATTTTTGGTCGATCGTGCTGCAACACAACGCGACTGGGTCTACGGGCACGTTGTCATAGACGAAGCGCAGGAGCTATCCGAGATGCAGTGGCAAATGGTCATGCGCCGTTGCCCTACCCGATCGATCACCGCTGTGGGCGACATCGATCAGGCCGAAGCGCCACACCTGCACACAACGTGGGGAGAAGCTGTTGGCGCAGCCTTCGGCGAAAGGTGGACCGAAGCACAGTTGACCATCTGTTACCGCACCCCGCTCGAAGTCATGGCCCTGACAGCGCCGGTTCTCCGCAACGCCGGAAGCCACAACGAACCACCTCGCGCCGTCCGGGCTTCAGGCATTGAGCCATGGCAACGAGATGTCAAGGAAGGCGACCTTGCCGCCGAGGCGGCACGCGCCGTCGAGGAGCTCTCAGCACGCTGGAGTGGCGGGATGGTCGGTGTCATTGCTCCCCTTGACCGCGTGTCAGCTTTGCGCACGGCCCTGCCCGGGACACCGGTTCTCTCCGCGACCGATGCCAAGGGCCTGGAATGGGATGCCACCCTGCTCGTCGATGCACCCGGCATCGTCGCCCAGCCGCGGGGCTGGAACGGACTCTATGTGGCGCTCACCCGTTGCACCCAGGAGTTGGGACAACTGCTGGTGAAGTAATTTGGCGCACGACGCCGGTCACCCACCGCATGCCCTCTGTCCCACCATTCGTCGTGGCTGGCCGGAGGGCGTCATCACTCCAACCTGGCCCAGACGTTCGGGCGGCTACACCCTACCGGGGTCGTGCCGCCCATACTTTGTGGCTCCCGCGCATCACGAGGTCGTTGCGGCGTGCCACCCCGCGCGTCGATTCCGGATCCAGGAGTTGGTCAAGCGTCGCTAGGTCCTCGGCGCGCAACCCGTCGATCAAATGGGCGCGCAGCCGGGCAAGGGACATGGCCGTGCTGCGCGCGAGCCGTTTCTGGTCATTGGCCTGGGCATAGTCGAATGTTTGTTGCCCCAATTCCGTGTAGCCCGCTGCTTCCAAGTCCGCGCTCCAATCGGGGTGGGCGTTGAAGCCTGCCTTGTCCGTCGCCGCATGGCAGCGCTCCTCGAAGCCTGCGACTCCGAAACCAAGATCCACCGGCAGGTAGCGAGGCAGTGCCACCATTTCCACCAGAACCAGTACTCCACCAGGAGCGAGCGACTTGCGGATGTTGTCAAAGATCTTCGCGGAGTCCTTGAAGTGGTGCATCGAGGTGGCCGCCCACATGAGATCAACTTTGCCCAGCACCGGCCATTGCTCATCAAGGTCGGCCCGGACGGTGGAGACCCGACTGTTCAGCTGCTGGCCTTCAGCGTGCTCCTGCAACTGGCCGAGCATCTTTTCCGATTGATCGACTGCCACCACAGTGGCCTTCGGGAAGGTGCGTGCCAAGCCAAAGGTGCCGGCGCCTGTGCCGGCGCCCAGATCCACGATGGTCCGTGGATCCCCGACCAGTTCCTTGGCCCAGCCGAAAATCCGCTGGAAGTGCTCGTCCAACAGCACCGCATCGAGGTCAAGGACCTCGGCCATGTCGAACCAGTCGTCGTGGCTGTGCCCGTGCCGTTTCGTCATGGTTCAAGCTTAAGCCGCAGTTTTCATGGCGTGAAGCGTTCGCACCGTCATCAAGCACGAAAAGCCAGCCGCAGACATGGTCCACCATCTGGTATCGCGATTGTGACGGGTGGAACAGCGTATGAGACCTCCCCCAGTTTTGATGGCCAGCCACTTCAATAGAATCGTTTCATGTCTGAGACTCCCGCCAGTTCGGTGACCCTTCGTTTCCTTGCTGCTCCCACCGACGTCGGGCACAGCGGCTCCGTGGATGCCGGCACGGTGCTGGAGTGGGTGGACAAGGCTGCGTACGCGGCCGCCGTCGGCTGGTCCAAGTCCTATTGCGTGACTGCTTATGTGGGCAACATCCGCTTTGCCGACCCCGTCAATAGCGGGGACATGGTGGAGGTGAAGGCGAGAATCGTCTACACCGGGCGGTCATCAATGCACATCCGCACCGTGGTGTCCTCGGGCGACCCGAAGGGCGGCACCCCCACGATGCGCAGTCAGTGCACCGTGATATTCGTCGCCGTGGGCGAAGACGGCAAACCCATCCCGGTGGCACCGGTTGAGCCCACCACGCCGGAGGAGATTGAACAGCACGAGGACGCCGTGGCCCGGATCAAGGTCCGCGAAGAGATCGTAGCCGCCATGAAGGACCAGGAATATACCGACGCCGGAACCGCGGAGCGCGTGGTCCTGAGATTCATGGCCGCGCCCACGGACGTGAACTGGGGTGGCAAGGTTCACGGCGGGATCGTCATGAAGTGGATCGATGAAGCCGCCTATGTGTGCGCATCACGCTACTGCGGCGGTGACACCGTCGCGGTGTTCTCCGGCGGCGTGAGGTTCTACCGACCGCTGCTGATCGGCCACGTGGTGGAAGTGGAGGCCCGGCTGGTCTACACGGGAACCAAGGGCATGCACATCGCAGTCCACGTACGGTCGGGAGATCCAAAGGGCCGTGAGATGAACCTCACCACGTACTGCCTGACCGTGATGGTGGCGCGCGACGGTGCCGGCAACTCGGTGCCGGTCCAGCCATGGGTTCCCGTGACCGAGGAGGACAAACGCCTGCGCGCACATGCCCGGGAGCTGCTGGAAATTCGTGCCAAGATGCCCCGCAACATGATCGCCAACCATCTTCTGCCGGATAGAACAACGACGACTCCAGGCAACATGGTGGGTTCCGCTTAGCCATAGTGGCCGCCCAAGTCTCCGTCGCACCATGTACCGCAGCCTGTCCACGCCCTAGTGTGGGAACAGCACCGACGCCCCGGACCAAAATTGTCCGGGACTTGAGGTGAACACCACCGAAGAAACGGGGAGCAACATGCAATACCGCACACTGGGCAACAGCGGCGCCGTGGTTTCCAACTACGCGCTGGGCACCATGACGTTTGGTGCCGAAGCCTCCGAGGAAACCTCCCATGCCATCCTGGACAGCTACCTTGCCGCGGGCGGGAACTTCATTGACACGGCGGACGTCTACAGCGCCGGGACGTCGGAGGAGATCATCGGCCGCTGGCTCGCCAAGCACAAGGATGAACGCGACCAGGTGGTGATCGCCACCAAGGGGCGTTTTCCCATGGGCACGTCGCCAAACGACGTCGGAACCTCCCGCCGCCACCTGACCCGCGCCTTGGACAACTCCCTCCGGCGCCTGGGCGTCGAGCAGATCGACCTCTACCAAATGCACGCGTGGGACCCCGTCACACCGATCGAGGAGACGCTGCGTTTCCTGCACGACGCCGTCGCCAGCGGCAAGATCGGCTACTACGGATTCTCCAATTTCCTGGGCTGGCAGCTGACCAAGGCCGTCCACATTGCCAAGGCCCACGGCTGGAATGCCCCCGTGACGCTGCAGCCCCAGTACAGCCTGCTGGTGCGCGAAATCGAGTCGGAAATAGTGCCCGCCTCGCTGGATGCCGGGATCGGCCTGCTGCCGTGGTCGCCGCTGGGCGGCGGATGGCTGAGCGGGAAGTACAAGCGCGACGTCCCGCCAACCGGTGCCACGCGCCTGGGTGAGAACCCCACGCGCGGCATGGAGGCCTGGCAGGAACGCAATGACAACCCGCACACCTGGGAGGTTATCGGAGCTGTGGAAAGTATTGCTGTGGCCCACGACACAGGCGCGGCGCAGGTGGCGCTGGCTTGGCTGGCCGACCGCCCCGCCGTCACCTCGGTGATTATCGGCGCCCGGACCACCGAACAGCTGGCAGACAACCTTGCGGCCGCGCAGCTCGAACTCTCCGAGGAAGAAACCAGCCGGCTCACGGACGTCAGCCAACCCCGGCTGGGCATCTACCCCTACGGCCCCATGGCACAAGTCCAACGCAGCCGCAAACTAGAAGGCGGCCGCTAACCCCAGTACGACGGCGGCCCTTGGCTTTGGGGATTCACGTCCCTTGGGTGCCGCGCAGGTCCGCGCCGGGTTGCGGACCTGCGGGCGCCCTGGCGGCACTGCACCACGACGGATTAGGGTTGGGCCATGCCACTTGATTGGGAACAGGTCGTCATTGACTCAAGGGATCCACAAGCCCTCGGCCGCTGGTGGGCCGCAGCCTTGGACTGGGTCGTCACGCTCGACAGCCATGAAGAGTTTGAGATTCGTCCGTCCGTGGCTGCCACGCCGGGGATGATCTTCGTCCCGGTGGAGGAAACCAAAACCACGAAGAACAGGGTGCACCCCGACTTTCGACCGCACAACCAGCAGGCCGAGGTCGACAGGCTGTTGTTGCTGGGCGCCAGCCGTGCCGACCTTGGCCAAGGCGAACAACCTTGGGTGGTCCTGCTTGATCCGGAGGGCAACGAGTTCTGCATCCTCAACGCACCCAGCCGGTGACAGTCGTTCTTTCTCGCCCGCCATGACAGTGCCGGAGCGAGCATAAGCGCGCCCCGGGCAGGAAAAGCGATAACGTGTCAATATCTGCAAATATTGATCGTCTGATTGAATCCCCGAGAGAAGAGGAAAACCCCATGAGTATTGGTGCTGGAATTTTGCTGGTCGTCATCGGCGCAGTGCTGCGATTCGCGCTCACCATCCAGTTGTCCTGGATAGATGTGGATCTGGTGGGGACCATCCTGATGGTCGCCGGCGTCGTCGTCTTTATTCTGGGAATGATTTTCACGTTCCGTCGGCGTCGTTCAACCACAACGCGGCGCACCAGCGTTGGGCCACGAGACGGCGACAACGTTGTTCGCCGCACGGACAGGACCGATGAGACCGGGTTGTAGGCGCCTGCCCGTCCAGGTTGGCGGCAGCTGGTTCAGGACGTGGACGACGTCGGGGCCTGGCCTTCGAATTGTCTGGCCACCAGGACGTCGGTTGAGGAGTGCGCCAAAATGGAAAGCACGATGACAAGCGCGACCAAGTGGAAGATCTCATTCGAGTACTCGCCTCCCGATTGCAGAACCAGAATCCCGTAGACAACCGAGGCGAACCCCTTGGGGCCGAACCACATGGCGGCAAGTTGTTCCTTCCGCGGCAATTGCGAACCGAGAAAAGACACTAGCAGGGCCAGCGGGCGGGCAACCACAATGGCCAGCACGGCGAAAACCCATCCGGAGAACGGTATCTGGCCAAAGAGAAATGCCGGGGTGATGAGCGCACCGAACACCAATACAGCCGCCAGTTTGAGCAGTTCCGACACCAACTCGCCGAACTGCTCGAACTCGGCCCGGATGTGTGGTGCGGCGGTGGCCACGGTAATCCCGGCCGAGAATGCCGCCAGGAAAAGGTTGGCATCGGTCACCAGGGCGATGGCCAGCACCAGCAAGCCGATGGATACCGCAAGCAGCGGTTGAAGTTCTTTCGTTGCGCTAAAAAAAGACTGCCGCTCCAGCCAGACCACCGCCAACGGAACAAGCACTCCCACCACCAGGCCCAAGACAATCTCTTCTGCCAGTCCGCCGATTCCGGCGTCCTGGCCACCGCCCACAGCCAGCAGGACCAGGACCACGGGCAAGGCAAGCCCGTCGTTGAGTCCGGACTCAACGTTGAGCAGGTGGCGCAGGCGCCGCGGGACTCCCTTGTGGCCCACAAGCGCAGCCGCGAACACCGGATCCGTCGGTGCGAGCACCGCACCAAGCAGGAAACACTCCAGCCACGGCAGGCCCACGATGTAGTGGGCAAGAACGGCCGTGATGACCAGCGTCATCGGCAGCCCCACCAGGAGCGCCCGGCCGGGCAGCCGCCAGGCGTTTCGAAGCTCGGACAGCCCGACTTTCATGCCGTCGCTGAAGAGGATCGAAAACAGGGCCAGTTCGGCCAGAATCCCCACCACGGGATCATCGGATTGCATGGGGATGATCCCGAACACCCCATTGCCCAGAAAGAATCCGCCCACAAGAAACAACACGGCGGTGGACAGCACCGTCCGGCTGGCACGCTCGGAAATCAAGACACCGACAAGCAACAGCCCGGCAAAGCAAAGCGTCAGCATCGGAACCAAGACAGCCTCCCCACCGGCCCACCTCGCGCATTCTTCCGGACATCCCGGGGCAACGCCTGACCGTTCGCTTTCCTGAGTCTATGGGAGGGACCCGGCGAGCAACACCCGCAAATGTCCGGCAGGCGTTGCCACTGTCGACGATCCGAAAACAAGAGGCCCGGAACTGGTCCGGCAGCTGCAATATGAGACTGAGTCCAAGCCGTGACCACACTACGCCACAAGGGTCGGCCCGGAACTGCCAAACATGCCCTAGTGTTCAACACAGAGTGTTTTCCCAGACAACGACTTCAACGACGAAGCAGTACCTCAGAACACCAACAAAGGACACCCCATGCGTGCCAAATACGTAATTCCTGCACTGACCGCCGCCGCTGCCTTGATGCTCACGGGTTGTGTCGACAACAGCACCCCGGCGCCAGGTGGCAGCGCGTCCGCGTCGACGGACAGTGTCGTGGTCAAGAAAAACGATGAGATTGCTGCATCCCTTCCGGAGAAAATCAAGAGTGCCGGTGTCCTCAACGTGGGCATGGCCAACAACTACCCGCCCAATGAATTCAAGGACGACAACGGAAAGCCGGCGGGCTGGTCGGTCGACTTGACCAACGCACTGGGCCAGGTGATGGGCCTGAAGGTCAACTTCGACATCGGCACGTTCGACAACATCCTTCCCGCCATAAATGGCGGAAAGGACGACATGGGCATGTCCTCGTTCACTGACACCCTTGAGCGCGAAAAGCAGGTCGACTTCGTCAACTACTACATGGCCGGCATCCAGTGGGCGGCCCCCGTTGACAAAACCGTGGATCCCAACAACGCTTGCGGGTTGAAGGTTGCCGTGCAGGCAACCACGTATGAGGACACCCATGAAGTTCCCGCAAAGTCCAAGGCGTGCACGGAAGCAGGCAAGCCCGCCATTACCATCTTCAAGTTCGACACCCAGGACCAGGCAACCAACGCCTTGGTGATTGGCCAGGTCGACGCAATGAGCGCCGATTCTCCCGTCACGCTGTATGCCATCTCGAAGACAGACAAAAAACTGAAAACTGCCGGCGATGCTTTCGAGGTTGCGCCCTATGGGATGCCGGTGCCCAAGGACAGTGCTTTCACTCCAGTACTCCAAAAGGCACTTCAAGCCCTGATCGATGACGGGTCCTACGCCAAGATCCTGGGCAAGTGGGGCGTGGAAAGCGGCGGGGTCAAGACTGCCACCGTCAACATGGCTGCGAAGGGCTAACAGCCCGTGTCCACTCCAAACCGATACCCGATTTCACCGGCGGACCCCGGGCCACCGGGCCCCGCTGAAGACGGCGAGGTCATCAAGGCGATCCCCCTCCGCCATCCATGGCGTGTCTTGATCGCAGTGGTCCTGGTGGCCATGCTGGCTGTCTTCATCATCGATGCCGCCCAACGCAAGGACTTTGGTTGGGCCGAAGTGGGCAAGTACATCTTCGACAAGCGGATCAGCCAGGCGGCACTGGTCACCCTGCAGTTGACGGTCTATTCAATGGTCCTCGCCATTGCATTGGGCTTGTTGTTGGCCATCATGCGCCTCTCCCCCAACCCGGTGGTGAAGAGTGTGGCTTGGCTCTACATCTGGATCTTCCGCGGCACCCCGGTGTACGTGCAGCTTGTCTTCTGGGGAATCGTTGCCCTCATCTACCCGGTGCTCACAGTGGGAGTGCCATTCATGACCCCCTGGCTTTCCTTTGACAACAGCATCTTCACCAATCTGTTCGTCACCGCCATCATCGGACTGGCACTCAACGAAGCCGCTTACATGTCCGAGATTGTCAGGGCCGGGCTCATGTCCGTCGACGAGGGTCAGGAGGAAGCCTCGCGTGCCTTGGCCATGTCATGGGGGCAGACCATGCGCTTCATCGTTGTGCCGCAGGCCATGCGCATCATCATTCCGCCCACCGGCAACGAGGTGATCTCGATGCTGAAGACCACCTCACTTGTTACCGCCATCCCGTTGAGCATCGACCTGTACGGCGTGTCCCGCGGCATTTCAGCCGTGACCTTCACTCCCGTGCCGCTGCTGATCGTGGCCTGCATTTGGTACCTGCTGTTCACGTCCATCCTGATGATCGGCCAACACTTCATCGAAAAGCGATTCTCTCGCGGTTCCGGCCAGCGCAAGGCAGACAAAGGTTCGGTCCCGGACGGTCCACCAACAACGGCGGAGCTCACCAACACGGCGATTGGCAATGATATTGGAGGCAAGGGATGAGCGTAATACCCATGGTGCTCGCGGACCGCGTTTCCAAGAGCTTCGGATCAAACCGCGTGCTCAGGAGCATCAGCCTGAAGGTCGATCCCGGGGAGGTGTTGTGCATTGTGGGACCCAGCGGATCCGGCAAGTCAACTTTCCTGCGCTGCATCAACCACTTGGAACGGGTTGATGCCGGCCGCCTCTCCGTCGAGGGCCAACTCGTGGGATACAGGCAGAAGGGCGACAAGCTGTTTGAACTTCGGCCCAAGGAAGCTGCCTTCCAACGGCGCGAAATTGGCATGGTCTTCCAACGTTTCAATCTCTTCCCGCACCTGACCGCACTGGAAAATATCATTCAGGCACCCATGCGCGTCAAGCGTATGTCAAAGTCCAAGGCCACCGCGCGCGCCAAGGAGCTCATGGAGCGGGTTGGGCTCGGCGACAAGACCGACTATTACCCGGCCCACCTCTCCGGTGGCCAACAGCAGCGAGTTGCCATCGCACGGGCGCTCGCCATGGATCCCAAACTGATGCTGTTTGACGAGCCAACCAGTGCTCTTGACCCGGAACTGGTGGGCGAGGTCCTGGACGTGATGAAGGAGCTCGCCAGCAGTGGCATGACCATGATCGTGGTGACCCATGAGATGGGTTTCGCCCGGGAAGTGGCCGATTCACTGGTGTTCATGGACGACGGCGTCGTGGTCGAGTCGGGCGACCCCCAAAAGATCCTCACCAACCCGCAACACGAACGGACCAAGATGTTCTTGTCCAAGGTCCTTTAAGGTCGGTGGCGGGCAACGTTTCCGGCAGCGCGTCGTTGGGGACGTGCTCCCTGATCGCTGCGGTGTTCACCTTGGGATGGAGCCGGGACTGGCTTCTATGGTGAGGATGTGGACATGGACTGGGCCGGGGTTCAGTCCCGTGTGGCAAATATTCTCACGGACTCGTTCTTGCACGCTTTCGGCAACGCTCAGGGCGGTGTAAGCAATGTCAGTGGCTATGTCCAGATGGACAGTTGCCGTGCCGTCGTTGATTCGCGCGACGACCCCGTCATGCCGATAGCTGCCGTCTTGGCTGCCGGAAATGTGGAAGTTCGCCAAGGCAGCAGGTCCGAGGCTGGCAAGGAAGCCCTTGATGGTGGGTTCGAGCCTGAGGACTCCCGGGGTTTCCAGCGCAGTGCGGGCAGCCAGGGATGCGATTAGTTCACTGTTGATGAGGGACCCTTGGAGATTTTGCTCAGACATCGTACAGGTCCTCCACTGTGATGTTGACGGTTCCGGCATCAATTCCGACGCCGGCAGGGATGGCCTTGTTGATCTTTTGCCGCAGTCCCTCAACAGTTGCGGGAATGTCAATGCCTGAAGCCGTGGCAACCCGGAGATTGATCGTCAGGTGGGTGCTGCCCATTTCAGCGTCGGACTGCACTTCAATCCGGCAACGCCGTGAATGGATTCCAGGTATCGCAGCCGCGGCCAGCCGGATCAGTGAGCTCAGTGCTTGTTCACTGATCTCGACAGTTCCGTATTCCGTGCCCCGCAGCACGAGTCTCTTGCTGCGGCGGGCTTCTGCGCGGGCCAGGGCCATGATGGAGTTCGTCCGCTCGGCTGGAAGCGTCATCTCCGGATTGTGCAGGTCGCTTTCGCGCAAGGCGACGGTAGCTTCCTTGATTTTTTGCATCCGAGCCTTGGCCGCTTGGCATAGCTCGCAGTCTTCTTCGTGCGAGGTGGGTGGCTGGTCCATGCCGGCCCAGATCTGGTCGATACTGCGGCCACATCCAAGGCGGCGTGTGTCTTCTAGCGCCACTGGCTCATCCCTTCTGCTATCCGGCGCCGAGCGCGGGCAAGTGTCCCGCGGACCGTCGTGGGGTTGATCTTGAGTGTGACACCGATTTCTGCGTAACTTCGTCCATGGATTTCCCGCAGCAGCCAGCAAGCCCGTTGCACGGCAGGGAGAGTGTTCAGCACCGTCGTCAACCCATCCTGTTGAGCCGCCCACTCGGCCGAAGCGACCGGATCAGCCTCCAAGGGTGCCCTGGTGGCGCCGTCGTCAAGTGTGGAGTGGATCTCCGCCGGGTCCGTGATGGTTTCGGCTCGAGCTGAGCGTTTCCGCAGTAGATCCAGGCATTTGTTGGTTGCCAGCCGATAGATCCAACCGCCAAAGGCTTTGACATCGGAGAGCATCGGCAGGGCGCGCCAGCTGGCCGTGAGTGTTTCCTGAACCACGTCTTCGGCATCCGTACGGTCGTTGAGCATCCTGTATGCCAGGCGAAAGAGCCGGTCTTGGTAGGTGTGCACAAGATGTTCGAATGCTGCCAAGTCGCCGTCCTGGGCCCGAGCAACGATGCTTCCCTCGTCAGTATCCGCGTCACAGGCCGGGTTGGAATCATTCATTGATTGCCTTCCCTGTCCCCTACCGGGTGAGCTGCCGGTGCTTGCCCCCAATATGCCACAGACATGGTCAGCAAGGAACCATTGGTTTCGGACGCAGCCACTCGCACGAAAAATGCCGGGAGAAAATACTTCGAGCCAGGGCGTGACGATTGCGGCCAGCGTCCGTCTTTAAGGGTGTAAGCGAAATCACATTTTCTTTCGAAGGAGCTGTTTTCCATGGCAGAGTCATCCAAACCCGACACGCAGTCCAGCGGTTTGCCGGCCACCACTGAGGAGCAGAAGCGCAACGTCCCCCAGCTGCAGGAGCAACCCAAGCGTCACGATGCATTGCACACGGACCGCGGTGACACCATGATCGAGGAAACCGTGGTGCAGAAGTTGGCGGGGATCGCCACCCGCGAGGTCCCGGGTGTGTACGCGATGGGCAGTTCGGCGCGACGTGCGTTCGGCGCCTTCACGGAACGCATCCCGGGCTCGCAAATCAATGTCAGTGGAGGTGTCAGCGTCGAAAAGGGCGAACGCCAGACAGCAATTGATGTTTCCATCGTCGTGGAGTACGGCATCTCCATCGTTGAGATCAGCCAAGGCATCCGACGCAACGTCATCCAGTCCGTTGAGCACAGCACCGGCTTGGAAGTGCTGGAAGTCAACGTCAACGTCACCGACGTCCACCTGCCCGAGGACGACCGGCAAGACCAACAAAATCAGCAGGAACCCAAGACTGAACTTCAATAATTCAACGGCACCGGGCGGGGTTCCCCGCCCGGTGCCGTTGAGTCCCAGGGAGGAAGAAGAATGGCTATGTCTACTACACGTTGGTGCTTGACGATAGGGCTGGTGCTTGGAATAGTTTTGGCTTTCGGCGGCTGGTGGGCCCTGTTGTCCGCCGTGGTCCTGGGCTTTATCGGCATGATTGTGGGTCGGGTGGCCGAGGGAAAACTCGACATGGCCGCCTTGTTCGGTAAAGCAACAAGCCGATGAACCCGCAAGGCGCGCAAGCCCAGTCATTGGACACGCGCAAGGATCCCGTTGCCGGCAGCATTGATGCACGCGGGCACACGGTTCTGGCGAACAAGGTTGTCGAGAAGATCGCCAGCCAGGTCGCCGGCGACGAAGCGGTGGCGGGAGGTTCCTCCGGCGGTTTTCTGGGCATCGGCGCCCATGCGGATCTCACTTCCCGGCCCAAGGTGTCGGTGGAACTCAGCGGGAACATGGCGACCCTCCGGGTCGACGTCGGCATGCTCTACCCTGCCCCTTTGCGCCAGGCCACAGAAGACCTGCGTCAACGCATCCGGGACAGGGTCATGGAACTGACAGGTGTTGAAGTTCGCCACGTGGACATCAAAGTTTCGTGGCTCACCACTGCCGATGCCGACGCCGGCGGGGAAAGGAAATTGCTATGAGCCGCAATGACGGACGTTCTTCCCGCCTTCGGCGCCGCCCCAGCCGCACCGTGCCGGCCATCGTCGTCGGAATTGTGCTTCTGGCCGCAAGTGTCGCCTTGGCATGGGCAAGCATTGCCCGGCTGATCGACGGCACTTGGTCCACCCTCCTGCTGGGTCTCCGGGACTGGCTGGTTGGCCTGCATTGGGACGATCCATCCCTGTGGATCATTGGAATAGTCGCCGTCGTGGTTGGCGTGGTCCTGTTGCTGTGCGCACTCATTCCCGGCGCATTCAGCGCCCTGACAGTGCGCAACGCCACCGCCCGAGCAGACGCTGATGCGCAGGAGCACGAACACACTGCGGCGGAACGGGAGACCGTGATGACCCGCCGTGCCGTGGCCCATCTGGCCAGGGCACAATGCGTAAAACTCGATGGAGTGGGAACGGCATCGGCAACGGCCAGCAACAAACGGGTACATCTGAAGGTCGATACCTCCTTGCGGGAAACCGACGATCTTCGCATCCGCGTCATTGAAGACGTCCGAGACCGGCTAAACACCACCGGGCTCGACCCGTTGCCGCGCATCACCGCCACCATCGAAACCACAGGATGAGATCCAGCTCCACCCACCATCAATCCCGGAAGGAAATCCGATGAGACAAACAGCCGGAACCCTGAATCGCACGTGGCTGGCGATTCTGGGCATTCTCGTTCTGGTCGCCGGCGTCGCAGTACTTTTGCAGGCCACAGGAATCCTGCAAAACGTGCTGCAAACCCCGCTCCGCGGCGCAAAGATTGTTACCGGCGGGCTGCACCCGTTCTTCGCACAACAGTGGCTGGTGATTCTCTTTCTTGCCGTCGGCATCATTGTTGGCGTACTGGCCCTGTTGTGGATCATCGCGCAGATCCCACGGAAGAATCTGGCCGAAACCTACAGGCTGCAGCAGCCAGGCGCACAAGGAAGAACCACCTGCGACCCTTCCGTGCTCGCCGACGTCGTGGTGCACCAGATCAACACGCTGCCCGGCGTGGTCGCCTCTTCCGCCCTGCTGCGCGGAACCGCCGACGAACCCGATCTGACCTTGAAGGTCACTGTCAACGATGAAGCCGATGTCCGGGCACTGCTGCGCCACCTTGAAAGCACCACGTTCATGGAGCTGTCCACCGCTTTGGAAACACCTGTGATCAAGCGCCGAGTACAAATCGATGTCAGTGCACGCAACCAAAACAGCGGAACCGTGACCCAATCCGGCGGTATCGTCCTCCAGTAGCTCCCGCAGGGGAACGTGGCGAGTGTTACTCTTGCACCATGTTCCGTTTCCGTGATTGATGACCGACCTGCTGTCTCGACGTCGTCAGGTTGTCAATCACTGCGCGCAATATGTGCGCCCATCAACGGAGCTTTCCCTTGCCCATCACCGCGCCCTTGGCCACTTACGCGGCGGTCTTTCGACTGCCGCATGTCCCTTTCGTTTTCGCAACCGCGTTGGCAGCGCGATTCGCTTATCCACTCGTCACCCTGCCCCTTCTGCTTGCCGTTCAATCCGCAACAGCTTCCTTCTCCGCGGCAGGACTGGCGATGGGATTCTACGGTGCCACCGCCGGTTTCCTGGCACCTTTGCGGGCGCGCGCTGTCGACCGGCACGGACGCCGTCGGGCCTTGTCCGGCTTTGCCGTCCTCTTTGCGCTCAGCCTGGCAACACTCGCCCTGGCCACGAGCCTGAACGCACCGGTGATCATGTGCGTGGGTGCTGCCGCCCTGGCAGGAGCCGTTGCACCGCCAATCGGACCGTCCATGCGGGTGATGTGGGCCTCCATGACACCCACCAATGTCTTGCTCAAAAAGGCGTTGAGCGTTGATTCCGTGCTCGAGGAACTCCTCTACCTTGCCGGACCGGCGTTGGCTGGATTTGTGCTTCTGGTCATCAGCCCAAGTGCTGCATTGCTGCTGCCCGCCAGCCTGGTGCTCATCGGCACATTGCTGATGCTTTCATCCCCGGCCGCACGGGAGCGTCGTGAGCCCGGCGCGCACAATGACTCCCCCGTATCCGAACAATCCCTATTGAAGCAGCGAAGGTTCTTGGCCTTGCTTCTTCCGGTTCTTGCGACGGGGCTTGTGGTCGGCACCATCTACGTCACCGTCCCGGCCGCCATACAGGGCCCGCACTCCGAGGCTGCGATTGGCATTGTGCTGGCAGTGTTCGCGGCTGGCAGCGTGGTCGGTGGGTTGCTGTACGGGGCATCGCAGCCAAAGATGTCAGCACACAAGCAGCTCTTGGCGCTCACCACCCTCCTCACACTGGCGACGGCGGCCGTCATGGCTGCCCATACGGTGCTCAGCCTGGGACTTGTGCTGCTGGTGGCGGGCGTCTTCCTGTCCCCGACCATGATCGTTGCGTACTTCGCGGCGAATGGATTTGGCGGCACAACCCGGCAAAATGCGGCCACGACGTGGGTGAACACCTCCCACAATGTTGGTGCTGCAGCCGGGAGCGTCTGCGCAGGAATACTGATAGAGAGCGCGGGCACCAATGAGGCGATTCTCGTTGCTCTTTGCGGGTCGGCCGCAATCCTCGCGATCAGCGGGGCGATTCCCACCTTGCGACGACGCCCGTCACCGTTCCGCAGCTAGTCCCCGTCACCGACCTGCATCCAGCCAAGGGCCCGTGGCGATCGGGGCGATGCCGCCACGGCCGCTCGGACCGCTCCCTACTTGTCTGTCTTGTCCACGGAACTTTTGCTGCCTGTTGACGGGGCTTTCGCAGCAGCCTTCGGTTCCGCCCGCTGGTGGCGGCGTTGGTTTCGCAGTTGCAGGATTCGGACCGCACCGGCAACGGCCACCAGAATCGCACCCCCGACGGCGGCAATGAAAAGTGCCATGCCCAGGGACAACTCCCCGGAAGCACCAAAGTACTTCACCGTCACCCGGTCTTCGTTTTGCAAGATGAAGATGATGAGCAGCACAAGGACAACGAGCCCTGCACTGATGGCAACCCAGATCACCCCGGCCCTTGTGACGTCGGCATTGCCCTCAGGCTGGGGGGCCCGTTTTGCCGGCGGGTGCACCTGTTCTGGCTCGACGGGCCGCGATTCGGGTTGTTTCGTCGGTTCCGGTTCCTTGGAAGGAGTCGGCGTCGAATTAGTTGTCATTGTGTTCCATGCCCTGACTGTCCATGCGGTGCGTTCGAACGTTTCGGTCTAGCCCATGCTACTCGGACAGGGCCACGAAAGGTGCCTGCATGGTGGCCTGTTAGCTGAATGTAACTTCCGGAAACAACTTCAGTCCGACGTCGGACGGATCGGGAATTCGACGCGTGTGAGGAGGTCCGTGGGCTCAGCCGTCCGGGGGTCGTCGAGGTACACCAGGAGCGGGGCACCCATCGGCTCAATGCCTGCCCGGCCGAGCTCCGCGACAAGCCGTCCAAGCCGTCCAAGCCGTCCAAGCCCAACGCTGATGCCCTCACCAATGTTGCGCAGGGAACTGCGGAGTCTCGTGGCAGCAACGCGCTGTGACGCCCGGGCCGGCAGCTCGTCAGAGCCGCAGGCGATGCCAGGAGTACACGGTTGCCGACGCCGCCCCGGCGGTCATCACCAACAGTGCGGCCAGTTGGATTCCAAAAACGCCGCCGCCTGTGACAGTGGCAGCCCACACTCCCGGTGCAGCGA
The DNA here is from genome assembly GCF_030063185.1 of Arthrobacter sp. H35-D1. Classification (GTDB taxonomy): domain Bacteria; phylum Actinomycetota; class Actinomycetes; order Actinomycetales; family Micrococcaceae; genus Specibacter. The sequence goes on from NZ_JASISP010000021.1 coordinate 34,380, forward strand.
AAGGAAACCAGCCGCCAAGACCCAGGAGCACGGCGACTTGGGCGAGCACAGGCATGACGATTGCAGAGCCTATCCCCGCCAGCATGCTGCGGCAGATGCTGGCCACCAGGCCGCCCACAACGGCGAGCGCGCCGGTCAGAAATGTGCTCCCAGCGAGCCGGGCGGCGAGCGAGAAGGTGTCCGCCGTCGGCTCGTATCCCAGCACCGCGCCAAGGAGCACAGCCACCCCCGTCAACACCATTGTCGAGGCGAACACCCAGAGGCAGAGCACAAGGAGCTTGGCTCCGGCGACCATGGTGCGAGTTGTTGGCAGGGCGAAAAGACCGGTGATGGTCCCCTCGCTGAACTCCCGCCCGAAGCTCCAAGCGTGGACAATGCCGAAGGCCAGCAGCCCGGCGGCCGTGGACACAGCAGTGGCGACGGAGAGCAGCCCGTCCCAACCGCCGTCGCCCGCGAAGGCTGCAGCTTTCGCCGCCGCCGGCCCTCCCCGTGGGCGGCGGCCAGGGAGGCGGCAGCGATGGTGGGGACACCCAAGACGAGCAGAACCGTGGTGATGATTGGCACCGGTGCCGAGCGGAACTTGACCCACTCGACCCCTACGGCGCCGGCGAACAGCGTAGCGGCACTCATGGGTTCGCTTGCCTCTGGTTCGCCTCGACGTCGGCATTGACCAGATTGAAGAAGCGGCGTTCCAGGTCGATCCCGTCCGGGGCCAGCGTGCCGATGATCCGCCCGGAGTTGATCACGGTGATCTGATCGGCGATCCGTGCCACTTCGTCGAGGTGGTGGCTGGACACCAGCACCGACGCACCGGTTTCACGGACGCGCTCCAGCAGCATCCTGCGCACCAGCACGGTGCCGGCCGGATCCAGCGCGTTGGTGGGTTCATCCAGCACCATGACGTCGGGGTCGGCGACAAGAGCGGCGGCAATCCCGAGCCGCTGCCGGTTGCCCAACGACAATGTCCGGGCACGGCGCGTCCACCACTTCGTCAAGAGCAATTCCTCGGCCAGCCGGCGCGCCGCTGCACGTCCTGAACCCAGGCCGAGCCCGGACAATCGCCCGGCGATCTGCAGATTCGCCTGCACCGTCAACTCTGGATAAACCAACGGAGTGTCAATGAGATGGCCAACGCCGGCCCATCCGGCCGGCTTCATGCGTGCAACATCGACCCCACGCACCAGCACCCTGCCCGCCGTGGGGGCGGTGATGCCCAGGACCAGTCTCAGCAGCGTCGTCTTCCCTGTCCCGTTCAACCCGACCAGCGCATGCACCTGCCCTCGCTGCACCACCAGGTTCGTCGGTTGCAGGGCGGCTCCTTCCCGATATTTCTTGGAAGCAGCAACAAGTTCGACGGCGGCTGCTTCACCGGGCATCGGTGCTCACCTCGCGGTCTGGCGCAAGATAGGCCAGTGCGGCACGCAGCTGAGCGCCAAGCGTGCCGGTGTGCGTAGCTCCCCCGTGCAGCAGTGCCGCCGTCAACGCACCCAGGCAAGCACCGGTGGCCACTTCCGCTTCCAACGCCGAAACGCCCGTGGACACCATCGCCTCCACGATGGCCAATTGCGTCGCTTGGGTGCCCTCCCACGTCTTCGCCCGCAACCCGGGGTGGGCAGCTGCGATGCGGATCCGGCGACGCGTCTGCTCATCTTCTTCCGCCCCAAGCTGGGCAAGAGCAATGCTGAACGCTCCGCACACCCGTTCCAAGGCCGGAAGCCCGCGTGGCTGCGCAGCCACGATCGCGGCAATCATCGGGTCGTAGGGATCCTCCACGACCACCGCATCCTTCGTCGGAAAGTGCCGGAAGAATGTCATGGGAGTGACGCCGGCCGTCCTGGCGATCTGTTCCACCGTGGTTGGCTCGTATCCCTGCTCCTCGAACAGTTCCAACGCCGTCAACAGCAATCGCGCCCGTGTGCTCTCTCGCTTGCCCATAGAATAATGTTAGTCACTAACATTATTTGTGGCAATAATCTTGTCCCCATGGCCATTTCCGAACACCGCAGGTACGCTACCGCCATGGAAACCAATCAGCTCTTTCTCGTCTCGGACGCCGCACTGCGCAGCGTCGTCGACAGGCTTTCGCCCAAGGATCTCGCCACCCCTGCCCCCGCCGAGTGGTCGCAGGTGCCGGAGCCAACCATCCTCGACATCCTGCGAGCGCACGCCTACGACGAAGCATGGGTTCCCGACGTGCTCGCCGGGGCGTCGTCCGCCGAAGGCGACGACTGGCGCGATCGTGACTTGCTCGGAGACGATCCGATCACTGCCTACGACGCGCTGAACGACCTCGCCACAGCCGCCGTTCGGAATGGCGTGCCCCGGGACGCGATCTTCCGCTTCCAATACGGCGACTACCCTGCACAGGAGGGTCTTGTGCACTTGTCGCTCTACCGCGGCTTCCAGGCGTGGCTGATCGCCAAGCACCTCAACATCGACTTCCACCTCTCCGAGGAAATCATTGCCGGCATGAACGAGCACGTGGTGCCCAACGCCGAGGAGTGGCGCGGCTTCGGCGTGTTCCCGCCCGCAATGGAACCGCCGGCCGGCGCCGACGACGAGACCCGGCTGCTCTGCGCCGTCGGCTATTGGATCCCTTGACGTGAACCAGGCATGCCCGTGACGGCGCGGCCTGTTCAGGCCGCGGTGGCGCGCCGGTCGGCATGACCGCCAAGGTTGGCTCCACAGCTTGCCGGCTGTCCCCGCGAGGAGCATGACCGTCATGATCATGCACATGGGCACCGCCATGCTGTATGTCTCGGACCAATACGCCTCCGTGAAGTTCTACCGCGATGTCATGGGGTTCTCCGTCGTCACGGACCAGGACATGGGAGACGGCGCCCGCTGGATCGAGATGGCGCCACCGCAGGGATCCACCACAATTGCGCTCCACGACGCTGCCCACAACGGAAAACAGCCGGGCGAAGGCGCCTATCTCACGTTCGCCTGCGACGACGTCGAGGCCACGGTCGAGGAACTTCGTGGCAAGGGTGCAGACATTGTGGGCCCTGACGTTCAGCCGTGGGGCACCTTTGCCTTCATCAACGGCCCTGACGGCCACCGGGTGCAGATTCACCAAAAATAGCCGAATCCAAATAGCTCAGATCCCGGTTGACATCGAATCGAATCCCAGCCAACAACCGGCTGTCGATGGGAGGAGACTGCACTGTCAGTCCGAGCCGAACAGTCAGTCCGAGCCGAAGTACTCCGCCGCTCGACGGTCCATCTCATCGGCGCGGACGTGCTCGATCCGTTGGCTCAGCATCCATTGCTGTCCGAACGGGTCGCGAAGCCTGCCGCCCCGCTCTCCGTAAAATTGATCGGCCAGCGGGTAAACGACTTCCGCGCCGGCAGCGACGGCACGCTCCCACGCTGCGTCAACGTCTGGCCAATAAGTAGCCATGACAGCAGTCACCACGCCATTCTGCGACGGCGGAGCCTGGGCCGGAGCGTTGCCTGGTGTTTCATCGGTGATCATCACCACCGAGTCCCCGATGCGCACCTCGGCGTGGATCACCACCCCGCTGGGATCGGCAAACCGTTCGCCCACTTCCTCCGCCGCAAATGCGGCCCTGTAGAAGTCGATGGCCCGAGCACCGCCGCGGACCACCAAACGGGCCGTGACCGTGTGTAGATGTTCCGGAATTGGCGTGACTGCCTGACCTTGCTCGCTCATGCCGTGCCTTCCTTCAGTGTGGGCCCATTTGTTGCGATGGTATCCACAGTCCCGCCTGGAAAACCAGGGCCTTGCTGCAGAACGGCTCACCCTGGTCAGACACATTCTTGCTGTCCTATTCCTGGGGGCTATCCCTGTCTGGGAGTCCTGCCCGGCGCGGACGTTTCGGTTCCGATCGGTTCCGCCCAGCGGGGGCGCTGGATCAGGCAGAACGGATGTCCGGCCGGATCGGCAAATACGCCCTTCCCGTCGAGCTTGCTCGCACCAAGCGCCAGGAGGTGCGGCGTCGCGTCCGCGATACTCTCGACCATGACGTCGAGGTGCATTTGTTGTGGGACAGCCGGGCTGGGCCAGGTCGGTGGACGATGATCGGGGGCCAACTGAAATGCCAGCCCCGACGTTCTCCCGTCCTCGGCGACCACCACAAAGTCGTCGCTGTCATAGGTGATGGGCTGGCCCAACAGCCGCGAATAGAACTTCGCGAGCTCGCGGGGATTGGGACAGTCGAGGATGAGGTGGTGGAGTCGCCCAAGCATGTCCTCATCCTCCCGCGCACTGCTCCCTGGCACCAGCATCGCCGCCAGCCCTTTTGCCAACAATTTCGCCGCAGGGAGCCACTTGCGGGGGCAAAAGTCCTAGGCTCGGTGCATGGCCACCTCATCGTGGAGTCAGCTCACCGCCGATCTTGACCAAGAAGACCTCGCCAAACTCACCGCCTTCCGCGATTACTGCCGCAGTCTTCCGGACGTGGAAGAGCGCGTCCACTCCGCCGAAATTGCCTACGCACGGAAGCGGACCTTTGCCTCGGCGTACATAAAGAGCCACTACTTGGAAGTGGGCATTGAGCTGTTGCGCGCAGTCGCAGATCCCCCGCCGGGGGCGCCACACCCAAGCCCACAGGCGATGGCTGAGGGCACGCAGCCGGCCTCAGGACTACTGCTCCAGGGCACCGCTGAAGTCCGGGGCGCCCGCACCGGTTAGTTCCGTTGCATCCACGGCTCGCCCCGAGACTGCCATGAGGAGGCTGATGGCCGTCCCACCCACCTCCGGACCTTCTCCCTGGGCGAAGTCCGCATCGGATGCAACAAGGCGCCAACCTGCCGCGCGTTCCTTCCCTCCTCCCATCGAAACGCCGGTTTTTACTTGATAGGCCAGCGCGGCGGCCACATGGGCAGCCGGATACACGCCGGGGATGCCCAACGGACGACGAATGTCCTCGCCGTGCACAAAAGCCTCCACCAACCGGGTGGCCAACGCTGCCGGAGGGGTTCGGGTGTACGTGGACACGGCCAACAACTCACCCAGCGTGACTGAGGGATCCGCAGCCTTTTCCCTGGCAATGCCGGCGGCGTTGTCGCGGTCAAAGTCAAAGCGGGCAGCCACCAATCGTCGAACAAAACTCCAACGCGTGGTCTTGGCCGAGTCGACAAGATGCGCCACGACGTCGTGCACATCCCACGTTGGGCACAACGAAGGGGTTTGCCACGCGGATGCTGCAAGCATTTCTAGGTCCGCAACCAGGGCAGCACGCTCGGCATGGACCGCGGACCAGATCTCGGAGCTGGGAATTCTCGTCATGACGCTATGGAAACAGTAGCGCGCACTTCTTGTCAAGGAGTAGAATAACGCCATGGCAGCACGCAGAAGCTACGGTTCCTACAACGACGGGTGCGCCTCCGCCCATGCCCTGGACTTGGTTGGCGAGCGCTGGGCGCTCATCGTGGTCCGGGAACTGCTGCTGGGTCCGAAGAGATTCGTTGACATCCAGCACGACATCCCGGGAATCGGTCCGGGTCCGCTCACGCAACGGCTGCAGGATCTTGAAGAAGCAGGCATTGTGCTGCGCCGCGCATTGCCCTCCCCGGCCCATGTGAGCGTGTACGACCTCACCGAGTGGGGACGCGACCTTGAAGCGGTCAACACGGCGCTGTCCTTGTGGGCTGTGCAGTCCCCGCAGCTTCCGCTGGCCGCGGACATGAGCCCCGACACCCTGGTGCTGGCCATGCGTGCCCATGCCCGCCCGCTGGCCCAGGGTGCACAAGGGCGCAGGGTTGCGCTGACATTGACTGACTCGCGAACTACCGGCCGGGCCCCTGTGCAGTATCTGGCAACATTGACAGCCCAGGGGACGTCCGTCGTCAAGTGCGCAGCCGTGGATTCCGTGGACGCACAGGCCGGCAGCACCACTCGGGTTTGGAAAGCCCTTGTCATCGGCGGAGCTCCGCTGGAAGGTGCGGACATCGCGATCACCGGCAATGCCGAGGCTGTCCAAGACCTGCTCCACGCCACCATGCTGCAAGCACCGTTGTCCGCCGGCCCGGAACGCTGATCCGGCCGGCGTGCGGCTACCTGCAGCGCCTTGCTCCCTGGCAGGGCACGGCGGCAGAGTCAACGGCAAGCCACCCCGGGGCGGCTGCGCGGAACTGCTCCCCTGTCAGCATGGCTGCTCCGGCCGGCAGGCACCCGAGCAACGGCGTGCCCAGAGCCTCGAAGTATTCCCGGTTGTCCAGCTCCACTTCGGTGGGTTCCTGCGGCCACGCCCCCACCACCAATCCGGCAGCGGCAACTTTCCGGCGCTCCAACGCTTCCAACGTGAGCAGCGTGTGGTTTAGGGTCCCGAGGGAGCTGCGGCACACCACCACCACGGCCGCACCCGGAAAGTGCATGGCAAGGTCCGCCATGGTGTTCGCGTCCCCGTCGAGTTCCACCAGCACCCCGCCTGCTCCTTCCACCAGCACGTGGTCGTGCCCGGCGGCCAGTGCGCGGATGGCAGCCACATGGCTGGCCAACGCAGGCAATTCCAGGTCTTCCCTGGCAGCGGCGGCAACCGGCGCCATCGGCAAGGCCAGCCGCACACCTTCCACTCCGGCGGCAATTCCGCCCAGCCGGCGCACCTCGGCCATGTCCCCGCCCTCGCCGGCAACCACTCCGGTTTGGGTTGGCTTGTAAGCTGCCACCGACGCTCCCCCGGCCTGCAGCGCGGCAGCAAGCGCCGCCGTCGCCACTGTCTTTCCCACATCGGTGTCCGTGCCGGTGACAAGCACGACGGCGGGCAACTTCAGTGCCGCTGCGCTCAAGGGGTGCTGCATTCCACGAGAACGGACATCGGCGTTTGAAAGGAAAGCAGCCGCAGCCACTCCGGTTCCGGGCCGGCCAGTGCCAAATAGGGCAGTGCGCGAGCTGTTTCCTGGACGACGAGCGTTGTTTCAAGCTCCGCCAGCTTCGCGCCCAAGCAGCGGTGGAGTCCGTGGCCAAAGGCCAGCGAATACGCGGTTGGCGGTGCCTGCGGCCCGTGGTTTCCGGAGAGTTGCAGCAGCACCTCGGCGCCGGCCGGCAGCTGAACCCCGTCCAATACAGTGTCGCGCAGGGCTGCCCGACGCCACGTGTGCACCGAAGATTCGCTGGCCAGCACGCCGCGCACATGCTGCGCGGCCGCCGCTGGATCGGCAAGCGCCGCCCAGGGGTGCAGCGCCGAGCGCTGTGCAAGCCGGTGCCCTGCCCCCGAGGACCCTGCCTCCGGGGAACCTGCCTCGGGGGATTTTGCCCCCGAGCCGACGCCGGACCCGATGCCACGGTACAGCGCGGTGTTGATCAGCTGTGAGGTGGTTTCCTGCCCGGCAATGACAAGAAAGTAGCCCAGCGAACACACTTCGGCGCTGCTCAGACCCGCCGTCAGCAACACGCCAAAAAGGGAATCGGAGCCGCGGCTGGCGGCCACTTCCTCGCGCAGCCAGCCATAAAACGCCGCTGCGCTGTGGGCCAGCTCCAGCTGCCGGGCCTCGTCCGGCCAGCCCCAGAACAGTTCCAGCGAGTCGCGGCTCCAGGTTTTTAGCGCCTCGAGCGGCGGGTTGGCCTGTCCAGTCAGTTCGGCCATGACGACGGGTGGAACGTGCATGGCCACGGAACGGGCCAGGTCCACCGGGCCCTGCTCCAGGGCGGCGGCGGTGTGAGCCAAGTGCGTCCTGGCAATTTCCTGCACCCGTGGCGTCACGGCGGCAACCTTGGCCGGGGTGAAGAACCTCGTCACAACAGTGCGCACGGCACGGTGTTGTTCCCCCGTCGCGGAGGCAAGGACCGGGGGCAGCGCAAATTTGGCCTTGCTGAGGATGCGCAAGGTGGCCGGGGCCAGCGGGACCACGGAGGTCAAGGCGTTCGTGGGGGCAAAGTCGTCGGTGCGGCGCATGACTTCCCTGGCCAGGGCTGGTGTTTTCACCACGTGGTAATTCACGATTCGTTCCTCTCGTGGGCGAATTCGGCGGCGGGCAGCACCTCGCGCAGCAACTGTGCCGCGGCGTGCAGTTGGCCCGGGGTCAGATCGGCCCGGGCGGTCAGGCGCAGGCGGGAGACGCCGTCGGGCACGCTCGGCGGGCGGAAGCACCCCACCAGCACTCCGGCAGTGCGCAACTGTTCCGCCATCGTGAGGGCCTGTTCCGCGGAGGCCATCGGGATAGATTGCACGGCCCCCGGGGAGCGCGTGGTGCCGACCATCGCAGCCAGCCGGGCGGCGTTGGCATGCAACCGAGCCACCAGCAGCGGCTCGTCCAGAATGATGCGTGCAGCTGCCGCGGCAGCAGCGGCGGGCGCCGGGGCAAGCGCCGTGTCGAAGATAAACGGCCGAGCCGCGTTGACCAGGTGTTCGCGCAAGGCGCCCGGTCCCAGCACCGCTCCGCCCTGGGCGCCGAGCGCCTTGGACAAGGTGGCGGTGAGCACCACATGCGATGCGGCTGCCAGCCCGGCCGCATGCACGGCGCCACGCCCGCCCCCGGCAACTCCGATGCCGTGCGCCTCGTCCACCAGCAGCCACGCATCTTCGGCGGCACAGTCGGCAGCCAGGGCGGCCAGGTCCGCGGCGTCCCCGAGCACCGAATACAGGGATTCGACCACCACGACGGCGCGCGGGACGGTGCGTTCGGCCAGCGCCGTGCGCACAGCAGCCAAATCGCTGTGCGGAACCACGGCGACGGGCGAGCGCGAGAGTCGGGCGGCATCGTGCAGCGAGGCGTGCACATGAGCGTCCAGGACCAGCAGCGTGCCCGGTCCGCCCAGTGCCGTGAGCACTCCCATGTTGGCAAGATAGCCGGAGGAAAAAGTCAGCGCGGACTCGGCTCCCGTCAGTTGGCAAAGCGCTTCTTCAAGGTGTGTGTGCACGGCCAGCGTGCCGCACACCACCGGCGAAGCGCGCGATCCTGTGCCGTGGCGCCGGATCGCGTCGATGGACGCGGAGGCCAGACGTGGGTCGCGGGAGAGCCCCAGGTAGTCGTTGGACGCCAAATCCAGAAGGTTACCGGCTGGCAGTGGCACAGCCCTGCGGAGCAGGTTGCGGCTTCCACGCACCCTGGCCCGGCTGTCCAGCCACTGCTCCATTGCGCCGGGCGCACCGACTCCGGGAGCCTTCGTGTCAACGCCCGGGGCACCGGAGGCCGCGGCCTTCACGGCGGTCGCATTGGTGCCACCCAGACCGGGGAAATCCATCCCGGGGACACCGGCGTCGTGCGTGCTGGAAACCGACATTAACCGTGTACCTGTTCAATGGCGGCGCATAGCCCGGCGCCGATGGCGGCGACGTCGTCGGCGGTGCTGATGTAGGGCGGCATGGTGTAGACGAGGTCGCGGAAGGGCCGCACCCAGACGCCGCGCTGCACAGCGGCGCGGGTCAGTGCAGGGACATCCACCGGGTTGTGCAGCGCAATGACTCCCACTCCGCCAAGCACCCGCACGTCGCGGACTTGGGGCAATGTAGCCGCAGTGGCCAGCGCCTTTGAGAGACCGTGTTCCAGGGCAGCCACCTGCGGCCGCCACGGCGTGCTTTCGAGCAGGTCCAGCGATGCCACCGCCACGGCGCAGGCCAGCGGATTGGCCATGAACGTGGGCCCGTGCAACAAGGCACGCAACGGCGAGGCAGTGACGACGGCTGCCACCTCGGACGAGCACAGCATGGCGGCCAAAGTCAGGTACCCCCCGGTCATCGCCTTGCCCACGCACATGATGTCTGGCACCACACCGGCCCATTCGCTGGCAAAGAGCTCGCCCGTGCGGCCAAAGCCGGTGGCGATCTCGTCCAGGATCAGCAACAGCCCGTGTTCGGTGGCCACGCGACGGGCGGCGGCCAGGCATTCGGGGGCGTAAATGTGCATGCCTCCGGCGCCCTGCAGCACCGGTTCCATGACAATGGCCGCCAGTTCGCCGCCGTGGGCGACCACGGTTTCCTCCAGCACCTGCACCCAGGCGGCCACGTCCGTCGGATCCGCGCGCAACTCCCCGTCAACAAGCCGGGCCTGCGGCGGCCGGGGCAGAAACCGCTGCTCCGCCACCAAATTCGGAAATTGTGCGTGCATGCCGTCGACGGGGTCGCACACGCTCATCGCAGCAAATGTGTCGCCGTGGTAGCCACCACGCAGGGCCAGGAAGGCGCTGCGTCCCGGATATCCGGCCGCTGCTTGGTATTGCACGGCCAGTTTAAGTGCGACTTCGACCGACACGGAACCCGAATCGGCAAAGAACACATGGTCCAAGTGCTCCGGTGTCATCGCCACGAGTCGCTCGGCCAGTTCCACGGCCGGCTGGTGCGTCAATCCGCCAAACATGACGTGTGAGAACTTAGCCGCCTGCCCGGTCAATGCGGCATCCAGTGCCGGGTTCCGGTAGCCGTGGACGGCGGACCACCACGAACTCATGGCGTCCACCACCTCGAAGTGCTCCCCGTCGGCGTCTTCCAGCTGCAGCCTGGTGCCGGATGCACCCAGCACTGCGTAAGGAGCCGGTCCGTCAAGCGGGGCGTAGGGGTGCCAGAGCAGGCCCTTGTCCCTGGCCACCAGCGAGTGGGCAGGCTGCGAAGGGGCACCCGTCGAGGCAGCCGGAAACGCCGGCGCCGAGACCACCCGGTCTGCCAACGAGCCGGCCAGCAGCGAGCGGGCCGCGCTAGGCATTGGGGGCAAGCTGTGTTCCGGCACCGCGACGGCGGATGGTCGGCTGGGAGCCGGCGGCAGCTCCGGCGTCGTGCCCGGGGGAAGGGGAGGGCGAGGCGGGTTCCTTCCCCAAGACGGTGAAGCCGGCGTCGGCAATCATGGCCAGGTCGTCTTGGCCGGGCTGGCCTTCGCTGGTGAGGTAGTCGCCCAGAAAGAGCGAGTTGGCGATGTTCAGGGCCAACGGCTGGAGGCTGCGCAAGTGCATTTCACGTCCGGCGGCCATGCGCAGTTCAGCCTCGGGGCAGGCGAAGCGGACAAGGGCCAGGATGCGCACGCACATGGCGGGGGTCAGCAGCCACGTGCCTTCCAGCGGGGTTCCGTCAAAGGGCATGAGGAAGTTCACCGGGATGGAGTCGCTGCCAAGGTCCCGGAGGGCAAAGACGGCGTCGATGAGTTCCTCGTTGCTTTCGCCCATGCCCACAATCAGCCCCGAACAAGCCGAGAGCCCTGCAGCTTGGGCCTGCTGGACGGTGCGCACTCGGTCGGAAAATTCATGGGTGGTGCAAATGTCCTTGTACTTGGACTCGCTGGTGTTCAGGTTGTGGTTGTAGGCATCCACGCCGCAGGCCTTCAGGCGCTCGGCCTGGCCTTCCTTCAAAATGCCCAGGCAGGCGCAGACCTCAACGTTGGGGTGCGTCCCCTTCAGCCCGTCCACCATGTCGGCAACGCGCTCCACGTCCCTGTCGGCGGGGCCCTTTCCACTAGCCACCAGGCACACGCGCGAGGCGCCGGCGGCGATCCCCGTTTCGGCCTGCTCGAGGACCGCTTCGGGCTTGAGCCAGGTGTACTTCAGGATCTGCGCGGCCGAGCCCAGTCGCTGGGAACAGTAGGTGCAGTCCTCCGGGCACAGGCCGGATTTGAGGTTGACAAGGTAGTTCAGCTTGACGGTGTTGGAGAAGTGGGTGCGCCGCAGGCGGGCGGCGGCAGCCACCACATCCAGCAGCTGGTCGTCGGTGGATTCCAGGACGGCAAGGGCGTCCTGGCGGGTCAAGGTGGCGCCGGACAGCTGTTGGTCGGCCAGGACGGAAAAGTTATTGAACACTGTTCAAGTATCGAAATTCCCGGTTCCGCTGTCAAATGAACGTCCCCGACGGCGGGGGCCCAGGCAGTATTGGGGACGAGCCGGGAGCGGGTTGGCAACCAACTTGCGCGGATGGGGCAAAATGGAGCTGTGCCGTGCGGGCGTTCTCGAGCCGGCACCGCCCAAGCAAGCCCAAGCAAGCCCAAGCAAGCCCAAGCAAGCCCAAGCAAGGAGAGGACTCCAGCACATGGCGCTGACGCGCGAGCAGGTTATTGACACCGCCTTCGGAATTTTGCGCGACTACGGCATCGCGGACCTCTCCATGCGCCGGCTGGCCCGCGACCTCAACGTCCAGCCCGGAGCCCTCTATTGGCATGTGAAAAACAAGCAGGACCTCCTGGGGGTCCTCGCCGTCATGATCCTGAAACCCGTCAAGCAGCCGGCAGTGGACGGGGGTCCGGCAACGCCCCCCGCAGCGATCGCATCCCTGCGCCTCCACTGCCGGCAGATCCGCCAAGCCCTGCTGGCCGTGCGCGACGGCGCGGAAGTCGTGGCCCTGACACACACTTTGGATCCCTTGGCGCTCCCCTCGCTGCAGGGGCTCACCGAGACGTTCGCCGCCGCCGGCGTGACCGGCACCCGTGCCGCATGGGCCGGCCGCGCCCTGGTGCACTACATTCTTGGCACCGTCACGCAGGAGCAGACCCGCAGCGGGCTGGCACAGGCAGGGCTGCTGGCCGAGGCCCCCGGGCCGCTCGACGAAACCGAAGCCTTCAATTTTGGTCTCGAGCTGCTGCTGTCAGGTTCCACGGAGTTGTTGCACAACGACGGCGGCCAGCAGTCCAGGGGCGTGGACTGAGAACAGCCAGCCCCACCTGGCCATGATTCGTTGGCCCAGGACTAACTGGGCAAGGACTGACTGGGGCAGGACTCACTGGCACAGGACTCACTGGCGCAGGCGCTGCCAGGCAGCTGTTGCACCGGCCTATGCTGTACGCAAGTGCTTCCGAGCCACCCCTCCCAGCAAAGGACACTCCATGGCAGCCCCCAAGGACCCCCAACCCCTGGACTTCACGTTCACGGCCCCCATCAGCAAGGACGGCGCCTTCGCCACGTATCTTGTGGTGGAAGGCTCCGATGAGCTGCTGGGTACCCGCCGCGCCATCAAGGTTGCCGGCCTGCTCGATGGCACCACACCGTTCCAGGCCACGCTCATGCCTTCAGGCACGGGCCCGCACTGGTTGCCGTTGCGGGCAGCCCTGTGCAAGGCCATTGGAAAGTCCGACGCCGGCGAGCACGTGACGGTGCAGCTGAACCAACGCCTGAGCTGAACCAGCTTCCCGGCTGAACCAACGCCTGAGCTGAACCAGCTTCCCGGCTGAACCAACGCCTGAGCTGAACCACCGTCTCGGCCGGGCGGCTTTTGGGGTTCACCCCGCCACCAGCCATAATTGACGGGCCCACTTGGGTGAACAGCGACGCCGCTCGCGGTAGTGTTTGGTCATGAACGCGCACAATACGACCCGGGACGCCGTCGACTACACCGCAGTTGACCACGCTTCCGCTCCAGAGCCGGATGATTCCCGAAAGCCTAAAAAAGTGGCCGGCATCAAAGCGAAATCATGGAAATACGTGGCCAAACGTTCAGTGGCCAAGTTCACTGCCGACGCCGCGACGGACATGGCCGCAACCCTGACGTACTTCGCCGTGCTGTCCCTTTTCCCGGCAATTCTGGCGTTGGTTTCCATCCTCGGCCTAGTGGGCCAGGCCGAGCAAACCACCAAGGTCATGCTTGACCTGGTAAGCCAACTCACGGACGAGAAGATGGTGAAAGCCATCAGCGGTCCCGTGGAGAACCTGATCAGTTCACCCGCGGCCGGCTGGACGTTTGCCTTCGGGCTGGCGGCCGCCTTGTGGTCGGCCTCCAAATATGTTGGAGGGTTCAGCCGGGCGATGAACCGCATCTACGGCACGGACGAGGGGCGTCCGGTATGGAAGCTTCGTCCCGCCCTTCTGCTCGTCACCTTGGTTTCCGTGGTGTTGGTGGCCGCCATGGCGCTCATGCTTGTGGTCTCCGGCCCCATTGCCCGGGCGATCGGGGAGACCATTGGTTTGGGCGACACGGCCGTGATGGTCTGGAACACGGCCAAATGGCCGGTGCTGGGGGTTCTGGCCGTGGTGCTGATCGCCCTGCTCTACTACTTCACCCCCAACGTCCGGCAACCGAAATTCCGCTGGATCAGCGTTGGCGCCACAGTGGCCCTGCTGGGGGCCTTGGTGGCCTCCGCCGGGTTCGGGTTCTACTTGGCGAACTTCAACAAGTATGAGAAGACCTACGGCGCCATCGCCGGGGTGATTATTCTGCTGTTGTGGCTGTGGATTTTGAACCTCGCACTGCTCTTCGGCGCCGAAGTGGACGCCGAACTTGAACGCGGCCGGCAGCTGCAGGCCGGCATCGTGGCTGAAGCCGACCTTCGACTCCCGCCACGAGCGATCACGGCAAGCCTGAAAAAAACCGAGAAGGAAATGGTCCTTGTCGCTGAAGGAAAGCACCTGCGGGAACAGTTCAACGCGGACTCCCCCGACAGTGCAACCGACAAATCCGGCGAAGCCAAAGCGCTGTGGTGGTTGGCCGCTGCGGGTACAGCAGTGCTCGCCGTCGTCTCCTGGCGCGAGCGCCGTCAACGCAGTGAGAAAGACTAGCTCCCATGCAGCATTTTGATCTGGTCATCATCGGCACAGGCTCGGGAAATTCCATCCCCTCCCCCGAACTTGAGCACCTGAACATCGCCATCGTCGAGGACAATCTCTTCGGCGGGACGTGCCTGAACGTCGGCTGCATCCCCACTAAAATGTTTGTCCACCCGGCCGAGCTTGCCGATGCCACCCGCCAGGGCAGGGCGTTGGGCGTGGAATCGGAGCTCACGGCCGTTGATTGGCCGGGCATGCGTGAGCGAATCTTCTCGCGCATTGACGCAATTGAAGCGGGCGGGCGGGCCTACCGCCAGGGCCCCGAGTGTCCCAACGTGAGCGTTTTCTCCGGCCACGGCCGCTTCACCGGGCCCCGACAGCTGCGCGTTTCCTTGCACGACGGCGGCACGGAGGTCCTGACGGCAGACCGCTTTGTGCTGGCGGCAGGCTCGCGCGCCGTCGTGCCCCCCATCGACGGACTGTGCGAGCCCGGGGAGACGTTCCACGCCACCGACACGCTCCACACCTCCGACACCATCATGCGGATCGCGGAGTTGCCGAAGAGCATCGCCATCCTGGGCGGCGGATTCGTCGCAGCGGAGTTCGCGCACATCTTCGCCTCCTTTGGCACGCAGGTGACCCAGATTGTCAGGGGACCCGGGCTGCTGCGCCACCTGGACAGCGACGTTTCCGAACTCTTCACACAGCAGGCGGCCGCACGCTACGAACTGCTGCTGGAGACCCGGCTGACGCACGTCGCGGCGGACGGGGCCGGCGTCGTGCTTGGTCTTGAAGGGCCCCGGGGAACGGAATCGGTCACTGCGGAGCTGCTGCTGGTGGCGACGGGTCGCCAGCCCAACTCCGACACGTTGAACGTCGCGGCGGCCGGGATTGAGGTGGACAGCCAGGGGCGGGTGCTGGTCGATGAGTTCCAGCGCACCACCGCCGAGGGCGTTTTTGCCCTCGGCGACATCTCCAGCGCCCACCAGCTCAAGCACGTTGCCAACTACGAGGCGCGCGTGGTCCAACACAATCTCATCCATCCTGCTGCCATGATGGGCGCGGACCGGCGTTTCATTCCGGCGGCCGTCTTCAGCGAGCCGCAGATCGCTTCCGTGGGCCTGACGGAGGATGAAGCCGTCAGCCAAGGTGTCCCCTACGTCGCAAAAACCCAACTTTATGCCGACATTGCCGCCGGCTGGGCCCGAGAAGATGCCGGTCATTTCCTGAAGGTGCTGGCGGATCCTGCCACGGGCAAGCTGCTGGGCGCCCACGTGATTGGCCCCGACGCTGCCACCGTCATTCAGCCGCTGATCCACGCCATGTCCTTTGGCCAGCGTGCCCACGACGTGGCCCGGGGGCAGTACTGGATACACCCGGCGTTGAGCGAACTGGTGGAGAATGCGCTGCTGGGGTTGCCGGCCCCCACGGAACCTTAAAAAACTTTTTCCATCCGATCCAATCCGAAACGGGCGGTGCTCCGAATCACAGTGCAGACGGACCCAACGACGGGCCGTCCTCACTGTTCAAGGAGAATTCCCGTGAATAAGAAATCAGCTCTACTCGTCGCACCGGTACTTGCACTGGCTGCCATGAGTTTTTCCGGCGGCGCCGCCATGGCGGCCGACACCGGCACCACCAGCTTTGAAGCAAACCTGGGAGCCGTCAACGGCAGCAACGCCACAGGGTCCGTCTGGATCAACCTCACCGGCGACCAGGCCACCGTGACGGAGAACGTCAGCGGACTGGCAGCCACGTTCGACGGCAAGGCCTACCCGCACGTGCAGCACATCCACATTGAAGGTGCCGGCACCTGCCCCGCCCCTTCAGCGGACACCAGCGGCGACGGCGTCATCAGCACCACCGAGGGCGGACCTGCCTACGGCAAGATCGGCACCACGCTCTCCACCAGCGGCGACACCAGCGACAAGGCTGCACTGGACCTTGCCGTTGGCGGCATGGGAGCAAGCTACAAGTACGAGCGCACGTTCACCATGAACGCAGCCACCGTCGCCTCCCTGAAGGCAGGCAAGGCCGTAGTGGTTGTGCACGGCCTTGACCCGGCCACCCTGCCGGCTGCCGCACAGAAGGAAAAGAGCGAACTGGCTCCCACCCTCCCGCTGGCCGCCACCTCGCCTGCACTGTGTGGAACGCTGCTCGAGTCCCAGATGGCCGCCATGCCCGGCGGAGCACCCGGAACCGGCGTGACAACGGCCGTTGCAGCCACCAACGCCTCCACCTCGCCCGGCGTTGCCTGGTTCGTGGGCGGCGGAGCCATTGTGCTTGCTGCCGGAGGCGCCTTGGCCCTGGGCCGCAAGAAGACCGTGGCCGCGCACAAGTCCACGGTTTCACAGTAGCGGCGGCGCATTCACCATGATCGCCACCAGCAGTAGTCGCGGGCGTCGCAAGGCGCCCGCGGCTGCGGCACTGCTTCTGGCAACGCTCACCTTGGGCGTTGCCGGATGCGGGGCCCAAGCAACCGCCACCCCAGCCGCTCCGAGCCAAGTTTCCGCAGGGTCCAGTTCCGCAGCCCCCGCGAGTCCTTCAGCAACGACGCCGGGCACCGCCGGCACGCCGAGTGCCTCGGCTGCCCCGTCCCCAGCCCCCATCACCCAACCTCCGCCCGCGCCAGTCAAGGGACCGGTGCTTCCCGCTTCGGCACCCGTATCACTGAGCATCCCGGACATCGGCATCACGACGCCCCTCATGAAACTGGGACGCGATGCCAAGGGCGAGGCGGAAGTGCCCCCCGGGGAAGCAGGCTCCCCCGCCGGCTGGTACAAGTATTCGCCAACTCCCGGAGAACAAGGTCCCTCCGTTATTTTGGGGCACGTGAACACCACCACCATCGCCGAAGGCGTGTTTTACCGGCTCCATGAACTGAAACCAGGCGAACAATTCACTGTCGACAGGGCGGACGGAAGCAAACTCGATTTCGCGGTTGACCGCACCGAGATCTTCCAAAAGGCCGCCTTCCCCACCGTCGCCGTCTACGGCAACACCGACAGGGCCGAGATTCGCCTCATCACCTGTGGCGGCTATGACCCCAGCACCGGGGAATTCGTGGAGAACACGGTGGTCTACGGACACTTGCTCTCCAGCACCAAGTAGTCGCGCACGAAACCGGCACCATCCGCCCACCCATGGGCACCGGCCACGCATATCTCACGCTTCGGATTGGAACATCATGAACTCGAAACTCAGCCTTTCCGCTGCTGTGGCAGTGGCTGCAGCCTTGGCCCTGGGCGGATGTTCCGCCGGAACCGGCGAGCACGCCGGAATGGACCACGCCGCTCCTGTGGCGCAATCCGAGGCGGGTGGGCACACCGACTCCTCGATGGCCTCAATGATCCACATTCAGGATGGCAAGTTCATCGACCCCCAGCCGCTGGAGGCCGGTTCAAAGGTGAGCGTCATGAACATGAACGGCACTGCCGCCACCGTGGTCTCGGATGAGCCGGGCAAATTCTCCGCCACCGTCCAAGCCGGTGGCATTGCGGTGTTTACCGCCCCGTCCACGCCCGGCAGCTACCGCTATCACAGCGCTGCAGGCGACATGCAGGGAGTTTTGACAGTGCTGGGCGACACCGCTCCCGAAGCGGCGAAAATGGTCTGTGAAGACCAAGCGAAGAACGCGGTCAAGGACATCCTGGCGCTTCCCGCCCTGCCAAAGCCTGTCTCCGAATGGGACGGCACAACTTATGTGTGCACCTATCCGTTGGCGGCAGGAGACTTCGTCATGAGCGTGACGGTGGCGGACACACCCGAGCAGGCGAACACAGCAACACAAAAGCTGGCAGCCTCCCTCGATGCGCCTCCCATTGAGGGTTTGGCCAATCTCGGATTGCCCGGTTACCAGTCGAAAGCGGGAAACGTCATCTTTGCCAAGGACAACATGACATTGCACGTCGACGCCACGGCATTGCCGGCCACTGTGGGGCCACACAACGTGGCACCTGCAAGCTTCGCCTACGAAATGTCCACCACCATCCTCGGCTGCTGGACAGCACACCATTCATAGGACATGCCGCAACGAGCCGCTGTCGGCTCATTGCTGGCCAGCGGGTCTCAGGCGCGACCGCCGGGGGGACCAACAAAGAGCATGGTGGCCATGATGCCGCCAACGAACACCACAAACACCACGCTCAAGAGCACCGGGCGGTTCAGCATCCAGCGCAGGGTCTCGTCCACCCAATGCCCGTCGCGGGCGTGGCCGGTGGCCGTGGTGCGCCAACCGCCGTCGAGCCTTTCCTTCCTTTCCAGCCACCTGTCAAAGGGGATGGTCAGGTATGGCACGAAGGCGGTCGCTGCGGCACCCACGATCAACTTCGTGGGCCAGCGCTGGTTCAAGCCGATGAGGACAGCCGTTGTGACATAGGCGATGAACACCAGCCCGTGGGCAAAGCCACCCACGCTGACGGGCCAGTCGCCGAGCTTCAGCGCATATTTCATGATCATGCCGGCGATCAGCAGCGTCCAAGTGACGGCTTCGGCGATGGCTATGGTGCGGTAAAAAGTGCGGGGGGTCATGGGCTGACGGCAGTCCTTGCATAGTTGGATGAAGCTGGTTGACGGAAGCTCTGTTGGCACAAAAGGCCATGCACAGGTTAGCTGGCCTTGCTGGGAGCATCCTCCAGACCCAGCCGGATGCGTCTGGTGCGCGCCGACGCTTCACTGGGCAGGGGTGTTCCCAAACTCCACCCCACCACGGCCAGCACGGCCTTGGTGGGCAGCACCACCGGCAGCGGGAACGGTCCCAGCCGCGGGGTGCCCAGCTTTAGCAGCCTGCGGTAGTGCGTCGGCAACGATGCCACTGCGGCGGCAAACAATATGCGGTAGCCAAGCTGCTGCGAGCGCGGCAGCGGCGGGTTCTTGATGAACGCCACCGCCTCGGCAACTCGTTCGTCATGGCGCAGCTCGCGGGTGAAGGCGGCAAGCTGTTCGTTGAGTTCGGCGATGGTGACAGGCGGGTTGTCCACCTGCATGAGTGCCCCGGCCACGGCCCAGTCGGCAACGTAGGCGTCCGGCCCGCCGGGGATGGGAGCGCCGTAGGCTTCGTGGGTTGCCAGGAACGCCTGGGTGAAGGCCAAATGGATCCAGCGCAGCAGATCGGGGTCGTTGGCCGTGTAGGGGCGTTCCTCACCGCTGTTGGTAGTGTAGCTGCCGCGAATGTGCTCATGGATGCCCAGCACCTTCGCCGAGGCCTGCCGTGCGGCGGCAGTGTCGCCGTAGCTGATGGTGAAGATCCACCGAATGGTTCCTGCCAACCTGCCCAACGGGTCGCTTTGGTAGCTTGAGTGGTCGTGAACTCCGGCGAGCGCGCCCGGGTGGAGGGCCTGAATGAGCAGGGACTGGATCCCGGCCACGAGTGTCGTCATTGACCCGTGCACCGCCCAAGCCGCCGAGTCGGGCCCAAAGTAGCCTCCGTCGTCGCCCTTTTCCAGCTCAAGTTCCCATTGCGGAATGGCGGGGGCGTTGTTGCTGAATGTGCCACGCAGTTCCCTGCGCCACCGGATGAGAACGTTTTCCATGCCTTTAGTCTCTCCCTTTCCCGGCGTGTTTGCATCCGCTCCTTTCCGTCCTGCCTTGGACCGGGACGGACGCATGACAAAGCAGCGTCGAAGGACCACAATGAAAGTGAGGCCGCGTGGCGCTCGAAAGCTGGGCGGCAGAAAAGAGAGTCAAGCCATGCCCAACTCATCAGCACCCGGCGAAAAGCACGCAGGCACTTCTGCACACGACGACACCGCCCCTCGCGTGCACAGCGAAACTCCCGCTGAAGGAAGCGACGGGCAGGACATGTCTGAGATCCGTACACATGCCCAAGACGCCGCCGAGGGACCGGACGACGACAACTGATCCCCCGTTCTAGAGTCGGTGTGCGTCCTGTGGACGCAGCCGCTTCCGCTCCCGCTTGGCAATGCTGTGCGCCACCATTGCCGCGTCCCTCCCCACCCCTCCCAGCAGTGCCGAAGTCAGCCCGTATTGGAAGGGCAGTCCCACAAAATACAGTCCGGGCAGCGTGCAAACTTCTCCGTGGTTGGTGACCGGCCAACCCCTGGCGTCCACCGGCAGGCCCTCGATCCACCCATAGCCCGGCTGGTAGCCGGTGGCCCACAGGACAGTTGAGACGGCAAGGGCCGGTTCATGGGGGAAGGTAGGTTCTCCGGCTTCATCCACGTCCTCAAAACGCGGCAGGCACCTGACTCCAGCTCCCAAGGCGTCCTCAATGGAGACCGAAATCAAGGGTCCTCCTTGCGCGGTGAAATCCTTGGCGACTTTCCGGCCCAGGGGCGTGCTGCGGGTGAGCACCTTGTCGATGAACTGCCAGTACGGGCCCCCGGCATACCGCAATACTGCGTCGGGGATGTGAAAAGGCACCCGTCCGGCCAGCCACACTTGGCGGTGTTGAGCCAGTTCCACGGCAATTTGAAGGCCCGAAGTGCCCGCACCAACCACCAGGACACCGCCTACGGGCAGTTGCGCCGCATTCCTGTACCGGCTGCTGTGCAGTTGGAGAATTGACGGGGAAATTTTAGCGGCGAGGTCCGGGACAAAGGGCACCGACGTGGCGCCGGTGGCAATGACGACGTTGCTGGCGGCCAAATCGCCCTCAGTGGTTTCGAGCGTCCACCCCTTCCCCTCGGGACCGCGATCAGTCTCGCCAGCCAAGTGAATACCGGTCACGCAAACTCCGGTTGTGACAGGCAGTTGAGCCGCGTAACTCTCCAAGTAGGAGACCACTTGGTCCTTCGTGGGCAGGCCTCGCGAGGATCCCGGAAACTCCATGCCTGGAAGCGAACAGCGCAGGCCCGGAGTGAAAAGCCGCAGTGAATCCCAGCGGCCCCGCCAGCTGTTCCCTGGCGACTCTCCCGCTTCAAGGACCCGGCAGGGAACATCCTTGTCTTGCAGGCAAAAAGCTGCGGACAGCCCGGCCTGCCCTGCACCAATAATGATGGTCTCACCGAACGCCTGTCCAGCCATGATGCGCCTCCAAGAAGCTGCCGTGGAACTATTTCATTAGTATGCGCTTCTAGTCAGTGGAATGCTATTCTTTTCTTATGTTTGAAACAATGGACAACCCGGTACCACGCGGCCGGCGCCGGATCCAGTCGGTTCAGACCCGCGAGCTGATCGTGGCCACTGCCGGAGAGCTCTTTCTTGCCAACGGTTACACGGCCACCTCCATCGAAGCGATAGCGACCCAAGCGGGCGTCGCCATTCAAACGATCTACAACTCCGTGGGGAACAAGCCCGCGCTGCTGTCAGCCGTACTGGACGCGGCGGTGGCCGGCCCGCACTCACCGTCAACCGTTCTGGAATTCATGAGGGAGCGAGTGGCCCTGGCCACGGACGTCCCGGGGGTAGTCGGAGTGCTGGCCGACTGGTTTGCCGAAGGAATGCCGCGCAGCCACGCGGTCTTCACCGCCATCAGCCAGGCCGCCGCCGTCGACCCTGCCGTTGCCGCGTTGCGCGGATCGCGCGCAGTGCAACGGTTAAGCAACTACCGCCAAGCCGCAGCCGCCATTCGCCAACGCGGAGGGCTGGCGAATGGAATGAGCGACGACGACGCTGCCGCCGTCATTTTCACGCTGGGACACCCCGACAGCTACGCCACGCTGGTGGCAAATTTCGGCTGGAGCCTCCCCCGCTATCGGGACTGGATTTACACCTCGATGCTGAGCGCCTTGTCCTAGCCCGACGTTGCCCCAGCCTTGGCATCAGTGGCG
This sequence comes from Arthrobacter sp. H35-D1, assembly GCF_030063185.1. Lineage (GTDB taxonomy): Bacteria > Actinomycetota > Actinomycetes > Actinomycetales > Micrococcaceae > Specibacter. The sequence continues at coordinate 56,463 of NZ_JASISP010000021.1, forward strand.
CTCAAATGTCGGAGGGATCGGACGACGACAGCTGATCCCCTTCCCCGCGCCAGCTGTGGCGTACAGGAGCCCGCTCCGCCGTCGGCCTCAACCGTGCCGCCACGGGTGGGCGTCGACACGCGGCACCGCCAACACCGGCAGGTGCTGTGTAGCCAGCAGTTTGCGCACCACGGATCCGGCCAAAACCTCGTTGACGCCGGCCAGCAGGCCCGGATGGCGGGCACCCACCACGATGGCTGCTGCCGAGACGGCCTGCGCCAGCCGGCCCAGTGCCGACGCAGGATCACCGCCGAGTACTTGGAGACGGCAGCGAAGCCCGCGCCCTTCCGCTGCCGCAACGAAAAGCGGACGCAGCTCACGTAGCGCTGAGGCAGCCTCGTCGTCGGGATCCAGCGCATGCTCCATCGACTGGTCCAAGACGTTGCCGCGGGGATCCCACTCGATGAGGTAGCTGCCTGGATCAACGTAGGCGCCAACCAGTTCGGCCCCTGTGGCTGCGGCCAGGTCGGCTGCGCACGCCAACACTGCCGGGTCCTGCCCGGGCTGCAATCCCACCACCACCGCTCCGCCGGAAAATCCATGTTCCATCGTGTGCTCATTCCGTTAGAGTCCATCCCCAACCTGCAGGCCGTTCCACCATTTTCCGTCACGAACAGCCAAAGCGAAAGGGCGGCCCACCCCTGTGCCTGCAGCCGATCCCAACGCCCTTGTCAACGCCCGTCCCTCGGTTCAAGCCGGCCGGTGACAACAGTGCTGTCCAATGCGTCGCTGTGCGCGATGGAGGCGGTGAATCCGCGGGCGTTCAGGAGGGCGGCACTGGAGTCTGCTTGGCGGGCACTGCTTTCAAAAAGCAGCAGCCCCTCCGAATGCAGCCACAGCGGTGCTTGTGCGGCGATGCTCCGCTGCAGCGCAAGGCCGTCTTCCCCGCCGTCAAGCGCCGCGGCGGGCTCGTGCACCCTCGCTTCACGCGGCATGAACCTGATGTCGTCGGTGGGAACGTACGGGGCGTTGGCCACAATCACATCAAAGCTGCCGCGCAACCTCTCGGGGACTGGCTCAAATAAATCCCCGCAATAAACTTCCCCATTGAATGCAGCAATGTTCTTGGTTGCGCATGCCAAGGCCACGGGGTCCACGTCCGCCGCATGAAGTTCACAGCCGGGCAGCTCGCGGGCCAGTGCGGCACCGACGGCTCCGCTGCCGCAGCACAGGTCCAAGATTTTCAGCGGGCGACCCCGCTGGATCCTGCCTGCAAGTCCGGCCAGTGCTTGGCCAACAAGGAACTCGCTGCGGCGGCGGGGCACAAAAACCCCTGGCGCCACCACCACGCGCAGTCCGCAAAATTCGGCCCACCCCACAAGGTGTTCCAGCGGGCATCCGTCCACTCGCAGTGCCAGCATCCTGGCCAGATCCGCCCTTGACCCGGCGGCATCCAGCAGGATGTGGGCCTCTTCCACGGCGTAGACACACCCTGCCGCACGAAGGGCGGCAACCAGTGCTGCGGCCATGGGCTCATCGCGGGGCTGCCGCTTGCCGTGTTTTATGCCAACCACATGCTCCATACCAACCACATGGTAGTCCCCGCCACCCTGCGCAGCTACGCTTTTGCCATGATTGCTGCAAAATCGGCCCCGGGGACCGGCTCCCCCAACACGGCTTTCATGGCCGCACTGCGCCCTGCGCTGGCAGAGGCTGCCGCCCCGGACAAGGCCGAGGCCATGGCGGCCTAGATGAAGTCGGCCATGCCGTTCTTGGGTGTGCCCTCGCCCACCGTGCGCAAAACGGTGCGGGCGCTGGCCAAAACCCACCCTTTCAAGGACGTCGACCAACTCCATGCAACGGTGACGTTGCTGTGGCAGGGTGCCGGATTCCGCGAAGAGCGGTACGCGGCCATCATGCTCACGGACTCCCGCCTCGCCAGGGGCGAGATGGGGCTCCTGCCGTTTTACGCCGTCGTGGTTGAAACGGGGCAGTGGTGGGATTTTGTCGACTCGGTGGCCCCGCGCCTGTGGGAGCTGCTGCAAAAACACCGCGAGAGCGTGGATCCGCTGCTACGCGAATGGAGCATGCGCCCGAATTTTTGGTTCCGCAGGGCAGCCATCATTTCCCAGCTTCCCGCCAAGAACGAGACCGACACGCAGCTGCTCAGCGACATTCTGGCGGTGAATCTGCCGGACAGGGAATTCTTCATTCGCAAGGCGATTGGCTGGGCGCTGCGTCAATATGCCAGGACGGACCCCAACTGGGTGCGCAGCTACGTTGCCGGGCATCAGGGACAGCTCAGCTCCCTGTCCCGGCGCGAGGCACTCAAGCATCTCTGAGGCGTTGCATGCCCTTGCCGAGGTACTGCCCCAACACGGCCCACGCCTGCAAAGTTCAGGAGCACAGGGCGGCAGGTTTCAATGGTTCAGGGTTTGTGCGCCAAGCCGGCAGCGCGGCTGGGCATGAACAGTCCCCGTGTTTTTCTATCCCAAAACATGACGTACAGCACGGAGAGCAGCCCTACGGCGATAGCCACCCCACGGATGAGCGCCACGGGAATCCACGGAAATACGCTGAGTTGGTCCGTCAAGGCGATCAAAATGAAGAAGGCACTCAGGTAGAGAACCAGGCGCTCCTGCGACTCTTCCTCGAGTCCGGTGACGGTGAAGAAGGCCAGCACCCACAGCATGTACCAAGGCTGGATGACGGGCGCCAGCAGCACAACGGCGGCGAAAGACCAAGCCATGCGGCGCAGCACGGCTTGACTGTACCGTTGCGATTCATCGAGCAGGCTGCCCTGTGCCGAAGCCGGAGGCAGGATGATTTTTACGAAGGCCAGAGCCATGACGAGCAAGATGGAGACGATCTGGAAGGTGGTTTTGATTCCATCCGTCACAGCAGCACCTGCACCGCCGAAGAACGACACAACTGCTCCAGAAACTACGGAGAACAGCCCAACGGGTGCGTACCAATGCCACACTGTCCCGGAGGTTTGCAGCGCAGCCAACCACCCGAATCCCAGCCCGTTCACGGCACCCATGGCGCCCAGGAGCGCCGTCGAAATTCCCAGCGTGGCCGCCCAGATGCCAAATTTTCGTACCCATCCGGCTTGCGAGCCGGCCCACAGCAGGCCCACAAAGGGCAGCGCGATCAAGGTGATCGGCTTTATCGCGATGGAGGCCGTGACCAGCAGGATCCCCACCACCGGACGCTTGGCCGAGGCGTAGTAGATGCCCGCCACGACGAGGCCAAGCATGAGTGAATCGTTGTGGACGCTGGCCACAAAATTGATCAGCACCACGGGGTTCAGCACGGCCAACCACACGGCGCGGTGCGGATTGAAACCGTGGCGGGCCGCAAGCTTTGGCACATAGATGAACAGCAACACCACGCCGGCCAAGCTGGCCAGGCGGAAGGGAATCAAAGCTATTTCCGGACTGTTGCCCGGCAGCAACACAGCGAGGTGTTCAAGCCAGAGCCACAGCGGACCATACGGCGTGGGTGCCTCGGTCCACAGCGTGTCGGGGCCCAGCAGGAAATAGTTGTTGAGGGCGGAGATGCCGTTGGTGTACGGGTCAAGGCCCTGCTCCATGAGCCGGCCCTGGCCAATGTAGGCGTAGGAGTCGCGGCTGAACACGGGCAAGGCGATCATCATGGGAGCCACCCACAAAATCAACGCCTTCTTCAACACGGGCGTTGATTCCGGGCCCCAACCAGCCAGGTGCTGGCGAAGCCGTAGCCAGGCCCGCAGCATCAACACGGCTCCCACGCACAGCAGCACGGTGGTGATGACAACAGCCACCGGCGTGGTCCTGGCCAGGATGAACAACGGATTGCGGATCAGCACCGAGCTGCCGGCCAACCAACCGACGCCAAAGGAGCCCAACATGAGCAGCACAGAACCGGCAAAGCCCTGCCAGACGGCTGACGCGGCAGGGCCTGTGCGTAATGCGAGCTTGGCTAGCACCTTGGTTTTCACCTCCGGTTGGACAACACGCGTGCTGGTCAACAACTAACTCCTGTACTTTTAAATCCGGCCGTGGGCGCTGGTGCCTTCCCGCAACAGGACGCCCCGATATGCGCCTGCCGGGCCAGCCCGGGAAGCGGCAGGGTGCTGCGCTAACATGTAAGCAGTCAGGGACACCGTTCTTGGCATTCTACCCACATCGGCCGGGCAGGTTCTGGAAAAAGTCGCCACGCTGCCCAACGCCTCCGCCCCGCGTGCGTGTTGCTCCGGGCGCCACCCCATCTGAAGAAAGACCGGACCATCGCCACGGATACGTTCTTTGCCACCCTTGCCCGCTTCCGGGATGCACTGTTCCCCGCCCGCACCCAGACCTGGCTGACATCGCCGCAGGGACTGTGGACGGTCTTTGCGCTCATCCACGTTGCGGCTCTTGTGCTCGCGGGCATCCAGTCACTGCGCGGAGAGGGCTACAGCGACACGGGCATCTACCGCACCTGGGCCTCGATCGGCTTCGACGAGACCCGCGTCCTGGGCCCAAGCCCGTGGGTCTACCCCATCCTCGCGCTGGTGCCCATGGCAGTTGCCTTCATTTTCGGCAATGCCCCGTTCTTCTTCATCTGGGTCCTCATGATTGCCGTGCTGAATGCCTTGGCCGTGGGTAAGCTCACCAGCTGGGGCAAAAAACGCCACGCCATCCCCGCCGCCCTGTGGTGGCTTGTCTTCACCGCCTTGATGGCGTGGCTCGGTTTTGCCCGCGTCGACGGCCTTACCGCCCCGGTGGTTCTCATCGCACTGTCCCTCGGCGTGGCCAGCCCGTTCCTGACCTCATTCATTCTCAGCGTGGCGACATGGACAAAAGTCTGGCCGGCCGCCGTCGTGCTTGCGCTTTTCACTGTGGTCAGGCAGCGGGTTCAGGTGGTGCTGGCCGGTGTGCTGGTCACGGCGTTTGTGGTGGTGCTGGCGTTGAGCATGAACTCGTTGCCGAAACTGCTGAACTTCCTGCTGGAACAGGGCGACCGCGGCATGCAGCTCGAAGCCACGTTCACCGCCCCGTGGCTGTGGCTGAGCGTGCTGGGCTTGGGCGGAGCGCACATGTACATGAACCAGGACATCAACTCCATGCAGGTCGATGGCCCCGGCTCCGAGGTGATGAGCGTGTTGATGCAGCCGCTGCTGATCGTTGCCGCGTTGCTCGTGGCCGCCCTGATTTTCTGGGCCCTGCACACCGGCAAGCGCAACGGCGGCGCCGACCGCACGGCCCTGCTCCTCTTCGGCTCGCTGGCCCTTGTCACGGCATTCGTCGTCTTCAACAAGGTGGGGTCCCCGCAGTTCATGGTGTGGCTGGCACCGCCGGTCGCCGTCGGCCTGGCGCACCAATGGGAGGCGTGGCGGGTCCCGGCCACCATGCTCATTGGCGTGGCCGTGCTGACGTACCTTGTCTACCCGCTTTTCTACGACGCCCTCTCGCACGACAACGCCGTCATGGCCGCCGTGCTGACACTCCGCAACCTGCTGCTGGTGGTCTTGTTCGTGTGGAGCGTGCGGCAACTGTTCCTGATGGGCCGCAACCCCTCCCGCATTCCCAGGCACGACGCCGGAGCCCCCCTCGCCGACAGCGCCACCGCCGTCGTGGAACAGCCGGGCGAGGAACAGCCGGGCGAGGTTCCCGAACATTCCGCACCGGCGGCGGGACAGAAGCGCTAAAACTTCAGCTCCGTCAGTGGATCGGCTCTTTGCCCGGCTGCTTGACCACGACGCCCTAATCCGTGCCCGGATCTCCTCCCCCATGGCCATTCTCTGGCTCCGGGCGCCGGGGCTCTGGGCGCCAGCCAGCGTGTGGCGGGGGTTTTGTCGCCGTCCACAAGTCCTTGCTGGCCAGGAAGATGAGCTTCGTTGTCCGCGGCAACACTTTCAGTAACACTTTTAGTAACACTTTTAGCAAAACTTTCAGCACCACGGAGCACTGCCTCATGTGTGCCCTGTTGGGGTACAGGTACACCCCCGGGCGAGCGGGCAAAGGCCATCAGACTGTGGGTGCAGCCGATGTTAGCGCAGGTTCTGATGCTTTCTTGTCGGTGGCGACCCTGATCAAAGTCCGGCTGGCCGCCGTCGTACTCCCGCGTGGTTCAGTTGCACTGTCAAGTCAGTTGCACTGTCAATGGAGCACGTTGGCTTCTACGCTGGGACCATCGGCAAGTGAGTCCATGGAGCAGCACCATCGAGGAAGCAGGGGACGAGAATGCCCGTCAACACCCACGAACTAGAGGATCCCATCCCCCGTTCCGGATACGATGCTGACTTCCTGGGCATCCACATCGAGGCCCCAACTCCGGATAAGAGCATCCAAGGCGACGCTGTTCTATGGGACGGAATGGAGATCATTCCGTACACGCATTTTTCTTTGTCGCTGAGTAAATCGAGGCGCTTTGCCCGCTGGGTTGCGTGGAACATCGACGGGGGTTGCACAAAGTTGATCAGCCGCACCGGGCTTTCCTTCCGCAAAGATCCCCGGTTGCCGGCAGAGTTCCAGGTGGGCAATGAGCTGTACAGCGGCAATCGGCTGGATCGCGGGCATGTCGCACGCCGTGCCGACCTGCTGTGGGGCGAACTGGATGAAACGCAACAAGCCAACCGTGATTCGTTCTATTTCAGCAACATCACCCCGCAAATGGACGACTTCAACCAGAGCACCCAAAACGGTATCTGGGGTCGCTTGGAAAACGCTCTTTACGAGGACGTTGATGTTGAAGATTTGCGCGTCAATGTGTTTGCTGGTCCGGTCTTCCGCACTGATGACCGCCTCTATCGTGGCGTGGCATTGCCATCGGAGTATTGGAAGATGCTGGTCTTTCAGGAACAAGGGATCTTGAAGGCGCGCATCTTCTTGTTAACTCAGGACCTTGACCAGTTGCGGGCCGTGATGGCGCTGGATGAGTTTAGGGTCTACCAAATCACCCGCGGCGAGCTCGAAGAACGCACACAGCTGCGCTTTCCCCCAGTTCTGGACTTGGCCTGCACAATACCCGCCATGCCTGCTTTCAACGAAAGGGAGCCACTGGCATCGGCTGCGGCGATCATGTGGTGACGGCACTAGGGATGTTCTGAGCCACTCAGACCGAGCTGCAGTGACCAAACGACATCCTGGCCAGTGGGCGTCTGTCTCGTTGCACCGGCACAGGCCAAAGCGGTGTTCACGGTACATTGGACGGGTGGCTATTACTAATGAACGCATTGTTTGGATTGACTGTGAGATGACGGGGCTGGATGCCGTCAACGACGCCCTGATCGAGGTCGCGGCGCTCGTGACCGATTCCGAGCTCAATATCCTGGGCGAGGGCGTGGACGTGGTGATCAAGCCCAGCGACGAATCCTTGGCGCAAATGGGCGACTTTGTCCGCGACATGCACACGTCCTCGAAGCTGCTCGACGAGCTGGCCGGCGGAACCACCATGGAAGACGCCCAGGCCCAAGTGTTGGCCTACATCAAAAAGCATGTGCCCGTGCCCAACAAGGCACCGTTGGCGGGAAACTCGATCGGCACCGACAAGGTATTCCTCAACCGTGACATGCCCGAGCTGGTGGATCACCTGCACTATCGCGTCATCGACGTCTCCACCATCAAGGAGCTGTCCCGCCGCTGGTTCGTGCGTGCCTACTTCCAGTCCCCGGCCAAGACGGGCGGCCACAGGGCATTGGGCGACATCAAGGACAGCATCAACGAACTCAAGTACTACCGCGAAGCCGTCTTTGTGCCTGCACCGGGACCCGACTCCGCCACTGCGAAGAAAATTTCCGCCAAGTTTTAGGGACGAATCCCCCTCAACTGCCACGGACTTTCCCGCCCTCAAGGCGACCTAGCTCACATTTGAGGACAAGGAAGCACTTTTGGTCTTGACAGCATTTTTGATCAGGTAGACTAGTCGTCGTTGCCACAAGCACAGCGGACATTGTAAAAGAATCAAAACTGTTCTGCGGCGGACATGGTGGGATTAGCTCAGTTGGCAGAGCGCCTGGTTGTGGTCCAGGAGGTCGCGGGTTCAACCCCCGTATCTCACCCCTCGTGTGGTTCCTTCGGAATCACGAAACACCCCGGTCAATCGATCGGGGTGTTTTTCATTGTCCAACATGTTCCAAACGTGAAATAGTTTTCCAGCTTGAGAAGGAAGCCGTCATGACCATCCGCCCCGTAACCATCTTGGGTGAGCCCGTGCTCCACCGCCGCGCTGATGAGGTCAAGGCCTTCGACGACGAGCTGAAGTCGCTGGTGGCAGACCTGTACGACACCATGGAGGCCGCCAACGGCGTGGGCCTGGCCGCACCGCAAATCGGCGTGGGCCTGCGTATTTTCACCTACAAGATGGAGAACGACGACGGCGTTCCTCCCCGCGGCGTTTTGGTCAACCCCACGCTGACGGTGGGAAAGATCTCCGGCAACGCTCCGGATCCCGACGACGAGGTGGAAGGCTGCCTGTCGGTCCCCGGCATTGACTACCCGCTGAAACGAGCCGATTGGGTTCGTGTGCGCGGCTTTGACGTGGAAGGCAACCCGTTGGACTTTGAGGCAAGCGGCTGGTTTGCCCGGTGCATGCAGCACGAGTACGACCATCTCGACGGCAAGCTCTATGTCGACAGGCTCAATGCCCGCTACGCCAAGAAGTCCAAGCGTGCAGCAAAGAGCAACGGCTGGGGCGTCGCCGGCTTGACGTGGATGCCAGGTGTTGACCCCGACCCGTTCGGCCACTGATCCGCATACCGGTTTTTCGTGGGTGATCCATCTCGCATGAGGTTTTTCTCACGCTCGGTTGTGATGTAAATGGCGCCGCGAAATCGGTGGCCCTGGAGTAGCTTGGCCACTGGGGAAATTCACCCACCAGTCTTTCTACACCGGCCGCGCCCCCTTTGCCGCGGCTGCAAAGGGGCAGCATGTCCGGCAAAACCACGCTGAATTCGACCACCACCAGCCCTCCCGGCAGTCAGGGGATTCCGCGTAAGGTCATTGGTCTTGCCGTGGCGGGAGCGGTGGGCGGGTTCCTCTTCGGTTTCGACGCCTCCGTGGTCAACGGCGCCGTCGACGCAATCCAAGGCCAGTTCAAGCTCGGTGACGCGCTCACGGGATTCACCGTCGCCGTCGCACTTTTGGGTTGCGCCCTCGGCGCCTGGCTGGCCGGCAAGCTCGCGGAGGCCAAGGGCCACATCCCGGTCATGAAGCTGGGCGGCATCCTGTTCCTGGTCAGCGCACTCGGCACCGGCTTCGCTTTCAGCGTGACAGACCTCATCGTATGGCGGTTTGTCGGGGGCATAGGCATCGGCCTCGCCTCCGTCATAGCACCGGCGTACATCTCCGAAATTTCACCGCGCAGGCACCGCGGCCGGTTGGCATCCCTGCAGCAATTGGCCATCACCATCGGCATCTTTGCCGCGCTGCTTTCCGATGCACTGTTTGCCAACGCCGCCTCGGGGGCTGCGCAGGAACTGTGGTTTGGCATGGCCGCATGGCGCTGGATGTTCCTCATCGGCGTCGTTCCGGCCATCGTGTACTACGCCGTTGCCATGGCACTCCCCGAATCTCCCCGCTTTCTGGTCAAGCAAGGCAAGGAAGTGCAGGCGGCGGAACTTTTCAAGACCATCGCCCCCGATGAAGACCACCAGCGCATCATTCGGGAGATCAAGGCCGCCGCCCAGGAGGATTCCCTGTCCGCCAGGAAGGGCTCGTTGCGCGGCAAGCGCTTTGGCTTCTTGCCCGTCGTGTGGATCGGCATCATTCTGTCCATGCTGCAGCAGTTTGTCGGCATCAACGTCATCTTCTTCTACTCCTCCACGCTGTGGCAGGCCGTTGGCTTCCAGGAGAAGGATTCACTGGCCATCTCCGTGGTAACGGCGCTGGTGAACGTCCTTGTCACGCTCGTGGCCATTGCGCTGGTGGACAGAATCGGGCGCCGCCCCATCCTCTTGACCGGATCCATCGGCATGGCACTTTCGTTGGCCACCATGGCACTGGCCTTCTCCGCGGCCACCGGAACAGGAGCCGACATCAGCCTGCCCGGGGCCTGGGCTCCCATTGCGCTGGTCGCCGCCAACGTTTTCGTCGTCTGCTTCGGCGCCTCGTGGGGGCCCCTGGTCTGGGTTTTGCTCGGTGAGATCTTCCCCGCCCGCATCCGCGCCCGGGCCCTGGGCCTGGCGGCTGCTGCACAGTGGATGGCCAACTTCCTTGTCACCCTCAGCTTCCCGGCCTTGGCTTCGGTTTCACTGCCCGTGACCTATGGGATGTATGCGGTGATTGCTGCGGCGTCGTTCTTCTTCGTGATGTTCAAGATCCCACAAACCAATGGCATGTCCCTGGAGCAGGCCGAGACGTTGTTCGTCAAGAAGCCCAAGGCAGCCAAGAAACTACCCCAGTAGCCGCCACGCGTGGGCGGGACGTTCCACGCCCGCCCACGCGTGGCTAAACTGGCTCAATGACGCCACGCACCACATTGAACCCACACCTTGTCCTTGGCTACCTGAATATTGCACCGGAGGACCGGTCCGAGTCCCTGGCCCTGCTTGAGGGCGCCGCCACTCCGGCGGTGGCACAGGTCCTGGAGCATTTATCCGCACGGCTGGGCAGCGCGGATGCTTCCGTGCCGGAACTGGGCACTGACGAGCTGCCCGTGGGAGAATTCGACTGGATCAGCGCCATGCTGCGTTTTACCCCGGAGCTCCTTGCGTGGCATGCCGGACGGAACATTCCCGAGGAAATCTCCCGTGCCACCCTGGCCGATGTTGGCCGCAACATGGCCATCAACCGCCGCGTCCACCACCGTTTCGGCATGGACACCTACAAGTGGATGAACCACTTGTTCTCAGGCCGCATTTACCAGCTCGGCCGCTTGCAATACCTGATTCACCAGCCCGTGGCAGCCATTCCGGGAGTCGCCTCGGAAGAGTGGATCCTGGGCATCCACATCCCCGAGGGCGGCGGACTGGCAACCGGCACGGTTCAAAACAGCCTTTCCCTGGCGGCACCGTTCTTCGCCGAACACTTCCCGGAGCAGCCTGTCGCCACGGCCAACTGCGAGTCCTGGCTGTTGGATCCCTATCTGGCCGAACACCTCGACCCCGCATCCAACATTGCGCAGTTCGCAGGGCTTTTCACCCCGTACGGCTCCCCTCGCAACGAACCCACGGACGCCATCTACTTCACTTTCCGCACCCGAAGGATGGACAACCTCCACTCCCTGCCCCGCGCGACGGCGTTGCAGCGAATCGTCTTGGAGCGCATCGATGCCGGAGGTGTTTGGCAGCTGGGCCAAGGCCATCTGACGCTGCGGTAAACTTGATGGTTGGTGTCCCGCTCCTACCTGTTCGTTCTTTTCACCGCTAGAAAGTAGTCTTGTGTCCTCTCCGGCCCAGTCCCCCGCCCGCGCCACCGAAATCACCGGTCAAGCGGAACGGCGGCGAACCTTTGCCGTTATATCCCACCCCGATGCGGGCAAGTCAACGCTGACTGAAGCGTTGGCGCTGCATGCCAAGGTGATTGGCACTGCCGGGGCCACCAACGGCAAGTCAAACCGCAGGGACACGGTTTCGGACTGGCAGCAGATGGAAAAGGACCGCGGCATCTCCATCAGCTCCGCGGCGCTGCAATTCTCCTACCGCGACACAGTCATCAATCTCTTGGACACACCCGGCCACGCCGACTTCTCCGAAGACACCTACCGTGTGCTGGCGGCCGTTGACTGCGCCGTCATGCTTGTGGATGCCGGCAAGGGCCTGGAAGCACAGACCATGAAACTCTTTGAGGTTTGTCGTCAGCGCAACCTGCCCATCATCACGGTCATCAACAAGTGGGACCGTCCCGGCCTGGATCCGCTGGAGTTGATGGACGAAATCACCGAGCGCACCGGCCTGACTCCCATGCCCTTGACATGGGCCATCGGAATTGCCGGGGACTTCCGCGGCGTCTGGGATGTCAGGCGCAACGAGTTTGCAAAATTTGCCCGCAACAGCTCGGGCGCGCAAATCGCCTTGACCGAGTACATGACTCCGGAAGCGGCGGCCGAGTCCGAGGGCGACGCCTGGACCGACTCCACTGATGAAGCCAGCCTGGTGGTCGACGTGGATGCCCCCGTTGACTTGGAAGCGTTCTACGCCGGCAAGGCCACACCCCTGCTGTTCTCCTCCGCCGCACTGAACTTTGGCGTGAAGCAGATCCTGGACACGTTGGTGGACTTCGCCCCTCCCGCCTCGCCACGCAAGGATGTCACAGGCAACGCACGGGCGGTGGATGCCCCGTTCTCCGGCTTTGTGTTCAAGGTCCAGGCCGGCATGAATCAGGCGCACCGCGACCACGTGGCCTTCGTCCGCGTCTGCTCGGGCATGTTTGAACGCGGCATGGTGGTCACCCAGTCCCGCACGGGCAAATCCTTTGCCACCAAGTATGCCCAACAGGTCTTTGGCCGCGAACGCGAAGTCATTGACACAGCATTCCCGGGCGACGTCGTGGGCTTGGTGAACGCCTCCAGCCTCCGTGTTGGCGACACCTTGTTCGTAGCAGAAGCCGTGGAATACCCGGCCATCCCGCTCTTTGCCCCGGAACACTTCCAAGTGGCCCGTTCCAAGGACCCCAGCAAATACAAGCAGTTCCGCCGCGGCATCGAACAGCTCGAGCACGAGGGCGTCATCCAGGTGCTGCGCTCGGACCTGCGCGGAGACCAGGCACCGGTGCTGGCCGCCGTCGGCCCCATGCAGTTCGAAGTGGTCGAGGACCGCATGCACCACGACTTCAACGCACCCATGCGTCTGGAACGCCTGCCGTACTCCCTCGCCCGATTGACGACGCCGGAGGCAACCGCCACACTGAGCTCCGTCCATGGCGCCGAGGTGCTTGAGCGCAGCGACGGGGAATTCCTGGCACTCTTCAACGATATTTGGGCCATGCGCCGGGTCCAGAAAAACAACCCGGACCTGCCGCTGGAGGAGATCGGCACCAAACGCGAATAGCCTCCGAGTTCGCTTTTCGGCTCCGAGTCCTGATGACTGGAGCCAGTATCTCGTGTTGGAGTCCAGGGTCTGAACTTCGGGTCTGGGCTTTGGGTCTGGGCTTCGAGGCCTTCTATTTCAGGTACCCGGAGGCCAGCGCTGTCTGTTGCGGGCAGTGGCCCAGGACGTTCCTCATTGCCGTCTTCTCCGCCGGGGTCACCCACAACCGGTAGGCGGCCTTGACCGATATTTGCCGAGCCACATAATGGCAGCGGAACTCCTTTGACGACGGCAGCCAACTTGCCGTGTCGGAAGCGCTCTTTTCCTGGTTGGCGGGGCCGTCCACGGCGAGCAGGTTCAGCGGATCGTTGGCCAGGCTCTGCCGCTGCATGGCGGTCAGCGCTGCGGCCCCGGTTTGCCAGGCATTGCCCAAGGCCACCACGTGGTCAATTTGGACGGCCCCGCTGGTTTCCTTTCCTCGTTTGAACGCCACACTGTTCCCTGTGTACGGTTCTGTCAATGTCCCTGCGGCCACCTGGCACAAGGAACCTTCCGTGAAAGTTGCACTGGCCAGGTCCCGGCGCAGAATGTCATTGCGGGTGTCGCAGCCGTTGGCGTCGGCGTCCAGCCACGCCTCCCCAAAGGCGGTTCGCTTATAGTCGCTGCGCGGCGTCTTGCCGTTGACTTCCAAGGTTTCCAACACGGCCAGCGCCGTACCGGATCCCACCGCGACAATGGGGCTGCCCAACTCTGGTGGCAGCGTGTTCATTACGGGCGGAGGACCGGCCTCCGGTTCAAATGGCCATCGTCCGGAACTGTGCAGCCAGCCTGTGAGCAGTACGAGCACCAGTACGAACAACACGGGGGCTGCCCGCAGCAGTGCCCGCCCGGGTCGTGGCTGCGGAGCTAGACGCTGCGAGGCTTGACGCTGAGGCCGGGCCTCGCCGCGCCATTGCCGTTGTGCTGCACTGTGCCGGGCCATGGACGTCCTCGCCCCGGGACGGGCTCGTCCCGGCTGGTACTGCCTGTGTTGATTCCAGTCTAGGCACTTCTCCGGGCGCCCGTCGGGCGTTGTCCACAAGTCCGGCGGACACCCACGTTCATATGGCAGCTCCTGCGGGTGACCGCTCCCCAGCGCCACTCATACTGCAGCTCCTGCGGGTTACAACTCCCCAACCCGAATCATATGACAGCTCCTGCGGGTTACAACTCCCCAACCCGAATCATATGACAGCTCCTGCGGGTCATCGATCCGAACACTCACAGGAGCTGCAGTATGAATCGACCGCCGGCCTTAGGAAGTCGCAAAGCGGGGTTTTCAGGCACAAGAAAGGCCGCTCCTGCGCGAAATCACGCGGGAAACGGCCTCTTGTGTTGGATAGGGCAGCCTGTACGCCGGGTTTTGTCGTCCGCCGCAGTTGCCTGCGGCGGAGAGGCAACCATCCATCTACGAACGCCGTTGCCGACGCCCTCTAGCAGCCTACCCAGACACTCGGGCGAACAGCCCTCAATCATGCCCTGTCTGGCCTTGCTCCGGGTGGGGTTTACCAAGCTTCCCCAGTCACCTGGGGAACTGGTGGTCTCTTACACCACCGTTTCACCCTTACCTGCGCGGCCTTGCGGCCTGCCGGCGGTCTATTCTCTGTGGCACTTTCCTGCGAGTTTCCCCGAGTGGGCGTTACCCACCACCCCGTTCTGTGGAGCCCGGACGTTCCTCGAGCCGCTTGCGCGACGCGCGGTTGCCCAGCTGCCCTATCCAGCAGCTAAGTCTACAGGCCGCGGGGACCCCGATCGAGCGCAGCGAGATTGGGGAGGCCGGAAGACGCTACAGGCCGCGGGGACCCCGATCGAGCGAAGCGAGATTGGGGAGGCCGGAAGACGCTACAGGCCGCGGGGACCCCGATCGAGCGAAGCGAGATTGGGGAGGCCGGAAGACGCTACAGGCCGCGGGGACCCCGATCGAGCGCAGCGAGATTGGGGAGGCCGGAAGACGCTACAGGCCGCGGGGACCCCGATCGAGCGCAGCGAGATTGGGGAGGCCGGAAGACGCTACAGGCCGCGGGCACAAAAAAGGTGCCTGCCCGGCGTCGGGCATGAATGCTCGACGCCGGGGAGGCACCTTGATGCTGGCGGGTTACGCCAGTGCGGGGCTGGGTTCGCCGACGCGCACCGGCAGGGCCGGGAACTCTGGCGGGTGAACGCCCGCCATTTCCTCCATGACCCGGACCACCTGGCAGCTGTAGCCGAATTCGTTGTCGTACCAGACGTACAGTACGAGGTTCTTGTCGGTGCTGATGGTGGCAAGGCCGTCGACGATCCCGGCACGGCGCGAGCCGACAAAGTCGGTTGACACCACTTCGGGGGAATCGATGAAGTCGATCTGCTTGCGCAGCTCGGAATTCAAGGACATGTCCCGCAGGTACGTGTTGACTTCGTCCTTCGTGGTGCCGTTCTCCAGTGTCAGGTTCAGGATCGCCATGGACACGTTGGGCGTGGGTACGCGGATGGAGTTGCCTGTCAGCTTGCCTTCAAGCTCGGGCAGTGCCTTGGCCACGGCCTTGGCGGCGCCCGTTTCGGTGAGCACCATGTTCAGTGCTGCCGAGCGGCCACGGCGGTCACCCTTATGGAAGTTGTCAGTCAGGTTCTGGTCGTTCGTGAACGAGTGGACCGTCTCGACGTGGCCGTGCACAATCCCGTATTTGTCGTTCAGGACCTTCAGCACCGGAGTGATGGCGTTCGTGGTGCAGGAGGCGGCAGTGATGATCTTGTCGCTGTCCTTGATGGTTCCGTGGTTGATGCCGTGGACCACGTTCTTCAACGCACCCTTGCCGGGGGCCGTGAGCAGAACCCGCGCCACGCCCTTGCTCTTCAGGTGCTGTGACAGGCCTTCTTCATCACGCCAGCGGCCGGTGTTGTCCACCACCAGGGCATCGTGGATGCCGTACTGGGTGTAGTCGATCGTGGAGGGGTTGTCGGAGTAAATCACCTGAATGGCCGTGCCGTTGGCCTGGATGATGTTGCGCTCTTCGTCAATGGTGATGGTTCCGGTGAAGGGACCGTGGACGGAGTCGCGGCGCAGCAGGCTGGCGCGCTTGGTCAGATCGAAGTCGCCACCCTTGCGCACCACGATGGCACGCAGGCGCAGGCCCTTGCCGCCGCCGGAGTGTTCGATGAGGATTCGGGCCAACAGGCGTCCGATCCTGCCGAAGCCATACAGGACCACGTCAGTGCCGGTCGGCGTGTTCTGGCCCTGCTTGTCAACGACGTCGGCCAGTTCAGTGCGCAGGAATTCCTCGCGGGTGCGTCCGGCGCTTTCTTGGGCGTATTTCAAGTTCAGCTTGGCCAAGTTGATGGAGGCCGGACCCAAGTTCAGTGTGGTCATTGCCTGCAACAAGGGTAGGGTTTCTTCGGGGCGAAGGAGCACCCCGTCCACGTGGCGGGCGAAGCGGTGGGCCTTGAGCAAACTAATGGCAGACTGGTTAACCAAGCTGCGTCCGTGCACTGAAAGAATAACGTTGTTTTCACGGTAGAGGCGGCCAATGAGCGGGATCATTGCCTCCGCCATGGTTTCGCGCTGGATCCATGAGTCCAAGACGTCGTCGCCATTGGATGAAGCGTGGTTGTTGGTCACTTCAAATACCTCTTCTAGCCTAAAACACCCTTGGTTCAAGCCAGCTCCAGTTTGACAGTGAAGCAGGAGTCTCCGCGACTTCAGTGAGCTTCTTCACTAGACCGGTCTATATGCGGGCGGTCGGGGCCCTCGGGGACACCAGAGCGCCCGGAAGCCGCTAAGCTCAAACGGTGCTGATTTTGTTGCCCCCCTCTGAAGGAAAAACCCCCGCCGAGGCCGGGGCCCCCGCCGACCTTGCCGACCTGAGCTTTCCGGAACTCACCTCGGCCCGGCAAGACGTGGCCCGCGCGCTGGCTGCCGTGTCCGGACAGGAAGACGCCCTGGCCCAATTGGGGGTGGGAGCGTCGCTGCACCGTGAAGTCAGCCGCAACACCCGCCTTGCCAACGAACCCGCGGCACCGGCCCACAGCATCTACACGGGCGTACTTTTTGACGCTCTGGGCTACCACGGCATGACACCAGGCCAAAGGCTCAAGGCCGACGCCTCCGTCGTGGTGCTCTCGGGGCTGTGGGGCGCCGTGGGCTTCGCCGACAGGATTCCCGCCTACCGCCTCTCGATGTCGGTGGGCTTGCCGGGGTTGGGCAAGCTGGCCAGCTTTTGGAAACCGCAGCTCGCCGCCGCACTGGCAGTGCACACGGAGGGCCAACTGCTGGTGGATTGCCGCTCCAGCACCTATGCCGCGGCCTGGGTGCCGGATCCCGAACGCACCGTGGCCGTCAACGTTTTCACCGAGCGCGACGGCGTCCGCAAAGTGGTCTCGCACTTCGCCAAGCACACCCGCGGAGAGCTGGCCGGGCACCTGCTGACCCGCCGCGGCAAGGCCCCCGAAACCCCGGAGCAGCTGCGCCGGGTTGCTGCAGAAAAATGGACCGTGGAACTAGTTCCCGGCACGGCGCGAAAAGCCCATGCGCTGAACATCATCCTGACCGACTAGACCAGGCAAAGGCACTCCCTCGCAGCCGGGCGCTTCCCGCGGGGCCTCACTCCACGTCGGCCACGAGCTCCACTTCGAAGCCATCGGCATTCTCCAAATACGCGGCATGGTGCCCCGGACCGCCGGCAAAGGGGTGCTTGTCCCCGAACATCAGCATCCAGCCGTGGTCCAGTGCTGCTGCGGTGATTGCTTCCACGTTCGACGGCGTGCCGGCCTGAAACGCCAGATGGTTCAGTCCAGCATTCCGCCGCGTGTGCGGGCCGGCAACATCCGGCCCGGCTTCAAGGACGAGGTACTCCCCCGCACCCTGCCAACTGCCTCCGTGGTCCCACTCCCCTGCAACCCGGTAGCCGAGCTCCTCAAACAGCCAGCCCAAGGATGCCTTGGCCGCAACGTAGTCCGGAACCCATATCTCAAGGTGGTGGAGTCGGCCGGATGGCGTCCGGATCAGTTCCAGTCCTCGGAACGGACAAGAATGGCACCGGAATCGGGGCAATAGACGATCGTGTCCGGACTTGCCTTCTTGATGTCCACGAGGTCGCCGGCGCTCAGCTGCATGCCGGACCCTTCGGATTTTCCGTGGAAGAGGCGGGCCGCTCCGACACCGTATTTAGCCAAGGCGCGGTCGTACAGGGCGAGCAACTCAGGGGCGAAAGTTGCGGACAGTGCGGCACGCTCGGCCAAAGTGGCGTCGCGCTCCATCTTGAGGGCACCCAATTTGCTGCGGACCTCGTCAAGGACCTCGTCAAGGACTGACTGCATCTGCGCCACAAGGTCGCGTTGGGCGGACTGCCTGGCCGTGGATTCCTCAAAGGCCTCCATGTTTTCAAGCTGGGTGTCTTCAAGGTCGGCGCGTCGTTTCGACAGCGACTCAATCTCGCTTTGCAGCGCCATCAGGTCCTTGGACAGGCCCACGCCGCTGTTCAGCTTGGCCTCGTCGCGCTCAACGCGGGCAACCACCGCAGACACATCGTCCTCGGCTTTGGTCAACGCACGATGGGAATCGCTGACGGCAGTGTCAAGGACCACAAGATCGCTTTTGGCAACTGTGACCCCCGCATGCAGGTCCGGGAGCCGTGGATCTTCCTTCAGCTCCTTGGCTTGCACGGACAAGCCGCGCAATTTGCCGTCCAGTGCCTGTACCTCCAACAAACGCAGTTGCTCTCCTGGGGCTGCCTTGGCCATGTAAATCCTCCTGCTGCATCAAAAAATGGTTGGTCCTCAGGCAAGCCTAGTTCCCGGGGGTGAGAATAAAGTCCCACGGGTCCGTGTTGGTCTGGCTCAACGCCAATTCAGCGGCAAAGCCCTGGTCTCCGAGCACATTGCCCAGCGCCTCCATGGCGGCCGGAAGCCACAGCCATTCGCTGGCAAAGTGAGACATGTCGATCAAATATGGACGGCCGTCGGGGCGTACTTCGCGAGCTTCCGACGCCGGGTGGTGGCGCAGGTCGGCCGTGATGAATACATCGGCGTCGCTGGCACGCACGGCATCAAACAAGCTGTCCCCGGCACCGCCGCACACTGCGACCTTGTGCACCAGGGCGTCCCGGTCCCCTGCCACCCGCACGCCGCCGGCAACAGCCGGCAGCGACAAGAAAATGCGGGCTGCCAAGTCGCCGAGTTTTTCGGCTCCTGCCAACAAGCCGACACGGCCGATGCCTTCTTCGGGCAGTCCGTGGGCGGCCGGAAGGAGCGGCTGGACGCTGCCCAGGCCGATGACATCGGCCAGGACGTCGGAGACGCCACCCACTGCGCTGTCCCCGTTCGTGTGCACCGTCAGCAGGGCGCAGCCGCCCTCGATGAGCCGGTGGACGGCGCGTCCCTTCCCCGAGGTGGCGGCCACGGAGTTCACCCCTTTCAGTAGCAGGGGGTGATGGGTGATCAGCAGCTGGGCGCCCCATTCCAGCGCCTCGTCAATGACCTCGAGGGTGGGGTCCACGGCAAACATGATCCGTTCAACATCGGCGTCGGGGCGCCCCACCACCAAGCCAACCTTGTCCCATTCCTCGGCCAGGGATTCAGGCCACAGCTCTTCAACGGCCACCAGAACGTCGGCAAGAACCGGGGTTTCCAGCGACACGGAGTCATCCCCCGGGCGATCGTCCTGCCCAGCTGGTTGGTTTTCTGCCGGTTCCTCTGCGAGCTCCGCTGCGGGGACCACGCTCAAGCCTTCATCGGCAGCTGTGTCAACGTGCTCACCAACTTCCGCTGCGGCTTCATCGGCATCAGCGCCCTGGGCAACTGCGTCCGGTCCGGCGTCGTGCGGGGGAAAAGTGGGATCCTTGCTCATGTTCCCAGCTTACTGTCGGGCAGGGTGTCAAGAGAACGGGAATTTTGCCGGGTCCTGAGCTCTTGTAAGTAACCATGAAGACTTATGTGTTGGGCGGCGGGTGCTTTTGGTGCCTGGACGCCGTGTACCAAATGACCCTGGGTGTGGAATCGGTGGTGTCCGGATACAGTGGCGGCGCCCTTCCCAACCCCAACTACGACCAAATCTGCACGGGCATGACCGGGCATGCGGAAGTGGTGACAGTGACGTTCGATGAGACCGTCATCCCGGCCGAGACCATCCTGGACATGTTCTTCATCCAGCACGACCCCACCACGCTGAACCGCCAAGGGTACGACACCGGAACCCAGTACCGTTCGGTCATGTTCTACCGCGACGAGCAAGAAGAAGCCGAATTCCGGGCAGCCATTGTGCGCAACCAACCGCTGTGGGCCAACCCCATCGTTACCGAGGTGACACGGCTGGGCACGGTTTATGACGCGGAGCAGTACCACAATGATTTCTATGGCGAACGTCCCGAAGTGGGCTATTGCCGGGTCATTATCGACCCAAAAATTGCCAAAGTGAGAAAACATTACGCGAAGTGGCTCACCGCCTAGGTCGACGCAGGCCTACTCGATACGCTGGCTGATATGTACAGTGTGCGGCCCCGCTAGCATTCGCACCCCACCGTTTCATCCCTGACTCTAAGGACCATTCATGGCACGTATTTACGACAATGTCACCCAACTGGTTGGCGGCACGCCGCTGGTGCGCCTTAACCGTTTGAGCGAGGGACTGGGCGCCACAGTCGCCGTGAAGCTGGAGTTCTACAACCCGGCCAACAGCGTCAAGGACCGGATCGGTGTTGCCATTGTTGACGCTGCCGAGGCATCCGGGGACCTCAAGCCCGGCGGAACTATTGTGGAAGGCACCTCCGGGAACACCGGAATCGCCTTGGCCATGGTCGGTGCCGCCCGCGGCTACAAGGTCATCTTGACCATGCCCGAGACCATGTCCACCGAACGCCGCGTCATGCTGCGCGCCTTTGGTGCTGAAATTGTTCTCACCCCCGGCTCGGAAGGCATGCGCGGGGCGGTTGACAAGGCCAAGGAACTCGTCGCCACCACCGACAACGCCATCTGGGCCCAGCAGTTCGCCAACCCCGCCAATGTGAACATCCACCGCAGCACCACTGCCGAGGAAATTTGGGAAGATACCGACGGCGCTGTTGATATCTTCGTGGCCGGGGTCGGCACCGGGGGTACCGTGACGGGCGTGGGTCAGGTTCTGAAGCAGCGCAAGCCCGGTGTGCAGGTTGTGGCCGTGGAGCCCATCGATTCCGCCATCCTCAACGGCGGGGCGCCGGGTCCGCACAAGATCCAGGGCCTGGGGGCAAATTTCATCCCGGAAATCCTGGATCAGGACATCTACGACGAGGTCTTCGATGCAACACTGGAAGATTCAGTTCGGGTTGCCCGCGATTTGGGTCAGCGCGAGGGCATCTTGGGTGGAATCTCTTCGGGCGCCATTGTTTGGGCAGCCCTGGAATTGGCCAAACGGCCGGAAAATGCCGGCAAACTCATCGTTGCCATCGTTTGTGATTTCGGCGAACGTTACATTTCAACTGTGTTGTACGACGACATCCGGGGCTAACACTCCTCCGCTTGGGGCGTTTTCTGGCTCGCATTGTTGGAATGGTCCCGTAGTGTCGATGTTTTTTCATCGGCAATGCGGGCCTTCTGTCGTGCTGGCCGCTCCACATTAACTACTGACACACCAAGTATTGACGCATTGTGAATTGACGCATTGCACGCTGCGCCGAAAGATCATGACGGCGAACAAAGGAAAGAAGTCTGTGGGATTTTTCGGCAGGATACGTGAGGACCTCGAGTCGGCCCGGTCCCATGACCCCGCGGCGCGGGGCTCCATGGAGAACTTTTTTGTGTACTCCGGGCTGCACGCCATTTGGGTGCACAGGCTCACGCACAGGATGTGGGCGAA
The DNA here is from genome assembly GCF_030063185.1 of Arthrobacter sp. H35-D1. Classification (GTDB taxonomy): domain Bacteria; phylum Actinomycetota; class Actinomycetes; order Actinomycetales; family Micrococcaceae; genus Specibacter. The sequence continues at coordinate 78,212 of NZ_JASISP010000021.1, forward strand.
CCCCGGATTGCGCTTCCCCGCCCGGGTTTTGTCGCAGGCCGCGCGCTTTGCCACCGGCATTGAAATTCACCCCGGCGCCACCATTGGCCGCCGCTTCTTCATCGACCACGGCATGGGCGTTGTCATTGGCGAAACCTCCGAAATTGGAGACGACGTCATGATCTACCACGGCGTCACTCTCGGCGGACGCTCTCTCGCCAAGACCAAGCGCCACCCCACCATCGGCAATAGGGTCACCATTGGCGCCGGCGCCAAGGTGTTGGGACCCATCCGCATCGGCGACGACTCCGCTGTGGGAGCCAACTCCGTGGTGGTCAAGGACGCGCCCGCCAAGTCCATCATCACCGGCATCCCCGCCACGTGGCGGCACCGAGACGCCAAGCGTGAAATGGCCCCTGCCGTGGACCCGGCCGAGTACATCGACCCGGCCATGTGGATCTAGCTGTCCGCTCTTGACCTGCTCGCCTAGACCTGCGAGCAACCTTAGGTGTCCAGGTATGCGCGGGCTATGCCGGCAAGCGCAGTCTCGTACGCGTCCGCCCAGGCGTCCGCCGGCAGGCCCACCCCCGACAGTTCCAGGCTGACAAGTCCATGGACCTGCCCCCAGACTGCCGTGGCGACGGCCACGGGTGACCCGGCCGCCGGCCTGGCTTCCACCAGGGCAGACACGGCCGCCATCAGCGGTTCCATCGCCTCGTGGGAAAAGTTCAGTGTTGGCGGGCACTCGACAACCGCACCGTGTGCTCCCGGGAACATGAGCGAGTAAAGCACGGGCCGGGACAATGCCCACTTTCGGTACGCGCGCCCCAGCGACAGCAGACCGTCCGGTGCTGCCTCCGCCTGTGCAGCGGCGAACGAACGGAACCCCTCGTCGATGACGGCGGAGAGCAACTCCTGCTTGCCGCCAAACAACGAATAGATGGCAGAGGTGGACGTGTCCGCTCCGGCCGCGACGTCCCGGAGGCTGAGAGCTGCCACTCCGCCGTCCGCCACCAGCGAGGCGGCAGCGTCCAGGAGGCGGCTCCGCAGTTCTGCGTTGTGCACAATGGGTCTTGCCATGGACACCATCCTGCCATAACATCGTTTCATAACACCGTTATGCACGGACTTCCAACTAAGGACATGCCATGGCACAGCAAGTATTCCCCGGTCGATTCACCGCAAGCCCGGAGACGGACACCGTCACGGTCTTCCTCATCGGCATGCGGGCCAACCGCTGGTGGAAAGTGGCCAAGACCTTCCGCATAGTGGCCGCAATGCCGCGCATGCTCAACCACCTCGCGAAAAATCCGGATGCCGGCATGCTGGGCTTTCAGCAGTGGCTGGGACGGACCACCATTTTGCTCTCTTATTGGGAGAGCCCCGAGCACCTGCAGCGCTTCGCTGCCGACCGCGGGGCGCCCCACTTGGCTCCTTGGCGGGCGTTCATGAAGGAAACAGCCGGCACGGGGGACATTGGCATCTGGCACGAGACCTACCAGGTCGCAGCAAAGGACCAGGAAACGGTCTACACCGACATGCCGGCCTTTGGCTTGGCGGCGGCAACCCGGCGCGTGGCCGTGGGGCATGGAACGGGAACCGCCCGCCAGCGGCTGGGCCGCTAAGCATCCCAGCCACATGATTCAGCTCCCTCCCCTCCTCCCCCTGTCCGTCTGGAGGGCCGAGTGGTGACAGAACGACGGCGGGCCGGGCACTTGAGGAAAAAGGGTCCGGGCCCCGGCGTGCGCCCCAAAGGGGAGGTTTGTGGGTGGGTAAAGGGCTGTGCGAGGGCGTGTCGGCGCGCCCCCGGGGGGGGGAGGGTGCTGCATCGTGGCGCGGCG
>NZ_JASISP010000022.1 GCF_030063185.1 Arthrobacter sp. H35-D1
GTCTTGCGCCTGCGGGTCCATCGCGACAGCTGCTCACGCTCTTCATCAGAGAGGTTCAATTCGGCCTTGGGTCGTCCGGTGCATGCCATTCAGCAATTTAAACACTTATTGAACGAATTTACGACGCGGGACACTAGATGATAGTGCGGCATCATAGATGTACGCCGCTGAGTCCCTTATGGAGTCCTCCTTAGACGTTTCCGTTGGGTTCGCCGCTAGTCAACGTCCTATGAAAGACATGGACCTCGCGGGCGGTACGTGATCAGTGTTAAGGGCACTATCATCGCCCTGCTCAGACGAATGAGACTTACCCAACGACTCTGGCAGTTCTTTCGCTTGCATGAGCAGGTGTTGCTACTACTGGCCGAGGAGCGATGCGCGGTAGGTGCTGGAACCATGCATCGCGTGTCTACCTAGTGTAGTGTCTCAGTTTTCCTTGACGGTTTGGAGGGCGACGCGGCCGCGGGTGACTTTTTCGAGGATGGAGTCGGCGGGTGCCGTCCAGAAGAAGGGCTTCGGGTTTTTGTTGTTGTTGTTGATCTGGATATATTCCTCGATTTTTTCGATCAGCTCTGGTACTGAGTGAAAGACTCCCCGGCGCCGGGCTCGCTCGGTGAGGTCCCTGAACCAGCGCTCGACCAAGTTCAGCCAGGACGATGATGTCGGCGTGAAATGCAGGTGGAACCGGGGATGTTAACCCAGCCAGACTTTCACCTCGGCATGCTTATGCGTCGCGTAATTATCGACGATGAGGTGGAACGCCAACCCTGGCGGGACTTCCTTGTCGATGGTTTTCAAAAAATCAAGGAACTCGTTATGGCGGTGTTTGGGTACACGCGATCCGATAACTCTTCCCGTGGCACCCTCAGGCTTGGAAAACTGTGTCAACTCCACGATTTCAGCGATCTTCGACTCCGGAATCACCGGCTTACGCCCCCGCCCGGCGCGACTGCTCCGAGTTCCTTCAACCCCTACTGAGCGAAACGCTTCCGCCAAGCACGCACAGTGGCCGGAGAAACACCAGCCACCCGAGCAATCCACTCATTAGCTAAACCTTCAGCGGCCATCAGCAACACCTGCGCCCGCCGCACCTGACGATGAGAAGCAACCTGAGACTTGGACAAGACCTCCAAGACCTCACGCCGGGCATCACTAAGCTGCTGTGCAGGGGCTGGATTCATCATAAAACCAGCTCAACACTCAAAATGTAAACTATTTTAGAGACACACCACTAGGGTGGCCATTGTGCAGCAGTCCTCCTGGGTGAAGCTGTATTTGCCGCGTTGATGGTTGGTTGTGCCCGGGACTGGACCCACCGAACGTTATAGGTGTGTCGCTGCAGGAAACGGATTCTGTTGTGTCGTAAGCAAGAGAACCTCGGTGGTTCTGCAGTATTTTGGGTCCGTTTTTCGCGCTAGGAGCTACCCGTTGGGGTGGAGCTCGCCGGCGGGTGAGACGTACCGGTAGAGGGGTTGGCGGGTTTCACAATATGGGTCTCGGGCTGGGTCTTGGCAGACATCGCGAGACGGCTTTTCGTTGGAGGCAGTGTAAAGATCCGTCCCCCCTGCGTGTCTTTGGGTCCGGGCTGAAGCGTTGGCCCTAAAGATGCCCGAGGAGCAACGGAGGCCATGGGAATGGAAACTTTTCTATCGGGTGGAGACAGTGGAAAGGCCGACACCCGCTGGGGTGCCGGCCTTTCCACAGTCCATGGGCCTGACCATCTAGGACGAGGGCCTGAGTTTAGATTGATAGTCCGGCCCGAATGTCGTTCTTTCGAACCAGGCCAAGATTAGTTGACCTCCCTTGTCCGAGGACTACTCCAAGGTGGGATCTGTTCTGGGAGTTAATGGCGAGGTGTGAGTGGAAGCGTAGTCTTCCTGGCCCAGGGCGGTAAGGAAGCCGAGGTGGCCTTCGTAGCGGGCTAGGACGTCGTCAATGATTTGTTGCTGGGTCACGCCCATGAGGTCGTAGCCTTCGGAGCCGGTGGATGAGAAGACTTCGGCACGGTAGTAGACATCCTCTTCGTGGAAGGTGCGTCCACCGAAGGTAGGGATGGGGGCCTGGACGGCTTGGATTTGGTAGAGGAAGTCGCGGTGGTCTGGGATAGCGACTACTAGCGCGTAATCGGTGATACCGGCGTATTCGCTTGCGACAGCGGTCAAGGTGGCGTGGTGGTTTTGTTCGTTGAATTCTTGGGTTACTTCGGCGAGGGCGGGTTGCGCGGTGTGTTCGATGAATTCCACTAGACCGGTTTTGGTGGGGTAGGAGCGGATCCCGGTTAGTCGTTGGCGCCAGGTGCGCTCCGGTCCGTCGCTGCCGTGGACTGCTTTTGATTGTTGGCGGAGTGCTTGGCCTTCACGTTGTGCCCGTTCTATCCGTAGTGCTTTGAAGAAGGATGCCATGACCAGCCAGGCGATGATGGTTACTGGTAGGGCGAAAATCAGTGTGGCGTGTTCCATGGTGGTCACTCCGCCTGCTACGAGCATCGCGATGGTGAGAAGTGCGGTGAGGATGGCCCAGAAGATGCGTAGCCATTTGGCCCCGTCTTGGGTTGCGTTAGTGATGCGGGAGGAGAAGTTGGACATCATCATGGCGCCGGAGTTGGCGCTGGTGAGGTAGAACAGCATGCCGGAGAGGGTGCCGAGACCGATGAGGAAGGCGGCTCCGGGGAACATTTCCAGGAGCGCGTACCAGCCTCGTTCGGGGCTGTCTATGGCGAGTTGAGCGAATTCTGTGTTGCCGTTGAGGACCTCGAACATGGCGCTGTTGCCGAAAATGCTCACGACGAGGAAGTCACAGAGCACGGGGATGGTGATGGCGGTGATGACGAACTGCCGCAGGGTTCGTCCGCGGGAGATGCGTGCGAGGAATAGGCCCACGAAGGGTCCCCAGGCGAGCCAGAAGGCCCAGAAGAAGAGGGTCCAGCCGGCCATCCATTCCGAGCCGCCTTCTTCGTAGGCGAATGTTTGCATGGTGCGTCCGGGCAGGGTCACGGCAAAGCGGCCAATGTTCTCCATGAGAGCGTTGAGGAGGAACGCAGTCTGACCGGTCACCAGGATGTACAGCAGCAGGGCTGCGGCGGCCCAGATGTTGAGCTCTGCGATCCAGCGGATTCCTTTGTCCACTCCGGAGGTACATGCGGCGATGGTGAGCACGGCGGCGACTATCACCAGCGCGATTTGCAGGGCTAGGCCCTGCTCTAGGCCAAACATGAGAGAGAAGCCGACGTTTAGCAATACCGCGCCGATGCCCATGGCTGTGGCCACCCCGAAAACGGTACCCACGAGGGTGACGATGTCGATCGTGTCGCCTAAGCCTCCCCGGATGCGCTTACCGAGCAACGGGTATAGGACTGCCCGGATTGATAGGGGGGTGCCCCACCGGTAGGCGAAGTATCCCATGGCCATGCCGAGCAGCGCGTACATGGACCAGCCGGCTATTCCGTAGTGGAACATGGTCCATACCACTGCGTCCTGGGCTGCGGCCGCTGTTTTGCCATCGCCTTCTGGTGGTGTGATGTATTGGGTGATGGGTCCGGTTACGGAGTAGAACAGCATGTCAATACCGACACCGGCGGCGAATAGCTGGGCTACCCAGGTGAAGAGTTTGTACTGGGGACGGGAGTTATCTGGGCCCATCCGCACCGAACCTACCTTGGAGAAAGCCACCCACAACACAAAACCGATCACGACGGTGACGGTGAGTACGTACACCCAGCCAACGTTCGCTGCGACCCATAGCGTGACGACTCTCATGGTGTCGTCGGCGTTAGTGGGGAACACCATCGCCCAAAGTGTGAAAGCGAGGATGATGACAGAAGCAATGATGAACACGATCCAATTGACCTTGGGAACATTGCTCTCGCTACTTTTAGCGCGTTCCATGTCGGGGTCTTTGACCGTGTTGGGTCCGATAGCACTCAAAATTTCAACTCCAGTTCTTCGTCGTTGCTGCATGAAAACAGCACATTATGGTGGTGTACACGGTCTTTAAAGGATCGCTCAGCTAAAAGGTTCCCGCTGTGGGCAGTGGTGTCCCCTTGACGTGCCGATAACGGACCAAAGCCTGAAAAAGCCTCTGCCCCTACCGCAACAAGCAGATACTGCATAGCTGTTGCCAGAGGCGAAGGCACTGCCAGGAAAAGAAAGCTGAACACGGTCACCATCGGCGAACCGGGGGTAAGGCCAGAAAGCCGCCAGCGCTGTCTTCGACGTGGAGGACCAAGAAAGTGCAGGTGAAACGGGTGCTGCCTGAACTGGTACGTAGCCGGCGCCTGAAGGCGGCGGCTACGTACCAGATTACTTAGTGATGCTCAGTAATATTCAGTGATGCTTGGTGTTGCTTTAGGACATGGAGCCGTGGGCGGTGAAGAAGCCTAGGCCGTAGTCGGGGGTTTCGAAGGTGATTTGTGATCCGGCGGGGAAGAAGAGGACGTCGCGTTCCTTGGCGTGGGTTACTTCTCCTGTGACTCGGTCGGTGAGTTTGAATTCGCCCTTGATGACGACTTTCATTTCATCGACTTCGTAGGTGTAGACCAGGGGTTCGGAGGCTTTGAGTTCGAAGAATCCGCTACTCATCACTGATCCGTTGGGGTGGGTGAGTGAGTCACCGATGAATGCTTCGACGCCGGGGATGTTCATGGACGGAAGTCCGATGAAGCCCTTTTCTACCTTGTGGATCGCGCCGGTCTTGGTGGGTGTTCCGAGAACTGTTTCCATTGTTTTCTCCTTTGAAGGGTGGTGCGTAGCTCTGACTTATGGTTGTCAGGACTGTTGTGGGTGGGTGGTCTTTGGTGGGGTTAGAAGATGACGAAGACTTTGCGCAGGGTTTCGTGGATTTCCCAGTTCCCGCTCCAGCCGCGGGGGACGAAGACCGCGTCTCCGGGTCCCACGAACTCGGGCTGCCCGCCGTCGGCGGTGATGGTCATCGACCCGGAGAGGACGTGCAGAAATTCGTGTGTTTCCAGGACCCAGCGAGAGGGCCCGGCCGTGCATTCCCAAATACCGGATTCGGCACCGTTCTCGTCCTTGAACAGGTAGCTTCCGCGAGTATCCATCTGCGGACCGGTCGCTTCAGGACACGGACCCCAATCCTCTAGCTCCGTAACGTTCTCCGCGTCGCGAATCAGGCTGGCAGAGATGGAGGGTGTCTGTGCGGTCATGAGATTTCCTTTTCGTGGGGGACTACCAGCCACTTTTGCCGATAGAAATATTTGTTGGTGATTCACAACGGACCAAAGCGCCCTCAGCTGCGGTATGCACAGTCTTCCGCCTTGTCCAGGCGTGCTGTTAACCCACGTCCAAGAGGACCTATGCCCACTGACAAAGCGGAGCGTGATTATTCCGGCTTCGACTCCGGATTACCACGCCCGCTCCACTGGTCATACCAGAGGAGTTGATCAACCTCTAGGGGTGGAACAGCGTACAAGCGTTCTGTCGTGCGGGGATCTACCAGGGTTAGAGTTCTTCGTATTTGAAAGAGTGTGACTCTTCACCGTCGGGGTTGGGGCCATAGATGGTGTACATCCGGGCGTAGACGGGTGCTGAGTATCGGCCTATCCCTCCGGGATTAACGCGTGCCGAATCGCCTGGCTTCAGGATGACAGTCTTGCCTTGACTCTCGATGTGGAGCTCGCCCTCCAATACGAAAGCAGTTTCGCTGTGTGGGTGGAAGTCCTCCCAGGCGCAGGCCTTCAGCTCCCATTCAGAGAGGATGAAGTCGTTCCATGCGCCGGTGGGGTGGGAATTGATGAACCTGCAGCTCAATCGACCCCAATCACCCTTTAGGGCCTTCATGGGCTCCGCTGGCCAGAAATCAATTGCTTCCCCCGACGTCACTGTCGGGGTTTGAGGGGTGCCTGTAGCCATGGCTTTAACCGTCTCTCTCTCATCGGAAGTCTTTAGTGGCACATCAGTCATACGGTCTGATGTGGTGCAGGTGATCAACATCCCATCGTTGTGATGTTTATCACCGTATATGGACTAGTCTCACATGTACAGTTGTTCAAATCAACCGTTCTAGACGAAAAGTTTGGAATATTCTTTTGACCAACACACCTTGACGTACGCGTCCTCGACCGGGGGCGAAACCGGAAGACTGGAGAGTGAACCATGCGGGTATCGGCAGAAGACCGCAAAGAACAGTTGATTGCGGCGACCATGGAATTGATGCGCCGTGAGGGTGTTCAGTCGGTGACCATGCGGGAGATAGCCAAAGAGGCTGCTGCCCCCTTGGCCGCGGCTCATTATTGCTTTGGCAATAAAGATGGGCTTATGGATGCCGCCGCCGAAGCATGGTTCCAGCACATGAACCGCTTTTCCAGCGACGTCCCCGTTCATTTGGGACTTCGCAAAGCGGTGGAAGAAGTGGCCGAAGGATACTGGGGCTCACTGGAGGAAGATCCAGCAAACATGCTCGCTCAGATGGAACTCATTCTCTGGGCCACACGAAATCGTGCCGTCAGCCCGCTGGCCACCAAGATTTATCCCGACTACGAGGTGGAACTCGGAAAGATTTTCTCCTCCGCAGCCCACAACAGTGGTGAACAATGCCTCATCGCCTTCCCCCTGCTGGTCAGGTCCTTCCTCGTGGTCTTCGAAGGAGTAGCCATTCAATGTATGACCGACCCCGAGGCGATAGATCACCGCGGACTGTTCTTCCTGATGATCGATGCGATCCTGATCAAAGCCGGCCTCTAACCGCAGAACTCCCGACGTCGTTTGAATGCTTTGAGGGTTGGGACGTGTTTCGAACGCGGCATCTGAGCGACAGCCTCAGCCCTTGGAGTCCTCAGGCCCTGAAATTGGGCCTGGTCCTTGTGGAGATTCCGACTTCGACGATCGGGTAGACCAAGGGACGTCGGCCGGGGAGAAAGGGGTGGGATGTTGTTGAGTTCCTCGGTGAATAGTGGCAGTGTCTGGACGACTCGTGGGCTACAGGGCACCCTGAGCGTGGTAATGACTTGGTCTGACGGCAGGCAGAGCGTCGCACTTATCGCCGTCCACCTGTCACCAGAGACCTACTCGAGAAGTTGCCGTTCCACTGCCGATTTCATCCAGAGAAGCTCCCGGCCCGAATATTATTTCGTTTTCGCGGGCGACGCGGACGTACCCGGGAAATATGAGAATAAGCGCAGGTCATCTGCCTTCATGGGCTTCCGTTGACCCTTGACATCCCGAGGCGATCCGACGTCGAATATTGATCAGGCATCGGGCAATGGTCGGTGAGGACCAGCCATCGCCACCAGCAACGAAGAAGCCCTGTTCATGACTTGGATTATGATAAAAGTTTCAACCTTTTCACCCGGAACGATTGACTTGAACGTATGTTCATGTCAGGCTTTCACTAATGTAGTGACCCGCCTCACAAAGGAGTTGTTTATCATGCGTAGTCAAACCATCGAGCAGTTGGAAGTCCTCGTCCCCACACGTGATCAACTTCACGACTTGCTCAATAACGCAGAATCCGCGCTCCGGCAGGTGGCAATGGTCCAACGTTCTGCTGGCATCATGGTCACCCGCCATCATCCCGGCCGGTACACGCTCTCGCTCAATGACACTGTTCCCTTTGGAGAAACCTGGGAACAGTCGCTCTCCTAACCGCCCAATGACGATTGCCCTGCCGGACCGCAGCCGGGGAGCACTTGAATGTTTCTAGCGCTGTGTCCGTGAAGGCTGGCGCTGCTTTTCACGTAATCTGAATGGTCTCGTGTCAGCCCCAGCAGTGTCCTTCATTTCAACTCCTGACTCGCTGAGTCGCGGGTCGCCAGCGAATCGGGGCCAGCCATCATGTGTAGTGAAGCGGTGCCACCGGCCTGCGTTGTGACGTACAGCGAGATCGAACGTGCTTTGGGGATTGATCCCTGGCACGCGGGCCGGGCCGTATTATTGCTGGATGATGACGTGCCGTGATGACGATTTGCTTAGCCTTGATCTCTAATTGTTCTTAGCAGGTCTGGTACCCGCTGGCAGGATGGTGCTGATCCACCGGGATGTGACTCAGCCGCGATCTGGTCTTTGACAATGGTCAATGTGCCTTTCGGTAGACCCGCCCATCCGGGTGGAGCGGCACCGGCCTGAGCTCTTGCCATGGCTGGACAAAAAGGTTGGCCGCAACCACTGGCTGCGTGCTTCATTAGGGCTTTGCCTGACAACAACTCTATTCCAGATCGATGCCGCCTTGACGGCTTTCAACTGGAACTGGAGGATCACCGTCATGACCATGGTGACGGAAAAGTACGCATACGTCATTGGAATTGACACCCATACACTGACCCATGCCTACACCATTCTCAACACCCGCACAGGCGCATGCGAGCGATGCGAGGCATTCCCAGTGAGTCCCGCCCGGATGCGGCGCGCGATCGCTTGGGCAGGGCGGAACACCGCCGGAGAGGTGCTCGCAGCGGTGGAAGGAACCCGCTCCTGCGGGGCCTCAATCACGACGGCACTAACCGTCGGCAATATCCTGGTGGTTGAGGCAAAGCCGCCGAGGAAGCAGGCCCGTGCCGGAGTCGGGAAAACCAACGAAATCGACGCAACGGCCGCCGCAATGAGCGTGCTGGGCAAAGACCCTACCGACCTCCTGCAGCCACGGGCTGAGGGAGTACGTTTGCGATCAGTGTGCTGCTGGCCAGTCGGCAGCGGATCGACCCCCAACGCACCATGAACCGCGACGCCGTCAATGCCCTGGTCCGCGAGATCGATCCCACTCTCGACACGCGAAAGGCCTTGACCGACCGTCAGCTTGCCGACATCAGTGCCTGGCGCCACCATGCCGGCGATACGACTGAGCACCTCATCGCACGGGAAGAGGTTGGCCGTGGCTCGGAACACTCCCGGAACCATTGCTGGCGATACTCGGCGCCGATGCGGCTGGACCCTTCCAAGTCAACTTCGAATATATCGCAGGAATGCCCATGCAAACCGCTTGAAGAGCGGTAAGGATCTGGGTGAAACGATAGTGGTCGCGCACGCCGCCACTCAAGCCGAGCAAGGCTGCGACATCACTGTTCTCATTGATGACCGCGGGGGCCAAAGGCTTGCCGCTTTCGAGTCCAAAAGCCTGGACCGTCTCAGGACTATCGACTCACAGATGGGGAGCCTGCGAATAATTACGCCACTGACCGTGCTGGAATGGACAGTAGCCGAATTCGAAGCCCTAGCCCTTGAACGCGCCTTCGGCCGCGCCCTGGACAACCCAGCGCTGGGAAATGTAGTAAACAATCAGTACCGGGATGGCCGAAAGCACTGCTCCGGCCATGATTGGTCCATACTGCTGGACGTCACCGGTGCTCATATGCTGCAGCGCGACAGGGGCCGTCATGACGCTCTGACCCTTGACGAAAGTCAATGCCAGAAAAAGCTCGCCCCATGCCATCATGAATGCCAGAGAGGCCGCCGTGGCTAGTGCCGGTGCGGAGACTGGCAGCAGAATGCTGATAAGAGTGCGCATGCGTGAAGCGCCGTCAATTGAAGCAGCTTCCTCTAAGTCCGGCGGAAATTCGCGGAAGTGGCCCAGAATTAGCCACGTGCAGAGCGGAACGGCAAATGTCAGGTAAACAAGGATCAAGCCAGACAAGGTGTCGGCAAGGCCCAGGTTTCCAACCACGACACTCAGTGGAATGAAAAGCAAAACCATGGGCGTCAGGTAACTCATGAGGATGAGCTGACTTGCCACGTTGCGGCCCGGGAACTTGAACCTGGCGATGGCGTAGGCCGCCAGCACTCCCAGAATCATGGCGAGCAAGGTGGTGACGAGGGCAACGATGAGGCTGTTGCCGATGTTCACAAGGAATTTGTCGTTGAACAGGACCTTGACATAGTTGTCCAGACTTGACCGCTCGGGCAACCACGACGGCGTCCGGTAGATCGATGAACGCGGCTTCAGCGAGACGATGATCATGTAGTAAACAGGCGGCACTACGAGAATGGCAAGAAATACCATGCCGAGAACGGTAGCCAGGCGGCCTTGATTCTTCATCAGGTGTCCTTCTTTCTGCGGCTGAGCAACATGATGAAAAGAGCCATGACCGGCAGGATCACCACGGCGTACGCGGCAGCTTGGCCGAGCTGACGGCTCTGCAGGCTCAGGAATGACAGAACAGGGAACGTCATCGTCGTCGTTGACGGTCCGCCCTGGGTCATCAGCCAAATGTTCTCAAATCCGTTAGCTGTCCAAATGGCGGAGATGACTGCGACCACGGCAACTGTTGAACGGATCTGCGGAACTGTGATGTTCACGAACTGCTGCCATGCAGAAGCGCCGTCCATTCGGGCTGCTTCGTAAAGTTCCTTGGGAATGGTCTGCAAGGCAGCCAGAATCGAGATTGCCCAGAACGGGAATCCGCGCCAGACAGTCGCAAGGACCACCGAAACTCGTGCCCAGTCCGGATCGCTCAGGAACGGCACGGGACTCGTGAACGTCTCAAGAGCCACGTTGACGGCGCCATAAGGTGATTCAAACATCAGGCGCAGGCCCATGAATGCAACGAAGCCGGGCATTGCCCACGGCAACATAACCAGAAGACGCCACAGATTGCGGCCTGGCATGGGCCGGTTGAGGATTACCGCAACCACAGTGCCCAAGACCAGCTTGAGCAGCAAGGACACGCCAACGATGAGAACCAAGTTTGCTGCCGCCGAAAGGAATCCGGAGTCAGTCGCAAGTCTGGTGTAGTTGTCTAAGCCGATGAAACGGCCCGGAGAGCCAACCATCCTGTCTGTAAAGCTGTACCAGATCGAGGAAATGGTGGGGTATCCAATAAGGATGACGATGACGGCAACCGCAGGAAGAACCAGCAGCAAACCCAGCCGGGCTTCCTTGCCGGTGGCGGCAGGGCGCTTTCCCTTGTTCCGTCGTGACGTGCCAGTGGTTCCTGCCGGAGCGTTCGCTTCGGCAGGAACCACTGCTTGTTCTGATTTAGCTTGCATGCTGGTTGTATATTGTCTGGCAGGAAGCCTGGGCTTCCGCCATGGCCTTGTCGATGGAAATGTTGTCAACAAGCACCCGCTGAACCATGCGTGGCGTTGAGAAAGCGTTCTGGTAATCGGAGTACGCAGCGTTTGCTGTGTCAGGGAAGGCCGGGGCAGTACCCTTGTCTGCCTGCTCGAGCAATCCGGCGTGAACCGGGCTGTCAGTGAAGACGGGGTACTTCAGCTGTGAATTCAAGACGGGACCGTAGGTCGCGTTCTCCATGAAGTCGGCCATGTAGGTGTCATCGGCCAGTGCCTTGAAGAGGTCCTGCGCCAGAATCTTGCCGGCATCTGAGGTGCTGGACGGAACCACGCGGTAGCGGGGGTCAACAGGGGCAACCTGGCCTGCGGGGCCGGCCGGCAGGGCAGAGTAGGCGCTCGCAGCTGCAAGGTCCGGATCATCTGTCTTCATTGATTGGTACACGCTGCCAGTGTTGACAATGAAAAGCGATTGGCCCGAGGTGAAGGAGTTGTTATCGCCTGCACCGTCCCAAGTGACTACCGACGGCGGGAACTGGCCGTCGTCGAAGGCGCCCTTGATCCACGTCAGGAACGTTGCCGTTTCCGGGGTGTCGATGGTGCACTGCTTGCCAGCGTCGTCAGCGACCCTGCCGCCGAATGACTGCATCATTGACGTGGTCAGGTTGCCGTCAAGGACATTAGAGAGCGCAAAGCCCATGCCATAGGTCTTGGGCGGGTCTTGGGCTGCCTTGGACTGGGCAAGAAGCTCATCCCATGTCTTCGGCGGGGTGTCGAATCCCTTTTCTTTCAGGAGGTCTGCGCGGCTGAACAGCACATTGCCGAAGAAGCCGAACGGGACGCCGAAGATTTTGTCTCCAAAGCTCTTGGCTTTGGTCGCGGCGTCAATTGAGTCTAACCAGCCCTCGTGGGCAGCTCCGACAGCAGCATATGCTTCCGGGACAGGCGATAGCTGGCCACCGGTGGCCATGGTGGACATCAGGTCATACGGTACGGTCATGGCGGTGGGAAGCGATTTGGCTTCGATGGCCCCGGAGGTCTGCTGGACAACTTCGTTTTGGTTTACTTTGACAACTTCAGTTTTGATGCCGAGGTTGTCCCCCCAAGCCTTGATGCGTGCGGCTTCGAGGTCATTGCTGGATTCTGGGAAGGTCAGTCCAATCCAGTAGGTGAAATTGCCCTTGAAATCCTTGGCGGCTTGGGCCACCTCGGCCGACGGGGTCCCCAATCCTTCAGCAGCAACGGCATCGGTGTTTGAGGTGCCGGACGAACAGCCCGTGGCCAGCAAAGCGAAGGCTGCCAGGACGCCAAGTCCTTTGATTTTCCTAGAGTGACGCATCTTTGTGTCCTTTTCCTAGTTGTGTTCTGAAGAGAGCTTTAGCCGGTGAACTGAATGTGCACCTTGAGCGGAGAGTCACCAGTTTTAGGAGGTTCAAAAACCTCCAGGATTCTTTGGATCGGCACTGTCTGTTCCACGAGCCAAGAGATGTCCAGCTGGTTCTCGGTCAGAAACTCAAGTGCCGGTTTCAGCCCGCCAGCAAAGCGCAGCGTGGAGGTGACCCAGGATTCCGCCTGGGTAACGTATTTGTGCGGAATACCAATACTCGCGGGCAGGTTCCCTACCAGCACTACATGTCCTGTGCCAGGGCAGGCCGCCAGCAGAGCGAGTTCCACTCCTGCAGGATGGCCAGACGCGTCAAATACGACGTCGTAGTAGCTTCCCTGGGCGAAGCCGGCTTTCAGCTCGTTTTCGCTCAGTGCGTAGTCGGCGCCATGTTGGACGGCTGTGCCGGCGCGGCGCTCACTGACATCAGTGACAGTGACGGAAGTGGCTCCTAGCGCCTGTGCGGCTTGGGCTGTGAGCTGCCCAATTGCCCCTCCCCCCACAACCAGCACCAATTTACCGGCAACCGGGGTCTTTCGTGCCGCATGCAAGGCAACTGCCATCGGTTCAAGCAAGGCACCTTCGGCAAGGGTGATTCCCTTCGGCAATGGCAGGACATGTGTGGCGGGAATGGCTAGATATTCCTGGAGCGCCCCATCCCGGTGCGGTGTGACTGCGGCCGAACCAAGGTAGCGAGTGTGCTGACATAGATTGTCGAATCCGCTCTTGCATTGCTCGCACTGCCCACAGGAAAGGCCGGGGATCAGAGCAACTGCCGTACCCGGAACAAGTCCGCGGACGCCGTCTCCCAGCCCTGCGATGGTGCCGCTTACCTCGTGTCCCAAGACCAAGGGCGCGTTGATGGCGTAGGAAGATGTGCCCTGGAAATATGCGGTGTCCGATCCGCAAATGCCCACGGTGTGAATTTTTACCAGGACCTCGCCCGCCGCAGGGATGGGTCGCGTGCGGCGTTGCAGTTGTAATTCCCCTGGTCCCGTGAGCACTGCCACGGTCTGGGTTGTGGCTGAAGCAGTAAGTGGCATGAGTCACAAGTTACAGCAAACCTATCAGCCTGTCAACCTATGTGACAGGTAGAAAGTGACTGGTTATGATTGGGTAATGGAGTAACTCCATATTCATTTGCACCTCCACTTTGGTGAGGTGAATTTCCAAGGGGGATGCGTGCATACGCCATTGACTCGCACCAAACTCAGTCTGCAGATCTTCGATGTCATGATTGCGCACATCATTGACAATGATTTACAGCCAGGCAGCGCATTGCCGTCCACAGCTGCGCTGTGCGAACAGTTTGCCACGAGCCGGCCAGTGGTTCGCGAGGCACTGAGCGCGTTGGAAGCAGTGGGCTTGGTCGAGGTACGCAATGGCCGAAATGCTGTCGTGAAGGAACTCGATGGCCACCTGATCAAGCTGTTTCTGTCAAGAGTCCTGCATAACAACAAGCGGCCCCTGACCGACATGATGGACGTACGCATACCCTTGGAGATCCAGGCCGCACGGCTAGCGGCCGAACGTGCTTCCGCCGAAGACCACCAGATCATTGATGAACTGCTTCTCCAAATGGATGAATCGTTGCTCGACACTGTCGGCTACCCGCTTCTGGACATCGCTTTTCATTTGGCTATCGCAAGGGCTACCGGAAACGGAGCGCTTGAATGGTTTAGCGACGCCTTGAGGCACGAGCTGACAACGGTGATGGTTGAGGTCCGACGCTACCGTGAAGTAAATGATCTGGTGGGTGACGAACAGCGCCAGCACCGCAAGATTGCCGCCGCTATCCGTGCCGGAAATGTCGAAGCAGCGGAATTGGCCATGCGCGAGCACATGAAGTCTGCCGAACGTTACGTGCAAATGATCGAGGAATCACTGTTTGAGGTAGGTGAAGGAACCCTTCTGGAGGTTCTGGAAGCGCGCGTCCTTGACGTCCCAAACCCCTAGGCGATGATCTGCCCACAGACAGCTCACGATCAATCTCAGGACATCTCTGGAAAAATCTATGTCGATGCCCAGCATCATAGCTACAAGCCAACCTGGCCGTCCCTCGGCATTGAACATCCTGATGCAGAATCGGATTGATGCAGTCCTTCGGGTAAGTCTTGCACGTGAATACCGCCCGAGCGTCCAAGCGATCGTTGATGACGGAGATGTGAGTATAGAACTGGCTCTCAACACTGAAGGTGTCATGCAAAGACTCCCGGAACTGCGGGCAGAGTTTGGCGCTGGCGTGGAAATCAGGGTCGGCACACTTACAACGATCGAGCAGACGCATGCTGCCATGGATGTGGGAGCCAATTACCTCGTCACGCCCACAACCCGTCCAGCGATCCTCGACTCGGCAGGACGACGAGGCATTCGCATTTTCCCAGAGGCTCAACGCCAACCATCATTTGCCGTTGGGCGCAGTCAGCAGAACACCACCGGCTTGGGGAACGACTGCGTTTCGTCAACTTTAAGTCGGCCGTTCGGCGCTAAGAATCCTGCCATGTGGGCATGGTTTCCTGCCGTTTGAGCGGTTGCTTATTTCATCAGGGCATCCTTGACCCGATAGGACTCGCCGCGGAACAGGAGGAGTCGTCCGTGATGGACGATTCCGTCGATGACGGCGGCGGCCATGGTGTCATCGCCGAATACGGTTCCCCAGCGGGAGAACTCGAGGTTGGTGGTGATGATCAGGCTACGTTTCTCGTAGCCGTCGGCGATGACTTGGAACAGGAGCCTTGGCTCCCTCGGTATCGATCGGCAGGTAGCCTAGCTCGTCAATCTATGCGGATGTCGGCATAGATTGACGAGGTCGGCTACATGCCCTTTGACCAAGACGCCGAGAATCTGTTCTTCCAACTCTTCTCAGGTCGCTGCGAACACGCCTCGATGATCCTGACCTCGAACCTGCCCTGCGCACGAGGGGGAGACGTCTTCGGAGACCTGACCATCGCCTCAGCCATGATCGACAGAATCGTCCACCACGCCGGCGTCATCAGCTACCGGCTACGAAAACACCAAACCATCGACACTACGACGCAATAGAAAAACACAACCAGTGGTCCTATTTTCAAACGGCACTACTGGACCTATTTTCGACTGGCGTCAACAGATCGCGTGACGTAGACTCACGCACGTTCGGGCATGTCGCCGGTGATCCTGCAAAACTAGCGCCCAACCCGACTGCGCTATTGTCCCGACAATAAATCAATCGAAGGAATTCACCGTGCCTGTCATCGCCATCATCGGAGCTGGACCAGGACTCGGAGCGGCAGTCGCGCGAAGGTTTGGCCGCGAAGGCTTCTCTATAGCACTGATTTCCAGGAACCAGTCGAAGCTTGACGTCATGGCCGAGGAGCTTACGGCAGGCGGCTTGACTGCGCGTGGTTACGCCGCGGACGTGCTGGTCCCGTCGGAGCTTGAGGGCGCCCTTGCGCGTGCCGCGGCCGAGCTGGGATCCATCACCACGTTGCAGTACAGCCCGCTCCCGTCGCGTGAATACCTCAAGCCCGTGCTCGAGATGAGTCCTGAGCTGGCGATGGAGGCATTGCGCTTCTCGGCTCTCGGGCTCGTTCATGCGGTGCGTACGGTGCTACCAGCGATGCGTCAAGCAGGAAGCGGAAGCGTCATCCTGATCAACGGAGGAACCTCGGTGAAGGCGCGCGCCGACTTCGCCGGCACATCGCTCGCTTTCCCGGCCGAGAGCGCCTACGGTGAGATGCTTCACGACGCGCTCGAAGTTGACAGCATCCGAGTCGCACAACTCGTGATCCCCGGGGGCATTCCTAAGCTTCAGCTTCCCAACGGCATTGACGACGTCGCCGATCGCATTTGGAGCCTCCACGCCGTTGCGGGTCCGTTCCGCACCATGCTCATCCCGCTCGAGGATGGCAGGGAGTAGCGGCACTATCGACGTCGGCCATGTTTGCTGCCCCATCGTTACGTCCTCCCTTATATGGGAGCCGAAAGGGCAACATGCTGTTTGCCGCTGACAGAACAACTGTCAAGCACGGGGTTTGGTGGAGGGTTTTTTAGACCCGTTCCAGCGTTTTGGGGGCGGGTAGATTTGAGTAGTGGTTGGCGTCTGCTTCGACTGGCGGGGTGTATCCGATTTCTCCGTGGAGTCGTCGGTGGGTGCACCAGTCGATGTATTCAGCAACGGCTATTGCAAGGCCGTTGATGCTTGTCCAGGGCTCTTTGCTCCTGATCAGTTCAGCGTTGAAGAGTGCACTGAGGGCTTCGGCCATGGCGTTATCTTAGCTTTAGCCGGCTAATAGTTGGTGGTGCTGCGCCATAACCGGCTAATTGTGAAGGCCTATTGCGGTGTGATGTGTGGTCTGCCTTCGAGTTGTCGGAGGCGTCTTCTTGGTTGCGGACCCGTGCGGCTAGTGTGTCTATGAGTGCCCCCAGACGGGTGATCTCGATGGAGAGATTCTTCCCAGCGTCCAGGTGTGTTTCGGCGATGCTTTGGTGGATGATTTCGCGTGCGGCCGCGTTGCGGTAGCGGCGTGAGCGCGGGATGCCTAGCTGGGCTGCTATCGCGGTGATGTTGATCCGGGAGCCCTAGCTGGCGGGCTGGTGCAGGGCTGTTTCGAGTTGCTCATTCAATGGTTCTGTATTCATGCTGTGCTGGTTTCCTTGAATGAGTAGGTCGAGCTGTTTGACCAAGGCGTGGTGCCTTCGTGCTTCGCTGTCCCAGCCGCGCCCGATGGCGTCCTGGGCCAGCAGGGCGGCGTCTTTGCGTTGGGCTTGAAGGACTGGGAGGTTGCTGTTCTCAGTGCGGAAGCTGGGGAAATGCCCACAAGTATTCGCTTAGGGCCGATTTCTAGTGATCGTTGCAACGCCCGCCCACGTCGTCGCAACAGATGTCCTTAAGCTTCCCGAGAGAGGCCATAAGCCAGTTCGTGTATTCACAGAGCCGGATCAGACGCTTGTTGTATCCGGATTTGCCCGACAGACAGACTGACAGGGGGACTTGCCCTGGTAGGGTTCCGTGGCGCAGCCACCTGGCTTCGGAGACGACCCCGGGCAGGGCCTGAATCAACGCCAAAGTCATCACATCGGCACCGGCGGGAGTCTCCCAGTTCGACGTCGGAGAGCCAACGCCGATTCTGAACACCTTGACATCAACCAGCCAGCGACCGAAAGAGGCCTACAGGGCCACCGCAGTTTCCTTCGCTGGAGAATCGCTGTCCTCGGTAAGAGCAGCTTTGCCCATGAAAGCAGCAATGACAACGATGCCCAAAGACACAAACGCGGCAACCATGAATGCATTGCTCAACCCACTGACCTGAGCGGCGATTTCTTTTTTGCCAGTGGCGGCAGCTGCCAACGTACCTGCTGACATGACGCCCACCAAGAGCGCTGTGCCAGCCGCGCCGCCCAGTTGCTGGAGGGTGGAAAGTACCGCAGATCCGTGCGAGTGCAGTGAATGTGGCAGGGGGTTGAGCCCCGCCGTGAAGGCGGGCGTAAAGATGAACGCCAGCGCCAGGGACATCATGAGGTGCAGGCCGATGATCATGAGCAGCGGGGTGTTTTCATCCAGCCGGGTGTAGCTGAACAAAGCGATAGCGAGCAGGGCGCCGCCTGGCATCAGCAGCGGTCGAGCTCCAATCTTGTCAAACAGCTTGCCCACCCAAGGTGCCAGCAGTCCCATGAGCAACCCGCCGGGAAGAAGTATCAATCCCGTGGTCAGAACATCGAGTCCTCGGACGTTCTGAAGGTACATGGGCAACAGGATAATGACACCGAAGAGAGCCACCATGGCTAGGACCATCAGCGCCAAAGCCAGGGTGAATTGACGGATCAGGAAAGGACGGAGATCCAGCAGCGCACGATCCTTGCGTTGCAACCGCAGTTGCAACATGACGAAGGCTGCCATGGACACCAGCGAAATGACCAGAGACAGCACGGCGATCTGTTGGGTTGCTGTTTCGGGTGAACCGATTCCGCTGAGCCCGTAGACCAGACCTCCAAAAGCCGGGACGGAA
The DNA here is from genome assembly GCF_030063185.1 of Arthrobacter sp. H35-D1. Taxonomy (GTDB): domain Bacteria; phylum Actinomycetota; class Actinomycetes; order Actinomycetales; family Micrococcaceae; genus Specibacter. Next base: position 18,324 of record NZ_JASISP010000022.1, read on the forward strand.
ATCAGCACGGACGGAATGGATAGCTTGCTGCTGGCTCGTTGATTCTCCCCGGTGAGGAGCCTCGAACCCAAAATCAATGCGATCACCGCGACGGGAAGGACGAAGATGAACATGAATCGCCATGAGAGAGAGTTCAAAATTATCCCGGACAAGGTAGGACCAATGGCAGGCGCCACCGAAATTACGATGGAGACATTGCCCATGATGGCGCCGCGACGGTGCGATGGCACCAAATCCAAGATGGTGGTCATGAGCAAAGGCAACATGATCGCCGTGCCGGAGGCTTGGATGACCCGAGCCAAAAGAAGCACTTCAAAGCCCGGAGCCAAGCCTGCCAGCAGGGTTCCGGCCGAGAACAAACCCATTGCCAGGATGAACACCGTCCGAATGGAAAAGCGGCTAAGTAAATACCCCGTGGCGGGAATGACAACTGACATGGTCAGCAAAAACGCTGTGGCCAGCCACTGGATGGTTGAAGATGAGACGTTGAATTCCTGCATCAGGCGGGGAAGAGCGACGTTCATGATGGTTTCGTTCAAGATCACCACAAATGCCGAAACCAACAGGACTGCGATTGTAGTGCGGTCTGTTGTCGAGAGCCGTTCAGGCGCTGCATGGATGGAAATAGACATAAGTGATCCTGAAGCTGGTGGTTGAGAGTTGCGGAATACTGGTGGCCGGCAAGGCCGCCCTACCCGTCGAGACCCGTCGAGTAAATTCGACTCACATTTGAAAGCGTCACTGCTCGCGTATCTATTCCCACCGCAAAGCCACTTTTCCAGCCGTGCACACCACGGCATACGCCCCGCACCGGTTCACGAGAGCATGGTCGTCTTCACCACTGTTGCAACGGCCAGAGAGAACCTCAGGGTTCCGTCGCTGGCTCAGGCGCCTTCCGTGCCATCTTGTTGCGCGAGGATAGCAGCGCTGTGGCCGGGAAGTTCAAGCAGCGCCGAGGACCCATTGGAAACCACACGTGCGCCGTCATCGGTGACCAGCAGCAGATCAGTTCCCTGGACGGGGATTTGTGCTGTCTTGAGGGAGAAGTTCAACGCCACATCAATCCCATCCCTGTGCAACACCAGCCATTGTGCTTCTTCATCGAAGTCCACTGAGGTGCCGGCAAAACCGGGCTGGCTGAGTTCCGGGGTGCCCCGGCGCAGGGCGATCAGGCGCCGGTACAAATCCAATAGTCGGGCGTGATCGCCGCTGGCTGCTTCGGACCAATCCAGCTTGGAGCGGAGGAACGTCTCGGGGTCCTGCGGGTCGGGGACCAGCGCAGGATCCCATCCCATCCGTTCGAATTCCTTGATGCGTCCCGTGGCGGTTGCTTCCGCCAGCTCCGGCTCGGGGTGGGAGGTGAAGAACTGCCACGGAGTACTGGCTCCGTATTCCTCGCCCATGAACAGCATGGGCGTGAACGGCGAGGCGAGGGTGGCCACGGCGGCAACGGCAAGCTGCCCGTAGTTGAGTGATTGGGAGAGCCTGTCGCCGGCGGCACGGTTGCCGATCTGGTCGTGGTTCTGGATGCACACCACCAGCGCCGAGGGATGCACAGCGGCAGTGTCAATCTCCCGGCCATGGTGGCGGCCACGGAAGCTGGAGTAGCTGCCATTGTGGAAAAAGCCTTTTTCCAGCACTTTTGCCAGGGTGCCGACGGAATCGAAATCGGCGTAGTAGCCAGCGGTTTCGCCACTGACATTGACGTGCAGGGCGTGGTGGAAGTCGTCGCTCCATTGCGCCCGCAGTCCACAGCCGTTCTGGCTTCGCGGATACAGCAGGCGTGGATCGTTGATATCCGACTCGGCGATCATGGCCACCGGACGTCCCGTCCCGGCGGAAACAGCATCGGCAAGTTCGCCGAATTCCTCAAGCAAGGGCCGCGCCCGATCGTCCTTGAACGCGTGCACGGCGTCGAGCCGCAAACCGTCCACGTGGTAGTCCCGCAGCCACATGGCGGCGTTGTCAAGGATATAGCTGCGGACGGTGTCCGACCCCGCGCCGTCCAAATTGACCGAATCACCCCACGTGTTGCCCGCACCCTCCTTCAGGTAGGGACCAAAACGCGGAAGGTAGTTCCCGCTGGGCCCCAAGTGGTTGTAGACCACGTCCTGGATGACACCCATCCCAGCCTGGTGAGCGGCGTCAACAAAACGTTGGTACGCCCTCGGCCCGCCATAGCCCTCGTGGACCGCGTACCACAGGACGCCGTCGTACCCCCAGTTGTGCGTGCCGTTGAACCCGTTGACCGGCAGCAGCTCAATGAAGTCCACGCCCAGCTCCGCCAGGTAATCCAGCTTCCCTGCGGCGGCATCCAAGGTGCCCTCACTGGTGAAGGTGCCCACGTGCAGCTCATACATGACCGCGCCCGTGAGCTCACGACCCTGCCACTGCTCGTCGCCCCAGACGTGGCCGGAGGGGTCGAAAGTGCAGGAGCGCGCATGCACGCCGTCGGGCTGGCGGCGGGACCGCGGGTCAGGCAGCACGTCGGCTTCCCCATCCAGGCGGTAGCCATACTCAACCTCCCCGTCGGCAGGGGCGTCCGCAGCCGTCCACCAGCCCTCGTCCCCGGGAGCCTCATGGGCACGGCGGGTCATGGCATGGTCGCGGTCCCCGGCCAGCAGCGTCACGGAGTCTGCGTTCGGAGCCCAAACGTCAAAGCGTTCGCTGCCGTGTGCCTGCAAGGTCATACCAGTGTTCCTTCCATTGTGGGCCGGCTATGCCTGCGTCGGCACCAACAGCGCAACGGGGTAGCTGCCCAGGATGTCGCCGACCAGCGCATCGCCTGCGCTGAAGCTGCGGCCGGTGAGCTCGTCGCCCATGTCCGTTTCGAGGCGGATGCGCGTTTCTTGCCAGCCGTCCTTTTGTTCCAGGCCGCGCGGCAGCCTGGTGGCCAGTGTCAACGCGCCTCCGCCGGTGCCTTCGCCGCGGTTGAAGGCGAGCAGGTGATTCGCCGCCGACCCTGCGGCCTGCACCGGGGTGTATCCGCGGAACAGCTCCGGCCGGTCCCGACGCAGGCGCAGCGCACGCGAGACCACCAACAGTTTTGTCTCTTCCGCCAAGCACGACGCCGGGAGGTTGCCACCGTCCAGGCGCTCCAGTGCCTGCCTGCGTGAGTTGAAATCGACAGGCCGGCGGTTGTCCGGATCCGTCAGCGACCGCTCCCAAAACTCGGTGCCCTCATACACGTCGGGGACGCCCGGCATGGTCAGCTGCACCAGTTTTGCCGCCAAGGAGTTGGAGGCGCCATACGGGTTCAGCAGTGATACCAGCGCTTCGAGTTCCTTGTTGACCTCGGGATGGTCGAAGGCAGCATCGACGGCTTGTGCCAACAGCCTTTCGAAGTCCTCGTTGGGATCCGCCCAGTCGGTGGAGTTGCCTGCCTCCCTGGCGGCCTTCCGCGCGAACCCTTGGAGGCGCTCGCGATCAGCCGGCCAAACACCGGCGATGGACTGCCACAACAAGTTGGGCAGCGGGCCCTCGGGGAGCGGGGTGAGTTCATGGACACGGTCCAGGAACAGTCTCCATTCGGGGACCAACTCGGCCAGCACGGAGATCCGCGCCCGAGTGTCCTCGCTGCGCTTGGTGTCATGGGTGCTCAGCGTGGTCATGGACAACGGGATCTGCTCCAGGCGGATCCGCATCCGGGCATGGAATTCCTCCGCGGTGATGGCGAACTCCGTGGGGTCCGCACCAACTTCGGTGAGGGTTCCCAGCCGGTTGTGGCGGAAGAACGCGGAGTCCTCCACACCCTTGGCCATGACCATGCCGGAGGTCTGCTGAAAGCGCCGGCCGAGTTCCGCGTCGTCGCCGGGGCCCGCGTTGAGCAGCAGCGGCAGAAGCAGGTCAACGGCGGCCTGCAACTCCGGACGCCGGCTGCCTGCGTCTTGGCACGCCTTGCGCAGAACGTCGGCGCCCTCGGGCAGATACGTGCGGTACACCGGAAACGCGGCAATGATCTCCGAGAGCGCATCGGCGCTCTCGTCCATGCCGAGAGCCAGGCTGCCGGGCACCAGGCGGGCCAGCCTGAGGATCTCCGAGTGCAGGATCCCGTTGGTGACCCGGCGCTTGGTGCCGTGAATGGTCTCTTCGTACTGGGGGGACCGCCTGCCACGCGATGAGGCGTCCACAGAATCGATTCCGGACTGGCCGTCGTCGTCAATGAAAATCCGGTCTATGTCCGCCAAGGCGTCATAGCCGGTGGTCCCTTCGCAGTCGAAGGAAGCCGGCAGGGACTCTCCGGGTTCGAGAATCTTCTCCACCAGCACATATTTTCCGTCGATCCCCTCGCGCAGCCTGTGCAAGTAGCCTTCCGGATCGGCCAAGCCGTCCGGGTGGTCGATCCGTATGCCGTCCACCAGGCCTTCACGGAACCAACGCAGGATCTCCTGGTGGGCTGCCGCGAAAACCTCGGGGTCCTCCACCCGGAGGCCGGCAAGCGAGTTCACGGCGAAGAACCTGCGGTAGTTCAGGTCGCTGTCCGCCCGGCGCCACTCGATCAGTTCATAGTGCTGGCGTGCGTGAACGTCCGACGGGTGGTCCCCGGCAGAGTAGCTGCCGGCAGCCAACGGAAAGCGGTGCTCGTAGTAGCAAAGCTCGCCATCCTGGACTTCCAGCGCATCCAGGTCTTGGGAACTGCCCAGGATGGGGATCCTGATGCGGTTGTTCCCGGCTGCCCAGTCGACGTCGAACGCCTTGGCCCACGGCGACTCCCTGCCTTCCTTCAGCAGCGACCACCACCAGGGATTCTGGCTGGGGGTGGCAACACCCATGTGGTTGGGCACAATGTCCACCAGCACGCCGAGGCCTGCTTCCCGGGCGGCCGCGGACAGGGCCAGCAGCCCCTCCGGGCCCCCGCGTTCGGCATCGACGCTACTCGGATCGGTGACATCGTAGCCGTGGGTGGAGCCCTGCTCCGAGGTCAGGATGGGGGAGAGATAGACCCAGTCCACCCCGAGCAGCTTGAGATACGGCACGGTCCGGGCCGCGTCCTGCAACGTGAAATCCGCGTTGAGCTGCAGGCGGTAGGTGGACACGGGCGCCTTCACTGCGACGGCCCGTCCGGTGCGGCCGCGGGGGAGTGCTCCCCAGTCTCCGGCTCTGTCTCCGCTTCCGCTTTTCCTTCCGCAGCCATGGCCGCCAAGGAGGCCTCGGCGGAGTGGCCCACCACTTCCTGCGGGCCGGAGTAGGCGCGCAGGACCAAGGTGGACTTTGCTGCGAGTTCCAGCACGGCTTCGGCCTTGACGGGATCCCTGTCGCCGCGACTGGCGGTGTCGACCAAAATTTCCCAGAAAGGCGAGTGCTCCTTCGACGGGAGCTGGAAGTCCACGGCCTCGTCGGAGGCGTTGAAAATCAGCAGGAAGTTCTTGTCGACAATGTGACGCCCGCGCTTGTCCTTCTCCCTGATGCCGTCCCCGTTGAGGAAGACGCCGATGGAACGACCGAAGCCGTTATCCCAGTCCTCGGGCCGCATGTCTGCGCCGTCGGGCCTGAACCAGACGATGTCCGGAAGCGCCTCGCCCTCTCCGCGGAGCACCGGCCTGCCGTCAAAGAAACGGCTGCGCTGGAAGATGGGATGTTCGGCGCGAATCTTGCTCACCAGTGCGGTGAACTCCACGAGGGGTTGGTCCGCGGTATCCCAGTGCACCCAGCTGAGCAACGAATCCTGGCAATAGGTGTTGTTGTTGCCTTGTTGGGTGCGACCAAGTTCATCGCCGTGCACGATCATCGGGACGCCTTGGGACAGCATGAGCGTGGCGATGATGTTGCGCTGCTGGCGGGCACGCAGGGTCAGCACGGACTCGTCGTCGGTGGGGCCTTCAACTCCGCAGTTCCACGAGCGGTTGTGCGCTTCGCCGTCGTTGTTGCCTTCGCCGTTGGCTTCGTTGCGTTTCTCGTTGTAGGAAACCAAATCGCGCAAGGTGAAGCCGTCGTGGGCGGTGACGAAGTTGATCGAGGCCACGGGGCGGCGCCCGGAATTCTCGTAGAGGTCTGCCGAACCGGTCAGCCGCGAGGCGAACTCGCCAAGGGTTGAAGGCTCCCCGCGCCAAAAATCACGCACCGTGTCGCGGTACTTGCCGTTCCATTCAGTCCATTGCGGCGGGAAGTTGCCTACCTGGTACCCTCCCGGCCCCACATCCCATGGCTCGGCGATGAGCTTGACCTGGGAGATCACCGGATCCTGCTGGATGATTTCGAAGAACGTGGAGAGTTTGTCCACGTCATAAAATTCGCGGGCCAGTGCGGAAGCCAGATCGAAGCGGAAGCCGTCAACATGCATCTCCGTCACCCAGTAGCGCAGCGAATCCATGATCAGCTGCAGCGAATTGGGGTGGCGGACGTTCAACGAGTTTCCCGTGCCGGTGTAGTCCATGTAGTACTGGGGGTCGTCTTCAACCAGCCGGTAGTAGGCGGCGTTGTCGATGCCCTTGAAGGAAAGGGTGGGGCCCAGATGGTTGCCTTCAGCCGTGTGGTTGTAGACCACGTCGAGAATGACTTCGATGCCCGCCAGGTGGAGATCCCGCACCATGGCCTTGAATTCCTGCACCTGATTTCCCTGCTCACCGGTGGAACTGTAGGTGTTCTGCGGAGCGAAGAAACCAATGCTGTTGTAGCCCCAGTAGTTGCTCAGTCCCTTCTCAATCAGGGTGCCGTCGTTGACGAACTGATGAACGGGCATCAGCTCAACGGCAGTGATGCCGAGCTTCTTGTAATGTTCAATCATCACCGGGTGGGACACACCGGAATAGGTGCCGCGTTGTTCCTTGGGGATGTCCTGGTGAAGCTGGGTCAAGCCCTTGACGTGTGCTTCGTAAATGACAGTCTCATGGTAGGGAATGCGCGGATAGCGATCCCCGTCCCATTCGAAAAACGGGTTGATGACAACGCTGTACATGGTGTGTGCCGCCGAGTCGTCCTCTTGGCGGGCTTCCGGATCCTGGAACTGATAGGAAAACAGTGCCGGATCCCAGTCGATTTGTCCATGGATGGATTTGGCGTACGGATCCATCAGGAGTTTGTTGGCGTCGAAACGCAACCCCTGCTTGGGGTCGTATGAACCTTCCACGCGGTAGCCGTAGTGCTGGCCGGGTTGGATCTCCGGCAGATAGCAATGCCAAACGTGCCCGTCCACCTCTTCGACGTCGATCCGGGTTTCCGTCAGGTCGTCGTCCAAAAGACAGAGGACCACCTTTTCGGCGTGCTCGCTGAACAGGGAGAAATTGGTGCCGGTTCCATCGAAGGTGGCTCCCAACGGGTAGGCATTTCCGGGCCAGACTTCCAAGTGTCCTCCAGTGCAGAGTGAATCAATGAGACCTGCGGCTCACGATTGCAGGTTATGAACGCCACAGTACAGGATTCAAAACCAGCCCTTGGGACCATGAACCATTGCGTCAACCAACACCGCAGAATGGGGATCGGCGCCGTCATTTCAGTCTTGTCCCCGACCTCGCCGTCGTTGGTGTCTTCGTTTTTCCTTGGTTTCCTCCGACGGGAAGTGGACGGGGCCACCCATCTCACTGGCCGCCTGCGCAAGTCGAGACCGCGTGCACGACGCGCAAGGCGTTTTTCAAGACACGGGAGAACACCGCTAGGTCCCAACAAGCCTCAGCGAGAATCCGCGGAAAAGGTGGTTGTGGATCAGACTATCCGGCCGTGTCAATGCTCACGGCGGAACCTTTTGGCCATGGGGAATAATCCACAGCACCACTACATATAGTTGTTTCTCAACACATTCCACACTTCATGTAGTGGTGTCAGGTAAGAAAACAATAAAATTAGACATCCCGAAATCTCGTTCACTGCCGATGAAGCGGACCTTCCATTACAGGGTTGACGATCTGCCCGCGGGGGCGTGATACTTTCAAGAAAGCGGCTCCGGTGCTGACGCCCACGTTCCAAAGTGCACCAGCATCGGGAGCCCCGGTTGGGGCGGGTCGCAACCGGCCGGCACGTGCCGGCCTTCAAAGAGAATTCACCGGAGGCAATCAAGTTGAGCAAGCCAGTAGTGGCAATCGTTGGAGCGGGTCCTGGAGTAAGTGCAGGCATAGCCCGAAAGTTTGGCGGAAACGGATTCACGCTCGTCCTGCTGGCAAGGACCAAGGAATCGCTGGAACGCCAAGTTGCCGAGTTGCGCAGCCAAGGGATGGATGCGCACGGGCTTGTCGCGGACGCAGCGGACAAAAAGAGCCTGACGGGAGCATTTGCCCAGCTGCACGCGGACTTCGGTGCCCCGGAAGTGCTGGTCTACAACGCCGGGGCCAACACCATCTGCAATCCCTCGGAGCTCGCTGAAGAGGACCTCCTGAGCGACTTCACCATCAACGTGGTGGGTGCGCTGACCGCCTCGCAGCTGGTCATCCCGGCGATGACTGAACGGGGCGCCGGAACCATTCTTTTCACCGGCGGCATGCTTGGCGTGCATCCCGTTGCCTCAAGGGCCTCGGCCTCCATTGCCAAGGCGGGCCTGCGCAACCTGGCCTTCACGTTGTCCGAGGAATTGGCTCCGCTGGGGATCAAGGTTGGAACCGTCACCATTGGCGGTGCCGTCAAGCCCGGGACCTTCTTTGACCCTGACCTGATTGCGGACTCGTTCTGGGAGCTGCACACAGGTGCGCGCCAGGGGGAAGTTCTCTACAAGCAGGACTAAGCAAGAGCCGGCTGGTTGGCCCCTCCGTGGGCGCGGCGATGGCAGGGCCCTGTCCCGGAACCGGCACCCAACAATGTGTCAGGGCGCAGGGCGCAGGGCGCAAGAAGTCCGCGAAGCCGGGTGTCAGAGGAGTGGGCGGAGGGGGACCAGCACGGTTTCACTGAACCGGGCGAACGGGGACCGATGCTGCCATTCGTCCATGGTCAGTACCTTGCAGTTCTTGCTGTCCACCTCGAATATTTCCTGCATGTCCGAGGCAAAGCCGTCGTCGTGTATTTCGAGATTGATCTCGTAGTTGCCCGTCAGGCTCAGCCTGTCGATGTTGGCGCTGCCCACAGTTGACCAGCTGCCGTCGATGGTGGCCGTCTTGGCGTGGATCATCGCATTCCGGTAGAGGAGGATGGTCACTCCATCCTCGAGTAGGGACCGGTAAAACCCTCGCGAGAGCCAGTCGGACAGGACGTGGTTTGAATCTTCGGGAAGGATGATCCGAACATCGACCCCGCGCCTGCTGGCAGCAAGCAACGCCTTGAGAATTTCCTGGTCCGGTATGAAGTAGGCCATGGTGACGAAAATATGGTCTTGGGCCCGGGCGATGGCATCCAGGTAGACGCCGCGGATGGGATAGACAAGATTCGACGGCGTGTTCTTGACCGCGCGGATCCGTGGTTCCCAAACCTCCGGGCTCGTGTGCGGAATCTTTGGGGTGTTGTGGGAGGCGGTCTCATCCCAGAAGTTCACGAACGCCTGGCGTAACTCCCATACGGAGGGCCCCACGAGGCGGAGGTGGGTGTCGCGCCATTCGGTGGCGTATAGGGACCCGATGTTGTAGCCCCCCACAAAGCCGATCTCGCCGTCCACGACGAGGAGCTTGCGATGGTCCAGCCCTGTGCTGCGCAGGGTTTTGGTGAGCAGCGAGGTGCGCACCACGGGGAAGCGGTAAACGTGGACGTCCGGGTGGAATCGGAAGAAGGAAGAGGGCACCACCAAGTTGGCGAAACCGTCGTAGATGACAAAAACCTTGACACCACGGTTGGCCGCTTCGTTGATCGCCTGCTTGAACTGTTCCCCGGTTTCGTCGTTCTTCCAGATGAAGGTTTCAAGCAGGATGCTGTCTTTGGCTTCGCGTATAGCCTGCAGCATGTCGCGGTAAAGGTCGGCGCCAAAGGTGTACGTAGTGACATCGGTGTCCGAGATTCTCTGCTCGAAAATGCCGGGGTGCGGGAAGCCCTTGCGTTTGCTCCGATCACGTTTTTTGACCATGTCCAGAACCACGAGTCCGGCGATTACCGCTCCTTGGACTGCTGCGAATGCCAACAACGAGCGGGTGATGGTTTTTCGAGCGAGGCCGGCAACGGGCACCGGGAGCAATTCATCCATTTGCAGAGTCTAGCTGTTGGCGGCATCCCGGAGCACGTTGCCGGGATTGTCCACACCACAGTCCTGACGATGCACGGTGGCCCCCAGCTCCAAATGAAAACTTGGCCAGCACCGAATGCATGGCATCAACGAGCTGCCAGCTTTGGAAAATGACCAGTCCGGAACGAGAACCCAGCGCCGCAAGCCCGCCCGGGGACGACCCAATCGCCAGCAGGCCAACTGTCAGCAGCGCCGACGTCGTACTGTTCCGGGCGGCCTGCATCTTGTCCGTGGTCGGCATGCTCGCGACCATTTTGGCCAGCGCGGTGTTCGCTCGCCGTTTCTGGTTGCGGCGGGCTGCCACGCACGCCGGGATCAAAGTCCTGCGGTGGATCGCGGTGGTGGCGTTTTCGGCAGTGCTGGCCATGGTTCTGTGGCTTGTCCCGTCCTCCGCGACGGAGCCGTCACTTGCAGCCATGGCCTCCGATGCTCAGGTTACTGTTACTGAGACATCGGATCAGATCGTCTTGGCACCGTCCGGGACACCTAGCTCGGTGGGGGTGTTTTTTCAGCCCGGAGCCCGCGTTGATGCCCGCGCTTATGTATCAACCCTCCGTCCGCTGGCCGAAGACGGCCACACCGTGGTCATCCCCAAACAGCCGTTCGGCATCGCCTTTCTTTCCACCGGTGCCTACAACACGGCACGAGCAGACCACTGCCCGGTTAATCGGTGGGTGGTGGGCGGCCATTCGCTGGGAGGAACCGTTGCAGCGATCGACGCACAATCATTTGCCACGGCATCTAGCGACGCCGTGGTGGGCCTACTGCTTTATGCTTCCTATCCGGCAACCGACATGAGCACGCTAACGGCGAAGGTACTCTCCATATCCGGCTCCAATGACAGATTGGCAACGCCGGAAAAGATTGCTGAATCGAAAACCATGCTGCCGGCCGGCACCACCTACAAGGTGATTGAAGGTGGAGTCCATGCAGATTTCGGCGACTACGGACCCCAAACCGGCGACGGGCAGCCGTCCATCAGCCCTGATGCTGCCCGCACGGAAATCACCGGCGCAACCCTGGAATTCGTGAATTCCTTAGGGCCGGTGTTGTGAAGCAAATTAGCTAGCGGCCAGTTTAACTGACAGAGCATCTCGGACTCCGGTTTAAGCGCTTGGCCCAGCGGAGTCCCCGGACGGGAGAGAATGGTGAAACAATCCGGGGACAACCTGGCAGCCCTTTGGTGTCCGAACTTGTTAAGCGCGGTGTGCGCCCAGTTACTTCTTCTCTTCGAGCTTCAGTGCAATTCCCACAGCGAAAAAGGTGGGCGCCCAGTGGCCAATGAAGATGCCCCAACGGTCCGACTGGGCTTTGGAGTGATTTTTCTTGCCGCGGCTGATCAGCCACGAGACCAGAGATAGCGCTATCGAGGCGAAACCGCCTACGTACGCGTACTCGCTCTTGATGCCTGCGTTATGCAATTGCTCAATCATGGGAACTCTTTTCCGTAGATGCGAATCACTTCCGACAGTCAGACTCTTTCACAGCTTTTGCCGAATCGAAAGGGTCTTTGACCCTTGGTGGCGAAACTGCGGTCTGCCACGGTCCGGGATACTGCCTAGGTCATGGCCCGGCAGGCGGCCGCCACGGAAGCTATTCGGTGTTGGCCCTTCACTTGACGAAGGAGGGTCCTCAGTTCATCCTTGGATGTGCCCATCACGTGATCGGCACTGTGCCAGTGGTCGAAGAAGAGTCAGGCTTTCAATGGATGTGACGCAGTGGAATCCCTGAAAATGTGGGCGAAGTCCACGGTCAACGGGCAACGGGTGCTCTTGGCGATCAAGGCTGCCTTGGCGGTGGGCATTGCGTGGTTTTTGGCACCACATATGCCCGGAGTGACCGAAAAGTATCCGTATTATGCGCCTTTGGGCGCGTTGGTCAGTATGTATCCCACGTTCATGGGCTCAGTGCGGACCAGTTTCCAGACACTGCTGGGTGTCTTGTTGGGGATTGCCGTGGCAGCTGGTGTGCTGTTGCTTGGCGACCCCAACATCCTCACCATCTCCCTTGCCGTGGGACTAGGCGTGCTGCTCTCAAGCTCCCCCCGCCTTGGACCTGGCCGCGAGTATGTGCCGGTGGCCACGTTGATGGTGCTCATTATTGACGGCCATACCGGAGTGGACGCGTTTTCCCTTGGGTATGCCGTACAAATGGGGATGGGCGTGCTGGTGGGTCTTACTGTCAATGTGACAATTTTCCCGCCCTTAAAGTTGGAGGATGCCCGAGTTGGAATTTCGCGTGGGCGGCGCGTTCTCGTAGACCAACTTGAGGACGTGGCCGCGGCACTGGTTGAACAATGGCCTCCTGAGCGTGATGCGTGGGCCGCCACGGGACACATATTGGAGAACTCCGTCGGCGAGATCCGTGCCGCCGTGTATGAAGCCAAGGAAAGCCATCAAGCCAATCCACGCGGTCTGCTGAAGTCACGGCATCGCGTTGTCAGTGAAGGGTTCGAGGACCTTGCCGTTTTGGAGATCGTCACCTTTCATATCCGGGACCTTTCGGAAGTTCTGGTGGCTGCCATCTGGGAGGGATCGTTGGATCTGGCCCTCGATGTCGAGTTGCGTGAGCCGTTGAGTGGCTGCCTCAAGGCGACCGCAAAAGTGGTGCGCGACTGGGATGAAAACCACGAGACGGTGGAGGCCCTGGCTGCCGCCCAGGAGAGCATGGGCGTCTTCACGGCTGCCGTGGCTGCCCGAGAAGGCTACGACGTCCCGTCGCTGGCTCCAGGCGTGGCGGTGGCGCTGGATCTGCAGCGTATTCTTGCTGCTCTCCAGCACCGGTTGGCGCCCGTAGCGCCCAGCGAAACCGAAGTATGAAGCGGACTTGGCTCAGGCTCTGCGGCCTGATCGCCGAGCTGACCGAAGAAGCATGTTCCGGCGGTGGCCCAACGGGCAAAGAGAAAAGCTTGGGATGCAAAGAAATTCTTTGCATCCCAAGCCTTTCTTGGAGAGGCTCCGACCAGTGCCGGGGGCTCTCCGCAACTCCTGGGAAGAGGCGTCCTAGATTGCTGAAACGATCCAGATGATCAAGGCAATGGCTACAAGGACTCCTACGATGGTCCAAATAAGGCTGCTACCGCGCATGTGAGTTGACTCCTGTTCTTTGTTGTTGCATCTCATTATGAATATAAGAGAAGAAGCTTAGCATAGCGGCAATGGCGCCAACTATGGGCTAAGCAACGTGCCGCGTGGGAAAATTCAATTCAAGTTCAGCTCTAGGGAAGCGGGTCGCACGGATTTGGAAGATTCATTTGTCATTGACTGTTGTCACTGGCTCCTGAATGGCTCGATGGCTTTAGAGATCCACCTTTTCGCTTTCTCCGGCATCGATTTGTTCACCTTTTAGGCGGGCTTTGGCCCATTCAAAAGCCATGGTGATCGCTCCGCCGGGGGAATTCCAAAACTGTGCCCCTGCGGGACGGACACGAATGAGTGCAAGCTCGGGCGAGTCGGGTCCGTCCGGGAAAAACGCGGCAGCAGCTTCGTTCCACAGCTCTCGGGCCTTGGGCTCACTGACGATCACTGCCGCTGAACCGTGCAGCGAGAGCCATTCCCCCTTGCCGCTGAAGGAAAGATTCACCGCTGCACCAGTACCAATTTCCGCCACTGGCGAACCAGTGGAGGACGTGAAGAACCACAGCTCCCCACTGTCTTCGGTCTTGATCACGGTCATGGGCCGGCTCAGGAGCGCATCGGTGGCCCCGTTGACGGTAAACATGCACACCGGGTTGTCGCCGATGATCTCGAATACTTTTTCGCTGTTGTCGCTCGCAGACATGAGTTCTATCCTTTCGTGGTGATTCAACTGCCGGGTTTACTTGCCTGCTTTGGTACCACTTGGTGTTTTTCCGGTCTCGTGGAGGTTGCCGGCATTATCTTCCAGATGGGCGCGCATGAACCATTGGAACAGTTCGAGCTGGGCAGTGTGGCCAATGAGCATGTCCTCCGTGATGGGATCCAGTTCTCCTGCAACGGAGATCGCCTCCCGTTGGCTGGAGACCACGCCGTCGTAGACGGAGTCGAGGGCGGCCAGATGCTCAGCCGTGCCGGCCCTGCCCAACGGATAGTCCTCCCAAGTGCGGGATTCAACCAGCGCTCCGGGCAGGCCGTTGGGTGAAACGCCCAAGGTGGCCATCCGCTCGGCCGTTTCGTCAATCATGGCCCGGACCAGCTCAATTTGCGGATCCAGCATTTGGTGGACACCAATGAAATCACGGCCGACCACATTCCAATGTGCGTGCTTGAGCGTCAGTTGAAGATCGTTGAGCGCATGGAGACGGTCCTGCAGGAGATCACCCACTTTGTGGCCCTCAGACAGCGACAGCCCAGGGACCGTGTATTTGGCGTTTGTTGCGTTCTTGGAAACCATGAATATCTCCTCACCTGCTTTGACGGATAAACTTCAACGTTCCGGTGGAACTAAGCACTGCGGACGTTGTGCCGATCATGTTAGCGCAAATTATTTGCAAGATGCCAGACAGTAGCAACAACCGAGCCGCAATTGTCCTTTCGGCCAACTCAGCGTGGCGCCGCCGATGTACCTGCCGGATCCACACGATCCCCGGGAACATCAAGCGTGGCCAAGAAGCCGGCGAACCCGCCCTCGACCCGCCCCTGCAGGCGGCCGGATGTACGAACTCGGCAGGCATCGGTGGCCTGGACCACGCTGCCCCGTGCCCGGGCAATCGCCACAAATTCACGATCTTCGTGCAAACCGATATCAGGGAACCCGCCCAGCGCAGTGAATATATCCGCCCTGAAACCCAAATTTGCGCCGTGCACGTGGGAATGTCCCTCTCGAAGCTCATGCCAAGCGTGCCATTGCACCAACCGGGAAGGGTCCAGTTCCGCCGGAAAGGGTTCCACTGTTCCCACCAGTACGTCCACGCCAGCCAAAGCCCGAGTATAGTGGTGTTCCAGCCAATCAACGGGCACAGCACTGTCTGCATCGGTGGTGGCGACCCACAACCGCGATGATGGCACGCCGGCGGCCGACAGTGCGGCGGCGATCCCTGCATTACGTGCTGCCCCCACCCTGCCGAACGAGACGGAGCGCACCCGGACTTGGGGGTGACGTGCCAAGAGCTCCGCCGATGTGTCGGTTGAACTGTCCAATACCACCGTGAGGGAGGTGCGGACGTGCGGAAACTTTAACGTCATGCGGCGCGTGGATTCCTCGAGGGCCGACAGTGACCTTGGCAGCAAAGCAGCCTCATTCCGGGAAGGAACGACGACGGCGATCTCATCTATGGCCGTGCTCACGGTTTCTCACGCAACTGAAAAACCTCGAGGCGGAAGTCCTCCTCAACGTAGGCGCCCATCGGTGCCAGCTGCTCATTTGCACGGAGCAACCTGTGGACGTCGTCGCCTCCAAGCGGCCATCCAGCAATGGGATGGCGCCAGTGGCACGCCACCAGGTGTGCATGCGGCAGCGCAGAAGCAGCCATGCTGGCCACTGCTTCAGACAGTTCTGCGGCCGTAAAGTAGTATCCGGTTTCGGAGAGCACGAATAAATCGAAGCGGCCCTGGGGCCAGCCAGCTGGCAGTGTGGCCAGGACAATGTCCACATTGCCTGCCGACGCCACCCTTTTGGTGGCAGTGGCAACAGCTTCGGCACTGGCATCGACCCCAGTTATTTGATCGCATCGGGGTGCCAGGTCGGCAGTCAACGCCCCTGTGGAGCAGCCGAGTTCCAAGGCTGAGCGGAACCGGTCATTCGGCAAGGATCCCAGCAGTAACGCACGCTTGCGCTGCTCGTACCATGAGGACGGGTCCCACGGCTCAGCGCCGTCGGCGTGGATGGAATCGAATTGGGTGGCCAACCACGTTGGCGAATTTTCTCCCGAGGGGGTGAAATGGCCAGCCACGTCAATGAATGTTTCAAAGCCGCGGTCGAAATGCGACAACAAGGCAGGGGACAAGAGTGTTTCGTCACCGACGGCGTCTGAGAGCGGCGCGACTTGACTGGCGTGACTGGATACTGCCGACCCCTTCACATCCTGTTCGGTTTCATCCATTTCGAACTTGCGCAGCGCAGGCCAGGCCATGTCATTGTGGGTGGGAGATCCCCAGTGCCACCACCAGATGGGGTATTCCAACAGCGTGCTGCCTGTCGCTGCAGCGGCTTTGGCTGCCGCTATGCCAGCGGCGTCGTGGTCTGTATGCCCATCGGCGGACCATGGCGCCACGATCAAGGTGGAGTGGCCACCAGGCTGCGCAGCTGCCGTGATTGCTTGCTCCAACGCGAAAAGATGCTCCGCTACTTGTCCGTCTGGCAGGCCCAAAACCATGTGTTGGGAGGCGGGGGCCAGTGTTTTCAGTGCATTTTCCAGTTCGATGCGACGGACCGCCGCAAGCTGCCCAGGTGTGTGGGTGGGGGAAGCTGGGTGTGAGTTCTCCCCCAAAGTGGCTACAAGAACCACTATGGGCACGTTGCGACTGGCCGCGCGCTGCAGAAGCCCTGCCGCGCCAAGGGTTTCGTCGTCGGGGTGGGCGGCGACCACCACAATCTTCCCCAGCGTGTCCCAGTCGAGATGCAGCAAAGGCATGTCGATAATGCGGGGACTGCTCAACCATTGCGCTTCGGCCGTGGACTCCTGATTGTGAGTGAAAACTACCATGGAGGCTCTCCAGCTCCCGCCGCCACAGCCGCAGCGAGCACAGCCTTGCCGTGCGCCGCAAGGGAACGTTCGGCATGGTCTTGGCGCAGGTAGAGCTCAAGATCAGCAACTCGCTGGGCATGTTCCGGTTCGAATACGAGCGGTTCCGGGCCCATGCCGTGGCCCGATAATGAAAGGATGGTCTCCGCCGTTGAGACGATGGTGGCCCTGACGCGTGCGGCGACGAGCGCAGGCATGTCAGCGCTGGGAGTATCTGAGGTGTCTGCTGCGATTGGGTCGGCTACGGTGGCCGCGGACTGAAACGCTGCCTTGGCCGACCAAAGCGCTTGATCTGCGCTACCTAAATGCCACAAGGCTATTTGATCCGGTTCACGCGACAGGCAATGTCGGTGGAGTCTCCGCGCCAGCGCCGTCGCGGCGCCGTGCCAGATGGCAGCCACCCCAACGCCGCCCCAAGCGAACCCAGGGCGTTGCGTGTACCAACCCGGTCCGCCCACGGCCGTGGCCGGAACATTTACCAGCGAGAGTCCCCGGCTTGGGACAGCTGGCAGACCGAGCGCAGCCCACGGCCGCCCGGTCGTGGCGACTCCGGGGTGGCGCAAGTCGATCGCGAACAACTGCATTCCAGCCTCGGTCCGTGCTGTGAGGAGGGCATGGCTGAGATCATCCGCAAGGGAACACCAAGGCTTGAGTCCATCGAGGCTCCAGCCGTCTCCCGCCGGCGTGGCCAGCAACTGCTGGCCGGGCCCCTGTGCTGCAAAGACGCCCCAAGTGGAGTCCGCCGGATACGCTCCGGTTTGGCCAGCTTGGTCAAGAATGGCCAAGGCATCCAAATGCGGCTCGATGATCCGAGCAGCCGTGAGGTTTGCGGCACCCAGCGTGGCCAATGCCTGCCACAGCTGCAAGGTATGCCCCTGCTGGGGGAGCGGTAGTTTACGTCCCAGCCCACGAGCAAGTTCGAGCAGGGCCGGAACGCGCCCGTTGCAGCTCCTCACCAACTCGTGGAGCTCGTTCAGAAAGACCGTGTGCTCCGGGTCTGCCGCGGTTCCAGTCGCAAGCCGTACACCCATGGATGCCGGAGCGTGGGGGAGTCCGTTTGCGGTTGTCGGAGGGTGAACCGTAGAGGACATTATGCCGCCTTCTGGGGATTATGGGATGGTTCGTGGACTAGGCCCCGGACGCTTCATCGTTGGGCTCGGAAGAAAACGACTCACGGCCGGAACGCGCCGCTTCTGCGTTGCCCTCTTCCACTGGAGCGTCGGTCGAAGGAGCCTCCAGTGGGTACTCGTCGCCCTTTTCTGCAGGTTCAGAACTCTCCCCGGATTCGGGACTGGATGAGCTGGAATCTTCCGTCTTCGACGGTGGCATTTCATCCTCCGGCGTCGGAGACCCGTAGCCGGATTCGGCCGGGACCGATGCTGGTTCGTTGCTGTTGGCGGGATCGTTGCTTGCTGCATCGTTGTCGTTGCTCATGAAATTCTCCTTGATCGCTGACGTGCTTGTGGGTGATTTGCCTGTGGGTGGCCTACTTCGCTCATGCGGACGCAGTGTCGGCTGTGTCCTTCTGCCACATCAGCTTGCGGGGCCGGATGGGAGGGCGCCGCCTTCGTCGGCCCAATCCTGGCCCAGGTCGTCATTCAACGCCGGGTCCGAGTCCACATCAGAGCGGGCGGGCTTCTGTGCAGAGGTAGTTGCGTTTCCCCCGGAGACTTTGCTGGCTAGTCGGGCTCCTAAATCTTTAGCTTCGCCCTTGATGGACTCTTCCAAATTCTGCACCGTTTCCTGAACTGGGTCCGTCTCCCAAACGGCACGGGCATTGTTCTTCAAGCTCTCATAGCCGCGGCGTCCCACCCGGGTGCCGACGACATAGCCAACGGCCAGTCCTGCCATGAAGATTAGCTTTGCTTTCATGAATATCTCTTTCTCTCAACGGGTACGGCGTTTCCCCGTGGGCGGCGGTGAAACTGTCACGAAAAAGACACGAAGCTCTGGATCCCAGCTCTCTCCCACGGGGTGCTAAATCCTACTGTAGCCATGATTGATGGCATTGAGTCGGAAATTTTACGAACCGTCGCTCGACGAACGAACGGAAACCTTGATTGATGCCGATATTTTAGTGAGGATAGAACCACGTTTCAGCGACGGGGGTTGGGCAAAGACGAATGCTAGCAAGGATGTCCAGAGGGACTGGCACCGGCGTGCATTCACCGGTAAATTGAATGTCAAAACCATGAGAAACGAAGCCACCGAAGTGGCGCGGAGGTTGGGATGCAGACCCTTTGGCCATTTCGGATGCTGGATGGACTGGAAAACGCGGAAATCTTCGACGGCGCTGTTAAGGCCCTGAGCCAGATGTTTCGCCGCACGATCCGGCCCGGGCCCGTCAAAGATGTACTGCACGGAGTGCCCACCGGACATCCCCTGCATCCGCTCGCAGTGCAAGTGCCGATTGGTGCTTGGACATCGGCAGTTCTCCTGGACTTTGTTCCCGGCGCTGACAAGGCATCGCGGGTGCTTATTGCCGTCGGACTTGTGAGCGCCGGTCCTGCGGTTGGATCGGGACTAGCGGACTGGGTGGAATTGCACCCCCAGCAGCAGCGTGTGGGGCTGGTGCACGCCGCCGCCAATGCCACCGGAGCACTTTTGTTCGCTACATCGCTGATACTGCGAAGCAGCAAACACAAGAGGGCAGGAACGATTGCTTCAGCGGCGGCACTGGCCATTGTCGCTGCGGGAGGAACGCTAGGAGGGCAAATAGCTTACCGCCAGGCAGCCGGTGCCAATCATGCTGAATCCGTACCTCATCTCGTCGCTCCCGGGTGGCATGCTTTGGGCGAGCTGGCGGACATTGCACCAGGTAGGCTCGAAAGGCGCTTGGTGGGAGACGTTCCGGTGGTGGTATGGCATGCCGCGAACGGGAACGTCACTGTCCTGTCCAACGAATGCTCGCACCTTTCCGGACCCTTGAGCGACGGCGAGGTCTTGAACCTCAACGGGGGCCCCTGCGTGGAGTGCCCTTGGCATCAGAGCCGGTTCTCGCTGGTCACGGGGCAGGTCATGGGAGGACCAGCCACTTCGCCGCAGGCGGTCTTTGAAACGAGAATCGTGGACGGTGTTCTTGAAGTTTGCCTCCCGAACGCCGGGTAGCATCGGCGGGTTTTACCAAGCGATGCGTCAGGCTGGGTATGCCAGATTCCGTCATTGTCAACCGAAAGCAGGATCCATGGAATCCCACAATGCCGAGGCCACATCGACCGGTCGCAATGAAACTCCCAACGAGCAACAGGATCGGAACTGGAACGACATTCTGCAGGAATTGCGAGTCATGCAAACCGGTGTCCAGATCATTGCCGGTTTCCTCTTGACCTTGCCATTTCAGCAGCGGTTTGATGACTTAAAACCCGCTGCAGTTGCCCTCTATCTGATTCTTGTTGTTCTGGCAGCCACGGCGACCTGCCTGATGCTCGTTCCCGTGGCTCTGCACCGACAGATGTTCAGGCTGCAACGAAAAAGCACGGTCGTGTCCACCGGCCACCTGGTGCTGAAGACCGTGTTGGTGCTGGTGGGCCTGCTCATCACGGGGACAACAACGCTGATCTACTACGTTGTAGTGGGTGGGACGGCCGGCGCCATTGTGGCTGGTGTTTTTTCTGCCGTTCTCGTCGGTGGCCTTTTCATCTACCCGAGGATCGTGAAGTACAACCAGGTGAAGTGAGCCAGGACGACGGGCAGCGGTCCTGCCGGATTGAGCGTCTGGAACGTCCCCCCGTGAAAATTAGTGTCCAGTCCGCTGGGACACGTTGCCGAGAATTCCCCGCGCCTGCGTGAATGCCCAAGGAATTCTCGGCGGCTTTGCCCTGTTCGGTTTACCCTGTCCAGGTTCTAGGACTTGGTGGGGCCAATATCTTCAACGTAGCTGTTGCCGGCATCATCGGTGTGGACAAGAAGCTCTGGAACTTCTTGGTGTTTCTTCGCCTGCTCGGCCCTTTCCGTGGGAGGGGCGTCAATAGCTGAACGTTCTGCATCGCCGAGCACGGCGCCCAAACCCTTGGAATCCTTTGTCGCTTCGCCGGCGGGGATGTGCTCACCTTGCCCCCGGGAGTTCTCTTCTTCCGGAACGAGGCCCTGGCCTGTTTCGGTTAGAGTTTGGGTTCCCTGACGCTGCCAGCTCACGCGGATGTTGACTGATCCGTCATCAAGAGTCTCCACTGCGGTGTGGATCTGCTCCTCGGGTGCGCCCATTTCGCGCAGCTTCTGCTGGTAGGAGCCAACGAGTACCTTTAGGGACTCGTCGGTCCACTCGCCTTCTTGCATTTTCGTGGATACTTCCACTGGCTGATTGTTGCTGGCATTCATTCCGGCCTCCTGTTGGGGGAAATCCTGTCTTTCCCTTCCGCTCAAAATACTACTGGCTGCGCGGCGACGGGCAGAGCTGGCACCTCGCCATTGTGGACGGACAGCTCCCTTGTTACGCTTCGGCCATGACTGACTTGCGCGATACCCATTTGCTCGTTGTTGGCGCCACAGGTGGCCTGGGGGCTGCCCTGTCCCGTCGCTTGGTCCAGGAGGGGGCGAGGCTAACGCTTGCGGGACGAAATGAGGATAAGCTCTCTGCCTTGGCCCGGGAGCTGGGCGAGGCCGTTGTTGCAACGGTTGCTGCCGACCTAAGCGTTCCGGATGGTCCAGCGGCCGTGGCTGCGGCAGCGGTGGCCGACGGCGGGCTCGATGGTGTGGTCTATGCGGCAGGCGTGGTGGCGTTCGGGCCGCTGGGCGAACTGGACGACGACACATTCGATGAGTTGTTGTTGCTGAACTTCGTTGCTCCGGTGCGGCTCTTGCGAAGTTTGCTGCCGCAGCTGAATCCGGGATCCGTGGTGGTGCACCTCAGTGCCGTGGTGGCAGAAACCCCGATGAAAGGGATGGCTGCGTACTCGGCGAGCAAGGCCGCCTTGACCGGTTTCGGCACCGCCATGGCCGCGGAACTACGCCGGCAGAAAATACGCGTTCTCGATGTGCGCCCGCCGCACACGCAAACCGGTCTCCACACGCGCCCCATCTCGGGAACGCCCCCAAATCTGCCCGAGGGCTTGAACCCTGACGCCGTGGCAAGCCGGATAGTGGCAGCCATCGCCGACGACGAAGCCAGTCTTCCTTCCTCTGCCTTTGGGGCGTGACCCTATAAGGCACAACAGAAACTTTTGCAGGGTTCAGTGATCGGTCGGTGCGGAAGGGCTGTCGTCGAGATCAAGGATGATCTCGTTGCGGCGCAGGAACCAGGGTTTGATGGGTGGATCGAACCTGGCAAAACGTGGTGCGCCAACGCTGTAGAGTCCCGCTGCACCCAAAGCCTTTTCCAGCGTGTCCAGATGCCGTTGGTAGCTTTCATTGCTCCACCGGCCGCTGAAGGAGATGACCGCAGCCAGACTTTCGGGAACTGCCCGCAGAACAACCAGGGAATTGGTGGGCAAGGGCGCGGTGTCGATCGTGAAGTCTGCAGGCAGGACAAAAGCCACCCGGAATCTTCGAACCTGGGTGCCGACGGCCGTCTCGTCGGCTCCCCGCACCACTTCCCCCTGCTGCACGACAGGGGCTGTCATCTGAATCTTCTCCGACGCAGCATCCTGGACCACTGGTGCCGTCATGGCGACTTTCTTGCTTGAGCGGTTCTCACCGCCTAGGTAGGCAAAAAGGTAGCGGAATGCCTTGTTTCCGGCCTCTTCAAAGGAACCCTCGACGACGACCTCGGCCAGCAGGTGTTCGGGATAGCGGCGAACCTGGAAATCGGCATACTTGTGAACAATCCGGTACGGCTGTTGTTCGGTCATGACACCACGCTACGCCCGCCCGCGTGCCTGCGCCATGGAACGTGGATCACAATGGAAACGTGGATCACCGGGTTGCTGCGCCGCCAAGCCTGACGGTGACGATGCCGGCGCACTGTTTGCAGGCCTCGCCCAAGGTCTGCAGCCGTTCCGGGGACACCCGGAAGCGCGGCGCCGGGATCAGGACGGCGGCCACAGGGTCGCCGCGATGGTCGTAAACGGGGGCGGCAACGCCCACTTCGTCCAACGAGGACTCGCCGTAGTTTGTGGCATAGCCGCGCTTGGCGACGTCGGCGAGTCGCAGTAGATAAGCCTCGAGTCCGGCGTCGTCGAGGCTGGCGAACTGGATGGCGCCGCTGAGCAAGAGCTCGCGCACCCGGGCTTCGGGTTCCAACGCGAGAAAGATCTGCACTGAGGCGCTCATGGCATCCCGGTAGCGGGCCCCCAAAGGGGCGGTGTGCTTGACCTGCTGGGGGCTGGGAATCTGTTCCACGCACATGGACTCGCGGCCGTTCCACACCATCAACGCACTGGTCTCGGCGGTACGCTCGGTCAGTTGCTGCAAGGACGGGTACGCCACACGTCGCTCGTCCAGTTCGGCCAGCAAGGGGCCCGCCACCGCGATCAGGCCCAGCCCCAACTTGTACCGACGCGAGGCGGTATCCCGTTCGACGAGTTCCTCCTGCTCCAAGGTGGCCAGAATCCGCGACACCGTGCTCTTGTGCATGCCCACACGCTGGGCAATCTCCGTGACACCCAGCATCGGCTCCGCGGCGGAAAAGCAGCGCAGCACCGCGATGGCGTTGACAATGACGGAGGTGCCGCGGGCATCGGTGGTGCCATTGCCGGCGTCGGACTTGCCTGTTGGAGTGCTCATGGAGACCATCTTTCCCTATGCGGGCGTTAAAGCAGGGTGCTGTGACGGCCTGACCGGCCGCCACAGCACCCTTGCTTGATTCCCAGCCGGCTTCCGGCTGGTCCCTGCCCGTTTGCTGCCTTGCTGCTTGTTACCTTGCTTCGATGATGTTGTGCTCGGGGCCGAACCCGAACTTCGTGATGTTCTCGGCGCCGTCCTCGCCGACCACCAGGATGTCATGCTCGCGGTAGCCGCCGGCGCCGGGTTGGCCGTCCATTACCGTGATCATCGGCTCCATGGAAACCACCATGCCCGGCTCCAGGACGGTGTCGATGTCTTCGCGCAGTTCCAGTCCGGCTTCGCGGCCGTAGTAGTGGGACAGGACGCCGAAGGAGTGGCCGTAGCCGAACGTGCGGTTCGCGAGCAGGCCGCGGTCCACGTAGATCTCGTTCAGCTCGGCGGCGATGTCCTTGCAGACTGCGCCGGGCTTGATGAGCTCCAGTCCGCGGCGGTGGACTTCGACGTTGACGTTCCACAGTTCCAGGGAGCGGGCATCCGGCTCGCCTAGGAACAAGGTGCGCTCCAGTGCGGTGTAGTAGCCGCTGGTCATGGGGAAGCAGTTCAGCGACAGGATGTCGTGTTCGGCCAGCTTGCGCGTGGTGGCCCAGTTGTGGGCGCCGTCGGTGTTGATGCCGGACTGGAACCACACCCAAGTGTCGCGGATTTCCGAGTCGGGGAACGTGCGGGCAATCTCGTGCACCATGGCCTCGGTGCCGATGAGGGCCACCTCGTATTCGGTGATGCCGACCTTGATGGCGTTGCGGATCGCTTCGCCGCCCATGTCGCCAATGCGGGCGCTGTGCTTGATGACGGCGATTTCCTCCTCGGACTTGATCATGCGCTGGCGCATGGCGGACTGGGCAACGTCGACCAGGGTGGCGCCGGCGAAGGCGTCCTGGATCTTGTTGCGGTTGTCCAGCGGCAGGGTGTCGTCTTCAACGCCGAGACGGCGGACGGAGACTCCGCGGGTGCGCAACGATTCCTGGATGGCGAAGATGAAGTTGTCGCGGCGCCAGTCCGTGTACACGATGTTTTCGCCGTAGCTGCGGCGCCAGGGCATGCCGGCGTCGATGTTGGCGGTGACGGTGACGGTGTCGTTGGGTGTGACCACCATGGCGTAGGACCGGCCAAAGTAGGTGAAAAGGAAGTCTGAGTAGTACTTGATCGAGTGGTAGCTGGTCAGGACGACGGCGTCGAGGTCCTTCGCTGCCATGATCTCCCGCAGGCCGGCAATGCGTCGTTCCAGCTCGGCGTCGGAGAAGGTCAGCTGCACCTTTTCTCCGTTGTGCAGCACCTTCAGCCGCTCCAGCTCGGATACGGAGGTTGCGGTGGTGGGAAGGCTGATGCTCATTGTTGCTCCTTGGTGATGTTGCGTGTGAAAAATTGCGAAGTAAGTTGGGAGGGTCGGTGCGGCTATTTGGTGCGGAGGGGTGCCTTGGACGTTTCCTTGGCGAGGGACACCGCGATGAGGGAGACGATGGCGGCTGCCATCAGGTACCAGCCTGGGGCTAGATCGGAGCCGGTCACATCGATCAGCAGGGTCGAGACGAAGAGCGCGGTGCCGCCGAAGAGTGCGTTGGAGAGGTTGAAGCTGACGGCGAAGCCGCTGTAGCGAATCTTGGTGGGGAACAGTTCGGCCAGGAAGCTGGGCAAGGTGCCGTCGTTGAGGGTCAACATGGCACCCAGCAGGATCTGCACCATGAGGATGACAAAGAAGCTGCCTGTGGACAGGAGCATGAAGGCCGGCACTGTCAGCAGCACGAAGAGCGTCGATGCGGTGATCAAGACCCGCTTCCGGCCGAACCTGTCCGAGGCCAAGCCCGTGAGGAAGATGAAACCGATGTAGGTGGCGAGCGCCACGGTGGTGGCCAGGAAGGACAATGAAGCGTCCAGTCCCACGACTTCGCTGAGGTAGGTGGGCATGTAGCTGAGGATTACGTAGAAGCCGACGGCGTTCAGCACCACCGCTCCGACGGCGATCAACAGTGTGCGCCAGTGATCGCGGAACAGGGCCATGACGGGAGCCTTGATGGCCTCGTCTTCTTTCTCCATGGCCAAAAAGGCGGGGGTGTCCTCCAGCTTGACGCGAATGTAGCGTCCGATCAGGCCCATGGGTGCGGCGAGCAGGAACGGCAGGCGCCAGCCCCAGGAATTCAACTGGTCAGGGGTCATGGAAACGGAGAGCAGCAGAGCGATCAACGAGCCCAGCAGCAGACCGGTGGCTGTGCTGGCCGGCACGACGGCGGCATAGAGGCCGCGACGGTTCGGCGGGGCGTACTCGACGAGGAACGCTGAGGCGCCAGCGTATTCTCCGGCCGCCGAGAAGCCTTGGACGAGGCGGATGATCAGCAGCAAAATAGGGGCCCAGATACCAATGATGTTGTAGTCCGGGATCAGCGCGATGGCGAAGGTGGCCGCGGACATAATCAAAATCGACAAGGACAGCGCATTTTTGCGACCGACGCGGTCGCCGATGTGGCCCCAGATAAATCCGCCGAGGGGGCGGACGAAGAAGGAAACGGCGAAAAGGCCAAAAGTCAGCAACAGGGCAGTCTGCTTGTCGGCCGTCGGGAAGAACACGTGGGAGATGGTGACTGCAAGGTAACCGTAAACGGCGTAGTCAAACCATTCAACAAAGTTGCCGATGAAGCTGGCGGCTACTACTTTTCGCAGGGTCCTCTTGTCGGGGCCGGTGCCGTCGCCCGGTCGCTGCTGGCCGCTCAAGGTTAAGTTTCCAGCTGCTTTCGGCACCATTGCCGACCATCCGGAACCTGGGAGGTTGCTATTTGTCATGGAATCCACCAAAAAGTTTGGGGTTGCGTCTTACGCAACGCTGTTGCATCAGACTATGTGTGGGCTGAGTCACTGTCAACGGTTTGCCGGTAGGAAGTTTCAGAAATTGATGAACCCAACGCCATGAGGAACAAGTTATCCGGCGGCCTATTGACCCAGGTCACATTTCGCCCTAGTGTTTCATTCATTGCAACTGAGTTGCATTGAAAGCGACTAGACGAAGGAACTACGATGACGTCCATCCTTGAGGGCTCCCTGGCAGCAGTCGACAGCGAAGTCGATGCAGCCATCGCCGCCGAACTCCAGCGCCAGCAATCCACGCTGGAAATGATCGCCTCCGAAAATTTTGCACCCCAGTCCGTGATGGAAGCCCAGGGCTCCGTGCTGACCAACAAGTATGCAGAGGGGCTGCCGGGCAAGCGCTACTACGGCGGCTGTGAACACGTGGACGTGATTGAGCAGCTTGCCATCGATCGGGTGAAGGCGCTGTTCGGTGCCGAGGCCGCCAACGTCCAGCCCCACTCCGGAGCGCAGGCCAACGCCGCGGCCATGTTTGCGCTGCTGGATCCCGGCGACACCATCCTGGGCCTGGACTTGGCCCACGGCGGCCACCTGACGCACGGCATGCGGATCAACTTCTCCGGCAAGCTGTACAACGTGGTCCCCTACCATGTGAACGAAACAGACATGAAAGTGGACATGGCCGAGGTGGAGGCGCTCGCCGTCGAACACCAGCCGAAGCTGATTGTGGCCGGCTGGTCCGCCTACACGGCCCAGCTGGACTTTGCCGAGTTCCGCCGCATCGCCGACCTGGTGGGTGCCTACCTCATGGTGGACATGGCCCACTTCGCCGGGCTGGTGGCCGCCGGGCTGCACCCCAACCCGGTGCCGTACGCGGACATCGTCACCACCACCACGCACAAAACCCTGGGCGGACCGCGCGGCGGCGTCATCCTCAGCACGCAGGCGCTGGCCCGCAAAATCAACAGCGCAGTGTTCCCCGGCCAGCAGGGCGGACCGCTGGAACACGTGATTGCCGCCAAGGCCGTGTCCTTCAAGATCGCCGCCACCGAAGGTTTCAAGGACCGTCAGAAACGCACTCTCGAAGGCGCCAAGATTCTGGCCGAGCGCTTGCTCGCCGCGGATGTTGGCGAACACGGGATCTCCGTGGTGGGCGGCGGCACCGACGTGCACCTGGTCCTGGTGGACTTGCGCAACTCTGACCTTGACGGCCAGCAGGGTGAAGACCGGCTGCACAGGATCGGCATCACGGTCAACCGCAACGCCGTCCCGTTCGATCCCCGTCCGCCGATGGTCTCCTCCGGGCTGCGCATCGGCACCCCGGCCCTGGCCACGCGCGGCTTCGGAGCTGCCGAGTTCACCGAAGTTGCTGACATCATCGCCGAGGCCATCAAGGGCGAACTCAGCGAAGAGGCAGCCGTCCTGCTGCGCGACCGTGTCACGGTGCTGGCGGAGAAGTTCCCCCTGTACCCCAAGCTCTCCGGCCCCACCCTTGCAAGCACCGGTCTTTCCAACGCCGCCGTAACCACCCCGAACGGAGACAGCCAGTGAGCACCGAACACCTGCCCGAACACCCGGAATTCCTGTGGCGCAACCCGGACCCCAAAAAGTCCTACGACGCCGTGATCGTCGGCGGCGGCGGGCACGGGCTGGCCACCGCCTACTTCCTGGCCAAGAACCACGGCATGCGCAACATCGCCATCCTGGAAAAGGGGTGGCTGGCCGGCGGCAACATGGCCCGCAACACCACCATCATCCGCTCGAACTACCTGTGGGATGAAAGTGCCGCCATGTACGAGCACTCCCTGAAGCTGTGGGAGATCCTGCCGGAAGAGCTCGAGTACGACTTCCTGTTCAGCCAGCGCGGCGTCATGAACTTGGCCCACACCCTGGGCGACGTGCGTGAAAGCGTGCGCCGCGTGGGCGCCAACCAGCTCAACGGGGTCGACGCCGAATGGCTGGACCCGAAGCAGGTCAAGGAACTGTGCCCTATCCTGAACATCAATGACAACATCCGCTACCCGGTGATGGGCGCCACCTACCAGCCGCGGGCCGGCATCGCCAAGCACGACCACGTGGCCTGGGCCTTTGCCCGCAAGTGCGACGAGATGGGTGTTGACATCATCCAGAACTGCGAAGTGACCGGCTTCGTCAAGGACGGCAACAAGGTCACGGGGGTCAAAACGACCCGGGGCACCATCAACACCGAAAAGGTGGGCTTGTGCGCCGCCGGCTACACCTCGGTGCTGGCCGAGATGGCAGGGTTCCGCATTCCCATCCAGTCGCACCCGCTGCAGGCGCTGGTCTCGGAACTGCACGAACCCGTCCATCCCACGGTGGTCATGTCCAACCACGTGCACGTCTACGTCTCACAGGCCCACAAGGGTGAGCTGGTCATGGGGGCCGGTGTGGACTCCTACAACGGTTACGGCCAGCGCGGGTCTTTCCACGTGATCGAGGAGCAGATGGCAGCCGCCGTGGAGCTGTTCCCGATCTTTGCCAGGGCACACGTGTTGCGCACCTGGGGCGGCGTGGTGGACACCACCATGGACGCCTCGCCCATTGTGGGGGCCACTCCCGTGGAGAACATGTTCGTGAACTGTGGTTGGGGGACCGGCGGATTCAAGGGCACACCCGCCGCCGGGTTGACGTTCGCGCACACCATCGCCACCGGCTCACCGCACGCCTTGAACAAGCCCTTTGGGATGGAGCGGTTTGAAACAGGCGCCCTCATCGACGAGCACGGCGCCGCAGCAGTCGCCCACTAAAACCGGCCCCACCACATTAGAGAAGGACCACAAGATGTTGTTGTTTACCTGCCCCAACTGCGGGCCGCGCAACGAAACCGAATTCCACTACGGCGGCCAGGCCCACGTGGCCTACCCCGCAAACCCCGCGGAGCTCTCCGACAGGGAATGGGCGGAGTACCTGTTCTACCGCGAGAACACCAGGGGCCTCTTTGCCGAGCGGTGGGTGCACAGCGCCGGCTGCCGCAAATGGTTCAACATGGTCCGCGACACCGTCAGCTACGACGTCAAGGCCGTCTACCGGATCGGTGAACTTCGGCCGGAGACCCTCGAGCGGGCCGCGGCGGCGACCGCACCCGATCAGCCGCAGCAACTGGCCCCGGCCCAAGCCAACCCCAACAACGCATCGGAAGGAGTGTAGAGATGACTATCCAGAACCAGCAGCAGAACCGGCTCGCAAGCGGTGGGCGGATCGACCGCAACAACACATTGACCTTCACCGTGGACGGCGTCGAGTACTCGGGGCACCCCGGCGACACCGTGGCCTCGGCCATGATCGCCAACGGCCGCCTGGCCGCAGGGAACTCCCTGTACGAAGACCGCCCCCGCGGCATCCTCTCCGCCGGCGTCGAGGAGTCCAACGCGCTCATCAAGGTCGCCGGCCGCTTCCCGGGCCACTCCGCCGAATCGATGCTGCCCGCCACGGCCGTGTCCCTGGTGGACGGGCTCGACGTGGAGCTCCTCTCCGGCCTCGGCAAGCTGGACCCTTCCGAAGATGAGGCCATCTACGACAAAAAGTACGTCCACACCGACGTACTGGTGATTGGCGGCGGCCCCGCCGGACTCGCCGCAGCCCGGGACGCGGCCCGCACCGGAGCCCGTATCATCTTCATCGACGACCAGCCCGAATTCGGCGGGGACCTGCTCTCCGGCCGCGACGAGCAGATCGACGGCAAGCCTGCGCTGGACTGGGTGGCCGGCATCGAGGCGGAACTGGCCGCAGCGCCGGAATGCACCGTGCTGCACCGCACCACGGCGTTCGGCTCCTACGACAGCAACTTTATTCTCGCCGTGCAAAACCGCACCGACCACATCCAGCAGGCACCGGCACCCGGCGTCTCCCGCCAGCGCATTTGGCACATCCGTGCCAAGCAGGTGGTGCTGGCCACAGGCGCCCACGAACGCCCCATCGTCTTCGAAAACAACGACCGTCCCGGCATCATGCTCGCCTCGGCGGCACGCAGCTACCTCAACCGCTACGGCGTGGCCGCCGGTTCCCGCGTGGTCATCGGCACCACCAACGACAGCGCCTACCAGCTGGCAGCGGACCTGCTGTCCGCAGGCATCGAGGTGGCCGCCGTGGTGGATGCCCGCCCGCAGTTCTCCGAGCTCGCCGCAGCCGCCGCGCTCAGCGAGGACGTGCACGTCATCACCGGCAGCGCCGTGGTCAACACCGCAGCCGACGCCACCGGCCGGCTCTCCACCGTCACCGTCTCCGCGATCGACGCCGACGGCAGCCCCGTGGGTGCCATCGAGGAAATCGAGGCAGACCTGCTCGCCGTCTCCGGCGGCTGGAGCCCCGTGGTGCACCTGCATAGCCAAGCCCAAGGCAAGGTGCGCTGGGACGCCGGCCTGGCCGGCTTTGTCCCCTCCACTGTGGTGGCGAACCAGCAGGTGGTGGGCGCCTGCCGCGGCAGCTACGCCCTGACCGACTGTGTGGCCGAAGGCGCGGCAGCCGGGGCCGTGGCCGCCGTCAACGCCGGCTACGCCACGTCCCACGCCGTTGCTGCCGCCACCGCCGCGGCATCGCGCCCGGCCCGCCCGGCACAGCCCACCGGTCCCACCCGCGCACTCTGGCTGGTGGGCGGAACGGAAGGAACGGCGTCGGACTGGCACCACCACTTCGTGGACTTCCAGCGCGACCAGAGTGTGGCCGACGTCTGGCGTTCCACCGGTGCCGGACTGCGCAGCGTGGAGCACATCAAGCGCTACACCTCCATCAGCACCGCCAACGACCAGGGCAAGACCTCCGGGGTGAACGCCATCGGCGTCATCGCCGCCGCCTTCCGCCAGCAGGGCACAGTAGTGGATTCGGACATTGGCGCCATCGGCACCACCACGTACCGGGCCCCTTTCACCCCGGTGCCGTTCGTGGCCCTGGCCGGACGCCAGCGCGGGGAACTCTTTGACGCGGCACGGCGCACCTCCATCCACTCATGGCACGAGAACCGCGGTGCACTGTTCGAGGACGTGGGCCAGTGGAAGCGGCCCTGGTACTACCCGCTGCCGGGGGAGGACATGGACGCGGCCGTGCTGCGCGAATGCGCCGCCACCCGCGAATCCGTGGGCTACATGGACGCCAGCACGCTGGGCAAGATCGAGATCCGCGGCAAGGACGCCGGGGAATTCCTGAACCGCATCTACACCAACGCGTTCAAGAAGCTCGCCCCCGGCCTGGCCCGCTACGGCGTCATGTGCACCCCTGACGGCATGATCTTCGACGACGGCGTGACCCTGCGCCTGGATCCGGACCGCTACTTCATGACCACCACCACCGGAGGCGCCGCGAAGGTGCTGGACTGGCTGGAGGAATGGCACCAGACCGAATGGCCCGAACTGGACGCCGTGTTCACCTCGGTGACCGAACAGTGGACCACCATCGCCGTGGTGGGGCCCAAGTCCCGCGCCGTGCTGGCCAAGGTGGCCCCGAACCTGGACCTCGCCACGGAGGAGTTCAAGTTCATGGCCTTCCGCGAGACGGTGCTGGCCTCCGGCATCCCGGCCAGGGTCTGCCGCATCTCCTTCTCCGGGGAGCTCGCCTACGAGATCAACATCCCCGCCTGGTACGGATTGTCCGTGTGGGAGGCCGTGACGGATGCCGGGGCGGAATTCAACATCACCCCGTACGGGACCGAGACCATGCACGTGCTCCGCGCCGAAAAGGGCTACCCGATCGTCGGCCAGGACACCGACGGCACCGTCACCCCGCAGGACGCCGGCATGGACTGGGTGGTCTCCAAGGTCAAGGACTTCATCGGCAAGCGCTCCTACCAGCGCACCGACGCCGCCCGCGAGGACCGCAAGCACCTGGTCAGCGTGCTGCCGGTGGACGGGAGCATCCGGTTGCCGGAGGGCACCCAGCTGGTGGAGACGGGGATTGCGGTCAACCCGGCCTACGGTCCCGTGCCCATGCAGGGATTCGTCACCTCCAGCTACCACAGCGCCGCCTTGGGACGCTCGTTTGGATTGGCCATGATCAAGAACGGCCGCAACCGGATCGGCGAACGCCTGGTGGCCGCCGTCGGCTCGCAGTTGGTGGATGTGGTTGTTGGGGAAACAGTACTTTTTGATGCCGAAGGGAAGCGCCGAGATGGGTAACACAGCACTGAACACAGAAGTAGCGGCACTGCGCCGGAGCCCGGCACACCACCTGTGGACCGACTTCACCGTCGGCTCGGTGGCGGGAGAGCGCGGGGTCACCCTGCGCGAGGTCCCGTTCCAGCGCATGGTCGGCATCCGCGTCGACCCGGCCTCCGATACCGGCGCCCGGATCGGGGAACTCACGGGCGGACTGCCGTTGAACAGTGGCGACGTGACCACCGGTGAGTCAGGCGCAGCCGTGCTGTGGCTGGCCCCGGATGAATTCCTGCTGGTGGCCCCGGACGACGGTGAACCCGGTTCCGGCGCCCTCGTCGCCTCGCTGGTGGAAGCCCTGGGTGACGGTGCCGGGCAGGTCATCGACCTCTCCAGCAACCGCACCACTTTCGAACTGGCCGGACCCAGCGCCCAGGCGGTGCTGGAAAAGAGCTGCGCGGCGGACCTGCACCCGCGCACCTTCGCTGCCGGCACTGCCATCACCACGGAGATCAGCAAGATCCCCACCCTCCTGTGGAAGACCTCGGACAGCACGTTCCAGCTCTTCCCGCGAGCGTCCTTCGCGGATTACCTGGGCCGCTGGCTGCTGGATGCGATGACGGAATTCGCCGCCGAGGGCACGCCATGGCCCTGAGCGTCCTTGACCTGTTTACTGTTGGCATTGGGCCCTCCTCCTCCCACACGGTGGGCCCCATGCGCGCGGCCAAGCGCTTTGCCGACGGATTGGCGCACGACGGCGAGCTGGCCGACGTCGTGCGCGTACAGACCCAACTCTTCGGCTCGCTCGGGGCCACAGGGCGCGGCCACGGATCGGACAAGGCCGTGGTGCTGGGCCTGCAGGGGCAGGACCCGGAAACCGTTGACACCTCCAGCGCGGACGACCAAGTGGCGCAGGCTGCCCTGGACGCCCGGCTGCTGGTGGGCGGCACCCACGGCGTCGATTTCAACTTCGCCGAAGACGTGGTGCTGCACCGGCGCAAGTCGCTGCCGGCCCACCCCAACGGCATGACGTTCCAAGCCACCAACCACCGTGGCGAGGTGGTGCGCGAGCGCACCTACTACTCGGTGGGCGGCGGCTTCGTGGTGGACGAGGAAGCCGTGGGTGCGGACAGGGTGGTCACGGACAAGACCGTGGTGCCCTTCCCCTTCAACACCGGCAAGGCGCTGCTGGCCATCTGCGCCAGGGAGGGCAAGAGCATCTCCGAGGTCATGCTGGCCAACGAGATGGTCTGGCACACCGAGGAGGAACTGCGCGCCAAGCTGCTGGGCATCTGGGCCGTCATGCAGGAGTGCGTGGACAACGGCTGCGCGGCGGAGGGCATCCTGCCCGGCGGGCTGAAAGTGACCCGCCGGGCGCCCGGGCTGCTGCGCACGCTGGAGAAGCCGGGCGACGGCGAAGATCCACTGCGGGCCATGGAATGGGTCAACTTGTTCGCGCTCGCGGTCAATGAGGAAAACGCGGCTGGCGGGCGGATCGTCACGGCGCCCACGAACGGGGCGGCGGGCATCATTCCGGCCGTGCTGCACTACTACATGAAGTTTGTGCCCGGTGCCGATGACGACGGCGTGGTGCGGTTCCTGCTGACGGCGGCCGCCATCGGCATGCTGTTCAAGCTCAACGCCTCCATCTCCGGTGCCGAAGTGGGCTGCCAAGGCGAAGTGGGGTCGGCGTGTTCCATGGCTGCCGGGGCCCTGTGCGAGGTGCTCGGCGGTACGCCCATCCAGGCCGAAAACGCCGCGGAAATAGGCATTGAACACAACCTGGGGCTGACCTGCGATCCCGTGGGCGGGCTGGTGCAGATCCCGTGCATTGAGCGCAATGCGATCGCCAGCGTCAAGGCCATCAACGCAGCCCGGCTGGCCCGGCACGGGGACGGCAGCCAAAAAGTATCATTGGACAAGGCAATCGAAACCATGCGTCAGACAGGTGCGGACATGATGAGCAAGTACAAGGAAACCTCCCGCGGGGGCCTCGCCGTGAACGTGATTGAGTGCTGAGATGGATGCGCAGCCGGGGCGTGTGGACACCGCCGACTACGTGCTCACCCTGGATTGCCCGGATGCCCCGGGTATAGTCCACAGCTTGTCCGGGGTGCTCCTGGACGCGGGGTGCGACATCGTTGACAACCGCCAGTTCAGCGACCGCCAGCACCTCCGGGCCAAGCCGGGGGAGCCGGAACCCGACGGGCACTTCTTCATGCGCCTGCATTTCTCCGCCCCCGCAAGCACCGGGCTGGAGCGGCTGAAGGCTGCCGTGGAGCCGTTGGCGCAGCGCCACCACATGCGTTGGCAGCTGCGCCCCCACGGGGCGAAACGGCGGGTGCTGATCATGGTCTCGAAGTTTGAGCACTGCCTGAACGATCTCTTGTTCAGGACCAGGACGGGCGAGTTGCCGTTGGAGGTGGTCGCCGTGGTCTCCAACCACCTTGACCACCAACGGCTGGCGGAATGGCACGGAATCCCGTTTTTCCACGTGCCCATCACGGCGGCGACAAAACCGGCTGCGGAGGCGCGGCTGCTCGAGCTGGTGGACGAGCTCGAGGTGGAGCTGGTGGTGCTGGCCCGCTACATGCAGGTGCTCAGCGACGGGCTGACTCAAAAGCTGGAAGGGAAGGCCATCAACATCCACCACTCGTTCCTGCCAAGCTTCAAGGGTGCCAAGCCCTACCACCAGGCCTACGCCCGGGGCGTGAAGACGGTGGGAGCCACCGCGCATTATGTCAACAGCGAGCTCGACGAGGGGCCCATCATCTCCCAGCAGGTGGTGGAGGTGGACCATGCTTTTGGGCCCGACGACCTTGTCGCTGCGGGCCGGGACACCGAATGCAAGGCGCTGAGCAACGCCGTCCGCTGGCACTGCGAGGGGAGGGTGATTGTCCAAGGCAACCGGACCGTCGTGCTGCGCTAAGTGCGTTAGGTGCTCTAGGTGCGCTAGGTGCTCTAGGTGCGCTAGGTGCGCCTCAGATGTGCACCGGAGCATTCCGGGCCTGGCACTTTTCAGCGCCGCATAATTTCATTGTGCAGGTGATGCGGGTGTTCAGCACAAACACCCGCATCACCTGCCAAAGAGATGACGATGTCCGGATTTAGCTGGGCAACCTCAGCCGGTGGGCAGGGGAGCGACTGGGACCTTGACGGCCGAACCACCCTCCTGGGTGATCCGCCCGCGCATCTGCGCCACCGTGGGCTCAGCAATGAAGCCACCGGCAAACAACCCCTGGCCCTGCTTGAAATGTTGGGAGCGCAGGGGTAGTTCTTCGGGGACAAGGCCGAAGACTTCCGCCAGCTCGGCCAGGTCGCGCGGGGAGTTCATGCGCATCAGCCCCAGGTTGTCGCATTGGGAGAGCGCGTTGGGGTGGATCTTGGTAGGCCGCTGGGTGGAGAGAAAGAGCCACAGACCATATTTGCGGCCCTCGGCGGGGATCTGGACGATGAGCGCGGTCAAGGCACGTTCCACTGGTGTCGCCGGAGTGGGGGAGCAGAGGTTGTGGGCCTCGTCGATCACGATGAGGAGGGACTTGCGGTCGTTGCGATTGATCCAGAGATGTTCAAGCGCAGCCAATGCTGCCACTTTTGGTTCGGACGGGTGCGCAAAACCACCCAAGTCCAACACCGTCGCGCGGGGGCGGGTATCGATGATTTCAGTGACGGAACCGCCGCCGCGGGACCAGAGCCTCCAGCCGAGGACCTGCAGGTTCTCGATCCGCATGGCCAGCCGGGCCTGCCCCGGATCTCCCGAAGCATGCAGGGAAGAGACATAGCTGGCTTCATCGGAGGCGACGAAATTGGAATCGACGTGCAGCAGGACGTTGAATTCCTCGGCATCCTTGATCGGGTCGAGCTGGAGGACCGCGGCCTTGGAAGGCACCGAGAGATCGATGAACCGTGCCTTGAGCTGTTCGCCGGTTGGCACCGACGAGTGCTGGATGCGGATATCGGCGTCGTTGATGCTTCGGGCTTCGGCGGTGTCGGCCCCGGGACGTGTCTGGTGGAGCTGGGTGAAATCTGCGTTGGGGTCCAAGACAGACAAGGGAAGCGCAGTGTGCCGGAGACGTTGCTCAAGCACCACTCCGAGCGCGCAGGTTTTTTCCGGAACCGCTCTGGCCGCATCAAAACGTGTGGCGGTTGAAACGCTCCGCGTTCAGCTGCACGGATTCTCCGGGGGTGTCACGGGTGTGCCAATGGTCAAGGTTGTCATCTGCCGCTCAAGCTCCTTCGACCCGGTGAATGTCCGGGAGTGGTCCAGATACCTTCAATAATCAGGGAATCAGATTCATCCATGCGCAGCAATGGCCGGACATCGCCTTCCACTGCAGGCCCCTGGACACCCGGACCCGCGAATTCGAAGGTCAGCTGTCGCAGTCGACCACCATGCGTCCGGTGTTGCCGCCGGACAGCAGCGACGCGAACGCGTCCGGGATGTGGTTGAACCCTTCCACCACGGTGTGCACGCTGTGCACCTTCCCTTCATTCATCCATTGGGCGACGCGGGCCTCGAAGCCCGCGCGCAGGTCCTCGTGTGCCGTGACGGTGAATCCGCGCAGGGTCAGCTCCTGGTAGATCGCGTTGGTGTAGTTGGCGGGGCCGCGGCGGTCGTTGCCTTTCCCGTATTGGGAGGCGGCACCGCAGATGACGGCGCGGCCGCGAAAGCGCAGAACTTCCAGTGCAGCCTCGAGCTGATCGCCGCCAACGTTGTCATAGAACAGGTCGATCCCGTCCGGGGCGGCGCTACGCAGCAACTCCGCCGCCGGACCGTCGCGGTGGTTGAACGCAGCGTCTGCACCCAGCTCCTCGGTGAGCAGCCGAACCTTCTCGGCCGTGCCCGCGCTGCCCACCACCGAGGCGCCGACGGCCTTGGCGAACTGCACGGCGCAACTGCCCACGCCGCCGGCCGCGCCCGAGACATAAACGGTGTCCTCGGCCCGCACTCCGCCAATGTGCACCATGCCCGTGTAGGCGGTGAAACCGACATGTCCCAGCACGGTCAGGCGGGCTTCCATCGGGATGTCTGATTCCTCGGGGGAAATCCTGCGCAACTTGTCGGCAGCGGCCACGTCCACACCCCTCCACGGCGACTTCCGGACAGCGAGTTCGCCCTCCTTGAAGGCATCGGTGCGTGATTGCAGGACCTCCACCACGCCGTCGCTGGCAGGAACGTCGCCGGGGTGTATGCCGGGTCCGTAGTCAGTGTCGGGACCGCCGATGCGATTGGCCAGCCCGGCGTTCAGGCCCAGCCGGCGGAGCCGGACAAGCACCTCGCCGGGGCCAAGCTCAGGGACGCCGACTGACTCGATCTTGAAATTGCGGGCTTCGACGGAGCCGTCCGGTTCGCTGGCCAACTGCACTTCAAAAGTTTCCATGCTCCCAGCGTATGCCTCCCGGGGAGCCGGCAGAAGGGACGTTAAACGCGTGCGGGGGTTGCTGCAAGCCTGCAGCAACCCCCGCACGGCAGCATGCCGCGCCCTGGAAATCGTACGCTAGCTGCCGAGCAGCAGCGGCCCCCAGCCCCTGCTTCCAATCTGGGTGTTCGCACCCCAGTAGTTCCGCATGATGGGATAGTGCAACAAGCTTCCGCTGGACGTGCGGGCCAGGATGCCCTGGCCGCCCGTGCCGAGGTGGTTGCTGACGCCGGAGAGGTGGGTCATGGAGCCCCAGCCGGTGCCCACCACGCGGCGCGCCTCGCCCATGAAGCCTCCCGTGCCGGTGCCCCGGTAAAGGAGCAGCTGGCCGGCCGCGTTCCGGGCCAGCAGGTCCTGGCGGCCGTCGCCGTCGAAGTCGGCACCCATGATGGTCAAATTGCCCCAGCCGGTGCCGATCCGGGTCGTGGCACCGAACCGTGCGCCGTCGAGGTTGCGGTAATACCGCAGATCACCCGTGGCTCGGTGCTTGGCGAGGATGGACGGCAGCCTGTCGCTGCCCTTCCACGCCGTCACCACGATGTCGAACGGGGCCCAGCCATGGCCGATCGAACGGAGCGGCTTGAACGTGCCGTTGGACTGGCCGTAGCTGACGGTCAGGTTGCCGTTCTTCCACACGGCCACAATGTCCTGCATCCCGTCGCCGTTGTAGTCGGAGACCACCAGCTGCTGCGCTCCAGACCAACCGGAGGAGACGTACTCGCGCTGCCATATGTCCGCACCCTTGGCAGAGGGGTAAATGTACATGTCACCATTGGCGTCCACGGCCGCAACGTCCCCGGCGCTCCCGCCGGACGCAGGGTTGGGCTGCGGGTTTCGCGAGTCGGGGTAGCCGGCCAGGTTGGCCACCACCATGGTCATGCCGCTCCATCCGGCCTTCGTGGTCTTGACGTAGCCCAGGCCCATGTCGGTGGCGCGCTTGTCCAGCATGGCTGAACGGTGCGCGGGGGAGCCCATCCACCAATCGACGACCTGCTGGGCATTGTTGTTGACGGCGATGATCTCCGAGTACATGTCGAAGCCGTCGGGCAGAATCGAGGCGCCGGCATCCGGGCGGTGGACCCTGTTCCAGTCCAGCGTGTTGGTGTTGATTTGCCTGTTCAGGGTGGTGGCCCACTGCTGGGACCCGGCGCCGATCTCGGAGCTGACCTCCAGCGGTTTGGCGCCGTAGGCGGCCCGGTAGCCGTTGATGGCGTTGCGCACCTTCGCGACGAACGCGTCATTGGGAGCGGGAGCGGCGAGCGGCTTGGCCACGCCGGCAAGGGGCGCTGCGAACGGCGTGGCGACCGTGCCGGGTGCCGGGGACGTGGCCACTGACCCGAAAGGAGGGTGGGACGACGGCGTTGCCGTCGGCTGGGGTGTCTCAGCCGGCGCTGTCTCAGCTGGCGTTGTCTGGCCCGGTGCCGACTCGGACGGCGCCGGCTCGGAGGGCGCCTGCTGTGCCGGCGCCTGCTCGGACGGCGCCGTCGCAGGCAGCGTCGGGACAGGAGTCGCAGGGGGCGCGTCTGTTGCGGACTTCGCCTCTCCCGGCGCAGCAGTGGCTGCGGCTTCCGGTGTGGCTGGTGTAGACGGGGCGGCGGTGGCAGGGGCCACGCCGGAGAAAAGAACGGCAGCAGCGACGGCCGAGGCTGTGGCCAGCCCAAGGAGTTTTCGCACGGATAATCCCTAGCGTTGAAAGACGGAGTGGTGGTCGGCGCAGTGGCCCCGACCCATGTTATCCTTACCAGCCGCCGATTGGGTAATGGTGAAGGACGGTTAAACACGTGTGTGGGGTTGCTGCACAGTGGCAGCAACCCCACACACGTGGCCTGTTAGAGGCTTAGATCGAGTTCAAACTCGGCGCCGGACAGCCTGGCTGTCACAGTTTGCAGGAACCTGCCAGCGTCGGCTCCGTCGACAATCCGGTGGTCGTAGGTCAGGCACAGGTACATCATGTGGCGGATGGCCAGCACATCCCCGCCGTCCGGACCGGGCACGGCCATGGGCCGCTTGACAATGGCGCCAACGCCGAGGATTCCCACCTGCGGCTGGTTGATGATCGGCGTGTCAAACAACGCCCCCACCGAACCGATGTTGGTGATGGAGAAGGTGCCGCCGCTGAGTTCGTCGGCCTTGATCGAGCCGTCGCGGGTGCGTGCAGCCACATCGGCGATGCCTGCAGCCAGCCCGGCCACGTTGAGCGAACCGGCGTCGCGCACCACGGGAACCAGCAGGCCCTTGGGCCCGTCCACCGCAAAGGCGAGGTGTTCGGCGTCGTGGTAGGTGATGGTGCCGGCCGCCTCATCGAAAGCGGCATTGAGCATCGGATGGACCTTCAGCGCCTCCGCCACGGCCTGGGCGATGAACGGCAGGTACGTCAGCTTCACTCCGTGCGCGGCGGCAAAAGGCGCCTTGGCCCGCTCGCGCAGCCGCACCATCGCGGTGACATCCACCTCGTGCACCTGCGTGAGCTGGGTCGAGGTGTCAAGGGATTCGCGCATCCGCTTGGCAATGACCGACCGGATCCGCGACGCCTTCACCACCGTTCCGCGCAGGCTGCCCGACGCCGTGGCGCCAGCTGCCGGAGTGGCTGCCGGTGCTGCTTGGGAAGGTGCTGCCGTGGAAGGCACGACGGCGGGAGTTGCCGCAGGCTTGGAAGCGGCAGCCGCCGCCGCATTTACGTCCCCTGAACGAACACGCCCGCCAATGCCGGTGCCCGTGAGGGTGGAAAGGTCCACCCCGTGCTGGCGTGCCAGCTTGCGCACCAGCGGCGTGACATAGGTGGTGGATCCTGCCGATGACACCGGCGGAGCCGGGGTTTCCGTCGGCGGCGTCAGGGAGGCCGAGGCCGTCCGCGGCCGATTGGCCGGAAAGCCGCCTAGGGAATCCCGGTCCGCTGGGGGTTCAGCCGCCGGAGTTGCGACAGAGTCAGTCGCCGGAAAATGCCTGTCCGCAGCCACCGGCTCGGACACCGGGGCTTTCGCCTCAGATTCGTCCGCGGCAGCGATGATGGCCAGCACGGAGCCGACAGCGGCGACCTCGTCCTCGGCGACGAGAATGCTGTGCAGGATCCCTTCGAACGGGGACGGGATCTCCGTGTCCACCTTCTCGGTGGACACTTCCACCAGCGGCTCATCCAAGGCGACCGTGTCCCCGACGGCTTTCAGCCAGCGGGTGACGGTGCCTTCGGTGACGCTCTCACCCAGTGCGGGCAGCAGCAGGGACTCAGACATCCGCAGAGCGCTCCACTGTGATTTCACCGCGGCGCAGGAGTTTGCCGGTGGGGGTGATGCCGTCGAGTTCGTGTCCGCGCAGGAAGGTGCGGCGGACGACGCCGGAGAGCGCACGCCCGTCGTAGGGGGTGATGGGGTTTTTGTGCTTGAGCTTCTTGACGTCCACTACGTAGGCGTCGTCGGCGGCGAAGATGGCGAAGTCGGCGTCGTAGCCGGGAGCCAATTTGCCCTTGTGGTGGAGCTGGACCAGCTCGGCCGGGGCCGTGGACATCCAGTGGACAACCTGTTCGAGGGAGATGCCGCGCTTGCGTGCTTCGGTCCAGATCAGCGACAGTCCCAGCTGGAGCGAGGAGACCCCGCCCCAAGCCACGGCGAAGTCGCCGTTTTCCAGGTCCTTCAGGTCCAAGGTGCTGGGGGAGTGGTCCGAGACGATGCAGTCGATGACGCCGTCGCGCAGGCCTTCCCACAGCTTTTCGCGGTTGGAGGCTTCGCGGATGGGCGGGCAGCACTTGTAGGCGGTGCCCCCGTTGGGGATTTCCTCGGCCATGAGCGTGAGGTAGTGCGGGCACGTCTCCACGCTCAGCTTCACGCCGTCGCGGCGGGCGCTGGCAATCATGGGCAAGGCGTCCGAGGAGCTCAGGTGCAGGATGTGCGCCTTGGCACCAGTCCAGCGGGCGCGCTCAATGACCTCGGCAATGGCCAGGTTCTCGGCGCCGCGGGGACGGGAGGCGAGGAACTTGTTGTAGTGGTCGCCTTGGGCGGTGGGGGCGCGGTCGATGGTGCGTGAATCTTCGGCGTGGACCAGCATGAGAGCGTCGAAGGACGTCAGCTCGCGCATGTCCTTTTCCATCTCGTCGGGGTCAAGTGGCGGGAATTCGTCAACGCCGGAGTGCAGCAGGAAGCACTTGAAGCCGAAGACGCCGTCGTCGTGTAGCGGGCGCAGGTCGGAGGTGTTGCCGGGGATGGCACCGCCCCAGAATCCAACGTCCACATAAGCCTGGTCAACCGCAACGCTGCGCTTGAGTTCCAGGGCGTCTACGTTGACGGTGGCCGGGATGGAGTTCAAGGGCATGTCGATGATGGTGGTGACACCGCCGGCCGCTGCTGCGCGGGTGGCGGAGGCAAAGCCTTCCCATTCCGTGCGGCCGGGCTCGTTGACGTGCACGTGGCTGTCCACAAGGCCCGGAATGAGCGTCTCGTCGTCGGCCAGTTCAATGACCTCGGTTCCGGAGAGGTTGTTGCCCAGGGGTACCAAGGCGATGACGACGCCATCGCGGACACCTACTTCGCGTGGTGCGATGCCGGCGGTGGTGAGTACGCGGTTGCCGCGAATGACAAGGTCATACATGCCTTCACTCGCGTCATTTCCTGCAGTGCTAGACATATGAGTTCTCCTCTTCCTTGCCGGTGGAGGCAAGTCGTGTGCCAATCAAAGCCCCGATTTGTGTCAAGAGGCTGCCGGCGTTCTTCATGCAAAGGTCGGTGTTGGATTCAATATCCGTCAAAGCGTAGCTGTGGGCAAAACCAGCGGCGCTCAAAGTTTCGGGGGCCAACGTGGTGCGACCGCAGACGGCCACAACGGGAACCCCTGCTGCGCGGGCCGCAGTGGCCACCCCCAGGGGTGCTTTGCCAAAGAGGCTTTGTTCATCCAGGCTGCCTTCGCCGGTGATGATCAAATCCGCGCCAGGGAGCTTCTCTGCAAGACCGCTCAAGCCAAGAATAACCTCAATGCCGGGACGGCGCATCGCCGAGAGCACGGCCAAGGCTGCAAAGCCGGTGCCGCCGGCCGCGCCGGAACCCGGGGCGTCAATGGCGTCGACAGCGGCCGTGCCGAGCGCGTTGGCCATGATCCGGAAATACCGTTCAAGGGCATTTTCCAGGTGCTCCACGTGTGCTTCGCTGGCGCCCTTCTGGGGGGCAAAGACCGCTGCCGCGCCGTCGGGACCCAGCAGGGGGTTGTCAACGTCGCTGGCCAGGGTGAACGTGACCCCGCCCATGCGGGTGTCAAGACCGGTCAAGTCAATGTTGGTGACAGTGGAAAGGGCGCCGCCGCCGGGCGGCAGGCGCCGCCCGGCGGCGTCCTTGAAGGTTGCGCCCAGCGCTGCGAGCATGCCCGCACCGCCGTCCGTCGTGGCGCTGCCGCCCACACCGAGAACAATCTCGGTGCAGCCGTGGTCCAAGGCGGCGGACACCAGTTGGCCGGTGCCAAAGGTGCTCGCCGCCAAGGGGGAAAAACGTCCGTCGTGGAGCACGGCCAGCCCGGAGGCAGCTGCCATCTCAATCACGGCCACCTTGCCGTGAACGGCAAAATCGGCAGTGACGGGCTGGCCAGTGGGACCCTCGACGGTGGTGCTGACGCGGCTGAAGCCTGAGGCCACCACCGCGTCAACGGTTCCCTCGCCGCCGTCGGCAACGGGGATGAGATCAATGTCAAGGCCGGGATGCGTGCTGCGCAATCCGGCTTCCAGCCATTGGGCAACTTCCGGTGCAGACAGTGATCCCTTGAACTTGTCAGGGGCGAGGATGATGCGCATGGTTCGTCCCTAGTCCTGCAGCGTCAGGATGGCGGTGGGTGCGTCGGCGGCGTACTCGGCAATGTCTTCGATCTCGTTGACATTGTCCAGCTCGGTGCCCATGGAAATGTTCGTTACACGCTCCAGGATGGCTTCAACCACCACGGGAACCTTGAACTCTTCCATGAGGCGCTTTGCCTCGGCGAATGCGGCAGCCATGTCCTCGGGGCGCTCCACGCGGATGGCCTTGCAGCCCAGGCCTTCGGCAACCTTGAGGTGGTCAACGCCGTAGCCGTTGGTCTCCGGGGAGTTGATGTTCTCGAATGCCAAGGAGACGTGGTAATCCATCTTGAAGCCGCGCTGGGACTGACGGATCAAGCCCAGGTAGGAGTTGTTCACCACGACGTGGATGTACGGCAGGTTGAACTGTGCGCCGACGGCCAGTTCCTCGATCATGAACTGGAAATCGTAGTCGCCGGAGAGTGCAACAACGGTCTGTCCCGGCTTGCCGCGGACAACGCCCAAGGCCGCAGGAAGGGTCCAGCCCAGGGGGCCGGCCTGTCCGGCGTTGATCCAGCGGCGCGGGCCGAAGACGTGCAGCATCTGTGCGCCGGCAATCTGCGACAGGCCAATGGTGGAAACATAGGTGGCGTCTTCGCCAAACGCCGTGTTCATCTCTTCGTAGACGCGCTGCGGCTTCATGGGCACGTTGTCGAAGTGGGTCTTGCGCTGCAAGGCACCCTTGCGGGCCTGGCAGTCCTTGGCCCAGGTGCCGTAGTCCGAAACGCCGAGTTCGGCCTTGCGCTCGCGAGCGACCTCCAGCAGGACGTCGAGGGCTGCTCCGGCGTCGGAGACGATGCCCAAATCCGGTGCGAACACGCGGCCAATCTGGGTGGGCTC
Organism: Arthrobacter sp. H35-D1; assembly: GCF_030063185.1. Taxonomy (GTDB): domain Bacteria; phylum Actinomycetota; class Actinomycetes; order Actinomycetales; family Micrococcaceae; genus Specibacter. The sequence continues at coordinate 62,728 of NZ_JASISP010000022.1, forward strand.
GATGTCCACGTGCACGAACTTGCGGTTTCCGCGGTAGGTGTCAAGGCCGCCTGTGTGGCGGTTGGCCCAGCGGTTGCCGATGCCGATGACGGTGTCGGACTCCAAGAACGTGGCGTTGCCGTAGCGGTGCGAAGTCTGAAGGCCAACCATGCCGGCGCTCAGCGGGTGGTTGTCCGGGATGGTGCCCCAGCCCATGAGCGTGGAGATGACGGGAATGCTCAGCAGTTCGGCCAGCTCCACCAGCTGTGCGGAGGCATTGGCGTTGATGATGCCGCCACCGGCGACGATCAGCGGCTTCTCGCCCGCCAGCAGGATGTCCAAGGCCTTTTCAGCCTGCTTGCGCGTGGCGGCCGGCTTGTTCGGAACCAAGGGCTCGTAAGCGTCGATGTCGAATTCGATCTCCGCCATCTGCACGTCGATGGGCAGGTCCAACAGGACCGGGCCGGGACGTCCCGAGCGCATGAGGTAGAACGCCTTCTGGAAGGCGCCGGGAACCTGGCCGGGCTCCTTCACCGTCATGGAGAGCTTGGTGACGGGGGCGGCGATGGTCTCAATGTCCACTGCCTGGAAGTCTTCCTTGTGCAGCTTGGCCACGGGAGCCTGGCCGGTGATGCAGAGCATCGGAATGGAGTCCGCCTGGGCTGCGTACAGTCCGGTGATCATGTCGGTGCCGGCGGGGCCGGAGGTGCCGGTGCAAACGCCGATGTTGCCTTCGGCTGCGCGTGAGAAGCCGTCCGCCATGTGCGAGGCGCCCTCCATGTGGCGGGCCAGGGTGTGGTTCAAGCCGCCGTGCGCGCGCATGGCCGAGTAGAACGGGTTGATGGCTGCTCCGGGGAGACCGAAGATCTCCGTGGCGCCTTCTTTTTCCAAAATCAAAACGGCTGCGTCTACGCTGCGCATCTTAGCCATGGTGTACTCCTTCAAAATTCTTTGGGTGTGTGCCTTGTGCAGGCGGGGGAAGTGCTGAACGGGAGGTGGGTTTCCCGCCGTCGGACGTCTCGAAGATCAACCGACGGCGGGAAGCTGGGTGGGGCGCAAACCCCGTGCGGGTGCGCCCTACTTGCGGCCGGAAGCGGCCAATGCCTGCTTGAAGAGGCCCGAGTGGTCGAGGCCGCCGTCGCCCTGGGCGACGATGGAGGTGACGAGCTGGGCGACGGCGCCACCGAGCGGGACGGCCACGCCGGCTTCGCGGGCAGCTGCCGTGACAATGCCGAGGTCCTTGTTGTGCAGGGCCAAGCGGAAGCCGGGGTCGAAGTTGCGATCGAGCATCTTCTGGCCCTTCTGGTCCAGGACCTTGGAGCCGGCCAAGCCGCCGCCAAGAACTTTCAGCGCAGCGTCGGTGTCAACGCCGTAGGCCTCAAGGAAGACGATGGCTTCGGCGAGTGCCTGGATGTTGACGGCAACGATCAGCTGGTTGGCTGCCTTGACGGTCTGGCCGGCGCCGGAGGGGCCAACGTGCACAATGGTCTTGCCAACGGCGTTCAGGACCTCTGCGGCGTCGTCGAAGTCCTTCTTGTCGCCGCCAACCATGATGGACAGGACGCCGTCAATGGCACCCTGCTCGCCACCGGAAACCGGAGCGTCCAAGGGGCGGATGCCGGCTGCGACGGCGTCTTCGGAGAGGCGCTTGGCGACGTCGGGGCGGATGGAGCTGGCGTCAACCCAGATGGTGCCCTTGCGGGCGTTGGCGAAGAGACCCTCCGCGCCGCTGACAACAGCTTCAACATCGGGGGAGTCCGGAACCATGGTGACGACGACGTCGGCATCCTTGACGGCCTCGGCGAGCGAGGTGGCACCCTTGCCGCCGGCTTCGACGAGCTTGTCGATGGGGGCCTGGCTGCGGTTGAAGCCGGTGACCGTGTGGCCTGCCTTGACGAGGTTCACTGCCATGGGCAGTCCCATGATGCCGAGTCCGATTACTGCAACGTTGCTCATAATGTTTCCTTTGCGTGAAGAAGTGTAGGGGGTGTTGGTGAGGGGCTTTAGTTGGCGGGCTGGCGGATGGCCCAGTTGAAGGCCTCCGCTGCGGGTGCCTTGTATTCCAGGCCGATGGGGCCGGAGTAGCCGAGCTCACGGCTGCGGGTGATCCACTCGCCGAGCGGAAGGGTGCCGGTGCCGGGGGCGCCGCGGCCGGGGTTGTCGGCGATCTGAATGTGGCCGAAGTCCTTGGCGTGGTTTTCAATGACGGCTGCCACGTCGTCGCCGTTGACGGCCAGGTGGTAGAAGTCGGCCAGCAGCTTGACGTTGTCCACGCCGGCTGCTTCAGTCCTGGCGATGATGGCCAGGACGTCCGCAGCGGTCTTCAACGGGTATGCCGGGGTTCCGGAGACGGGTTCCAGCAATACGGTGCCGCCGATGGCTGCAACGCCTTCAGCTGCAGCAACGAGGTTCTTGACGCCGAGCTCGTCCTGCTCTTCAGCGGTGAACTCTTCCTGGCGGTTGCCGTACAGGGCGTTGAAGTGCTTGCAGCCAAGGCGTTCGCCAATGCCTGCCACGACGGCAATGTTGTCCTTGAATTCGGAGCAGCGTCCCTTCCAGGAGACAAGGCCGCGGTCCCCGCCTGGCATGTTGCCGGCGTTGAAGTTCAAGCCTGTCAGCTGCACGCCGGCATCGGTGATGGCGCGCTCAAAAGCGGTGAGGTCGGCTTCGGCCGGGACGGAGGTTTCAAAGGGCCACCAGAACTCCACTGCATCAAAACCGGCTGCCTTGGCTGCTGCCGGGCGTTCGAGCAGGGGAAGCTCTGTCAGGAGGATCGAGCAGTTTACCGTGTACGTCATTGTAGGTCCTTCCAATGGAATCCAAGATTCCAACGTTCTCATATTGTGGAAATTAGTTTCTGCTTTATGAAAAGTTTAGAGATGATTACGGGCAACGTCAAGGCCACCGCGAGGCCAAATCTTGCCCGTGTCCCCTGCCTGGCACAAAAAAGCGCCCGTTCGCGCTCTTGCTGCCGTGTGAAACGGGGCAAAAGCGCAAACGGGCGCCGAGACTGCAAGCGCGGACGTTACGTCAGCTTGATCTGGCGGTTCATGTCCTTGTACAGCAGGTAGCGGAACTCGCCCGGGCCGCCGGCATAGCAAGCCTGCGGGCAGAAGGCACGCAGCCACAGGAAGTCGCCGGCCTCCACCTCAACCCAGTCGTCGTTCAGCAGGTACATGGCCTTGCCTTCAAGGACGTACAGGCCGTGTTCCATGACGTGGGTTTCCGGGAACGGGATGACTCCGCCGGGCTGGAACGTGACAATGTTGACCTGCATGTCGTGCGCCAAGTCGGAGGCATCGGTAAACCGGGTGGTCTTCCAAGCGCCGTTGGTGTCCGGCATGGCAGTGGGCTCAACGTCCGCGTCACTGGTGACGAAGGACTTGGCTTCGTAGCCATCGAGGCGTTCGTAGGCCTTGCGGATCCACTGGAAGGAGACGATGTCGTCCGAGACGTTTTCCAGGCCCCAGGCGTCGCCGGCGGCCAGGTAGGCGTAGCCGCCTTCCTCAAGCTGGTGGAGTTCGCCTTCCAGGGTGAGGTTGACCTTGCCCTTGGTGACAAAGACGACGCCCTCGACGCCTGGCTCGAACTCTGCGCGAGGGGCGCCGCCGCCGGCACCAATCTCCACGATCAGCTGGGAGAAGGTGGTGGCGAAGCCGGAGATGGGGCGGGCCAGAATCCAAGAGCGTGAGTTGGAAAAGCCCGGCAGCGTGCTTGTCACGATGTCCGTCATGACGCCCTTGGGGATGACCGTGTAGGCCTCCTTGACGATGGCGCGCTCGGTGGTGAGGTGTGTCTGCGGCGGCAAGCCGCCTTCGGGGTAGTAATACTTGCCCATGGCTAAATCCTTTACTTTGAGACGGACGCGAGCCGCGGGTGGGCCAGCAACGTCAGTTGACTTTGGTCAAGGGTGGTCAGGGCCAGCACTTCTTCGGCACTTGAGGCCCCGCAAACGAGGCCGCGCAGGATGAAGTTGGCCAAGGCGCGGGCCGTTGCCGGCTCGTCCATGACAGCACCGGGGGTCTGCTTGACGTAGTTGCGCAACCGCACGGCGGCTGCGGGCAGCCCCTGGCGGTAGAAAGCATACGTGGCGCTGAAACGGCTGGGCAGCTGGGCCGGGTGCAAGTCCCAGCCCTGGTAGTAGCCGCGTTCCAGGGAACGACGCACCAAACGGCCGTGCAGTGCCCAAGCCGACTCGGCGCCGTCGCCCACGGGCATGATGTTGGTTGAGCCGTCGGAGAGGCGGATGCCTGTTCCGGCAACTGCCAGCTGCATGACTTCCTTGGCCAGGTCGGCGACCGGGTGCTCCATGGACTGGTACTCGGCGGAAATTTCCAGCGATGCACTGTAGTCATAGGTGCCGTAGTGCAGGCCGCTGATGCGTCCCGGCACTGCGTGGGCCAGCTGTGCCACGGGAGAGATGCCTTCGTGGCTGAGGATGAGCTGCGGGGTTTCCACCTGCACCTCAAAGCGGAGGCGTCCGGCGGGGAGTCCGTGGATTTCCTCCAAGCGGCCGACGGCAAAGTCCATGGCCTTGACCTGGTCGATGGTGGTGACCTTGGGAAGTGTCAGCACCAGGCCCTGCGGCAGTTCGCCGGCCGAGGCCAGCGCCGAGACGAACAGGTCAAGGGTCCGCACGCCGCGGGCCCGGGTGGGGGCCTCGAAGCACTTGAAGCGGATGCCGATAAACGGGGGGGCCGTTCCTGCGGCGACCGCTGCGCTGACTGCCTTTCCGGCGGCGACTGCCGCGGCATCTTCGGCCTCGTCGCCGCGGTCGCCGAAGCCGTCCTCGAAGTCGAGGCGAAGATCTTCAATGGGCTCGCTGGCCAGCTTGGCAGCCACGCGGGGTGCCACGGCTGCGGCCAGCTCGTCGTCCTGGCCCAGCAGCTTGCCAAGTTGTTCCAGGCCGCCGTTGGCGTCGATGGCTGCCAACCCCTGCGCGCCCCAATCGGCGGCAAAGGTGGGGCTGAACTTGTCCGCCGGCACGTAGACCGTGTGGACAGGCTGGCGGCTGCCGTCGTCGCCGGGGTAGTTGCGGTCAAGCAACGTATCCGTGGCGGCGCAGGCGGATTCGATGTGGGCGAGGTCTGCGGAGTTCAGTGAGGATTGCACAGTCATTCCTAGCCCACCAATTCGTAGGCGGGGATGGTCAGGAAGTCGGTGTATTCCTCGGACAGGCAGATGTCGCCGATGAGGGCGCTGGCGTCCTTGTAGTACTTCGTGAACAAGTCTTCGCCCACTTCGCCGCGCAACTTCTCGGTTTCCTCGGCCAGAATCTTGGTGACGAGCTCGCGGGTGACCACATTGCCGGTGTCGGCAAGGGTGGTCTTGTTGCGGATCTGCTGCCAGACCTGTGAACGGGAGATTTCCGCGGTGGCGGCATCTTCCATCAGGTTGTGGATGGCCACGGCGCCGTTGCCTGAGATCCAGACGGCGGTGTAGGCGACAGCCACGTACAGGTTCAGGCGCAGGCCGGCTTCGGTGGCGCTGCCCTGGGCCGAGGGGATGTCAAGCAGCTGGTCTGCCGTGACGTTGACCTCGGGGCGCAGCTTGTCCAGCTGGTTCGGGCGGTCGCCCAGCACGGAGTCAAAGACTTCCTGGCAGATCGGCACCAGGTCCGGGTGGGCAACCCAGGATCCGTCAAAGCCGTCCCCGGCTTCGCGGGTCTTGTCATTGCGCACCTTTTCAAACGCTGCTGCCGTCACTTCGGGCTCGCGGCGGTTGGGGATCACTGCGGCCATGCCGCCCATGGCAAAGGCGCCGCGGTCGTGGCAGGTCTTGACCAGCAGTTCGGTGTAGGCGCGCATAAAGGGTGCCGTCATGGCAACCTGTGCGCGGTCCGGGAGGGTAAAGGCTTCGCCGGCGTCGCGGAAGTACTTGATGATGGAAAAGAGGTAGTCCCAGCGGCCTGCGTTCAGCCCCGAAGCGTGCTCGCGCAGTTCGTAGAGGATCTCATCCATTTCAAACGCGGCCGGGATGGTTTCAATCAGCACGGTGGCACGGATGCTGCCCTGCGGGATGGCCAGGTAGTCCTGGGCAAACACGAAGACGTCGTTCCAGAGGCGGGCCTCAAGGTAGCTTTCCATCTTCGGCAGGTAGTAGTACGGTCCCTGGCCGTTGGCAATGAGCGCCTTGGCCGTGTGGAAGAAGAGCAGGCCAAAGTCCACCAGCGCGCCCGAGGCGGGTGCGCCGTCCACAATCACATGGTTTTCAACCAAGTGCCAGCCGCGCGGGCGGGCCACCACAACAGCCAAGGGGACGTCGGTGCGCAGACGGTATTCCTTGCCCTCGGGGGAGGTGTACTCAAGGGTCCCGGCTGCGGCGTCCTTCAGGTTCAGGACGGCGTCGACGACGTTGGGCCAGGTGGGGGTGGCGGCATCTTCAAGGTCTGCCAGCCACACCTTGGCGCCGGAGTTCAGCGCATTGATGGCCATCTTGGCCGGTGATGCCGGGCCGGTCATTTCAACGCGGCGGTCCTGCAAGGGGGCAGGGGCCGGGGCAACCTTCCAGTCGCCTTCACGAACGGACTTGGTTTCCGGCAGGAAGTCGAGCTTGCCGGTCGCGGCAACAGCTTCGCGCTTGGCGCCGCGGGCTGCCAACAGCTCTTCGCGGACCGGGTTGAAGCGTCGGTTGAGTTCGGTGATGAAGGCTAGGGCCTCGGGGGTGAGGATTTCACCGGCCCGCGGGATCGGGGTGGGGTCGGTGACGGTGGTGCTCTGGCTGCTCATGCTTTGGCCCTTTCGGATGATGACGCAGCTGCCGCGTTGGACACGGCTGCTGCAACGTCGCCGGCCACATGCGGGTCGAAGACGCTGGGAATGATAAAGCTGGCGTTGCGTTCTGAATCATCGACACGGTTGGCGATGGCGGTGGCCGCTGCCACCAGCATCTCATCGGTGATGTCCGAGACTCCTGCGTCCAGCAGGCCGCGGAAGAATCCGGGGAAGGCCAGGACGTTGTTGATCTGGTTCGGGAAGTCGCTGCGGCCGGTGGCAACCACGGCGGCGTACTTCGAGGCGATGACCGGATCAACTTCGGGGGTCGGGTTGGCCATGGCGAACACGATGGAATCCTTGGCCATGGAAGCAACCTGCTCCTCGCCGAGGACGTTCGGGCCGCTGACGCCGATGAAGACGTCGGCGCCTGCAACGGCGTCGTGCAGGGTGCCGGTGAAGTTGTCCGGGTTGGTGTTGTTCGCCAGCCAGGTGCGGTGTGCATCCGTGTAGGTCTCGTCGCGGTTCACGGCACCGTTGCGGCCACAAGCCACAATGTTCTTGGCACCCTGGGCCAGCAGGAGCTGGATGATGGCGTTGCCGGCTGCGCCGACGCCTGCGACGACGATCTTCACCTCGCCGATCTTCTTGTCGACGACCTTCAGTGCGTTGGTCAGTGCGGCGAGGGTGACGATTGCCGTGCCGTGCTGGTCGTCGTGGAAGACCGGGATGTCCAGTTCTTCCTTCAGGCGACGCTCAATTTCGAAGCAGCGCGGAGCTGCGATGTCTTCAAGGTTGATGCCACCGTAAACCGGAGCCATGGCCTTGACGATCATGATGATCTCTTCGGTGTCCTTGGTGTCAAGGCAGACCGGCCAGGCATCGACGTTCGCGAACTGCTTGAACAGGGCTGCCTTGCCTTCCATGACGGGAAGTGCGGCCGCCGGGCCAATGTCGCCCAGGCCCAGAACGGCAGTGCCGTCGGTGACGACGGCGATGGTGTTGCGCTTGACCGTGAGGTTGCGGGCCGCGGACGGATCGTCGTGGATGGCCATGCAGACACGGGCGACGCCGGGAGTGTAGGCGCGGGAAAGGTCGTCGCGGTTGCGGATGACGAACTTCGAGTTGACCTCGAGCTTGCCGCCCAGGTGCATCAGGAAGGTGCGGTCCGAGACGTGCTGGACGTGGACGCCGTCGAGTGCTTCCAGGGCGTCCTTGACCCGGTTTGCATGGTCGTCGTCGGTGGTGTTCGCGGTGATGTCGACCACGATGCTCTCGTGCCGTGATTCAACAACGTCCAACGCGGTGACGGCGGCACCGGCTGAGCCGACGGCAGCAGCCAGCTCGCTCGTGACGGTGAAGTTGGAGGGAGCGGTCACGCGGAGGGTGATGGAGTTGCCGGGGCTAGGATTCGCCATTGAGATTCCTTGGGGTAAGGCCCGTGAGGGCTAGTCGACATTTACGATTGTTCTCGTAGAATGGATATTATTATCTATCTGGTGGAAATTCAAGCCCTGCGTGATGTTGGGCGCTGTCCGAGCCAAATAAGGTATGTTGTGGATTGGAAGATTCATATCACTATGCGGAATAATTGTTGGCATCGACCTAGATGGACCTAGTAGGAGACTCACCATGGCAGCAAAAGCAAGCGGCGGCGTTCAGTCCGTGGAGCGGGTCTTCGAACTGCTCGAGCTCATTACCGAAGCTGGCGGCAACGTCACTCTCAGCGAGCTCTCCGCGTCCACCGAGCTGCCCCTGCCCACCATTCACAGACTGTTGCGCACCCTGGTTTCCCTCGGCTACATTCGCCAGCTCCCCAGCCGGCGCTACGCCTTGGGCCCGCGGCTGATTCGTTTGGGCGAAGGAGCCACCAAGCAGCTGGGTGCCATGGCCATGCCGCAGTTGGAATCGCTGGTGCAGCAATTGGGCGAGACCGCCAACATGGCCGTGCTGGACACCGACATGGTCATTTACATTGCCCAGGTCCCCTCGCCGCACTCCATGCGCATGTTCACCGAGGTGGGGCGCCGGGCACATACCCACGACACCGGCGTCGGCAAGGCGTTGCTGGCCCAGCTGGACGATGACACAGTGCGACGCATTGTGGCCCGCCAGGGCATGCCCACGCCCACCAGCAAGAGCCACGGGAGCATTGAGAGCCTGCTGGCCGATCTCGGCGTGATCCGGGAGCGCGGCTACTCGATTGATGAGGAAGAGCAGGAGCTTGGCGTGCGCTGCTTCGCCATGGCTGTCCCGAACGCTCCCACGCCGACTGCCATCTCCGTCTCTGGCCCCGTGCAGCGCGTTGACGAGCGCTTTGCCAGCCGAGCCATCCCACTGTTGCAAAAGGCCGCCCAGATCATTTCCACGGGGCTCAACCGGAACTAGCAGGGCTGCCCAGGGGGAACCCCCGGGCCTGGATGTAGAGCACCAGGATTGGGACGGCCGTGGGCCGGGTAACACGTGTGGTTTAAACGGCCCCCCCCGGCTCCGGGGCGGGGGGTTTTTGATAAAAATTCTGGGACAATCGCAAGAGGGCGGCCCCGCCACAGAAGGCGCTTGAGGCCAGGGGTTTACCCGGGGGGTCGGG
>NZ_JASISP010000023.1 GCF_030063185.1 Arthrobacter sp. H35-D1
TCACGATTCTGCGTCTGGAAGGCGAAACGAACCTTGCCAAAGCCACCCGCGGAGCCCGCAACTACCCACACCGCGCCCTCAAACTCGCCGGCCTAAATATCAGCTAAACGACTTTGCAGAGGCCCTGGATGGGCGGAGCCTTCAAATACTCCGCTTTAGACACAGGGGGACCTTTGAGCTTCAGCGCATCTCGACTAACCTGTTACGCACTGCTTTCCGCATTGGAGGAGGACACACGTGGCGTAATAGAAATAGTCTTCGGCAGTTCTGCCCTCGAGGATGTTATTCCCGAGTTTGAACTCGCCCAAGCTCAAAGACGTCGGCAATCAGATCGGCTGAGTGCAGCGGACTCTGTATCAGGAATCTTGCCTTACTTGGACTTCGCAGACGGGTACAAGATTTTGATGGCCAACAAAGAGTGCCTTTCAGAAGATGTTGTTGATGCGTTACAACGGGTCTCGCCCTCGTTTGAGCGGCTAATTGCGATTCGTAATCGCGTTGCTCATACCCGTCCCATGGAAATCGATGACACAGTATTCGTGACAGACGCTGCTGGCAAACTGATTTCAGGTTCCAACCTGGGCTGGGATGCACTCCGACAATGCTTGGACCATCTTCACCGCAATCCGTCTTATGTCCTAGGGCTGACAGTGGACTTCAAAGCCGATCCCACAGATGGACCGACACACAACCTTCCGATCCCAGACTTTGACGAGACAGGCTTCTTTGGACGACGTGAACAAGTCCGTCGGCTTAAGAAAGCAATTAAGGGAGCGTATCCAGTAGTCTCCATATTGGGTGACGGAGGAATCGGTAAGACATCCATCGCACTCAAAGTTGCATATGAGCTCCTTGAGGAGGCCGACCAACCCTTCGAAGCTTTCGTATGGGTTACGGCGAAGGCGACCATTCTCTCAACTAACGAGATCAAGAGGATCAGCGGTGCTATCGAGTCGTCTCTCGGTTTGTTCGCTGAGGCTGCCCGTCAACTTGGAGGCGATCCCAACGACCCGGTCGAAGAACTCTTGGACTATCTCAGCAATTTCCGTATCCTGTTAATACTTGACAACCTCGAGACCGTTTTGGATCAAACCCTCCGTAACTTTCTGCTTGATCTTCCCATGGGGAGTAAAGTTCTCGTCACGAGCAGAATCGGGCTTGGTATCGAGAATCCTGTTCAATTAGAGCCGCTTACGATCGATGACTCGGCAAAGCTGCTTCGGGCCCTTGCCAGAATTCGAAGCGTCGCTCACCTCTCCTCACTTTCACAACCCGAAATCGAACGGCTGGCACGTGACATGGGCGGCCATCCGGCATACATTCGCTGGTTCGTATCTGGGGTACAAGCTGGCAAAAGACCGGAAGAACTGATCGGAAATAATGCTCTTCTACTCGATTTTTGCATGTCTAATGTATACGAGTACCTAGGGGAAGATGCGAAAGCAGTCCTAAGGTCCATGCAGATCCTATCAGGGGCTCGAAACCAAGCTGCACTCGCCTTTCTAAACGACTTTCCTGCTGTCCAGATCCAAGCAGCGCTCCTTGAGTTGTTAACCACAAACTTCATTCACATGTCTAACAGTTCGTCATCGGCAATTTTTGACACGGTCTATGAATTGTCAGACTTTGGAAAGAAGTACCTTGACAAGCATCATCGTGTTGACGATGAAGAACGCACTTGGTTGCTGAATCGAGGCAAAGAACTAACAGACCTTGGAGCTAGCCTTGCTGCAGCTAGCAGTACTACACCCTACGATGCGGCAACTATCAATATTCGAAGCGCCGGCGATATTCATGTCGGCAAGCTGCTTCGTGACGCGATGCTGAGCATAAACAACCCCGAGGTATCGCTTTCCCTTTGCCGTGAAGCACAGGAACTCGCGCCCCAATACTACGAAGCTTGGCGCGTAGAAGGACACGTTCGTGCCAGTAGCCAAGACCTAAACGCACTCATAGCATTCGAACGTGCCCTCGACCTAGCCCCGGACTCACCTGTTCTTCATTACCACTTCGGCGCATACCTTTTGGCTGCTGGAGGAGACCCGACGAGAGCCCTGCAGGTGCTCCAGCAGGCTGCCAGACTCGATCCAGGCAGCCCTGAGATCGCAGCTCAAATCGCATGGGCCCATCACTCTCTGAACGACCCGCTATCTACTATCGGCGCTTGCCGACACATAGTGGCCTTGCCAAAAGCAACCAAACACGACGTGGAAGCCGCAACGCTTATTGCGCTGCGGAGCGCCTGCCAGGCATTGCTGAACCGGATGGACATCGAAGACTACGATGCTGCCGTCGAACTTCTTGAAACCGCGACAGAAATTGTGGTCACATCGGCTCCAGGGACCGTGTCACCAGAGTCACGGGATGTGGTGATCTTACTAGTACACCGTGGGCTGATGCTCGCCGAGCATGCCGATGAATACCCTGCACAGATGGCTAAGGTGTACCGCTCACGCTTGTCTGATGCACTCGCCTCGACTAGTTCGGGTCTTGACGCGCGGCAAGTAGGAAAGCTCAAGCATCTCAAATCGGAGCAAGGATTCGGATTTGTCTCGAGCGGTCCTCACGAGGACTACTTTGTCCACGCCCGAGACCTCATCGATATGCGAGACTGGGAGAGTCTACAAGAAGGTGCCATTTGCATTTTCCAACCGTCAGCGACCGTCAAAGGACCACGCGCAACAAAAGTTAGGATTTTCGATCAGTAACTATTCAATATATAGAGAGTTGGATTCAGAGGATGTGAAATTAGGACTTAATGAGTCGGTGCGAAACATTCAAGATAACCTACCGCGTAGTGAACTAAACTATCAATTCTTTGGTTAGTGGTCATTCAATTTTTCATATGCGAAGGTGGATTTAACGACTTATCCTGCTAGGAAATGCCGCCCGGACAACGGCATGAATTCATCTCAGCGGGCTGGTATTCACCACGAAACGCGAAGAGCCCCTAAAAATCCTCAACCCCAAATAGCATCGTATATACGTGCCGAAGCCATTCCGTCATCGCGTGGCGCAAACCGATGACGAAATTCTTCATACAAATCAACATAATTCCCAGTAATCGATTCGTTCAATATCACATCAATCAATTCGGCAGTACTAGCGACGATAGGCCCCGGTGCTACAGACTCAAAATCAAAATAGAACCCACGTACACTGTCACGGTATTGGTCCAGGTCCGGCGCAAGAAAATACATGGGTTTTCCGGAACCAACGAAATCAAACATAACAGATGAATAGTCAGTAACTAGCAAATCGGAAGCTAACATCAAATCATTGATATTAGGATAAGCTGTAACGTCTATAACGTTGAGCTCAGACTTGAGAAACCTTTGGCCCGCGACATTGTGATGTCCACGAATTAGCAAAGTATATTCAGGCCCTAGCTTTCGCGTAGCCTCTTTTACATCAAGGAAACTTACGAAGGCATAGCTATTATTGTCGTTGCGTTGATTGTCACGCCAAGTCGGAGCATACAAAATGATCTTCTGGGATTCGGGTATTCCAAGACCCTCCCTGATATCGACCCGTCTCAGGGAAGCGTCTTCACCCAATAAGGAATCGTTGCGCGGATAACCAAGATTAAGCGTCTTGCCTTCATATCCGAAGGCCTTAGGAAGCACTTCTTCCGCAAAGTCATTCTGAGCGATCAAAATATCCCAATAGCTTGCTTCTCTCTTCATCAGCTCTACATAGGGAAGTGACAAAGTTGGGTTTTCTATATCATTCCCGATCTTCTTGAGCGGAGTACCATGCCAAGTTTGAATATACACTTGACCAGGATTCTTCCTAAAGAAGAACGGAAAGTTATTGTTATTCACAAGATACTTCGCTGTATGAAGTACACTAAACCATGCATCCGAAAACATGACTAGCGGCTCCACACCTGGCGGTACAGCAATCGACCGATCGGCAACTGTCCAGTACTTTGGTCTAGAATCACCCCGACGAATCATCTCGTTTAGGATTCCTAAGCCACTGTCACCGACGGTTTTCCCACCGAAGGATTCGAAAAGAACTGCGTCTCTCAACTCAGAGTGATCGGTCAGTTCAGATAGACTTCTATGAATGCGAGATTGCATCAATTTGCCGCGCTCACTCATAGCAAGGGGGGGACCAAATTGAAGGGTCAAGGCTGCGCCCACGGATGATCGTGCCACCCTGACGTTGAAGTTCCTTGAACTTTCATCATGAGGTAGGCGAGTCTGCAGTAACGGGCTCACTGGCGTCAAGTAGACTTTTCGTTCCCCCAATGCTGAATCATAGGCAAGGCGGAGAGTGTACATACCAGATTCTGGTGCTTCAGCTACAGTATTCCATCGCTTGTTCTCTAGTGGAAACGTGTATTCCGCTAAACTCCCAAGGGATATCCATTTACTAATGGACGGAGCGATTTCACTACGGCCATTTGAGAATACAATTCGAGGGACGTTTTCGGGAATCGTTTCTTCGTCATCCCAAGCAAAACGTAATAGAACAACGAACGTATTCGAAGCTTCGTTCATGGTCCAAGATTCCGCAATGCATCTCCGGCGAGCATCACTCAATTGTGCGTACCCCAGTCCGCTCGAGCGGACTGTCAAAGCCTCAATGGATTCACGCAACGTATATTGCCGCATAAGAGAATCATCGAGGGCCAAATCATGTGACTTACCCTTTCCATTGATCAAATAGATGCGCCAGACGAATTCATCAAATTCCTGCATATTCTTTGGAATTCGAGGCAATATAGCCTCATATATGGGTTGTAAGCCATTATCTGCAAAGACTTTGGCAGAAGTCGATAATTTTAATTTGTGGCACTCTAACCAGAATGTCGCATCCAGTTCACTATAGGGCACATTGACCGTAAATCTCACTACTCGTCCATCGATACCAAGTGAATTAAGCGTTCTCTTATATGTTTCGCGTACAAAAGACAGCCCGTCCTTCGAGTGCCGAATAATCCAACGCCCTCTCAGCTCGTCCATCGGTAAAAGTGGAAGCGACGCCGCAGCCCCTGTTAGCGGCCTATTCAAAAGCCTACCAGCGACTTCTCTACCCAGTATGGAAAACACGACTTCAAGCCGCCATTCCATCCCCTTCTCAGCATCGCTTTGATTTTGGATAAGATCCGCTAGATCAATCTGTGTAGTAAATGACGAAGCTGAATAATCAGTCCACGCATCATTTGCGCTTATGTTCAACGTTGGATCTACTCTAGATTCATGCTTAAGTAGTATCCTACGTCCATCTTCTGTTTTTGTTAGAAACACATTCATTTGGCGAGTATTAGGGTCGGGCATTATGCCTGCGATATAGGCACTTCCAGTCACGCTAACTTTACCGTCGTCAGTACAATTGATGCCTGTTAGTGAACCAGTAATAGCCAATGACTCGACGGCTATTTCCAAGAGTTCGGATGGAATATCAATACTGAGTAGGCCCAGATAGGACGGCCGACCGTAGAGTCTGCCGTCGTCTTCAACTATAGGAAATGATCGCCCCATCTCGTCATTAGTAATGACGACCGCTTCAAAGTCCTTTCGGCTATCCGCCACTAGACATCGCAACAGGACGCGCTCGTGGATCCCGATTCCCTGATATGTGGCTGCTGATAGATGGTCGGCAACGATGGACAGTGAAGATTGAAGGAGAGACCAATATTTGGATTCAACTCGAGGTACTTGTACAAAGTAGAGTGGTAGATCCGACCCCAAGACCTTCGCAACCCACGAATCGTAGATCTGGCTTTCAACGGCGCCACTGAGGTAGTCATCTATTCGGCCTATGACTTTGAGCCGATCAGCCAAGTCCCTAATATTGTGCTTCTGCTGAGTGATTGAAGTTCGGTCTTGCCGGATACGCCAATCATAGACGACAGCGTGAAGTACATCAAAAGATCTTGATCGAACGTACGCCCGCGTCGTTATTTCTTGGTCTTCGTAAAGGATCCCCTCAGGGAAGCTTATGAGTTCGCTGTCCCAGAAATCTTTTACAAATACCTTATTCCACGCGAAGACGTCTTGAAGTATTTCGGGAAATTCAGATAACGTTATTTTCAGCCGGTCTTGAGAATGTACGACTTTCGCCCATTTGGGTACAGACCTCTTCTTCCCTTGGAGTCTGTTAAGAGATCCTACGACGAAATCTGACCCAGTGTTGTCTAAGGTGGCGAGCATGGTCGCATATGCTTTTTCTGGAATAATATCGTCAGAGTCAGCAAAGGCAATGTATTTTCCCTTAGCAACCGAAATGCCCGTATTCCTTGCAGCTCCGAGTCCTGCATTATGCTTGGTTATTATTCGTACACGACGATCCATACGTGAATATTTTTTTGCAATTTTCAGAGATCCGTCGAGAGATCCATCGTTGACAATAATGACTTCAATTCGTCGGTACGTCTGTTTCAAAATACTCGACAAACATTCGTCCAGATAGGTTTCAACATTGAATACGGGAACGACCACGGAGAGTAAGCCGTAGTTGGCGATGCGATTTTTTCCCGATACGCCAGCCCGAAGACGTTGCACCAACACACCCGTAGGTCCAGTTCGGAGCAAAGTGCGTACGTTCGCCGGTAGCATCCTCCAACACTTCTTCGCCATTCTTGCGCTAATTTTTTGCAAGTTATCCAAGTCTATTTCCCTAATCAATGAACTTATACCGTGAGCGTCAAGTGGTGTTCGAATTCTGCCTGGTTAAGATGAAGTGCTTTATCCGAGTGCGTCCGCGCGCCAGAAGCCGCGGGTATCCACCACGTGCTTGCCGGCCAAGGTGGCCATATCGATCTCACGGAACTTGTCGTGGTCCACCAGGAGTGCCACCACCTCAGCAGCGGCTATGGCCTCGGTGGCCGGGACCTGCTTGATGTTGCTGAATCCTTCAAGCATTCTGGGCAGCACGGAGGAATGCGGGGTAACCACCAGAATCGTGGCGTCGGGGCGCTGCGTGGCTAGCTTGTGGACAATATCCACGGCCGGCGACTCGCGCATGTCATCAATATTGGGCTTGAATGCCAGGCCCAAGGTGGCGATTGTTGGAGACGCTACTTCCTTGACGGGTTCCAGAATCTGGGCGACCACGTGCTGTGGCTTGGAATCGTTGACCTCGCGGGCCGTGCGGATGAGGCGCGCATTTTCGGGATCGGCAGCGACAATGAACCACGGGTCCACGGCGATGCAGTGCCCGCCCACGCCCGGTCCGGGCTGAAGAATGTTGACGCGCGGGTGGTGGTTGGCCAGTTTAATCAGTTCCCAGACGTCCACGCCCAAGTTCTTGCTGACCACTGAAAGCTCGTTGGCGAAGGCAATGTTGACATCGCGGTACGAATTTTCCACGAGTTTGGAAAGCTCGGCCGTGGTGGCGTCAGTCTCAAGGATCTCGCCTTGGCAAAAGACCCGGTAGAGGGCGGTGGCTGCTGCGGCGGCACCGGCGTTGAGTCCGCCCACAATGCGATCATTCGTGACCAGCTCGATCATGACCCTGCCCGGCAGCACCCGCTCGGGGCAGTGGGCGAAGAGCACAGCGGGGCGGCCGTCTGAACCGTCAAGGCTCAAGTCCGGGCGGGCTTCCAGGATGACCCGTGCCATGTGGGCCGTGGTCTGCGGCGGTGAGGTGGATTCCAGGATGACAAGCTCGCCACCGAGCAGCTGGGGGGCGATGGCTCGGGCGGAGTCCTCGATGTAGCTCAGGTCCGCGGACTTATCGGCAAGAAACGGCGTTGGTACGGCCACAATGAAGGCGTCTGCCCTCGGTGTTTCCTTCTGCGCGGTCAGGAATCCTTGCGCCACGGCGCCGGAGACGTGGATGCCCAGGTCGGGCTCAACAAAGGGAACCTCGCCGCGGTTGACGGCGTCCACCGTGGCCGGAGAAACATCCACACCGATCACCTTCATGCCGTTGCCAGCCAGGATCGCTGCGGTGGGCAGGCCAATGTACCCCAGGCCGATGACGGCCACAGTTTCAATGCCTGCGGCGATTGCGAGTTCAGATGTCGGTGTGTTCATTGGGATCCCCGTAGAATTTCAGGTCGCCGGAGGCGAGTAGTTCAGCGTCTTCCACTTGCCAGGTGTGTCCGTCGCCGGCACGCACCTGATAAAAATTGAATCGGTCCGCAGAGTAAACCTGCATCCCGGAATTTCCTGCATTGCGCAAGAATCCCGTGTCTTCCCCGAGCCCGAGGGCCGGGAACGGGTTGGCAACGAAAGTTTCTTTGCGGGCCACGATGGTGGGGCCCATGACAAAGTCCGTGTAGCGGTGCTCCTTGTGGCCAAAACGCAGAATGGTGGCCTTGGACGCCTGCAGGTGCATGTAGTGCGCCTGTTTGCCCACAATCTCCGCCCGCGAGTAGTCCAGGGCAAAGAGTTGGTCCGAGAGGTACGACTTTCCGTAGTGGTCGTCGTCGTCCATCTTGGCCAACACCTCGCCGTCAGCTGCGGACACGCACCGGTTCAGGCACTCCCCCAGTGAGACGTCCCGTCCGGCCGTCAGCAGTGCGACGTTGGACAAGCCGTAGCGTTCCTGCAGACTCTGGAGCTGGCCTGGTTCAAGTTCAAACCCGTGGGTCAGCAGCACCAGCTGAGTCGAGATGCCTTGCTGGGCGGCAATTGTGCGGAACACGTTTTCCACCTGCTGCGGGCGGATGGTGGGAACCAACGCCGATGCCGTGGGCCGCTCCATTCCCGAGATCCGGCCGGGCAGCGCCTTGGACAGCACGGTTTCCACCCGGTGGGCGTAGCTGTGCTCCGACCAGATCCGCCGCTGGGCCAAGTGGGCTGTGCGGTCGTTGAGTTCCGCATTCTTCACCAGCGCCCGGCTGAGGTGTGCAGCTGCTTCACGCGATTCCGCCACGGGCACTTCCTCCTCGGCGAAGAAGTTCCTGATGGCAGCACTGGGGGTGCTGATGACGGGGGTGCCAGCAGCGGAGATCTCGAAGATGCGCCGTGCACACATGCTGGCGGAATCCACCACGGAATTGACGTTCAAAAAGACCTTGTAGGCCTTGTACGCGGAGAGCATCTGCGGATAGGTCAGTGATCCGACCACGCTCGAATCCAGCGGGGCCGGGAACTGGTACTCCGGATTGCCGCCGAGCTGGCGGGAGAAAATCTCCAACCCGGTCTCCATCTTGGAGGAGGCATCCATGGCACCGTTGAGCAAAAGGTCCATCTGCTCGCGGCGTTCGGGGTACTTGTGGGCAAAGTACATGCCGCCGAAGGCCACGTCGCGCCGGTGCCAGCCCTTGGCCGGGCGCACGGGGTTGTGGACGGCAGGCTGAGCGGCGAAGGGCAGCACATCGATGCGGTCGTGGCCCAGGTCCTCGCGGTAGCTTTCAATGCGGCCCGCATCAGAGGTGAAGACCACGTCAAAAAGCTTCGCCGCAGGCAGGAAGTCGTCGTAGTGGGGCGGGTCTTCCTTGTTCCAAAAGACGGTGGGAATGCCGTGGGCCTTGCAAGCGGCCAGCATCGCAATGAACTGTTGCGAAGGGCCGTTCTCGCCGGCTATCTTGCCACGCCAAAGCCTCTCGTTGCCAGCCCAGGCGGATTCAATAAAGACCAGGTCAAGGCCGTCCAGCTGTTGGGCCCAGGACGCCGGGTCCAGGGCAACTGCGTTCCATTCGAAACGGAACGCCATGGCGGAAAAGTCGTCAAGGATGACGCCGACGGTGAGGTCGTGGCGCCGGGGTTCCCCGCCTGGCAACTGAGCGGCCGTGAAGGAGAGGTGACGCTTTTTGCCCCTGCCGACCCAGCCGCCTTCCACACCCTGCACACTCGTGGGGGCGGCGAAACCCAGGTCCACGCGGCGGCGATTCCGCCATTCCTTCAGCTGGTCCGGGCCACCGGAACGCAAATGCCACAGCGCCGTCTTGGCCTCTTCGACGGTGTACATCAAGCCACCGCCGTTCTGCCGCGGCGCGATGCCGAAGCCTTCACAATATTGGCCGCGGCCAAACCAGACCGGACCTCGGCCAAGAGATCCCGGGCGGAGTTGTTGTTCCCCTTGGCCAGCAACTTGGTGAATTCCATGTACTTTTTGGTGACTTCCTTGGGATCGCCGTCCATGATGAGATCGCCCTTGTCCAGCCACACCACCCGCCCGGTCATGTCCTTGATGGTGGTCAAGCTGTGGCTGACCAGCAGCACGCATCCGGCTTTGTCGCGGAGCTCGTCCATGCGGCGCTTGCTGCGGGCGGCAAACTGGGCGTCGCCGGTGTTCAAGGCCTCGTCCACGAGCAGAATCTCAGGATTCCCGCAGGCGGCAATGGCAAAGCGCAGGCGCGAAGCCATGCCTGAAGAATACGATTTCATGGGCAGGTGGATGGACTTTTCCAGTCCCGACACTTCCACGATCTCGGCAAAGCGTGCATCGATCTCCGCTCGGTCCATTCCCATGGCCAGGCAGCCAAGGACCACGTTTTGATCCCCGGAAAGCTCCGGCACCAAAGCTGCGTTGACACCGAGCATGATGGGCGTGCTGGAGGCATGGATGGCACCGCTGGTGGGGCGGACCTGGCCGCTGACAAGCTTCATCAGCGTGCTCTTACCCGATCCGTTGCGGCCAATGACCCCCACAGATTCGCTGTGCCGGACCACCAGGGAAAGCTCATTCAGGGCGTTGACGGTGACGGTGTTGGGTGCCGGGGCGAAGCGCTTCAACAGTTTCAGTCCGCGGCTGGGTGCCTTGTCCTGCTCCTCGGTTGAAATGACGCGATACTTCATGGCCACCTTGTCCGCAACGATGCACGGATCCGTGGTCAGGGTGGAAAATTCATTAACCGCGGACATAGGATTCCTCCGCCCGCCAGAAAAACAGCATGCCCACCACGAGCGAAACGCCGGCCCAGGCAGTCAGCATGGCCCAGGAGTGCAATGACGGGGTGACGCCGTACAGCAGGGAATCACGGGTGATGTCAATGATAATGAACATGGGGTTCGCCTGCATGACCGCAAGAATGGTCGGGTGGTCGATGAACCGGTCCAATGAATAAAAGACGGCGGACAAATACATGATCAACCGCAGCCCGAAGGGCAGCAGGTGGGTCACGTCATTCACGCGGGAAATGATGCGGGCAAGGATCAGGCCGATGCCAAGGTTGAACGCGAACTGCAGGGCCAGGACCGGTACCAGCAGCAGCCAACGCCAGCTGATGGGTTCCACGGGCGGAACCACAAGAATGATGAGCAGCATGGCCAGGATCATGGGGATGTTGCCCAAAAGTTCGCGCAGGTTCACGCCAATGGGCAGGGCTGCCCGGGGGAAGCTGAACCCCTGCACCAAGGCCTTGTTTTGTTGCATGGACCTGGCACCGCCGGTAATGGCGCCCGAGGTGATCTGGAACATGAAGACACCGATGACCAGATAACCGATGAAGTTGGGGATGCCCTTGCTGGTGTTCAGCAGCAGGCCGAACACCAGGAAGTAGGTGAGACCGTTGAACATGGGGTTGAGGATCAACCATGCACTGCCCAGCTTGTCGCGGCGGGTGCTGCTTTGCACGCGGGCCCGGGCGTCATAGTAAATGAACTGGCGGAAGTCCCACAGTTGGACAAGGTAGTCCAGGAACGGCGGGCGCGCACCAACTCTCTTCAGCTTGCCCATGTCCACCGGCACATCATGCACCACGGCAGGTTTGGGCAGCTGCGCAACAACTTCAGTCATGCGTGCCACTCCGACTTTCCACTGACCCGTCAATTACCTTCTTGTACGCCGCACTGTAGGCGGCGGCATTGGCCGCCCACGTGCGTGTTTCCAAAACTCTGCCGCGTCCGGACAGACCCAGGCGGGTCCGTAGTTCCGGCTCTCGCAGCAACCCTGACAAAACTGAAGCCAAGTCCGCCGGATTATCCGCCGCACTCAGCCTCCCGTTCACATCGGGTTCAATGATCTCACGCAACGCCGGAAGGTCGCTCGCCACGACGGGCCGGGCGCTGGCCAACGCTTCCACCGGTTTGAGCGGGGTGACGGCGCGGGTGACGGACAAGTCCTTGCGCGGAACCACGAAAACATCAAGTGCCCCATGGTAAAGCGGCGTGGATTCGCGCGGCACGCGACCGGTGAAGATGGCCTTCTGCGCCAAGCCCAGCCGCTTGGCCTGGTCCTGCAGGGCTGGCAGGGAAGTGCCATTTCCCACAATCAGCAGCCGCAGCTTGGGGATTTCCGGCGCCAGCAACGCAAAGGCCTCCACCAAGTCATCGATTCCCTCGTAGTCCACCAGCGAGCTGACGGTGCCGATGTAGTTCAAGTCCGGGTCAAGGCCAAGAGCCGTCCTGGCTTCTTCGGCGGCGCGCGGGGCTTGCAGGAATTCTCCGCCCACCGCGTTGGGCGCCAGCAATACCTTTTCAGCGGGCACCCCCGCAGCCACGATGCTCTCCTTCATGGTCTCGCCGAGGGTAAACACCACGTCGGCGGAACGCATGGCGTCAGCCTCCCGGGCCTGAAATTCCGTGTAGCGCTGGCTGCCTTTGGCGGCCTCGCTGCGCGTGGACGCCCACGTGTCCGCAAGTTGTCCGCGCACCTCATACACCCAGGGGATGCCGAGGGCTCGGGCCACCGCGCCCACCACCAGTGCATTGGCGAAGTGGGTGGTGGTGTGCAGCACCTGGGGCCGGAACTCCACGGCCACGCGCAATAGTTCCTCGGCTTCCTGCTGCATGCGGGCATCGGCCGTGGCAGCCATGCGCGACGGCAGCAGCCGCCGGTATTTCACCCCGTCGACAACGTCCTGCTCGCCAGCGAGAATCTTGCCCACCTGCACGGGGTATCCGAGGCGTGTCACGGCCAGCACATCCCAGCCCGCGTCGCGCTGCGCCGCAAGAATGGAGTGCCCGCGCTGGGCATAGCCGCTGGCGGTGTGGGGCAGCGAATTGGTCAAAAAGTGCAGTACCCGCCCGGGCACGGCTTCGACCTGGACAGCCGGCAGCACAGGCGTCCAACCGGTGAACGTGCGCAGTTCCCCGGCCAGCCTGTCGTGGTGCCTGCCCAGCGCACCCCGCTGGGCGGCGAGGGCGGCGACGGCACCTGACATGTCGCCGTCGTACCATTTCCGCCGGGCAAAGGTGGCAGGCAGGCGAGAGGCTCCCGCTGCGGCAGGCAGGAACTCATCGGCCCAAGCAGGCTGCCCGGCGGCCAGTGCGACGTCGGCCACCAACCTGGCTCGGTTGCCGGCAACACCGTCCCTGCGTGCCGTTTCGAAACGACGTTCCAGGCCCGTGCTGTCGCCGGCAACATGGGCGGCAATCAAGGCAACGGCGGAAACGGAGCGCGGGAGTGCCTTGTTCACGGCCTTCGCCGCGGGCTGGACGAAGCGTGCGGGCAGGCGCCTCGAAAGCTGAAGCGCCAACACCGTGGGATCATCCGAGAGGTGCCGGGCGGCAGTTGAGGCCGCCAGGGCAGCGTTTTTAAGCACACCCACTAGATACGCCTCTTTTCACTGACCACTGCCGCAATGTTCTCCATGTACGCCTTCGCCAAAACGGGATAGTTGGCGTGCTTGCGCACCCAGTCGCGGCCGGTGGTGCCCGTCTGCAGGCGGGAGCGGTCCGCGGCAAGCTCACACCACAACTCAGCCACGGCCTCGGGCTTCCAGGCGACCACGTCGCCGCAGTCGGCGTCCTTGACGATGCGCGCGGCTTCCCCGCGCACAATGGCCGTCACGTGGCGTCCGATGGACATGACCTCGTAGGTTTTGGAGGGCACTGTGGCTTCAAAGGACTTCCAGTCGTCGCGCAGCGACACAATGCAGGTGTCCGCGTGCTCGTACCTTTCCAGGACGTCCTCGCCGTGCAGC
Organism: Arthrobacter sp. H35-D1; assembly: GCF_030063185.1. GTDB lineage: Bacteria > Actinomycetota > Actinomycetes > Actinomycetales > Micrococcaceae > Specibacter. The sequence continues at coordinate 13,772 of NZ_JASISP010000023.1, forward strand.
GACGGGTGGAAGGTGACGGGCGCGTTGAGTTCCCGGGCCAGTTCCATCAGGGCCGGGCGCTGGGTGCCGTGGCCCACCATGTGCAGATGCATGGAGTCCCCCACCAGGGCGCTGGCGCGGATCACCACGTCAAGGCGTTGGCTCTCGCCGTGGTTGCCCAGGTACAGGGCTTCAAAGACCGGGCGCTCCACGGGCGGAGGGGCAAAGACCGGAACGGTGTTCAGGTCAAGTCCATTGCTGACGGTGACAACGTTTTTCACGCCGCGGGCACGCAGCGTTTCAGCAAAACCCTCGGTGACCGCAACCACCATGTCCGCCCGCAACTGGATGGCTTCCACCACGCGTTCCACCAGGCTCTTGACGTTGCCCTTCACAATGCGGGCATCACGGGCCAGATCCGGCCAGGCATCGCGCATTTCCACGATGAGCGGCACGCGCCGCAGCTTCGCCACAACATAGCCGGACACCATGATCGGCAAGCTGGGCGCCGTGACAACAATCACGTCGGCGCTGCGCCACATCAACCCGGCGGGGATGGACATGGCCGCGGAAACCAGTTGGTCCAGGAGCCGGGCACCATGGGAGTGGCCACTGTGCGGAACGTAGGGAGCACGCTTGATCCGCTCGCCCAACGGGCCGACCTGGCCGCGAAGGGGACGCCCGGCCTTGCTGGCAGGCAGGGTCCGGCGACCCACCGGGAAATGCGCCACGGGGGCCACAACTTCCACGTCCCAATTGGCCTTCCGGAACTCGCGAATGAGTGTTGTCCAGCGGCGCTGCGGCGGGCTGTGCTCCGGCCAGTAGGAGTGGATCATGAGCATGATGCGCAACGGCTTGCCGGACGAATCAACAGATTCGTCCGGCTTTGGTGACGTCAAGCCGTCGTCTTTTGTCTGAGATCCTTCAAGCACGAGCTGCTTGCTTCCGCTCATTGACCTGCGGACCGCCACGGCCGGAGCGGCTCATCAGCCAAAAATAGGCAACACCCAAGGCAAGCACCACTGCGATTGTGAGCAATTGCACCACCACAGGACTGCCCTGGGGCGCCTTGTCCTGCTTGGCGGCCTTGGCCCAGGCCGGATTGGCGGTGGTATCCGGTGCGGCCTCGAGCACTGTGACGGCCGACGCGCCGGCACCGACGGATGCCGTGTTTGGGGAGACGTGCACCGGAGCCGAGAACGTGGTCCCTGCTTGCTGCGCTTGGGCCGGAGCGGCAGTGAAAACTACCGTCAATCCAGCGAGCATGGCCAGCAAAAAGGCCGCAGCAAGCCATCGGCGCGTGAGCGAGTGACCCAATGTTTCCCCTTTTATTACGCATTCGCGGCCGTGTTGGGCCGTGAGAAGTTTGAGTGGGGACGCCCAAATGGCCGCGAAAACTGCACACAAGAAAGTCCCAACACGCCATTATCGCACAGACCATGCCCCTGCCCCGGTGTCCGGACACGAATTGGAGCCCGTGGGAAGAGCTGTCTGCTGTGTGGAATCGGGGGAAGGAACGGCTTCACAGATTGAAGCGATAGGCTTCTTAACATGCCTTTGAATGTTCGTTCCTGGAACAGTGCTGTGCCCGTTGCCGCCGTATCCCTGTTGCTTTTGACTGCTTGTGCACCTGCCGTGTCCGTGGACCAAGCCAAGGATGCCAACAATCCCGCCTGCGCGTCGATGATGGTGGCCCTGCCGGACGCCCTGGCCGACGCCAAGCGCCGCACCACCAGCAGCCAGGCAACGGCAGCTTGGGGTGATCCATCGGTGGTGATTCTGCGCTGCGGCGTCACGGTTCCCGGCCCCACCACCGACAAGTGCGTCACCGTCAACGGCGTGGACTGGGTGATGAAGGAGGGCGACGACGCCTGGACCCTCACCACCTACGGTCGGGATCCCGCCACCGAGCTGCTGCTGTCCAAGAACAAGGTCCCCTCGGACACCGTCCTCACTGAAATTTCCGCTGCAGCGTCCAAGATCCCGGCCAGCGGAGGATGCTTGGGACTTGGCGACGTCCCGAACCCCACCCAGAGCCCAACACCGCAGCCCAGCGCGGGCTAGGCTTTTGCGCCCAGCCTCCACAGGGACGTGGTTTCCTTGCTGCGCGCAGCAAAGAAGGGGTCGCTGCGGTCCATGGAGCGCGGATGCTTCGGCGGTGTGTCCAGTTTGTCCAACACCTCGAGCCCGCCCTTTTCAATCCAGCCCATCAGTTCTTCGCGCGAGCGCAGGCCGAGGTGCTCTGCAAGGTCGGAGATGACAAGCCACCCCTCTCCCCCGGGCACCAGGTGCCCGGAGAGCCCGTTCAGGAACGCCTTGAGCATGCGGGACTTGGGATCGTAGACGGCGTTGTCCAACAACGTGTTGGCCGTCCCCGGCAGCCACGGCGGGTTGCAGACCACCAGCGGCGCCCTGCCTTCCGGGAACATGTCCCCCAACCGAGCCTCGATTACATCCGCCAATCCCAGCGCCGTCAGGTTCTCCCGTGCGCAGGCGATGGCGCGCGGTTCGCTGTCCGTGGCCACCACGTGCTTCACGCCGCGCCGTGCCACAATGGCGGCCAGCACCCCGGTGCCGGTGCCAATGTCGAAAGCAAGTTCCCGCGACGGCAGCGGCGCCTGTTCCACCAGCCCCAGGTATTCGCTGCGGATTGGGGCAAAGGTGCCGTAGTGCGGGTGGATCAGGGCATCCAATTCCTGCACAAAAACACCGTTGCGTCGCCATTCAAAGGCTCCGACAGCACCCAGCACATCCTGCAGCGGAGCCACCATGGCTTCCGCCACGTCCCCGGCGGCTGCCCGCCACGCCTCGGCAACATCGGGAGCCCGGCGCAACGCCACGGCAGGGCCCTCCTCCAGCGGAACGAGCAGGAGCCCCAGCATTCGTGCCCGCTGTGTGCGGCCTTGGCGGTAGCGATAGAAAGCCTTGGCGACGTCTTCGCCGTCGTGCCTGGAAAAGACCGGCAGGCGCCTGGCCATGGCCGAGAGCAGTTGGCGGGCATTGTGGTAATCCCCGCGCCACAGCATGGCCGTGCCTTGGGCGGCGAGGCGGTGGGCGTCGTCGGCCGTGAGGGAGTCGTCCACCACCTGCACTTTTTTGGGAGCGGCGGCACCGCTGGCGGAAAACCACAGCGCCGTGTGTTCGGTGTCCGCCTCGGTCCAGCTCAGGGTGGGGGCCGGCGGCAATGGCTCGTGGCTCATGGGCGAAGTGCTCCTAGGGGATTGCCGGCGGCCGCGAATTGCTGGCAGACGCTTTGCAGAAAAGTAAGGCCCCCAGTTTAGCCCGTGCAGGAAGGCGGACGGCGACGATGGATGGGAACGTTCCGCTCACGGTGCGCAGAGGCTTTGGGGCCCTTTGCATTCCGCCGCCGGCGTCCATCGCAGCGCAAGCGGGGCTTTCCGGCCATAATGCCGCGGCCGTGGTTGGTGCCCCTGGCCCCCGGCACGTCAAGCGCGGCTCCGCCCGTCATGGTTTTGGTTACGGCGGTGGAAGTCTTCACGCTCAAGCTCATGGGGGTGCTGCCGCTGGCTGCCAAGGCAAGGGCAGCCAGCACGGCCACCACAGCCTGCCATTTCTGACCCAGCGCAACGCTGCTGCCGGGGATGCTCTTCACGTTCGACTACCTCGCCATTTATGTTTCGTTGATTTCCGCGTACATTTCATTGTCCGGCACCAAGTCGTCGAACGCCAAAATGGTGGCGGCCGGTTGCCCACCCCCGGGAAGGGTCTCAAAGGCGGTTGCCGGTCAGCTGGCCGAGTTGTACGCTCACCTCGTGGGCGCTTCCAGGGACATAATTGATGCAGCGAGGTCCGTCATGCCCGACGCCAAGGTGGTGGGCATGGAACGCATGACGGGTGGAAGCTCCGCGAAGGTCACCGCACTCGCGCTGTTTTCGCCATCGCTGGGGCAGCGTCGCGTGGTGTTTCGCCAGCACACTCCCGATGGCTTCAAGGACCACGGGACCTCTGTTGCAGCGAAGGAATTTGGGGTCCTGCGGCAATTGCACAGCAGGGGCTTTGAAGTTCCCAAACCGCTGGCACTCCATGGCCCGGCCCCTCAGGACGGGCCTTGGCTGGCGATGGAATGGGTGGAAGGGACCACCGCCCGGGCCGACGCCCAAGTCGATGCAGCCGTGGAGGCCATGGCCCATTTCCTGTCCCGGCTGCATGGGCTCGCCGACATCCATGTCCCTGAACTCACCGCTCTTGAGGACCCCGCCCAAGTGCTGGATGCACATCTTCCGGCCGATCGGACCGGTGGAGCCGTCGCTGCGGCGTTGCGACGCGGCATCGATCGTCGGGCGAATTCTTCAGTGCTGCTGCACGGGGACTACTGGCCGGGCAACGTCATGTTCGACGGCGCACGGCTCGCCGCCGTCGTGGATTGGGAAGACGCAGCGATGGGAGATCCACTCGCTGATTTGGCATGTGCCAGGGTCGAAATCTGTTGCGCGTTCGGCCTTCCGGCCGCCGAGCGGTTCACCGACGCATACGTGGCGCACATGCACAGCGCCGGAAACGCCCTTGATCTGTTCGACCTTCCGTTGTGGGAGATGTACGTCTCGGCGACCGCGCTCGGCTCCATGCACCTCTGGGGACTGGCAGCCGATGACGAGAATACTCGTCGTCGTCATACCCGCAGCTTCCTCGAACGTGCCGCGAACGAGTTTCTCGCGTGCCGGTGACCTGACCCGGGACGGTGGCTATTCTGCATGGCGCTGGATTGCATTGGCATGCGTCCCTGCCCGGAAAACCATGCCGATGGACGCCGCCAGATCAGTTCTCTTGGCATACTTGCCGCATGATTGATTGGCCCCGAGGTGAAACCATCGTGTCGGCGCGCTTGCGCCTGGAACCGCTCTCGGTGGAGCATGCCGCCGACATGGTGAAGGTGTTGGCAGACACTTCCCTCTATGAGTACACCGGCGGCGAAGCTCCGTCTCTCGAGGAACTACAGCGTCGATACGCGAGACAGGCAGCCGGCCACTCCGACGACGGGTTGCAGGCGTGGTTCAACTGGATCGTTGTCCCACGGGACGCCGATGCACCCATTGGGTTCGTGCAGGCAACGCTCGAGCCCAGCGGACCGGATCTTGCCGCCACCATCGCCTGGGTGATTTCACCCAACCAGCAAGGACAAGGGATGGCTTCCGAAGCCGCCCAAGCAATGATCATTTGGTTGCGCTCGCGAGGCGTGCACAGCTTCGTGGCGCATGTACACCCCGAGCATTTCGCGTCCATGGGCGTCGCACGAAAACAAGGCCTTCATCCCACGGGTGTGATCGAAGATGGGGAAGTTCGCTGGGAATCCTAGCTGCCGGTGCGATCGCGGTGCGTGCACCCCGGCCAGCAGCAGGGCCGGCGCTGGCCCTCCTCGAGCTCTTCCCGCGTCCGTCGAATGCGGCGCTCCCGTGTCTTCTCCTGTTTGGCGTCCTCTACCCAGCAGATGAATTCATTGCGAGCCAGCGCCGTAATGTCGTTCCAGGCATCCAGTGCCGCGGCGTTCTCGATCAGTGTCTCGCGCAGGTCGGAGGGAAGCTTGTGGACCACACCGCCGGGCACTTTTTCACTGCTCATGCCACTAGAATAGCGGGCAGACGCACCCAAAAGAACAGGCAACAGTGCAGGAGGACTGATGGAATTGGACCCGGCGATGAGCGTTGCGCAGTTCCAGTCGTCGTATTTCTACGCTGCCGAACTGAGGCAATTTGCCCAACGACTGGGGATCACCGTTGGCAATGCGCGCAAACATGAAGTTGAGGCGTTGATCCTCGAGTGCCTGGGCATCGGGGAAGTCCCGGAGCATCGTCCGGTCAACCCCCGCCGCGCCGGAACTCCCCGCGACGCACTCGATCCGGGCAACCAGGTTCTCAACTACGTTGGAGATGCGCGGACCAAGCAGTTTTTGCTCGGCCTCGCCCGGTCCCAGTCGTCGGGGATTGCCGACAAGTCCGGCCAATGGTACTGGCTCAACGACTGGCGCCGGGCGCAGCAGGCGGCGGGGGCGGAGTTCAGCTACCGGGACCTGGGCAACCGCCTTCGTGCACTGATGCAGACAGAGGGGAGGCTTCCGCAGATCCCTTCGGCACGGATGAACAACTTCCTGACCGACTTCCGTGCCGATCCGGCCAACTCGGAGTTCAGCCGCAAAGAGGCAATGGATGCATGGGAGCAGCTAAAGGCAGCGGACGGCCCAAAAACCTACGAGCACTGGACCACGCTCCGTGCCCGCTGACCAGGCGCGGCGTCATTCTTGCCTGCGCCAACGGAGGCCGCTGGTTAACGCAGGCCCACCTTCCGCTGCAGGGCCAGCTGGAGCAGCTCGTCGATCAGCTCCGGGTAGCTCAGCCCCGAGGCTTCCCACATCTGCGGGTACATGGAGCTCGGCGTGAAGCCGGGCATCGTGTTGATCTCATTGATGATCAGCTCACCGGCCGCCGTGTAGAAGAAGTCGACGCGGGACAGGCCCTCGGCACCGACGGCGTCAAAAGCCGCAGCGGCCAGCTCGCGCACGCGGGCCACATCCGCTTCCGGCATCTGGGCCGGGCAGCTCAACGTTGCTGCATCGCCCTGAACGTATTTGGCGGCAAAGTCATAGAACGCATGGTCGGTGTCAACCATGGCAATTTCACCGGGGAGGGACACACGCGGGGCGTCGCTCCCCCGGCCCTCAAGGACGGCGATTTCAATTTCGCGGCCCACAATGCCGGCTTCGATGACGAGCTTGAGATCGTGCTCGCGGGCTTCGGCAATGGCGGCATCCAGCTCCTCAAGGGAGTCCACCTTGGAGATGCCCATCGAGGAGCCGGCGCGGGCAGGCTTCACAAAGACGGGGAAGCCCAGGGCGGCCACGCGATTGCGCACCTTCGCCGGATCCACCGTCCACTCGCGGTCGGTGACGGCAACATAGGGTCCCACGGTGAGCCCGGCAGCTTCAAAAACGACCTTCATGAAGTGCTTGTCCATGCCGATCGCCGAGGCCAACACCCCGGCACCCACATAGCGGGTGTCAGACAGCTCGAGCAGCCCTTGGACGGTGCCGTCCTCGCCCCACGGCCCGTGCAGCAACGGAAACACCACGTCCACGGCACCCAGTTGCTCAGGCAGTTGCTCCGCTTCGGAGACCACCAGCTGGTGGCCTCCGCCCAGGTGGGACAGCGAAACAGTCCGCTCCCCCGCCGCAATCTCCGGCAGGGCACCCCCGGCGAGGGACACGCCTGCGATGTCTTCGCCGGCCAAAACCCACTGGCCGTTTTTCGCAATGCCGATGGGCACGACGTCGTACTTGTCCTTGTCAATGGCACCCAGCACGCCGGCCGCCGTCACGCAGCTGACCGAATGCTCGCTGGAGCGCCCCCCGAAAAGAATGGCTACGCGAATGCGCGCAGGGGTAGCGGGGGAATCAGTAGTCACGCGTTAATCGCCTTCGGATTTCAGTTGGCGGCCCAGCAGCAGCGGGCCCAGTTCGTCGACAGTCAGCTTACCCTCAAGCACGGCCACCACGGCATTGGTGATGGGCATGTCAACGCCCATTTTCCCCGCCAAATCCGAGACGGCACGCCCGGACTTGATGCCCTCTGCGGTCTGCGTCATGCGGTTGTTGACGTCCTCGAGCGTGAGGCCCTCGCCCAGCATGCGCCCGGCGGTGTGGTTGCGACTCAGCGGGGAAGAGCACGTGGCCACAAGATCGCCCAGCCCGGCGAGCCCGGACATGGTCTCGGCCTTGCCGCCCAGCGCCAGCGCCAGCCGCGTGGTCTCGGCCAGCCCGCGCGTGATGACCGAGGCCTTCGTGTTGTCGCCCACCTTCTGCCCCTCGCAGATGCCCACGCACAGCGCGATCACGTTCTTCACGATGCCGCCAATCTCCACGCCCACCACGTCGGAGACCGTGTAGGGGCGGAAATACTTGGGCTTGCACGCCTTCGCAACCCACTTGGCCGTTTTCTCGTCCGCGCATGCCACCACCGAGGCGGTGGGCTCCTGGCGGGCAATCTCCATGGCCAGGTTGGGACCCGAGACCACCACGACCCGCTCCGGGCCCAGGCCCAGCTCCTCCTGGATGACCTGGGACATGCGCTGGTCCGTGCCCAGTTCCAGCCCCTTCATCAAGCTGACGACGACGGCGTCCTCCGCCAGGAGCCCCACCCACCCGCGCAACTGCTCCCGCAGCGTTTGGGCGGGGACGGCCAGCACCACCAGCTCGGCATCGCGCAGGACTTCCGCCACGTCGGTAGAGGCGCTGATGCTGGCGGGCAGCTCAATGCTTGAGAGGTAGCGGGGATTGCGGTGGTTCTCGTTGATCTGGTCCACCACCTCCTGCCGCCGTCCCCACAGCACCACGCGGAGATCGGTGCCTTCTGCGGTGTCAGCGAGAATCTTCGCGAAGGTGGTGCCCCAGCTGCCGGCACCCAAAACCGCAATCTTGGCCGGTGCCTTGCCATCCACGTAGCTCACTGGAGATCCCCTGTTTCTGTTGTCCCGGCGTCGTTCTTCTTGTTCTCTTCAGCCACGGGCGCCTCCTGATTGGGGGCCTGCGCGCCGCGCTCGACGAACCGGCCGTGGGCCGATTGCCGGTGGGCGGAAGGGTCCCAGCGCTGGGCCGGGGCAACCTCGCCGCGCAGCTCTTCCAACATGGCGGTGATGTGGTCCATGATGACCCCCGTCATCGCCTCGAGCGTGGCCTTGTCGCCCGACCTGCCGGCAAAGGCGCTCAAATCAACAGGCTCGCCCACCACAACCCGCACCTTCTTGCGCGGGAAAATCTTGAAACCCTTGGCGTAGCGCGGGAACACTTCCTGCGCGCCCCAGTGCACCACGGGAATGACCTTGGCGTCGGTGCCCAGGGCAAGCCGGGCAGCACCCGTGCGACCCTTCATGGGCCACAGTTCCGGGTCCCTGGTCAGCGTGCCTTCCGGGTAAACAACAACAGCTCCGCCTTCGCCGAGCACCACCCGGGCCTTGACCAGCGACGTGCCGGCTCCGGCGCCGCTGCGCTCCACGGGGATCTGGTGGGCGCCGCGCAGGACAGCGCCGAGAACGGGTGTCTTGAACAGCCCATCCTTGGCCAAAAAGTGCGGCATCACGTTCTGGTTGTACAACATGTGCCCCACCACAATGGGGTCGATTTCAGTACAGTGGTTGGGCACCACAATGAAGCCCTCATCCTGGGGCAGGCGGTCCAGTCCGTACCATTCCTTGCCGATGAGGACGTTCATCAGCGGGCGCGCCACCCCTGCCAAAATGGCGAAAAACATGCGCGTGCCAATGCCCATGTCCCGGGGTTTGAAGGGTCGCTTGTGCTCCGGCTTGCCCTGGCTGGGAAGGCCGTCGCATGGAGGACCGTCGCCTGCGGGGCCGGGGTGCGGACCGGGGCCCACTGCGCCTAGCCCGCCTTCTGCATGGAGTCCAGAACGTCAAAGTCGGCGCCCAGAGCATCGAGCTTGGCGGTGAAACGCTCGTAGCCGCGGCTGATCACGTCAATGCCGGTGACAGTTGAGGTGCCTTGGGCCGCCAGTGCGGCGATCATGTGGCTGAAGCCCCCGCGCAGGTCAGGGACGTTGATATTGGTGCCCTTGAGCGGGGTGGGGCCGGAAATAACGGCCGAGTGCACAAAATTTCGCTGGCCAAAGCGGCACGGGATGCTTCCCAGGCACTCGCGGTGCAGCTGGATGTTTGCCCCCATGCGATTCAGCGCCTGGGTAAAGCCGAAGCGGTTTTCATACACCGTCTCGTGCACAATGGAGACGCCTTCGGCCTGGGTCAGGGCGACGACCAAAGGCTGCTGCCAGTCGGTCATGAACCCTGGGTGCACATCTGTTTCCAGGACCAGCGGCTTGAGGCTGCCGCCCTTGTGGAAGAAGCGGATTCCCTCGTCGTGGATGTCCATGCCGCCGCCGATCTTGCGGAACGTGTTCACGAACGTCATCATGTCGCGTTGGGAAGCGCCCTCAACGTAAATGTCGCCACCGGTGACAAGGGCCGCCGAGGCCCACGACGCTGATTCGTTGCGATCCGGCAGGGCGGTGTGGTCGTAACCGGTGAGTTCTGCCACGCCCTCGATGCGGATGGTCCTGTCCGTCTGCACTGAAATGATGGCACCCATCTTTTGCAAGATGGCGATAAGGTCAATGATTTCCGGCTCGGTGGCGGCACCGGCGAGTTCGGTGATGCCCTCAGCGCGCGTGGCGGAAAGCAGGACCTGCTCGGTGGCCCCAACACTGGGGTACGGAAGAGAAATCTTGGTGCCCTTTAGGCCCATGGGCGCGGTGATGGCAATTCCACCACCGGTCTTCTCCACTACGGCGCCGAACTGGCGCAGCACTTCCAAGTGGTAGTCAATGGGACGGTCACCGATCTTGCACCCACCGAGATCCGGGATGAAGGCGTGCCCGATGGAATGGATCAGCGGCCCGCACAGCAAAATCGGGATGCGGGAGTCGCCGGCGTGCGTGTTGATCTCCGCAGTGTTGGCCTTCTTGGCATTGGAGGGATCCATGGTGAGGTCGCCCGTGACAGGGTCCTTCACTACCGTGATGCCATGCAGGTGAAGCAGGGACGTCACCACTTCGACGTCCTTGATCTCCGGAACGTTGCGTAGCGTTGACGGGCTGTTTCCCAGCAACGCGGCCACCATGGCTTTCGGAACCAGGTTCTTGGCCCCGCGCACCTTGACACTTCCCTTGAGTGGAACGCCACCCCGGACTGTCAGAATTCTGCTCATCGTCACCTAATCCTCTGTTCCACTTGTGCGCCCGTAACCTGCCCGGGCTTCAGTCAAGCATAGTTTCTCCCCCGCGAGATGCCGAAATGAGCGCTGCGACAGGGGACGAGGAGGCTGCGGCGTGATCCAGGCGCGGTTTCGCCTCCGTGACCCCGTGTTGGTGATCCGCTGCCGGTTTTACCGGGCGCGGATCACCATAGCTGCGTCAATTCTGCTTTTTGGCCCCGCCGGGTCGCTGACTTCCACCTGCATCACCGCTGAAACCGCCATAACCGGCACGAAACGCCCTTGCAGATCCTCTTTGCCTCCGCCACAGCCCGCCCGTCGGGCCAGCTTGTCCACATTGTGCGGCGTGGCCCGTTTTTCCTGCAACTGGCAGCACACCATGGAACCATGAGCATCTTTGAAGCCCCTCCCTTCATCTCGGCGCCCAGCAAATATGTGAGCGAATATGGCTCCCGCCGACTCGCACACCAGGCCGCGTCCGGTGAGCTGGTGCGAATCCGGCAAGGCCTGTATCTAACCGCGGAGATGTGGCAAGCCATGCGGCCTTGGGAAAAGTACCGGATGCAGATTCAAGCGGTGCATGAACTTGCTGCGGGAAGACCTGTCTTCGCCCGAGAATCCGCTGCACAAATACTCGGCTTGCCACTGGCGTCGGTGCCGCCGCGGGTACAGACTGTGGTGCCGCCGGGGCAGGGCGGCGGTCGCAGCCGGAAAACCTTGCAGCGGATTGAAGCCATTGCCGCCGATCCCCAACCCTGGGAAATGTTTGGCCTTCTGGTGACTCCACCGGTGCCAACGGTCCGCGACCTTGCCGTTCACCTGCCACTCTCGGGTTCCTTGCCGGCGATGGACAGACTCATGAGCCAACGAATCCTCCCCGGTTCCCCCTGCAACGTTCAGCTCACGTTCACAGAAGCGAACGTGGCGGCAGCCATTGAACTTCTGCCCAGCGCAAGCCAGCAATACAGGGCGCTCAGGGTGCTTGAGCTCGCCGATGGACAGTCCGGGTCTACAGGAGAATCGCTAAGCCGGGCCATCATGATCGAAAACGGCTTCCCGGCCCCCGTGCTTCAAGCAGAGTTCCGGGATTCGCAAGGGCGCATTGGGTTCCCGGACTTTGACTGGGAGGAGTTCAAGACCCTGGGTGAATTTGACGGCCACGAGAAATACTCGGCGCAGAAGTACCTACGCGGCAGAACGCCCGCAGAGGTTGTCATTAGTGAGAAGAACCGTGAAAACCGGCTCCGGGCCTGTGGCTACAACGTGGTGCGCTGGGAGTGGGATGACCTGAAGAATCCGCAGCGGCTCGTCAATTTGTTGCGTTCGGCAGGACTGCCCCAGCAGTGCGGGGGGCGCTGATGTTCATCAGAGCGTCCACGACGCAGAAATGGTCATCCGCTCCCGAATTTACCGGGAGCGAATGACCAATTCGACAGCACTTTGACAGCTTAGACCTTCGCTGGCAGCGTGGTGGGTTTGATGACGGGGCGGGTAGCCTCGAACGCGGTGATGTCTGGTTCGTTGCGCAGGGTGAGGCCGATGTCGTCCAGGCCTTCCAGGAGGCGCCAGCGTGTGTAGTCGTCGATGTGGAACGGGACCACCAATGATTCGGCGGTGACCAGTTTGGTTTCCAGGTCCACGGTGACTTCGGTCCCCGGAGCGTTTTCCAGGATCTTCCAGATCAACTCGATGTCGTCCTGGGCGAGCTCGGCGGCGATGAGGCCCTGCTTGCCGGAGTTGCCGCGGAAGATGTCGGCAAAGCGCGAGGACAGCACGGCCTTGAATCCGTAATCCTTCAACGCCCAGACAGCGTGTTCCCGCGAGGAGCCCGTGGCAAAGTCGGCGCCTGCGACCAGCACTGAACCCCGGTTGAAGGGCTCCTGGTTCAGGATGAACTCCGGGTTCTTCCGCCAGCTGGAGAAGAGCGCGTCTTCAAAGCCGGTACGGGTGATCCGCTTCAGGTACACGGCAGGGATGATCTGGTCGGTATCGACATTGCTTTGGCGCAGCGGGACACCAATGCCGGTGTGGGTGGAGAACTTTTCCATGCTGTGAGCTCCTTACGCTACGAAACTGGTCGCGGAACGGGTGCCCGCTGGTTCAAGGTCCGAGGGTGAACTCAGGGTCCCACGGACCGCAGTGGCAGCAGCCACCACCGGAGAGACCAGGTGAGTACGCCCACCCTTGCCCTGCCGGCCCTCAAAGTTGCGGTTGGAAGTCGAAGCGCACCGCTCCCCCGGCTCCAACTGATCCGGGTTCATGCCCAAACACATCGAGCAACCGGCAAAACGCCATTCGGCACCAAAGTCCAAGAACACCTGGTCCAGGCCTTCCGCTTCAGCCTCCAAGCGGACCCGGGCGGAACCGGGCACCACGAGCATGCGAATATTCGGGTCTTTCTCCCTGCCCCGGATAATATCCGCAGCTGCGCGCAGGTCCTCCACGCGGGAGTTCGTGCACGAACCCAGGAACACCGTGTCAACACGGATGTCCTTCATCGGGGTCCCGGCTTCCAAGTCCATGTAGGCCAGGGCACGCTCGGCCGCAGCCTTGGCGTTTTCATCGCCAAAGTCCTCCGGGAACGGCACCGAGCCACTGAGCGAAACACCCTGGCCGGGGTTGGTCCCCCACGTCACGAACGGTTCCAGCGTGTTGGCGTCAAGGAACACCTCGGTGTCGAACTCGGCATCGTCCTCGGTTCTCAGCGACGTCCAATACTGAACCGCCTCATCCCACTGGGCGCCCTCGGGAGCGTGGGGCCGACCCTTCAGGTAAGCGAAGGTGGTCTCATCCGGTGCGATCATTCCTGCCCGGGCACCGGCTTCAATGGACATGTTGCAAATGGTCATGCGCGCATCCATCGACAGTGCACGGATCGCAGAGCCACGGTATTCCAGGACGTAGCCCTGCCCGCCGCCGGTACCGATCTTGGCAATGATCGCCAAGATGATGTCCTTGGAACTCACCCCCGGACGCAGCGTTCCTTCAACGTTGATCGCCATCGTCCTAAAAGGCTTCAGCGGCAACGTCTGGGTGGCCATGACATGCTCCACCTCGGACGTGCCAATACCGAAAGCCAACGCACCTACGGCACCATGGGTTGACGTGTGCGAGTCCCCGCAGACCACCGTCATGCCCGGCTGCGTCAAGCCCAACTGCGGGCCCACCACATGCACAATGCCCTGCTCGGCGTCGCCGAGGGAGTGCAGGCGCACACCAAACTCGGCACAGTTGTTGCGCAACGTCATGATCTGGGTCCGGCTTGTCAAATCCGCGATCGGCTTGTCAATGGCCAACGTCGGAGTGTTGTGATCCTCCGTGGCAATCGTCAAATCCGGACGACGCAGCGGCCGCCCAGCCAAACGCAAACCCTCAAAAGCCTGCGGAGAGGTGACTTCGTGGATCAAGTGAAGGTCAATGTACAAAAGATCAGGCTGGGCAGCATCGCCCTCGCCCTCGCCCAGGCGAACAACATGGTCCCGCCAAACTTTTTCGGCAAGTGTCTTTGCTGCCCGGCGTGGGGCGATTTTGGCTACTTGCGCTGCTGTTTCTTCCACTGCTGCATCGTCCACTGTGTGGGGCGTGGTTGGCTCGCTCACAGCAGCTCCCTTCACTTGGTGAATCCGTTACTGACGGATGCCGCATTCGGATAGAATTTGACAGTGGTCCGTCGGCGGCTTCGATGATTGTAGGCTCCCACTCTTCCAGCCCCATCTGGAGGGAAGCCAATTCTTCGATTTGCATCTCACATAATGAGACGGCAATATCATTACATGGACAATTCTAGCGGCGTTGGCGTCATTGACAAAGCGGCCCTAGTGCTTGATGCACTCGAGGCCGGTCCCACCACTTTGGCGCAACTTGTTGCTGCCACCGGACTGGCCCGTCCCACCGTGCACAGGCTGGCACTTGCCTTGGTACATCATAGACTCGTCAGCCGCGACATGCAGGGCCGGTTCGTGCTGGGCGCCCGGCTCGTGGAGCTGGCCTCCGCCGCCGGCGAGGACAGGCTCATTGCGGCCGCCGGCCCAGTGCTGCTCCAATTGCGCGACTCCACCGGCGAGAGCGCCCAGATCTTCCGCCGCCAAGGCGATTCCCGCGTGTGCGTGGCTTCGGCCGAACGCCCCATCGGCCTGCGCGACACCATCCCGGTCGGCACCCAGCTGACCATGAAGGCCGGCTCGGCCGCACAAGTACTGCTGGCGTGGGAGGACCACGAACGACTGCTCGAGGGATTGCACAGCGCCCGCTTCACTCCAACCGTGCTGGCCGGTGTCCGACGTCGTGGGTGGGGACAGTCGCTGGGCGAACGGGAACCCGGGGTCGCCTCGGTCTCGGCACCGGTGCGCGGACCCTCTGGACGCGTGATCGCCGCCGTCTCCATCTCCGGTCCCATCGAGCGCCTGACCCGCCAGCCCGGCCGTCTGCACGCCGAAATCGTGTGCAACGCCTCGCGCATCCTGACCGAAGCCCTGCGCAAAAGCGCTACCTGAGAGCCGGCTCTCCCGGCCTGCCCCGCCCTTGCCTGGGCCACCGACCCGCACTGACCGCGACGGTCGGCAAAATGCCCATTGAAGGTCGGGGGGATCAAGCGTAAAACGGAGCTATGGCAAAGATCAGTCTGGGGATTCTTCAGGACACACCAATACGGGACACTGGGAGACTGGGAGACTGGGAAGTGTGAAGATTTGGACTCGCTGGCGGCATTGGGCAACCCTTTCCGCAGGCCCCTCAGGCGCGCTGGTTGCGGGCTACGTCCCAGCGGGCCGCATCCCTGGGCTTGTCGGCGCGCCGGCACATGCCTCGCCACACGCCATTCGGGGCATGGCACCGAAGTAGTTTCAGGAGTCCCACGGACTCCTGAAACATTTTTACAGTTGAATTCATTGGCCGCCGGGCATCCTCCGGTTTCCCTTGGCGGGCACCTGCAGCGTCGAAAGGTGATGCCATGCGTTCCTCAATGCGCACAGCGTGTGGGGCGATCCTCGCCACCGCAATGATCGTAGGAGTTTCCGGCTGCACGGCCGGCAGCAGCCAAAAAGAATCTCCCCCTGCTTCCGGAACACCCCCGGCAGCCGCCGCAAGTGCGGCCGTCACAGCAGCAGGTGCCACAGGAAAGGGCCTTGCGGCTGTCCCCGGAATCGTCCGGAAACTCGAACCGTCGGTCGTGACCATACAAACCCAGATCGGCCTCGGCAGCGGCGTTGTCTATCACAGCGACGGCACCATCGTCACCGATGCCCACGTGGTGGAGGACATGCAAGGACAACCCTTCAAAACCGTGCAAGTTCAATTCGCCGACGGCAAGCAGGCGTCGGCTCAGGTGCTCGGCGTCGACAACATCACGGACGTCGCCGTGATCCGCGCCGACCGGACCAACTTGCCCGTCCCGGAATTTGCGTCGACCGAGCCTGCGGTGGGTGCGCTGTGCGTGGTCATCGGCAGTCCCCTGGGCCTCGACGAGACGGTCACGGCCGGCATCATCTCCGCACTGCACCGGGACATCCCGCCGTCGACGGACGCACCGCATGGCAAGATCAATCTGATCCAAACGGATGCACCCATCTCCCCCGGCAATTCCGGCGGCGCGGTGAGCAACTACAAAGGACAAATAGTTGGCTTGTCCGAAGCCTACCTGCCACCCAGTTCCGGTGCCGTGTCAATCGGCTTTGTCACCCCGGCCACAACCATCACCAACGTCGCAAACCAGCTGTTGAAGAACGGCACCGTGAAGCATGCCTACCTCGGCGTCGGCCTGGGTGACATTTCCCCGCAAATTGCGCACGAATTCAAGCTGCCGTCCACGAACGGGGCCTTGGTCATCAAGGTTGCCTCGGGCGGACCGGCTGCTGCGGCAGCCATCAAGACCGGGGACGTGATCATTCGCATTGGCAGCACACCGGTGGCCAACGTAACCGACCTGCTGGAGGCGCTGAGCGGCGACACCCCGGGCCAGCAGGTCGACGTCACGGTCCAGCGAGGCAGCACCACCAAAACTCTTGGAGCAACCCTGGGCGACCAACCCACGTCCTAGCGGTGTGCCGAGGAAACATTGTGCAAAAGTGGAGAAGCACGGCAAGCAGGATCCCACCCTTCGGGCTAGGGTGTGGGCATGACGAAATACACGGTGTTTCTGCGCGGGGTCAACGTGGGCGGCGTCAACATCAAAATGGCCAATCTTCGCCAGGCCCTTGCCACCCTTCCCGTGGCCAACGTCAAAACGCTGCTGGCCTCCGGCAACGTCGTGTGCACGGCAGAGGCCTCCGCCGCAGAGCTCAAATCCATGGTGGAAACGCTGCTGCGCGAGTCCTTCGGCTACGACGCGTGGGTGGTTGTGGTGGACGACTCCCAGCTGGCTGCCATCATCGAGGCCTGCCCCTACCCCGCCGACGACGCCACCCACCACGCCTACATCACCCTGTCTTCGGATCCGGCCGTTCTTGACGAATTGGCCCGCCACGCGGCTGAGCTTCCCGGGGTGGAACTTGCGCGGCTGGGACCAGGCGCACTGGCGTGGCAGGCTACGGCCGGCGGAACCCTCGACAACCCCTTCAGCAAGCTTTCTGCCAGGCCGCGCTACAAAAGCACGACGACGACCCGCAACTTGCGCACGCTGCTCAAGTGCCGCGACGCCTTGGCCTGATCCCCACGCCCTCCCCCCACTCGCAAGCTCGCGGCGGGTCCCTCGGGCGCGTGGGCCCACCACGCCCTCCCATTCGTCAGGGACGGGCTGCTGCCAGGGCTTGCTGGAAGGCACGGTAGCGGGCAATCTCGGCCTCCACGGGGGCCTCCACCTGCGTACCGGCCACCCCGGCAACACTTTCGCGCAGCCGCCGTCGAGCTTGGGCCGCCCGCGCCCTGGCACCGGCCAGCGCCAGGAGCTTGCTGGAGACGGCCAGGAATACCCCCAGCACCACCCCCGCCAACACCCTGAGCGTGGGCAGCGGCCAGCCCTCCACACTGGGGGCAACAGGAACGGAGAACTGGAAGTAGCCCAGCACCGCCAGCACGCCCAACCAGGCTAGGCCGCCCACGGCCACCAACAGGGCAAGCCACTGGACGACGGCGAACACGGGCCACCACCAAGCGCGGGTGTTGGCCTTCAGGTCGGTGCCGGCCACAGCCTGGTCCAACGCGTCGGGCAAGCCCTCGCGATGGCTGCGCGCGGATGTCCGGATGGAGGCGCGCCACGGACCGGAGGCACCCTCGCTGGCCGCGTCGGCAAAGTTGCGGATCGAGGAATCGATCCGGGCCAGTTCGGCAGCGCCGGAGGGCGGCAGCGAAGTACGGTTCAGCTCGGAGGAATCATCCCTGCGCAGGCTCAGGCGACGCAGCGGATCCTTGCGGAAACGGCTCAACCAGCGCGTCACCGGCCAACCCGTCGCCTTGGTGGCGTCGAGCCGGTAGGAGGTGTGCACGGCCTCCACCACCGTTTCAACATGCACCGCTTCGGCCAGCCCGGCAGCCAGCTGCTTCCGGTCCTGTTGGTGCACGCCTGCTGCGTCGCCGTCGCCGGAAGCCGCGGCCAAACGCTGCGCTGCCACGCCAACATCGGCCGCCAGCCGGGCCGACTTGGCCGCCTTCGCCTTCACCACGGAAGCAATGCGCTCCCGCAACTCGGCTACGCCGTCGCCGGTCACTGCCGACACCGCGGCCACCTGCGCCTTGCCCAGGCCGTCGCGCTCCAGAATGGTGGCCAGCGAATCCAGCACCGGCTTCACCTCGGCCGGGGCCAGCTTGTCCACCTGGTTCAGCACCACCAGGGTCACGGCGGCGTGGCTGGAAAAGGGCCGAATAAAGTCGTTGTGCACGGCGGCGTCGGCATACTTTTGCGGGTCAACCACCCACACCAGGACGTCGACCTGGCCGGCCAGGCGCTCCACAATGGCGCGGTTGCCCAACTGGACCGAATCGAAATCCGGCAGGTCAAGCAAAACCAGCCCGCCGGCGTCGTCCATCAGGCCCTGCACGGGAGTGCCTTCGCGACGGTCCGCGACCTCGAGCCAGTCAAGCAGCGGCGCGCTTCCGGGCATGCCCCAAACCATGGCCAGCGGTTCGTTGGTGGTGGGGCGGCGGACGGCCACCTGCGCGGCATCGGTGCCAGCCACGGCGTTGAAAAGCGAGGATTTGCCGCTGCCCGTGGCGCCAAAGAAGCCGACGACGGTGTGGTCGGCACTCAGCGAACGGCGTGAAGACGCCCGCTCCAGCACGCCGTACACCTGCTCCAAAGTGGCGTCGTCGAGGCGTCCCTCGCCCAGTTCGCGTGCCTCGTTCAGGGCCGCCAGCGAGCGGTCAAGGGTGGATTCGGCGCGCGTGTGGCGGTGGCGGCTCATGCGTGGCCTCCCATTTCACCGAGGCTGGCCAATTCAGCCGCGAGTATCCGCAACCGGGCGGCCGGAGCTTCGAAGGCATCTTGTTCATCGCCGATTCGCTCCAGAAAGCGCCGCTTTTCATGCCCCAGCAGGCTTTCGCAGCGTGCCTCGAGCGAGCGCTTGGCTTCCTTGGCCAGACGCCGCACGGCATCTTCTCCAAAGACGGCTTCCAACAGTTTCTGGCCGACGACGGCGGTGCCTCCCGCAATGCCCACCTCGGCTCCCGTCAATCCCCCGGTGAAGGAAAAGACCACCACCATCAGCACCACGCCCAGGCCGTTGACGCCAAAGGAAAGCAACCTGGCCTGGGAGCGTTTCGCGGCGCCTTCGGCCCGGATGAGTTCCATGACTTCGCCTTGCCAGGCACGGATTTCGGCAGCCGATTCGGCGGCAAAGCCTGCGCTCGGGGCGGAAAGATCGTCCGTTCCCAGAAGCTGCCGGCCGGCCGGGTCCGCACGCCAGCGCTGGTCCGCGTCTTCCGAAGCGCGGGATGCCTGGTCGACGATGACGGCCTGCAGCCCCGTCTCAATCGCTGTTTCAACCTTGACGGCCGGCGGCGGCTGGCCCTTGAAGAAAGCCCCGATCCGATCGCGCAGCCGGCCAATGCCGGATTCGATGGCACGGAAGAACTCCCCGGTGCCCACGAAGTCCTGCCACCTGGCCAGCACTTCCCCGCGCAACAACGTTCCGTCGCTGCTGGCCTTGCTGATGCGGGCTGCCGCGTCGGCAAAGGCTGATTCGACGTCCTGGGCCAGTTGCCGGCCGGCGTCCTGCTGCGCCGTGGCGGCCGTGGCCAGCACCTCCAGCCGTCCGGAGAGGGAACGGACGGTGCCATTAAGGGTCCGGCGCACAATGTCCGCACGGCCGGCCGCATCGTCGCCGATGTCCCGCAGCCAGTCATGGATGGGTGCAACGGCCTGCCCGGGGAGCATGCCGAGCCCATCAACGGCCGTTTCCGCAACCACAAACAAGTGCGCGCCGGCAAGGCCCTCGCGCTGGAGCATGGCCCGCAGGTCCTCGGCCACTTCGGCTTCAGCACCCTGCGGCATACGGTCCAAAATGACAGCCACCGTGATGTCCCGGGACGCCGCATCCAGCAGCAGTTTCCACGGCACGGCGTCCGCGTACCTGTTGGCCGTGGTGACAAAGAGCCACAGGTCCGCCGCAGCGAGCAGTTGCCCTGCCAGCTGGCGGTTGTCATCGGAGATGGAATCGACGTCGGGCGCGTCAAGAAGCGCCACCCCGGCGGGAACGGCACTGTCCGCCACCAGCACCAGGGAGGTCATGGCCGAGGCGTCGGGGGACGCGCCCGCCCGCGAGGCCGGTGTTTGTTCCTTGGCGAGTTCCCCGTGCACGCGGTGCAGCGTGGGCAGGACCCTGGCGGAGGTGAACCAGGAGGCGTCGTCGGGGTGGTGCAGCAGGATGGGCTGGCGCGTGGTGGGACGGATGGCGCCCGAACGGGTCACCGGATGGCCCACCAGGGCGTTGACGAGCGTTGACTTCCCCGCCCCCGTGGACCCGCCCACCACGGCCAAGAGCGGCGCGTCCAGGCTCTTCCAGCGGGGCAGGATGTAGTCGTCCAACTGCGCTTGGGCTGCGGAGGCCGCGGCGCGTGCCTCATCGACGCCCGGCAGCGCGAGGGGAAGATCCAGCCCCGCAAGCTCCGTGCGCACACTTTCCAGCAGCTCAATGGCTGCTTCTTGCACCAAGGCAGCGGCGCCATTGCCGCCTGACTGAGTTGAATCGGAGGGGTTCACAGCTTCATCATGCCAGTTCGGGGCACCAGTGAACGGCATTGCGGCACAGAGTACGGCTAATTTTCAAGGCACCGGTGGTTGAGCCTGCCGAAATCCGGATTGCCAGGCCCGCCATGATTGCTGCGTACCGTTGGCGCCTAATGGCGCGCCACTGCCGCCGTGGCGAGCCATTAGGTGCCAACCATGCGCAGGCGTGCACGTGGAAGTCGGCGAGCCGGTCTCGACACGCTGAATCTCGACAAACTGGCGTTGGATGCTCGCCAGGGCAGCAAAAAGGCCGGGAATCTTCGATTCCCGGCCTTGCTTGTGACCCCAGCGGGATTCGAACCCGCGTTACCGCCGTGAGAGGGCAGCGTACTAGGCCGCTATACGATGGGGCCCTAATACATTCGCTTTTGCTCCGCGAACTTCATGAACAGTACCTGAAATTTGCTGTGCACGCCAAACGAAAGGCGGCTTTTGCAAGCGCTGGGATACCAGGACTCGAACCTAGAATGTCGGTACCAGAAACCGATGTGTTGCCAATTACACCATATCCCAAAGGCTACGTTCTGCCGTGAAATCCGCGGGTTTCCCCGGACTTTCCACGGCCCTCGCGCCGGGATAAAACTATACCCGAGAGATTGCCGAACACCAAAACGGGAATGCCGTTTTCAGCTGAGATGTGCGTCACAATTCAGCGGCGGGGCGCCGAGCCCAAGCAGCTCGGGCAGCTGGGCCAAGGACCCGATGCCGCGCACGGCACCGGCACTCGCGGCGTCGGCTTTCTCCACTGGCGGCAGTTCCTTCTCGCCCCTGTTCAGCCACACCCCGAGCAGGCCTGCATTCATCGAGCCCACCCCGTCCACCAGGAAGTTGTCTCCCACGTAGAGAGTTTCCTCCGGCGCGGTCCCCAGCTGGCGGCAACCTTCCCAAAAGATTTCCGGCCGCGGCTTCGCGGCCTTGACGGTGTCGATGCCCACGAGCACTTCAATTCGCTGCAGGCCGGCACGGTCAAGTTTGGCGCGCTGATAGTCGTGGACGTTGTTGCTCACGGCCCCGTAGGGAACATTGGCTTCGTCCAACGCGTCCAGGAGCGGCGCCACGTCATCGAAAGCTCGGAAGTACTGCGGCTGCGCTTCTTCAAAATCGGCGATCCACCGCTGCTCCGCCGGTGCATCGAAACCCGTGAAGCCCACTTGTTCAAAGACTGCCCGGGCGCGCAGCCCGCGCTGCTGGGCGAACGTGAATTCGCCCAGCACGTAGCGGTCGTAGAATTCCCAGGGATCCGCCATGTACAGGGCGGCAAAGTGGTCCCATGCGGCCGGGGTGAAGTCCGGCAGCAGCTTGGCCCCGGCAAACACCATGGCGTGCTTGATGGCTTGGTACAGGTCCACGACGGTCTCATCAATATCGAACAAGACACCCTTGACACGCCCAGCAAGGCAGACAGTTCCAAGGGCGTCTTGCGAAGCGTCAATCGTCAACGTGATTAGCCCCTGAACGCGCGCAGGCGGGTCAGCGAGGACTCCTTGCCCAGAATCACCATGGATTCAAAGAGCGGCGGCGACACCTTGCGTCCCGACAGGGCCGTGCGCACAGGTCCGAAGGCCAGGCGCGGCTTCACGCCCATGCCCTCGACCAGGGCAGTCTTCAACGCCGCCTGGATCGACTCGGCACTCCAGTCCTCCAGCGGTTCGAGGGCTGCCATGGCTGCATCCAACACTTCGCCCAAGTTCTCCGGAAGGCCCTTGAGCGCATCCTGGGCGACGTCGACGGCGTCGTCCTTCTTGAAAAGGAACGCCATCATCTCCGGCGCCTCGCCCAGCAAGGTGATGCGTTCCTGGACCAGAGGGGCGGCCTCGGTGAGGATTTCCTCCTCGCGGGCGCTCAGGGACTCCCCCACCAGCCCGGCAGCCTCCAGGTACGGGACCAGGCGGTTGCGGAAGTCGGCAGCATCGAGCATGCGCACGTGGGTGCCGTTGATGGCCTCGGCCTTCTTGATGTCGAAGCGGGCCGGGTTGGCCAGGACGTCGTGGATGTCAAAGTTCTCCACCAGCTGCGCCACAGAAAAGATGTCCTCGTCGGCGGAGAGCGACCAGCCCAGCAGCGACAGGTAGTTCAGCAGGCCCTCGGGGATGAAGCCGCGGTCGCGGTGCAGGAAAAGGCTGGACTCGGGGTCGCGCTTGGAGAGCTTCTTGTTGCCGGCACCCATCACGTACGGCAGGTGGCCGAACAGCGGCATGTACTCGGCCACGCCAATGTCATGCAGCGCGCGGTACAGGGCCACCTGGCGGGGTGTGGAGGAGAGCAGGTCTTCGCCGCGCAACACGTGGGTGACGCCCATGAGGGCATCATCCACGGGGTTGACGAGCGTGTACAACGGTGCGCCATTGGGGCGGACAATTGCGTAGTCCGGGACTGATCCTGCCTTGAAGGTGATCTCGCCCCGGACCAAGTCTGTGAACGTGATGTCCGTTTCCGGCATGCGCAGGCGCAGCGCCGGCTCGCGGCCCTCCGCCTTGAAGGCGGCAATCTGGCCGGCTGTGAGGTCGCGGTCAAAGTTGTCGTATCCAAGCTTAACGTCCCGACCGGCCGCCTTGTGACGATCTTCGACTTCCGCCGGTGTGGAATATGACTCATAGGCATGGCCGTTTGCCACCAGCTTGGCAATGACGTCCTGGTAAATGTCCCCGCGCTGGGACTGGCGGTACGGTTCGTGCGGTCCGCCAACCTCCACGCCTTCATCCCAAGTGATGCCCAGCCACTTCAGCCCGTCCAGGAGCTGGAGGTAGCTTTCCTCGCTGTCGCGCTTGGCATCGGTGTCTTCAATGCGGAAGATCAACTTGCCGTTCGTGTGCCGGGCATACGCCCAGTTGAACAGCGCGGTGCGGATGAGGCCTACGTGCGGCGTACCGGTCGGCGAGGGGCAAAACCTGACGCGGACGGGAGTTTCGGCGGTGACAGTGGGGATGGAGGCAGAAATAGTCATGATGGTTCCAGTTTAGACGCCCGACGGCGTGATCCGCACGAATCGCTCCGGGTCACCGAAAACGACGCTCCCGCGACGAGGCGTGCGCCTGTCGGCCGGTGGCAACCCGGACCAACTCCACGAGGACCAAGCCTCCGGGAAGAAAGCCGACCTCACCGTTCTAGTGGGGTCCGGTCAGTACGGCAGGTGTCCACGCCGGCCAGGCCGGTTCGCCAAGCACACGACCGCGTTCGTAACGGGCAACGGGCTGGAACGGGCTGGACGCGAGACTGTTGTCGTAGAAGGTGCAGCGGTCGGCGAGATCACGCGCCTCGGCGACCAGCTTCCAGAGTCGCCGATACCGTTGCCGCACCTTTGTTTCCGGAACATCGTGCCCGCCCTGCGCCACTCGGTACTCCACGCGCATCACCGATACATCCTCGGGGATGAGGATTACGTGCAGAGCGACAAGATAACCGGCGAAAGCAGCGCGCCTTATCAGCTCAACCTCGCTGGGATGGCTGAAGACGGTCTCAGGGATGAAGGATCGCCCCTTGCCAAGGGCATCGTCGCGAGCAGCCATTGCCGCGGCCGAGGCCTGGTACGCGTGCTCGACCTCCCGTCCGGGCCAGCGCCGTGCAGCGATCCCATCTGCGTTGATGATCGGGAGGTGAGTTACTGGTTGCAACACCGTTTCCACGAACGTGGACTTGCCGGCGCCATTGGGTCCCGCAAGGACATGCAGGACAGGTGAACTCATGCAGGGTTGATGCCGGGGTCGTGCACAACGGCAAGACCTTCAGCATCCGCCTCCGTCCAGGGCCGGCCGGCTTTTTGCAGGCGGTCTTGGAAATCCAGACCCGCGATCCTCGCAGAGATCTGCTCATCCCAGTCCACTCGAACTACGGCCTGCGCACTGTCTGAAAGACTGTCGTATGGGTCCTGCCCGGCCAGGACTTTGCTGATCGCACCGTGGGTGATCCTCGGCGATGCTTCCAGTGCGCGGCCAAGGCGTGCCCAGTGATCCAGCTGCTGGGCGGCGCTGCGGCTTTGGAGCTCGCCGGCTGCCTTGGCGGCTCCGAAAAGCTCACCGTCAATACGGGTTGGCATCGACTTCATAGCTCAAGCGTAGCACTTCGCTACACGGCATGTCGTGGCGTTTCTCGCGGAAAAATGCAGTTCGCCTGCCGAAGTATCCCCCTGCTGATTGGTGAACGAACTTGCAGTGGCTGTGCGGTCTGCAGCCTGGTACCTCCCCTCGGTGATGCTGCCGGGAGCGGGCGGGCGCGAGTCAGCGTCCACGACGTCGTGTGACACGGAGAATTCAGAGATTGCGGCGGGCCCGGCACAAAATTGCCCGGCATTCCGCGGTTTCACGCGGCCAAGGGGACAAAGGACTGTTCAACCCCACTACTCCCCGACTGGCCAAGTCCCCGTTTCAATGCCGGGAATCGCGGAACAGCAGCGCCGCCTGCACCCGGTTTTCCAGCTCAAGCTTCGCCAGAATCCGCGACATGTGGGTTTTCACAGTGCTCTCGCTGAGGAACAGGAACTGGCCGATCCCTTCATTGCTCATCCCCTGGGCCACCGCATCCAGCACCTCAGCCTCCCGCGCGGTGAGCAGCTCCAGGCGCGCCAACGCCGTGTTCGCCCTGGACGCCGCGGCCCGCTCCCGTGTCCGCTCGATCAACCGTTTCGTCACAGTGGGCGCCAGCATGCCCTCCCCGGCCGCCACGGTCCGGATGGCCTGGAACAGCCGTTCCGGGTCGGTGTCCTTGAGCAGGAACCCGGCGGCACCCGCCTCCAGTGCGGCGAAGACGTGCTCGTCAAGGTCGAAAGTGGTCAGCACAAGTACCTGTGGCGGAGCCTGCAGTGCCCGCAGTTGCACCGTGGCGGCAATCCCGTCGCCGCCGGGCATCCGCACGTCCATCAGCACGACGTCGCACCGTTGCCTCCGCGCGCACGCCACCGCCTGCGGACCGCTGGCTGCCTCGCCCACCACGTCCATGTCCGCGCAGGAATTGACCATTTTCACAAGTGCGGCCCGAACCAGTTCTTCATCATCCACCACGATCACGCGGAGCGGCCCGGCTGGCACCCGGCTCGGGCTGGCACTGTATTCAGTGCTGCTGTATCCAGTGGCGTCGGGCTCAGTGGCGCTTTGTTCGGTGTGGCCGGGCTCAGTGCAGTGGGCAGCGTCAGCACACACCGGTGCATCAGTTGGTGTTGGGAGGCTCATGCTGGAACCCCGTTGTCTTGCCAGTTGTCTTCCCGGCGTTCGCAGGGGATGTCGGCCAGCAGCCGGTAGCCGGTGTCAACGCAGCCGTGTTCCAGCGTTCCACCAAGGAGCAGCACACGCTCGGCAAGTCCTATCAAGCCAAGTCCAGCGCCGACCGCCGCCTCCCCTTCACCGCCCGGACCGTTCGCCACCATGATGCGCAGGCTGCAGCCGGCGGATTCCGGCTCCTGCAGCCCAAGTGTCACAACGGCAGTGGCACCGGGCGCATGGCGGGCCACATTCGTGACCCCCTCCTGCACCACACGGTAGGCGGCACGGCTCACCGCATCCGGAACAGCACCGGCCTCAGCGAGTGCAGTGTTGGGAGCATGGTCCACGGCGATCCCGGCCTGGCGCCATTCGGCGAGCAACCCTTCGATCTGCGCGATCCCCGGCGGCGCCATGCGGGATGGCGGAGACATTGCGGTTTCCCAACCACGGGCCGTTCCTGGATTGCCGTCTTCGTGCAGGACTCCCAGGACATCGCGGAGTTCGCCCAGTGCGGCGTGCGCGGTTTCGCGGATGAGCTTTGCGGCAGCTGCCGTCTCCGCATCCGGCGCATCAACCTGCAAGGAGGCGGCTTGCACTGCGACAAGCGACATCCTGTGCGCAAGGGTGTCGTGCATTTCGCGGGCAATCCGATGTCGCTCGGCCAACTTGCTGCGCTCCGTTTCGGCGTTCCGTTCGGATTCGGCACGTTCGGCCCGTTCGCGCAGCGAGGACAAGCGTGATTCAGTGAACCGGGCTCGCTGGCCGCGGTAGGCACCCCAAGCGGCAATGGCGGCCAGCAGCACCACGCCGACCAAGGCACCTTCCCAGCCGATCGGTTCGACCCCGACGAGGGCTTCGGCTCCGATGGACAATGCGATGACGGCCACCACCCACCCATCCAGGCCGCGCCTGGCCAGCAAGTACAACGCCACAAGGAAGGCAATGCCGCTGAAGGACAGGGCTCCCAGTGCGGCAGCAGCCAACGCCACGGACTTGGGAAAGCGTTCTCTCCAGATCAGTGCCACTGCGCCCAGCGGGGCAAGCACGGGAAGGCCCGCGTAGCGAACGTACTCGGCAGCGTCCGGCTCTGCCGGCACCGAGCCGCTCTCCAGACTGATCCCGAGGTTCATGATCGACAGCAGGAAATCGGCAGCGGCCACAATGACGACCAGCAGCACTGTGCGCCACGGGCTTCCTGCAGTGGGTGTTTTAGTATTCATGCTTTGAGCCTAAAAGTCCGGCATGGCCCCGCACATCCACCTAAAGTGCCCACCTGCTTCTTGCCGGGGAACCAGTCAGCGGCGGACCACCGGGTTGGAGAGGCGGCCAATGCCCTCGATTTCAACGTCGAAGCGGTCACCGGCCTGCAACAGGTCGACGCCGGCGGGGGTGCCCGTCATGATCACGTCGCCGGGCAGCAGTGTGAAGGCCTGGGAGACGATCGCGACGAGTTCGCGAACGCTGCGGACCATCTGGTTGGTGCTGCCGTCCTGGCGGAGTTCGCCGTTGAGCCAGCCCTTGATGGAGACATCGTCGGGGTCAAGCTCGGTTTCGATCCATGGCCCCAAGGGAGCGGACGTGTCGAAGCCCTTGGCGCGGGCCCACTGGCCGTCTCCGGCTTGGACGTCGCGGGCGGTGAGGTCGTTGCCGCAGGTGTAGCCGAAGATGACCTCGTCAACGCGTGCTTCCGGGACGTCCTTGCAGATGCGGCCAATGACCACGCAAAGTTCGGCTTCGTAGGAGACTTCCTCGGAGAATTCCGGCAACACGATCGGCTCGCCCGGGCCCACCACGGAGGTGTTCGGCTTCAGGAACAGCAGCGGGTTCTCGGGCACCTCGTTGCCCAGTTCGCGGGCGTGCTCGGCGAAGTTGCGGCCCACGCCGATGACCTTGCTGCGCGGGATGATCGGCGCCACCAGGCGCACATCCGCCAACGGATACTTGATGGTGGTGGGTTCCACGCCATTGAAGAAGGGATCGCCCTTGATGACAGTGACAACTTCACTGCCGGCCTCCCCAGTCACAATGCCGTACATGGGATCATTATCAGCAACAAATCGGGCTATACGCATGCTCCAAAGCCTACGGGAAAATCCCGCAGTTCGTCTGTGCCACGCTAGCTGGAACTTCCCGGCAGGCCGCCGTGGTCCTCTCGACGCTCCTTGATGAGTTCCTTTGATCGCACCAGGCGAAGGGCCGTAACAAGGACCACTCCGCCGAGAACATTGAACACCACCGCGTACCAGAACCAGGACAGCCAATCGAGATAACCATAGGGAGCGCCCGCTTGGATGGCGCCAAAGATCAACAAGGAATCCAGCACCGAGTGGAATAGCGGCAGACCCGCCAGCAGGAATCCGCCGCCCATGGCTGCCACAATCTTCGCTGGCATCGAGTCCGTGCCGTGCTGCATCCGCGTCATGAGCGTAATGGTGCTGCCGCCCAAAATGGCCAAGGCTGCGGTTTGCACCGACAGCGGCTCCAAAGCGAACTGCGCACCGGTTTCGATCACCATCTCATGCCATTGCGGGAAGGCCTGCATGACGAGCCACATGAAAAGCCAGCCGCCTACAAGATTGCCCAGCAGTGTTCCACCCCACAGCTTGAGCAGCTGCCACACCGTGGCTTCCTTGGCAGCCACAGCCGCCAGCGGCACCAAAAAGCCCTCCGTGAATAGTTCACTTTTGGCCAGCAACAACGCCACAAAGCCGATGCCAAAGGCCAACCCGCCCAACAGCTTGCTGCCTGTGGCATGTTCCACGGCCAGGAAGCCCATGACGCCAAGCCCCACTTCGATGCCGCCAAAGAAGCCCGTCACCAGCATCGAGGGCCAGGTCCTGACCAGCCGTTGCGCCCCTTCGTCCACGATCCTGTCAAAAGCGGTTTCGATTTCCTCTTCCACAGCGGCGTCGTTGTCGCCCAGCTCGCGCCGGCGTGCTTCATCATCCATGATTCCTCCAGGCCCGGCAGCGCCTTTTCAGGCACGGCCATCACAATCAAACTCTGTGTGAATCGTATTCCAGCGGGCACGCCAATGACTGTTTTTGCAGGGAAATAAATTTACTCGCGGCGTGCTGGTGCCGTAGTGGTGCTGTGCAGGCGGCGTGCAGGCGACACCCTGAAAGTGTCCTGTGAGATCCAGCACCCAGTTGGACAACACCCCCGGGTACTCTGTCACGATTGAGCAATGGCAGACTTGGAAATAATCATCAAACCCACCTTGGCAGTTTTGGCCGCAATCGCTGGCGCGCTACTGCTCACAGTGGTGCTCCGGGCCACAGCCAACCGGGTTTTCCGCAAGGTTCCCGATTTTAGCCGCCGCTCGGCCCAAGCGAAATACCCGGTCTTCGGGGTCCTGGTCTTCATCGGCATACGCATGGCGCTGGCGTACAGCCTGCCCGATCAGCCGTGGTTTGCCGCCGTTGACTTTGTTCTCATGCTGGGGTTCATCGCAGCCTTGGTCTGGCTGGCCTTGGCCACCCTGTCCATCGCGGAACGGCTCACGTTGCGGCACTTCCGCGCCAACATCAGGGACAACAAGCGGATGCGCAGGCTCACCACGCAAATCACGTTGGGCCGGCGCATTGTCTCTGCCCTGCTGATCACCATCGCGGTGGCCGGACTGCTGCTGACCATCCCCGAAGTTCGCGCGCTCGGCACAGGCTTGCTGGCTTCGGCGGGCCTGATCTCCATCGTTGCCGGTTTGGCAGTGCAAAGCTCCCTCTCCAACGTCTTTGCCGGGGTCCAGCTCGCCTTCACCGACGCCATCAGGATCGACGACGTGGTGGTGGTGGAAGGGCTGTGGGGCACCATTGAGGAAATCACCATGACCTACGTGGTGGTGCGCGTTTGGGATGAGCGGATGCTCATCCTCCCCTCGACCTACTTCACCACCACGCCCTTTGAAAATTGGACAAGGAACAGCACCGAAATCAAGGGCACCGTGGAGATGGACTTGGATTGGCACACTCCGGTAGCCGACCTCCGTGCCTACCTGGACTCGGTGCTGGCGGCAACACCGCTCTGGGACGGACGCACCGGCAAGCTTGAAGTGACAGACGCCGTCAACTCCCTGGTGCGCATCCGCATCGTGGTCAGCGCCAAGGACAGCGACGCGCTATGGGACCTGCGCTGCTTGGTCAGGGAATCCATGATGGCCTACGTCCAAACCGCACACGAAGGGTCCCTGCCGCGCCAACGCTGGGAAATGATCAGCGACTCCAGCACCGTAGTGTAAGCGGCCGGTGAGTGGCTGAATCGAGCATGGCAAAATCCGGCGGATGGTCTATTCGCGATCACCGTCCAGTCGGATAGCCACGGTCACCGATTGGTCCGATGGCTCGGGAGCTGCAATCCAGAGCGTTGCACCCCCGGGGTTGCAACACCGCAGGAATGCCCCGCTCTCGACGCACCGCATCGCCCACAACGGCGCCAAGAAACACCATCTTCGGCAAACAGGGCCGGTCCGGCCAGACCAGTCAGGCCAAGCGACTTAGGCCAGGCGAGTCAGCCAGCCGTGCAGGTCCTCCACCGTTCCGGTCTGGATCCCCAGCAGCTGCTCGCGGATGGCCGCGGTGACGGGACCCATCCCGTCGCCGGGCGAGTCGATGACGCCGTCGGCCATCTTCAGCTCTCCAATGGGCGTGATGACGGCCGCGGTGCCGCACGCGAAGGCCTCGGTGATATCCCCGGCGGCCACGCCGTCGCGCCATTCATCGATGGTGATCTTGCGTTCTTGAACCTTCAGTCCGCGGTCGGCGGCAAGCTGCATGACCGAGGAACGGGTGATTCCGTGCAGGATGTGGCCGTTGAGCGCAGGGGTGACGAGGCTGCCGTCCTTGAATACGAAGAAGATGTTCATCCCGCCAAGCTCTTCGATGGCGTTGTCGTTGTGCGGGTCCAGGAACAAGACCTGCTTGCAGCCCTGGGCCTCGG
Organism: Arthrobacter sp. H35-D1; assembly: GCF_030063185.1. Classification (GTDB taxonomy): domain Bacteria; phylum Actinomycetota; class Actinomycetes; order Actinomycetales; family Micrococcaceae; genus Specibacter. The sequence goes on from NZ_JASISP010000023.1 coordinate 44,760, forward strand.
CCTCGAGCTGGGCGGCCAGCGAGGCAGCGTAGTTGCCGCCGCACTTGGCCTCCCCCGTGCCGCCTTCGCCGGCGCGGGCAAAGGTGGTGGTGAGCCAGATCGACACGGGCTTCAGCTCGCCGCCAAAGTAATTTCCGGCCGGTGAAGCAATCACGCGGTAGGACACCTCGCGAGCGGGCCGCACCCCCAGGAACGCCTCCGTGGCAATCATGAACGGGCGCAGGTACAGGGCTTCGCCGTCGCCGGACGGAACCCAATCCTTGTCCAACGCCACCAGCTGGCGCAGCGATTCCAAGAAAGTCTCCGGGGGCAGTTCAGGCAACGCGAGCCTGCGGGCCGACGTATTCAGGCGGGCGGCGTTGGCCTCGGCACGGAACGTCCAAATGGAGCCGTCGGCGTGGCGGTAGGCCTTCATGCCCTCAAAGATCTCCTGGCCGTAATGCAGCACGGCGGAGGCCGGATCCATGGCGATGGGTCCGTAGGGCTCAATGCGCGCGTTCGACCATCCACCCTTGCCCTGCGCATCAACCTTGAAATCCACCACGGCGGTGTGGTCGGTGAAGTAGTCGCCGAAGCCGGGGTTAGCCAAAATGGCGTCGCGCTCGGCGCTGCTCTTGGGGTTCTCGTTGCGCTGCTGCGAAAAGCTCAGCTCATCGGCGATCTGGGTCATGCTTCCTCCACACGGTAGGGCCCTGATGAGTGGGCGTTTTCGCGCCTTGGGCCGACCCCCACTCACTGTTCAATACTGCCAAGCCTACTCCCCCAGCTGCCGCCCCAGCAGCAGTCGCCCAGCAGCGGACGACGGCGTTACAGGGCTGCTGCGATGGCGTCGCCGACAGCGCTGGTGGCCCTGGGGGACGACGCGTCGCGGGTGGCGATGTCGGCAGCCACGGCGGCCTGGACCTTGGCGGCGGCTTCCGGGTAGCCCACATGGTCCAGCAGCAGCGCAGCTGACAGGATGGCCGCCGTCGGATCCGCCTTTTGCTGGCCGGCAATGTCCGGAGCCGAGCCGTGCACCGGCTCAAACATGGACGGCGCCGTGCGGTCCATGTTGATGTTTCCCGACGCGGCCAGGCCGATGCCGCCGGTGACGGCTGCGGCGAGGTCGGTGATGATGTCCCCGAAAAGGTTGTCGGTGACGATGACGTCGAAGCGCGCCGGGTCGGTGACGAGGAAGATCATGGCGGCGTCCACGTGCAGGTAGTCCACGGAGACGTCGGGGAATTCCGGGGCGATTGCTTCGACAGTGCGCTTCCACAAGTGGCCTGCGTACACCAGCACATTGTGCTTGTGCACGTAGGTGAGCTTCTTGCGGGGGCGTTCATTGGCGCGGCGGAATCCGTCGCGCACCAGCCGCTCCACACCAAAGGCGGTGTTGACGGAGACTTCGGTGGCCACCTCGTGCGGGGTGCCCTTGCGCAGCACTCCACCGTTGCCCACATAGGGGCCTTCGGTGCCTTCTCGGACCACCACGAAATCGATCTGGCCGGGGTTCGCCAGCGGCGAGGCCACGCCGTCGTACAGGAAAGAAGGGCGCAAGTTGACGTAGTGATCCAGGGCGAAGCGCAGCTTGAGCAGCATTTCACGTTCGATCAGCCCGGAGGGAATGCGCGTGTCTCCGGGTGCGGCACCCACGGCACCGAAGAGGATGGCGTCGTGGTTGCGCAGTGCCTCAATGGTGGAATCGGGCAGCGTTTCACCGCTGGCCAACCAGTGCTCGGCGCCGAGCGCATAGTCCGTCAGCTTCAGCTCGACGCCCTCGGAGGCACTGACTTTCCGCAGCACCTTGACTGCTTCAGCGGTGACTTCGGGGCCTATGCCGTCTCCGGCGATTACTGCAATGTCCATGGATGCGCTCATGGTGTCAGCTTAACGAAACCATCCACATGATGATCAAACGATCTCACAGTTTGAGACACTGCTTGATGGAGGCAACTATTTGATGGACGCATAGGCGTCGAGGGCCTCACGACGGGTTTCCTGCAGGTCCACGATCGGTTCCGGATAGCCGGGTTCAAGAATCTCCGTCACCCACCGGCCCACGTAGCTCCCGGTGGGGTCGAACTTCCTTGCCTGCGTCACGGGGTTGAAAATGCGGAAGAACGGGGACGCATCGGCCCCGGACCCGGCCACCCACTGCCAGTTGGCGGGATTTGCGGCGGAGTCGGCATCCACCAAGGTGTCCCAAAACCACTGCTCCCCCGCCCTCCAGTCGATGCCCAGGTTCTTGATCAGGAAACTGGCCGCGACCATCCTGACACGGTTGTGCATGAATCCTGTGTGCCAGAGTTCGCGCTGCCCGGCGTCGACCAGCGGGATGCCGGTGGTGCCTGTGCACCAGGCCCGCCACGGACGGTTGCCGGCCGGGTCCTGCTGTTCGGGGCTGCGCCAGGGATAGGCATCGAACTTCCGGCGCAGGTTGGTGGTGGCCAAATCCGGGTGGTGGTAGAGCTGGTGCCAGCAAAACTCCCGCCATCCCAGTTCGGAGGCAAAGATGCCCGCATCCGCGCTGCCCTCACTGCGACGGTCTGCGAGCGCATCCCACACTTGGAACGGGCTGAGCTGGCCCCACCGCAGGTAGGGCGAAATGCGGCTGGTCCCGGATTGGTCGGGCCTGTCCCTGCCCTCTCCATAGTTTCCCACCGCGTCCTGCAGGAAGTGCTTCAGCGCATCATGGCCGGCAGCTGCCGTGGGCTGCCAGCTGGCGCGCAGTCCCCCGGCCCAGTCCGGGTTCTGCGGCAGCAGCGACCATGATTCGAGCCTGTCGCCTTCCGGCAGGTTCCCGGCGTGGCCGCGTCCGGCGTCGGGCATGCCCAAGGGCGACCGGAAGTCCCACTCCGAAAGAGCCCGCCAAAACGGCGTAAACACCTGGTATGGATTTCCGGCGCCTGTGCGCAGCGTCCATGGTTCGTGCAGGAGCGAGCCCTGGAAGCTTTCGGCGTGGATCCCCTGCTCCCCGGCCCACTCCTTCACGGCTGCATCAACGTTTCGCTCCGGGCCGCCGTACCTCCGATTCCAATACAGCGATCCGGCCTCCAGCGCCTTGCAGATGGCTGGCACAATCTCCGTTGCGCTCCCCCGGCGCAGCAGGAGCGGGATGCCCAGCCCCTCCAGTTCCGCTTGCAGATCGGCCAGGGCATGGTGCAGCCACCACTTGGCGGCACCACCCAACGGCCGGATGCCGTGCGACTGCTCGTCCAACACATACAGCGCGACGGCGGCGCCCTCAGCAGCCGCGGCCAACAGGGCGGGGTTGTCGGCAATGCGGAGGTCGTCGCGGAACCAGACGATGGATGACTTCATGTGCGAGCCTTTCTCGTGCAGGGGGATTGCGGAAGAGTTGTCCAGCGGGACGGTGTCAGGTGCCATTGGACCAGGCAAGCCAGATCAGCGCCATGGTGGCCAGGAATCCGCTCAGGTAGTTCAGCCACAAAAAGCGCTTCCACGCGACGTTGGCCTGCGCGGAATTCGCGTCGTTCAGCCGCAGGTACGGGACCGTGTTGATCAGGTACGGAACGGCCAGCAGCGCGGCCAGCGGCACCGATGTGAAGAGCATGAGCACCCCGGCGCCGGCATAAGCCAGGACGGCGAAGGCCACGGTGGAGCGTGCCCCCAACACTGTGCCTATGGAAGCCAAGCCGCCTTCGCGATCCGGCACAATGTCCTGGACTGCCCCAAAGGCGTGGCTTGCCATGCCCCAAAGAAAGAACGCCACCAGAAACGCCCATATCGCCGGCGTGAACGCGGCATGCGCCAGCACCAAACCGTAAACAGCAGGTGAAACGAAGTGGGTGCTGGAGGTGATGGAATCCAGAAAAGGGCGTTCCTTGAACCGGAGCCCGGGTGCACTGTAGGCGACGACGGCAAAGAGCGAGACCAGCAAAACCAGGTTCGCCAGCGCGTCTCCCTGGGTTGCCAGCACCACCACGAACGGGATCGTGGAAATGGCGGCCGCCCACAGGATGAGCCGGTGGTGGCTGCGGTCCAGCACGGCTCCTTCAATGCCCCCCTTGCGGGCATTGCGGAGGTCGGATTCGTAGTCGAAGACATCATTGATGCCATACATCGCCAAGTTGTACGGGATCAGGAAGAACACCGTCCCCACCACAAAAATCCAGTCGATGCCCCCTGTTGCCAGGAAATAGGCTGCGGCGAAGGGGTAGGCCGTGTTGATCCAAGAGACCGGCCGGGAAGAGACAAACAATGTCTTCATGTTTTCCTTCCCCGGGTGAACAACAGCCACAGCCCGGGCAGCAGCAGGGCTGCGGCAATGGGATAGGCAAAGTCCTCAATGGGTGCGAGCCCCACATGAAAACCATTGAGTGTGTGTCCGGCGTAGTCAAACAGCCCGGAGGCAATCATGACGTTGTCAAAGACTGCCGTCAGGGCCGTCAGCAGCACCAAGCAAACAAGTACCGAGGCCAAGACCTTGGGTTTGTCTGTACGCTTCAGCAGGGACAGCAGCAGGACCACCACCGAGACGGCCAAAAAGATAATGTTCAGTTGGGCAAAGTTCATGTCCGCTCCCCCGCCTTAGCCAACGACTTACGTCTGTGCAGCACCCTCTGGGCGCCGGTGAACAAAATCATGGTTTGGTAGCACAGGAAGAAGAGGAAAAAGGCTTCCTCCAAGGGAAGCTGGTCCCCTATCATGATCCCTGTCATCAGCGGAGAATCGCGGTGCAGGAAAATTCCTGCGGCAATGGCTGCCACATCCCAGATCAAAAAGAAGGCCGTTCCCACCAGCAGCACAGCGACCGCGGCCACGGGACGGGCAAAGACGAACAGCTTCCAGCGCGCATCCAACAGGACCATGCAGCCAATCACCACCAGCAAAACAAGCAAATAGGTCATTTACTCGCAGCCTCACTTGCCGACGTGTGTGCAGTACCTGCAGACCCCGAAGCGTCCGTTGCGACACGTTTCGCTACAGCGACACGTGTCGCAAGAGGGGATTGTGTGCTGGAACCTTTCGTGGCGGGCGCTTCTGCTGCTAGAGGTTCGGGAAGCGGGCCGGAGGATTGGTCTCCCCGCACTGACTTGAGCACCAGCTCGGCACTGATCATGCACAGTGGCACACCAATCCCGGGACGAACGGAGCTGCCGGCGTAGTAGAGCCCGTCCACCTTGTGATTGACGTTGCCGGGGCGCAGGAAGGCGCTCTGGCGCAGGGTGTGCGCCAGTCCCAGCGCGCTGCCTTGCCACGCATTGACGTCTGCTTGGAAATCCGCGGGACCGTAGCTGCGCCGGACCACGATCCGCTCGGCCAAGTCAGGGGTGCCGCTCCACAAGGCCAGTTGGGCGATGGCCGCATCGGCTACCTGCTCCACCTGGGCCGAGCCTCCGCCGTCGTACCCGCCCTTGCCCCACTGGGGCAGCGCCGGGGCGGGGATGAGCACGAACAGGTTCTCGCAGCCGTCGGGGGCAACGGTGGAATCGGTGGCACTGGGTCGGCTGACGTACAACGAGGTGGTGTCGGCCAGAGTGCGGCCCTTAATGATGCGGGCAAAGTTGTCCTGCCAGTCTTCGGTGAAGAGCAGGTTGTGGTGGGCCAGCTGGGGCAGCCCGCCCCTGACGCCAAGGCAGAGCAACACCGCGCTGATGCCGGGGTCCGCCTTCCGCCACTTTCGCTCCGGCATGGTGCGCTGCTGTTCCGGCAGTAGCTGCGTTTCAATGTGGTGCAAGTCAGCCGCACCCACCACCAGACGTGCCGGCAAACGATGCTCCAGGCCGTCGTCGTCGTGCCAGGCAACTGCCTCGCAACGACTTTCGGTTCCTGCCGGGCCCGTGACAATCTTTGTTGCCGTGGCACCGGTGACAATGCGCACGCCCGCTCGGCGCACCACGCGCTCCATGGCATCGACGACGGCGATAAAGCCGCCGTGCGGATAGAGTACGCCGTCCTGTAAATCGAGGTGGCTCATCAGGTGGTAGATCGACGGCGCCTTGTCCGGGCTGGTGCCCAAAAAGACGGCCGGGTAGCCAAGGATTTTTTGCTGCAGCGGGTTCGAAAAACGGCGCGCGGCAAAGCGGTCCAAGGATTGGGTGAGCAATTGCAGCAGCTTCGGTGCGTGGCGCAGCACGGCTGGTTGCACCAGCCCCCGCAACGTGCCAAATGGGTCATAGAGAAAGTGCCGCTTGGCCAAGGTATACGCCAACTCGGCTGAATCCAGGTACTTGGCCAGCTGGCTTCCCGAACCCTGCTGCTGGGATTCAAACAAGGCGATGGCCTCGGCTCGGCCAGTGCGCACGTCGACGGCCCGTGCCGGAGGGGCGCTGAAGAGCTTGTAGGCCGGGTCGAGGCGGGTGAGTTCGAGTTCCGCGGCGGCGCTGGTGCCCATCATCTTGAACCAGTGGTCGATCACCTCGGGCATGAGGTACCAGCTGGGCCCGGTGTCGAACGTGAACCCGTCACGTTGCCAGCGCCCGGCCCGCCCCCCGAGGCTCTGTTGTTTTTCCAACAGAGTCACCGCATGGCCGTCCCGTGCCAGCAGCCCGGCCGTGGCAAGACCGGAAATCCCCCCGCCGATCACCACGCCCTGCTCGGGGGTTTTTCCGGCCTGCCGGATTCCCCCGTTGAACATATTGGTCACTGCGAATCCTCGCCGCAGGAATGCCGGACGCCGTTGCCCGCTCATGAGATCCCCTCTTGTGCCGTTTCCGATGTGGTTCCGCGGTGCTCGCTGCGGCGAGCCCCGGCACTGGTCCGCGGAAACCGTCCGCCGACCACTTTGGCCGCAATGAGTGCCTTTTGATAGCCGGGCACCCGCACCCGCTCGGTGGCCAAACGTGCGGCCGGAGTGTCTTCGATTCTGTCCACAAGGGCCAAAAAGAGTTCGTGGGCCAACAGCACCGCACGCCTGGCAGCCGGAGCCAGCGAATCAATACCGGCCCTGGCAACGGCAAGGTCGCTGCGGATGTCGGCCACCAACTCATGCTTGTGTTGTTCGCTCAGTGCTGCCGGGTCCACCCCGGGAAAATAGTGCCGGCCCAAGTCAGCCGTGTCGGCACCCAAATCCCGGAGAAAATTCACCTTCTGAAAGGCGGCGCCCAGACTGCGGGCGGCCTGGACAAGCGCTTCTCCATCCGTGCGAGGGGCATCGGCCATGGCTTGAAAAACTTTCAGGCACATCAACCCCACCACTTCAGCGGATCCGTAGATGTAGTCCGCCAAAGTGTCCTGGGAATGATCGGCCGTGGACACGTCGGTGCGCATGGAGGCGAAGAAAGGCCGGGTGAGAGTATCATCGATGCCTGTCCGCCGTGCCGTCAAGGCGAAAGCGTGCACCACCATGTTGGTGCTGTATCCGCCCACAAGCGCCCGCTCGGTTTCATTTTCCAGCGCGTCAAGCTGCTCCCGCACCTGATCGGGGTTCAGCCCGGCGGCGGCCGCAGCGCCGTCGACCACCTCATCGGCGATCCGCACCAAGGCGTAGATGTTCTCGATGTCCTTGCGCTCCTCATCCCCGAGGAGCCTGCAGGCGAGGCCGAACGACGTCGAATAGTTCCGGATCACCACTGCCGAGCTTTGCGCGGCTGTCTGCGAATAATGTTCCAGGGGGTCGTTGCCCATGGTCAGTTCCTCCTGGCCAGTACGTAGTCGCAGATTTCCGCGAGCTCCAGAAACAAATACTCGGGAAGTTCAAGGTTTCGTGCCTTGCCCAGCGCATCGGAGACTAGGGACTGGGCGAGATTGAGCGCATAGTCTTGGGCACCGAGCCCGTGGAGCACATCCCGGACGTCCTCCACCTGGTTGTGACCGTCGCGAAAAGCTGCCAGCGCGTCAGCAAACTCACCCGAGTCTTGGGCGAAGGTGGTCAAAATGGTTCTTTTTCCTTCCCGCAAGTCCGATTCGACGGACTTCCCCGTCACGGATTCCAACCCAAAGGTACCCAAGACGTCATCCACCACCTGGTAAGCCACACCAATGTCCCGGCCCACTGCAGCCAAAGCATCCGCACTTTCTGAACCGACCCCGGCCAGCAATGCGCCAGCCCGCAAGGGCATTTCAAAAGAGTAGACAGCAGTCTTGAGCCGTTCCATGTTCAAGACGTCTCCCATGCCAGGGGAGGCCCGGCCCAAGGAGAACAACAAGTCATCGAGTTCTCCGGCCGCCGAAGCGAAGATGGCCTCATGAACGGTGGCGAGGATGAGACCGGACTGGGCGTGCCCTGTCGTGGCAGAGCCGGCCAAGCGCAGGGATCCCGTCAGTAGCAGGTCACCGGCGATGATGGCTGCGGAATACCCGGCGTGGTCGGCAACATCTGCACCATGGCCCTGCTCGGACGCGGCATCACGATAAACGGCGCCAAGGGTGGCCGATCCGCGGCGAACGAAATCACGGTCTATGACGTCGTCGTGCACCAACAGGGCTGCATGGAGCATCTCGTAGGCAGCCGCGAGTTCACTGCAGGCACGCCAATCCTGTCCTCCAAAACCTTGATAGGTAAGGTAAATAAGCTTGGGGCGCATCCATTTGCCGCCTGTTGCACTGACAGCGATATGGTCCCAGAGCTCCACGAAAGCCGGAGAATAGGCGCCGGCACGCAGTCTTTGAGCGGCGAAATAGTCAGCAAGGGATGCGCTGACTTGCTCCCGAAATGTCTCCCAGTCCATGGGGGCAACGTGGGCTGATCCTGCTTTCGAACAAGCGTGCTCCGCGGCCGGATTGCGGTCAATATCCAGCAAGGATTCGCGTGGCTGGTGACTGTGGTGTCCATGTGCCCAAGACATGACTACCTACCCTCCGTATTGTGTGATTTTGCGGGTACAAGCTGCTGCGGTTCAACCTCAAGTGTCGCTGCTCTTTCGTTCATGGAGTCGGCCACATTGACAAGATAGTCAACAATGGCGGCTTGGCAATCAACGTCGTAAGTCTGAACCTTGGCATCAACTTCAAGGATCATGGGCATCAAGCGCGCCATTGTTTCCTTGATGGATTCAGCACTGGGGCTGATCAGCTGCCGCCTTCTGTCCGTGGGATGGGCAGTGCGCACAATGTGCCCCCTGGCTGCCAGCCGGTCTATCACCGTGGTGGTGGCCGCGGCCGTCAGGTGCAGGAACTGTGCCAGTTCCCCCGGGGACATGGATCTGTGCTTGATCAGGTGTTGCATGGCCTGAAAATCCGTCTCATTCAGGGACATTTCACGCCTCATGGCGAACTCCATCACTTCATTGAGTTCCAAAATCTGGCGTAGCAGCACTGTCGCTGGATGCATCCTGGGTATCGCGTCCCCATCGGGTTGGTCCTGCATTCAAATCCCTCATCCATTGATTATCAGAAAATCTAATTACATAATGGTGGAAGTAATAGCTCTTGTCTACCAGAAGGTTCAATTATGAGTTCAATAGCAGTCGCCGGCGCTACAGGTTACATCGGTGGTCGGCTGATCCCCCTGCTGCTGGAAGCCGGCCATGAGGTCACCGTGCTCAGCCGCAACAGCGAAAAGCTCAGGGACGTTCCGTGGCGAAATGAAGTGCAGGTTCTGGAGGGCGACCTGACAGACCCGGATGCAGCCAAGGCCCTGTGCAAAGGTTCGGAAATCATCTACTATCTGGTCCATTCCATGTCTTCGGACGGCAAGGCCTCAGAAGACTTCGGACAGTTGGAGCGCCAGTGCGCGCGCAACCTCAGCCAAGCTTCCCGGGAAGCCGGTGTCAAGCGGCTGATTTACCTATCGGGGCTGCATCCGCAAGGAGAACTCAGCAGGCACCTGGCATCGCGCAAGGAAGTCGGAGAAATTCTCCTGGCGTCGGGAACCCCCACGGTTGTGCTGCAGGCAGGACTCGTGATCGGTTCCGGTTCGGCAAGTTTTGAAATGGTGCGCCACCTGACGGACGTGTTGCCCATGATGCCCGCGCCCAAGTGGGTCCTGAACAAAATCCAACCCATTGCTGTCAGGGATGCCTTGCACTACTTGGTGGAAGCAACACATCTGCCGCCAGAGATCAACAGAACCTTCGACATTGGTGGGCCGGAAGTGCTCACCTACGCGCAAATGATGAAGGTGTATGCCTCCGCTGCGGGCTTCCGACCGCCTTTGGTGCTGGCTCTTCCTGTCTTGACACCATGGCTAGCCGCCCAATGGGTGAATCTGGTGACCCCGGTGCCGCGCAGTCTTGCCATCCCGTTGGTGGAATCGTTGCAGCACGACTGTTTTTCACACGAGAACGACATCGCCAAGTTCATTCCCGCACCGGATGGCGGACTGACGCATTATCGTCGAGCGGTGGAATTGGCGCTGCACAAGATTGAAGCGGACACCGTGGAAACCACGTGGGCCACGGCCCACGCACTGAGCGCTCCGGCAGAACCGCTGCCCAGCGACCCCGAGTGGGCCGGGCTGACGGTCTTCACCGATGAGCGCTGCAAGGAGACATCCGCCGAGGCCGGCGAAGTCTGGAAAGTCATCGAAGGCATTGGCGGGGAGAACGGCTACTACTCCATTCCCTTCGCCTGGAGGGTGCGTGGCTGGATGGACAAGGTGGCTGGAGGGGCGGGCCTGGTGAGGGGCAGGCGAAGCCCGAATCATCTTCAGCTCAACGACGCCGTGGACTGGTGGCGGGTGGAGACGCTGGAACGCGGGAGGCTGCTGCGTCTGCGGGCGGAAATGCTGGTTCCCGGCCGTGCTTGGCTGGAATTTGAGGTGACCCCCTCAGACCATCCGGGCAACGAATCCGGCAGCACCTACCGTCAGCGGGCCATCTTCTTTCCCCGCGGCCTGTCCGGGCGGCTGTACTGGTTGGCGGTGCTGCCTTTCCACGGCATCATCTTCAAATCCATGGCAAACCGCATAACTGCCGCAGCCCAAAAAAGTTGAGATGACAGCACTGATGAGCTCCTCGCCCATCTCCACCCGTGGCACGAGGCCGCACAGCATTCCACGCGGCTAAAGTTGGACGGGTGATCATGCCCGCCATCTACGACTGGTTCAGCCGGCACCGCTTTGCCGTGGACGTGATCCTCATGTCCGTGTTGTGGCTTGCGGTCAGTCCTTTCAGCTTGCTGATCGCCGGCGACATCAACTTGGGCATCATGCACAGGGCCTCCGGGTTTGTGTTCACCACGGCGTTGGTGGTGCCACTGGCTTGGCGGCGAACCCGCACTGTCATGGCGGGTTCGATCATCGCCGCCGTGGCCATTCTGCAGTGGGCTCTGGCCATTCAACCCATGCCTGCCGACATGGCCGTCCCGCTCATAGTGTATGCGCTGGCCGCTTTTGGGCCGCGCTGGGCCTCGCTCGGCGGGCTGGCCCTGGCCCTGCTGGGTGCCATCATGCTGGTCACCCGGTACTTCTACGACCTGACCTCCACCTCCATTGCCGAACTTCCCTACGGTGTGGTCACGGTCCTGGCCGTCTGGGTACTTGTCCTTCTCAGCTGGACGGCCGGGGACCTCACCCGAACCAAGCGGCTGCGCGGACAAGCCCTCGAAGACCGTGCCCACCGCCTTGAAATTGAGGCCCAGCAGGAACGCCAGCTGGCCGCCAGCGACGAACGCGCCCACATTGCCAGGGAGATGCACGACATCGTGGCCCACTCCCTCTCCGTCATCATCACCCAGGCCGACGGCGCCCGCTATGCCGCCGCCGCCAACCCGGAGATCGCCCCGGAAACTCTCGCCACCATCGCACAAACCGGCCGCACCTCGCTGCAGGAAATGCGCCGACTGCTGGGCGTGTTGCGCGGCGGCGAAGAAGCCTCCACCCGCCCGCTGCCAGGGCTGGGCCAGCTCGACGAGCTCCTGCTCGGCATTCGTGCAGCCGGTTTGCCGGTGACCTGTTCCGTCACAGGCGAGGCCCGGCGCCCGCTGCCAGGCGGTGCCGAACTCACGGCCTACCGCACGCTCCAGGAAGGCCTCACGAACGTGATGAAGCACGCCGGCCCCAACGTCCAGGCGGCCGTCAACCTCGCCTGGAACGCCCGCGGCTTGGAAGTGTCGGTGCGCGACGACGGCAAGGGGGCAACGGCGTCGTTCTCCGACACCCGCCCCGAGCACGACGGCGGCAACGGCTTGCGCGGCATGGCCGAACGTGTTCGCCTGTACGACGGCACCCTGGCCGCCGGCCCGCTGGCAGGCGGCGGCTTCGGCATCACAGCATTCATCCCCTACACGGAGAAATAATTCCATGCTCCCCACCTCCCCCATCCGCGTGGCACTCGTCGACGACCAGCAACTGGTTCGTTCCGGCCTGGGCATGCTGATCAATTCACAGCCGGACCTCTCCGTTGTCCTGCAGGCGGGCAACGGCATCGAGGCGCTGCAGCGACTTTCCGCCACTGCCGCCGACGTGGTGCTCATGGACGTGCGCATGCCCGGCATGGACGGCTTGGAAACCACGCGCAAGCTCATGGAACGAAGCAATGCGGCACCGGCCGGATCGTGGCTGTCGGAGTTGCGGATCGTGGTACTGACCACCTTTGACCTGGACGAATACGCCCTTGCCGCGATTCAGGCCGGAGCCAGCGGATTCCTGCTAAAAGACGCGCCTCCCGAGGAACTGCTGGGCGCGATTCGCACGGTTTTTGCCGGGGACGCGGTCATCGCGCCCTCCACCACCCGCCGCCTGCTTGACCACGTGGCGCAGATGCTGTCTGCCCCGAGTCCCGCCAACGACGTTCACGCCGCGGACGTCGCGAGCCTGACCGCGCGCGAGCACGAGGTGTTTGCGCTCATTGCCAACGGCCTCTCCAACCCGGAAATTGCCAAGCAGCTGTTCGTCTCGGAGGCCACCGTCAAAACGCATGTAGGGCACATATTGGCCAAGCTCGGCGCCCGCGACAGGGTGCAGCTGGTGGTCATCGCCTACGAAACGGGTCTGGTCTCCCCCGGCGCCTAACCCGCCCCCACCCCCATCGCTCCTGCACGTCCGGGGCTGTTTCCACCGACCCTCCTGCACCTTACGGGGTGCTGTCTCCAACGCTCCTGCACTGCTCGCCGTGCTGCTGGACAACACTGTCGGAGTGTTTCCACCATGGGCCCCGAACTTGCAGGAGGGACGGAAGAAAGGGCCCCGGAACTGCAGGAGCGTCGGATGGGACGGAAGGCGGGGGGCGCTCGGACCTGCGCTGGTTGAGTCCTGGGTGGCACAAGGCTAAACTGCCTCTCGGCATCCCTGCCATTCCTCGCGGGTGATGGAGTACTGGACATCGCCGTGCTCGTCTCCGTCGATGTGCACGGGCCAGTCGGCAATAAAATGCCTGACAAGGACCAGCCCCGATTTCTCCATGACTCTGCGGGAGGCCACATGGACGACCATGGTGTTTGCCGTGACCCGGGTGACGCGCGTGTGCAGGAAGGCATGGTCGATCAAGGCCCGGCTTCCCTCGGTGGCCAGGCCCTGGCCCCAGCAGGATCGATGCAGCCGATACCCCAACTCCGGCTCGGTTTCCGGGCAGCCGAGTTCACTCCGCAGGTGAAACCAGCCGAGGAAATTGTTGCTTTCACGGCTTTGCGCCACCCAAAAACCAAAGTCGGGCGACTTCCGGTGGTAGGCAAGGTAGGCGGGAATGTGCTCGGCGGTTATTTCCTGAAGGGGCGTGGCAACGCCATTTGAGATGAAGCGCATCACGGACGGGTCCGCATCAAGGGCCGCGAGCAGCCCTGCGTCCGCTTCAGTGAACTCGCGCAGCACCAACCGTGGTGTTTGCAGCAGAATCTTCATGGTCAATTGTGGCCCCTCCACGCCAGCTGTGTCATCCCTTGGGAGGAGGCGGCGCCGTTGTGCCGGGAGGAAAGTCCACCCGTGCTCCGATCCGCCGCCTACAGCTGCACGAATACGCTTGAAACATGACCATCACTACAGAAAATTCACAGCGCACACTGGCGGTTCAGGCCCGCGGCTTGCGCAAAACCTACGGCAAGGGTGAGACCGAGGTGACGGCCCTGAAGGGCGTTGACCTCCAGTTCCCGGCCGGCCAATTCACCGCCATCATGGGCCCCTCGGGATCGGGCAAGTCCACTCTCATGCACTGCCTGGCCGGGCTTGATTCGGTGACCGCCGGCACCATCCACCTGGGCGAGACGGACCTGACAGCCCTCAATGACAAGGCCCTGACACGGCTGCGCCGGGATCGGATCGGTTTCGTGTTCCAGGCCTTCAACCTGGTGCCCACTCTCACCGCCGAAGCCAATATCACCCTGCCTGTGGCACTGGCCGGCGGCACTGTGGACCGCGCATGGTTCGACTCCATCACCAAAACTCTCGGCCTGGTGGGGCGACTAAGGCACAAGCCGCACGAGCTTTCCGGCGGCCAGCAGCAGCGTGTTGCCGTGGCCCGCGCCCTGCTCACGCGCCCCGACGTCATTTTCGGAGATGAGCCCACCGGCAACCTCGATTCTCGCTCCGGCGCCGAAGTCCTGGGCATGCTGCGCCGTTCCTCCCGCGAGATGGGCCAGTCCATCATCATGGTCACCCACGACCCCGTTGCCGCCTCCTATGCCGACCGGGTGGTCCTGATGAACGACGGCGAACTGGTGGGCCAGCTGGAGAACCCCACCGCAGATTCGGTGCTGGCTTCGCTGGCGTCATTGGGGGCTTGAGCCATGTTGCAGGTAGCCCTCAGCCAGTTTAAAACCCATCCCCGGCGCTTCGTCGCCATCACCCTCGCCGTTCTTCTGGCGGTCGCATTTCTCTCCGCCACCTTGATGGTCAACGCCTCGACCAAGGCATCGCTAAAGGCCAGCATTGGCCAGGGCTATGCTTCCGCAGACCTTGTCATCTCCCCCGATTTCGCCGACGGACCGCTGACTGCCGCCTCGGCAGCGAAGGTCGCGACGGATTCCGCCGTGGCCCAGTCCTACCCGCAGCACTCCATGCATCTCCAGGCCGACGTGGGCGGGGCATCGCTTCAGGCGTCGTTGCGCAACTTGCCCGGAACCACGGCACTGGAACCGGCGGAGCTTCTTTCCGGTGCCTGGCCGGCCAATGACAACGAAGTGGTGGTGGACGCCGTCACTGCGCGGAAGAATGCGCTGACCGCCGGCGACAGCGTTTCACTGTCGGACCAGTCCGGTGTGAACCAGCCAGGCGGGAACACGGCCGCGCCGAGCGTGCAGGCCACCGTCTCCGGCATCATAGCCGCGTCCTCGGACCCCATGTCTTCCGGCTTGGCCCAATTTGTGGGTACCGCCGGCGCCGTCGAAAAACTCACTACCCAGGACGCTGGCTTCGGCATGATCACCGTGAAGCTGAAGCCGGGTGTTTCCGTCGCCGAGGCCAAAGCATCACTGGCCGCCGCCGTGGAACAGCCGGTTGACTCGATCCTGACAGCGGATGAAAAGACCACACAGGACGTGGCTGGTTTTACCGGTGGCCAGGACCAGCTGACGATTGTCCTGCTCGCCTTTGCCGCAGTTGCGCTGCTTGTTTCAGCACTGGTGGTCACGAATACCTTCTCCGTCCTCGTGGCACAGCGAACGCGGGAGTTGGCACTGCTGCGCTGCGTTGGCGCCAGCCGGAAACAAGTCCGCAACTCGGTCATTGTCGAGGCACTCATTGTTGGCTTCTTCGCGTCGGTACTGGGCGTCTTAGTTGCAACGGGAACCATGGCCCTGATATTAACTCTACTGAGCCACAACCCAGACTTTGCCTTTGCCACGTTGGCGGTGCCGCCGTCGGCCATTGTTGCTGGCATTGTGGTGGGCACACTGCTGACTGTTCTGGCCGCCCTGGTGCCTGCTCGGGCCGCCACGGCCGTGGCCCCGCTGGCAGCGCTACGGCCGGTGGATGACGCCTCCATGCACAACCGTGGCGGGCGCATCCGCCTGACCCTTGGCGTGGTGCTGATTCTTGGCGGCGGTGCGGGCCTGGTCTACGGCGGACTGACCGCGAACCTGCTGCTGGCTCTGCCCGCCGGTGCGGCCTCGTTTGTGGGAATCATTCTGGCTGCCACACTGTTTGTACCCAAGTTGGTGGCACTCGCCGGTACGCTGACCCGTCCGGCCGGTGTGCCCGGGAAAATGGCCGCGGCCAATGCCGTGCGCAATCCGCGCCGGACCACGGCCACGGCGTCGGCCCTGCTCATTGGCGTCACGCTGGTGACCATGATGATGAGTGGCGCCGCCACCGCCCGGCACGCCTTCGACACCCAGCTCGACGGCCGCTACCCCGTGGACATCACGGCGCAGACCTATCCTGGCGAGCCTGCCATTTCCTCTGCCCGCATTGCCGCGGCGGCCGCCCTGCCCGGGGTGGCACACATTGCCGCGCTTGACTTGGTGGGCACCGTGACGGCCGGGGATACGCAGCTTCCCGCCTACGGGATTTCCGACGTCGATGCCTCCGCCCTGCTGGCCAATCCCGCCAACAGGCCCACCCGGACCTCCGCGGTGCTGCCCAAGGGCATCGACAGTGACAGCGCCAGCTTGGTGGCCGGGGCGCAGACAACCACTCTCACGGCCACCCCGGCCACAACCTATGACATGTTTGCCCTCGTCTCCCTGGATGCCTTTGGTCCGTTGGCGGCAGCGGATCCGCTGCACCAGCAGGAGGTGGCACCGTTGTGGATTTCCGTGGACCCCTCCCTTGACACCAATGCGTTGATGGATCTGCGCACCTCCTTGGCATCAAGCCTTGGCGTCAGCGAGTACCTGGTTTCCGGGGCAGTTTTAGAAAAGGCCATGTTCAATCAGGTTATTGACATGATGCTGCTGGTGGTCACAGGACTGCTGGCGGTGGCCGTGGTCATCGCGTTGATCGGGGTGGCGAACACGCTCTCCCTCTCGGTGCTGGAGCGGACCAGGGAGAATTCGCTGCTGCGTGCCTTGGGGTTGACCCGCGGTCAGTTGCGCGGCATGCTCGCCCTTGAAGCGGTGCTGATCGCCGGGGTCGCGGCCATCATCGGCTCCACCTTGGGTTGTGTGTACGGCTGGCTCGGTGCGAAGGCGGCGCTGGGCGAGTTCGCCGAAGTCACGGCCGTCATTCCGTGGGGGCAGATCATTGCTGTTGTGGCCGTGGCCGCGTTTGCCGGGCTGCTGGCCTCGGTGGTTCCGGCCCATCGCGCGGCGAAGCTCTCCCCCGTGGAGGGCCTGGCCATGGACTGATTCAGCCGTTTGATTCAGCCTTCTGACTCAGCTTCTTGGGTGGGGCCCGCCGGCGTGTGCAGCGCGTCGGCGGGCAGGGGGCCTGCAGGCCGTTCGGTATCCGGACCAGAACGCCAGCACCAGCAGGCCGGCCGCCGTCAAGGCCACCCCCACCTTCGTCCCCGCGTCCAGGTACACCAGTCCCCCACCGTTGAAAGTCTCGTTCGACAACGGGACGTAGGCGAACCAGCCGAAGCTGGGCTGCGATTGCGTCCAGAGTGCCGTCACGATCCCGGCTGCCACGGCAAGCAGCGCCAGGACAGGCACGACGGCGGCCCACCCCTTGCGTCGTCGGCTGTCCGCGCGTCGGCCGCCCCTACGGTGTTCCCCGGCTGATTCCATGCCGGCCAGCCTAGCAGCCGGTAGCCCAAACAGCCGGCCTGCCGATCAGTGCGAGCGCAGATAGGCCATGGAGCCTTCGCGGCGAAGCTCGATGGAATCGCCGAGTGCGGTGCGGGCGAGGGTGGCCAGTTCTTCGTTTCGGCGAGGGGTGGCCGACTGGCCGATCCTGTGCAGGAGGCCGTGGCAGGACACTGTCTCGAAAGAACCCGGTTTGAACGGAAGGTCGAACAAGTCGGCCTGGACAAGCGCCATCTGTTCCGTGTCCGCACCTGCGAGCCGTTTCGCCGCCCTGGCGAGCATGCCGGCCGAACGATCAACGAGAATCAGTGGCCTCTCGGACTGGGCAACGGAAGCCTGTGCGAACGGGGCATAAAAAGTGGTTGAAGCGCTCCACACCAACCGGGTGTACAAGCGATTTCCAATGGCAAGATCGTAGCTTCTCGCCTGCCGGTCGTAGCGTGAGCCGCGCGCATCGGGCTCGACGGCGGACAGCACACCCGCGCCGACGTCCACAAGACGCCGCCCCGGTTGCAAGTACTCTTGGATCCACTCGGCGGACATGTTCATCATCCTGACACGGCAGGCATTCCCGTGGCCATCCCCCGGACGTAGGCTGGGGAACCACAAGCCCCCGACATTGCCAAAGGTGCAGCCATGAAGATCCGCAACGTCACGCTCACAGTCCACGATCTCGCTGCGGCGGTGACGTTCTACCGCAATGTTCTGGACATGTGCGTCGAGGAGAATGCGGACAACGCGGTGGTCCAAGCTGGTTCAAGCCGATTGTCATTGATTCAAGGGGAGCCCTTCGACGGCGTGCACCACGTGGCCTTCGGCATCCTGCCGGCGGATTTCGAGCTCGCCCACGCCTGGCTCTCCGCACGGGTTCCCCTGCTCGTCAATGACGGCGCTGCGGTCATTGTTGGTTCCGGCGGCTGGAACTCGCGTTCGTTGTACTTTCTGGGACCGGAAGACATCATCTTGGAGCTCATCGCCCGCAACGCCGACGCTGATGCTGATCCTGATCCTGATGCGAAGCCCGGCAACCGGGAAAGCCCGCGCATCCTCTCGATCAGTGAAATTGGAATCGCCGTGCCCGATGTACAGGCAGCAGTCGAGCGACTGTCCGGGGAGCTGGGAATCCCGCCGTTTTACGATCAAGATGAGAACTTTGCCCCTCTGGGAAACCACGATGGTCTCCTGATCGTGGTCCACCAGGACCGGATCTGGTTCCCCACCACGTCGCTGCGCCCGGCCCGCGGTCCGCTGGCAGTAGAGATTGATTCCTCGACCACGAACACCCAGCTGAACGTGTCCCCGACAATATCGATCACCACCGCCGGCAGCACCCGCTAGAACGGAAAGCGTGCGGCGTCGGGGTCGTGGGTTGGCACCACGCGCACTGCCCCGCGTATGGCGTGCAGTCGATGCAGCGTGCGGAAGGTCTCTGCCCTGTCCTCGTCCACGAGATTCCCGGGGAAGGACGCTTTTTGCCGAATGTGTTCGACCTGCAGGGAATGCCAGGCGGCATCACCGGCGAGCAGCACGGGCCCGCGCGCGGTGTGCAGGAGCACGCCGACACTGCCCGGCGTGTGGCCGGGCAAGTCGACCAAGGTGACCGATCCGTCGTCGAACAGGTCATGGCTGCGTGCGAACGTGAGCACCGGCGGCCCGTCGAGTTCATACTCGTCGATCGGGCGGCCGCGCACGGCGTTGCGCACCCCACCCACCGGGGCAAGATCTCCCGTCATCGCCCAGTCCAGTTCGGTGGCGTGGATGCGCATCGGCAGCTCCAGCAGGTCCAGAAGTCCGGCGACGTGGTCCCAGTGCAGGTGTGTGGGCAGCGCGAAATCCAGCTGCGCGGGGCGGATGCCGATCTGTTCCAGCGAGGTGCACAGGTCCAGGACGTGCGCAGGCGGTTTGACCACCAGCCGCAGGGCAAGCGGCACCTCCGCAACCGCTCGTTGGCGCACATGGGTGCAGATGCCCGGGTCCACCACGAATGTCGCCTCGGGATGCTCCACCACGAACGCCGTCATGGCACTGCCCACGCTGTGCGGCGCCATGACACCCTCGGCGATGAACGGCGTCGGAACGGATCGGGAGACCTGGGGCAACGCCCGGAGGTTCACCACGGTCCGTGCCGGCGGCAGGCCCGCATCGTGGAGGCCGGCCAGGAACTCGCGGTCCGGAGGAGTTGGTCGAAATATGCCGCGGGGCAGGCCGCCGAGCGCGGCACAGCAGGCGCCGATTCCGAGCGGGCTGGCACCGTCGCTGGCTCTGCCCCCGCTCCTGCCACTTCCACTGGGTGCGCCGTCCATCATGTTGCCAGTGTAGGCCGTCGGGCGCCCAAGGAGTCCCGGACGCGGGACTCCGTGGGTGCTCTACGCGTCGGTTTGCACCGTGTCCTTCCCGTCGATCAGTTCAACGACACCGGACCGAAACGCCGTCGGACGCAGGTTGAGATAGGTGACACCGGCCGGGGTGGTGCGGGATTCGACAACCTCGAACCCCATTCCCGGCCCGTGCCCCTGGAACAGTCGTTTGCCCTCCCCGACGCAGACGGGAAACACCAGCAGGCGGTACTCGTCAACGAGCCCGGCCTCATGCAATGCGGCTGCGAGCTGCGCGCTGCCGTGCACTTGGAGTTCCCCTTCGCCCAGCTCCTCCTTCAAGGCCCGCACCTGTTCGACGGCGTCGCCCGAGACCACTATGGTGTTCCCCCACCCCGGCTCGGTCAGCGTGTTGGAGACCACATACTTCGATCGCCCGTTGAGCGCAGCCGCCGTCGTGTCCTCAGGATCGGTGACCTCGGGCCAGAACCCGCTCATCAGATCGTAGGTGGTCCGCCCGAGGAGAACCGCGTCGCCAGCCGCGAACCATTGATCGACGACCTCGCCGAAGCCTTCATCAACATAGGGCACCAGCCACCCGCCTCGGGTGAAGCCACCGGTGGGGTCTTCGTCGGCACCGCCCGGGCCCTGCATGACCCCGTCGAGGGTGATGAACGCGTTGACTGTGAGTTTCATGGCGGTTCCCCTTGGCGTTGTTGAACGGAGCACACTGCAAGACCGGTCACGAGTTTG
The DNA here is from genome assembly GCF_030063185.1 of Arthrobacter sp. H35-D1. Lineage (GTDB taxonomy): Bacteria > Actinomycetota > Actinomycetes > Actinomycetales > Micrococcaceae > Specibacter. The sequence goes on from NZ_JASISP010000023.1 coordinate 65,270, forward strand.
CACCCTTCGAAGTTCACACCCCAGACGTTCGCAACGTCGCGACCGTGGCTTTACTTTAGCCGTGGTCCGTCGCGGATGCGAGCAATCGCGTTGACTCATAGAAAACCTCCGCGTATCCACATACGTTGCCTCATTTGATTTCATCCGCTTCGGCGTGGTTTCAAGTCTGGTTCTGCGGTGTCGGGTACGCCAGTTTCTATGGAGCTGACAATG
>NZ_JASISP010000024.1 GCF_030063185.1 Arthrobacter sp. H35-D1
AACCGCCGGCAAACTGTCCGCGGGCCGAGCGCTTGGACAAATCTTCCGGCAACGTGACGGCAGCGAGGACTTTTTCCTTTTCGGCACGCAGGTGGTCGGCGTTGAAGGAGATGGGTTCCTCCATGGCTGTCAGCGCCAGCAGCTGCAGCAGGTGGTTCTGCATGACGTCGCGGGCCGCACCCACACCGTCGTAGTAGCCTGCACGGCCGCCGGTGCCAATGTCCTCGGCCATGGTGATCTGCACATGGTCCACGTAGTTGGCGTTCCACAACGGCTCGAAGAGCTGGTTGGCAAAGCGCAGGGCCAAAATGTTCTGGACCGTTTCCTTGCCCAGGTAGTGGTCAATCCTAAACACTGCATCCGGCGGGAAGACCGACTCCACAATGTCGTTCAGGGCCCGTGCAGAGGCCAAGTCGTGGCCGAAGGGCTTTTCAATGACAACACGGCGCCAGCTCTCGTCCTGGGTCTGTGCCAGTCCGTGCTCGGAGAGCTGGCGGCACACCAATTCAAAGGCCTTGGGTGGAATGGAGAGATAAAAGGCGTGGTTGCCGCGCGTGCCGCGCACTTCATCAAGCTCGGCAAGCGTCGTCTTCAACCGTTCAAAAGCGTCGTCGTCGTCAAATTCGCCCTGGACAAAACGGATGCCCTCGCGCAGCTGGTTCCACACGCTCTCGTCAAAGGGGGTGCGGCAATGCGCCTCGACGGAGGCCTTGACCTCCGCGGCGAAATCTTCATCCGCCCAGGAACGGCGGGCAAAGCCCACCAGGGCAAAACTGGGCGGCAACAAGCCACGGTTGGCCAGGTCGTACACGGCAGGCATGAGCTTCTTGCGTGCCAGGTCCCCCGTGACTCCAAAGAGCACCAGGGACGAAGGACCCGGAACCCGGGACAGCCGCCTGTCGCGACTGTCCCGGAGCGGGTTTCCATTGGAGGTTGAGGCAGAGTTGGACATCTGTTGGAAGGTACCCTTATGCGTCGAAGGGGCGGCCGGCAAGTGCGGCCACCGCGGTTTGAAGTTGAGCCACGCCGGCGGCCACATCCGTCATGTGCAAGCGCAGCACCGGACGTCCATGGTCTGCCAGCACGGCGGCATCGCCGGCGGCTTGGGCGGCAATCAGCTCCCCAAAGCTAAACGGCCGCTGCGGAATTGCCAAGTCCTGTGCGGCGGCACCGGTAACTTGCAGGAAGACGCCAACGGCCGGGCCACCCTTGTGGAACTGTCCCGTGGAGTGCAGGAAACGCGGGCCCCAGCCAAACGTGACGGGACGGTCCGTTGCTTCCGCCAGCCCGTCCCGGATCTCCGCCATGGAAGCGTGGGCCAGCCGGTCAAGGTACGCCTGAACGCTGAGGTAACCATCGGCCGGGAGCGCTCCGGCCAAGACGGTGAGCGCCTGGGCCAGCGTGGCGGCGCCAGCCAGCCATCCGGCGTCGTGGTTGGCTGTGCGCACCTCGATGGCACCGTCGGTGAACAGTGCCGGCGTGGGGGCCGGGGTGGCGTCCAGCATGCCGCGGGCCGCGGTCTTGGCCGCCTCTACGTCGGGCTGGTCGAAGGGGTTGATGCCGAGCAGGCGGCCGGCGACGGCGGTGGCAAATTCCCACACCATCATCTGCGCGCCCAGGCTGCCGGCAATGCTCACTTCATTTTCGCCCAGCTCAACGTCGGCATCCCCGGACACGAGGCGGACCACAAGTACATCCGCAGCGCCTGCACCGACCTCGGGCGATGCAGGTTCGGCGACGACGGGCAGCACGCCCGTGCCCTGCTTGCCGGTGGATTCGGCGATGAGCTGCTCGGCCCAGTCGGCGAAGCCAACGATGCCCGAGCCTTCATCGACGATGACAATTTTGTTGCGCAAGGGCGCGGTTCCGCCCAGGGCGGCGCCGAGGCGCAGTCCCACGTTGTCAACGTCGTCGTCGCGCAGCATTTCAGCGGCTTCTTCGGCCGAATCAAGCAGTGCGGCGATGTCCACGCCGGCCAGGCCGGAGGGGACCAGGCCAAAGGCTGTCAGCCCGGAGTAACGCCCGCCCACGTTGGGGTCGGCGTTGAAGACCTTGCGGTATCCGGCTTCGCGGGCCGCACAGTCAAGGGGCGAGCCCGGATCGGTGACAATGATGATGCGCGAAGCGGCATCGATGCCGGCCTTCGTGAACTCCTGCTCGAAGATGCGGCGCTGGGAATCAGTTTCCAGGGTGGAACCCGATTTGGAGGACACCACAATGGCCGTGGTGGACAAGCGGTCGCCCACCGCCGCCCGGACCTGGTCGGGATCCGTGCTGTCCAGGACGCCGAGTTCGACTCCGGCGGTGGCCGCTATGACTTCGGGTGCCAGGGAGGAACCGCCCATGCCGCAGAGCACGATGTGGTTGATGCCCTCGGCCCGAAGTTCATCGCGCAGGGCAATGATCTCCGCAAGCAGGGGTGCGGAAACTTCGGGTGCCTCGACCCAGCCAAGCCGGACGGCAGACTCGGCTTCGGCGTCGGCGCCCCACAAAGTGGGGTCCTTGGCGAAGATCCGGGAGGGCACCTGGTCGGCAACAAGGGACATCAGATGGGTGGCGCCGGCTTCCTGCGCGGCGCCGGTCGCTGCAAATGCCAGTGATGTCATGGTGCTTAGGATTCCGCACCTGCAGCATCCAGGGCGTCCTGGACATGCTTGAGCAATTCTTTCCAGCTGGCAACGAACTTCTCCAGGCCTTCAGTTTCAAGCAGTGCCACAACCTCGTTGTAGGAGATGCCGAGGCCTTCGAGCTGGTTGAGCAGGGAGTTGGCTTCCGCGTAGGTGCCGGTGATGGTGTCGCCGGTGACAACGCCGTGGTCGAAGGTCGCGTCGAGGGTCTTCTCCGGCATCGTGTTCACCACGTTGGCTGCCACCAGTTCGGTAACGTACAGCGTGTCCGGGTAGGCCGGGTTCTTGACTCCGGTGGAGGCCCACAAGGGACGCTGGGGGAGGGCGCCGGCGTCGGCCAGCAGTGCCCAGCGCTCGGAGCTGAAGACTTCCTCGAACACTTGGTAGGCAAGCCGGGCATTGGCCAGCCCGGCCTTGCCCTTCAGCGCTGCCGCCTCTTCGGTGCCAAGGGCGTCCAGACGGCTGTCAATCTCCGAGTCCACGCGGGAGACGAAGAAGGATGCCACGGAGTGGATGTCGGCCAGGTTGTGGCCGTTGGCCTTGGCCAGTTCCAGGCCGCTGAGGAAGGCGTTGACAACCGCGCGGTAGCGCTCAAGGGAGAAGATCAGGGTGACGTTGACGCTGATGCCTGCGCCGATGGTGGCAGTAATGGCTTCAAGGCCCTCAACCGTTGCCGGGATCTTGATGTAGACGTTCTTCTTGTCCACCTTGGCGTAGAGACGCTTGGCCTCGGCAATGGTGCCTTCGGTGTCCCAGGCCTTGCGTGGGTCGACTTCGATGGAGACGCGGCCGTCAACACCCTGGGTGGCTTCGGCGACGGGGGCAAAAAGATCGCAGCCGTCGGCAACGTCGGCCGTGGTGAGTTCAAAGACGGCATCCTCGGCACCGACGCCTGCGGCGGAGAACTTCTTCAGCTCCGGCTTGTAATCGGCACTCTTGGTGATGGCTGCTTCGAAGATGCTGGGGTTCGTGGTGACCCCTACAACGTTCTTTTCCGCAATGAGCTTGGCCAGGCTGCCGCTGTTGAGGCGGGTGCGGGACAGGTCGTCAAGCCAGATGGAGACACCGGCGGCGGAGAGAGCGGCGGTGGGTGTTGAGTTTGTCATATTGCTACTTCCTTAAGTTCGAGGGTCCTGCATTCTTCAGCACTGCAGGCGGGGGTTCCATTCCCCGTGCCGCCGGGAATCGCCGACGGCACAGAGGACGGGAGGAACAGGGCAGGCGGTTTTTGCTCCGCCTGGCGCGCCGGTGGGGCTAGGCGCTTGCTGCGACCAGGGAATCCTTGGCCGCGGCGGTGACGGCTTCGGCGGTGATGCCAAATTCGTTGAACAAGACCTTGTAGTCGGCGGAGGCGCCGAAGTGTTCCAGCGAGATCGACCGGCCTGCGTCGCCGACGATTTCCCGCCAGCCCAGGGCAAGTCCGGCTTCGACGGAGACACGGGCTTTCACGGCCTTCGGCAGAACCCGCTCCCGGTACTCGGCGGTCTGGGCGTTGAACCACTCGACACAGGGCATGGAGACAACGCGGGCGGCGATGCCTTCCGCGGCCAGCGCCTCGCGTGCCTCCACAGCCAACTGGACCTCGGAGCCGGTCGCGACGAGAATCACGTGGGGGGCGACCACTGCGCCGTCGGACACTGCCTCGGCCAGCACATAGCCGCCCTGTGCCACGCCGTCGGCCGATGCGAATTCGGTGGCGGTGGCTGCGCCGGTGCCGCGTGCATAGGTGGGGATGTTCTGGCGGGTCAGCACGATGCCGGAGGGGTTGGCAGTGGTTTCCAGGATCTTCTTCCAAGCTCCAGCCACTTCGTTGGCGTCGCCTGGGCGCACCACGGCCAGGCCCGGAATGGCGCGCAGGGTAGCGAGTTGTTCGACCGGCTGGTGGGTGGGTCCGTCCTCGCCCAGGCCGATGGAGTCGTGCGTCCACACGTAGATGGAGGGCACGCCCATGAGGGCGGAGAGGCGGATGGCCGGGCGCTGGTAGTCGCTGAAGATCAGGAACGTTCCAGAGTAGGCGCGGGTGGGGCCGCCCAGGTGGATGCCGTTGACAATGGCGGCGGCCGCATGCTCCCGGATGCCAAAGTGCAGGACGCGGCCGTAGGGTCCGCCGGACCAGGCAGCGGTCTGCCGTGAAGCGGGCACGAAGGAGCCGGTGCCTTCAAGGGTGGTGTTGTTTGAACCGGCCAGGTCGCAGGAGCCGCCCCAGAGTTCGGGCAGCACCTCGGCGATCGCGTTGAGCACCTTGCCGGAAGCGGCGCGGGTGGAGACGTCCTTGCCGCCTTCAAAGGCCGGAAGGTTCTCTTCCCAACCGCTCGGCAACTCCTTGTTCCTGATGCGCTCCAGCAGGGCTGCGTTCTCGGGATTGGACTGGGCCCAGGCGTTGAATTCCGTGTCCCAGTCCTTGTGGGCTGCGGCGCCTCGCTGCACAAGCTGGCGGGCGTGGTCCAAGACATCCGGTTCAACGTCGAAGTGCTTTTCCGGGTCAAAGCCGAGAGCTTCCTTCACTGCGGCAACTTCGGAAGCGCCCAGGGCAGAGCCGTGGATCCCGCCGGTGTTCTGCTTCTTCGGCGCCGGGTAGCCGATGATGGTGCGCAGGGAGATGATGGAAGGCTTGTTCGTCTCGGCCTTGGCTGCGGCCAACGCCGAGTGCAGCTCTTGCACGTCCTCGACGTATTCGCCGGTCTTCGTCCAGTCCACCCGCTGCACATGCCAGCCGTAGGCTTCATAACGCTTGAGCACGTCTTCGGAGTAGGCGATGTTGGTGTCGTCTTCAATGGAGATGTGGTTGGAGTCGTACACAACCACCAAGTTCCCCAACTCCTGGTGTCCGGCCAGGGAGGACGCTTCGCTCGTGACACCTTCTTGCAGGTCGCCGTCGGAGGCAATGACCCACACGGTGTGGTCGAACGGGCTGGTGCCCGCTGCGGCGTCGGGGTCCATCATGCCGCGCATGCGGCGCTGGGAATAGGCAAAGCCAACGGCGGAGGCAAGGCCCTGGCCCAGGGGGCCGGTGGTGATCTCAACGCCCTTGGTGTGCTTGTATTCGGGGTGTCCCGGGGTCAAGGAACCCCAGGTGCGCAGTGCTTGAAGGTCGGAGAGTTCCAAGCCGTAGCCGGAGAGGAACAGTTGCACGTACAGGGTGAGCGAGGTGTGGCCGGGGGAGAGAATGAAGCGGTCGCGGCCCAGCCAGTCGGGATCCGAGGGGTCCAGACGCATGATTTTTTGGAACAACAGGTATGCGGCGGGCGCCAGGGACATGGCGGTTCCGGGGTGTCCATTGCCCACCTTTTCAACGGCGTCGGCAGCCAAAACGCGGGCAGTGTCCACTGCACGCTGATCGTTGGCGGTCCAGGTGAACGATGGCAAATCCAAATGTGACACTGACGGGTCCCTCTCGTTATGGGCATAGATGGTGCGGGTGCATGCAGGCATGCACAACAAACTAAAAACCTGTCGCGACCGTTCTTTCACGAAAACCCCTGCCACCCCCATGATGCTTGGGGGTCATGGGTGGGGGAAGTGGATTCCCGCACGCCAAGGCTGCAGCATGCTCCGGCCGGGTCGGACGTCTCTAAAGTTACACGAGTTGGGGCCCCACATGCGATTAGTTTTCATATGTTGAGAATTTCCATCTCAATCCGTCCCTTGTGCGGCCTTGGTGCAGTAGTCGGGGGAACGGCTATGATATGTAGAGTCCCAAACCTGTGCGTTGGCCTTTCCTTGTGGGAGCGGCGGCGTCATGGGTGAATTATCTGCGCCGAATCAACAACGAAACATGGTGACATTACCCGTGAGTGCAACGCATCGCCCGGCCGCCGAAACTTCTGCAAAAGTTTCGATCGGTTTTTCGGAAAAGGCCAAGGGCTACCTGGCCCTGACAAAACCGAGAGTCGTGGAACTGCTTCTCGTCACCACTTTGCCCACCATGTTTTATGCGCACGGCTTTGCCGGCAACATTGGCGTGCCGAGCCTGTGGCTCATGGTTGCCACCATGGTGGGCGGCGCCTTGGCAGCGGGTGCCTCCGGCGCCTTCAACTGCTACATCGACCGCGACATTGACAAGGTCATGCACCGCACCTCCAAGCGGCCGCTGGTGACGGGCGTCATCACCCCGCGTGAAGCGCTGGTGTTCTCCTGGATCCTGACGGTGCTGGCGGTGGTCCTGCTGTGGAGCATCAACCCACTCACGGGAATGCTCGGAATCGGTGCCATCTTCCTGTACGTGGTGGTGTACTCCCTGATTCTCAAGCGGCGCACCACGCAGAACATCGTGTGGGGCGGAGCGGCCGGTTGCATGCCGGTGCTGATCGCCTGGGCGGCCGTGACGAACACTGTTCAGTGGCCCGCCGTGATTCTTTTCATGATTATTTTCCTCTGGACCCCGCCGCACTACTGGCCCCTGTCGATGCGGTACAGCGACGACTACAACGCCGTGAACGTCCCCATGCTCGGCGCCGTGGCCGGTTCACGCACTGTGGCAGTGCAGGTTGTGCTTTACACCTGGGCCATGGTGGTCTGTTCGCTGCTCATGGTCCCGCTGGGCGGGGCCGGGATCGTCTACACGGTGACCACCGCTGCCGCCGGCATCTGGTTCCTGTACGAAGCCCACACGCTCTACAACAACTCCACGAAGAACCTTGTCACCAAGCAAAACGCCATGAAGGTCTTCCACGTCTCCATCACGTATTTGACGCTCGTGTTCCTGTCCCTGGCCGTGGACCCCTTCGTCGGGTCGCCCTTGATGGGCTAGCAGGTTCTTGCAGAACGACGGCGGACGGTGCCTCCCAGCGCGGGGGCACCGTCCGTTTTTTTGTGCCCGCAACTGCTGTGTCACGGGGGCGAACGTTGTGTTGACACGTCGGGACGACACCGGAAGGTGCCACAACGCCAGGGGTTTGGTGGCGACGCAACTCACTTCGAACGCGGGAGGTCACGTGGAACTGTTGACCAGCGCCGACACTGCTGCCTTGGCGAAGCCTGGAGCCGGGAAAACAAACGTTTCCCTGTTCATGCCGACGCACAGGTTTGGCAGGGGAGTCGAGAGGGACCGGCCTAGATTCAAGAACCTCGTGGCCGGCGTCGAGGCGGTGCTGGAGAAAACGATGCGGTGTCCCGAGATCGACTCGCCACTCGCCCCCAGCGCACCTTCCGGGTGGCGGCACCGCTGCCGACACTTGCCACGGTTGGGGACAAGCCGGTGCTGGGCCCATGCTCCGGCTGCTCTCCGGCGACGGCCAGTTTCTGGTGCTGGCACTGAGCCAGCGTGAGATTCGTTGGATGGAAGGCAGCCGCAACACGGTGGAGGGTGTCCAGCTGACCGCCGTGCCCACCAGCCTGAAGGATGCGGTCACCCCCAAGGAGCCCCGTTCGGACACCATGGCCCGGCCAGCGGCGACAGGCGGCCGTGGCGGCGGTTCCGCCATCTTCCACGGGCACGGAGCAGGGGATCGTCACGTGAAGACCATAGAGGTGGAACAGTTCCTTCGGGACGTTTCCAATGGGCTGAAGGAGGTGCTGGCAGGCCAGACCGTCCCGAGGGTGTTGGTCGGGCCTGATCACCTGGTCTCCGCCTACCGCGAGGTCAACACCTACGCGAACGCCGTCGAAGGGGCTGTCAAGCACAATCCGGACAAGCTCTCCATCGAGGAACTGCACAAGATGGCGTGGCCGCTGATCGAACAACGGCTGCGCGCCGACCGGGCACGGGTGATCGACCGATTCCACGAACTGCAAGGTACCGGGCGTGTCTCCGGCGATCTGGCGTCCGTTGCCGAGGCGGCAGCTGCCGGCCGTGTGGAGACGCTCTTCGTCAAGGCACACCCGTGGTGCTGGGAACGAGTTGTCGGCGAAGACGTGCCTGTCGTGGAGCTCGGCGCGGACCCGCGGTTCGCGGACTATGAATTGGTTGATGCAGCGGCGGTGGCGACGCTCGCCACGAATGGGCGAATCTTCACAACCTCCGAGACAGTCGCTTCCGGCAGCGAAGTTGCGGCAATCCTGCGGTACTAGGAGCCGGCTGCGACGACGTCCTTGCCGCGTCGCAGCGCCACGTCGATCAAGTTGGTGGCCACGGCCAGCGTCAACGAAGCACCCAGCATGTGAACCCCCACGAGGATCACCGGGATGCCGGTGAAGTACTGCCAATAGCCGATGAAGCCTTGGAACAGCACCGAGACAACGAGCAAGAATGCTGCGTTGCGGAGCATGTCGCCGCGGGGACTGCGCCAGAGCAGGATCACCAGCAGGACGGCGGTGGCCACCAGCACATAGACGGGCACCACGTGGATGCGCGTGGTGAGGTATCCGTCCAGTTCCATGCGGGGGGAGGTGGAATCGCCGGAATGCGGCCCCGATCCGGTGACAAGGGTCCCGAGCACCACGGCCAAGTAGCTTGCGACAGCGGCGACCACGCTGAGTTGGCGCACCAGTGGTCGGGCCCGGACAGCCGTGGCCGGGGACGTGCTTCCCGTGCGTCCATAGGCGCGGTTCACAAGCAACATGGAGACCACAACCAGGGCCGCCGAGACCAGGAAGTGCAGGCTCACCACATACGGGTTCAGGCCCGTCAGCACTGTGATGCCGCCGATGACGGCCTGCGCCGGAATGCTGGCCAGCAGCCCAAAGGCCAGCCAGAACAAGTCCTTGCGCTCCTTGCGCAGATTCCACAGCATCACCAGCAAGGCAAGCCCGACGGCGGCCAGGGCGAAAGTGAGCGTGCGGTTGGCGAACTCGATGAAGCCGTGAATGCCCATTGCCGGAGTGTTGGTCAGCGATTCGGCCGTGCACTTGGGCCAGGTGGGGCAGCCAAGCCCGGAACCCGTGACACGAACAACGCCGCCGGAGACAATCAGCACGCCCTGGCCGAGCAGCGAGGCAATGCTCAGGCGCCGGATGGCAGGGGTGACCGCTGTGGGAAGTTTGCCGGTGATGTTCCGCACCGTATTTGGCAATGGTGGTTGCGGCGCTCCCTGCGATGTTCCTTGTGATGCCTTGCTGCTATGACTCACTTCAGTGACGCCTTTCAATTCCATTTGAACCATTTGACTGCAGCGACGGAGGCCATTGCTGCCCACGCCAGCAGAACGAGGAGACCCCACAGGTCAAGCCGGCTTTCGATCAGGGCCGCCCGCATGAGGTTGCCCAACGCCCCCGAGGGCAGCCACTGCACGATTCCTTCGAGGGTGCTGGAGAACTTGCCCGCCGGCAGCACAATCCCGCCCACGGCTGCAAACAAGATCCAGCCCAGGTTGGTGATGGCCAACGTGGCTTCCGGGCGCACCGTGCCAGCAATGAGCAGGCCAAGGGCGGTGAATGCGGCAGCGCCCAAGACCAACAGGGGGATGCCCAGCAGTACCCCGGCCAGCGGCGGACGCCAGCCCATGAACGCGGCAACTGTGGAAATCAACACCACTTGAAGACTCAATGCCACCAAAACGGCCAGGACCTTGCCCGCTATCAAGCCGCCCTTGCCCAGTGGAGTGGTGGAGAGGAATCGCAGCACGCCGTAGCGCCGGTCGAATCCGGTGGCAATGCCCTGGCCCGTGAACGCGGTCGAAAGCGCGCACAACGCAAGGATGCCCGGAGCCGCGATGGCCACGCGCGAATAACCCATGCCGTCAAGCAGGGGAGTGGCGACCAAGGCCACCAGGCCCAACAACGGCATGACCACCATCAGCACCAATTGTTCCCCGTTGCGCAGCATGGTGGCTGCTTCATACTTGCCTTGGCTGATGATTCGGCTCGTCAGTGATGCCGCCTGGCCGCCAGGGGCTTGGTGGAATAGCGTGCTCATGAAATCCCCATGGTTTCAGTTTTGGCGGCCAGATCCGATTCAGCTGGTTCGTCCGGTTCAGCTGAAAGGCCGCCGTTGGAGATGGCCAGGAACACATCCTCCAGCGACTGCGACGCCAGGTGGACCGCAGTGGGCATGATGTGGTGCTGTGCGCACCAGGAACCGAAACGGCCCAAGTCCGCCGATTCCAGCTCGCCGGCAAGGCTGTAGCTCCCGGGACGGGTCTCGGTGCAGGAAAGTCCGGGGCGCAGCAGGGCAGAGACGTCCAGCCCCGCGGCAGCTTCAAAAGTCATGACGCGGTGCTTCTGGGCCGACGTCGAGTGTTCCAGCAGCTCCTGCACGGTGCCTTGGGCCACGGACTCGCCCCTGTCGACGATGTAGACGTAGTCGGCGAGGCGCTGGGCGTCGTCGAGCAGGTGGGTGGTGAGAACAATCGCCTTGCCGCTGTCGCGCAGTTCCCTGATCAGCTCAAAGACCATCAGACGCGACTGCGGGTCCAATCCGGCGCTTGGCTCGTCAAGGAACAGTACCTCGGGATTGCCCAGCAGGCTCGCTGCCAGGGCGACGCGCTGCTTTTGCCCCCCGGAGAGTCGACGGATGGTGGTGTCGGAAAAATCGCCGATGCCCAGTCGGGCAACCAAGGCGTCGACACCGAGCGGGTTGGCATACAGGCCGGCAACGTGGCGCAGCAAAGGAAGCGGGCGGGAGGCAGGAGGAAGCCCTCCATCCTGCAACATGACGCCCACCCGGGCACGAAGGCCGGCGTCGGCGTGTTGCGGATCATGCCCGAGCAGCGAAATGCTGCCTCCGGTCCGCTCCTGCAGGCCCTGCGCACACTCAATGGTGGTGGTTTTGCCTGCCCCGTTGGCGCCGAGCAGCGCGGTGACTGCCCCGAAGTGCGCTTTGAGGCTAATGTTGGAAACGATGCGTTTCATCCGGCCGTCCAACGCCGCAAGGGGCCCCACGTCCTTGATGAGCCCCGAGATTTCCAGGGCAGGGGAAAGTGTCTTTGTCACGCGGCCATTGTACGCGAAACACTTGGGTGTTCCGTCCGCAAATGCGGGGACGGGGCGACGTCGGGGCGTGGGTAGGCTCACCTTAGTGGAAACGGTACCTCAATTACGGCATACTTGTGTTGTCTATTGTTGTGCATTATTTCCATTGTGCGGAGGTGTTAATGAGTCAGCACGTTGAACCCGGGAAGCTTCCCGCGCTCGAGCCGGATGAACGGACCCGAGACCGCGTCTTAACAGCTGTGCTTGAACAAGGACCTGTCAGCGCGGCACAACTGGGCACCTTTTTGAAGTTGACCCCGGCAGCCGTGCGCCGCCACTTGGACACGCTCACGCGTGAAGGGTTGATCGAGGTCAAGCTCATCAGCAACGCCAAATCAGGTGCCGGACGGCCCGCGCGACGCTATGTTGTTTCGCGCCGCGGGCAAACGGAAATTGGCGACGACTACCTGGAGATCGCACGGCTAGCACTGGAAGAAATTTCCGGTCTTCGCGGCGAGGCAGGCGTCATCGAATTTGCCCGGCGCCGCTTTGCGAAGATGGAGGCGAAATACCAGCCTCTCGTTGACGCCGCCGGCAGCGACGTTGCGGCACGGTCCAAGGCCTTGGCTGCAGCATTGAACACCGACCAGTTTGTGGCCAGCTCCAATTCCCTCAACGCGGGAACGGCCATGGCAGCGGAGCAATTGTGCCAGGGGCACTGCCCCATCCAGGAACTGGCCAGTACCTTTCCCCAATTTTGCGACGCGGAGACCGAAGTGTTTGCCCGGCTCGTAGGCGTCGACGTTCGCAGGCTCTCCACGATGGCGAGTGGCGGACATGTCTGTACCACGCACGTGCCCACCGGCCGTGCCGTGGTCCGAAAACTTGCCGGAACACCGGCACAGAATGTTCCGACGGGTGCTCAGAGCCCGTCGAAGCGAATTTCCACCCATCAGCAAGAAAGGCCGTGATGACGGATCAACTAGCGCAGGATGTAGGCGCCGAGGCTGCTGTCGAAGACACCACACTCCACCACATCCTCGATGCAAACCCCGAACTGGAAGGCTTGGGAAACTATGCCTTCGGCTGGTCGGACAAGAACGAGGCCAGTGACAACGCACGCCGAGGCATCAATGAAGAGGTAGTCCGCGACATCTCAGCCAAGAAGGACGAGCCGGCATGGATGCTGGACATGCGCCTGAAGGGCTTGAAGTACTTCGACCGCAAGCCCATGCCCACATGGGGTGCGGACCTGTCGGGCATTGACTTCGACAACATCAAGTACTTTGTGCGCTCCACGGAGAAGCAGGCCACCACGTGGGAAGAACTGCCGGAGGATATCCGCAACACCTACGAAAAGCTGGGCATCCCGGAAGCTGAGCGCAACCGCCTTGTCGGTGGTGTGACGGCACAGTACGAATCCGAGGTTGTCTACCACCAGATCCGCGAGGATTTGGAGGAGCAGGGCGTCATCTTCACCGACACCGACACCGGCCTGCGTGAATACCCGGAACTGTTCCAGGAATACTTCGGCACCATGATTCCGGTGGGCGACAACAAGTTCGCCTCGTTGAACACCGCTGTTTGGTCCGGCGGTTCCTTCGTGTACGTCCCCCCGGGCGTCCATGTGGAAATCCCGCTGCAGGCCTACTTCCGCATCAATACCGAAAACATGGGCCAGTTTGAGCGCACCCTCATCATCGCCGATGAAGGCAGCTACGTGCACTATATTGAAGGCTGCACGGCACCGATCTACACCTCGGACTCGTTGCACTCCGCCGTCGTCGAGATCGTGGTGAAGAAGAACGCCCGCGTTCGCTACACCACCATCCAGAACTGGTCCAACAACGTGTACAACCTGGTGACGAAGCGCGCCATTGCCCACGAAGGCGCCACCATGGAATGGGTCGATGGCAACATCGGTTCCAAGGTCACCATGAAGTACCCGGCCGTCTACCTTGTGGGCGAGCACGCCAAGGGCGAGACCTTGTCGGTGGCTTTTGCCGGCGAGGGACAGCACCAGGACACCGGTTCAAAGATGGTCCACATTGCGCCGAACACGCAGTCGTCGATCATTTCCAAGTCGGTGGCACGTGGCGGCGGGCGCTCTGCGTACCGCGGCTTGGTTCAGATCCGCGAGGGTGCCAACCACTCGGCCAACACTGTTCGCTGTGATGCGTTGCTGGTGGACACCATTTCACGCTCCGACACCTACCCCTACGTTGACGTTCGCGAAGACGACGTCTCCATGGGCCACGAGGCAACCGTCTCGAAGGTCAGCGAAGAGCAGCTGTTCTACCTGCAGTCCCGCGGCATGCCCGAGGACGAGGCCATGGCCATGATTGTGCGTGGCTTTATTGAGCCCATCGCCAAGGAACTGCCCATGGAATATGCGCTTGAACTGAACCGCCTGATTGAACTGCAGATGGAAGGGGCCGTCGGCTAAATGACCGAGCTCACGCAAGAACACGCAACAGATTCAAAAGCCTGGTCACAGGACTTCATCAAGGGAATGACGGAGGAAGGCGAAAGCCTGTCCGAAATCAACCCCGAATCCGGTCCCCTGGGCGGCAGTGCCGCAAAGGCCCACAGCCACGGCGGCGACAGCCACGGCGGCGGCGTCGGGGTTCCCGACAGCTCAAGGGCAGGTCGGCTGACCTCCTACAAGCTCGCCGACTTCCCGGCCATCACCGGACGCGAGGAGGACTGGCGCTTCACCCCGCTCAAGCGCCTGCGGGGCCTTGACCGGGTTGGCATCAAGGGCCAGGAAATCAATGGCCCGGCACCCCTGGTCGAGTTTTCCTCGCCCGACGCCGTGAGCGTTGAGACGGTGGGCCGCGACGACGTGCGCATCGGCTCGGCCGGCATCCCGGAGGACCGTGTGGCAGCAGCCGCATGGGAGCACTTCAGTGAAGCCACCATTGTCACCTTGCCGGCCAACTACGAAGGCACCATCGATGACATCACCACGCTAACGCTGACAGGCCAGGGCGACGCCCCTGCCGCAGCGCACGTTGTGATCGAAGCCAAGCAGTTCGCCACCGGCGTTGTGGTCCTCGACCACCGCGGTACGGCCGTGTTGAGCGAGAACGTGGAAGTCCTCGTTGGGGACGGCGCCAACCTGACAGTTGTCAGCATCCAGGACTGGAACGACGACGCCGTGCACGCAAGTGCCCAGCACATCAAGGTGGGCCGCGACGCCAAGGTCAAGCACGTTGTGATCAACCTTGGAGGCAACCTGCTGCGCACCACGCCTTCGGCCCGCTACACCAGCACCGGCGGCGACGTGGAAATGTTGGGCCTGTACTTTGCCGATGCCGGCCAGCACCTCGAGCAGCGCTTGTTTGTGGACCACTCCACCAAGCACTGCAAGTCGCGCGTCACCTACAAGGGTGCACTGCAGGGCGATTCCGCCCACGCAGTGTGGATCGGCGATGTGCTGATCCGTGCCGAGGCAGAGGGCACCGACACCTACGAGCTGAACCGCAACCTGATCCTGACCCGTGGAGCCCGCGCCGACTCGGTGCCCAACCTGGAGATTGAGACGGGCCTGATCGAGGGCGCCGGGCACGCAAGTGCCACGGGACGTTTTGACGACGAGCAGCTGTTCTACCTGCAGACCCGCGGCATTGAGGAAAGCGTTGCCCGCCGCCTTGTGGTGCGCGGCTTCCTCAACGAGGTCATCCAGCAGATTCGGGTTCCCGCCCTTGAAGAGCGTTTGCGCGAATCGGTGGAACGCGAATTGGCGGCGACCCCCGTATGAGCGATTCCTCCACGCCCGCCGGCGTCGTGGTCTGTCAGGACGGCGACGTGTCGGTGAAGTCCGCCATGCTGGTCGAGATTGACGACTACCCCGTCGCCATCGTCAGGGACTCCCATGGAGAACTTCACGCGATCGGGGATACCTGCTCGCATGCGGAAATCTCGCTCAGCGAAGGCGACGTGGAGGACTGCACCATTGAATGCTGGGCCCATGGCAGCTCTTTCGACCTGAAAACAGGTCAACCGCTGACCTTGCCCGCGTTCGAGCCCGTGCCCGTCTTCGCCCTGGCGATCCAGGGCAGCGACGTCTATGTCGACGTCACCAACATTCTTAACGGCGTCAGCACGCAGTAGCGTTTGCGACCCGCACAACAAATTTTTAGGAGAAAATAGAGTATGTCTACTCTGGAAATCAAGGACCTGCACGTCAGCATTACCACTGAGCAGGGCACCAAAGCCATCCTCAAGGGTGTCAGCCTGACCATCAAGACCGGCGAAACCCACGCCATCATGGGCCCCAACGGTTCAGGCAAGTCAACCCTCGCCTCCACCATTGCCGGGCACCCCCGCTACAATGTGGACAGTGGCACGATCACCCTCGACGGCGAAGACGTCCTGGCGATGACCGTCGACCAGCGTGCCCGCGCCGGCCTGTTCCTGGCCATGCAGTACCCGGTGGAAATCCCCGGCGTCACCATGACCAACTTCCTGCGCACCGCCAAGACGGCCATCGAAGGCGAAGCCCCCAAGCTGCGCACCTGGACCAAGGACGTCAAGGCGGCCATGGCGCAGCTGCGCATTGAGCCGGAGTTCGCGGAGCGCAATGTCAACGAAGGCTTCTCCGGTGGTGAGAAGAAGCGTCACGAGATCCTCCAGCTGGAGCTTCTCCACCCGAAGTTCGCAGTCCTGGACGAGACCGACTCCGGACTGGACGTGGACGCGTTGAAGGTTGTCTCCGAAGGCGTGAACCGTGCCATCGACGCCGGCGGCCTGGGCACCATCCTCATCACCCACTACACGCGCATCCTGCGCTACATCAAGCCCGACTTTGTGCACGTTTTTGTTGACGGCAGCATTGCCGAGCAGGGTGGCCCCGAGCTTGCCGACCGTCTGGAAGCAGAAGGTTACGACCGCTACCAGGTGGCCGAGACCGCATCCGCCTAATCGACGCGCAACCCAACCACCGCGAAGAAGGAACCATGACTGACATCAGCGAATCAAGCCAGGCCGTTGCGCCGGGTCAGACTGATCTCGAAGACGTTGAAGAAGCACTCAAGGACGTCATTGACCCGGAACTCGGCGTCAACATCGTTGACCTGGGTCTGCTGTACGGCCTGCGGTACGGCGACGATGGAGCCTTGCTGTTGGACATGACGCTCACCACGGCGGCCTGCCCCCTGCAGGACGTCATCGAGGAGCAAGTGGAAAACTCACTGAATCCCATCGTTGACGAATGGCGCATCAACTGGGTGTGGATGCCGCCGTGGGGTCCGGAACGGATCACCGACGACGGTCGCGACCAGATGCGGGCCCTCGGCTTCAACATCTAGCATTGGTGCTGCGGCGCCAACCTTCTGAACCGCCGTCGTGCGTGGCATTTGCCAGGCACGACGGCGGTTCTCTGTTTTGGACGGCGGCACACAGTGTCGTTGATGTGATCTACCATGAAAACCATGCCCTTCATTGACAAGCTCAGGTACTGGGCCAAGAACGACGGCGGCCGGGCGGCGCTGTCGGTGGGCGGTCCCCTGCTGACGTACGCCGAGCTTCTGCAGGCAGCCGAAGCCGGGGCGACAGGTTCCGCGGCTGCCGAGGGTCCCGCTCGCAGCGTAGCCGCCATCGACAGGCCCACGAGCGTTGAGCTGGTGATTGATTTCTGTGCAGCGCTGCTCCGGGGCCGAACCGCCATGGTCATGGACACCGGCTGGCCCGCAACCCTGCGTCGGCAGTTGACGGAGTCGGCAGAAATGTGGGCCGGCTCCCACGACTTCATTGCGCGGCCCTTCCTGCTGGGACTTTCCTCGGGGACCAGCGGGCTGCCCAAGGCCTTTGTTCGCAGTGCAGTCTCCTGGAGTGAATCCTTTGTGCGCAGCACCGAGTACTTCAATCTGGGGGCCACCAGTGTCACGCTTGCGCCGGGGCCGCTGGCGGCCAGCATGAACCTCTATGCGCTGGGGGAGTCGATCCACGCCGGTTCCACTTTTGTGGCGCTGCCGCGTTTCAGCCCGGATGCCGCCTTGGACGCCATGGCAGAGCACCCGGTGAACCGGCTCGTGCTGGTGCCGACCCTCTTGGAGATGATGGCAGCCCGCGGCATGGAGACGGGACGGGACGGTGGGCAACTGGAGTCGATCGTATGCGCCGGCTCTGCGTTGCCCGAGAGGACCTTGGCCCTGACACGACAATGGGCGCCCAATGCACTCGTCCAGCACTACTACGGGGCGGCGGAGCTCGGTTTCGTGGCAGCCTCGACAGTGCAGCCCGCAACGATTGAACCCTCCACCGGAGCAGGTGTGGGCACGGCAGCTGTGGGCACAGCTTTCCCCGGAGTTGAAATCAGCATCCGCGACGACCACGGCCACGAGGCGGCAAGGGGACAGCAAGGCAACATCTGCGTCCGCAGCCCCTACGTTTGCAGCGGTTATGCCTGGGGCGACGACGGCCTCGCCTTCAGCCCCCTGTCCCCGAGCCCCCTGTCCTCGAGCCTCCTGTCCCCAGGCTCTCTTTCTCCGGGCCTGCGTGCCTCCGAACCCCAAACCACACAGTGGCACACGGTCCACGACCAGGGACACGTCGACGGAAACGGGGTCCTGCACGTGGCCGGCCGTGCCAGCGAGATGATCATCAGGTCCGGGGCCAATGTCTATCCGCACGCTGTGGAGGAGGGGCTCGCCGCGGGCTGCGACGAAGCTGCCACCGTGGTGGTGACAGGGGTTGCCGACCCGCTGCGCGGCCAACGCATCGCCGCTGGAATATTTGTCCCGGAGGGCGGCGGACACCTCGACGTGGCGGCACTGCGCAGGGCCGCGGCCCTGCTGCCCGCCCACCATCGGCCGGGCTTGTACTTTTCCCTGGGCGCCATGCCGCTGACCGGAAGTGGCAAACCGAGCCGTGCACTCCTTGGCCAATGGATCACCGAGGGGGACGCCCGTGCGCAACGTATCCGCTAGCCCTACCAACTCTCACACTGCCACCGGCTTTCACGCCGCCACTGAGACTCACACGGACGCCGCCGGCACCACAGCCGTCATCCTTGCCGCGAAGCGGCTGCCCACGGCCAAGGCCGGCGGGCCCTACAAGGAATACCGGGCCCACGAGCTGGCCGCTGCCGTCATCGAAAGTCTCGTGGCCGCCAACCACTTTCCGCCCGAGGAGATCAAGGACGTCATTTTGGGCAATGCCACCGGCGGCGGCGGGAATGTTGCAAGGCTCGCCGCTCTGACGGCAGGCCTGCCCCAGGAGGTGCCCGGCCTCACGGTCGACAGGCAGTGCGGCTCCGGGCTGGAAGCCATTGTGCTGGCCTGCCGGCTTGTTCAGGCTGGCGCGGGGGACCTTTATTTGGCCGGGGGAGTGGAGAGCATCAGCACAGCTCCGGCACGGGCTCATCGCGCCGCGGACGGCACTCTCGAGTTCTTCCAGCGCGCCCAATTCGCCCCGCGGGAAACCGGAGACCCCGATGCCGGGCAAGCTGCGGAAAACGTCGCCGCCCACTACGGGATCACCCGAAAACGCCAGGACGCCTACGCACTTGCCAGTCATGTCAAGGCAGTCTCCGCAGCCCAGCGCGGACACTTCAGCGCCGAGCTCATTCCCTTTGCCGGGCTCAACGCCGACCAAGGCCCCCGCAGGCACCTCACCCCGGAGCTCATGGCCCGTTTCCCGGCCGCGTTTGTCCCCGGCGGAACGGTCACGGCAGGCAATTCATGCCCGTACAGCGACGGTGCCGCAGTGGTGGTCGTCACGTCGCTGGCGCGGGCACGTGCCATCGCGGCGAGCGACAACACAATCGTCATGGGCCTGGTTTTCCGCGACAGTGCCACGGCAGGCAACGATCCCACGTTGCTCGGGGCTGGTGCCGCCCATTCAACGCGGCAGCTGATGGCCCGCACTGGTTGGGGCGCAAAAGAGCTGGGCGGCGCCTTGGTGGAGTTCAATGAGGCGTTTGCCGCCCAAGTCCTTGCCGTTGCCGACCTCCTTGACGTTGATCCCGGCCTGTTCAACCACGACGGCGGCGCGCTGGCCTTGGGGCATCCCTACGGTGCCTCCGGCGCTGTCCTGGTGACGCGGCTGTTGGCGCGGGCGCGTCGCGGGGCCGCAACCGGCACGGACGCACTCGCGATGATCAGCATGGCAGGCGGCATGGGCATTTCCGCCCGGTTCCAATGGCAGTCGCTTTAGCAGACGCTGCAGCAGACGGAAAGGATCATGCACCAAGTTCGGGCGCCCACGCCTGGAGGCCCGGTTTCTACGATTCGTGGGCGAAGACGCGCTTCCAGTCGTTCGCCACGCTGATCGTCGTCCAGCCTTGGTCCTGCGCTTTCTCGAGTGCCGCCTCTGCACCGGCGGCTGTAGGATCCCAAGTTGTCTGTCACCGTCGGATCGCTCTGACCTGCGTCGATGCTCAACGCTGGATCTGCGGAATTCTCAAATTCATGTCACTTTCCTACGGGGCGCATCATCGTTGGTGGAGACGCGCCATCCAGTTCCACGTGCCATGACCAAATCAACTGGGGTCAGGCGGTATTGGCGAGCATCGGGCCAGCGCCTGTCGGAGTCAGAAGAATGGACTCGTGGCGGGCGGAAATTCTGCCCCGGATAAGGTCCGGGCATTATTGCGGGCGGGTCTTACGGGAATCGGAGGTCAGTGGATTATCGTGGATTTCTGTTTGGGAAAATTTTGGTTGCACTTGCGCCTCCGATGGACCGGCTTGCGGGACGCATCTCGCTATCTATATGGGACACCCATTGCGGAACGGTATGGCTCTTGGTGGGATCAAGGTTTGGCGGAATTGGATTCGCTGTTCGCGCTGGCAGCGACTCACCGTCTCTGTTGGCGAATGGGCACTTCGGCTACGCTAATTGCCATGCAACCCTTACCACCGCACGAGGCCATTGCTGATATGGACTTGAGTCTTCGAGCCACGTGGCGGGGCCAGTCTTGCTTGGGAATTTTTGGGCTCACGGCACTGCTGATCGTACTGACAGGGTGCGCCAGCCCTCAACCCGCCCCAACCACATCCCAACCTGTCAGCTCGGCCTCACCTTCACCCATCCGAGTTGCCGCCTTACCAGAGGCCAAAACGACCGTTGACTGTGCCATGTCTCGGCCCCAAAAGGACTCTCTCCCAATCCAAGCGGACGACCTGGCGCTTGGCCCCTTGTTGTATCCAGGAATCCTCGATGGGTATAAATCACCGCGCCCGGATGCGGTGAACGGGATCATCTTTGCCAAGATAGGGCCCGAGCTCTCTCCGGATGCGACTGTTGCGGTGTCCATAGCCCCGGAAGCCAGTAGCTGGGCCAGTATCGTCACTGAAAAGGGTCCGCCAGCCGGCTACCTGTCCGTGACGTACAAAAGCTGCCCCTCCTCCCAGCATGCAGCGGGCTCCTGGTGGGTCGGCGGATTCGCACTCAGGAACCAAACTTCTGGATGCTTACTCCTCAACGTGCAGGTTGAAGGAGAAACTTCTATCCGCAGGGTCAGCATTTCCTTCTGGGATAAGACGTGCGGCTCATAGTTCCACCGACGGACTGTTCCGTCTTCGGTTCCCCAGCGGGCATCTGCTCACTGGGTCGCAACAGGGCTTTTGCGGGCTGCCTGAATCGCCGCCATCTGTTATCAAACGAAGGGCTGGGCGGCTCGTTTATCGAAGAGTTTTTCGTTGCCTCCAAGTGGTTTGGTGCTCTTGGTGATGATCCCGGCCGATATGGAACCTAGCACAATGACGATGCCAGCATCTGCATGGGTGTGAAGACTTCACCGGCGACCGCCCAGCCAAGGAGTATTGCCACAACCGGGCTTAGCAGCCCAAGGAAAGCTGTGGTGCTTGCCGGAAGTCGGGCGATGCCGGGGAACCACATGACGTAGGCGAATGCGGTGCCGACGATGGAAAGATATGCGTATCCGCCAAGATTTGACGGCGTTAGGGGCGTTGTGGGAGGCCCCTCGAAGGTGAGCATCACGATTAGGAGCGTAAGTCCGCCGGTGATGAGGTGCCAGGCTGTCATGGTCAGCGGGGCTGCGGGTTGCCCCCACTTCTTGGAAAGTACGATCCCGGTTGCCATGGAAAGGGTTCCGCCGACTGCGGCCAAGATACCGATGGCATCCAAGCGGGCTTGGGCTTGAAGCGCTATCAAGCCCACCCCGAGGACACCTGTCATCCCAGCCGCCACGATGCGGGTTGTCAGCCGTTCGTGGAGGAGCCGACTGGCCAACAAGGCGACAATGAGCGGCTGAACGCCGCCAACAATCGCTGCAACCCCGCCCGGAAGCCGGTACGCCGCAATGAAGAGCAATGCAAAGAAGGCCCCGATATTCAGCACTCCGAGGATCCAAGATTTCCACCACCATTCACCAAGGGGCAGCTGGCGGCAAACCACCAGGAGCAGGACTCCTGCGGGAAGCGCACGCAACGTCGCGGCCAACAACGGACGATCGTCCGGCAGGAACGTAGTAGTGGTGAGGTAGGTGGTGCCCCAAAGCGCGGGCGCCAGGGCAGTGGTGAGGATGAGGAACCAACGATTACTAAGTACTTAGCCATTATGGCTAAGTGCTTAGCAAAAGCATGGACTTGGTTCATGACCGACCAAGTAGATCGTATTCTTGAGCAGTGGCACGCGGAGAAACCAGGCCTTGATATCTCCTCCATGGCCGTTATAGGACGCTTGAGCCGCACAGCCCTAGCCGTCGAATCCCGCTTGGAGGCTACCTTCGCACGGCACGGCCTGGACGCATCGTCCTTCGATGTGCTCGCAACCCTGCTACGGAGCGGTGGCCCCTACCTAATGACCCCGGTGGAACTGTCACGTGAAGCAATGATCACCACAAGTGCCGTAGCGCAACGATTAAACAAGTTGGAAGGTCGTGGACTCGTTGCGCGCGAGGCCAACCCACACGACGGCCGCGGCACTCTCGTTTCGCTCACCAACGCTGGCAAAGAGCTCATCGACCGGGCATTGCCTGACCACCTCGAAACTGAACGAACCATCGTGACGGCGCTCAGCATCAAAGAGCAAAAGGTCCTCGCCCAACTACTTGCACGGATCAACGACGCGGCAGGTTCCTAAGAACACGGATGCTCCTCGCATGGCTGTTCCGCAGGAGGTTCCCCTTCGGACCTGCCGGAAGCAGGGGGAGACGGCATCGTCTTTGTACGAAAGAACCATCGTGGTAATTGTGTACACAAGTGCTACTGTGGTTACATGAACACGATTACTTCATCCGTCACAATTCGGGCACTTCGCGAGGGTCTCGCTGATGCTGTGGGCCGTGCCAGCTACGGGCATGAACGCGTGCAGATCACGAAGAACGGCAAGCCGGCGGCTGTGCTTATTGGCCCCGATGATTTTGAACTGCTGGAGCAACTGGAAATGCTCCGTGATGTCGCTGAATACCGGGCAGCTAAGTCGGCTGATGACGGCGGGCGCGTCAGCCTGAGTGAACTGCGTGCTGAGCTAGACGCGTGAGTTCTTACCGCATTGAATTTACCACTGCGGCCGCGAAAGAACTCAGAAAGCTTGGCCCTGGAATCCGGCGCCGCATCCTGTCCGGCATCGCCGAACTTGAGCAGGACCCCCGCCCTGCTGGTTGTAAAAAGCTGGCCGGCGAAAGTACCGCTTGGCGGATTCGTGTTGGTGACTACCGGATACTCTACGAAGTTGTCGACAACCCTCTCGTCGTTACCGTGATTCGAGTGGCCCACCGCCGCGAAGTCTACAAATAACCATCCGGTTGCGTGATAATTACTTTGATGTCCAAAACATCGTGCATTCTCAACGCGCATCATCGGATGGGATTGCCAGTAGCAGAACGTGCAGCACCTCTATTCCTGGGGGCCTCAGCCTCGATGAGCGCCAAATCGCAGTAAGCAGTCCCGCAGGGGTTCGGGATACGGGGCTGTGGAGACCGCAAATCGGACCTTCGGTGTAGTGGCCGAACGAAGTCACCGGCTACAGGACATGTCTCGCTATGGAGGGAGTACTCGCGCTCCGCGATTGAAGAAGAATTCCCGGTGTTGTAGTTGCCGGTTACGGACGTTGCCTAGCCCCGTTTTTCCTCCCGGGCGGGTTTGAGGCCTGCCGGCGTTGCATCGCCGACAGTGGCGGGGAATTGGCAGGTGAATTCGCCCTTGTACCCGAAGAGGAAACCAAAACACGGGCTCCGTACCTGCATCTGAATTGTGTACACACCGCGGGCCTCGTCGTAGCTTTCATAGAGGTCGGCGGTGCCGGTGCCGATGGCAGGAAAGTTGAATGCCACCGGTCCCTCGTAGAACCGCTGCCCGCTGGTTTGCAGATGCAGGGACCCATCGGGGAGAACTTCCAGAAGCAGGTCGGTGGCAAGGTGCTGATGAGTGCCGAGGTAATCCACAATTGCGCCGCGACTCTTGTTGTGCACCATGGTGGCGTCGAAACGGCGTTTCTTGGCCCCGGGCAGGTGCAGGGTCCGGACAAAGGTGACGGTATGGCGGCCGAATCCGTCGATGTAGGGATAATTCTCGATCGTGAACGGGATGTTGGTTCCATGATCCGGAAACAGGATGTTACGGAAGGCACCTAAACGCAGAAAGGGCACCGTCCACCAAGCACCACGGCGAACTTCAGAAAAGACGCCTGTCCCCACGCAGGCATAACCAGCCTCCACATCCACACCGAAGCGTTTCTGCATCATGGGATGCAGGCGATGGAAGTCTTCCCCCAGTCCAATTTCAAAGATTGAGGCCACAGCTATTCCATTTCCGTAGGCTGCTTGTTATCAAGACCCGACTGGCCGGGTTCTCGTAGGCTCGCCAGTGTCGAGGGGGCTCGTGCTGATCTTGCATCCGGTGCATGGCGCAGGCATCGACTGGCCCGTGGGACTGACCAATGGGGCTTGGCGAGGTAAGAGAGCGCAACGGCCGCCGCACCCAATGCTGCCATCGTCGCACTGCGTTTAGCGAGGGCTCGGCGGAAAAGCCCAACTGCCACCAGCGCGCCGCCTATCCTGGCTCCGGCGTCCAGGAACCAGCGGTTCCGGGAATGACGGGGGTCCAGGCCCGATTCGGCCCACAACCGCAGCCGATCAAAGCTCAGCGCGGTGGCCCAGCCCAGTGCCGGACGAATGGCCCGGCTATCGAAGGCCTTTCCCGCCAACCCCAGGCCCGGCTCATAGTTGTATCCAGTGATGAACCGGAGTCCGTCATCGGTGGGGATGTAGCGCCAGTATCCCGACCCTGGGCCAATGGGCGAGAGTACGTCTGCCGTATCGAACTTGAGTACCGACGTTGCCTGTCCATCCGCCCGATGACGGTGCCCCAACGACGCCCCTGTCCCCTTGATCGTGTGCAGCGGAAGCAGGAACTCATAGCAAAAGCGGACCTGGCGCTGCTCATCTTCGTCGATAGGAACAATACGTGAGAACCGAAGATCCCATCGGGGGTGTGACTTCGGATCCTGACTCAGCTCCCATACCCGCTCCATAGAGGCCCTGATGCGAATCTCAATGTAGAGCGGCTTGCGGGCCGCTACGGTCCTCCCCAATTTTTCCCCCATCAAATCATCTTAAACCCGGGATATACATTGTCTTCTGCCGGCAGTCGGTCTTGTTCGCGTAGGCGCCGCCCCATCCTTTCAGAATGGCACCAAATCAAGCCGTCGCCCCACTAGCAGCCACAGATATCACCCATCTCGACGCTGCCATAGCAATCAGGAAACGCAAGGACACTCCCGACGGCAAGGGACCATCCGGTCCCGATTGCGGCTACAACGACGTCGCCAACACGCATGGCCTTGTGCCACGAAATCGGGCCTATCCGATCAACCAGTCAGGCCGGCCGACAACCGTCCCGCAGGCGGTTCCCCGTGCAGACGGTGAGTCGATGCCCAAGGGCTTTGGCTCATTCAGGGCCACCGGCCCGTCACTTGCGTACTCCGGAATTCAGTCAGCATCGGACATTGCCTTAGCATGGGAGCAACCGAAACCGGTTGCGGCAGATGAGGCGGGGATTTGGGTGACCGATGGGGACCTTCAGCTAGTGGTGCCGTTGTGGCAAGGCAGCGGCGAACCTAGAATTTCGGAGGGTTCCACTCGTCTGGCCGCGATGCTCGCGTCCTCGGTCGTGCGGCACGTCGTGAATCCGGATCTTGGTACACTCGACGCACCCCCGGACAGCGGTGCTGCCTCCTTGGTCGAGAGCCACGATGCCGTGGAAGCTCATCTGGTCGCGGCATCCGAAATTTTGCAGGACCTTGGGCCGCGCAGTCTACTGACCCTGGGAGGAGACTGCACCGTGGAAGTTGCCTCGGTGTCGCACATGGCCTCTATCCACCCGGATTTGCGCTTGGTGTGGATCGACGCGCACGGGGATTTGAACACCCCGGAATCCAGCCCCAGTGGACATGCGCACGGCATGGCACTGCGCATTCTGTTCGGTGAGGGCCACCCCGCTTGGTACCGACCACTACCATGTCACCGCAGAGATGCGCCCTGATGGGCACCCGCTCCATGGACCCGCCCGAGCAGGCATTCGTCGAATCCCACGAGCTGCCACTACTCGACCCCGAGCAACTGCAGAACGAACCGGACCTCCTGGAACGGCTCCTGGAACAGTGGTTGCCCGACGGTGCGCCGCTCTACGTACACCTGGATCTGGACGTCCTGGACCCACAGGTGTGGCCAGCAGTCGCGGTTCCCGAGCCCGACGGGCTGGACATCAATACCTTGGTCGAAGTTATCAACAAGCTTCGAGCCCGGGGCAAACTCGTAGGTGTCGGCATCACCGAATACGTCCCCGCAGTGGAACACGACCCTTCAATGCTGGGGCCGGTGATGGACGCATTGGTCATCGCCGTCCATGACAGGGAAGACAGCGAAGCTCCCCGGGGATGATGGTGGTTCAGACGAATACCGCGGATATTGAGGAACAGCCGGAACCCGACGTAAGGGTCTGCTTCATCGGCGACTCATTCGTTGCCGGAGTCGGCGACGCCCGGCACCTGGGCTGGGCCGGACGTCTGGCCGCCCACAGCCATGCGCAAGGGCAAGCACTAACCTCGTACAACCTGGGCATTCGACGTGACACCAGCGCCGACATCCTTCGCCGCTTCCAGGTCGAATGCACACCCCGTCTGCCTTTCGGAAGCCACGCGGGAGTCGTGCTGTCTTTCGGCGTCAACGACACCATGAACGAATCCGGCATATCCCGGGTAGAGACCGAAGCGTCGATCTCCCATTTGCGTGAGCTTTTGAAGCAGCTCAGCAAGGCGGGGTGGCCCGTCCTGATTGCAGGTCCGCCAGCGGTTGATGATGAATCGCACAATGAACGCGTCGTTGCCCTGGATACTTTGCTGGAGGCTGAGTGCGCCCGCCATTCCGTGCCCTACGTGAGTGTCGTGAGGCAGCTGCAGGGACATGATGTTTGGCGGCGTGAAGTGCGTGAGGGCGATGGGGCCCATCCCGGAGCGGCTGGCTACGATGTCCTGGCCACGCTGCTGCGCCCGGCTTGGGATAACTGGCTTGTTGCCCTGCAAGCCGAGCGGTCCAGAAAGTAAAATCACCTAACATCAGGGATCGCCTCGGCAGTGTCTCGAGGTAACCGCTCCTCCCGATTCATCCGAAACGCTCCAGCGAGCCGACACGTCACATCGGCTGTACCACGAAAGTTCATTGCCGTCCCATGGGATGTTCCCCTCTGGAACTGCCATGGTGAGATTTTTCAGCACGAGCGCTGGCATAAATCCATAGGGCGGTCTCCGGCCGCTTAGCGGACGGCCCCGAGACTTACGGCCAACACGAAAGCCAGCAGTGCTGACAGAAGAACCCATTTTGGTTTGCGCAGCCCTTTGAGGGAATACCGTCCGACGGCCAGAGCAAGGATTGTGCATGTGACCACAAGCAGCGTAAAAATGACCCATGCCATCGGTTGGTTGAGTCGGATGGACAAAGATAGATAGAACCAAACGGCAATGGCGAGGACTACCCATTGAAGCATTGCTATCGCTGGTCTTGCTCGAGTAAGTTCAGCCAAGGCGGACGCACTCCTTATTGCTGGTGACCCACGGCTAGGGATGCCAAGCCGATTCGATGAATGTATAGCCAACAATATCCGCCAACGGATATATGCGGCCGCAATTCGACGTCTTCGCCCAGGACAGTCATCAAAGCCTGTGCTCTCGATAGAGGTCGCCATTCCCACACCGATCGGTGTAAGAAGCCCCCGACTGCGCCAAGGCCCGACATTTGGACCGAGAAGTTCGGATGCCAAGCGCTCCAGCGCATTGCCCCATGGCTTCTCGCTGTCCCATAGCGGGTTCCCCAGCGGACGCGCCAGCTACGCGGACGACGTCAGAGATTCTGCGCAGTCAGCTTCTGAAAGTGACTATCGTCGCTACGACGTTTTGGCCGGCCGCAGCCGCATGCAAGTATGAATTCATGAAGATTCGATACCCCCGGCCGTTAGTACGAGGCGACGTCATTGGTGTTACGTCACCGTCAAGCGGTGTACCCAAGCCGCTCGTGGGGCGCCTTCACTTCGCTGTGCAGCAATTGCGAGAACGCGGTTTTGAGGTAGATATGGGCGACTGTCTAGATGGTTCCACGCACATCAGTGCACCCGTTGAACAGCGTGCCGGAGAACTCATGCGGATGCTTTTGGACCCGAAGATCAAAGCCGTTGTTCCTCCATGGGGAGGAGCGACGGCCATCGATCTTATTCCTCATCTTGATTTCGATGCGCTCAAGCTCGCTGAACCAACCTGGTTCGTGGGGTACTCCGATATTTCAACCCTACTCACCCCAATCACGCTTAAGGCAGGGTTGGCAACTCTCCACGGGAGCAACCTCATGGACACTCCATATCGGGTCCCAGAGTCGTTGATGTCATGGATCGACATTGCTTCGCTCCCGTCGGGCGCAAGATTTAGGCAGACATCGCCAGGCGTTCATCGTGTCAACGACTGGGACGACTGGGAAAATGAGCCCGAAGTGGCGTATCAGGCATGGAACGGCAACGGGGGCTGGGAACGGCTCGACAAGGGTCAGGAGGACGTTGATGTTACTGGCCACTTGATCGGCGGATGCATTGAGACTTTGGCCAACCTCGCAGGAACCCCGCATCTCAACACCAAGGCGTTGTGGGAGGACCCGGGAGATTCCTTGATCGTCTATGTAGAAGCTTCTGGTGTTGAGGCAACCACGATTTGCCGTCATCTCCACGGGATGCGCTTGGCCGGATTCTTCGACGGAGCTAAAGCCATCCTCGTAGGACGTACCGGCGCACCTGACTCGCCGGCCCTGACCCAGTCTGAAGCGGTCCTCGATGCCCTGGGAATGTTAGGCATACCCATCATCGGCAACGTGGAATGCGGCCACGTTCCGCCACAACTGCCAATCGTCAACGGAGCCCAAGGCCACCTGGTGTTCAACGAAAACGACCAATACCTGGAACAGACACTGGCCTGAGCTGACTCATCGATTTCCCGCAGTCACTCATCGGAACTGAAATTGATGGCTGACAAATGATCATGTCCCGCTCATGGTTCCCCTTACGGAACGACCACCAACTCACGTCTTGCCAACACCACACCGTACGCGTGTGATGGGCGCTGGTGACACGAAACTGGGACAAGTGTCATCCAGCTCGGGATCCTACAGCGGCATAGGCAACTTGGGGTCTGAGTAGTAATGGATCGGTTTTGTGTGGTTAGTGGTTTTGGGTGTAGTTGAGGTAGCCGTTGATCGGGGGACGTTGAGCAGCTCGCTGATTTGTTGGACGGTGGTGGTGTCCGTTGTAGAGCTCTTGGGTGTGGGTGGCTTGTTCTGGGGTGAGTTCTGGGCGGTGGGCTCGTGAGCCGCTCGTGGTCGATGTAGATGTTGGTCGACTCGACGCCGGCGCGGGTGAGGGCGTCGATTTGGTGGTCGACGTTTTTGTTCCGGAGTAGAGACTCTGGCGTATTCAGGCTTGTGAAAGGTGAAATATCCGATGTCATGGTTTTGGTGGATGTCTACTGTATGGCTGGGGCCGGTTAAACCGGGAATCCCAAATGCTTGTGGTTCCGTGGTGGCGAGTCGGCGCCGCGGAATCGTCATTGGTCGAACAGCAAAAGTGCTCCGGCCCTCGCGCTGCCGTCAAGAAATTGGCTGAGCTCGGTGGTCTGCTCATCGCGTGGGGGAATTGACTGCCATCTCATCCATTCACCAGCCACCGCATCCTTAGGCGTGAATATGCGGGCCGATCCTCCGGTTCTTGGTGGGGGCCGGGTGTTCCCCTGCGTCGTGGTGTTATTTCTTGCTGTGGTTTTCCAGGGTCTGGGCAAGGTGTTCCAGGATTGTTGTGAGCTGGTCGATTGGCAGGCCCTCGGTGGTGGCCAGGCTTTGTTTGAGGGCGGCGTCGGATTGCTCGTAGACCCATTCCATGGCGTGCCGCCCGGCGGGGGTGGCGTTGATCAGCAGGCTTCGGCGGTCCTCCGGATTGGTGCCACGCACGATGAATCCGGCTTTTTCGATCCGGTCCAGTAGGGCGGTGATGGTCCCGGATGTCAGGCTCAGTGCCGCGCCCAGTTCCCGGGGCGCGGTGGGTCGGTGGTTGTATACGTGTTCCAGGGCGGCCAGGTCGCTTGTGCCCAGACCCAGCTCTTTCGCGTAGTTGTCCTGGCAGTGTTGGCTGGCCAGGACCAGGCGCCGCAGGCTCATCGTCATGGCCCGCAACTTCTCTTTCTCTGTCATGTGGGGGTTTTCCGCGGTCATTACCATTGCCGTCATTTCATCCTCTTGAAGATCGAGTTACTTGATCCCCCTAGAACAAGAGTACCAGAACGATGAAGAAGAGTACCAGAACGATATCGCATACGAACCAAGAGCAATATTCCTTCGGGCCTTTTGATGAATCATTTTGTTTGTTGGCCAAGCATATTGCTTGTTGGTCTTATTGTTGTTATGGTCAGGGTTGGCTTGTTTTAGCGGTGCTGGGGGGCGTGAAGCCTTGGCCTGTCTGCGGGGAGCCGACTGTAATACCCTTGCCGAGCAAGGGCTCTCCGGGTCGTCTCAACCCGGGGCAATCGATGTCTGTGGGTCCCTGCTGGGGGTGTCCCGGGCAGTACTGATCAGAAGGTCTCATATTATGCGTACATCCATTAAAACCTTTGCCGTCGCCGCGCTCACGGTCGGCGCCCTCGTTGCCGCACCGGCCGCTTTCGCCGCCGATACCACGGTGAGCCAGGCAGTGACCAGCGGAGGGCTCGCCGCGTCGGTCGCCGGCGAGCTGGCGGGGGTCACCGCCTCACACACTAGCCAGTCGAGCGTGGCTTCGTTCACCTTGACCGCGGACGACCTCTCTGGTACCGCCGCTGGCTGGAACGTCACCCAACAGATCACAGAGTTGGCATACGACGGAACCAACGGCACCAACGCTGCCATCGGCGCCGCGAACTTCTCCGTCGCCCCCGGAGCGATCATCGCCAACGGGGGAGCAAGCACCACCGGCGTCGCTGCCGGCATCGGGGGGTCCCTGGAAACGGCTAAGAAGGTGCTGGCCGCCGAGGTCGGCTCCGGGGTGGGAAACTACACGCAGACCATCGCCGCGACCCTGACGGTGCCCGCCGACAGTCGGGTAGGTAACTACACCGGTACGCTGACCACCACCATGACGACCGCTCCGTAAGGCATCCAGCTCAGCTAGTGGAAAAAGGTGCGGGGCCGGACCGGTAACGGGACGGCCCCGCACCTTTGCGTGGTCGCGTGGATCTGCGACACCAGGGCCATTAAATTAGGGGATTTTTCATGTTCACTCATCGGTGGCGTCCGGCCGTGGTGGCGCTCGTACTGCTGGGGGCCGGGTTCTTGCCCCTGGTGGCAGCTGTGCCTGCATCGGCGGACCTGAGTGCCAGCCTGGACGCCCTGACCCTGCCAGCTGTGGTGACCTCCCATACACCCCAGACCACGACGGGCAGGATCGTGCTTACCGCCACCGACACCTCCACCTACACCCCGCCGGACCCGCCGGCGACCGAGGGTGTCGGGTCCGGTGTGGGCTGGCATGTGACCGAACAGGCCTCGGAGCTGGTGTACAGCGGACCGAACCTGGGAACGAACATCCCGGCAGCGAATCTGGCCATCGTCTCCGTTGACACCCCGACCATGGTTTCCGGTCAGCCCGTGGACCCGGTCAACGGGCCCATGGTGCCCGCCACCTCACCGGCTGGCCCGCTGGACAGCCCCCGGATGGTCCTGCACGCCAATTCTGGGTACGGGGCCGGGACCTACGCCCAGGGCATTGAGCTGTCCCTGACGATCCCGGGGGATACCCGGGCCGGTACGTACACCTCCACGATCACCACCACCATCGGGGTCGGGCCATGACAGCCCAGCACGCCGACAGCGATGCTCACCCCGCGATCCTTGCGAAGGAACACACTCCCATGCCCACAGCCACCACCCCCAGCACCAGGTTCGGGACCGTCTGGTTCCTACTCGTCCTCGGTTGCCTCCTGGCTGCCCTGATGGTGCCGGTGGCATCGGCGGTGGCCGATGACCATCAACAGGTCAAACTCAGCCTTGAACCCGTCGATCAGGCCGGCGCCTACTTCGCCCTGACCATGGACCCGGGCCAGTCCCGGGAGCTGAAAGTCGAACTGGGAAATCACGGCACCGGCCCGATTGCGGCACGGACCTATGCAGCGGACGCCTACTCGATCATCAACGGCGGCTTCGGCGCCAAGGGCCGCGAGGGCACCCCCACCGGGACCACGACCTGGCTGTCCTACCCCGAACAGGTCCTGGATCTGGCGGCCGGTCAGGCCAGCATCCGCTCCTTCACGCTCACCGTTCCCCCCGGCACAGCCCCCGGGTACTACCTCAGCAGCCTCATCCTGGAAAATGATGTACCCATCCAGGGCACAGGATCGGTGTCCTTGAACCAGATCGTCCGTCATGCCCTTGCGGTGTCCATTCAGGTACCGGGGCCGCTCCAGCCCGCCTTCGGATTCGGGCAAGCCGGCCACAAGATCTCCGCAGAGCATTCGGTGGTCGATATCGGCATCGCCAATACCGGCAACACCAATCTCAAACCCGCCGGAAACCTGACAATCACTGACGACAACGGAAAAACCGTGTCCCAAGCCCCCATCACCATGGGCTCGTTCTACGCGCATTCGGACACCAAGGTCGAAACCATCCTCGACGGTATACTCCAGCCCGGGGACTACACCGTCAGCATCACCTTGACCGACGCTGGGACAAAAACCACCGCCACCGGCACGGACTTGCCCTTCACCGTCGCCAAGCCCCAGGCCAACACGGACAACAAAGCCCAACCCCGGCCACTGCCCCAGATCATCCAGGACGCCGGCACCGGAATCACCCCCTACCTCATCGCAGCACTCCTCCTAGTCGTCCTGGCCGTCTTGTTCCTGCTCGTTCGCAGAAACCGGCGCTTGCGTCCACGCGACGGCGAGAGCACAAACACGACACAGGAGCCAGTATCCCCACCGACAGAACACGACCGTGCTGACTGATCAGCACGATCTTTCCGTCCCCGGCAGCAGGGAAGAAGCCGGGGTTTGAGTAGTAATGGATCGGTTTTGGGTGTGGTTGAGGTAGCCGTAGATCGTTGATCGGGGGACGTTGAGCAGCTCACCGATTTGTTGGACGGTGTGGTGGTGTCCGTCGTAGAGCTCTTGGGCGTGGGCGGCTTGTTCCGGGGTGAGTTTGCGGCGTCGTCCGCCAGTGCGTCCGCGGGCCCTTGCGGCGGCGAGTCCATCGCGGGTGTTGGCGATGATGAGTTCACGTTGGAACTCGGCGAGTACGGAGAGCATCCCGAACATGGCCCGTCCTTCGGCGGTGGTAGTGTCGATGCTTTGTTCCAGGACGCGCAGGCCGACGCCTTGTTCTTGGAGTGCGGCGCCGAGGGTGACGAGGTGGAGCACGGAGCGGCCGAGCCGGTCCAGGCGGGTGATAACGAGTTGGTCACCGACCCGGTTGGCAGAGGCCAGGGCCTTGTCCAGTTCCGGGCGGCTGGCGCGTGAACCGCTGGCGTGGTCGATGTAGATGTTGGCCGGCTCGACGCCGGCGCGGGTGAGGGCGTCGATTTGGTGGTCGACGTTTTGTTCCGGTGTAGAGACTCTGGCATATCCGATGAGCATGTGCCGAGAATAGCAGTGGGCGGGGTTTTTCGTCGTTGATTTCCGACGCCGGTTATCGACGCCATTTTGTGGGCGTGTCGCGGGTAGGGTGTGAGTGTCGGCAGAGGATCGTTTGTCGACATGGGCGAATGTCGAGGAATCCAATGCCGGTCAACTTTGTTCCCGAGGATCAGCGCGAGCACTATGGCCGGTATTCCACTGACCCGGATCAGGGACAGTTGGACCGCTTCTTTCATCTGAGCTCTACCGATCGCGAGCTCATCGCCCGGCGGCGTGGTCCCCACAATAGGCTCGGGTTCGCGGTCCAGATTGGAACCGTGCGTTTCCTGGGTGTGTTTCTCCCGGACCCGTCGGATGTGCCGGACGTTGTTGCAGCGTATGTTGCATCTCAGCTTGGAATCTCCGATTGGCGTGCAATTGAGAACTATCCGCGCGATGGAACGAACCGTTTGCATGCAGCGGAAATTCGTGCGGCCTTCGGGTATCGAGACTTCACAAATGAGGACAGCCAGGCGGTGTTCTTGGGGTGGTTGCGTGCGCGGGTGCAGATTGGTGCGGAGCGGCCGTCAGTGCTGTTCGATGTGGCGACGGCGTGGCTATTGGAGGCGAAGATTCTTCTACCGCGGCCCTCAACCTTGATGAGGACGATTTCTCAGGCCCGCGAGGAGAGTAACGCACGAGTATGGGACGAGCTCGCAGCGCTGCCGAACCGGGTACAGCGGTCGCGGCTGGAAGGACTGGTGGTGGTGGATACCGGGGCAAGGTCTTCGCCTTTGGACCGGCTACGCCGGGCACCAACGAGGGTATCAGCGGTGGGACTGTTGGGGGCACTGACCCGGCTGGAAGAGATTCGAGCGCTGGGCGTTGGTGGCCTGGACGTGTCCAAGATCCCGCCCAGTCGAATCGCCGCCCTGGCCCGCCATGGGGTCGCGGCAAAAGCACAGACGATAGAACGGATGACCACGAAGCGGCGGATCGCGACACTTCTCGCGGCCGCTCAACAGCTGGAGATTGTGGCAACCGATGATGCGTTAGATCTCCTGGACCAGGTCCTCAACGCGCTCTTATCCCGTGCGGCGAAGGCGGGGAAGAAGGATCGTATCCAGTCCCAACCGGCGATGGACAGTGCGGCGTCCGCCTTATCAAAAGCCGTTCAGATACTCCTTGACCCGCCCGAGGGTGACGTGACGGTGTTGTGGGCTGCGATCATCGGGCAAGTCTCACGCAACGAGCTCGAAGCCGCGATCGCGACGGTGGCTCGGATCGACATTGAACCGGTCGACGCGCATCTGAATGATCTCATGAGTCGCTACAGCTCGGTGCGTCGTTTTCTCCCGACGCTGCTGCGGACAATGGACCTCCGGGCCGCCCCGGGCGGCCAATCGGCACTGGAAGCATTCACCGCTCTGAATCGTTTGGAGGGCCGTCACACCATCCGGGTCGATGATGTGCCCATGGATCTTGCCACAGCGGCGTGGAGGCAACGTATCGAAGGTGAAAATGGGGTCCTGGACCGCCGGTCCTATACGTTCCTGGTGCTGGAGAAACTACGAGAGGGGCTGCGTCGACGTGATGTATTCGCGCCGGGAAGTGAGCGCTGGGGTGACCCGAGGGCGAAGCTTCTTCACGGCGCAGCCTGGGAAGCCGCACGCCCGGCGATCGCCGCCGGCTACGGACACCACCTCGATGCCCGCGAACAGATCAACGCCCTCGCGTCCGAGCTCGACGACGCCTACCACGCCGTGGAAAGCCGTATCAACGACAACCCGGCGGTGCGCATCGACTTCGTTGACGGCCATGCGAAACCGGTCCTCACCCCTCTTGACCGTCTGGAGGAACCTGACTCCCTCATCGCTCTTCGCGAGGCTGTCAACGCGCTGATCCCTCACGTTGACCTTCCCGAGCAGATCCTGGAAGTCGCTGACTGGACCGGCTGCATGGCCAAGTTCACCCACATCTCCGAAGGTTCCACCCGTGCCAAGGACCTGGACCTGAGTATCTGTGCCGTGCTGCTCGCCGAAGCCTGCAACATCGGTTTGGAACCTGTGGTCCAACCCGGTAATCCGGCCCTGACCCGTGCCCGTCTATCCTGGGCCGACCAGAACTACATTCGCAGTGAAACGATCACCGCCGCCAACGCCCGCCTTGTCGAGGTGCAAAGCAAAATTCCGATCACGACCGCTTGGGGCGGAGGCGACGTCGCCTCCGCTGACGGCATCCGCTTCGTTGTTCCCGTCCGCACGCTCAATGCCGGCCCCAACCCGCGATACTTCGGCGCCGGCCGCGGAATAACCTACCTGAACTTCCTCTCCGATCAATTCGCCGGATTCCATGGCATCGTCGTCCCAGGCACCCTCCGCGACAGCCTGTATATCCTCGATGGCCTCCTGGAACAACAAACCAGCCTCCAACCCACCGAGCTCATGACCGACACCGCAGGCTACTCCGACCAAGTCTTCGGCCTCTTCCGCCTCAACGGATACCAATTCAGCCCCCGTCTGGCCGACATCGGCGCCACCCGATTTTGGAGGATCAACCGCGAAGCCGACTACGGATCTCTCAACGAACTCGCCAGACACCGCATCAACACCGATCTCATCGCCACCCACTGGGACGACCTGCTACGCATCGCCGGCAGTCTGGCCACCGGCACCGTTAAAGCCTCTGAACTCCTCCGTGTCCTCCAAGGCGGCGGGCGCCCCACACCACTTGGCCGTGCCCTGGCCGAATACGGCCGCATCGCTAAAACGACCTACCTGCTGGCCTACCTCAACGATGAGAGTTACCGACGCAGGATCCTCACCCAACTCAACCGCACCGAAGGACGCCACGCGCTAGCCCGCAACGTTTTCCACGGACACCGAGGACAGCTCAGACAACGCTACCGAGAAGGCCAGGAAGACCAGCTCGGAGCCCTCGGTCTCGTCGTCAATGCCATCGTTTTATGGAACACCCAATACATCAACGCCGCCATCGAACAACTACGATCCGAAGGCTTCCCGATCAACGACGAGGACTTGAAACGGCTCTCACCACTAGCGGGAGTTTCCGAGTTTTCTGGTGAAACGCGGCGTTTTACCGTGTGATCACGCGAAAAATCGTGTATTACCTATATATGACTTCCATCGTATCCAAGAAGCAGGGAAACAAGACCTACCTGTACGCCGTGGAATCGGCACGCGTCGATGGGAAACCCCGCATCGTCTCGCAAACGTATCTGGGCTCCTCCGAGGAGGTCCTGGCCAAACTCACCGGTGCCGAAGCTTCCGGCACCACGCTGCGCAGCGCCCACCACACGTTCGGTGACAGCGCCGCCGTCTGGGGCATGCTCGAATCCCTGGGCATCGCAAAGATCATCGACGACGTCGTCTCCGGCACCGATCCGGTCAAGGGCGTTAGCGTGGGCCAGTTCCTGGCCATCGCAGCACTGAACCGGGTCGTGGCCCCCTGCTCCAAAGCGCAAATCGCCGATTGGTGGGCCACTACCGCCGGACCTCGCTTCACCAAAATCAGTGCCGCGAAACTGGACCACCGCCGCTTCTGGGACGCGATGAATCAACTCACCCCCACCCATCTGGAGGACATCAGCGCCCGCATCGCGGCCCGCATCGTGAAGGAGCACGACCTGGACACCTCCGCCCTGGCCCTGGACATGACCAACTTCGCGACGTGGGTCGATACCAACAATGACGCCGCCGCCTTGCTGGCCCGTGGCAAATCCAAGCAGAAACGCGCCGACCTGCGCCTACTGGGTCTGGGCCTGGTCGTCACCCGCGACGGGTCCGTCCCGCTGGCCTGGCACCCGTACCCGGGCAACCGGCCCGATGTCTCGGTGTTCACCCAAACCCTGAACACCCTCACCAAGAGCTTCCATGCCATCACCGGCACCCCGGAGCCCACCCAAGACGGCGCGGTGGTGCCCGGCTACGAGGGCATGACCGTGGTCTTCGACGCCGGACAAAACAGCGCCAAGAACTTCACCCACCTCATCAACACCGGAGCCCGCTACGTCGGATCCACCCCGCCCTCGGACCACCAGGAACTCCTGAAAGTCCCCAAGACCCGCTTCACCGCCGTTGAGGACTACCCCGGGGTCACCGCCCACGAAACCACCAAGACCGTTTACGGGCACGCCCAACGCATCGTGCTCACCCATTCCGATACCCTGCACCGGGCCCAGTCCCGCGGTTTCGACCAGACCCTGGCCAAGGCCACCGCCAAGCTGGAGGAACTGGCCGACACGCTGACCCGTGGCAAGTCCCGTCGCAACGCCACGGCACTGGCCGCGCACATCAACTCCATCACCCATGACACGTGGGTGAACGAGGTTCTTCACACGACCCTGACCGGGGACACGCCCGCCACGTTCATCCTCACCCACACCGTGGATGCCGGAGCCCGCAAGAAACTGGAGCACCGGGTGTTCGGCAAGCGGATCCTGATCACCAACCAACCGGATTGGTCCCCGGCCCAGATCGTGGCGGCCTACCGTTCACAGTCCCATGTTGAAGATTCCTTCCGGCAGCTCAAGGACCGCCAGGTAGTCTCCTTCTCACCGATGCACCACTGGACCGATGACCACATCCGTGTGCATACCTTCACCTGCGTCCTGGCCTTGCAGATCGCGCACCTGATGACCCGCACCGCGGCCAAAGCCGGTCTCCCGCTCTCGACCCGGGCGTTACTTGATGAGTTGGGAAGCATCCAGGAGACCGTCCTGCTCCACCATGACGGCGCCAAGGGACGTCCTCGTGCCCAACGCCTGCTCACCGAGCATTCAAAGACAGCCGAGAAACTCAGTGGACTTTTCACTCTGGAAACCTACGCACCAAACCGCTGACAACCACCGAAAGGAAGCCACTGGGTAATACACCCCTAAAGTGAACCTGACTAGGACAAACAAACCAAAATCAGGTCACCTTTCGGAAACTCCCGCTAGGACATGACCACATCAACCTCCTGGGCCGCTACCACTTCAGCACCAACGACTTACCCAAAAAAGGCCTCCGACCCCTCCGAAACCCCACCACCTCAAACTAGCCAAACCGCTAACCACACAAAACCGTTCCATTACTACTCAGACCCCAACTTCGCGCGTTCCATCGTCGTGGTGGACCAGCAGCGCAAGCGTCGGGCCGGGCTGGTCCGTTGTGAACTGCAGCATCGGCACATCACCGTTGGCTTTTCCAGGGGCAAGAATGGGGCGGTGCCCAATGGGCTCCCATTTCTGGAGCGGCTTCGTCGGGCCGTCGTCCAGGATTCCCAACGCGGTGGTGCGGATGATCCGCGTCCCCGAATCATCGGCCATGAAACGCAGCCCGGGGGAGCTGCCCGCCACCCGGTCGGCGGGAACCCCCTACATCACCTCGGTCACGGGCCGCATGAAGTCGCGCCCACCGCCGGACACGATGTAGCTCGTGAACTCGTGAACTCGTGTGCTTCGAGGTAGCCGAGCAGCTCGATCATGGGAACGAACCCGAGCTCGGTGTACGGGCGCCGATGGCCTGGGTGCTCCGCTGTTGCCAGGAAGTCTGCGGCCGACCTCGCGAAGTCTTCAACGTCGACGTCACCGAACGCGCCTTCCACGGCTGGGCCTGCTGCAGGGACGGATCTTCACGAGCCATCCCTGCCAAGCGTTGGGCGATGAACACCCCTTGTGCAAGCGGCTTTTCACACCACAAGGTGCCGTCGTTGTCGAGGACGGCAACCCGATCGCGTGGCTGCTCGTGGGGCGAGAGATCTTGGCGACGGGCGACACCGGCCAAATGGTTCAGAGTGCTGCAGAAGTCGCTGAACTTCAAATCTTCCAAGGACACGCGACAGGCGCATCATCCATCCGGGGTGAGGTTACG
This sequence comes from Arthrobacter sp. H35-D1, assembly GCF_030063185.1. Classification (GTDB taxonomy): domain Bacteria; phylum Actinomycetota; class Actinomycetes; order Actinomycetales; family Micrococcaceae; genus Specibacter. The sequence continues at coordinate 39,362 of NZ_JASISP010000024.1, forward strand.
TGCTCCGGCCACCAACGAGACCGGCCCGGTTGGTGGCGTGAAGCTATTCGCCGTCGTCGGCAGAATCCACCGAATCTACAGGACCTACAGGGTCGGCAGGGTCGCCAAGCCCGCGGGCGGCGAGGGCCTCGCCGGTGGCGCGGGCATAACCCACCGTGGCAATCACCACGGGAAGGGAACGGGCCACGAGGTTGCGTTCCAGGCCCCTGGCACGGGCGGCGTCGCGCACGTCGCCAAAGGCCCCGATGACAAAGGGGATGCTGCGCAGCATCAGTGCCACGGTGAGCGCGAAACGCTCGGGGTCGGCGCCAAACCTGGCCAGCGGCTGCACCATTGCAGCCAGCCCGTCGAGAAGCTCGTCAACGGGGGTGGTGGCCGTGAGAATATTCGAGGCAAGCACCGTGGACACAATGGCTGCAATGACCTGCCAGGCAACCCATGGCCCGTTCTGCCACCATTGGTAGCCGCCAATGAGGACAAGAAAGATCAGCATCATGCGCACGGCCCGCCACATCCGCAGCCAGGGAAGCCCGGCCAGGAAATGTGCGCCGGCGACCACTGCCAAGGTTGCGGTCGTGGCGATCACGCCCGCCCACAGCGAGACAAACGGCGAGGCCAGGCACAATACGGCCACCGCCAACAACAGCACAGCCTTCGCACCCAGCGGCATCCGGTGGACGGGGGAGGTGCCCGGCACATATCCGGCGACCAAAAAGGCGTGTCCGCGCACTACGCGCCCACCAGCGTCCTGTACCGGGCAATCGCTTCCCGGGGGTCGCCGTCGTACGCCACGTCACCGTTGTCAATGACCAGGACACGGTCAAAGCCTGCCGCCAGGGCGAGGTCGTGGGTGGACATGACGATTTGTTGCGGTAGGGCGTCGAGCCGGTCCATGAGCAGTTTCGTGTTGCGCAGGTCGAGCAGCGTGGACGGCTCGTCAAGGACCAGGATGTCGGGTGCCACGGCCAGCACCGTGGCCAGGGCTGTGAGCTGGCGTTCGCCGCCGGACAGCTCGAAAATGCTGCTCTGTGCCAGGTGCCCCAGCCCATGGTCGGCAAGGATCGCCGCGGCCTTGTGCGCGCGTTCCTTCTTGCCCAATTTTTGCCGCCGCAGGGACAGTTCAAGATCCTCCTGCGGGGTGGGCATCACCAGCTGGGACAGGGGATCGGTGAACACGAAACCGACGCTGCGCCGCACGGCCGTGGCCTCGGTGCGGGTGTTGCGCCCATTGACGTGCACTGTCCCGGTCGAAGGAAGCACAAGTCCATTGATGAGGCGCAGCAGCGTTGACTTCCCTGAACCATTGGCACCAATCACGGCAATGCGCTGTTCGGCCAGGGTCAGGGAGAGCGGTGCAAGGATGACCTTGTCTTCGGCGACGCGCGGGTCCGACGGCGGAATGCTCACCCCGGCACCGGCCATGACTATCGAGTTTGGTGCTGACGTGTTCACTTGCGGCGGCGCACCAAGAGGTCGGGGAAGGCACGGTGCAGGCTGAGCGCGACCACCACGGCCAAGACGTTCTTCAGGATGTCTCCCGGCAGGAAGACGACGTCGGCAAGCACGGCAGTTTGGACGCCCATGCCCTTCATGACAAATCCCACAATGCCGAAGATGTGTATGACGACGGTGCCGGCCATGGCAGCACCGAACAAAGCCGCGGTACGCCACCGGCTGCGAACGGCCAAAACTGCAAGCAAACCGACCACCGCAGCACCGAAGACGAAGCCCACAATGTAGCCGGCCGAGGGGCTTGCCAGGACGGCCGGACCGGCGCGGAAACCGCTGAAGATGGGCAGCCCCACCAGTCCCAGCAGCACGTACAGGCCCACTGCGGCGGTGCCGCGGCCAAATCCAAGGACAAGTCCGCACAAGCTGACCACCAGTGTCTGCAACGTGATGGCGACGCCGAATGGGCCCACGTTGATGCCCGGAACGGCGATGGAGGCGGCCAGCAGCGCCGCAAAAACGGCAATGAGTGACAAGTCCATGGCGCCCCAGCGTTGACGCACAAAGCCACGCTGCGGCTTGCCTGGGCCGGCCCCGGGGAGAGGGTTTGGTGTGTTCAAGGTCTCATCCACAGGCCGTGAAGAAGTCATTATTGCTGCTTTCGCTAGATTTGGAACAGGCGGGGATTTCCACTGTCCCGGAACCTCGTTAGACTGGATTGGTTGTTCAACGCTGCTCGCTGCCGATTTGCCGGGGGGTTCGTTTCTCGGCATCTACCCACTTACGTGAAAGGTTACTACGTTGATATCGGTCCAAGACCTTGAGTTACGTGCCGGAGCGCGCCTGCTCATGGACGAAGTATCCTTCCGCATCGACAGCGGTGACAAGATCGGACTGGTGGGTCGCAACGGTGCCGGCAAGACCACCCTGACCCGTGTTTTGGCCGGAGAGGGGCTCCCCGCCGGTGGCAAGGTCACCCGCACGGGCGAGATCGGCTACCTGCCGCAGGACCCCCGCACGCCTGACATGGAGCAGCTGGCCAAGGACCGCATTCTCTCCGCACGCGACCTGGACAAGGTCATCACGAAGCTGCGCAAGGCCGAAAGCGACATGGCCAGCGAGGACAATGGCATCCGCGACAAGGCCATGCGCCGCTACGACAGGCTTGAAGTCGAGTTCCTGGCCAACGGCGGCTATGCCGCCGAGGCCGAAGCCGCTGCGATCTCCTCCAACCTGGCCTTGCCCGAACGCATCCTCAACCAGCCGTTGAAAACACTTTCCGGTGGCCAGCGCCGACGCGTGGAGCTGGCCAGGATCCTGTTTTCCGGCGCCAAGACCATGCTGTTGGATGAGCCCACCAACCACTTGGATGCCGACTCCATCGCGTGGCTGCGCGACTTTTTGAAGAACCACAACGGTGGCTTGATCGTGATCAGCCACGACACCGAGCTGCTTGAGGCGACGGTGAACAAGGTCTACCACCTTGACGCCAACCGGGCCACCATCGACCAGTACAACCTGGGCTGGAAAAAGTACCTGGCACAGCGTGAAACCGACGAACGGGCACGACGTCGGGAACGCGCCAATGCTGAAAAGAAGGCCGGCGTCCTGATGGACCAGGCCAACAAAATGCGTGCCAAGGCCACCAAGGCCGTGGCAGCACAGAACATGGCCAAGCGCGCCGAGCGCCTGTTGGCCGGGCTGGAAGAGGTCAGGGCGCAGGACAAGGTTGCGGCGCTGCGCTTCCCCGATCCTTCCCCTTGCGGCAAGACACCGCTCATGGCCGAGGGCCTGAGCAAGTCCTATGGTTCGCTGGAGATCTTCACCGATGTCAGTTTGGCCATCGACCGCGGATCCAAGGTGGTGATCCTCGGCCTGAACGGTGCGGGGAAGACCACCTTGCTGCGCATGCTTGCCGGCGTGGCTGCGCCTGACACCGGCGAAGTCATTGCCGGCCACGGACTCAAGGTTGGCTACTACGCCCAGGAGCACGACACCCTTGACGTCACCCGGACCGTGCTTGAAAACATGCGTTCGTCAGCCGGGGGCATGAACGACGCCGAGGTGCGCGGCATCCTGGGCTCGTTCCTGTTCTCCGGCGATGACGTGAACAAGCCCGCCGGTGTGCTCTCCGGTGGAGAGAAGACTCGTCTGGCCCTTGCCACCATCGTGGCTTCGAGCGCCAATGTGTTGCTGCTCGATGAGCCCACCAACAACCTTGACCCCGCGAGCCGTGCGGAAATTTTGGGTGCGTTGAAGAACTACACGGGCGCCGTGGTGCTTGTCAGCCACGACGAGGGCGCTGTTGCCGCCCTTGACCCCGAACGCGTGGTTTTGTTGCCCGACGGCGACGAGGACCTGTGGAACCAGGACTACCTGGACCTCATCACGCTGGCCTAACCAGCCGGGCCTGATCAGCCAGGCCTAGCCAGCCGGGCCTAGCGCACGGCCGTTTCCGTTGCCCCGGTAACTTCCAGAAGCGCCGGATAGGCCATGGAAAGCATGGCCTGGTGGCTGCCTGCCCCGGCCCACAGGACCGGATACTGGGCCAGCTCGGTGTCAAGAAAAGCGCGGATGGGCCGGGGGTGGCCCAGCGGGGCCACCCCTCCCACGGGCTGTCCGGCGTGCGCCAAGACGAATTCGGGGCCCGCCCGATTGATCTTGGGCAGTCCGTGCTCTTGCGCGAGTTTTTTCACGTTGACTTTGGCGGCTCCGCTGGCCAGAATCAGCAATGGTTCCCCGGCGCACTCAAAGATCAGACTGTTGGCGATCGCCCCGACGTGGCAGCCAAGCACAGCCGCAGCGGTGGCAGCAGTCGCCACGGAATCCGGGACAACCACCACGGTGTCGGCCAGCCCAGCGGCGAGCAGCGCCGAGCGCACATTCTCAACAACGGGGTTCACCGGGTTGCCCTGGTTTACGGACGGCATTCTAGAAGCCCTGCGAATCCAAGAGGGCGTCCTCGGCTTCTTCAGCGGTGGGGCGTGCGCCGGGCTTGCGCACCTTCTGGTGCTTGCGCGGGTGGAAGGCCGAGCCCCTGCCATAAAGCTCCTCCACGGGAACTCCGGATTCGGCCGCCTCGAGGGCGTCAAAGTCGTCATTGCGTCGTTGCATGCGCGCCGCGTAGCCAAAGCCAACGAAGGCCAAGATGCCAAAGGCAATCCACTGCAGGGCATAGCTCAGGTGGGAGCCTTCATCAATGGACGGCGCCGGGAAGGCAACAGGGTTGCGGGCAGCAGCGGGGGATTCGCTGGCCAGTTGCCCGTAGGCTCCGGTTTTGATGGGATAGTCAAGCTGCGCGGCGTAGTCGTCGAGCTCAATGGAAGCCAACTGGCCTTCAGGGGCACCGCGATCTAGTCGGGGTTCAACCGGCTTGAGCCGGGCAACCACTGTGACAACGCCGGGTTCCGGTTGCGGGACTACATCAGGGTGGCCGGGCTCCTTGTTGCCAATGGGCAGCCAGCCGCGGTCGATGACAACGGTGTCGCCGTTCTCCAGTTTCAGCGGCACCAGCACCTCGTAGCCGGCGGCCCCGTTGAGCGGCCGGTTGCGCACAATCCGCTCATCGGCAGTTTGATAGGTGCCCTTCAAGCGCACCTGGGTCCACTCCTTGGCCGGATCCAGCGTGTCAAAGTTGGCGGCCTCATCCGGATAGTCCACTGCTGTGCCGGAGTAGTTTTGCTGGATCTTGTTGATGTTCTCCACCACGGCATTGCGGCGATTCATCTGCCAGTTGCCCAAGGCCACACAGGCCACTGCAAAGACCAACGCCATCGCAAAATAGCCCAGCCACCTGCTGGAGAACAAAAATTTGTACGTCTTCATGAATTAGGCGGAATCCTTAGGGCTCAAGGGCAGGGTTTCCTTCCACAGGGACCGGCTTTTCAGATAATCTGCCAGCCATTCCGCATGGTCGGTGCAGGCCAGCCAAATCTTACGGCGGTCAGCTGTGTGAATCTTGGGATTGTTCCACAACAGTTGCGTGGTGGCGTGGGCACGGCAGCCCTTGCGCGAGCAGATGGGCGCTTCCGGTTCTGTTTGCCCCGCGCCGGGGAGCATGTCAAGGATGTCCATGGTCCTCTTCCTTCGTGTAATTGCCATGCTGCGGATCGGCAGCACTCTCCTCCGCAGCACTCTCCTCCGCAGTACTCTCTTGCGCGGCACTGCCTTCCTCGGCGCTGTTCGCCACAGGGCGCTCTTCATCGGGGACAATTTCCCCGTCGAGGATGTCGCCCGGGGCGGGGGCACCATCGTCCATGGCAGGATCGGTGCCAGTCACCGCATACAAGGGAGCCTCATCGAGAAGATCCACACTTTCCTGGTGGTTGACGTCGGCGCCCCCGTTGGCCAGGATTACGGCAACCCATGGCAGCAGCACTGCGCCGACGATGGGGATGATCTTGTACCAGCCGTCAAAGACGAAGATGGCAACCAAACACACCATGCGAATGCCCATGGTGACTGAGTACTTCACCATGCGCTGGTGCATTTCTTCGCTGTGTGGCGCGGCGGCGTTGGTAATTGCCTGAACTTCGGGTGCGGAGGAGGCATGGCGGAACTTGTTGTGCCGACCGCCACCGAACTTCGGCGTAGCTGATTGCTGTTTCATCACCCTCCAAGGGACAAGCCCATTCTCTCACTGCCGGGTTGCACGGCCAAAAGCAAACTGTGTTCCGCGGCAGCTTTCCCCGTAGGATTCGGTAACTAGACTTGTCCTATTTACGTTTGTTTTTTACTGGAGGAATACATGAGTGCACCGGCAGGCGAAGAGCGCCAAGGTCGCAGTGTCTTGGTCACCGGCGGCAACCGCGGCATCGGGCTGGCCATAGCCCTTGCCTTTCTGGCCAATGGGGATAAGGTCGCCGTGACGTACAGGAGTCCGTCCGAGCTGCCCGAGGGGATCATGGGCGTCCAGGCCGATGTCACGGACACGGACTCCATCGACGCGGCGTTTTCCGAGGTTGAGGCCGCGCACGGCCCAGTTGAGGTGCTGGTGGCCAATGCCGGCATCACCAAGGACACCTTGCTGATGCGCATGAGCGAAGAAGACTTCACCTCGGTGGTGGACACGAACCTGTCAGGGGCGTTCCGCGTCGTCAAGCGCGCCTCCAAGGGCATGATCCGCAAGCGCAAGGGCCGCGTGGTGCTTATTTCATCGGTGGTTGGCCTCTACGGTTCGCCGGGACAGATCAACTACGCTGCGTCCAAGGCCGGGCTTGTCGGCATTGCCCGTTCCTTGACTCGCGAGCTTGGCTCCCGCGGCATCACAGCCAATGTGGTGGCGCCCGGGTTTGTCAGCACAGACATGACGGCGGCACTGCCCGAAGCGACACAGAAGCAGTACTTGGCCACGATTCCGGCCGCCCGCTTTGCCACGGCCGAAGAGGTGGCAAACGTGGTGCGGTGGGTTTCCAGCGACGAGGCCGCCTACATTAGCGGCGCCGTCATCCCTGTTGACGGCGGACTCGGGATGGGCCACTGAGGCCTGCTCCTCGACAAGAGGCCGGTGTACGGGCGCGCACCGGCACTGGTGCCCAGTTTTTTGAATTGCATTAGCTAAAACGAAGGAAGTTCTTTATGGGAAAGCTTGATGGAAAGACAGCCATTGTCACCGGTTCCTCACGGGGCGTTGGCGCTGATGTGGCCAAGTATTTGGCTGCAGAAGGCGCAGCCGTGGTGGTCAACTACCGCCAGAAGGCGCCGCGCGCCAACAAGGTGGTGGCCCAGATCGTTGAAGCCGGTGGACGAGCCGTGGCCGTGGGAGCCGATTTGACCACGCAGGAAGGCGTGCAGGGGCTTGTCAGCGCAGCACTGGAGAACTTTGGCTCCCTTGACCTGGTGGTCTTGAACGCGTCAGGGGGCATGGAAAGCGGCATGGCAGAGAACTATGCGCTCATGCTCAACCGCGACGCCCAGGTGAACCTGCTCAACGCGGCGTGGCCCGTTCTCACACCCGGCTCACGTGTGGTGTTTGTCACAAGCCACCAGGCGCACTTCATTGAAACCGTGCCGACCATGCCCGAATACGAGCCCGTCGCCAAGAGCAAGCGCGCCGGCGAGGATGCGCTGCGCGCGTTGATCCCGAATCTGGCCACCGAGGACATCTCCCTTGTGGTCGTCTCGGGCGACATGATTGAGGGCACTGTGACGGCCACTCTGCTGGACCGCGCCAACCCGGGCGCCATCGAGGCCCGACGCGCGGAGGCCGGCCGGCTGTACACAGTGGCCGAGTTTGCCGCCACGATTGCTGCGGCGGCCACCGCAGAGGTCCCCAGCGGGCACACGGAGTACGTGGGCGGCGCCGACTACTTCAAGTAGCTCATCCGCCACAAACACAACAAGCCTGTGCTGAACTGCTTCTTGCAGTTCGGCACAGGCTTGAAACTTTTTAATGCCCTTGGTCGCTCTGGGTTGCCCTCAATGCCCCTGGCCACCGAAGTGTGGAGTCTCAGACATCCGGGATGTTGGCCAGGGCCAGCGCTATGTCAAGGTTGGGCATGTTGATCTGGGCATCGGCAGCTTCCCTGACGGCAGGCTGGGCGTTGAAGGCTACACCCAGTGCGGCTGCGGCCATCATGTCGAGATCGTTGGCGCCGTCGCCCAGGGCCATGCAGGCACCCGGGGAAATGCCCGCTTCGGCGCTCCACTCGCGCAGCTTTGCAGCCTTGGTGGCGCGGTCCACAACGGCACCGCTGACCTTGCCGGTAAGGTGGCCGTCAACGATCTCCAGGTCGTTGGCCAGTGCGTGGTCCAGGCCCAGCCGCTCGGCCAGGGGTGCCAGAATTTGGGAGAATCCCCCCGACACGGCAGCAACAACATGTCCTGCCGCCTTGGCATGTGAAACGAGCCGCTCGGCACCAACCGAGAGCTTGATTTTGGCCCCCACCTCGGCCAGCACGCTCTCCGGCAGGCCAGCGAGAGTGGCCACGCGGTGATGAAGACTTTCGGCAAAGTCGAGCTCCCCGCGCATGGCAGACGCCGTGACCTTGGCCACTTCGGCCTCCGTGCCTGCGTGGGCCGCCAGCAGCTCAATGACTTCCTGCTGGATCAGGGTGGAGTCAACATCCATGATGATGAACTTGCGTGCCGCGCTGCGCAGCGAGTCGGGCACAATGGCGGTACTGACGTCTTGTGCCCCGGCGGCAGCAATGGCTTTGCGCACTCGTGCCAGGCGGGCCGCCGCCTGGGCGTCACTGGTCCCGCTGGGGTTCAAGGAGCCCAGTTCACGCACCACGGCTTCAAACCCGGTGTGGTTTTCACGCCGTTCCGAGGCAATGGTGTAGCCGTGGTCGACAAGGACCACCCTGACCTCTTCGAGGGCTTCGGGGGAGAGCGTTTCGGCATAGCTGACTGCTGTAAATGTGGAGGGCATGCTCACGATTCTATCCATTGTCTGCTGTGCACCGACGATTCTCGTGCTCGCGCGTCATGTTCACCGCCCTTCCGGGCGCTCCAAAGGCAGGGCCGCCGGCTCCGGCAGGCCTGCCGCTATGGCCTGGAGTGCGGCCATGTGGCGTTGCAAGGCTTGGCGTCCTTGGGGCGTCGCCATCAGCCAGGTGCGCGGCTTGTTGTGGACATATCCCTTGCGCACCAAAACATAGCCACGTTGTGAGAGCACAGTCATGGACTTGCTCAGTGCCGAGTCTTCGGTTTCCAGCAGGTCCCGCAGTGTCTTGAAGTCAATTTCTGCTGGCTGCCCCAGCGCTGCCATCAGCGACAGCCTGATGGGAGTCATGAGGGCATCGTCAAGCTGGTGGCGGGGGTGGTTCCTTTCGGCGCCGGCTTTCAAGTCGCTTCCACCTCGACGTCCCGGAGGACGATACCACCAACGGTGAGGGGCAGCGCCCCAATGATCCCGGCTGCAATGGTCCATGGCAGCCACCCGGCGGAAGTCGGCGGACTGCCCATGCCCAGGGCGGCAGCCACGGCGGATCCCCCCATCACAACGGCTCCCACGGCGAAGGCCACCCAGTGTCCGGCTCGCCAGTACGAGGACACGTTGGCGAGGCCCCACTGCCGTCCAGTGAATGAAATTGCGACTGCGGCGAAGAGGGCCAGGACGAATCCGGCTGCTGCGTGCCAGCTCAAGCCAGCTGCTGCCGTTCCCGCGCCAAGGTAGAGGCCCATTGCGCCGGTCATCCACCGAACGATGCCCGGAGCGGTCCTTCCACTGGCGGCGGGCCGGGGCAGGAACGTTTTGTGTGCGTCCGGCTGCTGGACATGGCCAGAGGACCGCAGGACCCTCAGGGCGCCGAGCGTCATGGGACTAACAAGAACTGCTGCCACGAGTCCAAGCAACCACCACGGGGCCGTGTATCCGGCACTGACAGCTGCAAAGGCTGCGACCGGTCCCAGCAGGGCCGGGACGGCGGAGGCCACATGCCACAGCGAGATCCGCAGCACTGGCGCCTCGGGGAACTTGTTCCGGATGCCTTGCAGGAGTACTACGAAAGGGACTACGGGCAACAGCAAAAAGACCGTGTAGGAACTGCGAGAAGCTGCGGTCAAGTTCTCGTTGCCGAAGGCGGTGGCAGCAAAGAGCATCATGAACCCGGCGAGGAAGAGGAACGCGGCCAATGAAGCCCAAAGCTGAAGAATGGCAACCTTACGGTGGCCATCGGTCCTTGCCCGCCCCGTGGCGAACAACTTCGTCTCCTCGAGCATTTTTTGGGCCTGCTCGGGGGTCGGATTCCTGTTCGCCACGTCCGTCTCCTGCCTGTTCGTCCAATAATTTGGCTTGCATTGCCAAATCCATCTGTTTGCAGACTAGCATTAACTTTCCATGTGGAAAGTAGAGTGTCCAAGCGAGCTGGTTAGCGCTGGCCGCCCCTCGTGCCATAGGCTCAGTCCTTATGAGTGAAGTTTTGGGATTGGCCGGTGTCAGCGTGGTTCGCGGCACCAAAACACTGTTGGACAACATTGATTGGCGCGTTGCGGAAGGCGAACGGTGGGTGATCCTTGGGCCCAACGGGGCAGGCAAAAGCACCCTGCTGCAAATTGCCGGTGCGCGCATGCACCCCACCCGCGGCGTTGCCGGGATCCTGGACGAGGTATTGGGCGCCGTCGACGTCTTTGAGCTGCGCCCGCGCATCGGGGTGGCCTCCGCCAGCCTGGCGCACCAGATCCCGGAGAGCGAAAAAGTCCTCAACGTGGTTGTTACCGCCGCCTACGGAGTCACGGGACGCTGGCGCGAGGCCTACGAGCGCGACGACGAGCGCCGTGCCTTTGGGTTGCTCGATGAGTGGGGAGTTTCCACGTTCTTCAACAGGGCCTTCTCTTCCCTCAGCGACGGCGAACGCAAGCGTGTGCAGATCGCTCGCGCGCTCATGACCGACCCTGAACTGCTGCTCCTGGACGAGCCCGGAGCCGGCCTGGATCTGGCCGGGCGCGAAGGCCTGGTCCGGCGCCTCAGCGAACTGGCTGCCGATCCGATGGCCCCCAGTACCATCCTGGTGACGCACCACCTGGAGGAAATTCCTCCGGGCTTTACCCATGCGTTGCTTATGCGCGAGGGGGGCATCGTGGCCCAGGGCCCCATCGCCGAGGTCCTGACCGAAGACAACCTCAGCACCACCTTTGGCCTGCCGTTGGCCGTGACAAGCAGCGCCGGCCGTTACACGGCAACGGCACGCAGCTAGCCCGCCCCGCACCAGCTCGCCCCCGCACCGCTGCGGGCCAGTGAAGCCCAAAGAACCCGGTGAGGGGCCTGCATGAACGCGATTGAGTCATTCTTCATCCTGCTTGGCGGGCTCTGGGCAGGCACCATCAACACCGTGGTGGGCTCGGGAACCCTTGTTACGTTCCCTATCCTGATAGCTCTGGGCATCACGCCCGTCATGGCAGTTGTCAGCAACGCCATGGGCCTGATCGCCGGGGGAGTCTCCGGTGTCTGGGGATACCGCAGCGAGCTGCGCGGCATGAAGCACAACCTCCTGCGCCTCATGCCCGCCTCGCTGCTGGGCGGGGTCACCGGCGCCTACCTCTTGCTGCACCTGCCTGAAAAGGTGTTTCTGTATGTGGCGCCCATACTGATCGTGCTCGCGTTGCTGCTCGTGATCTTCCAGCCAAAACTGCAGCGGGCCATCAAGGCTCGCCGTGCCGGAGCCCCCTCGGCCCGTTCGCATGAAGTGCTCATGTTCGCGCTGATATTTCTGACCGGCGTCTACGGCGGATATTTTGTGGCAGCCCAGGGCGTGCTGCTCGTGGCCATTCTGGGCATCTTCATGAGCGGCACACTGCAAAACGCCAACGCCGTCAAAAATGTGCTGACCCTGACGGTCAACTGCGTGGCGGCCGTTTCCTACCTGATATTTGCCCCCGACAAGATCATCTGGATCGTCGTGGGCCTGATCGCCGTCAGCTCTCTGGTCGGCGGATTCGTTGGTGCAAAGATCGGCCGACGACTGTCGCCGATCGTCCTGCGCAGCGTCATTGTGACCCTTGGCCTGGTGGCTTTGTACTTCATGGCCATTAAGCTACTCGAGGCATGATCATCCCCATCGAGGACGCGGGCGATCCGCGCCTCAGTGACTACCGCAACCTCACCGATGTGCAATTGCGCAAAATCAAGGAGCCTGCCGAAGGACTGTACATTGGTGAAAGCAGCAAGGTCATCCGCCGCGCCCTTGCCGCGGGGCATGTGCCTCGTTCGTTTTTCCTGAGCGAAAAATGGCTCCCTGCGCTTGCCGACGTGCTCGGCGAATGGGACCACGTGCCGACTTTCCTTGGCACGCCGGGCATGCTCGAGCAGGTCATCGGATTCAACCTGCACCGCGGTGCCCTCGCAGCCATGGAGCGTCCGGCACCGGTCGACGTCGGGACGCTGCTGTCCGGTGCCCGCCGCGTTGCCGTGCTGGAGGACATTGTGGACCACACCAACATTGGGGCCGTTTTTCGCTCGGCTGCGGCGCTGGGAATCGACGCTGTCCTCGTCAGCCCACGCTGCGGGGACCCCTTGTACCGCCGCAGCATCCGGGTCAGCATGGGAGCCGTTTTCCAGGTCCCGTGGGCACGGCTGCCCGAGTGGCCGGCAGGCCTGGAATTGCTGCATTCGGCCGGATTTGCGACGGCGGCGCTTGCCTTGGCGGACGACTCGCTCACCATCCATGAGCTGGCCGCGCGCAACGAGGAAAAACTTGCCCTGATCCTGGGCACCGAAGGCGACGGGCTCAATGCCGCGACACTGGCAGCTGCCGACTTCTCCGTCATGATCCCCATGGCTGCCGGCGTGGATTCGCTCAATGTGGCGGCAGCCAGTGCCGTGGCCTTTTTCGCTACGCAATTTCCGCAGGCCAGCCGGTAGGGTGAAGGCATGAAGATTGGTGAGAAAGCCCAGGATTTCCAGCTGCCCGACCAGCACGGCAACCTTAGGAAGCTCTCGGAGCTGCTGGCAGCCGGTCCGCTGGTCATTTTCTTTTACCCCCTGGCAAGCAGCGGCGGCTGCACCAAGGAAGCCTGCCACTTCCGTGACCTTGAATCCGAGTTTGCCGCGGCGGGAGCATCCCTGGTGGGCATCAGCACGGACTCGCCCGCCAAACAGCTGGCTTTCGCCACTGAGAACCATTTTTCCTACCCGCTGCTCAGCGACACCAAGGGTGAGGTGGCAGACCAATTCGGCGTCCGGCGTCGTCTGCTGGCAAGGACGCTGCCCACCAAGCGGGCCACTTTTGTTCTCGACGGCGACGGCACACTCCGCTTCCAGGTCTCCAGTGAGACGAACATGAGCGTGCATGCCAATGAGGCGTTGGCCGCACTGTCCGGCCGGGCTTGGTGATTTCGCCGCGAACCGGTAAAGTTTCCAGCTGGACCTTGTGTCCATAACATTCATCAGTCTGGCAAAAACCAGACGATTACACTTTGAGGTTTACAGTGAAGCAGAACGCCCACCCCAAGTATGAAGCAATCGTTTTCAACGACCTGGCTTCAGGCACCAAGTTCCTGACGCGCTCCACCGCGACGTCCAAGAAGACCATTGAGTGGGAAGACGGCAACACCTACCCCGTCATCGACGTGGAAATCTCCTCGGAGTCGCACCCGTTCTACACGGGCAAGCAGCGCATCATGGACAGCGCAGGCCGTGTGGAGCGCTTCAACGCCCGCTTCGCAGGCTTCGGCGGCAAGAAGTAACTCTTCTTCCCCAGTATTTTCAAACAGGGCCCGCACCGTCTGGTGCGGGCCCTGTTGTCGTTTAACAACCCGGTTTTGGCTATCTGACGGATTGCCGGGGAAAATGAAGCCATGGCTTCTCAACTTCACGGTGAATACAAGGTCCACGGCGGCAAATTGGTGGTGGTGGACTGCTCGGTGGCGGACGGGGTGCTCCGGGACGTGCGCGTCAGCGGGGACTTCTTCCTTGAACCCGACGAGGCGCTCGAGGACATCAACGCAGCTCTCAACGGCCTGCCCGAGGACCTTTCCGCTGCTGCCCTGGCCGACGCCGTCACCGACTCCCTGCGTTCCGGGGCAGTGCTCTTTGGTTTTTCCGCACAGGCAGTGTCCATCGCCGTCCGCCGCGCACTGACACGGGCCAGCAGCTGGGTGGACCACGAATGGGACATCATCGCCCCCACCATCCTGCCGACCGCCGTCAATGTGGCGCTGGATGAGATTTTGACGGAGGAAGTAGGGGCGGGTCGGCGCAATCCCACCTTGCGCTTCTGGGATTGGGAGGAGCCCTCGGTGGTCATCGGAAGCTTCCAGTCGGTGCGCAATGAGCTGGACGCGGAAGGCGTTCAAAAGTACGGCATCAAGGTGGTTCGCCGGATTAGCGGCGGTGGCGCCATGTTCATGGAAGCCGGAAACTGCATCACCTACTCCTTGTACATCCCGCAAACCCTCGTGGACGGGCTCAGCTTCGAGGACTCGTACAAGTTCCTCGACGCGTGGGTGCTGGCAGCCCTTGAATCCATGGGAATTGAAGCGTTTTACATTCCGCTCAACGACATCGCCACCGCACAGGGAAAGATTGGCGGGGCGGCACAAAAGCGGCTCAGCAATGGCGCCATGGTCCACCACGTCACCATGAGCTACGACATCGACGCGGAAAAAATGGTCAAGGTGTTGCGCATTGGCAAGGAGAAGCTCTCCGACAAGGGCACCCGCTCGGCCAAAAAGCGGGTGGACCCGCTGCGTCGCCAAAGCGGACTGGCCCGCGAAGAAATCCTGCAGCGCATGTCCGCGACGTTCGTCGACCGCTACGGTGCACGCCCGTCCGTCCTCCGCGACACCGAACTGCAGGAAGCCCGGCGCCGGGTGGAGAGCAAATTTGGCACGGACGAATGGTTGCTGCGCATCCCATGAGTCCACACACTGAGCAAGGATCGGCCAAGGTCTCCCACTGGCCCAACCAGCCACCGGCTTCCTTTGCCTTCGTCATGGCCACGGGCATAGTTTCATCCGCGCTGCTCGATGCCGAGTGGCCGCTTGCCGCGGCGGTGCTGTTGTGGATAGCCGTTGCCGGCCTCGTGCTGTTGCTGGTGGGCTTGGTGGGTCGGATCATCCTCCACACGGCCGATGCTGTGGCGGACTTCCGCGACCCGCACAGGGGCTTCGGCTACCTGACAATGGTGGCTGCCATCAATGTGGTCGGCATCGGGTTCCATCCCGTGGCGCCGAGCGTGACCTGGATTCTTGCGTTTTCCAGCATTCCGCTGTGGCTGTTTCTGGCCTATGGGGTGCCGCTTTCCATGATGCTCCGGACGGAGATCGGCGAAAGCCTGCGTCCCCGTCTGCTGCCTGTGGACGGCACATGGTTCCTGTGGGTGGTCTCGACCCAGTCCCTGTCGATGGCCGCAGCGTCGCTGGCTTCCGGGGGCAGTTCGGTGCGCCTGCTCAGCGATGCTGCCGTGGCGTTCTGGGGCATTGGCATCATGCTGTACCTGACACTGACCACCTTGGTGATCCTGCGCCTGTTGACGGGCGGTGAAAACCTGGGCGGCATTGTGCCAACCAACTGGATATTCATGGGTGCCACCGCCATTACAGTTCTGGCCGGCTCCATGATCCTGCACCTGCCCGGGGAACTTCCCGTGGTGCACATGGCAGGGCCCACGGTGGGCGGTATCAGCTACCTGCTGTGGGCCTTCGGGCTGTGGTGGGTTCCGCTGTTGGTGGCGTTCGGTTTTTGGCACCATGTGGTCCGGCGCGAACCGCTTCGGTACACCACAGCGTTGTGGTCGATCGTGTTCCCGCTGGGCATGTTTGCCGTGGCCACTTTCAGGTTTGGGCGCGAAAATGAGATGCCGCTCGTGCAGTTCGTTGGACAAGGCGCCACCTGGATTGCCGTCTTCGCGTGGGTTGTGGTGGCTGGAGGCATGGCCATGGCCTTTCTGCGCTGGTTGCGGCGACTTTGGCATAGGCGCGTGCAGGCCAGGCGCCTCCCTGCCTAGCCTGCCACTTGGGCCAAGCACCTGTGGCCTGGGTTAAGCGCCTGCGGCCTGTGCCCGGAGCGCGCGGAGCAGGTGGTCGCGCTTTTCGAGCACGATCCGACGCAGCCCGTTGGCGGCGTTCGGGTGGCAGGCCAGCCAGGCATCCGTGCGAACAAGCACGGGGTGCGCTTCCGGGCTGGATCCCGCTGCAAGGTCCTGCCGGGCTGGGAAAAGTCCGCGAACGATTCGTCCGGAAATCTCAAGGCTCCGTTCATCCCAAACCCCTGCGATGGAGGCAAAGTAAGGCTCCACGAACACCTCGAGGGCTTCCACCGGGGCCATGTTGAACCCGGCAATGGTGGCGCTAAGCAGTTCATTGCTGAGGGCGTTCCCGGCAACTGCACCGTCCCAGAGCTCCTGCCTGCGCCCGGCATCCGGAAAAGCCGCCAGCGCAGTGCGACGGGCAGCACGGTATTCGGCTGTGGTCTCCGCCGCCAGTTCGCCGTCAAGTTCGGCAGTGCTCGCCGCACCGCGGGCAGACAGCGCCTGCCACAGAAGCCAGCGCAAGTTCCTGTCGACCAGCAAGCCATCGGGTACATTCACGCCGTCCAGGAGCCCGCGGAGGCGTGGTACCAAGGCGTCGCTGCTGCGTCCAAGGGCGGCCAGGGCACGGGCCCAGACAAGCTGTTCATCGCTGCCGGGCAGGGCACCGACCAAGTGGCGTTCGACGCCGTTTGCCAGGCGCTCTGCTTCCTCGGCCCTGAGCTGCGGGGGAGTGTAACGGCCCAAGGCGAAAAGTGCGTTGTCCACAAGGGTCTGGAGGAGGTTGATGTCCCTTTCCCCCGTGGTCTGCTCCACGACGGCTTGCAGGTAGCTGACGGCGGGCAGAATGCTATCGCGGCAAGCGTTCCACAGCGCGGACCAAACAAGGCTTCGGGCCAATGTGTCGCGCACAGTGCCCACGCCAGCCAGTGCCGTGGCGAGCGACCCGGCGTCGAGCCTGACCTTGGCATAGCTGAGGTCCTGGTCGTTGAGCAGGACGAGATCCGGGGCCGGCAGTCCTGCTGCGGCTCCCACTTCCGTCACTTCGCCCACCACGTCCAAAGGCAGCGAATGGCCGCGCACCAATCCTTCGCCGTCGTAGTTGAAAAGGCCGACGGCGAGGCGGTGCGGTCGCACGGACGAAAGGCCGGTGATGGGATCCACCGAATCCTGGCCGATGGAGAGGGAGGAAATGCGGCCGTCGGTGGTGGTAAGTGCAGGTGTCAGGGTGGACATGCCGGAAGTTTGCAGCCAATGGCCGGCCCAGGTGCCCAAATCTCGTCCCGAGGCGGTGCCCAGCGGGAGCAGCAAGTCCTGCAGCGACGTGTTGGAGTAGGCGTGCGCCTTGAAGTATTCGCGCGAGCCGGCGATGAAGGCATCACGTCCCACGTAGGCCACCAATTGTTTGAGCACCGAGGCGCCCTTGGCATAGGTGATGCCGTCGAAGTTGGCCTTGGCGGCTTCGAGATCGGGGATGTCGGCCACGATGGGGTGTGTGGTGGGCAGCTGGTCCTGGGTGTAGGCCCAGGCCTTGCGGCGGCTGGCGAACAAGGTCCAGGACTTCTCCGCCCAGGGGGTGGCTTCGGCGACGGCCAAGTGGCCCATGTAGTCGGCGAAGGACTCCTTTAGCCACAGGTCGTCCCACCAGCCCATCGTGACAAGGTCGCCGAACCACATGTGCGCCATCTCGTGCATGATGGTGGTGGCACGCAGTTGGTACGCGGTGTCGGTTGCGCGTGAGGCGTGAATGTAGGATTCCGTGAACGTGACGAGACCCGGGTTTTCCATGGCGCCCAGGTTGTATTCGGGCACGAAGGCTTGGTCGTACTTGCCGAAGGGGTAGGGGTGGTCAAAGAGTTCGTTAAACCACGCCAGACCGGCCTTGGTGACTGTGAAGATCTCCGCCGCATCGAAGTGCGGGGCCAGGGACGCACGGCAATAGGCTGCCAACGGGATGTCGAGGTGCTGGCCGGTGTGTTCACTTTCGGGACCGAAAACCATGGAGAAGTGGTCTTCGGCCTTGAAGTACGGCCCTGCCAGAACTGTTGTGATGTAGGTGGAAATGGGCAGGGTGGGGGCAAAATCCCAGCGCAAGATGCCCTCCGCCTGCTCGGTGCCCTGGGCCGGCGATTGGTTGGAGGCGACCTCCCAGCCGGCCGGTGCCGTGACGTGGAAGGTGAAGGGTGCCTTCAGGTCGGGCTGTTCGAAGTTGGCAAAAACCCGGCGTGCGTCGGCCGGTTCGTACTGGGTGTAGGTGTACACCTGCCCGTCGCTGGGATCCTGAAAACGGTGCAGGCCTTCCCCTGAGGTGGAATAGGCGGCCGTGGCATCAACCACCACCTCGTTCTCCGCGGCCAGGTTGGGCAAGTGGATCCGGGAACCGTCAACCACTTCGGCAACATCCAGCTCCGCGCCGTTCAGGACCACAGACTCAACGCTGAGCCCAATGAAGTCAAGGAACGTTGCCGGGGCGCCGGAAGCGGAGCCAACCTCTCCGGACGGATCTGCTGAAAAGATGATGCTGCTGCGAGTAGGGAATCCCGCGACGGTGAGGTCCCCGGCGCGGCTCAGATCGAGTCCGACGTCGTACTTGTGGACAGTGATGAGGGACTTGCGGGCTGCGGCTTCACTGCGCAGCAGATTAAAGTTCGGCACCGCTTCATTCAATCACGGCTTGCAGGCGGTGTGGCCACGCCCGTTGGTGGCCTGTACCTGCTGTGCCTGCTGTGCTTGCTGTGCCTTCCGACACTCAGGACTTCCCCGGACTCCCGAAACTCTGGACTTCCTCTGCCGGCTACGCCGACATCAGGTGAACCGCGCCAAACGCCAACGCCGCGATCAGCGCCCAAGCGCACATGGCCATGACGGTGGCGCGCAGGCCGGTGTTGAGCAGTTCGCGCACCCGGACACTGGAGCCGAGCCCAAAGAGCGCAGCGCCAAGGGCAATGTCCTGGGCCAGGGCACCTGCCTCGATGACGCCGTCGGACATCCAGCCTGTGGTGCGCAGGGCGGCCATGAGCAGGAAGCCAACCACGAACAGCGGAACGACGGGTGGGAAACGCGGGGCTGCCGCGGCCTCGGGGCTGCCCGACTCCAACAGGGCCAGCGCCCGCGCATGACGCTTGCGTTCAATCGCCCCGGCCACGCCCACAATGGGCGCCAGGAGCACCACGCGCGTCAGCTTGACCACCACGGCGGCGCTCAGGGCAACGGCGCCGGCAGTCTGGGCCGTCGCCACCACTTGTCCCACGTCGTGGACGCCGGCGCCCACCCATTGGCCAAAGTGCAGGGTGGAGAGGCCCAGCGGATGCATCAGCAGCGGCAACACGCCAATGGCGAGTGTGCCGCAGAGTGTCACCAGGGCCACGGGAAGCACGGTGTCTTCGTGTTTGGTGTTCTTCACAGCCGCCATGGCGCCAATGGCGGAGGCACCGCAGATCGAGAAACCGGTGGCAATCAACAGGGGAGTGTCGCCACCGAGCTTGAAGAGCTTGCCCAAGGCGAACGTGCCGGCAAAACTCAGCAGTACCACGGCAATGATCAGGGCCACACTGATCCAGCCCAGGTCCATGATGTCGCCCAGGCTGAGCTTGAGGCCCAGGAAGACGATGCCGGCGCGCATGAGGTGTTTGCCGGCGAAGTTCAGTCCCGGCCGCAGCGGCCCCTGGCACCATTGCGAGGTGACTGGCACGTTCGCGGCTGCAATGCCCAGGACAACGGCGATGGTCATCGAGGGAAGCGCCGGGACGACGGTGTGCAACAGCAGGGAGACGGCGACTGCGGCAAGGGCCGCTGCCAGGCCGGGCGCCAGATCGTGCACCGTGGTTTTCTGGGTCCCGTTGGTGACGGGACCGGCGTCGGGCTTCACCATGGGCTCACCTTGTAGTCCTTCAGGAAGACGCCGAACTGGTCTTCGCCGGATTCGCCCATCACGATGGGGTCGTAGACGCGGGCGGCTCCGTCCACAAGGTCCAAGGGCGCGTGGAAGCCTTCTTCGGCCAAGCGCACCTTGGTGTAGTGCGGGCGTTCGTCGGTGATCCAGCCGGTGTCCACGGCCGTCATCAGGATTCCGTCCGCCTCGAGCATCTCCTTGGCGCTGGTTCGGGTGAGCATGTTCAGCGCGGCCTTGGCCATGTTGGTGTGCGGATGTCCGGGGCCCTTGTATGCGCGAGAGAACTGTCCTTCCATGGCCGAGACATTGACAATGTACTTGCGGCGGGCGTTCGAGGCATGCATGGCCGGGCGGAGCCGGGACACCAGCAAGAACGGTGCCGTGACGTTGCACAGCTGAACTTCGAGCATTTCCAGCGGGTCGACCTGGTCAACCACCTGCGTCCAGCTGTTGATGCTTGCAAGATCGGGGACCAGGCCGCCGGCGTCGATGGCAGTCCCAGCCGCAATGCGGTCAAGGGACGCCGAACCCATGGAAAGTGCCAGGGCAGCGATTTCATCGCCGGCCAGCTGGGGGTTTTCCATCATTTGGGTGGCCAGGGCCAGCGGGTGCTTGTCGTGGGCGTGGCCGAAGGTGACAAGTTCAGGCACGGGGGAGTGGGTGGGGAGATCTTCGAGTTCGGCATCCACCAGCGGCTTGTACGCGTTTCCTGTTCGGCGAACGGTCTGAGCGGCATTGTTGATGATGATGTCAAGGGGGCCGGCTTCGTTGAGCGAGTCGGCCAAGGCCACAACTTGGCTGGGGTCGCGCAGGTCGATGCCGACAACCCGGAGACGGTGCAGCCACTCGCTGCTGTCTTCCATGGCTGCGAAACGGCGGGCTGCGTCCTTGGGGAAGCGTGTGGTGATGGTGGTGTGGGCGCCGTCGCGCAGCAGCCGCAAGGCGATGTACATGCCGATTTTGGCACGTCCGCCGGTCAGCAGCGCCCGCTTGCCGGAAAGGTCGGTGCGGGCATCGCGCTTGGAATGGTTGAAGGCCGCGCAATCCGGACACAGCTGATGGTAGAACGCATCAACCTGGGTGTAGTGCTGCTTGCAGATGTAGCACGGGCGGGAACGCAAAAGCGTTCCCGCCGTGTCGCCCGTTGCTGACGGTTTGAGCTTGTTTCCCCGGGTTTCATCATCGATGCGATCCGGAGCCGCCGTCGCGGTCTTTGCAATGACCGCCCGGTCAGCGTCATTGACCGCGTCCCGCTTGGCGGTCCGGCGGTAGCGTTTGACGGCTTTGAACATCTTTCCCGTGGCCCTGCGGACCTTTATGTAGTCGGGATGTTCTTCATCGTAGACATGGATGTTCTCCAAGACTCTCAAACACTGTTGAATCTCTTCGGGGGTAAAATCTGCGGCAGTCACTGGACAATTTTAGCCCTTCCGGCAGGAACGGCCTACCTGGTTGCGCTGGCCCTCTCCTCCACGGCAGTTTCTGCCGTTTCCTGTTCAACTTCGGTAGTCTCCCGCGTATCGCCGCGGGTGTCTATGGCATCGAGAAATTGGCCCTGGATTTTAGCGATGGTTCTCTTGGCCAAGGCCCGCTCGGCTTCATCCGGAGCCGACACCACCTGCCCCTTGCTCAAGACGGTCAAGCCCGACTCGGTGATAACAAAGCCCCGAGCCCTGTCCAGCTCCACGTCCACGCCGATGGTCGCCCCGGCAGGGATCTTCACGTTTTTGTCAATGATGGCCTTGCGCACCATGGCGCCTTCGCCAACGGTGACCCGGTCCATCAGCACGGAGTCTTGCACCAGGGCACCATTGCCGACGTAGACATCGGTGGATAGCACGGATGTGTCCACGATACCGCCTGAAACGACCACTCCCGATGCGACGATTGAGTCCAGTGCAGTGCCCACGGAGTTGTTCTCGCCGTGGACGAACTTCGCCGGTGCGGACAGCGTGTTGCGGGTGTAGATGGGCCAAGCCGTGTTGTAGAGGTTGAATATGGGCAGCGGGGAGATGAGGTCCATGTGTGCGTCGTAGTACGAATCGATGGTCCCCACGTCACGCCAGTAGTTTCTATCCCTGTCTGTGGCCCCGGGGATGTCATTGGTGGAGAAGTCGTAGACGAAGGCTTCGCCGCGTTCCACAAAGTGCGGGATGATGTCCCCGCCCATGTCGTTCTTCGTGTCGCTCTTGGCTGCGTCCAAGTCAAGCGCCTCGACCAGGGCGTCGGTGTCGAAAACGTAGTTGCCCATGGAGGCAAGGAACTGGTCGGGAGCATCCGGCAAACCGGGCGTGGTGTCCGGCTTTTCCACAAAGGCTGAAATTTTGTGGGCGCCAATTGCGCCGGGAATCTCGGCATTGTCAATTTCAATGACACCGAACTGGTCTGCCATGTCCAGCGGCTGGCGCACGGCGGCAACGGTTGCCCTGGCGCCGGACTTGATGTGGCTTTGCACCATCTGCTCAAAATCCATGCGGTAGACGTGGTCCGCGCCAACCACCACCACGATGTCTGGTTCGGCGTCAACGATCAGGTTCATTGACTGGTAGATCGCGTTGGCACTTCCCAGAAACCAGCTCTTGCCGCGTCGCTGCTGGGCAGGGACGGAGGCAACGTAGTTGCCCAGCAGCGTTGACATCCGCCATGTTTCAGAGATGTGGCGGTCCAGGCTGTGTGACTTGTATTGGGTCAGCACAACCATTTTCAGATAACCGGAATTGGCCACATTGGATAAGGCAAAATCAACCAGGCGGAACCCGGCAAAGGGCACCGCAGGTTTGGCCCTGTCCGCTGTCAACGGCATCAATCGCTTACCCTCGCCACCTGCTAGTACGATCGCCAAGACTTTTTTTACTGACATGATCCACCCTCCGCCAGCTTTATTTTTGCATTTGGTTGTGACCTCCGAGGGTCACAACAACTTCACACTAGAACAAATGTGTCCCGACAGACTACCTTGTGAGTGTGCGTATAGATATTGTGACAAAGGAATTTCCGCCCGAGATTTATGGAGGGGCCGGTGTGCACGTCGCCGAGCTCAGCCGTGTGCTCGCTGCGAAGGCTGATTTGCGCGTCCATGCGTTCGGAAAAGATAGGGAAAAGGATTTCCACGGGGCCACTGTTGCCTCGTATGAACCCCTTCCTGAACTTTCCGGTGCAAACGCCGCCATTCAAACGCTGGGGGTGGATTTACAGATCGTGCCTGCGGTTGCGGGTTCCGATCTTGTGCATTCCCACACTTGGTACGCGAACATGGCCGGCCATATTGCCGCTCTGATGCATGGCATTCCGCATGTGCTCAGCGCCCACAGCCTAGAACCGTTGCGTCCGTGGAAGGCCGAGCAGTTGGGCGGCGGTTACACCGTTTCTTCATGGGTGGAGAAGACGGCTTATGAAGGCGCCGCAGCCATCATTGCCGTGTCCGACGGTATGCGCCAGGACATTCTGCGCAGCTACCCCGACGTGGATCCGGCCAAGGTCAAGGTCATTCACAACGGTATTGATGTTTCCGAGTGGCAGCGGGATGAGAAGGACGACGTCGTCCGGTCCCTCGGGATTGACCCGGACCGTCCCAGCGTCGTTTGGGTTGGAAGGGTGACGCGCCAGAAGGGCGTGCCGTACCTCTTGAAGGCAGCGGCAGCTCTTCCTCCCGAGGTTCAACTGGTCCTGTGCGCAGGTGCTGCGGACACCCCCGCACTTGGTGCCGTGGTCAACGAACTGATTGAGGGGCTAAAGGCTCAGCGTGACGGCGTTGTTGTCATCGAAAGAATGCTTCCTCGTGCCGAACTGATTCAGGTGCTCAGCCACGCAACTGTGTTTGCCTGCCCCTCAATTTATGAGCCCTTGGGCATCGTGAATCTGGAGGCCATGGCGTGTGGCGCAGCTGTGGTCGCAAGCGCTACAGGCGGCATCCCCGAAGTGGTTGCCCACGGCGAGACGGGTTTGCTGGTCCCATTGCAGCAGGTCGGCGACGGAACAGGCACACCACTGGATCCAGAGAAGTTCGTTGCGGATTTTGCCGCCGCGATGATTGAGGTTGTGAACGATCCCGCCCGTGCCCGTGCCATGGGTGAAAATGGTCGGCAGCGCGCCTCGGATCATTTCTCGTGGGAATCGATTGTCGAGCAAACCTTGGAAGTGTACAAAAGCGTACTTTCAGAGAATTAAATTTCTCTGATCCGCAAGTAATTGGCATCTAATTCGTATCTAATTATTTGCGTGTTCTTTGTGAAGGCCCTGATCCATGGATCAGGGCCTTCACTGACTTAACGCTGCTCGAACTTAACTCCGTTCTAAGCATTTGCTGCTTGAATTTCCAGTCACCATGGGTTTGGGTTGTTGGTTGGTTTTTTGGGGAGGCCGTGGTGGTAGTGGTTGCGGCGTGGTGTTTGTTGGGGGTCCAGGAGGTAGGGGGCGGTGTAGTGGGGTGTGCCGTGGATGAGGGTGGCGTTCCAGTTGCTGTTGTGGAGCAGGGTGTGGTGGTGGCTGCAGAGCAGGCAGGCGTTGTCGA
>NZ_JASISP010000025.1 GCF_030063185.1 Arthrobacter sp. H35-D1
GGCCCGACGCGGGCATGACGGCGGAGCGCGGGCTATTTGCGCAGATCTAGATGCTCCCGGGGCTGGTGTGGTGATCGGGCGCTTCTATAGCGGCCTCCGATCACCACAACAGCCCCCGTCCCACGTTGGGACCGAGGCGAACGGTCCGGCAAGTCCCTGCCTGGCAAGTCCCTGCCCCAACAGGCCTGCCCGAATCTGCAGCTGGTTCCGGGCCCCGCCCCGGCGGCACGTGAGAGACTGGCAGCATGAGTGAAAAGGCGCAGAATCCGGACCCAGAAGCGGTAGCTGTGGGCAACGTCGTGGACGGTTCGCCCGACGGTTCGCCCCACGGTTCGCTCAACAGTGCGCCGGCGGGGGCCGCAGCGAATCAGGCGTCCGCGCCCGGAGCAGCAAAGCAGCCACCCAGCGTGTCGGACATGGGGGACCAGCCAGCCAAGGTGTTGCGCATTGGCACCATGGTCAAGCAGCTCCTTGACGAGGTCAAGAGCGCACCCTTGGACGACGCCGCCCGGGCACGGCTGGCCGAGATCCACCAGGCATCCATCACCGAGCTTGAAGAGGGGCTGGCCCCCGAGCTGGTTGCGGAGCTGCACCGCCTGAGCCTGCCGTTCACGGACAATGCCTCGCCGTCGGACGCTGAATTGCGCATTGCCCATGCACAGTTGGTGGGGTGGTTGGAAGGATTGTTCCACGGCATTCAAACCGCGCAAGCCGCCCAGGCCATGGCCAGCCAACAAACTGCCGCCCGCCTGGCCCTGCGCCAGCTTCCGCCGGGAACCATGATCGCCCCCGGAGTGATTGTGGGCGAAAATGGCGAGCCCCAACGTGCCTCGGCAGGCCAGGGCGGACCCCTGGGACATTCACAGCTGGGCGGTCCGGATTCCGGCGGCCCCGGACAGTACCTCTGACGCGCATGCTCAAGGGACTATTTAGCGCCTCGCGCCAGGCCAAGCACGACGACGCCGAACTCGGCAAGGGTGTGTGGCGCCGGGTCCACGACAGGTTCCGCCGCGGCCTGGACCGCTTTCACCAAATGCTTGAAGGCTTGGAAGAAACCGTCCCTGCTCCCCAGGGCTCCGGAGCATCCCAACAGTCGGAGGCGCAGGCAGCCGAAAATTACCAGTCGATGGTGGTGGTGGCAAACAACCTCGCGGACCTGTTGCCGGTGGTCCGCAGCATCGCCGCCGCGGGCCAAGCCGCCGGCCCCAGCGAGGGCATGGAAATCCCCACCGGCTCCGGGGGATACCTCAACGACGTGCACCGGGAGCTCTCGCGGGCAGGCAACGCCCTGGCTGCAACAGCGGAGGCACTCGCCTTGGTGAGGCTGGGCGAAGGGGAAGTGGCCGGCGTGGAACGCAAGGCGGGCATTGTATTTCAGCACGTGGACCGGGCTGGCGAGCTGCTGCGCAAAACGTCATCTCCCGACACGTAGTCCGGCCAGAGCAGGCAGGCAAGGGAGAGTCCCGTCACATTTTGTCCCTTGTGAGGGTAGGCTGTCCTCTAATGGATTACGATCGAAATACGTTCGCTAATTATTCCTATTGCCGAAAGGCTCCTTTATGACCTCCTTGACCAGGAAGCAGTTCAGCAAGACCGCCTTGGCCGCACTGGCCGGCGCCTCCGTTTTGGCCCTTGCTGCTTGTGGCGGCTCCACCACTCCGGCGGACAGCAGCGGTGCTGCCGGCGGCGCGGAAGACGCGATCACCGTCTACAACGCACAGCACGATTCACTGACCCAGGCCTGGGCGGACGAATTCACCAAGGAAACCGGCATCAGGGTCACGATTCGCCCGGGCAGCGACCTGGAGCTGAGCAACCAGATCATCGCCGAAGGCGACAAGTCACCGGCCGATGTTTTCCTGACGGAAAACTCACCGGCCATGACACAGGTTGAAAACGCCGGCCTGTTCGCCGAGATCAGCTCCACGGTCCAAGACCAGGTCCCCGCCGAGTACCGCCCCTCCACGAACAAGTGGACGGGCATCGCAGCGCGCAGCACCGTCTTCGCGTACGACAAGACCAAACTGACCGAGGACAAGCTGCCGAAGTCCATCATGGACTTGGCCGATCCGGCGTGGAAGGACCGCTGGGCCGCATCGCCGTCGGGCGCCGACTTCCAGGCGATCGTCTCCGCCATGCTGGAGCTCGAAGGCGAGGAAGCCACATCCGCATGGCTGAAGTCCATGAAGGAAAACTCCAAGGCCTACAAGGGCAACAGCACCGCCATGAAGGCCGTCAACGCCGGTGAAGTTGAAGGCGCCATCATCTACCACTACTACTGGTTCGGGGACCAGGCCAAGACCGGTGAAAACTCCAAGAACGTGGCCATGCACTACTTCAAGAACGAAGATCCGGGCGCGTTCGTCTCCATCTCCGGCGGCGGCGTCTTGGCCTCCAGCAAGCACCAGGACAACGCCCAGAAGTTCCTGGAGTACGTCACGGGCAAGGCCGGCCAGACCATCCTGCAGACAGGCGGCAGCTTCGAGTACCCCGTAGCCTCCGAGGTTCCAGCCAACGAAGAGCTGGTCCCGTTGGATGAGCTGCAGGCACCCAAGATTGACCCGGCGAAGCTGAACTCCGCCAAGGTCACCGAGCTCATGACCCAGGCTGGACTACTCTAGTTTTAATGACTTCAAAACAAAGTACGACGGCGGTTGGCCTGCCGGGTGCCACGAAATTGCGCAAGGCGGCTGGGGGCCGGGGCTCACGCTTCGGCCCTTGGCCCGTCGTCATACTTTGTTTGCTGATCGCCGCGTTCTCCCTGCTTCCGTTGGGGTTCGTGGTGGTCGCCACCGCCAACGCCGGGTGGGACACCATTGTTGCTTTGGTGTTCCGTCCGCGCGTTGGCGAATTGTTGTTTAACACGCTGTCGCTGGTGCTGATCACCATTCCGCTGTGCGTGGTGATTGGAGTTGGCGGTGCCTGGCTGGTGGAACGCACTTCCCTGGCCGGGAACAAGGTGTGGGCGGTGTTGCTGGCCGCGCCACTGGCCATTCCAGCATTTGTCAACAGCTACGCCTGGGTCAGTGCCATTCCATCCCTTGGCGGAATCTCCGGCGGTGTGCTGATCTCGGTGCTATCTTATTTCCCGCTGGTGTACATACCTGTGGCAGCCGTGCTGAGCCGGCTGGATCCGGCACTGGAACAATCGGCGGCGGCGCTGGGATTGGGGCCGTGGAAGGTGTTCTTCCGGGTGGTGCTGCCGCAGTTGCGTTTGGCCACCGCCGGGGGTGCACTGCTGGTGGGATTGCACCTGTTGGCCGAATATGGCGCTTTTGCCATGATTGCCTTCGACACTTTCACCACGGCCATTTACGATCAGTTCCGTTCCACTTTCAATGGGGCCGCAGCCAACATGCTGGCCGGCGTCCTGGTGCTGTTTTGTTTGCTGATGCTGATGGCCGAGTCCAAAACGCGCGGCAGCGCCCGCTATGCCCGGGTGGGGGCCGGCGTGCAGTCCAGCCCCAGCCGCTTGTCGCTCGGGGCGTACCAGCTGCCGGGCCAGCTGGCCTTGATTGCTGTTTCGGCGTTGGCGCTGGGGGTGCCCCTGTGGCATGTGGGCCGCTGGCTGATTGCCGGCGGTACGCAGATTTGGGCGCGGGACGACCTCCTCAATGCTTTGCTGCTGACCCTCGACTACGGTCTCATCGGGGCTGCCGTGACAACCGCCTTGGCATTCCCGCTGGCGTATTTGGTGATCCGACACCCGGGCCCGGTCAGCAAGGTCCTGGAAGCCGCCAACTACATTTCAAGTTCCATGCCCGGCATTGTCGTGGCGCTGGCGCTGGTGACCATCACCATTCACAATGTGCCTGCCATCTACCAAAGCTCGCTGGTGCTGGTGGCGGCCTATGCCTTGTTGTTCATGCCGCGTGCCCTGGTGAACCTGAGAGCGGGGATTGCCCAGGTGCCCCGCGAATTGGACGAGGCAGCCCGGGCACTGGGCAAACCACCGCTGGTCGCCTTCCTGCGCGTGACATTGCGGCTGGCAGCACCGGCAGCAGCCGGAGGGGCAGCTTTGGTGTTCCTGGGAATTGTGAATGAGCTGACCGCCACGCTGCTCCTTGCACCCAATGGCACCCGCACCCTTGCCACTCAATTTTGGTCATTGAGCAGCGAAATTGATTACATGGGAGCAGCGCCCTACGCCTTGTTGATGATTCTGCTCTCAGCACCCATGACCTACCTTCTTTTTGTGCAATCCAAGAAAGCCGCCGGACAATGACCACCCAGCCCCATGACACCCGCCCCGGCTCCCGGCACAGCAGGGTCCAGAATTCAGCCAGCCAAGGCCCCGCGATCCAAGATCCAGCCAGCCAAGATTCCGCCGGGCAAGATCCAGCCAACCAGAGCCCTGCCCGCGAGAGCAGCAGGACGTTTGTACACGATTCCAGCGATGTGCCGGACCATCTCGACATCGCCGGGATCCGCAAGAGTTTCGGCGCTACGGAGGTTCTCAAAGGCGTTGATCTGAACGTGGCCCAAGGCCGCACCACCGCCATTGTGGGCCCCTCGGGATCCGGCAAGACCACGCTCCTGCGTCTCATCGCGGGTTTTTTGGCGCCGGCCTCGGGCCGGATAGCCCTGGGCGGGACCGAGGTTGCGGGCCCCGCCCAGTGGGTTCCGGCGCACAAGCGCAGCGTCGGCTACGTGGCCCAGGACGGGGCGTTGTTCCCGCATTTGAGTGTTGGGGCGAACATCGCGTTTGGGCTGCCGTTGCGCGGCAAGGCTGCCGCATTGCGGGTGGGCGAGCTGCTGGAGATGGTCTCGATGGACGCCTCCTACGCCAAGCGTCGGCCGCACCAGCTCTCCGGCGGGCAACAACAGCGCGTGGCCTTGGCCCGCGCCTTGGCCCGCCAGCCCGAACTCATGCTGCTCGACGAGCCGTTCAGCTCCTTGGACGCCGGCCTGCGGGTGGACACGCGCCGGGCCGTCTCCAAAACCCTCAAAGAGGCAGGCGTGACAACCATTTTGGTCACCCACGATCAAGCGGAGGCGTTGAGTTTCGCAGACCAGGTTGCCGTGATGCGCGACGGAAAATTGGCCCAAATCGGCAGCCCGTTTGTTGTCTACACCCGCCCCGCGGACAGGGCCACCGCCGAATTCCTGGGGGACGCCGTGATTCTGGAGGCCTGGCTGGAGGGCTCGCTGGCGCTGTGCTCGCTGGGCGGGATCCCCGTGCGCATGCCCAAGGTGCAGGGCAAGGTCAACCTGATGCTGCGCCCCGAGCAGATTCGAATTTCCGGCGGCAGCCCCATCCGCGGGCGCGTCGTGGACACCGACTACTTCGGACCCGAAACCACCGTGCGGATCCAGCTTGAGCCCATCCCCGTCGACGCGGAGCACCCCCGCGATCCGCACCAGCCCGTGGGCGGGGAGGTCATCAACATTAGGCACTGGAACGCCATGCTGGCCCGCCCGGGCACCGAACTTTTCCTGAAAGTGGTGGGCGAGGGCGTTGTTTTCCCTTGGACAGACTAGGGCGGGTCGGGCCGGCGTCGTGCGTTGGCTTCCGCTTGGACGGTGAGTAACAGCAGCAGGGCCACGGCCAAGGCAAGCACGACGGCGGCCGGCAGCTTTCCGCCCAGCGGGACCAGCACCAGCGCGGCCACCACGGCGGGGATGCCCCACGGCAGGACTGACCGCAGCGGCGCGCCGAAGCGCAGCGAGACGATCGCATTGGTGCCGTAAAAAAGGGCCAGCCCGCCGCCCAGGGCAACGGCTGCGCCCGGCGGCAGCAGCGTGTTGGGTGCCGGGATGGCCGTGGCGATGGCAGCGGCGATCGAGGTCACACCGAGCACCAGTGCGAACGGCATGAACAGCGTTGTTTGCAGGATGCCGCTGAAGTCCTCGCGTTTGCGCAGCTGCCCAAGGCCGCTGGCAAGAACGTCCATGCCGTACTGGAAGAACGCCCAGCCAAGCAGCGCCACGATCATGAAGCCCAATGCAGAGGCGAGGGCCGGGCCGGGGTGCCAATCCTGCGCCAGCTCCGAGACGATCGTGAAGATGGACTCGCCCAGGACGATGACCACGAACAGGCCCAGCCGTTCCGTCGCGTGCTCCAAGTTGATTCCACCCAGGTTGCGTTGCGCGCCGATCCACCGGCTGGCGGCAATCATGCCCACCTCCACGGCGATGGCGACTGCCCACAGGATGACGGCAGCGTGGAGGGGCAGGAAGACGGCAATGAACCACAGCAGCGACGTTCCGCCGTTGTACATCCAGATGCGCCAGGGTTGTTCAGGTGATAGTTTGCGGTGCTCGTGCAGCCACAGGACCAGCAGCAGGCCGCGCATGGCCGCATTGGCCAGCGAGAAAGCCCACGCCCGTTCACCGAAGGCGTGCGGGGCAGCGGCCGCCATGAGCCCGGCCGCAGCCATGGCCGCCACCATGGACAGCCCCAGCACCCGGGAGGTCAGGCCCGGCAGGAGGTTGATGACAGAGACAATGTTCACCCATGCCCACCAGGCCGGGAAGAACAGCAGGACGTAGGTGCCGAACTCGGGCCAGCCGGGATCGCCGTGGATGCCGTGGGCCAGTTGCCCGATGAATGCCACAAACACCAGGTCGAAGAAGAGCTCCATCCAGTGGACGCGGCCCGGTTCGCGGGCCGGGCGGGGGCGTTGAGCTGCTGTGCGCATGCGCCCATCGTAAGCCCTGCCCGCCCACGCAGCTCCGCCCACGGGTTTCCCGGAACCCACCAACTGCCAGGGCGATTGCAAAGTCTTTTATGAGAATTCAGCGTCTTAACATGTGAGACGAACGGGGTCGTGGCTGTTAAAAAGTGAGAACTCCTGTTAATCCAGTAGGTGTCTAATCCGCTGTATTGCCAGGAGTTCTCGCATGTCATCATCCCATCTCGCCTTGTTCATTGACGAATTCGCCACGGCCGGGCAGGTGAAGATTGACCCGGGCAAGGTGCTTGCTGCATTGTGTGAATTGCCGGATCCACGGAAGAAGCGAGGGGTTCGGCACCGCTTCTCACACTTGTTGGTGATCATGATCTGTTCGGTGGTGGCCGGGGCGACTACGTTGGTGGAGATGGCCGAATGGGCTGCCGACACTGCCCGAGGCCAGCTCGCTGACTTGGGTATCGGCGCCCCGCACGCAACAACATTGGCCAGGATCCTGCAGCGTCTGGATGCAGACGCCCTGGACCGATTGGCCGGGTCGTGGGCACAAGGTATGACTCCGGTGACGGCCATCGCGATTGATGGGAAGGAAGTCCGTGGGGCCAAGAACGGCGGCGGCACCAGAGTTCATCTGCTCGCCGGCATTGACCACACCACCGGGGCCGTATTGGTTCAGGCGAACGTATCCGAGAAACACAATGAGATCACGTACTTCAAGCCCCTGCTGGAAGGCATCAAGGACCTGAAAGACGTGATTGTCTCTGCCGATGCGCTGCATACCCAGCGTGAGCATGCCGAGTACCTGCACTCCAGGGAAGCCCACTATGTGCTCACGGTCAAGGGGAACCAGCCCAAGCTTCACGAGCAATTGCGCGCCCTGCCGTGGAAGCGGGTACGTGCCGGGAACAAGACCCGCAACACCGCCAATGGCCGCGACATCGAGCGGACCGTCAAATGCGTCAGCGTCGATGACGGAATCAAATTCCCCCACGCCGCCCAGGCCGCCCAAATCACCCGCAAATCCAGGCCGCTCGGAACCCGAAAATGGTCAACCGAGACCGTCTACATCATCACCTCGCTGACACCAGCACAAGGGAAACCAGAACTCATCGGATCCCTGATCCGAGGCCACTGGGGAATTGAAAACGGCCTCCACTGGCGCCGGGACGTAACCTGGCGAGAGGACGGAAGCCAGATCCGATGTGGAAACGCGCCACGGGTCATGGCCTCCCTGAGGAACATCGCCATCACAATTCTGCGCCTGGAAGGCGAAACCAACATCGCCAAAGCCACTCGCGGAGCACGCAACTACCCGCACCGCGCACTCAAACTCGCCGGCCTAAATATCAGCTAAACGACTTTGCAGACACCCTGCACCAACTGCCCATCATGCATCCTCTTTAAACGTTTCAGCGGGAAATAATTGCGACATATTCAAAAATATTTAGAAATTGACTGGATATGTGCCCATCTTTCTTGTAACTTGACTATTAGTCCTTGACGCTCCGTCTTGGATGTTCGCGTGCAATTGAAGGGAGGCCATGATGTTTGCGTTTATCAAGTCCGGAGTTGTCGGATCGCGTCATGCCCTGCCTGGCACGCC
Source organism: Arthrobacter sp. H35-D1 (assembly GCF_030063185.1). Classification (GTDB taxonomy): domain Bacteria; phylum Actinomycetota; class Actinomycetes; order Actinomycetales; family Micrococcaceae; genus Specibacter. Next base: position 8,236 of record NZ_JASISP010000025.1, read on the forward strand.
TGTCCATCGCCGTCACGGCTAACACCGTTTCCGCGTAGGGACGCCACCGCAAGGCTGTTCCGGTCCTGCCGCACATTCGCGGCCGCTCCTCGAGCAGAATTCATCTGCCACCCCTGCACCCGTTGCCAACACGGCTCCCGGCCATGACCCTTGGGTAATCACGCCCTTGTGGGAATCCGGTGGTCATGGCTTCCTGTAGTGGCGGACAGGGAATTGCGGCCAGCAAAAAACGCACAAAACAAATCGCGCACTTTTGTGCCCTCTTAACGCCGTTTTCCATTTATTGCGAGCCGGAAAAGGCTTTAATTGTTGCGCCAAAATGATTTCCGTCCATTTATTTCAAATATCGAAAGGAGGTGTCGGCATGAGCCCCAAACCCACAAAGTCATCCATCAAGCGGATCTTCTTCACGCCCATTGATGACCGGAAGTTCAATGAACTTCGCGACCGCCACTATCGCGAGATCGTCCGCGTTGACCTGTTCAACATCCGGTAGACCCCCGCGCAGCCGAAGGTGTGCCGGCGACGGCACACTGTTTGAAAGGGGGACGAGATGGCCATTACACATTTCGTGCACCGCATCTCCATCCTCGGCCCGGTGGCAAGTTCACCAGCCGGCAATTCTGAACAGCCCGTGCCGATCCGCACGGGCTGTTTCGTTTATTTACTGCGTCTCCGGTTTGGCAGCATGGGCCTGCAGCGAAAACTGCCATCCCAGGCTTGTTGGCTGCCGTTCGCCTCCGATGGACCCCGGCACGTACTGTTGCCGCGCGACATTAGACTGGTTGGGGTCGACCAAACGGGCCGGCACGGCAATGGGGGAATGGCGTGGGCATTTTTTGCAGGACAATCACGACGGCGGTGCTCGGACTGGCGCTGGTGGCCGGACTGGGCGCGTGTACTCCGGAATCGCAGGAGCCATCGCTGCCAACAGCAAGCCAATCCCCGGAATCAGTCCTTGACCCCGGCTGTCCGACACTGCCTCCAGAGGCGGTCAAGGCAGTGAGGATCCCGCAAGGAACCCCCGAAGAAGCCATTGCCGGCGTGTTGAAGTCCTACAGCTCATGGGTGAATGCGGGAACGGAGATACTGCAGGGCTGGGCCGACACCGCGGGCACCGTGCCGGACGAGTGCATGGAGGGGCTGGCTGAACAGGGCCGGATTGCCTTCTCGGAAACAATCTTCACCACGCAAACCGACGTTGCCTGGCAGGACTACTACGCCGGGCAGCAGGAGCTCACCGCCCAGTCCCTGCGCAATGCCGTGGGTGCCGATACCGACAGTCAAGAGCTTCAAGGGCGCTTTGAGCTGCTAAAAGACATCTCTTCCAGTGCTACAGCGAATGGAACGTTCCTGAAGTTCGATGCCATCTACCGCCCGGCCCCCGGCACGCCTGCAGATCCGACGGACTGGGCCGGGCTGGCCCAGCCCACACGATGGTACGTGGAGCTGGTGCCCTTCGACGGCTTCTTCATCATCAACTACATCGAGCAGAAGCCGGCAGCAGGGTACTGAACCCTGCCGTGCCTTGCCGCAGCTGCCCCAGCCCCCAACCTCCGAAGCTGGGGCAGGGGCTGGGGCATCAGGGGAGTTCCAGCACGGTCTTGCCGCGGGCACGCCGGGTTTGGACTTTTGCCAGCGCAGCCAGGGCATCGCCGAAGGGATGGACCTGCTCGAGCTCGACGTGGATCTTTTCGCCCGCAACGTCTGCCATGAGTTGCAGGACTTCGGCGCGCACATCCGATTGGTAGGGGATCCCCACCACTTCGATGCCACGCTCAGGGACCGGGTTGTCGCCGGAGATCGGCACCAGCTGACCGCCGTTTTTCACCACGCCCAACGTTTGCGCAGCGGTGCCCGGCTGGACAGCGAGAGCCCCGTCGACGCCGTCGGGCATCCACTGGCGGACCTGCTGAACCCAGTCGGGGGAGTGGTAGTCGACCACCATCTCCGCCCCGAGTGAGCGCAGATAGCTGTGGTTGGCAGCCGACGCCGAGGCGCCGACCCGCCAATTGTGCTGACGGGCGAGCTGGATGCCCAAGGTGCCGATGGCCCCCGACCCGCCGGCGATGAAGAGGGAGCCTCCGGACGGGATCCCGGCGAGGGCGTGCAGGGCCCGCAGCACAGTGTTTCCAGCGACCGGGATGGCAGCGGCGTGCACCCAATCAACGGCAGCGGGGAGGGGGATGATCAGTGAGTTGGCCTTGACCGCGACGAATTCGGCCCACGTGCCGCCCTTGGGTTGCATGGAACTGACGAACGCAATGCGGTCCCCGGGATGAACGCCGGTGGTGTCGGCGCCGATTTCCGCCACGATGCCGGCGGCCTCGATGCCGATCGGAAAGGGATAGCTGGCGTCCTGGGGCAGAAAATATGAGTCGTGGATGCCCACGCCAACAGCTTTTACCTGCACCAACAGTTCATCGGCGTCGATCAGCGGTTTGGGGACTTCTGCCAGTTCAACTGTGTTGGCACCAGCCAAGGGCAGAACGAATGCTCTCATTGGTGGGTGTCCTCCTGTTTGATTAGTCTTTTGCCTTTGCCTTGATCCAGGCAGGGGTTTCGCGTTCCATGCGGTCGTCAAGGGCCACTCTGAGCTTTGCTGCCTCGACCTGGACTTCGCCGTCGGCTGCGCTGCCGGCCACAGGGCCGTCTTCCGTTGCCTCGAGCCCGCCCTCCTGGGCAGCTTCTTCGCCTTGGAGCCCGTCGGGCAGGATGCGTCTTTCCCGGGTGGGGCTTGACGTTTTTCCGCGAAGACCACCGGTCGCCGACTGAACGAGAGATTGTTCCCACGCCGAGTCCAAAACTTGCAGCTCGTGCTGTCCCAGCCACTTTTCGCGCGACAGGATGAAAATGGTCCTGATTCCGGCCTTTTGTTTCACGGGGTTGTCACTGAACGCCGCGTCGAGGGCCCACTGGACTTCGCTCCACCAGCGCCCCTGCCTGTTCGACTTCGTCGTCTTCACGATGGCCACCCAAGCCGGGATGATCGCGATGGCAGCGATGAAGAGCGTCAAGACCGGGGCAACATCTTGGATACCGACGACCCAATCGGCAGGTGGCGCGGCAACCAGGGAAGTTAAGTTCTCCATGCTTCATGCTACTTCGCAAGTGGCGGAAGGGGGTTGTCACAATCCGGAGTCGGACACGCCGCGACGTCGATTCAGTTCACCGGGTGTAGCGGAGCAAGACGACTCCTTCGCTGAACGCGCGGCTCTCGGCGAGCTGAAAGTCACGCATGTCGGTCCCGTCCGGGAAGAGGCGGCGTCCCTTGCCGAGGATGACGGGGTAAACGAAGAGCCGCAGTTCCTCGACCATGCGCAGGCGGAGCAATGACTGCGCCAGTGCGATGCTGCCTGTCAGGACGATGTCGGTGCCGTCTTCGGCTTTCAGTTCGTCGATCTGTGCGCCGAGGCCTTCGCCTCCGCGCAGGATGCTGGTTCCTTCCCAGCGGGGATCGTCCATGCTGGCGGAGACAACATATTTCTGCACTTGGTTGAGATGGTCGGTGACGCCGGTTTGGTCGTCAACCTGGGTGGGCCAAAATCCCCGCATCTGCTCAAACGTGGTTCGACCGACCGGGAATCCGTCCGAGGCTGCGGCATGTTTGCGCGTGACTTCAGCCAGTTCGCGCTGCTGCCGGGAGTCTTTCGTTGGATCGAACCAGGAACCGTCGTTTTCGATCACCCCGTCCAGACTGATGTTCTCCGTGATCACAAGGCGTCGCATGGTCTCCTCCTCGATTGTGCCGAACCGTTTGCGCCGGGTCATCAACGCGTGCGAACGGCACGCTCGGAGCCGGCCGCCAATGCCAGCTTCCCGCAAGGCAGTCCAGGTGGCAACAGATATGGTGATCCGCGCCCGGAAATACCTGCAGCGGATCACCACAGCGGCAGCGCAAGCGAATAACCAGACGACAAAACAGCCCCGCATCCCTTTGTTTGCAAGGGGTGCGGGGCTGTTGGCCGTGGGGCCTCCAAACAGAATCGAACTGTTGACCTTCTCATTACGAGTGATACTTCCCAGCACATGAGGCAGACAAAAAGACTGAAAACTACAGCGTTTAGGCTGACATGTGAGTACTACAAATGTCTATGAATCATAGAAAAGTGTGTTCAGAATGTGTTCACAGTACTGCTGTTGGCTGCACTACACAAACGGCGATTCCAACCCCACAGGATCGAATGCATTGGAATACTGGCGCGTGCTCGTATTCTTTGCCGCAACGGGTTCCAAGTTCATTACAATGCCGAGGATGACACGCCGAGATGAGCCGACACGCCACAGTCTTTTTTGTGGCCAAGTACTCCACAGGCTGTGGACGGGTCGAAATTATGTGCTAGAAACCAACGATTTTTCGTATACCTGCCTGTGGACAGTCGGTGCATAAACTACAAGGATGTAATACATCATGTAGTGGTGGAAATGAATGTCAGGCACAAGATGTAGTCTTATGGGGCAAGCAAGAACCCCGGTTGCAAACGTAACCGAAAAAGGTTCAGCAGGTGACCGGGGCTCTAGTTATCTTGGACAGATACTAAGACCTTACATCGTGACGGGTGGGCGAGCTAAATGGTTCGAGCACTCCCACGATGACATGTCCCTGTGCTGGCAGATTGGAAGATTGACTTGACTAAGCCAACTCTCAAACCCGGCAACGACGCTCCTAGGACGGCCATCTACCAGCAGGTAGGGCCTCGTGGAGGGGTGACAGATCGGATTGTGCATTCCGACCGTGGGGAGACGATGCCCCCGACCCAGAAGCCCGGTCAGGGATACAAGCCAGTTCGCAAGAACTAGGCAATGATCTTCAGCGGCCCCACCGAGACGATGGGGCCGCTGTGGTTCTCGCACGACCGAGACGACTGCATTAGTAGCGGTGCATACCTGAGGTCTTCTGATGGCGTTTGGGATGCGAAAGTGTGTCCGTATTGCGGCGTCTGAGGGGCGTCTTTTTGCTCACCAAATACGTTTGGTGAGCAAATTGCCGACATGGTGACAACGCCAAGACATTGATTGGTGAGCAAGTGGTGAGATAAAAAAGCCCTGAGTAGTGCTCAAAGTACGTTGCTCACCACTCACCATTTGCTCACCACTGACTCACCAAATACCGCCCAATCATCTCACCACCACCACCCGATCACCGTAGGTGTGAGGAGTGGTGAGATAAGTGAATAGTGAATAGAAACAAACTGACAAATAGGTCGAAGGCAAGAGGATAAATGAACGGCCACTGTTCCCCGGCATGAAGTCAGTCCGTTATTACTCAGCTGGTTCATTGCATGAGATCGCCGACCAAGTGGCGTTTGCTGTCCCCAGTACTCGATGAGCACCCCACTATCAAGGGCACATCGCTGGGCGGCAATGGCAGACGTCAATGGGTTGCCCCACGCGTCCAATGGGCCGTTGTATGCGTATTCACTCATGACGATGATTCTGGCGTCTGACGTTGTTCTGCACGATCAGGTGACCCCTGTGTCTGGGCTATGTACGCTTGACGATTCTCAGCATCTGTTGGAGGGAAAAAGCACGACGGAGGGCCGTTAGTGGGACAGGTGTGGAAAATCCACGAGGTGTACATAATGCGTGTACCCGAACGCTCCGGGCCGCTTTGTGACCCCTGGGGGAGGGTTGACCAGGGGGGATGGTTTGGCACCTCGTTGCGTCGTCGTTTGGGTCAGGGATGCAGCGTAAGACATGCAGGCATGGGCAGCAGACGTCAGCATGGTCGTCGTGCATGATGACATGGTCATGCATATGTTGGCACGTGTCAGAGCACAGCAGATCGTTGGCACATCACGTCATGGTTGCGGGTACAGATGACAAGGTCAACAGCACGGGATCAGGAACGCATCGCCAGCAGTGACGGCACAGACGCCTTGGATACGTGCGTATGTTCACACGTGCACATATACAGGCATCGTCAGTGTTGGCACGTCAATGGCACAGGCAACATGAGGCGTCACAGTATCGGACAACCATCGACGGGCAGGGAATGATTCTCGCCAGCCAAGCCACTACTTCGTCAACGCCCAGGCGATGCCAACACCTATTGCAATCGTCCGCATTGGCACGCGTGAGACCCCGAGCAACTGCATGCAAGCAAGTGCCAGCCATTGCGTACTCTGCCGTTGTCAGCGTTCGAGTGCCAATGCGCGAACCGGACGCACGGGAACCAGCCCCTCGACCATGAACAGCGAAAATTGACCCGTGCATGCCCACCTGACAAGTACGGCAGGGATTCTTGGGCAACGTCTCATAAATGAAAACGGGAAAAGGATCGACTCAGTGCAATGGGGCGTTTCTCTTCACGTCTGCGCATAGAACATCATGCAATCGTTGAGGAAGCGTTACAGACAGTGGAATAGCGAAGTGAGGTATCGACTCGCACGCGCAACTCTCGAGCATCAGGGCAGCGGTTACGGACGTCACAGGGATAGGTGTTCTGATTCTCGTCAATTGTGCAACACGTTCTCATTTATCCACCACTCGACCCCATCCAACTAAATGAACGGGGTCAGGGGGTACTTGCTTTAGGGGAACATCGTCAGTCGGGCAACTTCTTCGTTGTCGAAGGCGAAGAACGCATGGATCACACCGTGTGATGTCGTGATGTACGCAGATCCGTCGTCTTCAATTTCAACTTCTGTGTTCGGCCCGAAAATTTCGGTGGCAAAGTCACCTGCGTGAATCATCATATTTCGTGTCATTAGTTTTGCCTCACAGCTTTGTCGTGGGTCACCAAATAGGTGTGGGAGATTCCGGTGAGTGTTGCCTCGTACCGGTTCATGTTGATGTACAAGACGGAAACGACGTGGCCCGGGTACAGCATGGCCATATCGTCAAGGATCAGTTCCTCCGGGGTCATGCCTTGACCGTCTTTGCAGCAGCAGCGCGTTCCTTGCGACAGGCAGCGCGTGCTTTCTTGCCAGCGGCACCTTTGGATTCATGGATGCATTCGGTGTGCGACGTGCGGACGGTTTCCTCTGCAGAGGTCTTGGTCGTTGCAACGGGGGCGGGAGTCGTTGCCTTTGCAGGTGTTGCCTTCGTCGCAGGGGTCTTGGTCGTTGCCTTCACAGGCACTGCAACTACCTTGGCAGTCGGTGTCTTTGCGGGGGCAACAGCCTTGGTTGCGGGTGATGTGGTGGTCATTTAGATCGTGTCCTTAGTCGTTGTTTGTATCGTTCCTTCGGATCGATATAAGAAATGTAAGAGACGCAGCAGAAGCTACCCAAGGACTATCTGCGACGTGGGCGGCTTGAATCGTATTGGAAAGTCTGACGAGAGGAACTTTTGTCTGTACCGATGGGTAGGCTTGGAAACATGACTGAGAAATGGGTGCCCCCAGCAATATCGAACGAGGAATATGAGCGGCTAACTGCAATCGAGGTTGGCTTCCCCGACTACGTCAGGAATCAAGTGGAGAGCTGGGTCGTAGACAGCGCTTCCTCCAGGGGGCAGTTTGCCCACGCACTACCTAGATTCTTATCCCGCCACATGAAGCGGGTGTTCTCGTTGGACTACTCAGGATTCTTGTTGCAGGTCCATCAGCTTGAAGATGACGAATTGGCCAACGTCATAGATTGCATGTTGTTCCATGGCTTAAAAACGGCGAGTGTGTACGACTTGGGAAAGGTGCTGGCTGAGAGTCGTGCTGGGTGGGTATTGACCTCGGACGGCAGAGGACGTACGCGGGTGACTGCGGCGCAACCCAGTGGTGTCATTCAGGCGCTTGAGGGTGTAATGAACAAGACGGCGAAAGCGGGTGCATTGCTGGGGGAAGCCTTCGAAGCTGCATATGGAACCTCGACCAACCCGAACCACGCCTATGACTTGAGCGTAAAAGCCGTAGAGACACTAGCCTGCCCGGCTTTCATCCCGAACAACACCACTCGCGCAACCCTTGGCACGGTGATCAAGCACCTAGAGCAGAAGAATGTTTCCTTGCCTTTGGTTGAGAAAAATGCGGATCACAGGGAGACGCTGACCAAGATGATGCGGCTGCTTTGGGAGGGTGGTCAGCGTCACGGGGAAGAGACATATGAGCATGTTTCGCTTGGTGGGGCACGGACCGCTCATGCGCTGGCAACGTGCCTAGTTTCGATGATTCACGAGGACGTGATCACGGTAGTTTGAACCCGGTAGCCATCCAGGCATTTGATCCAGTGGTAGGGAGGACTACGTGCGCCGCTCAGGCTTGAGCCCTTGCTGAAAGGTCACGATCGTGACGTTGTGCGTGGTCACGTCCGTTCAATCCCTGGGCACGCCTGTCGGTGCGTCACTGGAGTTTCGTGTGTCATTGCTCGGCGACAAAATGATGGCAGCTGTCAGACGCGCTCAGTGCGCTGATTGGGGAGGCGCAGAATCTCTCCATGCCGTCAGTGCGTCAGCCGGTTCGTCATTTGGCTCCCCATTGACGTGGACCAGCTGTTCAAGGGTGTAGACGAATTTGCTTTCTCCCGTGGCACCTTCGTATGTCGTGATCTCTGTCAGCGTTGCGTCGTACTCATCTCCAAGGGTCGCTCGTGAAACCTGATGGTCAGCTGCCTCAGAGACCGTCCCTTGATACTCAACATCTGTTTCAACATCCCGGAGCCCAAAACGCTTACGGTTCGAATTAGCGGCGAATAGCACCATGCGAGAACGAATCTCCACTGGCTCCTGAGCCGTTATGCCCTCAAGTAGTTTGGTAAGTTGTTGCAATTTCTCCGCACTTAGTTTGGCAATGCGACTTCCGAAGTTGGGACTACCTGCGGTAATTGAAACGTCGCCATTGGTTAGCGATAGTTCTCTGATCAACTGTCGATAGCTCCGTGCGCCCCTAGGCTGCAATTTGGAGACGCTAGCGGGGAGTTCCACGTCCTCGAGTGCAACTCCTGCAAGGGTTACAAGGTGATCAACGGCGCTGGAAAAGGGAGACCCACCGAAAAGGTCTTGACCGTCAGTGGATGCGATCCCGAGAACGAAACTTGCAGCGGTAAGGGAAACAAGATCAGACGCTGCTGCGTTTGTGATGCTGCTGGGTAGTGGACCGGCCTGCGGTGGTGTGTCGTCAATTTCCAGAGCGCTGAAGTTGTCCAGCACCGTTTGCAGCGCAAGCAGGATTCCACCAATACGACGTGTCGGGGCCTCCGTGCGGAAATACTCCGGCAAATGAACTCGGAGATCCAATCGCGTACGTCCCTCTTGGACAGCTGTCCGTTCGAGTTCCAAAGGTGAAGCGGCGGTATCAGTCGTGGGCGTATCAATGTCTAAACCAAAGTCGGCGTCGGGCAACCAATCTTCGAGAATATCGGACTTGGCCAGTGTCTTTACTTCGTCCCCGTCTGTACCGGCATGGGGGAGATTTGCTAGATAAACGAACCCTTCTGCATGGAGAAAAGCGTCTCGCAGCTTCACGCCACCCGAACGCACAGCCGTTAGCCGGGTTGGTGATACAGGGGCGTACAACCAAAGATCGTGGTCATCTCCCTCGCTGGCCCAAGTAGCGATATACGACTGTTCGGTTGCTGAACGGCAAGAGAAAATACGGGGTCCGTCGTAGTCGACGAATACCTCGACTATTTCCAACTCCCCAAGGAACGATCCGACTGGCAACCAGCTCATTCTTTTACCTCAAACGAGGTCCATTGGACGTCATTCTCGGGCCGCCACCAAGTCCTATGTGTTTTGTTGCCTTTTGACGGAGTGGCTTGCATCAGGCCGGACCCGTCGATGGACCCAGCTGCTATCGACTTATTCCTGAAAGGGGGAATGGACTTTCGGGTCCTCTCAGCGTCTTCCTTGGTGTCGAAAACACTCAGGCCCATGGACATGCAAAGACGATCCTCTTCGTAATCCTTGAACCTCGCAGGCTTCAAAGCATAACCGCTGACGAAATCCTTGGGATTGGGTTGACTACCTTCTACCAGCCGAAAAACGGCACCAGACGAGGGCTCGGCTTCTTGGGGAGGGCAAGAAGCTGGGTACTCGTTTGGCCACTCAGTAGGGGTCTCCTGGTCCTCGGCATTCGGCATACTGTGAAGTGTAGTTCGCATCCTGTAGTCGGCTAAATGCGTTGGATGCCCAATTTGTAAGCGGGAATCGTTTGTCTGGTCCTCAGAGTTGTCGAGGCTCGTCTGGACAGTCGTCATTTCAAGTTGATTGTGGCCGATTTGCCGAAAAGCGTGTCTTTGATCGTGACGACGTTCGGAGTCTTGTCGGTAGGCACATCGAAGTAGATGCTGCCCTTGACCTTGAGTCCCGGGTTGATTTTGTCCAGAAATCCTGATGATTCATCGTCGTTGCTTGCCTTGATGTTCACCCATGAGTCTGTGCTGTACTCGATCTCGCCTGATAAGAGTTTGAAGTCGTCAAAATCCAGCCTCTCGGCCTTGTTGGCAATATTCGCGGCTGTGATGGACAGCTGACAAAAATGACCCTTGGCGATTTCCTTGGTCACTTCGTACTGCCCCAGCGAGGGTATGCCGCACTCATATCCGGTGACGACGTACTCGAACTTCTTGGATTGCACCGGTTGACCGATTGCAAAGGTAGTTTGTGTGGCAGGTTTAGTCTCCACTGCTAGAGCCGCAGTTGACTGTTCATGACCGGCACCTGCGGGGGAATCGTCGGGCGATGAACTTCCATTGGTCAGCGGCACCACGACGAAAACGGCGATCAGGCACGCTAGGACTATGAGTAGCGTCCTCGGACTCTTCTTCCGGCTCTGAGATGGCGGCTTGTTAGGTGGCGGCGAGTAGAAGACCAAGGAATTTCCCCCAATATTTTCACTGCAATCGATGATGTTCCCTGATACTAACCACGAGGACTGACAACCCCATAAGCGGGTACTTCATTCACCGAGGCCCCTTAGTCATACAGGCCCACTTCACGGATACGCTGGGTGAGTTTCTCCTGGCGTAGGCGTCGTGATTCTTGGATAGCTTTGCGTAGCGCGGGATCGTCTCGCAGGCTCAGCAACTGGTCAGTCGTGATGCCTGGGGCAGCGTTGAGATACTCGAACTCTGGTGGATCGAAGGAGTTGCCCTGAGTGCCTACGCGTGGGACGTAGGCGTGGACTCGGTTAGCACCTTGACGACGGGCAAATGCTCGTTCGCTCTTTCCCTGATTCTTACAGGGCCTCTCTCCACAAATTATGGCGCCGACTCGCTTGGTCGTTATAAGACAGCCGCAGTATTTACAGTTCATCGTGTTTCCTTTGTCTCGGTGCGACGGTGATTTTTCCAAGCACCACTGTTCTTCTGGCTGCGTCGTCGGATCGTCTTTGCCTTGGTCTTACATGCAATCGAGCATCGTGCGGTCGTTGATGGTTCACCACAGATTTCACAGGCCATGGGCGACTCATGGTTGGCAACGGGACGACCAAAAGACTTTTCCCGTCTGGAGCGTTCACGTTGGGTTTTACTGGTGCGGCGGCATCGTTGGTCGGGACAGGTCAGCCGTTGTCTGCCTTGGATGGACACGTGGCAAATGATGCATGAATTTCTCGCTGGGCGCATGGGTATAAACGTAGGAAATTATCGGGTTCTCGGCAGGGTGGGAGACTACACGCGTGTGTGCGTCTGCAGGCGTCCGTTGACTGCTCGACGTGCAAACACTCGTGAACGTGTGTGTTGGACGCCTCTACAGCGCTTTTTGGCTCTGTTGTCGTTCGCCTGGGCGTGATGAGTGATCAATGATCGACGAATGCATTGGAATGTTGTGCGGGAGGATTGCATCAATCCACCACGAAACCCCGTACCTCAGATGGGGCACGGGGTATCGCAGTTTATTGGTGTCTAGCTGATGTGGCTGAGGTAGCTTTCACCCAGCGAGGACTTTTTGGTGTTCGGTGCTTTGCGGTATCCGTCCTGACCCCCTGCTGAGTAATCGCTGGTGGGCGTCGTTCCCGTGATTTCGTAGTATTGGTTGCGGGATTCTTCCATGCCTTTGAGACGGTCGAAGCTCACGGGCTGTGCAGCGCTGTTGGCAGCGTTCCAAGCGGCAAGCAGTTTGCCGATGGATGGCACCCACAACTGGCTGTTGGTGCAGACGTCCAGCAGGTAAGCGATGTGTTGATCATTGCTGACCGGCATCACTTCGCGTTTGTGCGGGTACTTTGCCGACTCACAATTGGTCAGCCAGTTGTTGTAGCGAACCACATGGTCATCTTGGTCATGGGCGGCACGGGGCGTGTACGCCTGGGATCGCTGATCATTCCAGAATGCGGAGTCATCCAAAGAGTTGCGGAGGAATCCGGCTTCATAGATGAAGTTGAGTTGTCCCGCGTCGAGGCATTGCCGGGTGATCGTCACCTGTGCACTGCGGATTTCAATGTAGCGCTCGACAAGCTTCGTCGTGTTGCGCCACGCTTTGATCTGTTCGCTGGTGCCTGCTTCTAGGATGCGCTGAACGTCGCTGAGTGAACCCAGTGAATCCGCGGTGTCAACGACTTCGGAAATAAGTTCCTGAAGTTCATGGTCAAGGTATGCGAGAGCCTTGTCCGCGTGATCCTGAACAGCTTCGGTGCGCAGGCGTTCAACCTGTGCCTTTGCTGCTTTCAGCTTTTCGCCGCGAATCTGAATGTTGTGAATTGCGCGGAGACGGTCATCTCCCGCGCTGGTCACGTCGAGAGGAAACGGTTCCCCTGCGAGTGCAAGGTCAACGAAATCAATTTCCACGGCTGGGGGGACACTTTGGTTGTTGGTGCGACTTTCCCGGGTAATGCTGTCCAGTGCAGTGGTGAGGGCGTCGTGGTCGCCCAAGAGGGAGTATGCGGAGTTGGTGATCGTGGTCATGTTAGTTGTCCTTCTTGTTGGGGTGCATGGTTGCGTGCAATTCACGGCCTTTGGCGACCGAACTGGTGGGGCGGTTCTTCGTGCTGTTCGTTACGAAGTCCCTCGCCAATCTCTTGATCGAGACTCTTTCCTCGAACGTGCCATCCTTGACGGCTTCCATTGCTTCTCTGACGTTCATTTAGTGCTCCTTTTGTTTTTGGTGAACTTCGACCACGGGTTTTCCCGAGTCAAGATTGGTGGGGCCTCGAGTTGGAGGGTCAAGAATTCTTGGATGTCCGGGTGTAGGGCCTTGATTTCATGCAGGCAGATCGACGATGCGCGGAGGTGGCCCTGTGGGGTGACTACGACCAGATCGAGGAAGAGTGAGTCAAGAAGAACACGGCCCAGAACCTCAACGTCCCCATTCATGAGGCCTGCCCAGTTGCGGTACTCCTTGAGCGTGTGGAAGTGGGACTTTGAGAAGTAGTCCCCATCGATAGCGACAACACGGCAGTTCGTGCTGGTCCAGACGTCAGCGGGAACGTACTCAAATGCGTTTCCGGGGTGATGGTCCCGACTGGGCGAAGTGCGCGATGGTACAGGCAACCCGTGTGGGTTTATCAGTTGGTGGTTATTCATGGTGTTACTCCTTCGGTGAGGATAAGTTGGGGGAGGTCGGAGGCTGACCCGGGGGCGCGGACAACATGGCCGTCGATCAGGCCGAGGAGCTCGTGCTGGTCGTCAAAGGTCACCCATGCAATCGGTTGGTCGAGTGGGCCAGTCGTCGACGGGATCTGTGCGTACACGGCAGACGTCAGCGGTACGGTGCCGAGCGTTCCTGTCACCATGCCGTTGACAAGCGGTGACAGAGTCACAAGCAGGTCTACAGCACCTTTCACGTGGGTGACGCGGGATCGTCGCCGGGGCGGCGTATAAGGGGTTGGGTGGATATTCATGGGAGTTCCTTTCAGTTACGAATGCAGTTGGGGGATTTGGACGCTAAGCAAGGAGTGCCGTCCCTTCAGCGGTAATTTGGTATAGGGCTGCACGGCCCGGATTCTCGGGTGTCAAGGGTTTTGCTTCGGCGATGAATCCCATGGCGACCAGATTGTCTACGTGTCGCTTGGCAGTTGAAGGGGCCAGTTTTCTCGGCTTTGAATTGGCACAGATGGTCTTCATACCCACCCCTCCTGTTTCGGTGGACAACACATCAAGCACGGCACGGGGCAGACCAGAAATCTCGTCATCCGAACGGATCAGCGTGTGACCACTTGGGGCTTCAAGGCTGTACAAGAGTTTGCTCGGCTGGGTGGAGTCGAACACTGCCACTGCGATTGCTGCGGTTTGGTCGGAAGAACGAAAATCCGTTGAATGGCTACGGACCAGGCCCTCACGGTCTTTGCCTACTCGTATTTCGATTTTCCCGACTCGGCCCACGGCAAGTTGTTGAGTCATCCTGGCTGTGTAAGCGGCTCCGGTAAGAAACGACATCTTCATTTGAGCGCCTAGAGCAAAGCGTCCTCGGCCATCTGAACTTTTAGTGACGTGGTCAATAAGGATGACCGCAGCACCCGTCTTTGACGCCAGCCGCAAAGGGAGTTTACGACCCCACTTCATGGTGTCGCCGTTATCCATAGAGTTGAGCCCATAGACGTCGAAAGCAGCCGTTACCCCGTCAATGACAATGAGGTCGTAAACCCCGCCCAAGTGTCGTTGGAAGGCTTCCTCTTCTGCTTCACCAAAGGTTTCAGGGTCAAACTCGGGGCGAACGTACTTGAACCGCTTGAGGATGATCTCAGCGGTTGCACCCATACCCAAGAGTCGTCCGATGACTGAAACTGCGTCGGATTCAAAATCGAGGAAAAGAACACGGCCGCCCGACTTGATAACCCTCACGCACTCGGCCTGGGCTATGAGCGACTTAGCCGACTCCGATTCACCGTGGAGCGAATGAACCTTGCCCGGGTAGAGCAGACGGACCCCATCGGAACGCCTCATCAGCTTGGGCCTCGTGGACTTTCGTGTTCCGTCCAGAATGTCCCTAACGTCTTCAGGGGACCATGACGGTCTCAGCCCATCAGCCTCAGCCACGATGGCCGCCAAAGACACTCGAGACGGTGTTTGAGATTTCCCAGTCGCCCAGGCCGATGTAGCTGGCCTCACGGCTGAGTTGATTGATCAGACGGTGGTGCATTTTTTGTGGCATCTCAGACACACGTTGGAGACACCAATACAGATTTGCGTTTCGCTGGCCCTCAGGGGCGTTCGCAAGCGTCTGCATCAGCCCATTGATGGAATGTTTCGCCTGTCCTCCCGCGGCGTCTGTCCTGCGTAGCGGCGAGTCTGCTGGAGTGAGCATGTTCGCCAGCCACAACGGCAGTTCAAGCACAGATGCCTTCAGTAGGTATTCATAACCCGGGGTGGGCGGTGCAATGACGTACCCGCCAGCAGCGCGGGTGTCGATGCCCTGGCCGAGCTTGCTCACTGTGTTCTTCACGGGATGACCATCGATTGCATTGAAGTACACGTGTTTTCCACGCGGCGTCTTGACGACAGGCGTTTTGATGCGAGAGGTGCCCTCATTTTCGATCCACAGTCCAACGAATGTCTTCCACGCTTTGCGGGAGTCACAGTCGATGACGACCAAGTCGTTACGGCCACAGTCGACGGCGAACTGTTCGTTCCCCCTGAGGTTGAGCTGACTGACGGGCGTCAGTGGTGCTGTCTTCCATGCGGGTACTATCGGTTTCTTGTTCTTTGTCTTGAAGCCCGTGAAATCAGGCATTTCTTGGCGAGGAGAGTGACCCGAGACGCTCGTCCTATCATTCTGTTGTGTTCGGTTGGTCACCGTTTACACCTTTCTAATTAGTGATCAAGAGCCGGGTATTTAGTCGTTTCGGGTGAGTGCCCGGTTCTTTGGTGGCTTGTGTTGTTACTGCGCTGCAAGCGGGGTGTCAGTGCGAGTGAACTTCTTCGTCTTTTCCCAGGCCTCCAAATCCCGCACGTCGTAGCGGACCCTGCTTCCCAGTCGAATGAACACTGGGCCGCGTCCCTGAAATCGAAGCTGACCTGCGGTGCCTTTGGGCAATCCGTAACGCTCTTCGAACTCCTTGCTGTCGATGTACCGGGGCAATTCATTTGTCGTGCGTGTCATGACGACACCTCCAATTTATGTAGCTCACTTTGTTGAGAACTCCTGATTTCCGGCGTTCCGGTTGACATCGCTTGTCGTTCACGTAGAATTTATAACGATGAACACAACATAATCACGAAAATTTGATTACGGCAAACACTGGAGCGCGAATAAATGAAGGTAGGCTATCTGCATGGCAAACAAGACGATTGAAGAAGGCCCATCCGCTCGCACGGCTAGGGAGAACCTGAAGCGGATTCGAGAAGAGAAAGACATCACGTGGACGGTACTCAGCAACATGCTGGCGAAGGAGGGGCGCAAGATTCCACCGATCAGCATCAGGCGCGCTGAGGAGGGGGAACGTCGGTTAGACGTTGATGACCTCATGGCACTCGCGTTCGTTCTTGACGTCAGTCCTAACGAGTTGTTGCTCCCCGCAAAGGATTTCTCAGGGGTCGTTGAGGTTACCGGGCCGGGTGAACGGTCGAACGCGGAAGTGTGGGCATGGGCGATGGATGGCGCGGATATAGGGAGTCCTACCGCAGGATTCGCCAAAGGTACAGAGTTTTATGTGGACGACAACGATGTCCGCAATTCGCTCCAACAGGTGGCAGCGGTAACCGAAAGCGAAGCGTTCAGACAGGCAGTGCGTGATGCTGTCCGGGAGGCGTTGGCCGATGAAAAATAGTAGACGACCCTTACCAGCCGGACGAGGCGTACACATCGCGTCGCGCGTGAGCGGTCATGTGCCCGTGCAGATCACGTCAGATGCTCCACCAGACGATTGCATAATGTGGCGACGAGTTTACCCGTATTGCGTGCGTGCTCGTGCGTCAGACCCACTGAGAGTGGGCGGGTAAACATGGCATCTGTGGTCAGTTACGAGACCAAGACTCAAGGCAAGCTGTGGATGGTTCGCTATCGAACTCCTGACCGTGTGCAGACTATGCAGCGGGGATTCAAGACCAAACGTGACGCATTGCTATGGCTGTCAAACATGGAAGTCGCAAAATCGCGGGGTGAATACATCGGCAATGCTGCAGGGAAGATTGGCTTTGCTGAATGGGCTGAAGTTTGGTTCGATGCCCAGGTTCACCTGAAACCGACCACGCGATCGAATTACCGGCAGTGTCTGGACAAGCATGTGATCGCTCGATGGGGCGAGAGACAGATAGGAAGCATCACACACGGAGAGGTCCAAGCATGGATCAAACTGTTGGCACAGACCATGACGCCGTCTTCTCTTCGCATCCAATACCAAACCCTGTCTGCTGTCCTGAAACATGCAGTCCGGGATGGCCGGCTAGTGAAGAACGCGTGTGATGGTGTGAAGCTTCCGAAGATCGTGAAAAGAAAACATGGGTATTTGACCCATGAGCAGGTTGCGGCACTTGCTGAAGAATGTAAGGACTACGGAGACGTGGTCCTTTTCCTTTCCTACACGGGTCTTAGGTATGGGGAAATGGCTGCGCTCAGGGTAGGTCGATTGAACATGCTGAGGCGACGGATTGACGTTGCCGAAGCTGTGGCGGACGTCAGGGGCACTCTTGAATGGGGAACCCCCAAGTCGCATGAGGCACGAAGCGTCCCTTTCCCAAAGTTTCTGGCCGAATCTCTTGCCCGGCGGTGTGACGGGAAAGGTCGAGATGACTTGGTGTTCACCGGCGCTAGAGGTTCCGTGCTTAGGGGGAACAATTTCAGGAAAAGGGTCTTCAACGACGCTGTTGAAAAGCTGATCGATGCTGACCCCGATTTTCCACTGATCACGCCTCATGACTTGCGGCACACTGCGGCATCTCTAGCTATCTCTGCTCACGCAAACGTGAAGTCGATCCAACGCATGTTGGGCCATGCAGATGCGGCAATGACGCTGAACACATACGCAGACTTGTTTGAAGATGATCTGGACGCTGTCGCTGACGCACTAGATGCAGCCTATAAGAAAATACTGTGATCATGATGTGCTCACGCCTATACTTCAGGGCATAAAAAAATCGTTGCATTGGCGTTTATTTCGCGTCAATACAACGATTTCAGTGGGGGCCTCCAAACAGAATCGAACTGTTGACCTTCTCATTACGAGTGAGACGCTCTACCAACTGAGCTATGGAGGCCTGCGCTAGCCGAACTCCTAGTGGAGCGCGCGGCTGAACACAAGAAACAACTCTAATATGCGCGGGGTGGATGTACAAAATCCGCCCCGCGCGCATCGCCTGCAACGCTTAGCAGGTGGTGCCGTCTTTAGGGACTTTTCCGTCCACAAAGTAGTCGTCAACTGTCTTTGTCAGGCATTTGTTGGCGCGGCCGTAAGCGGTGTGGCCTTCACCCTTCCACGTGACATGGACGCCCGAGTCCAGCTGCTTGGCCAGGGCCTTGGACCATTTATAGGGTGTGGCCGGATCCCCGGTGGTGCCCACCACCAGGATGGGCCCTGCGCCGGCAGCGGAGATGGGGGCCGGTTCGCCGGTGGCCGGGACCGGCCAATACTTGCAGGACAAACCGGAGAAGCCCAGCAGCTTGCCAAAGGTGGGTGCGGCCTTTTTCAGCTCGGCCGCCTGTTGGCGCATGTGGTCAACATCGGAATTCATGGGGTAGTCAAGGCAGTTGACGGCATTGAATGCCGCAGCGGTGTTGGAGTTGTACTTGCCATCCGAGTCCCTGTCGGCGGAGAAATCGGCCAGCATCAGCATCCCCGAGGCGTCGCCTGCGAAGGCCTGCTTCAAGGCGCCGGTAAGCGGAGCCCACAGATCCGTGGAATACATGCCGAATGCCAGGCCCCCGGTGAATTCAGTGCCCGTCACCGCCCTTCCGTCAGGGGTTTGCTGGGGCGTTTCGGCATAGACGGACTGCAGCTCGCGGATCTGCTCCATGGCTTTGTCGACAGTCCCCGAGACAGGGCAGTCGCTGGTGCCCAAGCAGTCCTTGGCCCACGCCCGCAAGGCGTTTTCAAAGCCCACGGCCTGGCCCATGGAAACTTGGTCAATGTCCAGGGACGGGTCCATGGCGCCGTCCAGGGAGAACTTGCCCACCCGCTTCGGGAACAACCCGGCATAAGTGGCACCCAACTTGGTCCCGTAGGAGAAGCCCATGTAATTCAACTGCTTGTCGCCCACCACGGCGCGCAAAACATCCATGTCGCGAGCCGCACTGACTGTGTCCATGTGTTCCAGGACGGGACCAGAATTTTTCTCGCACAGTTTGCTCTGGCGCTTCACTTCGGCTTCGGCGCGGGCCAGGCCGGGATCCGTGGCCGGATCAAACTCCTCCTGGCGTGCCGCGTCCATCTGCGCATCGTCCAAGCACTTCACACCCTCCGAGCGCTGCACCCCGCGAGGGTCGAAACCCACCACGTCATAGGCGCCGCGCAATTTGGCGGAGAAGTAGTTTTGCCCGCCGTCCTTGACCATGTTCACGCCGGAACCGCCGGGCCCGCCGGGGTTGATCAGCAGGGAACCGAGCCGTTTTCCGGTGGCCGGCAACCGGATCGCGGAGATCTGGATGGAGTCTCGCTTGGGCTTGTCGTAGTCCAACGGCACTTTCACCTCGGCGCACTGAAAGCCGCCATTGCATGAAGTCCACGTCACTGCCTGCGTGTAAAAGTCCAGCATTTCCGCCGGCACGTCGCCGACGATGTCCGCTTCGGCAGTGGGGTTGACGGGAGCATCCGGCGCCAGCACCGAGCACGAGCTCAACGTCAGGGCAGCGATGCCGGCCACGGCGGCGGCGAGGAACAGGCGGTGGCGGGGTCGCCGTCGTAGATTTCCGGCAGGCATGGGAGAAGTCCTTACGTGGTTAGAGCAGGCTGACTGCCATGGCTTCAAGGGCCAGCAGCGGGGCAACATTGGTGGTGGTGAGGCGGCGGCGCACGGAATTGACGGCGTCCATGCGCTCCAGCGTGGCTTCAGGGCGTGAGTGGGCGGCAAACTCCTGCAGCTGTGTACGCAGCGGATCGTTGACAAGCTCCACTGCTTCGCGGCCGACGCCGGAGCCTCCCCGGGCGTCCAGCTGCAGCACCAGCACATCCCGGTAGAAGGAGAGCAGGTCCGTCAGGGCCCTGTCCAGCTGGTCGGTGACCGAACGCTTGGCGCGGCGCTTTTGGTCTTCTTCCAGCGCCCGGACCTGCGCGCGCATGGGGGGCGGGAGCGTCCCCGTCTCGGGTGCGCCCAGGGAGCGCAACAGCGACACCTTCTCAACGGCGTCGCGCTCTTCATTGGAGGAGGACGCCTCCGCCTGGGCCAGCTCCAGCAAGGAGGCGGCAGCCATGACGGCGGTGGAAACGTCGCGCAGCTTCAGCGGCAAGTTCACTGTGGCGTCGCGACGTTCACGGGCCCCGGGATCGGTGGCCAGGCGCCGGGCGATGCCGATGTGGCTTTGGGCAGCACGGGCGGCCATCAGGGCCAGCTCCGGTTCGATGCCGTCGCGGCGCACCAAAAGCGCTGCAACATCCGCCACGGGCGGCAGGCGCAGCGTCAGCGTCCGGCAGCGCGAACGGATGGTGACCAGCACATCCGCCGGGCTGGGTGCGCACAGGATCCAAATGGTCCGCGGCGGCGGCTCCTCGATGGCCTTGAGCAGGACGTTTGTGGTGCGCTCGGCCATGCGGTCGGCGTCGCCCACGATGATGACCCGCCAGCGGGACGACGACGGGCTGTCGTGGGCCTTGCGCACAAGGGTGCGGGCTTCCTCGATGGTGATGGTGGTTTTTTCCGTGGCGACGTAGGTGACGTCGGCGTTGGTGCCGGCCAGCGTGGTGTGGCAGGCCTTGCAGACGCCGCAGCCGCGGGCCGCCAGCTCGGGGCGTTCGCAGACCAGCGCTGCGGCGAAGGCCAAAGCGGCGTTGGAACGGCCGGAGCCCGGGGGACCGGTCAGCAACCAGGCATGCGTGGGTTGGGTGGACTGGGCGGCGCGGCGCAGCTGGGCCACGACGGAGTCCTGGCCCTGCAGGTCAACCCAGACGCTCATGCGCTGCCGACGAGTCCGCTTGAAGCGGGTCGGTCCTGGCCGGATGTGGCCTGGCCAGATGTCGCTTGGTCTGATGTCGCTTGGTCTGATGCCGGCGTGCCAGATGTGGCTTGGCCTGATGAGGCCTGACCCTGTACGGACGCGGTGCTGCCTGCGCGCTGCGCCACAAGGGCCATGACCCGTTGTTCAATGGCGCCAGCCAACGCCTCGACGGAGTCGCTTGCCGGCAGCACCAGATAGCGGTCGGGATGGGCGGCGGCCAATTCAAGGAAGGCGGCGCGAATGGTGGCGTGGAACGCGTCGGGTTCCGTTTCCATCCTGTCCTCAGTGGAGTCGCCTGCCGTGCGGCGCTGGCGCCCTGACTCCGGGGAGACGTCAAGCAACACGGTCAGATCCGGCCACAGTCCGCCCGTGGCCCAATCGTTGAGCTGAAATATGGTCTCGGTGCCCAGTCCGCGGCCTGCGCCTTGGTAGGCGACGGAGGAATCGGCGTAGCGATCGCTGAGCACAACTTCGCCACGGGCCATCGCCGGAGCAATGACCTGGGTGGCGTGCGCGGCCCGGGCAGCGGCAAAGATCAGCGCCTCGGTCGTGGCATCAATCTCGCCCTGTCCGTGGTCAAGGACAAGGGAGCGCAGTTTTTCGCCGACGGGAGTCCCGCCCGGCTCCCGTGTGCGCACCACTGTACATCCGGCGTCGGACAGGGCTTGGGTGAGCAGCGCGGCCTGGGTTGATTTTCCCGCGCCGTCGCCACCTTCGAAAGCGATGAACAAGCCCGGCGACGGGGCAGAAGAATGAGTCACCCAACCAGCCTACCGGCCGAAGCTGGAAGCAGCCTTGACTGCGGAGGGTGGCTCTGTGCACAACTGGCCGTTTGGATAGCTTGTCCACAGCGGCGACTTATCCACAAAGTTGAGGCAAGCCGTCATATTGCCGACTCTGTCCTTGGCGCGCGGTCTACTGTGGAGGATATGACGTATCAGCCTGCCACGCACCCGGAAGACCTCAGCGCCGACACCATCGTGGTGGCAGCGGGCAGGCCGCCGCGCGGCCACGATTCGCCCGTGAACCCGCCCATTGTGCTCTCCTCCACCTATGTGGGCACCGGCACCGTAGTTGACGGGGACAGGGCCTACGGGCGCTATTCCAACCCCACCTGGGATCCGCTGGAAGACGCCTTGGGGCAGCTTGAAGGAGCCACGCTTCCGGCCCTCATTCTCAGCTCGGGCCTGGCCGCCGTCTCCGCCGCGCTGTCCTTGATTCCCGCCGGCGGTGTGCTTGTCATGCCCACGCACTCCTACCAGGGCGCACTAGTCATGGCGCAGGAACAAGCCGCCAAGGGCCTTTTCACGCTGCGCGCCGTGGACATCGCCAACAACGACGAGGTCATCGAAGCACTCACGGGCACCGGGGGCAAGGCTGCCGACATGCTCTGGCTGGAGAGTCCCACCAACCCCATGCTTGAAGTGGCCGACATCGCCGTTCTCTGCCGTTCTGCCCAGGCCGTGGGCGCCCTCATCGTCACCGACAACACGTTCTCCACCCCGCTGGTGCAAAAGCCGCTGGAGCTCGGAGCGGACGTGGTGCTGCACTCCGTCACCAAGTACCTGGCCGGGCACTCCGACGTGGTTCTCGGCGCCCTCGTCACTTCCAATCCGGCACTGCGCGAGGCCCTGCTGCACCACCGCTCCATCCATGGCGCCATCGCCGGGCCCTTCGAGGCGTGGCTGGCCTTGCGCGGACTGCGCACCCTGGCACTGCGAGTTGAGCGCTCGCAGGCGAGTGCCCTGGTGCTGGCGCAACGCCTTGACTTGCACGACGACGTGGAGCGGGTTTTGTTCCCCGGCCTGCCGTCGGATCCGGGCCATGTCAGGGCCAAGGCGCAGATGTCCGGCTTTGGCTCCGTCCTGTGCATGGAAGTTGCCGGAGGCGAAGAAGCTGCCAATGCCGTGGTGGAGGCCTTGCGGGTGTGGACTCCCGCCACGTCGCTGGGCGGGGTGGAATCGCTCATTGAGCGCCGCCGCCGCCACGCCAACGAACCCGACACCGTGCCGGCCAACCTGCTGCGCCTGAGCGTCGGTATTGAAAATGTTGAAGATCTCTGGAACGACTTGGAACAGGCCTTGGCCCAAGCGGCTGGGCGCGGGTAGCGAACGTTTGCAGCGATTTCCCAGCACACCGGCACCACCATTCACGGTGGCGGCCTGTAAGCTTGAGTCGGGAGTGGTTTCGTGAACTTTATGGAATTCCTTATCCTGGCGTCCTTGGGCCTGCTGGCATTGGGAATTCAAGTGTGGGCTCTGAGCGACTGCGTGCGCACGTCCGCACCCGATTTTGAGCGGGTCAGCAAGCGGACCAAGACATTCTGGACGGCCGTGCTGGCCGCGTCGGTGTTCTTCGGTTTCCTGTACGTGGTTGTCCCCGTGATGTCGCTCAGGGTTCCTCCGATGGGCATGGGCATGATCTTCTGCCTCGCCGGGGCCACCGCCGCCGGTGTCTACTTGGCCGACGTCCGGCCCATGCTGGCCGAAGTGCGCGGCCGCGGCCGTGGACGCGGACAACAAAACCGCGGCTCGTCCTGGTAAATCGGCTTCAGCTGACCGGACCGGTTGGCCCGGATAAGTTAGCGCCGCGTCAGTTGGCCCGGACCTGTGAACTAACGAACACTTCCTAACTGACGAGCGTTGCCTAACTGACGAGCGCTGCGACCTTGGGCGCGTGAACGGGGGCCGGTGCCACAGCGGCCCAGTCAACAGTCAGCTCACCCAAGCGCCAACGTGCCGGCGACCGCACGACCGGCCAGCCGCCGTCGTACATTTTTTGGCACATGTTCAACCAGCGTTGGCGGTTGCCGAAGGACGCCAGCGGGGCGCCCGCCAGCCAATGCTTGTCAAGGGCCTGCAGGAAGTCGTGGATTTTCTCCCCCGGCATGTTGTGGTGGATGAGCGCCTTGGGGAGCCGCTCGGCACTGTCCGAGGGCAAATCAAAATCACCAAAGCGCAGGGAAATGGTCAGCGACAGGGGCCCGGTCCCATCCAGCGCCACCCAGGTGCTGCGCCGGCCGATTTCATCGCAGGTGCCGTCAACAAAGATTCCCTTCGGGGCCAGGCGCGAGCAGACGGTGAGCCAGATCAGCTGGACATCGGCTTCGTCGTACTGGCGCAGCACGTTGAAGGCGCGCACCATGCTGGGCCGGCCGGGGACGGGGATTTCGAAACCGCCCACGCAAAAGTCGAGGCCGTCATGCTCCAACGGCTTGGCGATACGCACACGCTCGGGCTCAATTTCAATCCCGGTGACATGGGCGCCAGGGCAAACGGCGTGGATACGCGCATACAGCTCAACGGCCGTGGTGGGGGCGCCGCCGTAGCCAAGGTCGATCACCAGCGGCGTGCTTTCGCTGCGCAGCCGCCATGCCTGCGGGCCGGCCAGCCAGCGGTCCACGCGGCGCAGCCGATTGGGGTTGGTGGTGCCGCGGGTGGCGTTGCCAAAGGGTTTGCCACGATGCCGCGCAATACGCCTTGAAGGGTCGGCGGAGGCGTTCTTGACCCGTTGCGCACGTTGAACCACGGAGTAAATGCTAAGTGCCAGGGCCCGCGCGATTGTAAAAATGTGGGCACACTCACGCCTTGGATTCCTGCGGACCATCGCCTGTGCATGCGGCGCAGCCGTCACAGTGGCGGCACATGCGCAAACATGGGTGCGCAGGCGTCGGCCTGTCCACGGAGCGTAGCAATTCCGGTCCTCCGGTCCCGGCCGGTAGAATGAAGCCATGACTTATACGCTGATTTTGCTTCGCCATGGCCACAGTGAGTGGAACGCCAAGAACCTGTTCACCGGTTGGGTGGACGTGGACCTCAACGACCAGGGCCGCACCGAGGCCGTTCGCGGCGGCGAGCTGCTGGTGGAAAACAACCTCCTCCCCGACGTGGTCTACACCTCGCGCCTGAAGCGTGCCATCAACACGGCCAACTTGACGCTGGAAAAGGCCGACCGCGGCTGGATCGACGTCAAGCGCGACTGGCGCCTGAACGAGCGCCACTACGGTGCACTGCAGGGCAAGGACAAGGCCCAGACGCTTGCCGAGTTCGGCGAGGAGCAGTTCATGGAGTGGCGCCGCAGCTACGACACCGCGCCGCCGGCGCTGTCAGACGACAGCGAATTCTCGCAGATCAACGACCCCCGCTACGCGGACCTGGGCAACGACATGCCGCGCACCGAGTGCCTCAAGGACGTCCTGGAGCGCCTGTTGCCGTACTGGGAATCGGACATCAAGGAAGACCTCAAGGCCGGCAAGACCGTCCTCGTCACGGCCCACGGCAACTCGCTGCGCGCCATGGTCAAGCACCTGGACGGCATCTCCGACGACGCCATCTCGGCCCTGAACGTCCCCACCGGCATCCCGCTGGTGTACGAACTGGATGAGAACTTCGCCCCCATCTCCCCCGGCGGCAAGTACCTGGACCCGGTGGCCGCCGCGGCCGCCATCCAAGCTGTTGCAAACCAGGGCAAGAAGTAGCCCGCTTTTAAGCACGACGGCGGCGGGTGACCTTTGCAGAAAAGGTCACCCGCCGCCCGTTCGCCGCCGCCCACTGCTCGCAATCCCCAGACGCTCCCACTGCTCGCAAGCTCACAGCGGGGCCCACGCGTCTGTGGCCCCTCACAACGGGGCCCACGCGTCTGTGGCCCCCTACAGCGGGGCCCTCGGCGGCTTCGCTTGGGCAGTTCTAGCCGACGAGGAAGTCTTCGGCCTGCCACTCGCCGGTGACGAGGTAGGAGACCTTGCGGGCCACGGAGACCCCGTGGTCGCCAAAGCGCTCAAAGTAGCGGCTGGCCAAGGTGACGTCCACGGTGGTTGCCGCGGTCTCGGTCCAGTCCGGGGAGGCCATCGTGGAAAAAACGGTCTTGTGCAGGATGCTGATGCGGGCCTTCGCGGCGGCGATGCTGGCCACCAGCTCCAGATCGCGGGAGTCCAGCAGCTCGGTGACTTTCTCGGCGATGAGAATGTCAAGGCTGGCCAACTCGGCAAAAGTTTCCGTCAGGGGTGCCGGGATTACCGTGTTGGGGAAACGCAGGCGGGTCAGCTGGCCGATGTGGCGCGCCAAGTCGCCCATGCGTTCGAGCGAGGCGCTCATCCGCAGGGAGCCAACGATCATGCGCAGGTCGCTGGCCACCGGACCCTGCAACGCCAGACCATCGATGGCGCGTTCGTCCAAGTCATTTTGCAGGAAGTCAATGCGCGCATCTGCAGCAATGACTTCCTGGGCTGCTTGCAGGTCGGCTGCGGCAAAGGCTGTTGAAGCCTTGGAGATGGCTTCGCCCACCAGCGCGGATATCTCAATGAGGCCCTCGCCAATTTGGTGGAGCTCGGCCTGGAAAACTTTACGCACGCGGGTGTCCTTTCATGGGCAGGGCGGTAGGGCCCTCGTTGTCCCTTAGCATGCCATTCCAACGTGAACGCGGCGGCACGGCAAAGTGAACGTTTGCTTAACGAGCGGTGGCAGGGAACCGCTTTGGCAAAATTGTGGCTGCCAACGCATAGTCTTATGGCGTGGATCCCTTGGTGGTTGGACTGGTAGCCGGGCTCATAGGCCTTGCCGTGGGCGTGTTTGGCATGTTCGCGTTCAGCCTCAGTGAACGCACCCGCCACCTCACGCTCGACATTGGCGAACCCGCCCTGCCAGACGGGGCGGCCGAAGTCCTTTCGGTGGTGGGCAAGGCCTACATTGTCATTGACACTGTGGACGGCGTGGTGCGTGCCAGTGCCGGCGCCTACGCCTTCGGCCTGGTGCGCGGCCACACGGTGGTCCACAAGGAGTTGCTGGAACTGGCCCACCGGGTCCGCCGCGACGGCGTCATTGAAGAACGCGACCTCACCCTTCCGCGGATCCTGCCGGCGTCGGCAGTGAATGCGGTTCCCGGGGAACTTCCGGCAGCCGCGGCGGAACTGCCGGGCGCCCAGGGCGCTCCCGGGCAAGGGACACTCGTGATCCAGCTCCGGGTGGCGCCACTGGGGGAGGAGTACATTCTCCTGCTGGCAGACGACCGCACCGAAATTGCCCGCACCGAGGCCGTGCGCAACGACTTTGTGGCCAATGTGTCGCACGAGCTGAAGACCCCCGTCGGCGCCATTTCACTGCTGGCCGAGGCCATTGAATCCGCGCCGGAGGATCAAGTCACCGTCCGCCGCTTCGCATCGCGCATGATGACCGAATCGGCGCGCTTGGCGGCCCTGGTCCAAGACATCATTGAACTGTCCCGGCTGCAGGGCAAGGACGTGGCCCGCGCCGGCATCGCAGTGGATATGAACTCCGTCATCGCCGAGGCCGTGGACAGGACCAGGCTGCCGGCGCAGAGCAAAAACATCACCCTGGTTGCAGGGGCGCAGCAGCCCGCCGTCGTCCATGGCGACCAGGCGCAGCTGGTGACCGCCCTGCGCAACCTGATCGACAATGCCGTGCGGTATTCGCCGGAGAACACGCAGGTGGGCATCGGGCTCGCTGTGGGCGACGGCGTCGTCTCCGTCAGCATCTCCGACCAAGGCGACGGGCTCACCCCGCAGGAGCAGGACAGGGTCTTTGAGCGCTTCTATCGCGTTGACACCGCCCGCTCCCGGCACACCGGCGGCACGGGGCTGGGCCTGAGCATCGTCAAGCACATTGTGGGCAACCATGGCGGCGAGGTGACGCTGTGGTCCACTCCGAAAACGGGGTCCACCTTCACCGTGCGGCTGCCCCAACTTTCCCTTCCAACGTCCGACGGCGGTTCGCAACACAGCGCCGACCGGCACCCCGGCTTGAGCTAAAGGAGCGCAACGAGCGTGAGCAGAATTTTGATAGTTGAGGACGAGGAGTCCATCAGCGACCCCTTGTCATTTTTGCTGGGCAAGGAAGGGTACGAGGTCCGGGTTGCCGACAACGGCTTGGATGCGCTGCTGGAATTCGAGCGCAGCGGGGCCGATTTGGTGCTCCTTGACCTGCAGCTGCCGGGCATGAGCGGCACCGAAGTGTGCAAGCACCTGCGGCAACGCTCCAATGTCCCCGTCATCATGCTCACCGCCAAGGATTCCGAAATTGACAAGGTCGTGGGGCTGGAGCTCGGGGCCGACGACTACGTGACGAAGCCTTATTCCTCGCGCGAATTGATCGCCCGGATCAGGGCGGTGCTGCGGCGCCAGGCGGAGCCGGAAGAACTGCTGCATGCCACGGTGCAGGCCGGCCCGGTGCGCATGGATGTAGAGCGGCATGTGGTCAGTGTCCACGGGGAAACCACGGGCTTTCCGCTGAAGGAATTCGAACTCCTGGAGATGCTGCTGCGCAATGCCGGAAAGGTGCTGACCCGCGGCCAGCTCATCGACAGGGTTTGGGGTTCGGATTATGTAGGCGACACGAAAACCCTGGATGTTCACGTCAAGCGCCTGCGCAGCAAGATTGAGCCCGACCCGGCGGTACCGAAGCACCTGCTGACAGTGCGCGGGCTCGGCTACAAGTTCGAACCGTAGGCCTTGGCTGACAAATGTGACCGGACTCGTGCAAAAACGTGCGTAACATGCTCAAATAAGTGAGATTTTGGTTGCCCCTGTGTGGCCTCCGTCATATGCTGTGACGGATAACATACGGTGTGGCCGGTGCGGCTGCCATCACATTTGAGGGACTTGATCCATGACTGCACATTCTTTCAGGGGTTCCGGGAGATCACGGGGGCTCAAGGCGGCGGCCATCATGGCCACCGCCGCCATGGGCCTGATGACCATATCGAGCCCGGCACTGGCCATCGATTCCGAGACCACGGTGGAAACCGTCGCCGAGTCAGCCATGGCCGGGGACAAGGTCGTCTTCCCGGGCAACGACGGCCAAAGCCACGAGGTCACCTTTGACTCGAAGTCGTTCATGGTGGACGGCGAACGGCTCAACGTGTGGAGCGGTGAATTCCACTACTGGCGCCTGCCCGGCACCGATGACTGGCGCGACATGTTCCAGAAGATGCGCGCCAGCGGCTTCAACGCCGTCTCCCTGTACTTTTTCTGGGGGTTGCACTCCACCGAGTCCGGGGAATTCGACTTCACCGGCATCAAGGACATTGAACTGCTGCTGACCATGGCCGAGGAGGAAGGCCTGTACGTCATTGCCCGCCCGGGCCCCTACGTCAACGCGGAAATTTCGATGGGCGGCCTGCCAGCGTACCTGACCAAGAACGGCGCACGTTCGCTGCGCAGCACGGATCCGGAGGCGCTGCGCGAGTCGCTGGGCTGGATAAACGCCTTCAATGAAATCGCCGTCAAGCACCAAGTCACCGACGGCGGCGGCTCCATCGTCACCTATCAGGCCGAGAATGAGCTGTACAACGAAGATTATGACCGAGTTCCCTTCATGAAGGAACTGGTCGAGAAAATCAAGGGCGACGGCGTCACCGTGCCCGTGTTCCACAATGGCTGGGGCTTCAAGGGCGACTTCAACCCCGGAAGCGACAGGCCGAGCGGTGGCGGCGACACAGGCCTGGATTTCTATGCCTTTGACCAGTATCCGCTGGGCTTCAACTGCTCCGCCGGGCGCGGTCAGGTTCCCGACATGGAGTCACGCTTCCGTGCCATGACTACCACCAGCCCCATGTTCATTGCCGAAGGCCAGGGCGGTGCGTTCACCCCTTGGGGTGCCAACTTCAACACCGACCGCTGCGCCGAATTTGTTGACCCTGCCTTCACCCGCCAATACGGGGTCAACAACCTGAACAACGGCATCAACATGTTCAACTACTACATGCAGTACGGCGGCACCAACTGGGGCTGGACTGGTTCCCCGTCCTCGGGCTTCACCTCCTACGACTATGGCGCCGCCATCAACGAAGACCGCCAGCTGACGCCCAAGGCATCCGTGCAAAAGGAACTGGGCTACTTCCAGCGGGACTTCGACCCGATCTCCAACATGGTTCCACAGCCGGGCGCACCCGTCACGATCGACGGCGGAGCCGGAAACATCAAGTCCTACCAGCGCATTGCCACCGAGAATGTGGAGTCGGAGTCGGTCTCCGGCAACGGCTCCCGCTACCTTGGCTTCCGCCAGGGAGACAGCAACAGCACCACGGAGCTGAGCTACTCCATTCCGCTGACGCTTTCACCGCAAGAAGAAGTGGTCGCGGCCAGCTACACCGCCGATGACAGGGACCCCGCCATCACCTACACGGGTACATGGGGCAAGTCCAACGGCGAAGGATGGGCCGCCGGAAACTACAAGGGCACCGAAACGTTCAGTGACAAGACCGGGGACTCCGTATCCTACAAGTTCACCGGGGCAGGCATCCGCGTCATTTCCGCCCAGTCCATCAACCACGGCTACGGGGACGTCTACATCGACGGTGAAAAGGTGGGCCAAACCAACACCTTCCGCGGTCAGAACGCCAACTTCCAGTACGTGGCGTTCCAGACGGACGGCCTGGACCCCAACATTGAGCACACCATCAAGATTGTGGTCACCGGCGAGAAGGACGCGGCCAGCTCAGGCACCAATGTCACCATCGACGCCTTTGACGTGATTGCCGCACCCGACGCCGCCGTCGACCCGGTCGACGTGAAGGTCGACGACGTCGACCCCGCCATCACGTTCTCCGAGACCAACGGGGTCTTGGACTGGAGCCGTGACACCGGCAAGACCTGGACCGAGAACGACTACATGGGCACCGAGTCCAACAGCAACAAGACCGGCGCCTATTACGAGTACACCTTCAAGGCCGCCGAAGTGCGCCTGATCTCCGCTACCGCGTACAACCACGCCATTGGCGACGTCTATATTGACGGGGAGAAGGTGGGCCAGACCAACACCTATCAGGTCGACGTCGCAAGCACCCCCGGCCAGATTGCCTTTGAGAAAACGGGCCTGGACCCCACTAAAGAGCACACCATCAAGGTGGTCAACACGGGCGTCAAGGGCGACCCTGCAGCAAAGGGGACGTTCCTTTCCATCGATGCCATCGAGACCTCAACTCCGGCGGCAACCGACCCCGAGGTGCCGGGCAACTCCATCACCTTCGACCGTGTTCCGCAAAAGGCGGGCACGTTCTTGAAGCTGCACGGCCGCGATGCCAACATGGTGATCGCCGACTACGCCTTTGCGGACCAGAAGCTGATGTACAGCACCTCCGAGCTCTTCACCAAGATGCCGGTGGACAACGGCTCGCTGCTGGTGCTGAACGGCGCCAAGGGCGACGACGGCGAAACCGTCCTGCAGTACGACTCTGAACCCACGGTGGCCACACTGGACGGCACCGCCGTCGAGCATGTTTGGGACGCTGACACGAAGATGTTGCGCCTGAACTACGTGCACGGCAACGCAACCTCGGTGAAGATCACCGGCGGCGGCGCCCCCGATCTGACCATCGTCACCACCGACCGCTCGGCCACGGCCCTGCAGTGGAGCATCGACGGTATCGTGAAGGACGGCACCACCAACAAGACCGTCATGGTCGACGGTGCCGATCTTGTCCGTTCGGCCGAGTTCGACGGCGACACCGTGAACTTGGTGGGCGACACCAAGGAAGCACGCAACATCGGCATCTACGTGCCGGCCGGCATCACCAAGGCCAGCTGGAACGGTGAGGCGTTGGCAACCACGCCTGGCACGAACGGCCAACTCGTGGCAGATCTGGCCGGCCCGGCCGCCGCTGTCCTTCCGGCACTGACTGACTGGAAGGTTTCCGGGGAGAACCCGGAATCTGCCGTTGAGTTCGATGATTCCGCCTGGCTGGAAGCAACTGCCACCACGGCGGCGAACACCCGCCAGGGTCCCGGCCCCATCCAGGGCAAGGTCCTTGACACGGCGTTCTACGGCTTCTACGAAGGCGACACCTGGTACCGGGCACACTTCACCGCGGACTCCGCAGCCACCAGCATCAAGCTGCGCGGGCAGGGCGGCAGTGCGGCGAACATGCTGGTCTGGGTCAACGGCGCCTTTGCCGGAGCGGCAGCAGCCAACGGCAGAATGCAAACGATCCAGGTTCCGGCCGGGGTCATCAAAAAGGGTGAAGAAGCCGTGGTTTCGGCCGTGGTCCGCAACCAGGGGCAAAACCTTGACTGGTCCGACAATGGGCTTTCACGCGAAAACCGCGGCCTGTTTGACGCGGAACTGCCTGCCAACGGCGAGGTGACCTGGAAACTGCAGGGCGCCAAGGACAAGGCCGCACCGGTGGACACCGCGCGGACCATGTACAACACCGGCGGTCTTTACGGCGAGCGTGCCGGCTGGTACTTGCCGGATTACCCGGACAGCGAGTGGGCAGACGCCGACTCGTTCAAGCCGGCCAAGGCAGGGGTCACCTGGTACCGGACCAACTTTGAGCTGAATGTACCGGAAGGAACCGACACGGCCGTTGCGTTGAAGATCAACGACGCCAAGTTTGAAGAAGGACGCAATTCCCATGCCCGTGCCGTGATCTACGTCAACGGCTGGAACACCGGCACTTGGGTTGGCAACGTTGGTCCGCAGGGCACCTTCACCATCCCCAGCGGATTCCTAAACAAGACCGGAGGCAATACCTTGGCCATCGCGCTGACCACTGAGCGCGACGCCCAGGGACCGGACTCCTTCACCCTGGTGGACCGTGGCACCAGCCTCGGAGGTGTGCCGACGACGCTGAACACGGCACCCGACTACACCCTGCCGGTTGTTGCCGCAGAGGTGGACAAGGCCAAGCACGACGTCGGCGAGAAGGCGGTCGTCAGCGGCACCTCGGCGCTGGCAGCCATCGGCGACGGGGCGTTGACCAACGCTGTGATCGACTTTGGCGACGGCAGTGAAGCGGTGACTGTGCCCGTGGTTGACGGTGCCTTCTCGGCGGAGCGCAGCTTCGCCGAGAAGGGTCCGTACACGGCCATGGTCGCCATCAAGGATGCTGTGTCCGGATCCGTTCTGGGCACCGATTCAGTCGAGATCGCCGTTGCGGGTGAGGGCACCGCTCCCACTGAGACGGCGGCACCGAGTGAGTCTGCAACGCCGTCTGACACGGCGGCCCCGACGGCGAGCGCAACGCCGTCGGGGTCTGCGAATGCCTCGGCCGTCCCCACGGCGTCGAAGGCAGCGTCCCAAACGCCGGCTGCGGATGCCACCACGGCTGCCAACAACGCAGCGGCGGAGGACGATCTGGCCAACACGGGTGCCAACAACAAGTTGCTCGGCGGCATGGCGATCCTGCTGCTGCTGGCCGGTGCAACAGTGTTTGGCGTGAGCCGTCGGAAGCAGGCCAGCCACTAGCTTCACGGCGCATCCGATACACAACAACAAGCACTGAAACAACAAGCATGGACTTGACCTTCGGGCGGGCGCGGGAACTTCTTCCGTTGCCCGCCCGAAGTGTTTAACCTGTATTTAACCTGCGTGCCCGTCGGGCCCGAATACGCACCGGTTCAGGTGCCCCGCCCGCCCACCGCGAAAGTGGGGTCTGTGGGCTGTACCCGCCAAGATGGGACAGGCCGGCGTGGCGTGGTGGGACGAAGCCTGGCAGCGCCGGAGACAAAAAATGGGGCCGGTTGTCGAGAAGACAACCGGCCCCATTTGCCCCTGCAGCTGGTGCACGGGATGGTGCGAACAAACGCTGGAACAAGAAACCAGCTGGAGCAAGAAACTAGGGCGTGGAGGGTGCCGCACTGGGCACCAGGTTTTTGTACTCCTGCAAGGTGCCGTCGAGGATGGGAACGTTCAATGTGGCTGTTTCGGACTCGGCGCCCGAAGATTGCAAGTCAATGGTCTCGAAAGCCCCCGGAGCTGCAGCCATGGAGCTCAGAATGGCTTTGTCCGACTGGCCGTTGAGGACCAGCGGAATGCCGGGCTTCACTGTGATCTCGGTCTGGGCGCCCTGGGCGCCGCTGAAGGTCAGCGTGATGTCAGAATCGGCCTTGTTGTAGAACGTGCCAAGGACCCGGCCGGGTCCTCCTTCGGCTTTGGAGATGATTAGAACAGTGCGCAGTTGCAGCTGGCCCACGCCCGAGTTCACCCCATCCGAGACGGTGACCTCCAAGGCTGTGCTTTGCTGGTTGATGGCACTGCAACCGGTGAACGCCATGGCGCCAATGCCGATGGCTGCAATCAGACTCAAGCGTTGTGCTCGTTTGGTGCCTCGCATGCCGGAAGCGATTCTCACGTCAGTAACTCCTCAGGGAAAAGACAAAATATCTTTGCCCAGCTTATCCGCAATTGTGGTAAAAGTGCGCTTCCTTCGATGCGGCCAGCCCATTGGGCAAGGTGCGGCAGTTCGTTGAAGCATCTCAAGGGCTTTTAGTCAAGGGGTCGACAATTCTCCAATTGTTGGAACAATTGCGCGGTCAGCGTAGGCCCGGCGGCTCCTGACCTGCGGAAACTCAAGGGAGTGAGCCGTTAACCGTGGTAAACTGGAGTATTGGAAAGGGAGAATCCACATGCTTTTTGAGGTCGGCGAGACAGTAGTTTACCCACATCACGGTGCGGCGAAGATCGAAGAGATCAAGATGCGCACTGTACGGGGTGAAGAGAAGATGTATCTCAAGCTCAAGGTCGCGCAAGGGGATCTGACAATTGAGGTTCCCGCGGAGAATGTAGACCTTGTTGGGGTTCGTGACGTTGTAGGCAAGGAAGGACTGGAACACGTTTTTGAAGTGCTCCGCGCTGAGTTTACGGAGGAACCCACCAACTGGTCCCGCCGTTACAAGGCAAATCTGGAGAAGCTTGCATCCGGCGATGTCATCAAGGTCGCAGAGGTCGTTCGCGACCTCTGGCGCAGGGACAACGACCGGGGCTTGTCGGCAGGCGAAAAGCGGATGCTGGCCAAGGCCCGGCAGATCTTGATTTCCGAGCTTGCACTGGCGGAAAAGACTGACGAGGACAAGGCAGCTGAAGTCCTTGACGAGGTTTTGGCTTCATAGCCTCGAAAGAGAACAATGGGAAAACCCTGCACCGGTCGGTGCAGGGTTTTTTCATGTCCGGCCCAATTCCACTGCGGCCGACTAGTGTAGGTGTTATGACTGAGATGAAGGCTGGCTCGTGCGCCGTCGTGATAGTTGCAGCAGGATCCGGGCGGCGTCTGGGCCACGGGGTTCCCAAGGCGAGGGTGCCGTTGGGTGCAGACCCGTTGCTGGTCCATGCCGTTCGTGGAGTCCTCAAGGCGGGCATTGCCACACAAATCTGTGTTGCCATACCTGCCGATGACCCTGAACTGGCAGAAATCTGTCGCAAGCTGGGGGCCGAGGCCGCCACTGCGGGGCTGCTGTTCAGTGTTGTTGCAGGCGGTGCGCAACGATCGGAATCGGTGAACGCGGCGCTGGCCGAAATTGCCGACGGCGTTGCCACCGTCATGGTCCACGACGCCGCCAGGCCGCTGACACCCTCGGGCGTGTTCAACCGAGTGGCGGGCGCCCTCCGCGACGGCGCAAAAGCCGTGATTCCGGCGCTGGCCGTCACGGACACCATTAAGACTGTTGAACCTGCAAGCCTTCCCGCCACAGGCGCCGGAGTTGAAAAGGTGGTGGGCACGCCAGCGCGCAACCAGCTGCGCTCCGTGCAGACTCCGCAGGGTTTTGAGCTGGAAACCTTGCGCCGGGCCCACGCCTATGCGCTGACGCTCGACGACGAGGCCGCCTCCCGCATCACCGATGACGCCATGCTGGTGGAAGCGATGGGTGAGGAAGTGTTTGTGGTCCAGGGTTCAACCCACAGCTTCAAGATCACCGCGCCCCTTGACCTGTTGCTGGCCGAGGCCATGCTCGAGGGCCCGTTGCGCCCCCGCTGGCTGGAAGGGTAGGGCCCATGAATTTGCCCCGCACAGGCATTGGGATCGATATCCACGCCTTCGCCCCGGAAGACAACCCCGCGCCACTCTGGCTGGCGGGCCTGCACTGGGAAGGCGAACGCGGCCTCAGCGGCCATTCCGACGGCGATGCCGTGGCCCACGCAGCCGCGGACGCGTTGTTTTCAGCCGCCGGTTTGGGCGACCTTGGCACACACTTTGGCACGGATCGCCCCGAATACCAAGGCGCATCCGGGGTGAGCCTGTTGGCCGAAGCTGCCCGCATTGTCCGTGCGGCAGGCTTTGAGATCGGCAACATCGCCGTGCAATTTGTGGGCAACAGGCCCAAATTCTCGCCCCGCCGACTCGAAGCGGAAGCTGCCTTGAGCGCAGCGGCCGGGGCCCCGGTTTCGGTCAGTGCCACCACCTCCGACGGGCTGGGCTTCCCCGGCCGCAGCGAAGGGATCACGGCGGTCGCCACGGCGCTGGTGGCCGGCCGCGGACGCGCGGATGCCGGGCGAGAGGATAGCCTAGAGCCGTGACCCTGCGCTTCCATGACTCCGCCACCGCCTCCATCCGCGACTTTGCCCCGCTCAAAGACGGGCAGGTGTCGCTGTACTACTGCGGCGCCACCGTCCAGGGTGAGCCGCACATTGGCCACGTCCGCTCCGCACTCGCCTTTGACCAGCTCACCCGCTGGCTGCAGGTGAGCGGCTACCACGTTACGGTTATCCGCAATGTGACGGACATCGACGACAAAATTCTTGTCAAGGCCGCCGAAAACAACGAGCCCTGGTGGGCGCTGGCCTACCGGTTCGAGCAGGCCTTCGAGGACGCCTACGCCGCCCTTGGGATCCGAAAGCCCACCTATGAGCCGCGTGCCACCGGCCACATCCCGGAAATGCACGCGCTCATCGCCACGCTCATTGAGCGAGGCCACGCGTACCCCGCCAGCGACGACTCCGGAGACGTCTACTTCGACGTGCGCTCCTGGCCGCAGTACGGTTCGCTGACGCACCAGAACATTGATGACATGCAGGCCGCGCCCGACGCCGACCCGCGGGGCAAGCGCGACCCCCGCGACTTTGCGCTGTGGAAGGGCCACAAAGCAGGCGAACCCGAGACTGCCAAATGGGAGTCCCCGTGGGGCGCCGGCCGCCCCGGCTGGCACCTTGAATGCTCGGCCATGGTCACCAAGTACCTCGGCACCGAGTTCGACATCCACGGCGGCGGGCTTGACTTGCGCTTCCCGCACCACGAAAACGAGATGGCCCAGTCCCAGGCCGCCGGCCACGGCTTCGCAAACTTCTGGATGCACAACGGGATGGTCACCTACCAGGGTGAAAAAATGTCAAAGTCCATTGGCAACACCATCAACCCGCGCGAAATGCTTGAGCTGGCCCGCCCGCTGGTGGTCCGCTACTACCTGGGCCAGGCCCACTACCGCTCCGTGCTGGACTACCGGCCCGGCTCGCTCGCCGAGGCCGCGGCCGCCGTCGAACGCATTGAAACGTTCATGCATGCCGCCGTCGCCCGCTTGTTCCCTGGTGGCAACGGTGATTGGGGTGTGGCTGCCAAGCTCCCGGATGCCTTCCGTGCCGCCATGGATGATGA
The DNA here is from genome assembly GCF_030063185.1 of Arthrobacter sp. H35-D1. Classification (GTDB taxonomy): domain Bacteria; phylum Actinomycetota; class Actinomycetes; order Actinomycetales; family Micrococcaceae; genus Specibacter. Next base: position 45,445 of record NZ_JASISP010000025.1, read on the forward strand.
CCTGAACGTCCCGGCCGCCCTCGCCGTCCTGCATGAAACGGTGCGTGCAGGCAACACCGCTTTGGCCGCCAAGGACGACGACGGGACAGCGCTGGCGCTGCAGTCGGCCGTGGGCATGATGTCCGCTTTGGGGATCAACCCGCTGGATAAGCAGTGGCAGCAGGGGAGCGGTTCGGCGGCACAACAGGCGGCCCTTGATGTGCTGGCCAACGCCCAGTTGGAAGCGCGCAGTAAAGCGCGGGCGGAGAAAAACTGGGCCGAGTCGGACAAGATTCGAGACACCCTGGCCGCAGCCGGAGTGGAAATCGCCGATTCAGCAGAAGGCTCCACCTGGTCGCTGAAGAACTAACTACCGACGCTCCTGCAGTTTCGGGGGTGAAACGCCCAACGCTCCCGCAGTTTCGGGGGTGAAACGCGGAACGCTCCTGCGCCGGATGCTGGAGCGTTCGCAATTTCTGCCCCCAAGCTGCAGGAGCGTCGTTGGGGGAGAGGGGCGCGGGGTGAGGCGGAACACTATTGGGTTCCCATACCACTAAATTTACCTTCAGGCCGTAAGCTGTTAGCTACGGGAATGTTGTTTTCCGTAATGCGGTGTGCCCCAAACGTGCGCACTGGCTGATCAGTTTGACGAGCTTCGGCGCCATTTTGAGGGCGCCGCACCAATCGTAAGGGTTTTACCATGGCCAATAGTTCACGCTCCGGGGCAGTACGCAAGACCAAGAAGGGCCCCAGCGTCGGCACAGGCGGCCACGGCCGGAAGGCGCTGGAAGGCAAGGGCCCCACGCCCAAGGCCAGTGAGCGCACCTACCACAAGGCCTTCAAGAACGAAGAGCTGGCAGAGCGCTCCGCCGCCAAGCATTCCGGTGGCGGCAGCAAACCAGCCGGCCGCCGCACCAACGGGCCCAAGGGCCGTGCCACCGAAGAGCTCGTCACCGGCCGCAACTCGGTTGTCGAGGCGCTGCGCGCGGGCATTCCCGCCAAGGCGCTCTACGTGGCCGTGCGCGTGGACATGGACGAGCGCGTCCGCGAATCCATCAAGCTGGCCACCGAACGCGGCATCCCGTTGTTGGAAGCGCACAAGCCGGAACTTGACCGCCTGACCGAAGACGCCATCCACCAGGGCCTGGTCCTGCAAATTCCCCCGTACGAGTACGAGGACGCCGTGGACACGGCCAGCGACATCATCGCCAAGTGGAAAAAGGGCCACATTGCCAACGCCCCGCTCATCGTGGCACTTGACGGGATCACCGACACCCGCAACCTCGGTGCCATCATCCGCAGCGTCTCGGCTTTCTCCGGCCACGCAGTGATCGTTCCCGAGCGCCGCAGTGCCGGCGTGACGGCAGCGGCCTGGAAGACCAGCGCCGGTGCCGCCGTGCGCGTGCCCGTGGCCAAGGCCCCCAACTTGAACCGCGCCATTGGCGCCTTCCAAAAGATGGGCTACTTTGTGCTGGGGCTCGACGGCGACGGCGATGTCTCGCTGCCCGATCTCACCCTGGCCACCGAACCGGTGTGCTTGGTGGTGGGCTCCGAAGGCAAGGGCCTCTCCCGCCTGGTCCGGGAAAACTGCGATCAGATTGTTTCCATCCCCATCGACTCCGCCATGGAGTCCCTGAACGCTTCAATGGCAGTGGGAATCAGCCTGTACGAGATCTCCAGGCAGCGCGCGGTCCAGGGCTAACCATGCCCATTACCGTCATAGAGTCAAGCAACACCCTGGGAGCGGCGCTGTCGCGCCATTTTCCGTTGGGTGTCAGCCCCATTCCCCGGAAACACGGCGCGGCTGCGGCCAACGTTGCTGTGTATGCACCGGACCACCGCGATGTGGTGCTGTGCTTCCAGCCGCCGGAGGGGGCATGGAAGGCTGTGCTGCTGCCGGACAAGACCGACGGTATCCACCATGGCCTGGTCGAAGGCATGCCGTTTGGGAGCCGCTACGGTTTCCATACGGACATTTCAGCCTCCCAGGAGGAACTGCTCCTGGTGGACCCCGAAGCGCATCAGCTGCTGCTTGACCCTTACGGCCGCTACATCGACGAACAGGTCGACGCCGACGGCAAGAGCAAGTACCTGTCGGTGCGGATGGCTGCTGAATTTGATTGGGGCACCGTGGAACGCCCCAAGACTCCGTGGCGCGAAACAGTAATCTATGAAGCCCACGTGCGCGGGCAGACAGAGCTGCACCCGGACGTGCCCGAAGAAATTCGCGGGACCTATGCGGGCATGGCCCACCCTGCCATGATCAAGCACCTGCAAAAGGTGGGTGTGACCGCAGTCGAGCTTTTGCCCATCCACTTCCACATTTCCGAGCCCCACCTGCAGGACGCCGGAATGAGCAACTATTGGGGCTACAACACACTGGGCTTCTTCGCCCCGCATGTGAAGTACGCCAGTGCCGCCGCGCAGGCTGCCGGTCCGGCAGCGGTGCAAGCCGAGCTCAAGGGCATGATCAAGCTGCTGCACACGGAAGGGATCGAAGTGATCCTTGACGTGGTTTACAACCACACGGCTGAAGGCGGCTCCGGCGGGCCCACGTTCAGCTGGCGCGGCCTGGCCGAAGAGCAGTACTACCGCATGCGCGACGGCCACTACTATGACACGACGGGCTGCGGAAACACGCTGAACTTTGGCAATCCACACGTCATCAAGATGGCGATGGATTCGCTGCGTTACTGGGTGGAGGAATTCCACATTGACGGCTTCCGGTTTGACTTGGCCGTTTCACTGGCACGCGACGGCCTGCACGAGTTCACCAACCAGCACCCGTTCCTGCTCGCTGCGGCCACCGACGGCGTGCTGTCTTCGGCAAAGCTCATCTCGGAGCCGTGGGATGTTGGCTACGGCGGCTGGCAGACGGGCAACTTCCCCACCGGCTGGGCGGACTGGAATGACACGTTCCGCGACACCGTGCGCGAAGTGTGGCTGACGGACAGGGCCGCCATGTTGGCCGGCTACCACCACAACGGCTTGGCAACCTTTGGCGACGCGTTGGGTGGCTCGGCGTCGATCTTTGCCGAATCGGGGCGCAGCCTGCTGGCCTCGATCAACATGGTCACGGCCCACGACGGCTTCACCATGGCCGACTTGACCGCCTACAACCACAAAAGCAACATCGACAACCAGGAAGACAACCGCGACGGCACGGGCAACAACCGCAGCTGGAACCACGGCGTTGAGGGCATCACCGACAACCCGAACACCCAGCGCCAGCGCGCCCGCACAGCTCGCAACCTCATGGCCACCATGCTCCTTGCCCAAGGCGTGCCCATGATCACGGCCGGCGACGAGCTGGGGCGCAGCCAGGGCGGCAACAACAATGTGTACTGCCAGGACAATGAGATCGCCTGGCTTGACTGGAGCATGGACGAAGAGTCCAAAACCATGCTGGCCGCCACCCAGCGGCTCCTGCGCATTCGCAAGGACTTCCTGTCCGCCCAGCCCAGCAGCTATCCCACCCGCGGGGGCCAGTCGTTCATCCACTGGTTCGGTTCCGACGGGCAGCCCATGTCGGGCGAGGGCTGGAAGAATCCGCACCAACGCGTGCTCACCATGCTCTTGGGGTCCCCCGATGGCACCATGGACGGCCTTGTCGTATTCAACACGGGGATCACCGATGAAGAGGTGGTCCTGCCGGCCAACCCGCGCTTCACCGCCGCACCCACGGTCGAGGAAACGGTTGACCTCACAGCCGGGCCCACCGACGCGGACACGGACGAGGACTCGGATGCGGAGCCGGTCTCGGCCGAGTCCGCCGACGTTGGCGCAGGGGAAGCCGCGCACGACTCCGCTGATGAAGCCACGGATGCGGCCCGGGCTGCGGCTACGGATGACGACCTGGTTGCGGCCGGGGATGCAGCGGCAGACACCGAGTCCGAAAGCATCGCGGAGATTCCCGTTCCACGCCCTTATCTGCTGCGGATGACAACGGAGGAACCGTCCAAGACGGACGACGGCGAGCCCACCTTCAGGCTGCCCCGTTCAGGCCCGGAGACTCAGGCGGGCGAATCCGTGCTGGTCAAGGCCAACACCGTCCATCTGTACAGCAACGTCTTGGGCCCGCGCTAGCCGCTAAATGGGCCGGCGCTGGCCGCTAAAAAACGGCGAGGTTGGAGATTGTGGGCCTGTTTTGAACGAACAGGTCCCCGCAATCTCCAACCTCGCCAATGTTTAACGAGCGGCAGTGGCGGTCATACGGCGGCGGTCATACGGTGGTGGTCAAGCCCAGCTCGGCCTGATTTGCCAACGCCTTGTGCCGCGGCAGCACTTGGACGCCATACCCGAAGCTGCCGGAGCGGTCAATGACCAAATTGGTCGAGAACTGGTAGCGTCCGGGGCCGTTTTCCACCACAGTGTCCAACGGCAGGGTGGCCGTGTCGGAGAGTTCGTCGGATTCCCCCACCGTTCCATACACCACTGTGATGCTGACATCCTCCGGACGCAGCCGGCCCAAATTCACGCGGGCCCGCACCTGCAATGTCTCACCAATTTGGGGCTCGTCGGCGAGGCCGTGGGATTCCACATGCTCAATGCCCACCCCGGGCCAAGCACTGCGAACACGCTCAACCCAGCCTGCAAACTCCTTCGTGGCCGCATACCCGTCCGCCCGTGCCAGGCGCCCGGCTTCTGCCGCCGGCTGGTACAGGCGCTGCACGTACTCGGCGACCATGCGGTTGGCTGAGACTTGCGGGCCCAAGTGCGCCACGGTGTGCTTGATCATGGAAATCCAGTGGGCGGGCAGATCTCCCTCTTGCGGCTTCGACGGACCGGCTGCTCCGGCGGCACCGGCGGCAGCATCTACTGTTTCCCCATAGAACCTCGGCGCCACCTGCGTTTCCAACAGCTCGTACAGGGCGGCGGATTCAATGTCGTCGCGCTCCTCCTCACTGGTGCCGGTATTTGCCGTGGGGATCGCCCAGCCGTTCTCGCCGTCGTACATTTCATCCCACCAGCCGTCCATGACGGAGAGGTTCAACGAGCCGTTGATGGCCGCCTTCATTCCGGAGGTGCCGCATGCTTCCAGCGGCCGCAGCGGGTTGTTCAACCACACGTCGCAGCCGGGGAAGAGCGTGCGCGCCATGGCGATGTCGTAGTTGGGCAGGAAGACGATCCGGTGGCGCACTTCGGGGTCGTCGGTGAACTGCACCAGGTCCTGGATCATTTTCTTGCCGGAGTCGTCGGCCGGGTGGGACTTGCCCGCGATGATGATCTGGATGGGGTGCGTGGGGTGCAGCAACAGCGCCTTCAGCCGGGCAGGGTCGCGGAGCATCAGGGTCAGGCGCTTGTAGGTGGGTACGCGTCGGGCAAAACCAATCGTGAGCACATCGGGGTCAAGGGCCGAATCGGTCCACGCCAGTTGCGCGTCGGCGGCCCCGCGCTTCCGCCACGAGGAGCGCAGCCGACGCCGGGCATCCTTGACCAGCGCGGCACGAACGCTCCGGCGCAGGGCCCAGATGTCCTCGTCGCTGATTTCCCACACCTTGGACCAGTCGCTGGCGTCAAGGACATCGGTGTTGAAGCGTTCCCGGACCAAGGCCACCCATGCAGGGTCCACCCAGGTGGGCACATGCACGCCGTTGGTGACCGAGGTGATCGGCACATCCTGCACGTCAAAGCCCGGCCACAAACCGGAGAACATGCCGCGGGAGACCACGCCGTGCAGCTTGGCCACACCGTTGGCGCGCTGGGCCAGGCGCAGGCCCATGACGGCCATGTTGAAGACGTCGGGGTCGCCGTCGTCGTACGTCTCCGCGCCCAGGGCAAGAATCTGCTCCACTGGGACCCCCGGTGCCAGCTCTCCGGCGAAGAAGTGCTCGATCATGCCGCGCGGGAAGCGGTCGATCCCGGCAGGGACGGGCGTGTGGGTGGTAAAAACGGTGGAGGCGCGGCCGGCCGCCAGCGCCTCGTTCCACGTCAGCGGCGCCTCGGTCACGGCCGGGTCCATGAGCTCGCGGATGCGTTCAATGCCCAGGAAGCCGGCGTGGCCTTCATTGGTGTGGAACACTTCCGGGGCCGGCGTGCCGGTGAGGCGGGCATGCACCCGCAGCGCCTTGACCCCGCCCATACCCAGCAGCAGCTCCTGCGTTAGCCGGTGGTCGCCGCCGCCGCCGTAGAGCCTGTCCGTCACACCGCGGGCGGCGTCGTCGTTTTCGGCAACGTTGGAATCGAGCAGCAGCAGCGGAACACGCCCCACGTCGGCACGCCAAATATTTGCGCGCAGCACGCGGTTCTCCGGCAGCGGGAGCTGAATCTGGATGGGGGTGCCGTCGTCTTCGCGCAGCAGCGTCAGGGGGAGGGCGTCCGGGTCAAGCAGAGGGTAGGTTTCCTGCTGCCAGGCGTCCCTGGACAGTGACTGCTTGAAGTAGCCGGCCTGGTACAAAAGTCCGACGCCGATCAGCGGCACCCCGAGGTCGGAGGCGGACTTGAGGTGGTCGCCGGCCAAAATACCGAGCCCGCCCGAGTACTGCGGAAGGACTTCGGTGATGCCAAATTCAGGGGAGAAGTAGGCAATGCACTCCGGGGCGCCCTCTCCGAGCCCCTGGTACCAGCGCGGTTTGCTGAGGTAGCGTTCAAGGCTTTGCGCGGCTTTTTCCACACCGTCCACAACGTCGTGGTCCTGGGCCAAGTCCTGCAATTGTGCACGGGACAGGGCCGAGAGCATGGCCAGGGGGTCGTGGCGGGACTCTTCCCACAGGTCCGGGTTGAGCGATTCAAACAAGGCGCGAGTGGGCAGGTGCCAAGACCAGCGGAGGTTGGTGGCCAGTTGCGTCAGCGCGGAGATCTGGGCGGGGATCAGGGAGCGAACGGTAAATCTGCGAGTTGCCTTCATGCCGGAAACCATAGTTCATCAAGCTTGAAAACACTGGGAACATGTGTCTTTTTGGCCCGTGACGACGTAACTTGGCCGGAACCACCGCTTATGTGTCCTGCACGTGACGTCCCAATCCCGCCATTTGGCGCCGGACCTTAGCATTATGCGCGTGGAGTGACTAACGTCGTGTTTGTGACTACTTCCCAGCCTTCGCGCCAAGTACCAGCCGTCAGCGCCACGCCAGCCGCAGAAAACGGTGCTTCACAGCACCATCGCGCCGTACCGGCGGACCCGCAGGATGGGCTGCGTTTTGGCCGGATTCCCATCACGAACGTCCAGCCGGTGCTGGAAGGCGGAAAGTTCCCGGCCAAGGGCGTTCGCGGCGCCGATGTGCGTGTCAGCGCCGTGGTCTTTCGTGAAGGCCACGACGTCCTGGGAGTCACGGCGGTTTTGTTTGCTCCCGACGGAAGCGAAACCCAGCGCACCCGGCTGGCTGCCGGACCCAAGGGCAGCGACTCGTGGGAGGGGGCGCTCACCCCGGCCTATGAGGGCGCGTGGAGTTTTGCCATTGAGGGCTGGAGCGACCGCTACGCCACCTGGGCGCACAATGCCCAGGTGAAGATCAACGCCGAGGTGGACGTCGAGGTCATGTTGGCCGAGGGGGCCGAGCTGTTGCACGGCGCCGCCAAGGACACTTCCGACGACGTGGCCGCCAAGGTCTTCAAGCACGCCGCAAAAACCCTGGCCAACGCCTCGCTCAACGTCAACGACCGCCTGGCCGCAGGGACCAGCGCGGAGGTGCGTGCCGCCGTCGTGCGTTATCCGTTGCGGGATCTTGTGACCCGCAGCGAATCGTTCCCGCTGAACGTGGAGCGCGACGCCGCAGGACGCGGCGCCTGGTACGAATTTTTCCCGCGCTCGGAAGGTGCACGCCACGATGCGCAGACGAGGCAGTGGAGCAGCGGAAACTTTCGCACCGCCGTCGACAGGCTGCCGGCCGTCGCCGCCATGGGTTTCGACGTGGTGTACCTGCCGCCGATCCACCCCATCGGCACCGTCAACCGCAAGGGCCCCAACAATTCCCTGACGGCGGGGCCGGCCGACCCCGGTTCCCCCTGGGCCATCGGATCGGCCGACGGCGGACACGACGCCATCCACCCGGAACTGGGCAATTTCGCCGACTTTGACGCCTTCGTCGCCGCAGCCAACGAGATGCAGTTGGAAGTTGCGCTGGATCTGGCGCTGCAGTGCGCCCCGGACCACCCTTGGGCCACGACGAATCCGGAGTGGTTCACCACCCGGGTTGACGGCACCATCGCCTATGCGGAGAACCCGCCGAAAAAGTACCAGGACATCTACCCGCTGAACTTTGACAACGACCCTGCCGGGTTGTCGGCGGAAATCCTGCGCATTGTGAGGCTGTGGATCGATCACGGGGTGCGGATTTTTCGGGTGGACAACCCGCACACCAAGCCCGTCTGGTTCTGGGAATGGCTCATTGGCACCATCAACGCCGAACGCCCCGACATTGTCTTCCTCGCCGAGGCGTTTACCCGCCCGGCCATGATGGCGGCGTTGGGCCGGGCCGGGTTCCAGCAGTCGTACAGCTACTTCACCTGGCGCAACACCAAGGAAGAACTCGAAGAGTACCTTGTGCACGTCAGCGCCGAATCAGCGGGCTATTTCCGGCCCAACTTCTTCGTCAACACCCCTGACATTCTCACCGAGTACCTGCAATATGGCGGACCGGCGGCATTCAAGATTCGCGCCATCCTGGCCGCCATGGGCAGCCCGCTCTGGGGCATGTATGCCGGCTATGAACTCTACGAACACGTGGCACGGCCCGGCTCCGAAGAGAACATTGACAATGAAAAATACGAATTCAAGAACCGGGACTTTGCCGGTGCCGTTGCCCAAGGCAAGTCGCTGGCGCCGTTCGTCACGCTGCTGAACAAGATTCGCCGTGCCCACCCGTCGCTGCTTGACCTGCAAAACCTGAGCCTGCATGAAAGCTCCGACGAGGCGACGCTGGTCTTCAGCAAGCACAAACACATTGCGGCCACCGGCAGCGAACCGGCCCGCAAGGACACCATCATCGTTGTCATCAACGTTGACCCGCACAGCATGCGCGAAGGCGAAGTGACCCTTGACCTTGACGCGCTTGACCTTGACGGGCTCTCCCCGGACGGGACGTTCATCGTGGACGAACTCATCACCGGGGCCAGCTGGAATTGGAGCAAACGGAACTACTTCAGGCTGGATGCCCACATGGAACCGGCCCACATTCTGCACGTCAGGAGATAACGATGGCCTTCCCGCACAGCAACAGCGCACCCAATTTCAACCTCAACGCCCCGGGGCTGGCCCACGATCCGCACTGGTACCGCAAGGCTGTCTTCTATGAAGTCCTGGTGCAGAGTTTTGCCGATGCCAACGGCGACGGGGCCGGGGACTTTTCCGGGCTCATTTCCCGTCTTGACTACCTGCAATGGTTGGGCGTTGATTGCCTCTGGCTGCCGCCGTTCCTTGATTCGCCCTTGCGCGACGGCGGCTACGATGTCCGTGATTTCAAGACGGTCATCGACGCCTACGGCACCATTTCCGATTTCAAGTCCCTGGTCGCGCAGGCTCACGAGCGCGGCATGCGGATCATCATTGACTTGCCGTTGAACCACACTTCGGACCAGCATGCGTGGTTTAAGGCGTCCAGGGAGGACCCGGAAGGGCCCATGGGCGACTTCTACATGTGGAGCGACACCACCGAACTGTACGAGGACGCCCGGGTCATCTTTGTGGACACCGAGGAATCCAACTGGACCTTCGACCCGGTTCGCCGGCAGTTCTTTTGGCACAGGTTCTTCAGCCACCAACCGGATTTGAACTTCAAGAATCCGCTGGTGCGCGAAGCCATCTTTGACATCGTGCGTTTCTGGCTCCAGCAGGGCATCGACGGGTTTCGCGCCGACGCCATTCCCTACCTCTATGCGGAGGACGGCACCAACTGCGAGAATCTGCCGGCCACGCACGAGTTCCTGCAGGAACTGCGTGCCATGGTCGACGAGGAATTCCCTGGCCGGATCATCATCGCCGAAGCCAACCAGATGCCGCACGAAGTGGTGGACTACTTTGGCACAGCGGAAAAACCCGAATGCCATATGGCCTTCCATTTCCCCATCATGCCCCGGCTCTACTACGCGCTGCGTGATCAAAAAGCGGCGCCGATCGTCGAGACCATGGCCAACACTCCCGAAATTCCCCGCGGGTCCCAGTGGGGTACGTTCCTGCGCAACCACGACGAGCTCACGCTGGAAATGGTCACGCCCAGTGAGCGCGAGGCCATGATGGGCTGGTACGCCCCGGACTCGCGCATGCGGGCCAACATCGGAATTCGACGCCGGCTGGCACCCTTGCTGGACAACTCACGGTCGGAAATCGAGCTCATCAACGCCCTCCTGCTGGGCCTGCCCGGCAGTCCTTTCCTGTACTACGGCGATGAGATCGGCATGGGAGACAACATTTGGCTCAATGACAGGGACGCCTCGCGCACCCCCATGCAATGGAACCCCGACCGCAACGCCGGGTTTTCCAACGCCGATCCGGGCAAACTCTTTCTGCCCGTCGTGCAGTCGCTGGTCTACAACTACAGCCACGTCAACGTTGAGGCGCAGTCGGCCCACACCAGTTCGCTGCTCCACTGGACCAAACAAATCTTGCAGGTGCGCAAGGCGCACCCGGCTTTTGGTCTGGGCCACTATGAGCCCGTGACCAGCAGCAACGAGGCCGTGCTGGCGTTTCTTCGCGTCCTGCCGGCGGAAAATGCGGCGGGGGAGTGGCCGGAAACCATCCTGTGCATCTACAACCTCTCCCAACACCCCGCTTCCGTGCTCCTGGACGTGCCCACCCTGGCCGGCCGCGGCCTGCGGGACGTTTTCGGCAGGGGCATCTTTCCCGGCATTGACGACGACGGACAGGTGACCCTGACCCTGGGGTCCTACGACTTCTACTGGCTGCGGGTCCGCTCGCAGGAATCCAACGTGCTCTCCACCCACACCACGGCGATTCCCATCATTGCTGGAACGGAGCACGGATACTGATGGCCGGGACACTCCTTGACCTGCTGGCCGATTGGCTCCCGCAGCAGCGCTGGTATCCGCGCAAGGGCGAAGCCGGCGTTGGCGCGCAGTTCGGCATTGATGCGAGTTTTGAGCTCCCGTCCCCGGACCCCTCACGCACACTGTTGGTGCTCCTGGTGAGTGTGGAGTCCCCCCGTGCAGGCAAGCACGACGCCGGGACCCGGCTCACGCTGCAAGTCCCGTTGAGCTTTCACCAGGATGACACAGCTGTATCAAAAAATGATGCCGGTGGCGACACCCCGCCGGACGGTTCGCTTGTTGGCGAACTTGCCGGCGGGACACTTGCCGGCGGTGGCGCCTGGCCAAGCGGACGCGTGTACGACGGTTTGGGTGATCCGGCGTTCATGCAGGCTTGGTTGTTGGAGCTCGCCAAGCAAGAAGTTGAAGTCGACCGGGCATCCGGTGCGGTCGGGCACTTGTGGGTGTGGCGGAATTCCGGCTTGGGCCCGTTGGGCGGTGTGCCGGCGTCGGGCGTTCGGCTGGTCGGTGCCGAGCAGTCCAACAGTTCCGTCATTTTTGATCTTGGCGACAGGCACCTCATTGCCAAATTCTTCAGGGTGCTCCAGGCCGGGGCCCATCCGGAGGTGGAAATTGGAAGTGCCTTGGCCGGTTTGGACGGTGGTGCCGGTGAACCGCACGTCCCGGCGCTGCAGGCCGCGGTGGGCTTCGGTGAAGGAAATACAACCCTTTTTGTGATTCATGACTTCATTGCGGATGCGCGCGAAGGATGGGTGGTGGCCCTCGCTGCGGCCAGCGCCCAAGCCGATTTCGCCTCCAGTTCCCATGCCATGGGAGTGGCACTGGGGCACGTTCACGCCAGCCTGCGCAGCAGTCTGGGCACGCACGAAAGCACGGAAGCAGAGACGGCCGTCTTCGTTGACGCGATTGCTGCCCGGCTGGAGTGGGCATGGAGGCTGGCGGGCCCGGCCGTGGGGCCGTACGATGAGCAGCTGAAGTCTTTTATGGTGCAACTGCACCAAATAGATTTCCTCCCGCCGACCCAGCGCATCCACGGGGATCTGCACTTGGGCCAGTTGCTGCGCAGCGGACAGGGGACCGAGCAGTGGTACATCCTCGACTTCGAAGGTGAACCCTTGCGTCCGTTGGCTGAGCGTGGGAGGGCGGATGTGGCCCTGCGCGACATTGCCGGGATGCTGCGCTCGTTTGACTATGCCGGCGCCCAAGCTGCGGCCAACACTTCTTCGCCCTCCATCCACGGCGCCGCGTGGGCCCGAACCAGCGCAGATGCCTTCATGAACGGCTATGAAAGCGTGTCAGGGGAGAGCGTTGCGCGCAACAGTCCACTATTCGTGGCATTGTGGCTGGATAAGGCCCTGTATGAGGTTGTTTATGAATTGCAAAATCGGCCCGATTGGGCGTGGGTGCCGATAAAGGCCGTGCAGGATTTGTTTGATTCAAGGGAAAGTGGAGTGGACATGGGACTGGATATGCAAGCCCCTCTGGCAATCGATGCGGGAGTCTTGGCGCGAATTTCCGCGGGCACCTACTATGCCCCGCATTCGGTGCTTGGCGCACATCTGCACGGGGACGGCCATGTCACGGTCCGGGCACTGCGGCATTTGGCCAAGTCCGTGCAACTGGTGACGGATCATGGAGAATTCCCCATGACGCACGAACACGGAGGCATCTGGACGGCCGTGTTGCAGGTGGAGGATCCGGGACACGTCCCGGACTACCGCTTGGACGTCAACTACGCCGACGGTGTCCACCGCTGCGACGACCCCTACCGCTACATGCCCACGGTGGGGGAGTTGGACATGCACCTCATTGCCGAGGGCAGGCACGAATCGCTGTGGACCGTTTTGGGTGCCCACGTGCAGCGCTACCATTCGGCGATGGGAGAAGTTTCGGGCGTCAGCTTTGCCGTCTGGGTGCCGGCCGTGCAAGCTGTGCGCGTCATCGGCGAATTCAACGACTGGGACGGCCGCGGCCACGCCATGAGAAGCCTGGGCACCAGTGGGATCTGGGAACTGTTCATCCCCGACGCAGCAGCGGGGGACCGCTACAAGTTTGAAATCCTCAGCGAACACGGCGAATGGCTGGAAAAAGCGGACCCCATGGCCTATGGCACCGAAGTTCCGCCACTGACTGCCTCGCGGGTTGTCGAATCGAGCTATGTGTTCCAGGACGACGACTGGATGAACCTGCGCGCACAAACCGATCCGCACAATTCACCCATGAGCGCCTACGAAGTCCACCTGGGATCTTGGCGTCCGGGGCTCAGCTACAAGCAGCTCGCCACGGAACTCGTTGAGTATGTCCATAACCTTGGCTTCACCCACGTGGAACTCATGCCAGTTTCCGAACACCCCTTTGGCGGCTCATGGGGCTACCAAGTCACGTCCTACTACGCACCGACGTCCCGCTTCGGACACCCCGACGAGTTCCGCCTTCTGGTTGACTCGCTGCACCAGGCCGGCATCGGCGTCATCATGGACTGGGTTCCGGCCCACTTCCCGAAGGATGAATGGGCACTGGCCAAGTTCAACGGCCAAGCGCAATACGAACACGCGGATCCGCGCTTGGGCGAACACCCCGACTGGGGAACGCTGATCTTCGACTTTGGCCGCAATGAGGTCAAGAACTTCCTGGTGGCCAACGCTCTTTATTGGATGGAGGAGTTCCACATCGACGGGCTCCGCGTGGACGCCGTCGCCTCCATGCTCTACCTTGACTACTCGCGGGATGACGGGGCCTGGAGCCCCAACCGCTATGGCGGCAGGGAAAACCTGGAGGCCATCAACTTCCTGCAGGAAATGAACGCCACCGCCTACCGCCGCAACCCCGGCATCGTCACCATCGCCGAGGAATCCACAGCATTCCCCGGAGTCACGGCTCCCACCAGCGGCGGCGGGCTGGGCTTCGGCATCAAATGGAACATGGGGTGGATGCACGACTCGCTCACCTACATGGAAGAGGACCCGGTCAACCGTGGTTGGCACCACAACCAGATCACCTTCTCGCTTGTCTACGCGTTCACGGAGAACTTCCTTTTGCCCATCAGCCACGATGAAGTGGTGCACGGCAAGGGATCGCTACTACGCAAAATGCCAGGCGACAGGTGGCAGCAGTTGGCCAACCTGCGCGTCTACCTAGCCTTCCAATGGGCGCATCCGGGCAAGCAGCTGATCTTCATGGGAACGGAGTTTGGCCAGGAATCCGAGTGGAGCGAGCAGTATGGCCTGGACTGGTGGCTGGCTGAAAACCCTGGGCACAGTGCCATTCAAACCTTGGTCAAGGAGCTCAACGAAAACTACACCGGCATTCCTGCACTGTATGAGCAGGACAATGTCCCGGAAGGCTTCACTTGGCTCAACGGCGGGGACACCGAGCACAACGTGGTCTCCTTTGTACGTTGGGACAAGAGCGGCAACCCGCTCGTGTGCGTGTTCAACTTTGCCGGCATGGCTTACGAGGGCTACCGGATTGGGGTGCCGGATGTCGGCAAGTGGCAGGAAGTACTCAATACCGATCTGGCCAAGTTCGGCGGATCCGACGTTGCCAACACGGGCACCTTGCTGGCTGAAGAGCTCCCGTGGGACGGGCAGGAAACCTCGTTGAGGCTCCGGGTTCCGCCCCTCGGAGCGCTGTATTTGGCACCCGTCGAGCGCTAGCCTCAAGCCCCTTGGGCGCCACCTCCCTGCCGTTTGGTAATCACGGCGGGGAGGTGCTAGAGTTAGTACTCCGCTGAACGAACAGTTCGGATCCGGACAAGACCAATTCCCCTGGCCTCGAAAATAGGCCTAATGGATTGTGTTCAAATGTAAATTTGAATTTCGTCGTAATCACGGATTTGACTTGTTGGAATTCAGTCGGGTAAGCTTGAAAAGTTGCCTCGGTGCTGATCATTGCGAATGAACGTGTGTTTGTTTGGGTGTGTGGCTGGGTGTGTTTGTTGTTTGAGAACTCAATAGTGTGCCAAGTTTTATTGATACCAATTT
>NZ_JASISP010000026.1 GCF_030063185.1 Arthrobacter sp. H35-D1
ACCTGGAAATCCTGTGCCGCGCCCATCACCTCCTGAAGCACTTCAAGGACGACAGAACCCGCACCGGGGACTGCCGCCTGGATCAGAGCCCGGAACGAGCCGCAGTACGCCTGCGCGGCTGGACCCCCTCAATGACAGCACAGAACGGCGTGGCCTGGACCTCGCCCCGCGGACGCTACTACCCGCCCGAAACAGCCGAAATCCACGCCCCGGCCTACCCCAAATGGCTCAAAAAACGCCTCACTGAAAACCTCAACCCAGCACGCCCCGACCCACAAAACCCCCAGCACCAGCAGAACACCCAGCACAACCCGGCACGCGCCGCCTTCACCGAAGAACACGGCCAAGACTGTGACTTCGAAGACGACTGCAGATACGACTGCGACTACGGATGCGACTGCGAAGGAACCCACACCGCACAGCAACTCCCTGAACCACCCCCAGGCACCTTCCCAGACGACCCGGAATTCAACACCATGCACTGGGACAACCTCATCCAACGAGGACTCGAAAACCCCACCCTCGGCCTCCCCAAGTAGCGACCGCTGATTCTCTAGTAGCGCTCGGGCTCAGTGCCCAGCTGGAAGCGGATGCCTCGAACGCTCGTGGGAACAATCTCCACAAAAGTATATTTGAGCGTTTGCAACCAAGGGGAGAGGGGAAGCTCGCTCACCGCATCGATTTCCGACTGTGATTCCAGGACTCTGGCCGCTCCCTTGACGACCACACTCCAGGCCTCGTCTTCTTCCAGTCCGTCGATCTCAAAAGCCACAGAATCGTTGATGGTCAGTTCGGCCAGCTTTGTCCCTGGGTTCGTGCGCATCAACAACTTGCGGTCATGGGCAAGGAAGTTGATGGGGAAGATGTCCGGTTTGTTGCCAACGCTCAGCGCCAATCGTCCGAAACGGGTATGTTCCAGAAATCGCCATGCATCGTCGACGGACATGTTTTCACCAGGGTGCTCTTCAGTAGTCATGCTGTGATTATGCCCCAGAATTCTCCTGCGTTGCCCATGCATTGCCACTGGCTGTGCTGACGGCCTCCATTCGGGTCTGGATGGATGGAATCCGCGCAGGCTAATCGTGTTGCGCGACGCCGCCGGCACTCTCGCGCAGCACTACGGAACCCGTCACGCTGGCAGGCAGCTTGACCAATGGAGACAGAGCCATCTTCGCCGCCAACCGACCAATTTCTTCAAGTGGAAGCCGGTATGTGGTCAAACCGGGAAAGTGGTCGCGCAGGGTGGGAATGTCATCGAAGCCCGCCACCTGCACGTCCTGCGGAATTCGTAGGCCTCGGGACCGCAACGCTGCCATGGAACCCAGCGCCATGACGTCGTTGGCGGCCAGTATGCAGAGCGGGGCGCCATCCTCGGGCCCCAGCGCGGACGCCGGGCCTGTCCCGCCACCCATGGAGTCCGAGCCCCCCAAGGAATCCAGAAACTCAAGCGTCGAGTCATAACCGCCTTGGCTGGTAAAGACGCCCTGCACAACAGCCAGCGGCTCAAGTCCAGCCGATGCGAGGGTCTCGGTGAAGCCTTGGACGCGGATTCTTGCCGTATTCCGCTCGTGGGGTCCGGCAAGAACAACGAAGCGGCGGATGCCTCGTTGCAAAAGAGCCGCAACCAGTGCCACCGCACCTTCGTAATTGCCTACCCTGACAACTTGGGCATCCAGGATGGATGAAACACCGAGGGTCACCACCCGGCCGCCGTGCGTGGTGTATTGCGCCAAGGCCTTAATCAGCCGGGGATCCTCGTGCAGGAGCCGCGAAGCAGCCAAAATGATGGCATCGGTGCGATAGGAAATGAAGGCATTGACAGCGGCAAGTTCAGCCCCGCCGGGGGAGCCCGCGTCACCTTCGATGTCCGTTCCCGCCAAAAGCACTTGGTGGCCGGAGCCGAGTGCGGCTTGCTGCACGCCGTGGGCAATGGCGGAAAAATAAGGGTCGGCAATGTCGTGGACCACCAGCCCCACCAAGCCCGTGGTGGAGCGGGCCAGCGCCTGCGCCTGGGCGTTGGGCACATAGCCCAGTTCCTCCGCGGCGGCCCTGACACGCTCGGCAATGATGGGCGCCGGGGTCCTGTTGGAGCCGTTGAGGACTCGTGACGCGGTTGCCAGCGACACGCCGGCGAGGCGTGCCACCTCGGTGAGCTTGACGGACACTGAAGCCTCCTGGCCTGGGTAACTATCCAGAAAACTGTCTGGAGAGCTGTAGGAAGAATTGCCGAAAGAATGTTGCCTGGATCAGGAAGGGCCCTTGACCCGCGAATGACTTCAGCATATATTGGAAAGCGCTTTCCAAAGTTTAGGCCACGCCGGGATTCCGGTACCTGACGACCACCACTTCCAGGAGAAAACAGTGACTCTTACAGCTTCCAACGAAGGAACGGCGGCACAAGCCGCAACTACCGGCAACGCCGCCGGCGGCAAGAAGGTCATCCGCATCGCCATGAACGGCATCACCGGCCGCATGGGCTACCGCCAGCACCTGCTGCGTTCCATCCTCCCGCTGCGCGACAGCGGGCTGACCCTGGAAGATGGCACCAAGGTGGCCATCGAACCGATCCTGGTTGGCCGCAACGAGGCCAAGGTGCGCGAGCTTGCCGAGCTGCACAACGTTGAGCACTGGACCACCGACCTGGACGCGATCATCGCAGACCCCACGGTCGACGTCGTTTTTGACGCCTCCATGACCAGCCTGCGCGCCGCAACCTTGAAGAAGGCCATGGCCAACGGCAAGCACATCTTCACCGAAAAGCCCACGGCCGAAACCCTTGAGGAAGCCATTGAACTGGCCCGCATCGGCCAAGAAGCCGGCATCACGGCAGGCGTTGTGCACGACAAGCTCTACCTGCCCGGCCTGGTGAAGCTGCGCCGCTTGGTGGATGAAGGCTTCTTTGGCCGCATCCTCTCCATCCGCGGCGAATTCGGCTACTGGGTGTTCGAGGGCGACCACCAAGCAGCACAGCGTCCCTCCTGGAACTACCGCAAGGAAGACGGCGGCGGCATGACCACCGACATGTTCTGCCACTGGAACTACGTCCTCGAAGGCATCATTGGCAAGGTCAAGACCGTCAACGCCAAGACCGCCACGCACATCCCCGCCCGCTGGGACGAGGCTGGCAAGGAATACAAGGCCACGGCCGACGACGCCGCTTACGGCATCTTCGAACTTGAAACTCCGGGAGGCGACGACGTCATCGCCCAGATCAACTCCTCCTGGGCCGTGCGCGTCTACCGCGACGAGCTGGTGGAATTCCAGATCGACGGCACCCACGGTTCAGCCGTTGCCGGACTGAACAAGTGCGTTGCCCAGCAGCGCGCCCACACGCCCAAGCCCGTCTGGAACCCGGATCTGCCCGTCACCGAATCCTTCCGCGCACAGTGGCAGGAAGTGCCCGCCAACGCCGATTTGGACAACGGTTTCAAGTTGCAGTGGGAAGAATTCCTGCGCGACGTGGTCGCCGGCCGCGAACACCGCTTTGGCCTGCTCTCTGCAGCCCGCGGCGTGCAGCTGGCCGAGCTGGGCCTGCAGTCCTCCGACGAGCGCCGCACCCTGGACATCCCGGAAATCGAGCTGTAGCCATGGCGAACACATCGGCCAACACCAACACGTCGGTCACGCTGACGCTTCCGCTGCCCACTGGGGAGCTTGAAGCGCTCACCTTGAACGCAACCGGTCCGTGGCGCAAACCGACCGAGTTGATTCGCTCCCGGAAGGTGTACGCGGCAGCACACGTCACTCCCAAGGTGCTGGGAAACAACGTCCCCGGCGCCCCAGCCGACATCGACTGGGACGCGACCCTGGCGTTCCGCCGTGAACTGTGGAGCTGGGGTGTGGGCATTGCCGACGCCATGGATACTGCACAGCGCGGCATGGGGCTGGACTGGGCCGCCACGCAGGAACTGATCAACCGCAGTGCTGCCGAGGCCGCGCTTATCGCGACCACGGAGCGCACGGTGCGCGACCTGCTGGCCTGCGGAGCCGGAACGGACCAACTGAATCCGGCCGACGTCGAACCCGGTGCCGCCGGGCTCCAGGCCGTGCTGGCCGCCTACCGCGAGCAGCTCGCCGTGGTCGAGGCGTCAGGGGCAAAGGTGATCCTCATGGCCTCGCGCGCCTTGGCCAAGGTTGCCTCCGGCCCCGAGGACTACCTGTCCATCTACGGCACGTTGCTGTCCGAGGTCAAGGAGCCCGTTGTCCTGCACTGGCTGGGCACCATGTTCGACCCCGCCCTGGCAGGCTATTGGGGCAGCGACGACGTGGAAGCGGCCACCGCCACATTCAGCCAACTCATCGAATCCCACGCCGGGAAGGTCGACGGCGTGAAAGTTTCACTTCTCGACGCCGCACACGAAGTGGCGCTGCGGGCGAACCTCCCGGAGGGCGTGCGGCTCTATACGGGCGACGACTTCAACTACCCGGAACTGATCGACGGCGACGGCGAACGCTACTCGGACGCGCTGCTGGGCATCTTTGCAGCGATCGCCCCGGCCGCCAGCACGGCACTGCAGGAGTACGACGCCGGGCGCCCCGCCGAGGCGCGGGCCATCCTGGACTCCACCCGGGACCTGGGCCTGCACATCTTCGAGGCGCCGACGTACTACTACAAGACGGGCATTGCGTTCCTCGCCTGGCTCAACGGCTACCAGGCGGGATTCCAAATGGTCGGCGGTCTGCATGCGGGCCGCGACCTCAACCACTTGGTGAAGCTGTTCCGTCTGGCCAACACGGCCGGACTGCTGCTGGATCCGGCACTTGCTGCAGAGCGGATGGCGTGTTTCCTGAACGCTGCCGGCGTCGACTCGGCTGTCACCGTCACGGAAGGAGCGAATGCGTGAGCACGTTCGACAAGCTCTCCATCAATACCGCCACCATCAAAAAGGCGTCGCTTGCCGAAGCCCTTGAGCTCAGCGTTGCCGCCGGCCTGCAACACATTGGCTTGTGGCGCGACAAAGTGGCCGAGGTTGGCCTGGACACGGCAGTCGAGATGGTCCGGGCCTCCGGGTTGAGCGTCTCGAGCCTGTGCCGCGGCGGATTCCTGACCGCGGCCGACGGCCCCGGCCAGGCTGCGGCCCTTGCTGACAACCAGGCGGCCATCCTTGAAGCCAAGGCGCTGGGCACCACCGAGATCATCATGGTGGTGGGCGGACTTCCGGACTTCAGTGTTTCACCGGGGGCTGTGGACGGCGGCGGCCAAGCCACGGCCGTGGCAGGCGGCAAGGACCTTGTCCTTGCCCGCCAACGCGTGGCAGATCGCCTTGCCGAGTTGGCGCCGTTTGCCCTCGAGCACGGCGTCCGCCTGGTGCTTGAGCCGCTGCACCCGATGTACGCAGCCGACCGCGCCGTGCTCTCAACCCTGGGCCAGGCACTGGATTTGGCCGCCCCGCACCCGGCTGAAGCTGTCGGCGTCGTGGTGGACACGTTCCACGTCTGGTGGGATCCGTCCCTGCACGAACAGATCGCCCGCGCTGGTGCCGAAGGTCGCATCGCCTCCTACCAGGTGTGCGACTTCAACCTTCCCATCGCCAGTGATGCGCTGCTGTCCCGCGGTTTCATGGGCGACGGCGTCATCGACTTCGCCACCATCGGAAGCTGGGTCGCCGAGGCGGGCTACAACGGCGTCGTCGAAGTGGAGATCTTCAACGAAGACATCTGGGCCCTGCCCTACGCCGACGTGGTGGACACCGTCAAGGAGCGTTACGCCGAGCTGGTGGCACCGCACCTGGGCTGACACACGGGTAGCGGAGCCCGAGGTGGCGGAGCCGGGACTATCGGGCGACGTCGATGACCTTGTCGTCGCCGGGCATGGGGTCGCCACGGCCGTCTGTATTGTTCGTCAGGACCTGCAGGCGGCCGTCGTGCGTCAACATGACATCTCGGAGTCGGCCCAACTCACCGACCAGGATTGCGCGGGCGCTGGGCGCCTCCTCCAGATCAACCACCCAGAGGCGTTCCCCGCGCAGGGCCGCCATGTACAGGGTGGTCCCGTCAATGGCGATGCCGCTGGGGCTGGCCTCGGCCGTGGACCACGTCAGGACAGGGTTGCGGAAGCGTGAATCCTTGCCGATTCCTTCAACGACCGGCCAACCGTAGTTCGCGCCTGCGACGATCTCATTGAGCTCGTCCCACGTGTTTTGGCCAAACTCCGAGGCCCACATGCGCCCTGTGTCGTCCCAGGCAAGGCCCTGCGCGTTGCGGTGCCCCAGCGTCCACACGGGACTGCCTGGAAACGGGTTGTCCGCCGGGATCCCACCGTCGGGTTGCAGGCGCAGGATCTTGCCGGAGAGCGATTTGGGGTCCTGTGCGGCGTTCCGTTTTCCGGCATCGCCGGTGGTGGCATAGAGCATGCCGTCGGGCCCAAAGGCGAGGCGGCCGCCATTGTGGTTGGCGGCCTTGGGGATTCCATCCAGGACGACGGTGGCCGCGCCCAGCGACCGTGCCCCGGAAATGCCCCGCAGCGGCATGCGCAGTATCCGGTTGTCTGACGCAGTGGTCAGGTACGCGTAGACGGTGATGCAGCCGGTGTCGGGTGCGGGGTTGCCTTGGCAACCATCCAGCCGGACAGCCAGACCCAGCAACCCGCCCTCGCCCTGGTGGAGCACCCCGGGCACCGTGCCAACAACTCGCTTGGTGCCCGCCGGGGAAACCTCCAGCACCTGCCCCGAATCCCGTTCGCTGACAAGCAAGCTGTTGTCGGCCAGGGCAACCATGGACCATGGCGCGGCAAGGCCCGTGACGAAGTCGCTTGTGGCACTGGAGCTCTGATCGGGTGGTGCAGGGTTTGGCGCCCGGCATGCCGTCAAGACCAAGACCAGGAGCACGAGCGGGACCAAGAGCAAGGCAGGGATGGTCCGGATCCGGCCGGGGTGCTGCCGGTGCGGCTTCAAGGTCCCTGTCCCACCCATGGCACCAGCGTAGCTGGACGAAACAGCGGATGGCACGGGGCCGCCGTCGTCCTTAAAGATCTATGACGCACTTGTTGGACCGATTGCACCCATTTTCGGCGTTTTCGGTCCAACAAGTGCGTCATAGATTATGGGGGGGCTTTGGAAAAGGCTAGCGGCCCTTGACCAGAATGCCGTTGCGGGTCATGGACTCCGCGTAGGCCTTGGTCGATTCATTGAGCCACTGCTCCTGACGCTCGGCGGATCCGGCAAAGCTGCGCCCGGACAGCGAACGGACCTTGTAGATGCCGAAGCCGCGCTTGTACAGCATGGGCCCTTGGGCCTTGAGGAGCTGGTCGGCCAGGCGGTGCGCCTCGGTGCCGTGGGCTACAAGGGCGGAGGCGCGCGGGACCATGGTGAGGAACTTGACCAGCGGACGCAGGCCCGCTTCGATCTGCGGTGCACTGAGGCGTCCGTTGGGTTCGCCCGGGGTAAACCAGGGATGGACGTTCCACGGCATGACGTAGCTGGGACGCAGGCCCAGCTGCCAGTGGATGCCGAGCAGGCGGGTGGCTGCCTGCTCGTCGCCTGCCGTAATGAAACCGGAAGGGTCCATTTCACCAACATTGGAGAACAGGCTGATGATCTTGCACTCATCAACATCGTGAACCGGATCCACGTAGGCCACCTCCTGTGCGGGCTTGGCTTCCGCCAAGGTGTCGCACAGCTCGGTGATGGGGGCAATGTTCTCGTCGTAACGGCGATTCCACAGCTGTTCACGCAGTGATTCAGTGGCCACGGATGTCATTGAGGCGCAGTTCTCCTTTGGGGGGATGGGAGTGTGTGCGGGACGTTTCCGCTTTGGCGGAAGGCCCGACTGTTCAGCTTATCAATTTCCGTCCGTCCCCGTGCCTGCCGGGCCTGTGCTATGGGAGCGGCGAACGCCGTGTTTGTGAGAAATCCAACAGCACACGGCGCAAAAGTTCGCTCTCGGTTCGTCCTGTCCATTCAACACCGCAGGACCCGGCTCGACACCCAACGGCCCCGGCGGCAAGATGGTTGGCATGGCCACTCCAGCACATTTTCAGTCCGCACCACAGCCGTGGGCAAAGAACTACCAGCCAGGCGTCCCCGCCGAGATTGAGTTGCCCGGTGAATCGCTGGTGGAAATGTTTGAGCGTTCGGTGGCGGAAGCGGGCGGGCACCCTGCCTTGGAGTTCTTTGGCCGACGCACGAGCTATCGCGAATTGGGTGAACAGGTGGCGCAGGCTGCCGAAGGACTGCGCCACCTGGGTGTCAAGGCAGGGGACAGGGTGGCCCTCATCCTGCCCAACTGCCCCCAGCACGTGGTGGCTTTTTACGCCGTGCTGCGGCTGGGCGCCGTGGTGGTTGAACACAACCCGCTCTACACAACAGGCGAGCTTCGGCACCAATTCCTGGACCATGGAGCCCGGGTGGCCATCGCCTGGGACAAATCCGTGGCGGCACTGCAGAAATTTCCCGCCGAGGAGCGCCCCGTTCATCTGGTGGCCGTAAACCTGCTTGAGGCGTTCCCCGCCGTGAAGCGCCTGGCGCTCGGGTTGCCGCTGCGGAAGATGCGCGAGACCCGGACTGCGCTGACCGGGCCAGCGCCGGACGCCATGCCGTGGAAGCAGCTGTTGGCAGGGGGCCGGATCGATGCCGCGCACCCGCGCCCCGGAGTTCACGACCTTGCCGTGATTGGCTACACCTCCGGCACCACCGGCCAGCCCAAAGGCGCCATGCTGACCCACTTCAACCTGTATTCCAACGCACTCCAAGGAGAGGCGTGGATGCACGGGGCCCAGGAACGCAAGGAGATTCTCTACGCCATCCTGCCCATGTTCCACGCCTTCGGCATGACCTTGTACCTGACTTTTGGCATCCGCAAGCAGGGCCTCCTGGTGCTCTTTCCCAAGTTCGACACCGATTTGGTGTTGGCTGCCATGAAGAAGTCACCTGCCACGGTGTATTGCGCCGTGCCTCCCATCTACGAACGCACGGCCCTTGCCGCGAAGGAAAAGGGAGTCTCGCTGCGGTCCTGCAAATACTGCATTTCCGGGGCCATGAACCTCCCCGACCACGTGGTGGAACTGTGGGAATCGGTCTCCGGCGGCTTGCTGGTGGAGGGCTACGGCATGACGGAATCCTCGCCCGTGGCGCTCGGCAATCCTTTCAATCCGGGCCGGCGCAACGGCACCATCGGAGTGCCGTTCCCTTCCACCCTGATGAAAGTGGTGGGACTTGAAGACTCCGGGCTGGAGGGTTCCGGGACGGAAGTGGCACCGGGGGAGCCGGGCGAGTTGCTGTTGAAGGGTCCGCAGATCTTCCAGGGCTATTGGAACAACCCGGAAGAAACCGGCAAGGCCTTGACGGAGGACGGTTGGCTGCGCACCGGCGACATCGTCACGGTGGACCCCGACGGCTTCACCACCATCGTGGACAGGCTGAAGGAACTTGTCATCACCGGAGGCTTCAATGTGTCGCCCTCGGAAGTGGAGGCCATTCTGGGAACGCACGACGGCGTGGCCGACGTTGCGGTCTTTGGCAAGGCCTTGGAGCGGGGCGGGGAAAAGGTGGTTGCCGCCGTCGTCCTCGAAGCCGGGACGGATCTTGACGAAGCGGCGTTGCGGGCCTGGTGCCGGGAACGCATGACAGGCTACAAAGTGCCGGCCCGGATTGTTCAAGTTCAAGACATGCCCCGTTCCATGCTCGGCAAAATCCTGCGCAAGCAGGTCAAGGAGGAACTCCTCCCCACGCTGTAGACGTGCAGGGGATTTTTTCGGCGCGAAGTGGAGGGCTCGGCCAATTGCGCCGGGACCTATGTGAAAATGGAATGTATGCGCCCTATGCAACACTCCAGCAAGCTAGCCAATGTACGATACGAACTTCGCGGTCCCATACTGCATGCGGCCCAAAAGATGGAGGCCGAGGGCCACCGCATTTTGCGGATGAACTTGGGCGACACCGCACCGTTTGGCTTGGAGGCGCCGGAGTCCATCGTGGTGGACATGATCCACCACCTCCGCGGGGCGCAAGGCTACAGCGACTCCAAAGGCATCTTCTCCGCCAGAACCGCCATTTCCCAGTACTACCAAACCAAGGGCCTGCGCAAAATTGGCGTGGACGACATTTTTGTTGGCAACGGTGTCAGCGAACTGATCTCCATGACGTTGCAGGCCTTTTTGGAGAACGGCGACGAAGTCCTCATCCCGGCCCCCGACTACCCGTTGTGGACAGCGACGGTGACCCTGACCGGCGGAGTCCCCGTCCACTACCTGTGCGACGAAGACAACCAGTGGTGGCCGGACATGGCGGACGTGGAAGCAAAAATCACGCCGAAAACGCGTGCCATCGTCATTATCAACCCCAACAACCCCACAGGTGCCGTCTACCCCCGCGCCATCCTGGAGCAGTTTGTGGAACTGGCCCGCAGGCACGACCTGGTGCTCTTCGCGGATGAGATCTACGAAAAGATCATCTACGACGGCCGCTCCCACATCCACCTGGCCTCCTTGGCCGACGACGTCTGCATGCTGATGTTCAGCGGCCTGTCCAAGGCCTACCGCATGCCAGGCTACCGTGCAGGGTGGGTTGCACTGTCGGGGCCGCGATCTGCGATGGCCGGGTTCAAGGAAGCATTGGAGCTGATTGCCTCATTGCGCCTGTGTTCCAACGTGCCGGCCCAGCACGCCATTCAAACCTCGCTTGGCGGATACCAGAGCATCAACGACCTGACAGGGCCGGGCGGGCGGCTGCGGGAGCAGCGCGACAGGGCCTCGGAACTGCTCAATGCGCTGCCCGGGGTGTCGTGCGTGCCGGCGGCCGGCGCCATGTACTTGTTCGTCAAGCTCGACCAGGAGCTGTACCCCATCGAATCCGACGAGAAGTTTGTCATCGACCTGCTCCAGGACCAAAAAATCCTTGTCTCGCATGGGACGGCCTTCCACTGGCCCACCCCCGACCACTTCAGGTTCGTGATTCTGCCGTCCACGGACGACATTGAGGAAGCGGTGCGCCGCATTTCCTCCTTCCTTGCCGTCTACCGCCGCAAGGCCGCCCTCGTCAGCCACTGGAGTTCTGTCAACCACTAGGTTTTCGCCGGCCACGCAATCTCCGGCAGCCGCTGGTGTTCCAATGCATGCTTGGAACGGAGATCATTAATGAGTTCCTTTTCACACTCCACTCCTTTCTGCGGTTGGGAGCAGGGTTGCAAGGAGGCGGGATGCTGCGCTCGAGCCACGCCAGCCCCTCTTGCACAAGCCACTGCGGGTTCCCGGCACTGTCGGAACGGGGCGATTTTTGGGCTGGGGGCAAGCAGGAGACTAAAAATGGTCGTAAGATCGTGGAGGTAGGATTTCGCCACCGCTCCATGAACTTCACTGCACCGGTGCCATGGGCGCTAGGTGCGCCATCTGCGCGCGTATCCGACTAGACTTTTTCGAAGCTTCGCTTTTGCCCCCTCTAGATTGGATCGCGGGTGGATCTCACCTTCATGGTCGTGCTGGTTATAGCGCTGGCCCTCTTCTTCGACTTTACGAATGGCTTTCACGACACAGCCAATGCCATGGCAACACCCATTGCCACAGGCGCCATCAAACCCAAAACAGCTGTTGCCTTGGCCGCGATCCTGAACTTGGTGGGAGCGTTCCTTTCCACCGAGGTGGCCAAGACCATCTCCGGCGGCATCATCAACGAGGGCGGACCCAACGGGGTGGCCATCACGCCGCAGATGATCTTTGCCGGGTTGATGGGCGCAGTGCTGTGGAACTTGTTCACGTGGCTGCTGGGCTTGCCATCCAGCTCCTCGCACGCCCTCTTTGGCGGCCTGATCGGTGCAGCGGTTGTCGGCACCTGGTCCTTCGGTGCGGTGAACTTCATGGTGGTTGTCTCCAAGGTGCTGCTCCCTGCCCTCCTCGCCCCGGCCATCGCAGGACTCGTTGCGTACCTGTGCACCAAACTGGCGTACAGCATCACCCGCCGTTCGGACCCGGATTCCGGAGACAAGCGCACCCAGAAACGTGGCGGCTTCCGTCGCGGCCAGGTCTTTAGCTCCTCGCTTGTGGCACTCGCGCACGGCACCAACGACGCACAGAAAACCATGGGTGTCATCACCTTGGTGCTTGTTGCCTCGGGCCTGCAACAAGCAGGCACCGGTCCGCACATTTGGGTCATCACTGCGTGCGCCCTGGCCATTGCCGGCGGCACCTACGCGGGTGGCTGGCGCATCATCCGCACCCTCGGCTCGGGCCTGACCGACGTCAAGCCCGCCCAGGGCTTCGCCGCGGAAACCAGCACGGCCGCAGCCATTCTGGCCTCCAGCCACCTGGGCTTTGCGCTCTCCACCACCCACGTGGCCTCGGGCTCGGTGGTGGGTTCGGGCCTGGGCCGCAAGGGTTCCACCGTCCGCTGGGGGCAGATCGGCAAGATCAGCCTGGCCTGGTTGTTCACGCTTCCAGCCGCCGGCCTCGTCGGTGGCCTCGCCGCACTGCTGATCCGTACCGGCACCATCGGCTTTGTCATTGTTGCCGGGCTTGGCTTGAGCGCCATCATCGTCATGTTCGTCCTCTCCCAGCGTGAAACTGTTGACCACAACAACGCCATCAGCGACGTCGATGCCGTGGGCGAGGCCATGCACATTCCCAGTAAGAAGGAACGCGACAAGCTGGCCGCCAAGGCCCGTGCCGCCGAAAAACTGGCCGCAAAGGCTGCCAAGCGTGCCGCAGACACAGCCGTCGCCCGTGCCGTGGCGCAGACGGCGCTTGACCGGGCAGACACCGCGGTGCTCAAAGCCATGACCAAGGCTGCCACTGATGCGCGAGCGCCGAAGTCCAAGTCCAAGCCGAAGTCGAAGCCCAAGTCCGTGCCCCAACCCAAGTCCGTGCCGGAAACCGAAGCGATGCCCGGATCCGTCCCTGCGGACGCGGAAGTGCCGAATGCCGACGCCGGTTACAAAGCCGACGCCGAAGCGGGCTTCAACAAGGGGGAGAAATGATTGACTGGTTTGGATTTGTCATCGTGGCGATCACCACGCTTGTGGGTGCCGGTTTTGTGGTGACAATGTACTCGTTGGGAGTCCGTTTGACGGCCGTCAGTGGCGACGACGACGGCCGCGTCAACCACGCCGCCAAGTGGGGATCCATTGTGTGCTTCGGCTTCTGCATCCTAGCCGTGGCCAGCGCCATTGTCTTGATCGTCCCGGCCTTCAGCTCGGCCGCGGGGCAGATCGTGGGCTCCTTGTTCTAGGCACAGGCTGCCTAAATCTTGTGTCAACGCACGGGGGTCAACGCACGATGCCGGGCACTTCCCCTTCCGCCACTGCGGCAGGGGAAGTGCCCGGCGTCGTTTTTTAACGAAGCGGGCGAACCACGGGGCTTGGGCGGTCAGCGCGCCATGATCATGTTGGTGATGCGGCAGGTGGACAGGCGCCGGCCCTCCGCGTCGGTCATGACCACTTCATGGGTGGCCAGTGTGCGCCCCAGGTGGACGGGGGTGGCCGTGCCTGTCACGAGTCCGTCGGTGATGCCCCGGTGGTGTGTGGCGTTGATCTCTATCCCGGCCACGCGGAAGTCCGGCCCGGCATGGAAGTAGGCGGCAAAGGAGCCCAGTGTTTCCGCCAGCACCACGTGCGCGCCGCCGTGCAGCAGGCCTGTCACTTGGGTGTTTCCCTCAACCGGCATGGTGGCAACCATGGACTCCGTGGTCATCCGGGTGAAAACGATGCCCATCTTAGCCACGAGGGAACCCACTCCGTGTCGACCCAACAGGCCGTGGTACTCGGTGGGGACCCCTGCTGCCAGGAGCTCGTTGGAAAGGGGATGCGGTGTGTAATTGTCGTCCATGATGACTAGGCTGGCACTTGTGAGCGAATCTGCCAAGACGGCCCCCCAGACCACTGCTGCAACCACCCCAGGCACCGGGGTGCCCGACGGGCAATCCCCGCGACTGCTGGTGCTCGACGGGCACTCCATGGCCTTCCGCGCCTTCTATGCGATGCCTGCGGACAAGTTCGTGACGGATTCCGGCCAGTACACCAACGCAGTCCACGGTTTCACGGCCATGCTGCTGACCATGATCCGGCAGCAAAAACCCACCCACGTGGTGGTCGCCTTCGACCTGGACACCCCCACCTTCCGTTCGCTGGAGTACACTGAATACAAGGGCGGGCGCAACAAGACGCCCGAGGAGTTCTACGGCCAGATCGACCTCATCATCAAGGTCATGGCCGCCATGCGCATTCCCACCATCTCGGTGGACGGCTTTGAAGCGGACGACATCATCGCCACTCTCTCCACGCAGGGCGAGGCGGCAGGCTGGGACGTGCTGGTGGTCTCCGGCGACCGTGACGCGTTCCAGCTGATCACCGACAAGGTTTCGGTGCTGTACCCGAAGAAGGGCATCTCCGACATCCCGCCCATGGATGCAGCAGCCGTCGAAGCGAAGTACCTGGTGCCTCCGAACCGCTATTCGGATCTGGCCGCACTGGTGGGGGAGACCGCGGACAACCTCCCCGGCGTGCCCGGCGTCGGCCCCAAGACGGCGGCCAAGTGGATCAACCAGTACGGCGGCCTGGAGGGCGTTCTGGAGAACCTCGACGCCATCGGCGGCAAGGTGGGCGAGTCCCTGCGGGCGCATGTCGACGACGTCAAGCGCAACCGGCGCCTCAACCACCTGCTGCGCGACATGGACCTGCCGGTGGCCATTGAGGACACTGTTCTGCAGGCGCCGGACCGCGAGGCCGTCGAGGAACTGTTCGACTCGCTGCAGTTCAACACGCTGCGCAAGCGTCTCTTTGACCTGTTTGGCGCGGAGGAAGAAGCGGCCGACGCCGGCGAGTCCCACCAGGTGCCCGCCCATCGCGTGGTGGCTGCGGCGTCCGAGCTGCGGGACTGGGTGGCCGCGGACGGCGTGGACGGCGCAGACGGAGTGGAAGGCAGCACCGTTGTTGCCGTCGACGTACAGAGCGAGCCGGTTGGCCTGGCCCGCGAGGCGACTGCCGTGGCCCTGGTCCGCGGCGATTCCGCCGTCGTCGTTGACCTGCGAAGTGCCGACGCCGAAGTGGAATCCACCCTGGCGGCTTGGCTGGTGTCCGCGGCGCCCAAGGTGGTGCACGAGTACAAGGAGGCGCTGAAGGCGTTGGCCGTGCGCGGGCTCTGGCTGGAAGGGGTGCAGGATGACACTTCGCTGTCCGGCTATCTCATTCAACCGGACCGCCGCAGCTACGAACTGGCCGAACTGAGCCAGGTCCACCTGAAGGTCGGTTTCGACACTGGCGCTTCGGAGTCGACGGGACAGCTGGAGTTGGGGCTGGACGAGGATGCCTCCCACGCCGAGGCAGTGCAGCGCGGCTATGTTGCCCTGCTGCTCAGCGAACACTTTGCCCCGCTGTTGGAAGAACGCGGCGCGTCCACGCTGCTGCGTGACATGGAGCTGCCGCTGGCGGCCGTGCTGGCCCGGATGGAACTAACGGGCATTGCCATCTCACAGGACCGCCTGACCAGCCTGCTGGCCGATTTCACCGCCGCCATGAACGCCGCCCAGCAGGCAGCGTTCGCGGCGATTGGCCACGAAGTGAACCTTGGTTCGCCCAAACAGTTGCAGGAGGTCTTGTTTGAAGAGCTCGGGCTGCCCAAAACAAAGAAGATCAAGACCGGCTACACCACCGACGCCGCGTCCCTGAAAGCCCTGCTGGAAAAGACCGGACACGAGTTCCTCGCCCAGCTGATGGCCCACCGCGAAGCCTCCAAGCTCAAGCAAATGGTGGAGACGCTGAAGAAGTCCGTGGCGGAGGATGGGCGAATCCACACGACCTACGCACAGAACGTGGCGGCCACCGGGCGCTTGTCCTCGAACAACCCGAACCTGCAAAACATCCCGATCCGTTCGGAGGAGGGGCGCCGCGTCAGGGACATTTTCGTGGTCAGTGAAGGCTACGAATGCCTGCTGGCCGCCGACTACTCGCAAATTGAAATGCGCATCATGGCCCACCTCTCCGGAGATGCCGGACTCATCCAGGCCTATGCCGAGGGGGAGGACCTGCACAGGTACGTCGGCTCCCACGTCTTTGGCGTGGCGCCGGAAGAAGTCACCTCGGCCATGCGCTCGAAGGTCAAGGCCATGTCTTACGGGCTGGCCTACGGGCTGACAAGCTTTGGCTTGTCCAAGCAACTGGAAATCTCCGTTGACGAGGCCAGGACGCTCGTCAAGGACTACTTTGACCGCTTTGGCGGGGTCCGCGACTACCTGCGCGGCGTGGTCGAACAAGCTCGCATCGACGGCTACACCTCCACGATTGAAGGGCGTCGGCGCTACCTGCCCGATCTCTCAAGTGCCGACCGGCAGTTGCGTGAACTGGCCGAGCGAGTGGCCCTGAACTCACCCATTCAGGGTTCCGCGGCGGACATCATCAAGCACGCCATGCTTGGGGTGGCCGGCGAGCTGAAGGACAAGGGCCTGAAATCGCGGATGCTGCTGCAGGTTCATGATGAATTGATCCTTGAAGTGTGGCCGGGCGAGCTGGACGCCGTGAAGGAACTTGTGGTGGAGCAGATGGGTGCTGCGGCCGAACTCAAGGTGCCGTTGGAAGTCCAGCTGGGCTTGGGCGCCAGCTGGAACGACGCCGGCCACTGACTCACCCCACCGACTTTAGAAAGGCATCCCATGCCGCAAAGCTACGAACCGGGCATCAACCGCCAGTCTCGTCCGTTCCCCTACGAGCTGCGGACCTTCGCGTCGCGCCTGGAGGATGGCAAGGCCAGTGCGGAACTGGCGAAGTGGATGCAGGCCGTTGCCCTGGGTTTCCATGGCGATACGCTTGGCGATGCGGAGATAAGCAAGTACGCTGCCTCCACTGAGGTTGACGGGCAGATGGCCACGGGTGCGTACCTCATCGACGCCACTGCCCCGGAGGGAGCCTGGGGCCCCGACTATCCCGTCGCCACCTACGCCTACCACCGCAAGAACCTGAACGTCGGAGCAGGGACACTGCTTCCCGTCCACCAGATCACCGCGGTGACAGTGCGTCCAAGCCACCGCCGTCGTGGCTTGTTGAGGGCCATGATGGGCTCCGACCTGGCCCAGGCCAAAGCCGCCGGAATCCCCATTGCCGCACTGACGGCGTCGGAAGCGACCATTTACGGCCGCTTTGGTTTTGGCGTGGCGACCGACAGCAGCAACATCGAAGTCACGGTCAAGGGCGGACTGGAATTCATCGTGTCGGCGGCCGCCTCGCAGGGTGTGGTGGAAATCGCCGACGTCGGGGTGGTGCGCGACCTTCACAATGAGATCTTTGCGCGCGTCCACGCCACCACGTACGGGTCCATTGGCCGGCAGGACATGTACAGGCTTTCGGCGTCGGGGGAGCCCACCTACGGCCGGTCCGAACCCATGAAGAACATCCGGGCGGCGCTGCACTATGACGCCTCCGGAGCCGTGGACGGCTACGTCACGTACCGGCCGCGCCAGGAAAAGGCACGCTCCACCGTGGATATTGTCGACTTCCTGGCCGTCAACGATGCAGCGTACCTTGCGCTGTGGAACTATCTTGGCTCGCTGGATTTGATCGATGTGATCATCTGGGACTCGGCTCCCGTGGT
This sequence comes from Arthrobacter sp. H35-D1, assembly GCF_030063185.1. Classification (GTDB taxonomy): domain Bacteria; phylum Actinomycetota; class Actinomycetes; order Actinomycetales; family Micrococcaceae; genus Specibacter. The sequence goes on from NZ_JASISP010000026.1 coordinate 17,504, forward strand.
GGATCCGCTCGAGTGGGCCATGGCGGCCAAGCGGCTCTACAAGCGCACAGTCACCGAGGACCACCTGTGGCTGCGCATCCTTGACACCCCAGGGGCCTTGGCCGCCCGCGAATACCCGGCGGACGGCACCCTCACCATCCATGTCGGCGATCCCCTCGGGCACGCGTCGGGCATCTTCAAGATTGCGGTGGTGCACGGCAAGGCCACTGTCACGCGCTGCCCGGAAGACGGCTCCGTGGAATCCGAACTCAGCATGGGCGTCAGCGAACTCTCCAGCCTCTACCTGGGCGGTGTCAGCGCCCGGACCCTGCAAAAGGCAGGCCGGATCCGCGAGGACAGCCCTCGGGCCGTGGCACGGTTTGACGCCATGTTCGCCGCGGCCGAAGCGCCGCACTGCATGACTGACTTCTAGCCGGCAAGGCGTCCGGTCCAACAGTCGTAGCCGAAATGCTTCAGGTTGGCAGCACGTCTCCCCTCCGGCACGCGCATAAACGCGGGTTCCCCGCACATGCGCAGCTTTCCCGCTTATGGGGTGGATGTCACCTCCGCATAAGCGGGAGAGGTGCGTTCGTGCTCCGTGGAGCCTGGGTTTTGTCCCGAAGCACGACGGCGGTGGTTCCTGCACAGCTGTGGTTCGGCGCGGTGGTGTCCACAGGCTGCCACGTGTGCGCCCCGCACACTGCTGTTCGGGGCCACCATGGGACATGGACAAGAGCAAACTTCAGGCAATGGTGTCAAGCCAGTGGCCCCCCGAATCCGTGGGCGGCGTCGCCACAAGTGCCATGCTGGCGGCGCGAGGGCTCGGTGGGAGGTGCGTCGGCGCCGCCGCTGCCCAGGGCTTGGTGCAGCGGCTGCAGCGCGGTGCCTACATCCGGGCTGCCGACTGGAATGCCGCTGCGCCCTGGCACAAGGACTACCTCATGCTGATCGCCCATGTGCTGGCGTCGCACTGCCAAGGCGTGTATTCACACTCCAGTGCCGCCAGGATCCACGGGTTGGGCACGTGGGGGTGCGGGGCGGCAGTGCATGTGAGCTTCAACTATTCCCCGGGCAGCTCCGGCCGGGGTTCCAACGTCGTTGCCCACAGGCAATCTCTCGCCCCGGAAGACGTTGCGTTGATGCGGATCGGCCCGCTGCGGGTTCCCGTCACTTCCTTGGAACGGACCATTGTGGATTGTTCCCGCCATTTCACCCTCGAGCAATCAGTCATTATCGGCGACCACGGGCTCCGCAGCGGCGCGTCCGTGCAGGCACTGAAGGGACAACTGGCCGGCAGCCCGATAAAACGAGGCGCTGCAAGGGCCCGGAAGGCCCTCGACTTCTTCGATCCGAACAGCGAATCGGCAGGGGAGTCGCGCACCAGGGTGTTCTTGGCAGGCACCGGCCTGCCCCTTGCGGAACTGCAAGTGACGATTTCCACCCGCCACGGCGACTATCGGGTTGACTTTGCCTGGCGACAGTACAAGCTGATCCTCGAATTTGACGGCTGGGGAAAATACTTCAATTACCGGCCAACCCCAGAGGTCCTGGCCAATGAGCGGCAGCGGGAAAAGGACCTCATGGAGCTGGGGTGGCAGTTCATCCGCATCGGCTGGGCGGATTTCAAGGACCCGGTCACGCTCGAGTCGCGCATCCGGGCAGCACTGGTGCGGGCCGGAGCGGTGCTGCCGGTGTCAAGAACCCGGATTTGCGCATAAACGCACCTACTCTGCATAAAAGCGGTGCGGAGCCCCCCCGAACAGCGGGCAAGGTGCGTTCATGCGGGAAGGGTGCGGTCATACCGGGCGCGACCAGGCCCCGCGGCAGCACAGCCACAGTGTGGTGGTCGCTGTGCTGGAGTTGACCAGCAGGAGGGAAATGAGCACCAGCAGCTGAATCAGCCCGGCATCCAGCGGTGCAGCCCCGCCGAGAATCATGCCGACAAACGCGCCGGGCAGTGTGACGAGCCCGGCCGTCCGGGTTTGGTCGATGGACGGGAGCACGGCCTCGCCCGCCACGGGACGGCCCACCAGCGTGCGGGCCGCCGGCCATTCGAAACCCAGCGCAACGGCCGCCTCCACTTCGCCCCTGCGCCATTCCAGTTCGTCGCGCACGCGCCGTCCACTGAGCGTCACAGTGGACATGGCGCCGCCAATTTGCTGGCCCAAAATAGCGATGATGGCCAGCGCTTGGAAGGGCAGCACACCCACGGCAAACAACAACGCTGCAGGGGGAATGACGCCGGCAGCCAGTGGGAGGGCAGCCACCCACCAACGTCCCTGCGGGGCCACGCGATGCCCGCAGGTCCACACAGCGACCAGGAACATCACCGCGACGAAGGCAAACGCCCAGACTCCACTATTTGAGAGCAGCGCAATGACAAACGCGACGGCGGCGAGCTGGACCAAAGCGCGCAGGCCCGCCACCAGCATCTGCCACGTGGAACGGTCCAAGGCGATGCGCCAAATTACGGCGGCCAAAACCAAGAAGACAGCCAAAAGCACCCAAGCAGGCGGGCCCAAGACCAAGAGTGTTGAATTGTCCACAAACGCCATTATCGCCGTCGAAGGCGGTTTTGCGCTCCATGGACCAAACAACTAGACTAAATGGGCATGTCATGGGTCGTTTCGACTGGTACTTCCAGCCGTTGGCTGCCCAGGACATTCATGCACGACCCGCAGGAACCCCTGCAACCCTAATAATTCCGGACCCGATTTCGGCTAAGACGCGGCTTTTCGCGTCCCTTGCCCGGGTCTGGCGAAACCAACTATCCACATCGGAGCCCCTACTACATGACCATCACGACCCCCGAGAAGACGAGTACCCCTGTTGTCGCAATCAACGACATTGGTACTGCTGAAGAATTCCTCGCCGCAGTGGACGCAACCATCAAGTACTTCAACGACGGCGATCTCGTCGAAGGTGTAGTTGTCAAGGTTGACCGCGACGAAGTTCTGCTCGACATCGGTTACAAGACCGAAGGTGTCATCCCCTCCCGCGAGCTGTCCATCAAACACGACGTTGATCCCGGTGACGTTGTCGCCGTTGGCGATCAGGTCGAAGCCTTGGTCCTCACGAAGGAAGACAAAGAAGGCCGCCTGATCCTCTCCAAGAAGCGCGCGCAGTACGAGCGTGCCTGGGGCGACATCGAGAAGGTCAAGGAAGAAGACGGCGTCGTTACCGGTACCGTCATCGAGGTGGTCAAGGGTGGTCTTATCCTCGACATCGGCCTGCGTGGCTTCCTGCCCGCATCGCTCGTCGAGATGCGCCGTGTGCGCGACCTGGCTCCCTACATCGGTCAGCAGATCGAAGCCAAAATCATCGAGCTGGACAAGAACCGCAACAACGTTGTGCTGTCCCGCCGTGCCTGGCTCGAGCAGACCCAGTCCGAGGTTCGCTCCACGTTCCTCAACAAGCTGGAAAAGGGCCAGGTTCGTCCCGGCGTTGTTTCCTCCATCGTCAACTTCGGTGCCTTCGTGGACCTTGGCGGCGTAGACGGCCTCGTCCACGTTTCCGAGCTGTCCTGGAAGCACATCGACCACCCGTCCGAGGTTGTCGAAGTTGGCCAGGAAGTCACCGTCGAGGTTCTGGAAGTGGATCTGGACCGCGAGCGTGTATCGCTCTCGCTCAAGGCTACGCAGGAAGACCCGTGGCAGACCTTCGCCCGCACGCACGCCCTCGGGCAGGTTGTACCGGGTAAGGTCACCAAGCTGGTTCCGTTCGGCGCGTTCGTTCGCGTTGAAGACGGCATCGAAGGCCTCGTCCACATCTCTGAGCTCGCAGTGCGCCACGTTGAGCTGGCCGAGCAGGTTGTCTCCGTGGGCGACGAGCTGTTCGTCAAGGTCATCGACATCGACCTGGAACGCCGCCGCATCTCGCTGTCCCTCAAGCAGGCCAACGAAGGCGTGGACGTGGACTCCACCGAGTTCGATCCCGCCCTCTACGGCATGGTTGCCGAGTACGACGAAGAAGGCAACTACAAGTACCCGGAGGGCTTCGATTCCGAGTCCAACGAGTGGCTTGAAGGCTACGAGTCCCAGCGCGCCGTTTGGGAGCAGCAGTACGCTGACGCCCAGACTCGCTGGGAAGCACACAAGAAGCAGGTTGCCGAGCACGCCGCAGAAGATGCAGCTGCCGTTGGCGCCGGTGAAGGTGGCGAGTCCGCAGGGGCCAGCTACTCCTCCGAGCCTGTGGCAACCGACACGGGTGCCGGCACGCTGGCATCCGACGAGGCACTTGCTGCCCTGCGCGAAAAGCTGACCGGAAACTAATTTCGGCTTTTCAAGCAGGTGCATGAAAATGCAGCACCATTGAACAAGTGCGGGCCCCTGCCAATGGCAGGGGCCCGCACTTGCTTAACGAGCTGTTGTTTGGATACCTGTTGCATGGCGACTTTGTCAGTCGGGGTGGCTATGCTCGAAGCAGGAGTCAAGGTACTGGACCGGATACTTACGGGGGAATCACTGGATGTCAGTCAAGAAAGCGGGCGGATCCGAAAACGGTCCCACCCCCTACACCGCTCCGTCGGAAGACTTTGTCCCCGCCGGTTACTTCAGCCCTCCGTCCCCGCCGCCCTCGCCGGATGTGCCAAAGCCGTACCGGCCGGTCACCCAGCCTGCCCCTGCACCACCAGTCCAGGCACCATCAGTCCCCGTCCGGCCAGTTCCGGTTTCTCCCGGGAACAGTGGGCGATTGCCCCGGCAGAGACCGGTGGCCCCGCTGCGCCATTCAGCGGGGTTTGTGGCTTCCACACGGCGTTTCTTCAGCGAATACGGCACGTTCAGCGGGCGCTCCAGCCGCAGCGAGTTTTGGTGGGTGCAGCTGTTCATGCTGTTGGTGTCAGTGGCTGTGGTTGCGTTCGTTGCGATCACATCGTCGCAAAGTGCTGTCTCCGCCTTGAGTGTGCTGGTGGGCGTGGGCTATTTCTTCTTCCTTGCGGGCGTGTTGATTCCTTGCTTGGCCTTGACAGTTCGCCGGTTGCACGACGCCAATCTCAGCGCCGGCTTCCTTGCACTGGTGCTTATTCCCTCGGTGGGCGGGCTCATCATCTTCATTTTGCTGCTGCTGCCAAGCAGTACGCAAGGCTCCCGCTTCGACAGGAGGCCCGGCTTCGCGCGTCCCACTTACCGGCAAGGCTTCCACCAGCATGAACTCCAGCAGCAACATCGCAACCACCACGGCAGTTAGCTAGCGGGCAAGCCCCAGCGGACGGTCAACCCAATCGGTGCCCACTGCTTTCAGGGCGCCCCGGCCCGAGGTGAATGATGCCAGGCGTTCCCTGGCCATTGCGATGACCAAGGAATCATCGGCAAGGGCCATCCCCACATGGGTGTTGACGGCGTCGTAGTCATTGCCCGTCATGGCATAGCCGGCGCTGCGCAGTTCGTTTTCCAGCCTCCCTGCCTCGGCATGCGGCACCTGGACTTCAAACAGTCCCAGCCGCTCCCGCCGCACCAGCGGTGCCTGCTCCAGGGCAGCACTGACGGATTCGGAGTAGGCGCGCACCAGTCCGCCGGCTCCCAGGAGAATCCCGCCAAAATAGCGGACGACGACGGCGCACACGTCACTGAGGTCGGCGACTGCGCTCTTGTTCCCACCTGTGGCCGACGCAGCTCGGGTCTCCCGTTTCACGAGGGCGTCAAGCATGGGGATGCCTGCGGTTCCCGATGGTTCCCCGTCGTCGTTGGAGCGTTGCAGGGAACGGTCCGCGCCAATGACAAAGGCCGAGCAGTGGTGCCGCGCGTCATGGAATTCCCGGCGCAGCTCCGACACCAGCGCCCGGGCTTGTGATTCGTCCTCAACGCGGCGCAGCACAGTGATGAAGCGTGACCGCTTGATGGCAAGCTCGTGCCGAAAATCAGCTCCGGGTGCCAGCGTCGTGTAACTGTTGGGGCCTGGCGTCGCACTTGAAGAGGTCATCTCTGAAGCCTATCGAAGACAGCGGATGCGTCTCATTCCTTGGGGCAGGCATTGGTGGGATGATGGGGGAATTGACGGATCATCAACGTCCGTCGTGAGGACGGTCACCATGTTGCGGCTCTGCTTTTTGGGGGAGCAGCGTGTCATTGAGCACGGAGCGGCGGAATCAAAGTCGCTGGTGGTGGGACGCGCCTTGGAACTTTTGGCATATTTGGTGGTCAACGCAGGAGTGCCGCAAGAACGCGAGCGGCTGGCCGGACTGTTGTGGCCGGAGTCGACCGGCCAACAGTCGCGCACCAACCTGCGCCGCGAACTCCACGGCCTGCGCCAACTCCCGGACTTGTACAGACACATCGAATCATCGGGAACGGCACTTCTTTGGCAGGACGGACCCGGCACGGCCTCGGATGTGGGCACCTTCCAACGAAACTGCAGGGAAGTGCTCCGGTTGTCGGATACCGGAAACGAGACGGGACTTGTGCAGTTTGGCCAGGCTGCGATCGACGCCTATGCCGGTGATCTCCTGCCCGGCCTGTATGGCGAATGGGTGCTGGCCGAACGCGAAATTCTCCACCGGCACTGCATCGAAGTCTGCGACAAGGTGGCAGCATCAGCATCAGCATCGAGTGGCCAGCCCGACCTGGCGATGGCCGCCGCGCAGCGACGCCTTCAACTGGCTCCGTTGGAGGAGGCCGGCTACCAGAGGCTGATGGAACTTCAAGTGGCGGCCGGCGACACTGCCGCCGCCGTCCGCAGCTACCACCGGTGTGCTGCCGTGCTGGAAAGCGAACTCGGTCTCGAGACGGGTCCGCGGACCCGGGAATTGGCGAGCGAGCTCTTGGGCTCCACACCCTCGCTCCGCATCTCGGGAGGCCGCTCCGTCATGCTGCTCGGCCCCGGTCCCGCGGCCGGGCGTCCCGTGGGGAGGGAACCGGAGGAAGTACTCCTGCAAGAGCGCTGGAACAGGGCCATTGCGGGAAACCCCGGGCTGCTCGTGCTCAAGGGCGACGCCGGAATCGGCAAGACCCGCTTGCTGGTCTCCCTGCTGGGCCGGATCAGCAAGACAGGGGCACTGACCGCCTATGGCCGCTGTTTCTCCGGAGGTGGCCGGACAGCACTGGCGCCAGTGGCGCAATGGCTGGCCAGCAAGGATTTTCACGCCGGTGAACGGGAAACGGACAGGCCAGGTGCCGGGGAAGGGGGCAACCGGGCGAACAATGAAGCCGCACGCCTGCTGCCGGAGGCATTGGCACCCTGGCATGGCCCCGGCGCCGCCTTGGTGGATGCCTGGCAGCGGAGGGCCTATTACGAACGCCTGGCCGGTTTGGTGCTGGCACCTGCCCGGCCCGTTCTGCTGATTCTTGACGACTTGCAATGGTGCGATGCCGAAACCCTGGAATTCCTGGCTGTGCTCCTTTCCACGGCACCGTCGAGCCCCTTGCTGATTGCCGCCACGGCCCGTACCAATGAACTGGCCGCAAACATCCACATTCTCGAGGCCCTGCAGGCCCTGCGCACGGGACGATGGATCCAGGAGCTGGACCTGGCACCGTTGGACGCGGCCAGTAGCGCAGCATTGGCCGCGGCGGAGTTGGGGAAGGAGCTCTCCGATGACGATGCAGTGTTGCTTCATGCGGCAAGCGGCGGCTTTCCCCTGCACATTGTGGAAGCTGCCCGCGCCATGCGGCGCTGCGCCGGCGGGCAGCTTGCGCTGACGGAGGTGCTGCGGGATTCCGGCGATGGCCGAGGTGTCCTACGCCGCCGTTTTGAACAGTGCTCGTCGCAAGCGCGGGATGTCGCCACGCTGGCTGCTGCTGTGGGGAGGGAGTTCAGCCTGGGTTTGCTGGCGCGGGCCTGGACGGGAGACGAGGCGTCCCTCGTCCAGGCGGTGGATGAGTTGTGGCGCCGTCGTATTCTGCGTGAACAGAGGGGCGGCTACGATTTTACGCATGACCTGCTCCGGCAATGCGCCTACGAGCTTTCCACCCCGCCGCAGCGATGGCTGCTTCACAGGCGCCTTGCCCAAGCCATGGAAGCCGAACACCACGGCGTTGGCGGGATTGTTGCCGCCGACCTTGCCGAACAATACCGCCAGGCCGGGGAGCCGGGCCGGGCCATGGGCTACTTTGTGCAGGCCGGCGACGCGGCGACGCGCATCTTCGCCAGTGCCCAAGCCCTGGCTGACTACCAGCAGGGCCTGGACCTGCTGGCTGATTGCCCGGGACGCGGCGACACGAAGAAGTCCGAGCTGGCGATCCTGCTGCGGATGCCTCCGTCGTTGACTGCGCTGCACGGCTACTCCTCGGCACAGCTTCAAGCCACCCTGGAGCGGATACTCGCCCTGGCCGGGGATCTGGGCAGTGCGCAGGCCCAGGCTTCGGCCCTGATAGGCCTCTTTGCGGCAACTTTTGTGCAGGGTAAAACCGTGCAGTCCCACGCCCTCGCGTCGCGGGCGCTGAACTTGGCACGCGACCTGCCTGAGCTCCTGGGGCAGGCCAGCTTTGCCGTGGGCGGTGCTGAAACCAGCTTGGGCCGTTCCCCCGAGGCCATTGCCCACTTCGACAGGGCGTGCGTGCTGGCCTCCACCACCCACTCCCACATTCTGGGTACCCGCGTCGGGGTGCACGCGCGGGCTTGGTCGTCGCACGCCCACTGGCTTTCGGGCGACAACGACGGCGCACTGGCCCTGTCCGCCGAGGCCGTCGAACGGGCCACCTTCGCCAGCCATCCGTACAGCCTGGCTGTGGCGCTGGCCTATCGCGGAGTCCTGCTCCAGTGGCGCCTGGGCGGCGATGCAAACGGTGGCGGGCGGGACGAACTGGCCTCAGTCGCCGCCGAGCTGGAAACACTGTGCACCCGCTACAAATTTGCCTACTACGGCCAGTGGGGCGCCATCCTGCGCGGGTGGCTCACGGGATCGGAAAAAGGCAGCGCGATCATCGGCACGGCCATCAGGGAACTGCGGGCCGCGCAGGCACTTGCCAGGATGCCCTATTGGCAGTGCTTGCTGGCCCAGACCCAGCAGGAGTGCGGGAAGACCCGGGAGGCAGGGGCCGTGCTGGCGGCGGCAGAGTCGTTTGCCCACCAGAATTTCGATGTGTGGTGGCTGCCCGAGGTCTTGCGCCAACGGGCGCTTTTGGCGGAACCAGCCGCCGCACAACTCCTCTTGGGCCGGGCGGAGAAACTGGCCGACGAACAGCACAACCCCACGCTCTCCAACAGCGTTCGCGCAACCCGTCAGGCTGCGAACGCCGGGCGAACGGGGCCGTCCTAGCATGGGGGCATGACGGCGGCACCCAGCCCGCCACTTGGCAAGGAGCAAGACCATGACTGAGCTACAGGAACAGGACACACTGACGGCAGGCAGGGCGTTGGCTGATTTGGCGGCGACGCTGCGCGGGGACCTCATCACGGCGGCCGACGAAGAATACGACGGCGCCCGGGCCGTGTACAACGCCATGATCGACAAGCGTCCCCTGGCGATCGCCCGCTGCGCCAACACGGCCGACGTCGTGGCGTGCGTCCGTTGTGGCGTGGACAACGGGCTCGAACTGGTCATCCGCGGCGGCGGGCACAATGCGGGCGGGCTCGGTGTATGGGACGGTGCATTGGTGGTGGACCTTTCCGCCATGCGCAGCACCACGGTGGATCCTGCAGCCCACCGGGTCCGGGTCGACGGAGGGTGCACGTGGGCGGACGTGGATGCTGCCACCGTCCCTTTCGGCATGGCGACGCCGTCGGGCTTTCTGGCCTCCACAGGTGTTGGCGGGCTAGCACTGGGCGGTGGGGTGGGATACCTCTCACGGCGCTACGGACTGACAGTGGACAGCCTGCTCGGCGCCGATGTGGTGCTGGCCGACGGGAGCCTCGTCACGGCGGACGCGCACCGGCATCCGGACCTTTTCTGGGCGCTGCGCGGTGGTGGTGGCAACTTTGGCGTGGTCGTCTCGTTCACCTTTGCCTGCCACGACGTCGGTGAGCACGGGACAGTGGTGGGCGGGCCGGTCCTCTACGCCCTGGAAGACGCGCCGGAGGTCATGCGCTGGTACCGGGAACTGTTGCCATCGTTGCCCGAGGAACTCAGCGGATGGCTCGGGGTGATCACGATCCCGCCGTCCCCGCACTTCCCGGAGGAACTGTGGGGCGTCAAATCCTGCGCGATCGTCTGGTGCTACACAGGTCCGGCCGCTGCCGCAGACGCCGCGACGGCGCCCATCCGCGAGTTCGGCTCGCCTCTGGTGATAGGCCTGGCGCCCATGCCGTTCTCAGCGTTGCAGTCCGCATTCGACGGGCTCTACTCATCCGGCCTCCAGTGGTACTGGAAGGCGGACATGTTCACCGAAATCAGCGACGCCGCCATCGACACTCATGCCAAATTCGCCGCCCGGCTGCCCACGGGGCACTCAGCAATGCACCTGTACCCCATCGACGGGGCCGCGGCCCGTGTCGACGCCGGGGCCACCGCGTTCCCCCACCGCGAGGGAGGATGGGCAGGCGTCATCGTCGGCGTTGACCCGGACCCGGTGAACGCACCGGTCATTGTCGAATGGGCCCGGAGCTACTGGAACGAGTTGCACCCCACCTCGGCCGGCGGCGTCTATGTGAACTTCCTCGGCTTGGAGGACAGGGACAGGGCGCGCGGCGCCTACGGGGACAACTACGGGCGGCTCGCGCAGATCAAGGCCCAGTACGACCCGCTCAACGTGTTCCACATCAACCAGAACATTCCCCCGGCCAGCTGACACAGGGCCCGGCCCCGGTCCTGGAAATGAGGTTCCGGACATGAAGTGCCGGACGGGAGGCGCTGGATAGGATGGGTGGATGCTTTCACTTGGACTCTCCGGCGGCATTGCCGCCGGGAAATCGCTCCTTTCGCACCGCTTCCGCCAGCTGGGTGCCGTGGTCATCGACGCAGACCAGCTGGCCCGCGAGGCGGTGGCCCCGGGGACGGCCGGACTGGCCGCCGTCGTGCATCATTTTGGCGCAGGAGTGCTGCTTGCCGACGGCTCCCTCAACCGGCCGGCCCTGGGTGCCCGCGTGTTCGCGGACACGGACACGGACGAGCTTGCTGTGTTGAACGGGATCGTGCATCCGCTGGTGCGGGCCGCCGCCGAAATGCTCAAGCACGACGCCGGCCCCGGCACCGTGGTGGTCCAGGACATTCCCCTGTTGGTGGAGACAGGCCAAAGCGCGAATTTCCACTTGGTGGTTGTGGTGTCCGCCCCCGCGGAGGTGCGCCTTGAGCGGATGGTGCAGCGGCGCGGCATGAGCACCGAGGATGCCTTGGCCCGCATGGCGGCGCAGGCCAACGACACACAGCGGGAGGCGGCAGCCGACATTGTGCTTGTCAATGCGGGCGACCCGGCAGAGGTTCTTGCCCGACTCGATGTGTTGTGGCACGAGCGGCTGCTGCCCTTTGCCGCCAACCTTGCCGCAGGCGTCCCGGCCCGGCACGACCACCCGGCCGCCCTGGTGGACGCGGACCCCTGCTGGCCGGCCCAAGCTGCTCGGATCATGGCGCGGCTGGCCGCGGCGGCAGGGGATCAGGCCATCGGCATTGACCACATCGGCTCAACAGCCGTGCCGGGTTTGGCGGCCAAGGATGTCCTGGACCTGCAAATTCGTGTGCAGGACCTGGCGGCGGCAGACGCGCTGGCCGGCTCGCTTGCCGACGTCGGCTTTCCGGCACTGGATGGACCGTGGTGGGACACTGGCCACGACTTTGCGGGTGGCCGGGCGGGGGAGCAGTGGGAAAAGCGGTTCCATGTGTCGGCGGATCCCGGACGCCGCGTCAACCTGCATGTGCGGGTCGACGGCTCGCCGGGGGCCCTGTTTTCCGTGGCGTTTCGGGATTGGCTGCGCGCGGAGCCTGTTGCGCGGAGTCGGTATGAAGTGTTCAAGTGGGAGCTGGCTGCCAAGCACGCCGCAGACGAGTCCGGCCGCGCCTACGCTGAAGCCAAGGAGCCGTGGTTTGCGGCGGCGAATCGGGAACTCGCTGCCTGGGTGGAGCGGACAGGCCGGTAGCGCGGAAACACGAAGAGGCCCCTTCCCACGGTGGGAAGGGGCCTCTTCGTGCTGCGTTGTCCTGCGAGGATCGGCGCAGTGCGGTGTCCTAGTACGTGCTGGTCATCTCGCCACTGTTGATGATGACGATGATGAAAATGATGTAGAAGACAAAGGCAAGAAATCCGAGGATGGTGAAGATCCAGCCCAGGATCACGCCCACGTTGGCGGGGGTGTTGTCGGTGAAGCCTGCAGCCGCAGACTTCTTCTTGGCAATGATCGACACAATGAGGCCGGCCAAGGAGAAGACAAAGCACAGCACAAGGCCAATGATGCCCAAGGTCTTGCCCGGGTCCTCGGCCTGCATGCCGTATCCGGGCTGCGCATAGCCCTGGGGCTGCTGGCCCTGGTACTGCGCGGGCTGTCCGTAGGTGTTCTCCGGGTTCTGCTTGGGCTGTTCGTATGGATTTTCGGGGTTCTGTGTCATTGTTGCCTCTCATATGGACGATGATCGTGTTGTTGGTGACGCTGTCCTGATTCAATTTTTACATGCAATGGACTAAATCCGCTGGACGTGGCATGGGGAGTCCTGCCCATCGCGACGCCGGCCGCGGCACGTTCGGGTCCGGTGGAGAGGGGGCTCGGGGGAACCCGGTGTTCTGCCGGGGCACAACAGGGGTAGCGTTAAGCGCATGAGTCTTGCGCAGGAGATCAATCGTGTAGTGGCACCCTTTGAAGTCATCAGTGAATTTCAGCCTGCCGGCGACCAGCCGGCAGCCATCAAGGAATTGACCGAACGCATCAACAACGGGGAAAAGGACGTGGTGCTGCTGGGTGCCACGGGAACCGGAAAGTCTGCCACCACGGCGTGGTTGATTGAACAAGTCCAGCGTCCCACGCTGGTTCTTGTGCAGAACAAGACCCTGGCGGCCCAGCTGGCCAATGAATTCAGGGAACTGCTGCCCAACAATGCGGTGGAATACTTCGTTTCCTACTACGACTACTACCAGCCTGAAGCGTATGTGCCGCAGTCGGACACTTTCATTGAGAAGGACTCCTCCGTCAATGAAGAGGTGGAGCGCCTGCGCCACTCGGCCACCAACGCACTGCTGACCCGCCGCGACGTCATAGTGGTGGCCACGGTCTCCTGCATCTACGGCTTGGGCACGCCCGAGGAGTATGTGGCCGGGATGGTCACGCTCAAGCGGGGGGACACCATGAACCGGGACGACCTGCTGCGCAAGTTTGTCAGCATGCAGTACGCCCGCAATGACATTGACTTCCACCGGGGCACCTTTCGCGTGCGCGGCGACACGGTGGAAATCATTCCGATGTATGAGGAACAAGCCATCCGGGTTGAATTCTTTGGCGACGAGGTTGAGAGCATTTACACCTTGCATCCGCTGACGGGGGAAATCATCAGGGAAGAAACTGAGATGTACGTCTTCCCTGCCTCGCACTACGTGGCCGGACCGGACCGGATGAACCGTGCGACGAAGCAGATCGAGGATGAACTGGCTGCCCGCACCAAGGAATTGGAAAGCCAAAACAAGCTCTTGGAGGCCCAGCGGTTGCGCATGCGCACCACCTACGACCTTGAAATGATGGAGCAGATGGGTTTCTGCAACGGCATTGAAAACTACTCGCGGCACATTGACGGCCGCGACAAGGGAAGTGCACCGCACTGCCTCCTTGACTACTTTCCCGACGACTTCCTGCTTGTCATTGACGAATCCCACGTAACCGTGCCGCAAATCGGTGCCATGTACGAGGGCGACATGTCCCGCAAGCGCACGCTCGTGGACCACGGCTTCCGCCTGCCCTCGGCCATGGACAACCGGCCGCTGAAATGGGATGAGTTCCTCGAGCGGGTGGGCCAGACCGTCTACCTCTCCGCCACGCCGGGCAAGTACGAGCTGGGCGTTTCCGACGGGTATGTCCAACAGATCATCCGGCCCACGGGGCTCATCGACCCGGAAATCATTGTCAAGCCCTCGCAAGATCAGATCAACGACCTGCTGGGTGAAATCCGCCTGCGCACGGCAAAGAATGAACGTGTCCTGGTGACCACCTTGACCAAGCGCATGTCGGAGGACCTGACCGACTATCTACTGGGACACGGGATCAAGGTCCAATACCTGCACTCCGACGTGGACACGCTGCGCCGTGTGGAACTTCTACGCGAACTGCGCATGGGCGTCTTCGACGTGCTGGTCGGTATCAACCTGCTCCGCGAAGGCCTCGACTTGCCGGAAGTTTCGCTCGTGAGCATCCTGGATGCCGACAAGGAAGGTTTTCTGCGCTCCTCAACGTCCCTGATCCAGACCATCGGACGCGCCGCCCGCAACGTCTCGGGCCAGGTGCACATGTATGCCGACAGGATCACCGCGTCCATGCAGTTCGCCATTGACGAGACGAACCGGCGCCGGGAAATCCAGGTCAGCTACAACTTGGAGCACGGCGTCGACCCGCAGCCGCTGCGCAAACGCATTGCCGACATCACCGACCAGTTGGCTCGTGAAGACGCCGACACGGCCGCGCTGCTCGAGGAAGCCCGGCAAAGGCGCGACACCAAGCCGGGCAAGGGCAAGGGAGCCAAGAACGGCGTCGAATCGCGGCCGGCCAAGGAGCTGGTGGCCCTCATCGAGGAACTGACGGCACAAATGCATGGTGCGGCCGCGGACCTTCACTTCGAACTGGCAGCCCGGCTGCGCGATGAAGTCGGGGACCTGAAAAAGGAACTGCGCCAAATGCGCGAAGCCGGCCACGCCTGACGCACGTCCGGTGTGCTGGGCTGGCGCGGGCCGGCATTCCCTCGGCGGCTTTCCGGCCGATCGGCCGCGGGCGGCCTCGGCCTCCCTGACGCCGCCTACGGGATCACCGGTCCGCGCCTGAGAGGGCAGGGGCCTGCGGTTCTCGGAGCGGGGATGGATTTTCAAGGTCGCCCAGCGACCGAGGAAATCTTACTGCCCGCGAGAGGACCGCCGGCCCCGCGCACGCCTGCTGCGGCCAAGGACTGCGGCCCGGCTACGCCTCTTGCCCGGGGTTGCGCACCATCTGTAGCAGGCGTGCAAAGATGCTTTCGCCGTCGTCGGCAATGCCGTCGTGGTGGAAGCCGGCTGTCTCCCATACTTGAAGGCCATTGACGGCGGCCGCCGTGGCCAGCGAAATGTCCCTGTCCACGTAAATGTCGTTCGTGTAGACGGCGGCAGCCGCCGGCACCTGGTTGCGGCCCAGCTGCCCCGCGTCGTAGAGCGCGCCCCAGCCCGCCGTGCGCGCGGCCAGCACATCGGCCAGCTCCCGCAAGGGCACAAGCGCCGGGTCCTGCTCGAAGTACCACGGGTACACCATCTCGCCGGTGAGGAGCGGCTCGGTGGCGTCCGGGCGGAAGTCGGGAAGCCCGGCCAGGACCCGTTCGGCTGCCCAATTGCTGGCCGTTCCCTGAACATAGATTGACTCGTGCATGAGCGCGTAGAGCGGGTTGGCAGCCCGGCTGACCTGCGCCGCAACGGCAGCCAGGAAGGAATCCGCGAGTCGTACGCCGTCGGGCGTGTCAATAAACGCGTCCTCAAGAACATAGTGCAGGGCGTCAAAGCGGGTGTTTCCGCCGAGGAAGTTGCCCAGCATTTGCACCCGTTCGGGGCTCAGCCGTTCGCCCGTGGGCAGCAGCTCGGGCACGTCGGCCACGTGCGCCAGGACGCGGGCAAGGATTGCCCGATCCTGCGGATACTTGGAAAAGTACTCGGAGTTGCGCGAGCGCAACCGGACGAAAGTGGCGTTGTACACCTGGTCGGCAGGTCCGGAGAGGGGGCCCAGGCCACCGGTGAAGAGTGCTTCCCGCACCCCTTCAGGAGCGAAAGACAGATATGTCAGGGCACAAAAACCGCCGTAGCTTTGGCCGAAAATGCTCCACGGCCCCGAGCCCAGCTCGGCGCGGATGAGTTCTGCGTCGGCCACAATGTCTGTCGCCCGAAAATGCGAGAGGTACTCGGCTTGGGCGGCTACATCGCCGTGCAGGGGCAGGGTCTGCCGGTTGGCCGGGGTGGAAAGGCCGGTTCCCCGCTGGTCGAGCATCAGGATGCGGAAGTGTTTGGCGGCCTCGGCCAGCCAGCCGTTCAACCCAGTGGGCCGGTTGCCCTTGCCGCCGGGTCCTCCCTGCAGGAACAGCAGCCAAGGCAGTTGGGTGCCTTCAAGCAGGGCATCGCTGAGTTCCCGGGCGAACAAGGTGATGCTCTTCCCCGTTGGGTTCGCATGGTCCAGCGGTGCCTGGAAGTAGTGGTCCTGGACCCGAAGCCCGCGGACGGTGTAGGGCGCGCTGGTGTCCGCGGCTGTGGTCAGCGGAGCGGGCGCGCTCATGCGTGCGCGTCCACGACCGCCGGCGCGCCAAAGGCGCCCAGCTCCGCCCCGTCCAGGCGGAACACGTGCCAGCCGTCCATGGCTCCGGCACCGAGCGAACCATAGAAGTTGATGGAGGGCTCGTTCCAGTCAAGAACGCTCCACTCCACCCGCGCATAGCCGCGTTCCACGGCGATACGGGCCAGTTCACGCAGCAGCGCCTTGCCGTGGCCGCCGCCGCGCGATTCGGGCCGCACGTACAGGTCCTCAAGGTAGATCCCGTGCGTGCCCTCCCACGTGGAGTAATTCAGGAACCACAGCGCGAAACCCACAATGGGCTCGCCATCAACCGAGGAGTCCATCACGTGGGCGTAAATCTGCGGGTTGGGGCCGAAAAGGTTGGCGTGCAGCAGCTCAACCGTATTCTTGACGGCGTCGGGCTCCTTTTCATAAACAGCCAGGTCGTGGATCATGCCAAGAATGGCGGGGACATCGGTGGGCACGGCGGTGCGAAGCAAACTCATGATCCGAGTTTATCGCGCTCCGCTGTGCCACCGAAGTCGGTTACATGCAGCTGAAGTCCACGAAGCGCACGACGGCGGCACCCGCCTCGTTCGACGCCTCAAGATCCACGGTGGCCGTCATGGACCAGTCGTGGTTGCCTGCCGGGTCGGCGATGGTCTGGCGCACCGTCCACGCCTCGGCCGAGGGAGTGATGTGCAGCAGCGCCGGTCCGCGGGCAGCAGGGCCGGACTCGATGAACTCGTGCTCGTCCCAATAGTCGTCCAAGGCGTCGGCCCAGCGATCGGCATCCCAGCCGTGGTCGCCGTCGAGCGCGCCCAGTGCCGCGTAGTCGTCGTCGGCTGCCAACTCCACGCGACGGAACATCTCGTTGCGGACCATGACCCGAAACGCCCGGGAGTTGTCGGTGAGCTTGGGCGGGGCCGGGGGGAGCGACGTCTCCTCCACAAGATCGGCAGTGTCCCCGGAGGTCATCTTTTCCCACTCGTCGAGCAGGCTGGAGTCCACTTGGCGTACCAGCTCGCCCAGCCAGGAGATGAGGTCCTCCAGGTCTTCGCGCAGTGCGTCCTGGGGCACCGTCTGGCGCAGCGCCTTGTAGGCGTCGGTGAGGTAGCGCAGCACAATGCCCTCGGAGCGGGCCAGCGAGTAGTACTGGACGTACTCGCCAAAGTTCATGGCGCGCTCATACATGTCGCGGATGATCGACTTGGGGCTGAGCTCAAAGTCGCCCATCCACGGGGAGGCCCTGCGGTACACCTCGAACGCCTCAAAGAGCATGTCCGCCAACGGCATGGGGTAGGTCACCTCGTCGAGGATGGCCATGCGCTCGTCGTATTCGATGCCCTCGCTCTTCATGGCCGCCACCTTCTCGGTGCGTTCACGCTTGAGCTGGGCGGACAGGATCTGGCGCGGCTTTTCCAACGTCGATTCAATGACGGAGATGACATCCAGGGCGTAGCTGGGCGACTCCGGATCCAACAGGTCAAGGGCGGCCAGCGCGAAGGGGGAAAGCGGCTGGTTGAGCGCGAAGTTCATCTGTAGGTGCACCGTCAGGCGCACCGTGCGGCCGTCTGACTCCAGCTCATCCTCGGGAATGCGCTCCACCACGCCGGCGCCGAGCAGTTCGCGGTACATGCCCAGGGCCTTGCGCATGAGGATGCGCTGCTTCGACGGTGATTCGTGGTTTTCCGTCAACAGCGTCTTCGCCGCCTGGAACGGGTCGCCGGGGCGCTCAAGCAGGTTCAACAGCATGGCGTGGGTGACCGTGAAGCTGGACGTCAGCGGTTCGGGCACGGATTCGGTCAGGCGCTTGAACGTGGGTTCGCCCCAGCTGACAAAGCCGCTGATGGGCTTTTTCTTGACCACTTGGCGCAGCTTCTTCGCATCGTCGCCGAACTTTGCCACGGCTTTCGCCATGGCCTTCGTGTTTTCTATGACGTGGTCCGGGGCCTGCACAATGACCGTGCCGGCCGTGTCATAGCCGGCCCGCCCGGCCCGGCCGGCAATCTGTTGGAACTCGCGCACCTGCAAAACGCGGGTTTTGACGCCGTCGTACTTGCTCAGGGCCGTCATGAGGACGGTGCGGATGGGCACGTTGATGCCCACGCCGAGCGTGTCCGTGCCGCAGATGACCTTCAGCAGGCCGGCCTGGGCCAGCTGCTCCACGAGGCGCCGGTACTTGGGCAGCATGCCGGCGTGGTGAACGCCAATGCCGTGGCGCACCAGCCGGTTCAGGGTCTTGCCGAAACCGGCGGAGAAACGGAAACCGGCAATGAGTTCGCCAATCTTGTCCTTCTCCTCGCGGGTGCACACATTGATGCTCATGAGGGTCTGGGCGCGGTCGATGGCCTCGGCCTGGCTGAAGTGGACCACATAGACGGGGACCTGCTTGGTGGCGAGCAGCTCCTCAAGCGACTCATGCACCCCGGTCTGCACATAGTAGTAGTGCAGTGGGATGGGCCGCTCACTGGAGGAAACAGTGGTGGTGTCCCGGTTTGTCAGCTCCGTCAGCTCGCGTTCAAAACGGCTGACGTCGCCCAGCGTGGCGCTCATGAGCAGGAACTGCGACTGCGGCAGCTCCAGCAACGGCAATTGCCAGGCCCAGCCGCGCTGCGGGTCGGCGTAGTAGTGGAACTCATCCATGATGACAACGCCCACATCAGCGTCTTCGCCTTCTCGCAGGGCGATGTTGGCAAGGATCTCGGCCGTGCAGCAAATGATGGGCGCGTCCTGGTTCACGGAGGAGTCGCCGGTGATCATGCCGACGTTTTCAGCCCCAAAGATCTCGCACAGCGCAAAAAACTTTTCCGACACCAGCGCCTTGATGGGAGCCGTGTAGTAGCTTGCGGCGCCCCTGGCCATGGCGTTGAAATGTGCGGCGATGGCCACCAGGGACTTGCCCGAACCGGTGGGCGTGGACAGGATGACATTGTTCCCGCCGACAAGCTCAAGCGCGGCTTCCTCCTGAGCAGGATACAATTCCAGCCCCCGGTCGAGGGTCCACTCCAGAAACGCGTCCAACACGTCGTCGTCGGAGGAGGTTTGGCGGTTCAGGGTGGAAAGCTGTTCAAGAAGATTCATGGTCTTCCCAGCTTAGGCGGAAAGGGCTGTGGCAGGATAACGGCATGGGTGATCAAGCCTTTCCCTGGGAACCGGGGACATACCTGCACTTCAATGATTTTCGCGAGCGTCCATTCTTTGACCTGACGGCCCGCATCGGGGCGGCGACCCCCGCCCGCGTGGTGGATCTGGGATGCGGGCCCGGGAATCTCACCGCCACCTTGGCCCGGCGCTGGCCTGCCGCCCACTTAGTCGGGCTGGACAGTTCAACGGAGATGATCGCAGCGGCCCGGGAAACGCACGGATCGCACGGCCCCGGCGGCCCGGGGCTCCATTTCGGTGTGGCCGACATTGCCGATTGGGTCCCCGGCGTGGACCCGTTCGGCACTGCCCCGGACCGAACTGCCCCAGACGTCGTCGTGTCCAATGCTGCGCTGCAATGGGTGCCGGGGCACCGTGACCTGATGACGGGCTGGTTGGCGGCCCTGCACCCGGGCGCCTGGCTGGGCGTGCAGGTGCCCGGGAACTTCACGGCTCCTTCGCACGTGATCATGCGCGAACTGGCCGCAGGCGCGCGGTGGTGCAAACAGCTCGACGGCGTGTTGCGCCACGATGATGCGGTGGGGGAGCCGGCTGAGTATCACGAACTGTTCCTGGCTGCAGGTGCACGGGTGGAGGTGTGGGAAACCACGTACCTGCACCTGTTGCAGGGCAGTGATCCCGTGCTCGATTGGGTGCGGGGCACCGGCCTGCGTCCCGTGCTGGCAGCGCTGGGACCCGCAGAGGGCGAAAAGTTTGAGAAGGAATATGCGGCGCTTGCTGCGCAGGCATATCCGTTGGGGCCGCATGGCACCATTTTTCCGTTTAGGCGCATTTTCATGGTGGGAGAAAAACAATGAGTGAACTTCAGAAATTTCCGCAGGACTGGCAGCGGGCCCTGGTGATCGTGGCCCACCCCGACGACCCCGAATATGGGCAGGCTGCCGCCGTGGCCGAGTGGATTGCGCAGGGGCGCGAAGTCCATTACCTGCTCGCCTCCCATGGCGAGGCGGGCATCGCCGGCATGAAGCCGGAGATTTCCGGGCCGCTGCGGGCCGCTGAACAACGCCGGGCCTGCGAACGGGTGGGAGTCACCGAGCTGACCATGCTCCACCACCCCGACGGCAGGATTCAGGAGGGGCCGGCCCTGCGGCTGGACTTTGCCCGGCACATTCGCCGCGTGCAGCCGGATCTGGTGCTGACGCTCAACCACCGGGACCAGTGGGGCCCGGGTCGCTGGAACAGCGCCGACCACAGGGCCGTGGGCCGCACTGTCCTGGATGCCGTCTCCGACGCCGACAACGACTGGATCTTCCCCGAACTGCTGGAGGAAGGACTCCCCAGGCACAAGGTCCGCTGGGTGGCCGTGAGCTCCCCCCAGCCAACACACGCACAAGCCGTCGGTGCGGGGAGCATCGAGAAGGCCGTGGCCTCGCTGGCCGAACACAGCGAGTACCTGCGCGCGCTAAGCGACGACTCCGTGGAAGTTCAGGCCCGCCGCCAAGTGGAGATGGTCACGGACGGCGGTTCCGTTGCCTTTGAACTCTATGGGTGATGAACCCCATGGCTGATGCGGCCACTGACTGCTGTACCGCAAGTGGCGAAGGCAGCCCGTCGGCATTGTCAGCAGCCAGGAGTAAATTGTTGTCAACATAAACGATTGCCAGTGTTTATTGCCAGTGTGAACTGATGATTCGGTGCCACCCCAGGAGGACGTGTGCTGTTCAAGCTTGTTGCCCGCAACCTGGCGCCACACAAGGTGCCGCTGATTGCCATCGTGGTGCTGCAATTCCTCTCCACGCTGGCAACGTTGTACCTGCCCACGCTCAACGCCGACATCATTGACGACGGGGTGGTCAAGGGCAATATCGACGTGATTTGGAGCCTGGGCCGGTGGATGCTGGTGATCACGGCAGGGCAGGTCGTGTGTGCCATCACCGCAACGTACCTCAGTGCCCGGCTGGCCATGGGCGTGGGGCGGGCGATCCGCCGCGACCTCTTCAACAAGGTCGAGACGTTCTCTGCCCAGGAAGTCGGGACCATTGGTGCACCGTCGCTGATCACCCGCACCACCAACGACGTCCAACAGGTGCAGATGCTCACCCTGATGTCGTTCACGCTGATGGTCACGGCCCCCATCATGAGCATTGGCGGGGTCATTCTGGCCATGGGGCAGGACGTTCCGCTGTCCGGACTGCTCCTGGTGATCCTGCCGGTGTTGATCGTGGCCATCGGTCTCATTGTGCGGGTGCTTGTCCCCACTTTCCGGAAGGTTCAGCGCCAGCTCGATGACATCAACGGCGTGCTTCGCGAGCAAATCACCGGGATCAGCGTCATCCGCGCTTTTGGCCGCAGGAACTACGAGGCCGAACGTTTCGCCACGGCCAACGGCGCGCTCACAGCATCCCAACTGCGGGCGGGGCGGCTCACGGCGCTGATGTTCCCCACCATCTTCTTCGTGGTCAATGTCACCAGTGTGGGCGTGTTGTGGTTTGGCGGGCAGCGCATCGACGCCGGAGACATGCAAATTGGCGCGCTCACGGCGTTCCTGAGCTACATCATGCAAATTCTCATGGCCGTCATGATGGCCATGTTCATGTTCATGATGATTCCGCGCGCAGCCGTGTGTGCCGAACGCATCACCGAAGTCCTCACCACCGAATCGAGCGTGGTGGACGCCGAGGACGCGCTCTCCGTGGGCCGCCTTGACGGCGTCCTGGAGGTTCGCGACGCAGCCTTCCGCTACCCCGGAGCGAAGGACCCCGTCCTGTCCGGCGTCAGCTTCAGTGCAGGCCCGGGAACCACGACGGCGATCATCGGCTCCACCGGCAGCGGCAAGTCGACGCTGCTGAATCTCATACCCCGGCTGTTGGATGCCACGAAGGGGGACATTGAGCTGGGCGGGCACAACATCAGGGCAATCACCCTGGCGGGACTGCGCACTTCAATCGGCCTGGTTCCACAAAAGGCCTACCTGTTCACCGGCACCGTGGCCAGCAACCTGCGGATGGGCAACCCCGATGCCACCGACGACCAGCTGTGGGAGGCCCTGGCGACGGCCCAGGCCGCCGACTTCGTGCACCGGATGCCAGGGGAACTACAGGCCCCCATCGGGCAAGGCGGGTCCAACGTCTCCGGTGGCCAGCGCCAGCGCCTGTGCATTGCCCGGGCCATCATGGCAGCGCCGTCGATCTACTTGTTCGACGACAGTTTCTCCGCCCTTGACTATGCCACCGACGCCAAGCTGCGGGCCGCCCTGAAGCCTGTCACCCGCGAGGCTGCCGTGCTGGTGGTGGCCCAGCGTGTGGGCAGCATCAAGGATGCCGACAATATTCTGGTGCTCAACGAAGGGCGCCTTGTGGGCCAGGGAACCCACGCGGAGCTGCTCGACTCGTGCCCCACCTACCAAGAAATTGTCACCTCGCAACTCAGTGCCGAGGACCCTGCCCTGAATGCGGAAGACTCTCCGTTCGACGCAGCAGACCAGCAGAGCCCGGCATGAGCATGATGAGGGGGCGCGGCGCCCCGCCGCAGCAAAAGGCACTCAACTTCGGGCCCAGCCTCAAGCGGATTCTGCGGCTGATGGCCCCCGACAAGGTGCGCATCGCCGTGGTGCTTGTCATGGCCTCCATTTCGGTGGGTTTGTCGGTGGTGGCGCCCAAGGTGTTGGGCAACGCGACGGACATCATCTTTGACGGGGTGGTGGGCCGAATGCTCAAACAGTTCCCGGCCGGCACCACGAAGGACCAGGCAGTGGCGGCGTTGCGAGCCAGTGGGCAAGGGCAAATGGCGGACATGCTGGCCGCCATGAACGTGGTGCCCGGGCAGGGCCTTGACCTGGGGGCACTGGGCGCTGTGCTGCTTGTGGTGCTGGGGCTCTATGTCGCGGCGTTCTTCTTCAACTGGACGCAGGGCTACATGACAACAGGCATAGTCCAACGGGCCATGTACAGGCTGCGCCAGGGCATTGAGGACAAGCTCGACAGGCTGCCCATGGCGCACTTTCAGCAGGAGTCCCGCGGCGACCTGCTCTCCCGCGTCACGAACGACATCGACAACTTCGGCCAAACCCTCAACCAGACCCTGACCCAGATCCTCATTGCCGTGCTCACGGTCTGCGGGGTGCTGGGGATGATGTTCTCCATCTCCCCGCTGCTGGCAGGCATCTCCTTGCTGACGTTGCCCATTGTTGCCGGGCTGACGGTGGTGATCGCCAAGCGGTCGCAGGTGCAGTTTGCGGCGCAGTGGAAGAGCACGGGGGACCTGAACGGCCACGTGGAGGAGATGTTCACCGGCCATGAGATCGTGAAGGCCTTTGGCCAGCAGCAGGCCGCCATCGAGAAGTTCAAGGTTTCCAACGACTACTTGTTTGAATCAAGCTCCAAGGCGCAGTTCATTTCCGGAATCATCATGCCCAGCACCAACTTCGTCGCCAACCTGAACTACGTGGTGATCGCTGTGCTTGGCGGCATCCAGGTGGCGCAGGGCGTCCTCACCATCGGCAGCGTGCAGGCGTTCATCCAGTACTCGCGCCAGTTCAGCCAGCCCATGTCCCAACTGGCCAGCATGATCAACCTGCTCCAATCCGGTGTGGCATCGGCCGAACGCGTCTTTGAATTGCTTGATGCGCAGGAGCAGCGCCCAGACCACAGCCCGGCCGCCGAGCTGGCCGAGCCCGCCGGACGGGTGGTGTTTGAGCACGTCAACTTCGGTTACACGCCCGAGGAGCCGCTGATCAAGGACTTGTCTTTCGTCGCCGAGCCGGGTGAGACGGTGGCCATTGTGGGACCCACCGGCGCGGGCAAGACCACGCTGGTGAACCTGCTCATGCGGTTCTATGAAATTGATTCGGGCACCATCAGCATTGATGGCGTCGACACGGCCAAGCTCACCCGCGAGGATCTGCGCAGCCAGTTCGGCATGGTCCTGCAGGACGCCTGGCTGTTCATTGGGACTATTCGGGACAACCTGGCCTACGGCAAGCTGGACGCCACCGGGGATGAAATCCTCGCCGCGGCCAAGGCCACCCACGTGGACCACTTTGTGCGCTCCCTTCCCGAGGGCTATGACACCGTCCTCACCGACGACGGCGGCGGGCTCAGCCAGGGGCAGCGCCAGCTCATGACCATTGCACGCGCGTGGATATCCAACCCCGGCATCTTGATCCTCGACGAGGCCACCAGCTCCGTTGACACCCGCACCGAAGTCATGATCCGCCAGGCCATGAACAGGTTGCGCGCCAACCGGACCAGCTTCGTCATTGCCCACAGGCTCTCCACAATCCGCGATGCAGATCTCATCCTCGTCATGGACCATGGTGAGATCATTGAACAAGGCAGCCATGAAGAGCTGTTGGCCCGCAAGGGTTTCTACTACGATCTCTACATGAGTCAATTCGGTGATCCAATGGTGGAAGAAGAGGTGCAGGCATGAATTCGATGGATGTCCTAGTGCGCCGTTGGCACCTTGACACGGAGTCAACAGTGCCGCCCTTTGAACAAATCCGGTTGCGCATCCTTGACCTGGCCTCCTCGGGCGGGCTGGCGGTGGGCAGCCGGCTGCCATCGGTGCGGGCACTTGCGGCCCAGCTGGGCGTGGCGGCGAACACCGTGGCCAGGGCCTATCGCGAGCTGGAACAGGCAGGCATTGTGGTCACTGCCGGGCGCAGCGGCACCGCCATTGCCTCCGGCGGGGACAAGATTGCCGCCCAGGTGGCGGCTGCCGCGGACGCCTTTGCCGGCGTCGTGCGTGAATTGGGAGTGTCGCAGGCACAGGCACTGCGCATCGTGTCGGCAGCTCTCGAGCACCACTAGCCCCCGGGCACCACCTCGAACGAACTTTCGATTACACTAATGGATGAATGCAATCGTGAATGAATGCAGCGAATGAACGCAATGCGCGGCGGACTGCCGGCCGTGCCGCGGCCCCGCCGTGGACAGTGATGTGAAGGAAACAATGGCCCAGTCTTCAACCCCTGCAAGTGTGCAAAAACGCCCCGACCTCTCGCGTCTGGTGGTCAAGGGAGCGCGGGAGCACAACCTGCGCAACGTCGACCTCGACCTGCCCCGCGACGCCATGATCGTGTTCACGGGGCTGTCCGGCTCCGGCAAGTCCTCGCTGGCTTTTGACACGATCTTCGCCGAGGGCCAGCGCCGCTACGTGGAGTCCCTCTCCGCCTACGCCCGGCAGTTCCTGGGCCAGGTGGACAAACCCGACGTCGACTTCATCGAGGGCCTGTCCCCGGCCGTCTCGATCGACCAAAAGTCCACCAGCAAGAACCCCCGCTCCACGGTGGGCACCATCACCGAAATTTACGACTACATGCGCCTGCTCTGGGCCAGGGTTGGCACCCCGCACTGCCCCGTGTGCGGGGAACCGATCGCGAAGCAGACTCCGCAGCAAATAGTGGACCAGCTGCTCGAAATGCCCGAGGGCACCCGCTTCCAGATCCTGGCCCCCGTGGTGCGGGACCGCAAGGGCGAATTTGTGGACCTGTTCAAGGAGCTCACCGCCAAGGGCTATTCCCGTGCCAGGGTGGACGGCGAACAGATCCAGCTCAACGATCCGCCCAAGCTGAAGAAGACGTACAAGCACACCATCGAGGTGGTGGTTGACCGCCTCGTGGTCAAGGACGGCATCCAACAGCGCTTGACTGACTCCGTGGAAACGGCGTTGGGACTGGCCGACGGCCGGGTGCTGGCAGATCTGGTGGATCTGGACGAGGCCGACCCCGCCCGCGTGCGTTCCTTCTCCGAAAACCTTGCCTGCCCCAATGAGCACCCGCTGGCCATCGACGAAATTGAGCCGCGTTCCTTCTCCTTCAACAACCCCTTCGGCGCCTGCACCGCCTGCAGCGGCATTGGCAGCAAGCTTGAAGTTGACGAGGAACTTGTGGTCCCCAACCCCTTCCTCTCGCTGCGTGAGGGTGCCATCGCCCCGTGGTCGCTGGGCACGGCCACCACCGAGTACTGGAACAGGCTGCTGGATGGCCTGTCCGCGGACCTGGGCTTTGCACTGGAGACGCCCTGGAACAAGCTCGACGACGCCGCCCGCACCGCCATCCTGTACGGCAAGGACCACAAGGTGGTGGTGCAGTACAAGAACCGTTTCGGCCGCGAACGCAAGTACAGCACCGGCTTTGAAGGTGCCGTGCAATATATCCAGCGCAAGCACGTCGAAACCGAGTCGGATTCGGCCCGCGACCGCTATGAAGAGTACATGCGCCAGATCCCGTGCCCGTCCTGCGGGGGCGCACGGCTGAACCCGGCATCGTTGTCGGTGCTGATCAACGGCAAGTCGATCGCCGAAGTGTGCGCGCTGTCCATGCACGACTGCTACGACTTCCTCACCAACCTGGTGCTGACCGGACGCGAAGCCACAATCGCCAGCCAGGTGCTGAAGGAAATCCAGGCCCGGTTGAGGTTCCTGCTCGACGTCGGCCTGGAATATCTCAACCTGGAACGTGCCTCCGCCACGCTCTCGGGCGGGGAGGCCCAGCGCATTCGGCTGGCCACGCAGATCGGCTCCGGCCTTGTCGGGGTGCTCTACGTCCTCGACGAGCCATCGATCGGCCTGCACCAGCGGGACAACCGCAGGCTCATTGAAACCCTGTCCCGCCTGCGCGACTTGGGCAACACCCTCATTGTGGTCGAGCACGACGAGGACACCATCAAGGAAGCCGACTGGATCGTTGACATTGGCCCCGGCGCCGGCGAACACGGCGGGGAAGTGGTGCACTCCGGCTCCTTGGAGGGACTGCTGGCGAACACCCGCTCGCTCACCGGCGACTACCTCTCCGGTCGCAGGAGCATCCCGCTGCCCGCCAAGCGCCGCAAGTATGACAAAAAGCGTGAACTCACGGTGGTTGGAGCCAAGGAAAACAACCTGCTGAACATCGACGTGAAATTCCCGCTCGGTGTCCTGACGGCAGTGACAGGCGTCAGCGGATCGGGCAAGTCAACGCTGGTCAACGAGATCCTGTACAAGGTTCTTGCCACCAAGCTCAACGGTGCCAAACAAGTTCCCGGCCGCCACCTGCGCGTCGACGGGTTGGAGCACCTCGACAAGGTGGTGCACGTGGACCAAAGCCCCATCGGCCGCACCCCGCGTTCCAACCCGGCCACGTACACGGGCGTCTTTGACAACATCCGCAAATTGTTTGCCGAGACCAACGAGTCCAAGATGCGCGGCTACCAGCCCGGCCGATTCTCCTTCAATGTCAAGGGCGGACGCTGCGAAGCGTGCACCGGCGACGGCACGCTGAAGATCGAAATGAACTTCCTGCCGGACGTGTACGTCCCCTGCGAGGTCTGCCACGGGGCGCGCTACAACCGCGAAACACTTGAAGTGCACTACAAGGGCAAGTCGATTGCGGACGTGTTGAACATGCCCATCGAGGAAGGCGCGGAGTTCTTTGCCGCGTTCACTCCCATCGCCCGGCACCTGCGCACGCTTGTCGACGTCGGACTTGGCTACGTGCGCCTGGGACAAGCCTCCACCACGCTCTCCGGCGGCGAGGCACAGCGCGTGAAGCTGGCTGCGGAACTGCAAAAACGCTCCAACGGCCGCAGCATTTACGTTCTTGACGAGCCCACCACGGGCCTGCACTTTGAGGACATTCGCAAGCTGCTGCTCGTGTTGCAGGGGCTCGTGGACAAGGGCAACACTGTCATCGTCATTGAGCACAACCTGGATGTGATCAAGAGCGCCGACTGGGTCGTGGACCTGGGCCCCGACGGCGGTACCGGCGGCGGACGCCTCGTTGCCGCCGGCACGCCGGAGAAAGTGGCGAAAAGCGCCGACAGCTACACGGCGACGTTCCTTCGCGAGGTCCTGGCACCTTGACGGGCCCGCAACGATGCACGAGATGCCACCTATGGTGCCCAAAACACGTTTTTGGTAGCCACAAGTGGCATCTCGGCGATCTTTCGTCCCGAAAGTAGCGCGCATTCAAGGTCTGCGAGGAAGGGCAGGCGGGCCTAAATATGCCATCACGGGCATGGATGGGGCCTGCCGGTGCCGTCTCGTGAGAAACTATGGACGTGACTACGCCCTCCCCCGCCATCAACATCTCCGCTGCCCGCACAGCCGTCATTTTTGACCTCGACGGCACCCTTGTGGACCCGGCAGGAGGGATTACAGGGGGCATTGAACATGCGCTGCGCAGCATGTCGCTGCCGGTCCCCGATGATGCCGTGCTCAACAGCCTGATAGGTCCCAAACTGGCCGATGCCCTGGTGCGCCTTGCCGGCGTGCCCGGAGCGGACGTGGAAGGTGTCATCGCCGTCTACCGGCAGTGGTACCGCGACCATGGCATGGCCATGTCGCTGGTGTATCCGGGAGTGCGGGAATTGCTGGCACAGTTGGCGCAGGACGGCGTGAGCCTGGCCGTTGCCACCCAAAAGCCCGAGCCGTTGGCGAAAAAGCTTTTGGCGCACCACGGCCTGGCAGACTTCTTTTTCGTGATTCGCGGTTCACATGCCGACGAGTCGCTCATGCCGGGGGACGAAGGCTACCGCCCCGGCAAGTCCGAGATCATCGCCGCCGCGCTGCAGGCCCTGGCCGAACGTCCCGACGGATCACAGCCGGCCGTGATGGTGGGGGACAGGCACCAGGATGCGGAGGGAGCCCGCAGCAACGGCCTGCCCTGCATTGGCGTTGGCTGGGGATTTGCCGCCGACGGCGAGCTGGCGGCGGCCGGCGTTGACACGGTGGTGCACTCAACGCAAGAGCTGGCAAGCGAACTGGCCTTGCGAGCGGGGAAGGGCAACCATGGCGCTGTATGACATGACCCGCGTGTTGACCCGCGGCACCATTGCCACGCTGTGCAGGCCCACCGTGGAAGGCCTGGCGAACGTGCCCGTCGACGGGCCCTTCATCGTGGCACCCAACCACCTGTCCTTTTTTGATTCCGTCATTGTGCAGGCGCTGACCCCGAGGCCGGTCTCGTTCTTTGCCAAGGCCGAATACTTCACCGGCAAAGGCCTCAAGGGCAAGGCCATGAAGACGTTCTTTGAGGCCGTGCACTCGATTCCGGTGGAACGCGGCGAACAGGCCGCCAGCGTCCAGGCGCTGAAAACGCTGCTGGACATCCTTGGGCACGGCGACGGGGTGGGCATCTACCCCGAGGGCACCCGCTCCCGCGACGGCATCCTGTACCGCGGCCGGACAGGCGTGGGGTGGCTGGCACTCACCACGGGGGCCCCCGTGGTCCCGGTGGGCATTGTCGGCACTGAAAAACTGCAACCCGCCGGGAAAAACACGTTCAGGCCGGCCAAGTTCACCCTGCGTTTCGGCAAGCCGCTGTACTTTGACAAGACGGGACCCGACCATTCCCTGCCGGCCCGCCGCCACGTCACGGACAGCATCATGGATGCCATCGCGGAGCTGACAGGGCAGCAGCGCAGCCCCAAGTACAACCAAAGCCCGAGCATCGAATAACCCATGGCAAATCCAGAGAGCTACCGGCCCAAGCCGGGCGAAATTCCCACCGACCCGGGCGTCTACCGCTTCCGGGACGAGAACGGGCGCATCATCTACGTGGGCAAGGCCAAAAACCTCCGCTCGCGCCTGAACTCGTACTTTGCCAACCCCGCCACCCTGCTGCCCAAGACCCATGCCATGGTCCACCACGCCACCAGCGTGCAATGGACCATTGTGGGAAGCGAACTTGAAGCGCTGCAGCTGGAATACACGTGGATCAAGGAATTCACCCCCCGCTACAACCTGGTGTTCAGGGACGACAAAAGCTATCCCTACCTGGCTCTTTCCATGGACGAAAAGTTCCCGCGGGTGCAGGTCATGCGCGGGGAGCGGCGCAAGGGCACCAAGTACTTTGGCCCCTACACTGCCGGTGCCATCCGCGAAACCATGGACACGTTGCTGCGGGTGTTCCCCGTGCGCAGTTGCAGCCCGGGGGTGCTGCGCCGGGCCGAACGCAGCGGACGGCCCTGCCTGCTGGGCTACATCGACAAATGTGCAGCCCCCTGCGTGGGGCGTGTCAGCGTTGCCGAGCACAAGGCCCTGGCCCAGGATTTCTGCGACTTCATGGGCGGAGAGGCCAAACGGTTCATAGTTGGCCTCGAAAAGGAAATGCGCGCAGCAGTCGCCGAACTCGACTACGAAAAAGCGGCTCGGCTGCGCGACGACGTCATCGCCCTGCGCAAGGTCTTTGAACGCAACGCCGTGGTGCTGTCCGAAGACACCAATGTGGATATTTTCGCCGTGGAACAAGACGAACTCGAAGCGGCCGTCCAAGTGTTCTATGTCCGCGGCGGCCGGATCAAGGGGCAGCGCGGCTGGGTTGTGGAAAAGGTGGAGGACGCAACAGCTGCCGAACTGTGGGAGCACCTCATGCAGCAGGTCTACGGCGTGGAGGCGGCACAACCGGAGTCGATGCCGCGCCAAATCCTGGTGCCGGAAATGCCCTCCAACCACGAGGAACTGGAACTCTGGCTGGGCGGACTGCGTCAAGGCAAGGTCTCCATCAAGGTGCCCCAACGCGGTGACAAGGCGGCCCTCATGGACACGGTCCAGGCAAACGCGCGCCAAGCGATGGTCCTGCACAAGTCCCGCCGCGCGGGGGACCTCACCAGCCGGTCCCTGGCCCTGCAGGAATTGCAGGAAGCCCTTGAATTGCCCATGCCCCTGTTGCGCATCGAGTGCTACGACATTTCCCATGTCCAGGGCACCAATGTGGTCGCGTCCATGGTGGTGGTCGAAGACGGTTTGGCCAAGAAAAGTGAGTACCGCAAGTTCGCCATCACCGGCGACGCCGCCATCGACGACACTGCCTCCATGCACGACGTCATCACCCGGCGCTTCAAGAACTATCTGGCCGAAAAAGCCGAGCGTGCACAGCTGGTGTCGGTCAGCGGCGAAATAGCTGCCGTACAGCCGGCTGGTGCCGGACAGCCGTCAGATGGGGCCCTGCCGGGGGAGAGCGGCACACTGCCGCGTTCCAAGTTTGCCTATCCGCCCAACCTGGTGGTGGTCGACGGCGGCGTGCCCCAGGTCAATGCGGCCGCCCGGGCCCTCACGGAGCTGGGCATTGACGACGTTGCCGTGGTGGGCCTGGCCAAGCGCCTTGAAGAGGTGTGGGTGCCGGGCAGCGACTTCCCGGTGATCCTGCCGCGATCCTCCGAAGGCCTTTACCTGCTCCAGCGGATCCGCGACGAGGCCCACCGGTTTGCCATCACGTTCCACCGGGCCAAGCGGGGCAAGGCCATGACGGCGTCGATCCTTGACACGGTTCCCGGCATGGGCGCCGCCAAGCAAAAAAGCCTGCTCGCGCACTTTGGTTCGCTGAAAAAAGTACGCTCTGCCACGGTGGCGGAGCTTGCCGCAGCAAAGGGCGTGGGACCGGTCCTGGCCCAGGCCATCCATGATTGCGTCAATCCGGCAGGAGCGGCCGCAGGAGCCGCGGCAGGCACGGGCGTCGAAGCCGCTCCCGCAGTGAATATGACCACCGGTGAGATTCTTGACTAGGCTGGCAGGGTGGCACCGGCCCGCAACGCCTGCCTCGCGCAGGCAAACAACCGACAGGGAAGAGCAATGACCGAACAGCAAGACACGTCCGCCGTCGACGGGGAACTGACGTCCGTGAAGCCTGTTGAATCGGAGCTGCTGGTGGTCACCGGCATGTCCGGGGCCGGGCGCAGCACCGCTGCCAACGCCTTGGAGGACCACGGCTGGTACGTCATTGAGAACCTGCCCCCGCAGATGCTCGGCACCTTGTCGGAGCTGGTGGCCCGCATGCCGGCGGCGCTGCCCAAGCTGGCCGTCGTCGTCGATGTCCGCGGCAAGGCGCTCTTTGCCGACATTCGCGAGTCCTTGAACGCGCTCTCCGCCGCCGGGGTGGCCTACCGCGTGTTGTTCCTCGATGCCAGCGACGAAACCCTGGTCCGTCGTTTCGAGCAGGGCCGTCGCCCGCATCCACTGCAACAGGACGGCCGCATCCTTGACGGGATTGCCGCGGAACGGGTGCTGCTGGCGGAAATGAAGTCGCAGGCGGAAATGGTCCTTGACACCTCCGTCATGAATGTCCACCAGCTCGGCACCGCCGTCACGGAGCTATTTTCCGAATCGGGCCCGGTGGTGTTGACCCTGACAGTCATGAGTTTTGGTTTCAAGTACGGCCTGCCCGTGGACGCGAACTATGTGGCCGACGTGCGCTTCATCCCCAACCCGCACTGGATCCCGAAGCTGCGCCCGCTGACGGGCCAGGACGAGGCCGTGAGCAACTTTGTGCTCAACGACAACGGGGCGGCGGACTTTGTGGACCGCTACGTCCACGCCCTGGAGCCCGTGCTTGAGGGCTACCGCCGCGAAAACAAGCACTACGCCACCATTGCCGTCGGCTGCACCGGCGGCAAGCACCGCTCGGTCGCGGTGGCCATTGAACTGGCCAAACGCCTGAGCCAGCTGCCGCGCGTGACCACCAGCATCCGGCACCGCGACTTGGGCCGGGAGTAGGCGTGTACACGGGAATCCTGCCGATCATCCCCGCGGCCAACAAATTGCCGAGCCCCGAGGCGGGCGTGCGCGTCGCCGCCTTGGGCGGCGGGCACGGCCTGTCCGCGTCCCTGTCCGCCCTGCGCCTGCTGACGGGGAACATCACCGCCGTGGTGACGGTGGCGGACGACGGCGGCTCCTCCGGCCGCCTGCGTGAAGAGTTGGGCGTCCTTCCGCCGGGGGACCTGCGCATGGCCCTGGCGGCCCTGTGCGACGACACCGACTGGGGCCGCACCTGGCGCGACGTCATGCAGCACCGCTTCAATTCCCGCGAAGGCGTCTCCGGTTCACTTGACAACCACGCCCTCGGCAACCTGCTCATTGTGACCTTGTGGGAATTGTTGGGCGACACCGTGGCCGGACTGCGGTGGGCCGGCGCCCTGCTGGGTGCCCGCGGGGAAGTGCTGCCCATGGCCAGCGTGCCGTTGACCATTGAAGGCCACGTGCGCGGCAATGGCACTCCGGGGGAGTTGATTCGCGGCCAGTCGCTGCTGGCGAAGGCCGGTGAAGTGGAAAATGTGCAGCTCATGCCCCAGGACGCACCGGCCTGTGCAGAAGCCGTGGCGGCCATCCACAATGCCGACTGGGTGGTGCTGGGACCAGGCTCCTGGTACACCTCGGTGCTGCCGCACCTGCTCCTGCCGCAAATGCGCGACGCACTGTGCAGCACCGGGGCCAAGCGCCTGCTCACCATGAACCTTGACGTCAACGATGCAGAGGCGGCCGGCATGAACGCGGCCGACCACTTGCACGTGATCTCCCGCTACGCCCCCAACTTCAGTGTTGATGTTGTCTTGGCTGATCCGCAGTCCATCGGGGACTTGACCGAATTCAGGGAAGCGGCTGCCATGCTCGGGGCCGAAGTTGCCTTCAGCCAGGTGGGAAGTTCCGGCGGCAACGCCGTCCACGACCCCCTGCGCCTGGCAGCGGCTTACCGCGATATTTTTGGGGAACACTAATGCTCGTGAAAGTGAAGGCTGAACCATCATGGCGCTGACAGCGGCGGTAAAAGAGGAATTGTCCCGGCTTGACGTCAAGAAGTCCTCGGTGCGCAAGGCGGAAGTGTCGGCACTGCTGCGCTTTGCCGGGGGACTTCACATCGTCTCCGGACGCATTGTCATTGAAGCCGAAGTGGACACGGCGGCCACGGCTCGGCGCCTGCGTGCGGCCATTGCCGAAATGTACGGGCACCAAAGCGAAATCGTCGTCGTCTCCGGCGGCGGCCTGCGCCGCGGGAGCCGCTATGTCATCCGCGTGGTCCGCGACGGTGAAGCACTGGCCCGGCAAAGCGGTTTGCTTGACGGGAGGGGCCGGCCCGTCCGCGGACTCCCGTCCGCCGTCGTCAATGGTTCCACCGCCGACGCCGAGGCTGTGTGGCGCGGTGCGTTCCTGGCCCATGGGTCGCTGACTGAACCGGGACGCTCCTCGGCACTTGAAGTGACCTGTCCAGGGCCCGAGGCGGCGCTGGCCCTGGTGGGCGCTGCACGGCGCCTGGACATTTCCGCCAAGGCTCGAGATGTGCGAGGCGTGGACAGGGTTGTCATCCGCGACGGAGACACCATTGCGGCCCTGCTGGTGCGCATGGGCGCCCACGACACCTTCCTGGTTTGGGAGGAGCGGCGCATGCGCAAGGAAGTGCGGGCCACCGCCAACAGATTGGCCAACTTTGACGACGCCAATTTGCGCCGTTCGGCCCAGGCCGCCGTCGCCGCCGGTGCACGCGTTGAGCGAGCACTGGAAATCCTGGGCGACGACGTCCCGGACCACCTGAAGTACGCCGGGGCCCTGCGGGTGGCCCACAAGCAGGCAAGCCTTGACGAGCTGGGCCGGCTCGCCGACCCGCCGCTGACGAAGGATGCCATTGCCGGGCGGATCCGCCGGCTGCTGGCCATGGCTGATAAAAAAGCGAAGGATGCGGGCATTCCCGGCACTGAGTCCAACGTCACTTTTGACATGCTCGATGGCTAAGGCACCTAGTATGAAAGAGTAGAGATACATGAACCGCCTGAAACTGGCGGCTCTGCAGCCGGGGCTTGATCCCGGCACCCCAACAGAAAAAATCGCAATGGAGGAACCGTGACTAAGTACACACTTCCGGAACTCAGCTATGACTACGCTGCCCTGGAACCCAACATTTCCGCCCGCATCATGGAATTGCACCACAGCAAGCACCACGCCGCGTACGTGGCCGGCGCAAACACCGCCCTGGATCAGCTCGCTGAAGCACGTGAAAGCAACAACTTCGCCAACGTGGCCAAGTACTCCAAGGATTTGGCGTTCAACTTGGGTGGGCACACCAACCACTCCATCTTCTGGAACAACCTTTCCCCCGAGGGCGGCGACAAGCCAGAGGGTGAATTGGCTGCAGCCATTGACGACGCGTTTGGTTCCTTTGACGCCTTCCGCGCACACTTCACGGCCGCAGCCATGGGCATCCAGGGTTCCGGCTGGGCCCTGCTGTCCTTCGAAGGTCTCGGCGGGAACCTCCTGATCGAGCAGTTGTTCGATCAGCAGGGCAACGTACCTGTGGCCACGACCCCGCTGCTGATGCTGGACATGTGGGAGCACGCCTTCTACCTTGACTACGTCAACGTGAAGGCCGACTACGTCAAGGCCTTCTGGAACATCGTCAACTGGGCGGATGTATCCAAGCGCTTTGCCGCTGCCAGCAAGAACGCCACCGGCTTGATCCTGCCGTAAGCTGGTGCCGCTCGGCTGTCGGGAGACAGCTGGGATGACCAATATATGGACGCCCGCTCCGTAAGATTTCCGGGGCGGGCTCCTTGGAACGTAATATGGATCACGGCGCGTGCTTAGCAATGCGCCACACAAGAAAGTCTCTGCCCAACGTCGTGCGGGAAACAATGGTTGAAGGTGACCTTCAACCTCACTACGCGTGCTCGCATGGGCACCAAGGAGAGAACTATCGTGACTACTCGCATTGGTATCAACGGGTTCGGCCGCATTGGCCGCAACTACTTCCGCGCAGCCTTGGCGCAAGGTGCAGACATTGAAATTGTTGCAGTCAATGACTTGACCAGCCCCGAGACGCTTGCCCACCTGCTCAAATACGACTCCGTCCAAGGGCGCCTGCCCGTTTCGGTGGAAGTTGTCGACGGCCACCTGGTTGTTGACGGCAAGACCATCACGGTGCTCGCCGAGCGCGACCCCGCGAACCTGCCTTGGGGCAAGCTCAATGTGGACATTGTCATCGAATCCACAGGCTTCTTCACCAAGGCTGCCGACGCGCGGAAACACATCGATGCCGGCGCCAAGAAGGTCCTCATCTCTGCTCCCGCCTCGAACGAAGACGTCACCATTGTGATGGGCGTCAACGACGACGTGTACGACCCCGCAACGCACCACATCATCTCCAACGCCTCCTGCACCACCAACTGCCTCGGCCCGCTGGCGAAGGTGCTGAACGACAACTTCGGCCTGGAGCGTGGCCTGATGACCACCATCCATGCCTACACTGCCGACCAGAACCTGCAGGACGGCCCGCACAACGACCTCCGGCGTGCACGGGCAGCAGCCATCAACATGATCCCCACCTCCACTGGTGCTGCCAAGGCCATCGGCCTGGTCCTGCCGGAGCTCAAGGGCAAGCTCGATGGCTTCGCCATCCGCGTGCCCGTCCCCACCGGTTCAGCCACCGACCTCACCGCCACCGTCAGCCGCGAGGTCACCGTTGAGGAAGTCAACGCCGCCTACAAGGCTGCCGCTGCTGAAGGCCAGCTTGCCGACTACCTGAACTACACCGAAGACCCGATCGTCTCCTCCGACATCGTCGGGGACCCGGCGTCGTCCATCTTCGACTCCGGCCTGACAAAGGTCATCGGCAACCAGGTCAAGGTTGTCTCCTGGTATGACAACGAGTGGGGCTACTCCAACCGCTTGGTCGACCTGACCGAGCTCGTGGCCTCCAAACTCCAAGGAAACGCATGACTCTCCACACCCTCGGCGAACTCATCGATGAAGGTGTCCGCGGGCGGTACGTGCTGGTCCGAAGCGATCTGAACGTGCCCCTTGACGGCTCGATCGTCAGTGACGATGGACGCATCAAGGCGTCCCTGCCCGTCATCACGGCACTGGCCAACGCCGGTGCCCGTGTGCTGGTTGCCGCCCACCTGGGCCGGCCCAAGGGCGCCCCCGAAGCCAAATACTCGCTGGCTCCGGCCGTCGCGCGGCTGGCCGAATTGGCGCCCGCATTGCAGGCAACGCTCGCCGGCGACACCACGGGCCCCGCCGCGCAGGCTGCGGCTGCGGCCTTGCCCGACGGCTCCGTGCTGGTGCTGGAAAATGTGCGTTTTGACGCTCGCGAAACGTCCAAGGACGACGGCGAACGCGCGGCTTTCGCTGCCGAGCTCGCCGCCCTCACGGGCGCCAACGGTGCGTACGTGGATGACGCCTTTGGTGCAGTCCACCGCAAGCACGCCAGCGTGTACGACATCGCCAAGGCGATGCCTTCCTACCAGGGCGACCTGGTGCGGACCGAACTTCAGGTGCTGCGCAAGCTCACCACCGAGTCGGAACGGCCCTACGTGGTGGTTCTGGGCGGCTCCAAGGTTTCGGACAAGCTCGCTGTCATCGACAACCTCATTGGCAAGGCTGACTCCATCCTTGTCGGCGGAGGCATGTTGTTCACGTTCCTGGCAGCTCAGGGTCACAAAGTGGGCGCCTCGCTGTTGGAGGTTGACCAGATCCCCGTTGTCAAGGATTATCTGGAGCGGGCGGAAGCAGCCGGCACCAGTTTCGTGCTTCCCACGGATGTTGTTGTAGCAGCGGGTTTCGCCGCCGATGCAGCCCATGAAGTGGTTGCAGCGGACGCCATGGAAGCCAGTGCTTTCGGTGCAAGCGGTCTTGGCTTGGACATCGGCCCCGACTCCGGTGACGCATTTGCCGCCGCCATTGGCCAGGCCAAGACGGTGTTCTGGAACGGCCCCATGGGCGTTTTCGAATTCCCCGCCTTCGCCGAAGGGACCCGTGCAGTTGCAGGGGCGCTGAGCGAGAACAGCAGCAACGGCGGCTTCACCGTGGTGGGTGGCGGCGACTCTGCTTCGGCAGTTCGTTCGCTGGGCTTTGCCGACGAGGCCTTCGGGCATATCTCCACAGGGGGAGGTGCCAGCTTGGAATACCTTGAAGGCAAGGAACTTCCGGGCCTGCTCGCGCTGGACCGCTAGGACCACTGGTGGCGGCAGGGTTTCGCTGCCGCCACTTGTTGCCGGAACCGGCTTTCGGCACAGAACTTCCCCACAGAACTGACACAGTTGTACTTTAAGTGAAGCAAGAAACGAGAAAACGATGACAACTTCAACCAATGGCTCCTTCGACCGGACACCGCTGATCGCCGGCAACTGGAAG
The DNA here is from genome assembly GCF_030063185.1 of Arthrobacter sp. H35-D1. Classification (GTDB taxonomy): domain Bacteria; phylum Actinomycetota; class Actinomycetes; order Actinomycetales; family Micrococcaceae; genus Specibacter. Next base: position 55,736 of record NZ_JASISP010000026.1, read on the forward strand.
ATGAACATGGACCACGTCCAGGGCATCACCCTGCTGCAGAAACTGGCCTGGACCCTCTCCGATGCCCGCCACGACTTTGGCCGGGTGGAAGTTGCCGTCTTTCCCCCGTTCACCGACCTGCGTGGCGTCCAGACCCTCGTGCAGGGCGACAAGCTGAAGCTGGCCTACGGCGGTCAGGACCTTTCCGAGCAGGACTCCGGCGCCTACACCGGCGACATCTCCGGTGCCTTCCTGAACAAGCTCGGCTGCACCTATGTGCTGGTTGGCCACAGCGAACGTCGCAGCATCCACGGCGAGGGCGACGAGCTGCTCAACGCCAAGGTCAAGGCCGCGTTCCGCAACGAAGTGACCCCCGTGCTTTGTGCCGGTGAAGGCTTGGAGATCCGCCAGGCCGGCACACACGTGGAGCACACTTTGGCCCAGGTCCGTGGCGGCGTCTCCGGCCTGAGCGCCGAGCAGGCCGCGGAACTCGTCGTCGCCTACGAACCGGTCTGGGCCATTGGCACCGGCGAAGTGGCGGGACCGGGCGACGCGCAGGAAATGTGTGCTGCCATTCGCGCCGAACTGAGCGAACTCTTCGACGCAGCGACGGCGGCCAAGACGCGGCTGCTGTACGGAGGTTCGGTCAAGGCAGCCAACGTGGGCGACATCATGGCCGAGCGCGACGTCGATGGCGTCCTGGTGGGCGGGGCAAGCTTGGATGCCGGCGAGTTCGCCAGCATCGCCCGCTTTGAAAGCCACCTCGTCACCAAGTAGCACCAACGCTGCAGTTTCAAGATTGCAGTTTTCATACCGTCACGCTGCGTGTGCATTGGGAAAGTGCCGGTGGACACGGCTAGACTTTAGACAAATCGTTAACATGCTGAAAGGCCTCACGTGCAAACACTACAAATTGCCCTGCAGATTCTCCTGGGCGTCACCAGCTTGCTGCTGACCCTGTTGATCCTGCTGCACAAGGGCCGTGGCGGCGGCTTGTCGGACATGTTTGGCGGCGGCATGAGCTCAAACCTCGGTTCCTCCGGCGTGGCTGAGCGCAACCTGAACCGCTTCACCGTGATCTTGGGGATTGTCTGGGGTGCTGTCATCATCGGACTGGGCCTTGTCATGTCCTATGGAAACCTCAACTAGAGGCACAATCCACGCGTACCACGAAAAAGGTCCCGTCCGGCACATGCCGGACGGGAACTTTTTTGTTGGGCTTGTTCCCCGTTGAGCTTGAACGCTAGCTGTCGCCGCGCATGAGCGCTGCGGGAACCTTCGCCGCAGCAGCCTGGTCCAACAGCCACATGGTCTTGTTCCTGCCCCGTGCACCGGAAGCCGGCACCTGGACTTCATTGGCGCCGGCCAAGCCAAGACCGACGGCCGCAGCCTTGTCCGCGCCCGCAGCCACAATCCAAATCTCCTGGGCCGAGTTGATGGTTTCAAGGGTCAGGGAGACACGCAACGGCGGAGGCTTAGGTGAGTTCTGCACTCCCACCACCGGAACACCCTTCGCGCGGATGCCCGCCATCTCCGGGAAGAGCGAGGCGACGTGTGCGTCGGGGCCAAGGCCCAGCAGCAGCACGTCGAAGCGGGGGAAGGGGGGCGCCTCGGCCGGGGACGCGTCGTCGTTCTCCCACTCCGCCCGGGCGGCGCTTGCCAGCTCGGCGGCATACTGTGCAACGGCCTCGTCAAGCCGGTCGACCGTGTCCGAGGCTGCCATGGTGTGGACGCGGGCAGGATCCACCCGAATGTGGTCCAGCAGCGCCTCTGCGGCTTGGCCGCAATTTCGATCGGGGGAATCGGCTGGCACAAACCTGTCGTCGCCGAACCAGAAGTTCACCTTGGCCCAGTCAACAGCCAAGTGGGCCGGCGATTGGGCCACCGCGCGCAGCGTGGCAATGCCAACACTGCCGCCGGTCAACACGAGCGTGGCCTCGCCGCGTTCGCTCTGCACGTCGAGCAAGCGGGTGATGAGCCGTGCCGCCGTCGTCGCTGCCAGCACCTCAAAGGTGGGGTGGAGGGTGATACGTACGTTTGAACTCATGGGTGCACAACCTTTTCCTCGGCCAGGAGCCGTTTCAGGCCCTCGGTCACAACTTCGCCAAACACTTCATCGGGGTCCAAGCGGCGCAACTCCTCCGCCAAGCAGTCCTGGAGCGAGCGCCGCGGCAGGGCGATCTGCTGCTGCGGCTGCCCCGGCTGTTTGAGCACGGCGTCGATGGCCCCTGGACGGTTCAGTTCCACGCTGCCCCCGGCACGGTCAATGACCACCGTGTGAATGCCCGTGCCATCATCTTCGGTGACGGTGATGGGCACATCCAGTGCCCGGTACAGCCAGGCAGCCAGCAACAAGGTGCTGGGGGAGTTGCTGGATCCAGCAACGAGCAGGCTCGTCACGGGACTGTTGGAATCATACTGGTCCAGGGCGGCAGCGAGCTGGATGCGCCAGTTGGTCAGCCGGGTCCAGGCCAGGTCGGTGTCGCCGGCCGCGTAGCTGTCTGCGATGTGCAACAGCGCTGCCCGGGGATCTGCCGCATTGGCGGAGTCGGTGATGC
>NZ_JASISP010000027.1 GCF_030063185.1 Arthrobacter sp. H35-D1
AGCCCAGAGACCAGCGGACACACCCACCCCACCCCGCCCCCCCTCCCGGCACCACCACACGGCGACGCCGTTCCGTGTTGACCTGCTCCTCTTTAATCTCACGCCCCCTTCAGGGCCAGCCCCCCCCGAGCGCAACACAACGACGTCGCGGGCGGGGCGCCTCGCCCGCCCCCCCACCCCCCCGACCCCTGTTGCCCTGTCTTGTGACAGGGTTGTTATCCGTTATGCCAGTGAGAGGGCACATCCAGATCCGCAGGAACACGTGTCGCTTGATTGCCATGAGCAGCATTGAGCTGTGGCTGAGTCAGGTAAAGCGCGCTTGATAAATCGGCTCCTTCGAGCCGTGCATCCCGCAAATCTGCACCGAGCAGATCCACACCGGACAAATCGCTTCCCCGCAAGTCCGCTGCAATGAGGTACGCGCCTCTAAGATCTGCCCCACACAGCCGACGGGAGCGGAAATTCCGGCTCATCAGATCCGCCCCTGGCTTCAACGCCGCATCCAGATGCTCACCCCCTGCCGCGAAGTAGGAAGCACGCACTTCCTCGCTGACCTCCATCAGAATGCACCTGACGTGAGAGTGAAGATCCTGTGCATCCGTTGAAAGAAGCTTCGTCAAGTCGCCCCCGAGTGCTTGTTCAATCGTGTTCCGGAGCCGTTCTGCTTGTCCTGCGATTTCAGGATCGAATGTCCGCCGTCCGGCTTCGACCAGATACCAGAGCATCTCATGTAGCTGCCGCGCGGCTTTGAATGCAGCAAACATGTCGTCTTTGGTATCGGGTTCCGCGAGCCAACTCTTTCCAGCGAAGAACTGCTGGGATACGTTTTGGCCGGCTCCGAAGCAGTCAAAGGCTGTACATCCACGAAAGCCTCTCGGACGCAGGCTGTCGTGGATGGTGCAGGAGAAGTCCTGGTCCAGGTTTTGGCATGGTGTCCCCGCTGGTTTGTCGAGGGCAAAGTCCGCCGAGCGAGAGAACCCGAATGCCGTACAGCACAGGGCAAAGCAATTGCCACAATCAGGGCGCAGGGATTGCCGGTCAAAGGCAGAGGAAATGGGGTCAGAAGTGTTCGCTGATGTCATGGTTCCGTGATCTTTCAATGGTGATTTCGGTGAGCCGGTGAGTAGGGGAACTCCAAATGGAGATCCCCTAAAGGGCGCACATCATCACCACTCCGTTAAGGAGCGCTTTGGAACCGCTGAAAGGACTCTGGGTCACAGAGAAAAATTAAGTATCACTGTCAACAGCGTACCGCGGCCAGCCTCAATCACCTGGCACAGACCCCTCGACCAGCTTCCCCATCCGCTGCTCACGAACTACAGGCCAAGCTCAGAGCTACAGAATGCCGGCAGATAGTGTCCGGGCAGCGTTCCGCTTGCGGATCGGTCATACGCCGAACTTCATGCGTACACCACCTCCGTGGACTTGACCGCTATCGGATCCACTGACAGAGTCCTTGGCATCATATTTGATGAACTCTTGGGGGTACTCCGTGGTGATCGATCTTCGTGATGTGGCCGCACCACCGTGGGAAGAGGACTTGCTGGTCACCGCCCAGCCCAAGGGAGTCGTGGACGTGTGGTCGTTGGTGCGTGGTGCGCGTTGTGCCACGTTCGAGTCGGTGTGGGGCTCCGGTGGCGTCTGGCGGGGGGCACTGGTGCCCGGTGAGCGCTCCGTGGTGGTGGCTGGCGCGTGGGAGCGCCACGGCGTGTGCGGGTACGACCTAACGGGACAGCGGCTGTGGCAGGACCGCAGCCGCACGAACGTAGAGGCCGTGACTGCCTTGGCTGGAGGTCGTGTGGTTGTCACTTACCTCCGCAGGGCCACCCGCGTGCTGGAGGCAGCGACCGGGGCGGAGGTGCGTTCCCTGCGCGGGGTGTTGAGGGTGATCGCGCTGACTTCGGACCTCTCGCTTGCAGTGGGTGGCGGTTGGTGCCGCCTGCTGGATCGTTCGCTGGATCCGCTGGGGTCCCGGATTGCGACCGGGCTGGGTCCAGTTTGGTTTGCAGCTAGCGACGGGGAGCACCTAGCGGTCACAGACAACGGGTTCTTACGAATCCTCGACTCCGACGGGCAGGAACGAGCGAGGGTGGCTGAGGACTTCATCCGTCACGTCCTCCACGACCCGGTGACGGGGACCTGGGTCGCGGTCCACGAGACTTCCGAGGGGAAGAACTCCCTGCTCCGGTTCAGCAACCACGGGGAGGTTCTAGAGCGACGTCCCTGGGACCTCCGCGTCAGCGGTACGGCGACGATGCGCGGAGGTAGGACGTTGATCCTGATCACGGCTGAAGGCGGGCAGGTCGTGAACTGCGCGGACTGGAGCGTGCGCGGGCTTCAGGCGACGTAAGCCTGGGCACCGAGTAGCCCGTGGCATTGCCACGGGCTGACGGCTGTGCCTGCCATCACCAGCGGCCAGCTCGCCACCAGCGCATCGCTCGCTTTTCGATATGACCGAGCGTTCCTGCCCGACAGCGGCAGCATCGGGTACACATCCAACTATCGTGTCTAGATCTGCGTTTTTCGCTGTCGTATGGAGATCATAGATAAAGTCTCACACAGAGCCTCAAGCGCCCGTAAAGCGTTCCCCTTATGGACACGGAGCCGCAGTGCATACGCCTTCTGGCATTCCGTGCAGTCGACTCCTGAAGATGACACCATGTTGTAGGACAGCGTGCGCAAAAGACGCACCATTGCTGGGACAGGGTCCGGCAAAAAGCAACCATCGCTGCGAGAGCGTTGGGGATTTTCGCCCCGGATCTAACCGAGCGTCCAGATAAAACGGCCCGAAGGTGAGGGAGCGTTTTTAGTAGTAAACCGCCAGCGGGCCGCGGGGGCCTTCAATGACCTGCACGGGGGTGTCAAAGACACGGCTGAGGACCTCCTCGGTCATGATGGTTTCCGCCGTGCCAAATTCAATGACTTTCCCGCCCTTGACCGCGCAAATGTGGTCGGAATAATGTCCTGCGAAGTTGATGTCATGCAGCACAATGACAATGGTGCGGCCCAGTTCCACCGCTGCCCTTTGCAACAGCTGCATCATTTGCGCCGAGTGCTTCATGTCAAGGTTGTTCAGCGGCTCGTCAAGCAGCACGTAGTCGGTGTCCTGTGCCAACACCATCGCCACGTAGGCGCGCTGACGCTGCCCGCCGGAGAGCTGGTCCAGGTAGCGGTTTTCCAGGTCGCCCAGGGACAAAAAGTCGATGGAACGGCTGACGACCTCTTCATCGGCTGCGGTTAGCCGGCCCCTGGAGTGCGGAAAGCGGCCAAAACCCACCAGCTGGCGCACGGTCAGGCGGGTGACGAAGTGGTTTTCCTGGCGCAGAATGGAAACGATCTTGGCCAGGTCCTTGGATGCCGTGCTGGAGATGTTGTAGCCGGCAATCACGATGGCGCCTTCGTCCACACCCAGCAAGCGTCCGATCATTGTCAACAGCGTGGACTTCCCGGCACCGTTGGGCCCCACGAGCGCGGTGACGCCGCCACGCGGAATTTCCAAGGTGACGGGGCCGATCGCCACTTCGCTGCTGTAGCTTTTCTTGACGTCGGTCAGTGTGATCACAGGCGACCCTTTCGCAGAATGAAGAACAAGAAGACGGAACCGCCCACAACCTCGATGATGATCGAGACAACACCTTGGGCATAAAAGACGTTCTTCATGACGAAGTACGCCCCCGCCAGGACCACGAAACCTATGAGCACGGCAACGGGGAAAACGTAGCGGTGGTCGTAGCTGTCAGCCAGCTGGTAGGCAAGAGTTGCCACGAGGAAGCCAAGGAATGTCATGGGCCCCACAAGTGCTGTTGAGGTGGCCATGAGGATGGAGACAAGGAACAGCACCCGCATCACCTCAAAGCGGTGGTTCAGGCCCAGGTTCGTGGTGGTGTCACTACCCAGGGCAATGATGTTCAGCCGCTTGGAGTTGCGCAGCAGCAGGATCCCGGCCCCCAGGCACAGCGGGATGGCGATGGGCAGGTAGCTGAGTTCGGCGTTGGAGATGGAGCCAAAGAGGCGTGCCGTGAGCACGTCGAATTCGCTGGGCGTCAACAACCGCTGCATGAAGACCGAGATGGAGCCGAGGCCGCCGCCGATGATGATGCCGATGAGCAGCATGATATGAAGGTTGCCGTATTTCCCGGAGAGCAGCCATCCGTAAAGGGCCATGGACAGCCCCACCATGAGCAGGATTTGAATGATGAACTGGGCGTTGCCTTGGATGGCGCCCACACCGGCTATGCCAAGGAAGAACACGGCCCCGGTCTGCACGGCGATGTACAGGGATTCAAAGCCCATGATCGACGGCGTGATGATGCGGTTGTTGGTGGCGGTCTGAAAGCTCACAGTGGCCATGGCCTGGCAGATGGCCACCACCATCATGACCACAATGCTTGTGCCACGCATCTGCGCGATGCGCCAGAAGCCGGCGCTTCCCACGGGCATCGGGTTGTCCCATGCCAGCAGGCCAAAGCCGAATCCAACGGCCAAGGTGATGAGCACGCCCAGCACCACCCAGTAGCGCTTGCGTGAGCGGGCCGTGGGCAGGGCCCCGGACTCGCGGCCGGAGTGGTGCAGGCCCGTGCGCGTCTTGTTCCCGAGGTTTTTGTTCGTGAGACGCGGGGTTCGCCGGAGTATGGAGGTCTCAGCCATTGCGGCGCTGCTTAAGCAACAGGGCAATGAAGACCACAGCACCCACGACGCCCAGGATCAGGGAGACGGGGACTTCAAAGGGCATGATGATGGTTCGCCCCACCAGGTCGCACACCGTCACAATGCCAATGCCCAGCAGGCACACCCACGGCAGGTTCCCGCGCAGGTCGTCGCCGCGGAACATGGAAACAATGTTCGGCACAATCAACCCCAGGAACGGCAGGTTGCCCACCACCACCGTGACAATGCCGGTGGAGATGGCGATGAGCCCCGTCCCCAGCAGCATGATCTGGTTGTAGTTCAACCCCACATTGGTGGCGATTTCCTCGCCAAGCCCGGCCACCGTGAAACGGTCGGCAACCAAGAAAACGGCAATGCCCACCAGTGCCACAATCCACAGCACCTCGTACTGCCCCCGCAACACCGACGTGAAGCTGCCGGCAAACCAGATCCCCAGGCTTTGGAGCATGTTGGTTTGCAGGGCGATGAAACTGGCGACGGCGCCCACCACGGCTCCCAGCATGATGCCAACGATCGGCACTGTCAGGGATGCCTTGAGCGAGACGCGGCGCAAGAACAGAAAAAAGACCATGGTGCCGATGAAGGCGGCAATGACTGCGCCGCTCATCTTGAGCAGGATGCTGGCGCCGGGGTTGATGATCATGACCGTCAAAAGGCCCAGCCCGGCCCATTCGGTGGTCCCCGTGGTGGTGGGTTCAACAAAACGGTTTTGTGTCAGCATCTGCATGACAAGACCGGACATGGCCATCGCTGCCCCCGACAGGACCAGGGCGATGGTGCGCGGGACTCGGGTGACGGCAAACATCTCACCGCCGTCTTCGCCGCCGAAAATGTCATAGACACCCGTGAACAGCGAGAACACCAATAGAAGCCCCACAACGGCAACGCCGATGAGCAGCTTGGGTTCAAACAGCCGGCCCTTGGACGGGACCCGCGTGGTGGTGGTCATGTTCAGCCGTCCCTTCAGACTGGCTTGGCTGCGAAACAGCTTGGATGCAACGCAGGGGCAGACCGCCGATTGGGGCCTGCCACTGCGCTAGTGCCGGGTGCTTCTACTTCTTGCTTTCGAGCGCATCCGCAAAGCTGTTCAGGAACTCGGTGTACGTCTGAATACTCTCGTTCGTGTACGTGTCCGCCGGCATGTAGACAATGTTGCCGTCCTTGGTGGCCGTCACGTTCTTCAAGGCTTCGGAGCTTTCCAGCAGGCTGCTGGCCGGCTTGTAGTCGGCCTCGTCGGCAGCGGAGATGGCGGCGTCGCGGTCCATGACAAGGATCCAGTCGGGGTTGGACTTGGCAATGGCTTCAACGGAAATGTCGTCGCCCTGGTGGTCTGTGCTGGCGTCCTTGACTTCAAGAGCCGGAGTCAGGCCCAGAATGTCAAACAGCGGGCCAAGTGTGCGGCCGTTGCCCGGTGCGGAGTAGTTGATGTTGCCGCCGGAGGTGATGACGCCCATGACGGTGGAGTCCTGGGCGTAGGACTTTTTCACGCGGGCAATTGCCGCGTCAAAGTCGTCGTTGACCTTCTTGGCTTCGGCCTGCTTGCCGAACACCTCGCCCAGGACCGAGATCTGGCGCTTCAGTTCGGCATCGAAGGGCTCGCCCTCGCGCGGGTCGAGCTCCAGCACTGTGGCATTGGGGGAAAGCTTGAGAAAATCGTCGTGGTACTGGGCGAAGCGCTGGCCATTGACAATCAAGTCCGGCTCAACGGCCACCACGGCTTCGAGATTCGGTTCGCGGTGGTTGCCCAGGTCCACGATCGAGGAGTCCGACTTGTAGTCGATGGTTTTGGGCATCAGTGCCACGGCGCCGGCGCTCAGTTCGATGTCCCAGTCCGAGAGGGTCTCGAACGTCCTGTTGTCGGTGGCCACCACCGACTGCAGTGGCAGATTCAGCTTTTGCGTGCCGTTGTTGTCCTCAACGCTCACGGACTTCGCAGCACCGTTTGCCTCCGCGTCGGTGGCGGGCGTCTGGGCACCACAGGCTGTCAAGGCAAGCACGGCGGCGGTGGCGGCGAGCGTGAGCAGGCGTGTCTTCATCATCGAAATTCTCCAAAGTCGTGGGGTTAGCTTAGGCAATCCTTATAAGCTCTGCACTTGAACCTATTACGGCACCCAATAATTGCGCAACTTATTAGTAACCTATTTACTGTGACTCTTGTCACGCTGTCCAAACGGCTAGGCTCTAGGGATGCCCACCGATGCCATTTCCCCCCTGCTCACCGTTGAAGGCTGGGAACTCCTCTCCTCCCTTGGCCCCTACAAGGAAGCCGATTCACTCAAACTGAACGAGTCGCTCCGCAAGGCCGGGCACTCCCCCGAACTGGTCGCCGCCGCACTGACCCAAGCACGGCTGCGGGCGAAGGCAGAGGCCAAATTTGGCGAGTTCGCCCACCAAATGCTCTTCACCCAGGCCGGCTTGGAACAAGCCACGCGCCTGAGTATTGCGGCAATGCACGCACAGCGATTCACCACTGCGGGAATCACCTCCGTGGCCGACCTCGGCTGTGGCCTGGGCTCGGATTCGCTGGCGCTGGCCAGCCTCGACATCACCGTCAAGGCCGTGGAAATGGATGAAGTCACCGCTGCCTGTGCCACCGTCAACCTGATGCCCTTCCCGCACGCCACCGTCGTGTGCGCCAAAGCCGAGGAGACGGACCTGACAGGCATTGACGGCGTATGGCTTGATCCCGCTCGTCGCACCACCAGCAGTTCAGGGACCACGCGGCTCTTTGACCCGGAAGCGTTTTCCCCGCCGTTGTCATTCGTGGAGGCGCTGGCCAACAAGGGACTGGCTGTTGGCGTGAAGATGGGGCCGGGAATTCCCCATGAGGCCGTCCCCCACACCGCGGAGGCGCAGTGGATTTCCGTCAACGGAGACGTCGTGGAAGCTGCACTGTACTTCAACGCACTGGCCCGCCCCGGCATCCGCCGCGCAGCGCTAGTCACAGGCGCCGAAGGCATGCACGAGCTGACAAGCTCCATCGCCTACGACCCCGCTGCCCAGAATGTTGAGCCGGGCCCGCTGGCCGGATACCTCTACGAGCCCGACGGCGCCGTGATCCGCGCCGGACTGGTGGCGGACCTTGCCCGCAGCATGGGCGCCCATCTGGTCGACGAACACATCGCCTACCTGTGCTCGGACGAGCCCGTGGACACTCCCTTCGCCCGCCGGTACAAGATTCTGGAGGTCAAGCCATTCAACGTTAAGGCGCTGAAGGCTTGGGTCAAGGCCAACCGGATCGGCGTGCTGGACATCAAGAAGCGCGGAATCTCCACCACACCGGAGGAATTGCGGCGCCAACTGCTCACAGGTTCGGGCAAGGGCCCCCACAAGGCCACGCTTGTCCTGACCCGCATTGGCGAGGAGAGGGTCGCCGTGGTGGTTGAACCCCAGGGCCCAACCCACGCACCCCTGGCCCGCTGACACCTTGACTCGCTGACACCCTGGCCCGCTAGCGGCGTGAGAACTCCGAGGCTTTGCGCACCAGCTCCGTGCTGGGGCGCACACCTGTGTAGAGCACGAATTGTTCTGCGGCCTGCAGCGCAATGACCTCGGCGCCGGTGATGACCTTCTTGCCGGCGGCGCGGGCGGCCAGGATGAGTGGGGTTTCGGCGGGAAGTGCGACGACGTCGAACACCAGCTGCGCCTGCGCCACCACGGCATCGGCAAATGACTGCGACGACGCCTCGGATCCGGCCATGCCCAGCGGCGTGGCATTGATGAGCATTCCCGCACCAGCAGCAGTAGTAGCGGCGGCAGCTGCGGGAGTCTCGGCAGCCTCGGGCGCCCACGCAAAATCATGCTGCGCGGCAAGTGCCCGGCCGCGCGCTTCGTTGCGTGCCACGATCGTCACGTTCGCGTATCCGGCGTCGTGCACGGCGGCCGCAACGGCCTTGGCCATTCCGCCCGAGCCCCGCAGCAGCACGGGGGTGTCCAAGGGCAGGGCGTGGTCGGCCAAAAGCTGGGCGATCGCCAGGTAGTCGGTGTTGTAGGCGGTGAGGACACCGTCGTCGTTCACGATGGTGTTGACCGAATCGATGGCTGCGGCGGAGGCGTCCATGACGTCAACGAGCGCAATGACATCCTCCTTGTAAGGCATGGACACGCCCGCCCCGCGGATGCCCAGGCCCCTGATGCCCGCAACGGCCTGCGCCAAGTCCGCCGGCGCAAACGCCTTGTAAATATAGTTCAGCCCGAGCTCCGCGTAGATATAGTTGTGGAAACTCGTGCCGATGTTGCTGGGCCGGGCGGCGAGGGAAATGCACAGCGTCGTGTCTTTGTTCAAAAGGGCCATAAAACCATTGTGCAGCAGAACCTGAACTAGAATTAGAGGGCAGCAGGCACCCTTGCCGGATTGCACCACCACTGAACCATTGCCAAGGGGGCGCCCGAAGTGAAAATCGATTTTGCCAAATCCAAGCAGTCCACGTTGGGCCTGGAATGGGAAATTGCGCTCGTCGACAAGGAAACAGGCGAGTTGGCGGCACGCGCAGATGACGTTTTCGCGAACATCGAGACCGCCAACCCTGAGTCCATGAAGACCGGCGAACACCCCCACATCAAGGGTGAAATGCTGCAAAACACTGTGGAGCTTGTCACAGGGGTGGCCAACACCGTCGCAGACGGCACCGCCGATCTACGCCGCAGCCTGCTCGAGCTGCGCGAGGCCGCCGCCCCCCTGGGCCTCGACCTGCTCAGCGCAGGCACCCACCCTTTCAGCAAACCGAGCGAGCAGGCAGTCACCAACAAGGAACGCTACGCCAAACTCGTCGACAGGACCCAGTGGTGGGGCAGCCAGATGCTGATCTATGGCGTCCACGTCCATGTGGGCCTGGACCACGTCGCCAAGGCCATGCCGGTGCTGGACGGGCTGGTCAACCACTTCCCGCATTTCCAGGCACTGTCAGCTTCCTCACCGTACTGGAACGGCGAAGACACCGGCTACGCCTCCCAGCGCGCCTTGATGTTCCAGCAGCTGCCCACGGCCGGTCTGCCGTTCCAGTTCCCGGACTGGGCCGCGTACGAATCCTATGTGCAGGACATGTTCACCACCGGGGTCATTGATGCACACAATGAAATCCGTTGGGACATCCGCCCCGTCGCAAACCTTGGCACCATTGAAATGCGCATCTGCGACGGCATGTCCACCCTCGAGGAAATTGGCGCCGTCGCAGCCCTGACCCAATGCCTTGTCGAAGACTTTTCCACCACCTTGAACGACGGCGGCACCATCCCCACGATGCCCCCGTGGCACATCCAGGAAAACAAGTGGCGCGCGGCACGCTACGGCATGGACGCCATCATCATCCTGGATGCAGCCGGCAAGGAACAGCTTGTCACCGAACACCTTGTTGAGCTGCTGAACAAGCTGGAGCCGGTGGCCGCGCGGCTGGGCTGCCCGGACGAGCTGGCCAGCGTGGAAAAAATCATTGCCACCGGCGCCAGCTACCAACGCCAGCGTCGCGTCGCCGCAGCCCACGGAGGCGAGCTGCGCGCCGTCGTGCGTGAACTCGTGGCGGAGATGGCAAGCAACTAGCCCCCCGGCCGGCCGGATAAATCGCTTGCGCGATTTCACCGGAACCTGGCCGGCGTGGGCCCACAACGCTCTTCGAATGGTCGCAAGCTCGCGTTGGGCCCCTCGGAGCTGTGGGCCCATAGCGATCTTCGATTACCTGCCCGCTGGCGCGTACCCCATTGGGGCCCCTCGGGATTGTGGGCCCATACGTGTTGGCTTGGCCGGACTGGGCCCATCATCGCTGGCTTGGCCGGACAGCTGTGGGGTTCTTAGTAAATTCTTAGCTGCCGTGCACAAGAGTTGAGGCAGGCCCATTGCGCCTTGCCTTGAAATTGCACGCCACACACCAGGGAGCTCCCATGGCACCACCATCCCCCCGAAGCATCGAATCCGGAATCCGGCACCGCACCCGCCTGGCGACCCTTCCACAGCCTGCACTGTGGGGGCTCTGGGTGGTGCTGTTGTCCGTTGCCGTGCTGGCGATAGGTTTTTACGCTGTGGAAACACCCGACTTCAGCACGGGCGAATTCACCATTGACCAACAACTGAGCCGCAGCCACGTGGCTGCCCTGACGGTGATCGCCATGAGCCTTGGCACGGTTTTTTCTCCATTGGCCGGGGTCCTCATCATTGCCGCGCTCTGCCTGTTCCTGCTGGCGGTATGCAAGTCGCCGGTAAACGCTGTGGCCTGTGGCGGTGTGGCGGCGGCCGGATGGTTGTCGAGCCAGTTCTTCAAGGCCATTGTCGAACGTCCCCGGCCCAACCCGGCCCTGCTCTTGGATCCGCTCTCCCCGGAGACCGGATCCAACAGCTTCCCCAGCGGCCATGTGGCGCTGGTTGTCGGCCTGGCCTGGGCGTTCTTCTTCCTGCTCAGGAACGGCCCCTGGGCCAAGCCGGCCGCAGTCCTGGGCGTACTGGTGTCCGTCGCCGTGGCGTGGTCCCGGCTCTATGAGGGCGTCCACTATCCCAGCGATGTAGTCGCCTCGTTCCTGTCTGCGAGCGCCGGGGTGCTGCTCTTTTGCGGTGTGTGGAACAGGTTCCAAGGCCAGCTGCTGCCCCGCATTCCGCTACTGTCGCGCTTCGGCCCGGTTGCTGTACCGGCCGCTGGACCGGAACCGGCCGCTGGTCCCGGATTTGGACCGGCCGCGAGCGCCATGGACGGCCCCGCACTTGCTGCAAGCCCCAGTGGCAGGTCTGGGCCACGCTCCACCCTCAACGACGAGAATTCCTGAGGCCGCGTGGTGTCTGCCGTTTTACCTGCCGTTCAGTCTGGGCTCCCCCTAGCCGGAGCCCAGCACTCCGGAGTGTTTTCCGCATTGGACCCCGTTTCACTTTTGGAGGGACTCGGTCCGGCCGTGCTCATCGTCGTGGCCTTGATGGTCTTTATTGAATCGGGCCTGCTGTTTCCCTTCCTGCCCGGGGATTCTCTGTTGTTCACAGCCGGGCTTTTGCACCACGAGCTCAACCTTTCCCTTCCTGTGCTCATCGGGGTGGTGGCGTTGGCCGCCATTGCCGGTGACCAGGCAGGGTACTTCCTGGGCCACAAGTTCGGCCGGCGCTGGTTCAAGGACGACGCCAGAATCCTCAAGAGCAAATACCTGCACGAAACCGAGGCTTTCTTTGCCAAGCGCGGCGGCTGGGCCATTGTGTTGGCCAGGTTTGTTCCGATCGTGCGCACCTATGCCCCCCTCGTGGCGGGGGTGGCCAACTACAACTACCGAAAGTTCACCCTCTGGAACATTCTCGGAGCAGTGGGCTGGGCAGGTTCGATCGTCATGCTGGGAACGTGGCTGGGTCATTTTGAGTTGATTGCCAACAATATCGATGTCCTGGCGGTGGCACTTGTGCTGACCTCTGTGCTGCCTGCAGGCATCAGCTTCGTGCGCAAGCGCCGCGCCGCCCGGACCGCCGGAGCCATCCAAACAGACCAGGCAGCGCAGGCAACTCGGGCCGCGCAGGCACCCGAGGCAGCTGGGGCAGCGCAGGCAACCGCGGTCAGCGAGGTCAGCGAGACCCGCAGTGCCGCCCATAATGTCGATGCAGGCACTCAGGCACCATGCAACGGGAGCGTGGACAATGGGGGTCATGCACATCCCTGAGCTGCCCCGGCTTCTGCTGGTTGAAGACGACTCCGTCTTGGGTCCGTTGATTGCCGAGCTGCTGGCCGACGACTACGACGTGGAGATAGCCGCCGACGGCCACAGGGGCCTGCATCTGGGCTTGACGGCACACTGGGATGCCATGGTCGTGGACCGCGGCCTTCCGGGCATGGATGGGATCGAACTGGTCTCCGCCCTTCGCCGCAAGGGCGTCACCAGCCCCGCCATCATCCTCACGGCCTTGGGTGCCACGGTGGAAAAGATTGCGGGGCTCAACGCAGGTGCCAACGACTACATGACAAAGCCATTCGACGCCGGCGAGCTCAAGGCGCGGCTGCATGCCGTCACGCGCAGTTTCACCCCCGCTGCAGCCCAGCTCAGTGTTGGCGACTGGTCGCTCGATCCGGGCAGCCGTTCGCTGCGGTCCAGCTACGGGGAACGCGTGGCGCTGACGGCCAAGGAAACCGAACTGCTGGCCGTGCTGGCACGCCAGCCCGAGCGAGTCTTCACCCGCCAGGAGCTGGTGTTGGAGCTGTTCCACCCCGAGGACTCCCCCGGAGTCATTGACACCTACGTGCACTATCTGCGCAAGAAGGTCTCCAAAACCGTGATCCGGACCGTGCACGGCCTGGGCTACCAGATCGGTGACGGCTCATGATCATCTCCCGCAAGCCGGCCCCGGCCCACGCCGACACTCCGCAGCTGCGTCGGGCCGCGCTCACAGTGGGGTTGCGCATAGCCGTCGCCATCGCCTTGATGGTGGTGGCTGTCATCATTGCCGCCGCCCTCTACATGCTCAATCTGTCCCACCATCCGGAAGTGGCCGCGTCCGACACCTCCGCACGCGTCTACGTAGAGTCCAACGACATGCTCAAGGCCATGGCCGTGGCAGGCTTTGCCGGGATTCTGGCGGCTGGCGCCATCGGCTGGTTGAGTGCCCGCAGCGCCATCCGGCCGCTGGGACGGGCGCTGGAGCTGCAGCGCCGTTTCGTCCAGGACGCCAGCCATGAGCTGCGCACGCCGCTGACCATCCTCGACGCCCGGGTCCAGCTGGCCGAACACAAGGTGGGGCCCAACACCGATGCCGCCCGCCTGCTGGACCAGATCCGCCAGGACACTGCCGTGTTGTCCGCCACCGTGGAGGAACTCCTGCTCGCGGCCACGGGCGAGTCCCACGGGACGGCCGAACCGGTGGAGGTGTCCGCCGTCGTCGATGGTGTCATGGCGGGCCTGCAGGACTTGGCTGCCACACGGGATGTCCAGCTGCAGGCCACACACAGCGGCGATGCCTGGGTACGCATCCAGGCCAACAGTTTGCGCCGGGCAGTCCTGGGGCTTGCAGACAATGCGCTCAACCACACGCCACGGGGTGGGAGCATCACTGTCACCACCGCCGTGGCCGGCGGCAAGGTGCTGATCAAGGTCACCGACACGGGCGGCGGCATCACCGGAATCCACCCGGACAGGATCTTTGACCGCTTTGCCCACACCAGCACGCCGCCTTCCGGAGGCCGGCGCAGCCACGGGCTGGGCCTGGCCCTTGTCCGCGAGATCGCCGTGGCAGCCGGCGGCGGCATCGGGTTGGGTGCCACCGGCCCCGGCGGCACCACCATGGAGCTGACGCTGCCAACCGCCGCTCCCCACCACCGCGGCCGCGGGGCTGACCCGGCCACCTGAATCGAAACGGGAGCAGTTGGCAATGTTATCGAGAAACATTGCAATCTACTGCAAACTCGGCGACTAAAGGCTGATGCTTGTCACCGGCATGGAGGAATCCGGGGCGAATGACAGCTTGCTCGGGGCGACGCCGTTCATCGCCAGCTGCGCGCCGAGGGCTGCCACCATGGCGCCGTTGTCGGTGCACAGTGACATCTTCGGCACCAGCAAGGTGATGCCTGCCGCTGCACACCGCTGCTGAGCAAGCACGCGCAAGCGAGAGTTTGCGGCCACTCCCCCGCCCATCAGCAAAGTTGTGATGCCCTGTTCCCTGCAAGCAAGCACCGCCTTGGCAGTGATGACATCCAGCACGGCTTCCTGGAACGACGCCGCAATGTCCGCCACCGGGATCTCCTCGCCCCTGGCTTCGTACCCCTCCACGCAGCGGGCCACCGCGGTCTTGAGCCCGGAGAAGGAAAAGTCGTAGCGGTGCGGGCCCGGTGCTACGGCAGTGCCCATGTATTTGGGCATTGTCAGCCCGCGCGGGAAGCGGACGGCCTTGGCGTTCCCTTCCTTCGCGAGCCTGTCGACGGCCGGCCCGCCGGGATAGTTCAAGCCCAGCAGGCGCGCCACCTTGTCAAAAGCCTCCCCTGCTGCGTCGTCAATCGTTGCCCCGAGCAGTTCCACGTCGGAGGAAATGCTGCGCACGCGCAGGATCTCGGTGTGTCCGCCCGACACCAGCAACGCGCCCAGGTTCGTCGGCAGCCCGCCGTTGTCGCCAACCCCGGGGATCGACTCGTCGAGCAGGCCGACGCCAACATGCGCCACCAGGTGGTTGATGGCGTACAACGGTTTGCCGGTGGCCAGCGCCAGTGCCTTGGCTGCGCTGACACCGACCATGAGTGCCCCGGCCAGGCCCGGACCGCTGGTGACGGCGATCGCATCGACGTCCTCGAGGCCCACCCCGGCATCGTCCAATGCCTTTTGCAGGGTGGGGACAAAGGCGTCCAGGTGGGCGCGCGAGGCAATTTCCGGGATGACCCCGCCAAAGCGGATGTGCTCTTCCATGGAGGAGGAGACGGTATTCGTCAACAGCGTAGTGCCGCGCACCAGCCCCACGCCTGTTTCATCGCAGGAGGATTCGATCCCCAAGATCAGCGGCTGCGTGTGGTTCATGGATAGTCCTTCACAGTGGTCGATGCGTCCGGCGTCGGCAGGGGAAGGTGCATGACGAGCCCGTCCGAGCCGTCCCGATAGTACTTGCGCCGGGTGTGAATGTGGGTGAAGCCGTAACGTTCGTAGAGTCGCTGGGCCCGGGGGTTGACCGCACTGACTTCGAGCATGACCTCGGTGGCCCCGCGGCTGGCAGCTTCGGCGATCAGTTCATCCAGCATGGCCCGGGCGATGCCGCGGCCCTCATGGTCCGGGAGCACGCCGATCGTTTGGATGTCGCCGGTCGGCGCCACGCACATGAGCCCCGCATAGCCGACGGCGAGGCTGCCGCCGGCGCTGTCGGGCACCTCGGCAATGACATAGCGGCGGGTTTCCGGATGCGCCAGTTCATGCACGAACATGCTCTTAGGCCAGGCGTCGGCACCGAAGAGCTTCTTGTCCAGCGCCACAATGAAGTCCAGGTCCTCCGGACCCATGTCGCGCAGCAGTGCCGCTGCGCCGCTGGGCGGTGCATGCTGGTCGGATGCAGGCAGTTCAGGATCGACCATCACAGGGCCCGCTTCCTGGGTCCGGGCACCTTTGCATCGGACTCGCGCAGGTACAGCGGAGTTGATGCCAACAGTCCGGCTGCTTGGAGCGAACCGGCCGCAGTAATCCGGCGCGCTGCCGCTCGCCCCAGTTCAAGGGCGGTGGGCTGTGCCTGGGCGAACTCGAGATGGATGCTGCAGCCGTTGTTTTCCAAGACGTCAAGGTACAGCCCGGCACCGGCGCCGAAGACCAGGACGCCTGAAATCTGGTTTGCGGGTCCCACGTGCGGACCGTCAAGCAAATGGGCGCCGGCATTGTATTTGGCCCAGTACACTTCCTTGCGGCGCGCATCGGTGGCCACCACAAAGTCCCCCATGGCCAGCGGCCCCACGGCACGGCCGTCCCGGCGGGCCGGGGTGTCGAAGACTTGTTGCGCCAGCGCGTCAAGGCTCATCATCCCGTAGAGCGGAACACCCCAGGTGAAACTGAGCGTGCGGGCCATCGCAATGCCTGAGCGCAGGCCGGTGAACGGTCCCGGGCCAGTGCCCACCACGATCGCATCCAGCGCCGGGCCTTCTGCAACAGGGTCCTTGAAGAGCGACTTCACCCCCGGGGCCAACACCTCGGCGTGGCTGCGGGTGTCGTCGGTGGCAAAGTTGGCCACCAGTTCCGTGGTCCGCACAGGGTCAAGCGGATCGAACTCAAGCACAGCGGCGCTGGCGATGGCGGAAGTGTCTATGGTCAGGATTCGCACGTGGTTTTCGTCTGTTCTGTAGTTTTTGCAAGTTGGCCGAGCACGGAAAAGTCCGTGCCTGCCCAACGCGTCCCGACCGCCCGCAAGCGCAGGGTGCGGGGTTCCCCGTCGTCCTCGTCGTCGTCAAAACTTTCGGCAAAGTCACTGTCGGGCAAGTGACTGTCGGCAAAGTCAGGGGCGCCTCCGTGGTCCCCGGCGGCGGCAGCTTTCGCGGCGTCCTGTTCGGAG
Source organism: Arthrobacter sp. H35-D1 (assembly GCF_030063185.1). Lineage (GTDB taxonomy): Bacteria > Actinomycetota > Actinomycetes > Actinomycetales > Micrococcaceae > Specibacter. The sequence continues at coordinate 16,622 of NZ_JASISP010000027.1, forward strand.
GTCTGCTCGGTGGGCTGCAGCATGCCCGCCAGCCCTCCGCCGACGGCGCGCAGCAGCTCAATTTCAAGCCGGCTGGCAGCAAGGTGCTCAACCCTGTCCACGCCCCATTCCACAACAGTCACTGAGTTGTCCATGGTGTTTTCCAGGTCAATGTCGTCGATCTCACCGGCTGTGGCAAGCCTGTAGGCGTCGACGTGGACAAGGTCCGGACCGCCGGGGTTGTGGCCCTCCGGCAGGTTCGGGTGGATGCGCACCAGTACAAAGGTCGGGGAAATGATCCCTGCCCGCACCCCCAGGCGGCGGCCCAAGCCTTGGGTGAAGGTGGTTTTCCCGGCTCCCAATTCACCACTGAGGATGACGAGGTCGCCCGCTTGGAGCAGTGCTGCCAGATTCTCGGCGATGTGCTGGGTTTGCTCGGCCGTCTCCGTGATGAATTCCCACTCCATCAGCAGTCACCTTCAGCGGCAGCACCGGACATGCAGGCCTGACCCACGTAGGTGCGCGGCACGCGTTGGCTGATCCGCGTCACGATCTCATAGTTGACCGTCCCGGCGGCTTCGGCCCACTGCTCGACGAGGGGGCCGCCGTCGTTCCCGTTGCCAAAGAGCTCCGCTGTGACACCCAGTGCCGTTCCAGTCCCTGCCCCGCCAATCCCAGCCGTGCCGGGTGCGCCTCCAAAGCGGCTGCGCCCAGTAGGGCCGAAGTCGATCACCATCTGATCCATGGCGATGCGCCCCACCACCGGATACGTGATGCCGCCAACGCGCACCGGCCCTCCGGTGGCAACGCGCGGTATGCCGTCGGCATAGCCCAGCGGCACCAGCCCCAGCGTGCTGGGCTCTTCCGTGGCGTAATTGAGTCCGTAGGACACCCCCTGCCCTGCCGGCACGTCCTTGCACAAAGCGATGCGGGTTTGCAGCGTCATGGCCGGAACCAGCCCCAACTCTGCCGAGCTCAGGTCAGCAAACGGGGAGAGTCCGTACATGCCCAGCCCCACCCTGACCATGTCAAAATGGGTGTCCGGGCGGGACAAGGTCGCGGGGGTGTTGGCAAGGTGGCGCAGGTCCGGATCCAGGCCGGCGTCCTGCGCCACGGCCACGGCTTGGCGGAAGCGCTCAAGCTGGTGGTCAGTTTCGGGGCGGTCGGGTTCGTCGGCAACCGCCAAGTGGCTGAATACGCCCACCACTCGCACCAGGCCCGCTCGCTGGTAGTCCGCGGCGGCCTCGACCAGCGCCTGCCAGTCAGTCAGGGAGCAGCCGTTGCGGCCCAATCCTGTATCGATTTTCAAGTGCACGCGGGCCGGACGTTCCAGCGCCCGGGCCGCAGCCACAATGTACTCCAGTTCCCAACCGGAGCAGCCCAGATCGATGTCCGCCGCGAGGGCCGCCGTGAAATCGGTGGCGGGGGTGTGCAGCCACGCCAGCACCGGCGCCTGAAGTCCAGCAGCGCGCAGGGCCAGCGCCTCGCTGACGTGGGCGGTGCCCAGCCAAGCGGCCCCGGCGGCCACAGCTGTTTGTGCCACTTGGGCCATGCCATGCCCGTAGGCATCAGCCTTGACCACCGCCATGAATTGGGCGGGTGCGGCAACGCCCATGAGGTGGCGGACATTGTTGGCGATCGCGGACAGGTCAATGATGGCTTGCCGTTCAAGCTCGGGAACGGGTGCGACGAAAGTGCTCACCAGCCCATTTTAGGCCTCTTCCCCGACACCGCCGTCCACTGTTGCCCGCCACAGTCCCGCAGGGGGTGTTTTGGCTGCCACGTCCTGGCCGCCGTTCGGGCTAGGCCCAGTGCCTTGGCAGTGGCAAGATAAGGGTAGTAATCGGCAGATTTGCCGTGTCCGTCGGCGGCTGCGCCGAACGTTCTTCAGGAAGGAAGCTGTGCACCACGTCCGGCGCGTCGCCATGCTTTCCCTGCATACTTCCCCCCTGGAGCAGCCAGGTGGCGGTGACGCTGGCGGCATGAACGTCTACGTCCGGCATCTGGCCCTCGAACTCGCCGCAATCGGCGTGGCCGTGGACATTTACACGCGCCGCACGGCCGCCGGGCAGCCGGATCATGTGCAGCTGGCCGGAAACGTCGCCGTCCACCACATCACGGCCGGACCGTTTGCGACGGTTTCCAAGGAAGCCCTGCCCGAACTCGTCCCCGAAATGGCCGACGCCGTGGCCGCCCATGTTGCCGCGCTGCCCGGGGATCCCGTCACCGTCATCCATTCGCACTACTGGGTTTCCGGCATGGCGGGGATCCGTGTTGCCCGGCAGTTGGACCTGCCGCTGGTGCACACCATGCACACCATGGCGCGGGTCAAAAACCATCACCTGCCGCAAGGCCAAACCGCTGAACCCGGCATCCGGGAAAACGGTGAACAGCACATTGTGAGCGCCGCGACCCGCCTGATCGCCAACACCACAGCCGAAGCCGCGGAACTCGAAGGCCACTACGACGGCTGCGAGCAGCGCATCGACGTGGTGTCCCCCGGCGTCGACCTTGGGGTCTTCAAGCCCGCTTTCCGGAACCGCTCGCGGCAGCAACTGGGCATCGCCCGCCAACGCTTCCACATTGTGTTTGCCGGGCGACTGCAGCGGCTCAAGGGCCCGCACGTACTCGTCCGGGCGGCCGCACTGCTGCGCACCGAACGCCCCGACATTGACCTCCAGCTCACGTTTTTGGGCGCTCGCAGCGGCAATGACAGCTATGATCTGGAGCTCATGATCGACGACGCCGGTTTGGCCGGCGTCGCATCCGTCCTGCCTCCCGTGGTTCCCGAACAGCTGGCCGATTGGTACCGCAGCGCCGACGTGGTGGCCGTGCCTTCCTCCAGCGAGTCCTTTGGCTTGGTGGCGTTGGAGGCCCAAGCCTGCGGCACACCCGTCATCGCCACGAACGTTGGCGGGCTGCCTCGGGCCGTCAGCGACGGACGCACCGGCCTGCTGGTGGAAGGGCGCTCAGCTCGCCTGTGGGCCGATGCCCTGGCATCCCTGCACGACTTCAGCGACACCCGGGCAGACATGGGCCGGGCCGCCTCCGTTTTTGCTGAGTCGTTCGGATGGGAAAACACCGCAGCCCAAACGATTCTCAGCTACGATCTGGCGCTGACCTACCAATATGTGGTGCCGCCCGGCTGCTGAATCATTTGTGTGACCCCTTTCACATGAGCCCGCAAACCTGTACGGTGTGTCAGGTACCCGCCGAAATTGACAACGTTGTCAATTGCGGCGTTCCGCTGATCGCACCGGCAACGACGCCGGACGGTCCCCGTCGAAAGGCCCGTATCACTCGTGAAAAAAATGGGGAGATCTATATTCAGCAAACCAGGATTCAGGAAGGCCGCTGCACTATCCGCCGGCCTTCCGCTGCTCCTGACCACAGTGGGGTTGCTGCCGGCACAAGCCGACACCCTGCAGTCCACGCCTTCCACCGTCCAAACAAAGAATCAAACAAAGAACATTGACCCGATTGATTTCCAAGCCGGCCGCTACATTGTGGTGCTGGCTGAAAAGCCCGCCGCCACCTATGCCGGTGGCACGTCCGGACTGGCACCGACCAAGCCTGTCAAGGGCCGCAAACTGGATGCCAAGCGTCCGGAGGTCAAAAAATACCAGGCCCACCTGGAAAACCAGCAGGCAGTTGTGGCCAAATCCGAAAACGTCACAATCACCAACCAGTACACGGCCGCCATCAACGGCTTCTCCGCAACCTTGTCCGCCGACCAGGCACTCGCCCTGGCCAAGGACCCGGATGTGCTGATGGTTGCACCGGACACTGAAAACGCCCCCGACTACTCCTCCACGGATTTCCTGGGACTCAGCGGCAAAAAAGGTGCGTGGAAGAAGGACTTCGGCGGGGTGAAGAACGCAGGCAAGGGCGTGGTGGTCGGCGTGATCGACTCCGGCTACACGCCGTCGAACCCGTTCTTTGCAGGCAAGAAGGTCAAGCCGCTCAAGGGTGATCCCAAGGTTGGGGTCCCGTACAAGACGGCGGATGGCAAGATCGCCATGCTGAAGGCCGACGGCGAAACGTTCATCGGCGAGTGCCAAAAGGGCGTCGGCACCGGCGCAGCCTTCGACGGCACCGCGTGCAACTCCAAGGTTCTCAGCGCCCGCTACTTCGCGGACGACTTCCTGAGCTATGCGGCCCCCGAACACCGGGCCCCGCAGGAGCTCATTTCCCCGGTGGACGTTGGAAACCACGGCACCCACACGGCCAGCACCGCGGCAGGAAATGCCAACATCCACGCCAACATTGGTGCCAGGGACCTGGGCATCACCGGCGGCATTGCCCCGGCCGCCAAACTGTCCATCTACAAGATTTGCTGGGAGGACGACGACCCGAATACCGGCGGCTGCTACAGCTCGGCCTCCATCGCAGCCATCAACCAGGCCATTCTGGACGGCGTCGACGTGCTCAACTACTCCATCTCAGGCAGCACCTCCACCACCACGGACCCGGTTGCACTGGCCTTCCTCTCGGCCGCATCGGCCGGGATTTTTGTTGCCGCCTCCGCCGGCAACTCCGGGCCCACGCCCAGCACGGTCAACCACGGTGCCCCGTGGCTGACCACCGTGGCGGCCACCACTTTCAGCACAGAGCTGCAAGGGACGGCTGAATTCTCCGACGGCAGCAAGTTCCGCGGCGCCAGCATGATGGACCATGAGGTCCCGCCCAGCCCGGTGGTGTTGGCCATTGATGCGGCCGCGGCCGGAGCAGCCACCCCCGAGCTGTGCGGCCCCGACTCCCTCGACGCGGCCAAGGTCGCCGAGAAGGTGGTTGTGTGCGACCGCGGCGTTTTTGACCGCGTTGCCAAGAGCGCCGAGGTCAAGCGCGCCGGCGGCATCGGCATGATCCTGGTCAACATCATCACAGGCTCCGAGGACCTTGACCTCCACTCGGTTCCCACCGTCCACGTCAATCCTCCGGCCAGCCAGGAAATCAAGGACAAGGTCAAGGCCAATCCGGAGATACTGGTTGCCCTTGTCAACAAGGACACCACCGGGCTGCCTGCCGACCCGCAGCCGCAGATTGCCGGATTCTCCTCCCGCGGACCGCTCACTGCCACGGATTCGGACCTGCTCAAACCCGACGTCGCAGCACCCGGTGTCAACGTGCTGGCGGGGGTCTCCCCCATCGGTTCTGACGGCGCCCAGTTTGGCATGATGTCAGGAACGTCCATGGCGTCCCCGCACGTTGCCGGATTCGGTGCACTGCTCCTCTCGCAGAACCCGCTGTGGTCCCCCGCAACACTCAAGTCGGCGATGATGAGTACGGCGTCCGACGTCGTGAACGAAGATGGGACGAAGAACACCGACGTCTTTGCCACCGGTGCAGGACAGGTGGCTGTCGCCGCCGCCCTCGAACCCGGTCTTGTTTACAACGCCGGAGTCGACGACTACTTGAAGTTTATTCAAGGCACCGGCCTGGACCTGGGCATTCCGGGTCTGGGCAGCACCCAGGCGCGCGACATGAACCTGGCTTCGTTTGCCGTCGGCAGCCTGGCCGGCAAAGTCACCGTCACCCGCACCGTGACGGCGCTGACCCCGGGACTGTACCGGGCCAGTGCCAGTGTTCCCGGCGTGGATGTCAAGGTTACCCCTCCGGTGCTGAACTTCAGCCAGGCCGGGGAACAGCGCACCTTCAAGGTGACCTTTGAAAATGCGACGGCGCCGCTGGGCGAGTTTGCGACGGGCAGCCTTGTCTGGCAGGGGGCGGGCAAGAATGTGGCCTCCCCCATCGCCGTTCGGCCGCTGCCGGTGCTCGTTGAGCCGAATGTGGCGTTCTCCTCCACGGGGGGCACGGGTAGTGGGAAGATTCCCGTGGTCTCGGGTTCCAACGCCCCCATCAAGGTTCGTCTTGATGGTTTGTCCAAGGCCGATTCCACCCCGATCTCACTGGTTCCGGGCCCGTTGGAAGTGGTGGCTAACAAGTCGAACTTCCTGAAGACCGTCACCGTCCCGGAAGGGGCGAAGCTGGCGAAGTTCTCCGTCATCTCATCAGAGCCCACGGCCGACTTTGACATGATCGTCTTCAACCCCGCCGGTACGTACTCCGACGTGCGGACCGGGTCCTCAAGCGAAAGCCTGTCGCTGCCGAATCCGGAACCGGGGACGTACACCATCCTCGCCAATCTGTACTCCAGCAACGGCGGGGCCGCAGTCAAGGCGACCGTTGACGCAGCCGTGCTGGGTGCCAACACGGGCAATGCCACCGTGACGCCTAACCCGTTGAAGCTGGCGAACGGCAAGTCGGGCTTCGTTACGCTGAAGTGGAAGGGACTCGAAACCGGGTCCTATATTGGACGCGTGAGGTTCGGGGACGACGGAACCGAAACATTTGTTTCGGTCATCGTCACTCCGGGCGGCAACGCCGTGGCTCCTGACAACGGCAAAAACAAGAAGGACAAGCCAGCCAAGCCCGGCAAGCCCAAACTGAAGCCCCAGCAATTGCAGCTTCCCGACGATTCAATGCACACCGACATAAAGGACTAGGCAGACGGCAGGCATCTCCTGCCTTTCCAACCGGCCACTGTGTGTCAGATACCGCGCCAAAGCTCCCGAAATTCGGGCGCCAATGCGCACCTTCTGGCACACAGCTGCTGTGTCCGGACACGTTGCGGTACTGCTGGCTTTTGGGCAGTGGCCGGGGCATGAAAGTGGCTGTGAAGGCTAGATGGCGCCGGTTCCGCCTGCCGCGGCTCCGAAAAGTGGTGCCAGCGCCTGCCAGCGGGCGGTCTGGCAGCTGTCGGTCCGTTTGAAGGCCGCGCTGACTGCACGCCCCTTGAACGTACCGGTGACAACGGCCACTTGCGGGCCGTCGAAGACATCCATGCACTGCTGCGGCGGGCCCGGAACGGGGAAGAAGATACCTTCGCCGTATCGCTCCAACGCTGCCATGGCCGCCGCGGGCTGCGGGACCGTCGATTCCGGCCCGGGGGTGCCGTTGGCGGCCACCAAGCGGAACACCTGCGGCTGGGCGCCGGGAGACGGCGTCACGGTGATGGAAAGGTCAATTTCGTTGACGCTCGACTCCGGACCGCTGGATGGGGAACCACCCCCGGATGGAGAAACACCGTTGGACGGGGAAGCCCCGCTGGATGGGGAACCACCCCCGGATGGGAAAACGCTGTTGGGCGGTGACACGGCGGGCTCCTTCGGCTGTGTGGTGCGGGGGGAAGCTCCGGGGCCTTGTGGCACTTCGGGCGCGGGGGCGCAGGCCGCCAGCCCTGCCAGCAGGGCGGTGCAAGCCAAGGAAGCTGCACCGACTCGGAACGGGGACGTTGCGCGGGGGGTTGCTCCGGCGCGTGCGGCGGGGCTGAATACCTCCGGGGCCCAAAATCGTCCCAAATTCACCGCCTCCTCGCGTTTCTGCCATACTAACTCACGTCGTGGGGCCCTGCTTGGGACAATGTTGTACGCAAAGTTGCTAACCTCACGGATACGACGAGAGGAATCCCTTCCATGAGCATCCCCGCAAGCACCACCACCCATCCGGAGGCCACCTGGTGGCGACAAGCCGCCGTCTACCAGATCTATCCGCGCAGCTTTGCCGACTCCAACGGAGACGGCATGGGTGATTTGCCCGGCGTCACGGCCCGCATGGACTACTTGGCCGCCTTGGGCATCGACGCCCTCTGGCTCAGTCCTTTCTACCCCTCGGCGCTTGCCGATGGCGGCTACGACGTCGACGACTACCGCAACGTCGACCCGCGGCTCGGCTCGCTGAAAGACTTTGACACCATGGTGGCCGCCGCCCACGACGCCGGCATCCGGATCATCGTGGACATCGTCCCCAACCACTCCTCCAACCTGCACCCTTGGTTCCAGGCTGCACTGGCTGCAGCCCCGGGGTCCCCGGAACGCGCCCGTTACCACTTTCTTGAGGGGTTGGGCGAGGACGGCGAGCTGCCGCCGTCGGACTGGCCTTCCCACTTTGGCGGCGGCGCCTGGACGCGGGTGAAGGAAGCGGCCGGCCCCAACGCCGGCCAACTCGGCCAGTGGTACCTGCACCTGTTCGCCGCCGAGCAGCCGGACTTCAACTGGGACAACCAGGAAGTGCGCGAGGACTTTCACACCACGTTGCGTTTCTGGGCGGACCGCGGCGTCGACGGCTTCCGTGTCGACGTGGCGCACGCCCTGGACAAGGACATGTCCCTGCCGCTGCGTTCCAAGCCGGCCCTGGAGATCCTTGTCGACGACGGCAGCGACCCTTTGTTTGACCGCGACGCCGTGCATGACATCTTCGCCGGGTGGCGTTCGGTGCTCAATGAATATGACCCGCCCAAGGCCGCCGTCGCCGAGGCTTGGGTGCCGTTTACCGACCGTCGTTTGAAGTACGCCCGCCCCGCCGAGCTGGGCCAGGCCTTTAACTTTGACCTCCTGCAAGCACACTTTGACGGCACCGAATTCCGCACCATCGCCGAAAAATGCCTCTCCGAGGCCCAGGCGTCCGGGGCGTCCTCCACATGGGTGTTTTCCAACCACGACGTTGTCCGCCATGCTTCCCGCTACGCGCTGCCTGATGACAGCACGCTGGAGACCCTGGAAGCTTGGCTGCTGAGCGACGGCGTCAGCCCGGCCACGGACTTGGCGCGCGGCCTGCGTCGTGCCCGTGCCGCGACGCTCTTCATGCTGGGGTTGCCCGGTTCCGCTTACCTGTACCAAGGTGAAGAACTCGGATTGTTCGAAGTGTCCGATCTACCTGCAGCAGCTCTGCAGGACCCTACCTGGTTCCGCACAAAGCACAAGATCAAGGGCCGCGACGGCTGCCGAGTGCCGCTGCCGTGGTCGGCGACAGAACCGAACTTCGGATTTGGCGGCACGCCTTGGCTGCCCCAGCCGTCTTGGTTTGCGTTGCAGGCCGCCGACGTGCAGGACGGCGCCGTCGGCTCGACGCTTGAAATGTACCGGGGGGCGTTGGCGTTGCGACGGAAGCTGCAGACGGAGGAGTCGCTGGAATGGCTCAGCGGCGAGTCAGGGCCGCTGGTGCACTACCGCAGGCCCAACGGCTGGGAAGTGCTGACAAACTTTGCCGACGAGCCCGCACAGCTGCCAACCGGCGTCGACCTTTCCAAGGTGGTGCTCAGCAGCGGCGAGCCAGCCGGGAAGACCATTCCAGGGGAGACCACCCTCTGGTTCGCCCCCTAACCCAGCACTGCCCCCCACCCGACGCTCCTGCACGTTCGGGGGCCTCTTTCCCAACGCTCCTGCATGTTCGGGGCACACTTTCCCAACGCTCCTGCACAGTCCGTCGCCGCCCCCACGGCCGCGACGGACATCGGCGGGGCGCCTGTGGATAACTTCTGCGGGCGAGCGTCGATCGGGACCACAATGTCTTCATGGACACACCACTGGGAATCTGCCCTCCGAGCACACCCTTCACCCTTGGCGAGGCCGAGGCATTGGGCATTTCACGGGACCGGCTGCGGGGACGGGGTTTTGCGGGAGTCAGCCACGGGCTGTACAGGCCGGCGTCTTGGGACTTCGAACTGCGGGACGCGGCGCGAGCTCTCTGTGCGGCGACGCCCGGTGCCTGGATTTCCCATACGACGGCGGCGCGGCTGCACGGGCTGATTCTGCCGCCGTGGCTGTCGGATAGTCGTGAACTGCATCTGAGCAAGCCCAGAAAGCTGGCGGGTGTCCGGCGCAAGGGCATCGTTGGCCACACTGTGTTGGCCCATGCCGACGAAGTTGAGACTGCCGATGGCTTGCGAATCAGCACCCGCGCACGCACCTGGCTCGACCTTGCCCGCGCCCTGCCCGTGCCCGAACTCGCGTGCATCGGCGATCAGCTCATCCGCATCCCCCGCCCAGTGTTCGAAGGCCGCGACACGCCATACGCCACAGTGGCATCGCTCCGAAGCATGCTGGCCCGGCACCGGAACCTGCAGGGGATTGTCCGGGCGCGTGAGGCCCTGGAACTTTTGCGGGTGGGCTCTGATTCCGGCCCCGAGACCTTGCTGCGCCTTGCCATGCTCGACGCCGGACTGCCGAAGCCCGATCTGCAGCTCGCCTTGTGGGAACTGCCCGGAGCACCCTCGGCCGACCTCGGTTATCGGGTGCGGCGGATCGCCATCCAGTACGATGGCGGTGGCCATCTGGACGAGCTGCAGGCAAGGAGCGACAGGCGTCGGGACGGGGCCTTCCGAAATGCAGGCTGGACGGTCCTCGTCTTTGACCGCGAAGACCTCGCCGACGGATTTGACGGTGCGGTCCGCCGGATCAGGAAGGCGCTGCGGGATGCCTGGACGGATCCCGCCGTCGCCGCCGGTTTTGCCACCGGCAGCTGACCCGCGGCCGGAACCCCCAACACACGCTAAACGCCGGATGCCCTCTCGCAAAGTGAGGGAGCATCCGGCGTTGGCCACCCGAAAGTGCAGGATGGTCGCCCGCAACGCCCCCGAAAGTGCAGGAGCGTCGGTGGTGGGGTTGGGGCGCGAGCTTAGATGTCGCCGCGGATGAAGGCCTCAACCTTTTCGTGGGCGATGTCGTCGGCGAACTGCTCCGGCGGGGACTTCATGAAGTAGCTGGAGGCGGAGAGGATGGGGCCGCCGATGCCACGGTCCAGCGCGATCTTGGCCGCACGGATGGCGTCAATGATCACGCCGGCCGAGTTGGGTGAATCCCACACTTCCAGCTTGTATTCGAGAGAGACGGGGGCATCGCCAAAGTTGCGGCCTTCCAAGCGGACAAAGGCCCACTTGCGGTCGTCCAGCCACGCCACGTAATCGGACGGGCCGATGTGAACGTCGTCCTCTCCCAGCACGGCCGAGGTGTTGGAAGTGACGGCCTGGGTCTTGGAGATCTTCTTGGATTCAAGGCGCTCACGCTCGAGCATGTTCTTGAAGTCCATGTTGCCACCAACATTGAGCTGGTAGGTGCGGTCAAGGACCACTCCTCGGTCTTCAAACAGCTTGGCCATGACGCGGTGCGTGATAGTGGCGCCGATCTGGCTCTTGATGTCGTCGCCAATAATCGGCACACCGGCGGCGGTGAACTTGTCGGCCCATTCCTTGGTGCCGGCAATGAAGACGGGCAGTGCGTTGACGAAGGCCACGCCGGCGTCGATGGCGCACTGGGCGTAGAACTTTGCAGCCGCGTCGGAACCCACGGGCAGGTAGCACACAAGCACGTCAACCTTGGTTGCCTTCAGCTGGGCAACGATGTCGACAGGCTCGTCGTCGGATTCCACAATGGTCTCGCGGTAGTACTTGCCGAGACCGTCCAAGGTGGTGCCGCGCTGGACCTTGACGTCAAGGTTGGGCACATCGGCAATCTTGATGGTGTTGTTTTCGCTGGCGCCAATTGCGTCGGAAAGATCTAGCCCGACCTTCTTGCTGTCCACGTCAAAGGCTGCAACAAATTGCACATCATTGACGTGGTACGGACCGAACTCGACGTGCATCAGGCCCGGAACCTTGACGCTCGGATCTGCATTTTGGTAGTACTGGACACCCTGCACCAACGACGCGGCACAGTTTCCAACGCCTACGATGGCAACCCGAATAGGATGATTGGACACGGAACTCCTTCATAAAAATCACACGGGTCCGGTTCTCACTTTGCGGTGATGGTCGACGCACACCTTCACACTTGACATAAAGATACGACGCACGGCTGTTTCGACCGGACCTGACGCCCCAACGGCGCCCTTAACCATTCTAGTCAACTACCCCCGCCCCGAATTTGTTCCTTCAAGGCGGGAATATCTCATTGATTTGTCACACACGCATGCTACGGGCAGGTTCTGGCGCCCGTGGCGGTTACTTTTGGGCCCACCGGTTGATGTCGGATTCAACGGCGTACTCGTCGATGGCGCGCAGCTCCTGGTCGCTGAATGCCAGGTTGTTGATGGCTGCGATGCTGTTCTCCAGCTGTGCCACGCTCGAGGCGCCCACCAGTGCCGAGGTGACGGGTGCACCCCTGGGCTGGTCCCGCAGGATCCAGGCGATGGCCATCTGGGCCAGCGACTGGCCGCGGGTGGCGGCGATGTCGTTGAGGGCCCTGACACGTGCCATTTTCTCTTCCGTCAGGTCGTGTTCCGAGAGGAAATGTTCCTTGGCTGCGCGTGAGTCGGCAGGGACTCCGTTGAGGTATCGGTCGGTCAGCATGCCTTGGGCAAGCGGCGAGAACGCAATGGATCCGGCCCCCACGGTCTCGAGCGTTTCATGGAGATTTGGCTCCCCGTTCTCGGTCCAACGGTTGAGCATGGAGTACGAGGGCTGGTGGATGAGCAGCGGTGTGCCCATTTCCTTCAAAAGACGGGCGGCCTCAAGAGTTTGGGCCGGCGTATAGGAGGAAATGCCTGCGTAGAGGGCCTTTCCGGAGCGCACCGCGTAGTCCAGCGCCCCCATGGTTTCCTCCATGGGGGTCTCCGGGTCGGGGCGGTGGCTGTAGAAAATATCCACGTGGTCAAGGCCCATGCGGCCCAGCGAATCATCGAGGCTGCTGAGCAGGTTCTTGCGCGAGCCCCACTCACCGTAGGGGCCCGCCCACATGCGGTAGCCAGCTTTAGTGGAAATAATCAGTTCATTGCGGTGGGCAGCAAAATCACTCTTGAAGTGGCGGCCGAAGTTGATTTCCGCACTGCCGTCGGGCGGGCCGTAGTTGTTGGCCAAGTCAAAGTGTGTGACGCCCAGATCGAAGGCTCGGCGCAGAATGGCCCGTTGCACCTCGAACGGCTTGTCGTCACCAAAGTTGTGCCACAGGCCCAGTGAAATGGCAGGCAGTTTCAGCCCGCTGCGTCCGACTCGGCGATAAGGCATGGTTTCATAGCGGTTCTCCGCGGCGTGAAAGGTCATGGTTTCAATCCTGCCACTTAACTGCACTCAAACGCACCTGCTGCCGCGGGAAGTGTCAGCAACCGGCCAGGGCAGGGTGGCTCAGGCAGGGCAGAGCGCCAAGCCACCGCAGCACCCCCTGCGACTGGTTCCGCCCCGTCAGGTCACTGCGCACTGTCCTCATTGGAGCCCGTGAGCCAGACCGCCGCTTCAGGGGTGGCGACCCGAAAACTGAAGGACTGTTCCAGATAGAGGTGGACGGAATCGGCGTCGTGGTGACTGTAGCCCACGGACAGGTCCTGGCCGGATTCGAAGAGGAAGTCACCGCCTCGCAGACTGACAACAATCGCACCGCTGACCCCTGGAGCCCAGATGAGCGGGCCACCAAGTATGTTTCTCAGATGGTCCGCGAGCAGATAGCCGCCGCGTTCGGTGAACTCCATGACGGCTGTGTAATGGCCCGGGCCCATGGCCATCCCGAACGGTCCGCCGATCCCGTTCCGCAGAAGCATGGCAACAGCCTTGGCCACCCGCTTTGGGTAGTCGTTGAAGTCTTCGACCCGCGGTATTTTGGGATTTGTCGACGAGTCCGTGACTCCTGGCATGGAGGCCTGCGGCCAGCCATGCAATACGGCAGTGTTCTCCGCACTGGCCATCCGTACTGCCGCGTCATCGAGGCTCTGGAGGTCGACGTCGGCCGCACCGGCGTCGTTGGCCAGCAGTTCACTTCTGTCGACGCTGAACTCGGACCGAACCTCCACCAGGGACAGGGTGCGGCGTCGGTTCGCCGTTATGCCGCTTTCGGGAGGGGCCAAGATGGGCTCGACCCGGCCCAAGTTGGTGGCAGAGTGCTCCCATCCCAATGGCCCGACGAAGTCGACCAACTTTCTTGCGCCCAGCGCCACCGTCAGGTGTTCTCGAGCTTCCTTGTCCAAAAGCTCCCACCCTTTGTCGGAGATGGGCGCGTGCTCGCGCAGCAGGTGGTTCTGAGTCATGGTCGGTGCTCCTTCAAACTTCCGATGCCCAGTGAAACGTCGTCGGCCCCGGGCTGTGCCGGGTTCGGGCCGCCGGATGCAGCAGCAGCCTCGGCGGCCTCGCCGTTCTCGACGATGTCGCCGTCCTGGAACAAGATTCCGCGGGCAATGTTGCGCCACTGCGGTTTGGCCAACAGCAGGAATTCAAGTTCCATGCTGAAGTGTTTGTATTCCTCGCCCAAGGAGTCTTCCATGATGGCCCGTGCCTTCGCATCAGTTTCCACTGAAATGCGTTGTTCGTACCAGCCGATGGCCTCGGCCTCCTCCGTGAGGTTGGCGCACATACGGGCAAACGTTCGCGTTTGCTCCGATAGCTCAGCTGGCGGTTCATGGTACTGGTCAAAGCCCATCGGTGGCCCTCCTCAACGTCCCTGAATTTTCATCCTACGCCGCCAATGCGTTTGGCGGCAGGGGAGCTGCGGATTCGGCAATGGGAAAAGTCCGCCTATGAGGAGGGCGAGTCGTCAGGGTCCACGGGATACGTGATGTTGGTTCCATCCACGACGGCGAACGAGGTCAAGGTGTGTGGTTTGGCTGACTTCTCCGTCATGATGTCCAGCGCCTTGACTCTGCGAACCACCAACGCGTCACCGGCGTCGGCAAACTCCGGTGTCTGCATGTAGTCTGCACAGCCCTTGAACGAAGCGTTGCGCCATGCCCCCGTTCACACTGTCCTTGTGGACGTGCCGGAGTCCGCCAACCGACATCTTGATGCCGTGGGCTCTCAGCAAAGCGATGGACTCGTCGATGGGATGTGTCGAATGGCCAACGGTGAAGACGGTGATGTCCGGCTTTTCCCCACATTGGCCGTCCACGCCGCACGGAGCCACAACATTTCCTTGACCGTTTGCCACGATGTGGCTATCGTCAAAATTAGCTGCTGCAAGCGGCACATTCGCCCCGGCCCCGGCTGTGCTGCCCAAGGATTTGGCAGTGCGTAAGGGGCTTTCCATGCATCAACTGCAGTTGACTGGTGATCCGACCTGCGTCCCTGCGCACACCCTTCGTTGCCGACCGGTATCCAACCTTGCCTGTTACAGCCTTGCCTGGAACTGCGGTGGCAGGATTTTCACGACTGCCGCCCGAAATGTAATCCGAATTGAAAGTGGTGCGGGATGGAAACGGTAAGCGACTTCGTAATCCAGCGGATCCGGGAATGGGGAGTCAGCCGCGTATTCGCATTTCCAGGGGACGGGATTGGCGAGTTCGACGGCGCGCTCGGCAAGGCCCAGCGCGATGGCGACGGGTTGAAGTATGTCCGTCCCACCCATGAGGAGATCTGTTCCCTGATGGCCACCGCGCACGCCAAGTTCACCGGCGAGGTCGGTGTGTGCATTGCCACGTCGAGCCCGGGGGCCTTTCACCTGTTGAACGGGCTCTACGACGCCAAGATGGACAACCAGCCTGTCGTTGCCATCATTGGGCAGCAGGGGCTGCCATCATTGGGGACGTTCACGCAGCAGGAAAGCAACCTTGAGCGGACCTTGTCCGACGTGGCCGTGTACGTGCAGACCATCGTTTCGCCGGAACAGGCCCAGGCTGTGGTAGACACTGCTTTCCGCACTGCCCGGGTGCGACTTGGTCCGGCCGTGGTCATTCTTCCCCACGACGTCCAAGGCATGAAGATGAAGGAGCTTTCTCCTGCCAACTGGGTGTCGCGTTCGAGCGCTGTGGCTCCTTCGATTTCCATCGTTCCCCCTGAGAGCGAGATCGTGAAGGCGGCGGCCATCATCAACGCCGGCGCCAAGGTGGCGTTCTTGGTTGGACATGGCACCAACGGTGCCACCGACGAGGTCCTCGAAGCGGCACGACTCTGTGGTGCGGGCCTGATCACAACGCTTCGAGCCAAGCAGGTGGTGCCCTCGGACATTCCGCACCACAGCCAGCAACTGGGCCTGCTGGGCACCCTTCCAAGCATGCACCAAATGAAAGATTGCGACACGCTTGTGTTTCTGGGAACCAACTATCCCTACAGCCAATTCCTGCCTCCGAGCGGGCAGGCTCGGGCAATCCAGGTCGATCTGAAGCCGGAGCAAATGGGGTTGCGCTACCCCACCGAGTTGAACCTCTGGGGAGATGTGAAGGCAACATTGATTGCTGTCATCCCGCACCTGGACGCGAAGACGGATCTCTCGTGGCAGGAAAAAGTTGCGGAGGAGATGGTCGAGTGGGAGAGCGAGATGGAAGTCCAGGCGATGCTGGTCTACGACGACGGCGTCAACCCGCGGCGCGTTTACCATGAACTGAACAAGCGTCTTCCACCCCAGGCAATTGTCACCGCGGACGCCGGCAGCACAGCCGATTGGTACGGGCACCACGTTCGTTTCCGCCGTGGCATGACCGGGGATCTTTCCGGACGGCTCGCGACCATGCTGGCGGCGATGCCGTATGCAGTGGCAGCAAAGTTTGCCCATCCGGACCGGTCGGTCATCTGCACGATCGGAGACGGGGCATTCCAGATGCTGGGGATGAACGAACTCATCACCATCAAGAAGTACATGAAGGAATGGGACAATCCGCAACTGATCATCATGGTCCTGCACAACAATGACCTGGCCCAAGTGTCTTGGGAGATGCGCACCGAGGATGCGAACCCGGTGTGGGAGACCTCCCAAGATGTGGAATCCATCGACTACGCCGGGTGGGCGGAGCTGCTCGGCTTCCAAGGCATCCGTGTCAAGCACGACGACGACGTGGCGGCTGCATGGGATGCGGCCTTCGCCCACCGTGGCATCACACTCATCGATGCGTACACGAGCAGGAGCGTCCCGCCGCTGCCTCCGCACATCACTGCAGAGTTCGCCAAGAACACTGGTGAAGTCCTCTTGAAGGGGGACCCCTTTGAGCTCGGTGTTGTCCGTGATTCTGCCGAGGCTCTCGTGTCCGAGGGCATCGAACGCGTCAAGGCAAAACTCCACATCGGCAACGAAGACAAGGACGAATACAAGGACAAGTAGCGAACGGCGTGTATCCGAGGTCCCGAGCGGACCCACGGCATCCGGACCCCTCCCATTCGGCGGTTTGCGTGCCGTCCAGCGCAGAGAACAGCTGATTCGCGGTTCCAGTGCCCCAGAACTCCCGTGGAACGGGTGGAACGGGTGGAACGGGACGTCGGTCAACGGCGGCGAGAGGAAAAGATTGGAATCGGCATGGCTGAATTCTTTCCGTGGTGGGTGGGTGCCACTTATTTCCTGAACCTCTTCTTCCTGTTGCTGCTGGCACGAAGCGGACTGGAGGCGCTCTCCACCTTTCCCAAGCTGTGTTGGCATGACGACCGCCCTCCCGGGCGGGAGTGGGTGCGGTTTTCCAAGAAGATGTACAGTGTGGATTCCCTCAAGCCGTGGTCGTCATCGGATGAAGTGGAGGCCTGGTCTCCGTTCATCACCCTTCCCGGGAAGAAGAACCTTGGGCTGGGCAGGCACTGGCACTGGCACTGGCACTTCATGAGCATCCACTTCTGGGTCCTGACGGGGGTTGTCTACCTTGCGATGGTTTTCGCCACAGGATACTGGCACTATTTGGTCCCAACGCACTGGTCGATCATCCCGGATTCCACCAACTCCGTCGGCACCTATCTCCATTTCCAGATTCCGGCGATGATTCCGGGCGAACCGTTCGCGCCAGCCCCAAAGCTGGCTCATTTCACGGTGCTGGTCCTGCTCCTCGTGCTCCATGTGGTGATTACCTGGTTATCGTTGCGTTATCGGCGACGGACGCACCGTCTGCTGGGAATCATGGTCAACCCTTTTGAGCGGGCCGTGTCAAAGTCATTTCTCTCGCGTGAAAGCTTCAGGCCCAAGGACATTTCGCCCTACTTCAGGGTCAATGGCTATCCTCCAACCAGCGCGAACTATAAGCAGCTGGCTGCAGACGAATTTCGGGACTACCAATTGTCGATCGGCGGCCTTGTTGCGAACCCGATTTCCCTTTCCTTGGAAGAGTTGCGCCGGGTTGGCGAGCAGACAAAAATCACCAAGCACAATTGCATCCAGGGCTGGACAGCCGTCGCCCAATGGGGCGGGGTGCCGCTGGCTCGCATAATTGAGCTTGTCGAACCGCAGGAGACGGCCAAGCTCATCGTGTTCTATGCCTTTGATGACAAGGGCCTGACAAGAGGGGAAGGCCTGTACGGGTTCTTCTACGGCACAATCCCCGTGCATTTGGCCAAGAATCCGCAATCGATCCTAGTTCTGGAGATGAACGGGGAATCCCTGCCCATTGAACACGGCGCACCCGTGCGGGTCCGTCTTGAAACACAGCTTGGTTTCAAAATGGTCAAGTGGGTGTGCGCCATTGAATTTGTTGAGGACTACAGGGACATCGGCCTGGGCCAGGGCGGCTGGCGAGAGGACCAACAATTTTATGCCAACGCCGCGGGCATTTAGATCCTCGTCCAGGGCGCCGGTTTCGGCACTCGGGGCGGAACACAATGGAATCGAGGATGAATCACAATGGTGAACGCGAAGGAAAGCTGGCAGTTCCCACCGCATGTACTACGGGAGTATGCACTGATCGCCGACGGTGAACGTGGAATCCTCGTTGGGCCCAAGGGCGACTTTGTCTGGATGTGTTTTCCTCGCTGGGACTCGGATGCGATCTTTTCCTCCCTGATCGGCGGCCACGGCAGCTACGCCATCACGCCTCGCGACAGGTTTGTCTGGGGCGGCTATTACGAGGAGGGCTCGCTCATCTGGCACAGCAGGTGGGTCACCGAGAGCGGCATTGTCGAATGCCGCGAGGCGTTGGCGTTTCCTGCAGAACCCGGCCATGCGGTGGTCTTGCGGCGAGTCGTGGCGGTCGACGGCGACGCCCACGTCAGGGTCGTCTTGGACCCCAGGGCGGGGTTTGGCCACCATGGAGTCCGCTCGCTGGCGCGCGAGGATGGGGTCTGGACCGGACGCACCGATTCCCTGCGAGTGCGGTGGCTGGGTGCCGACGACGCCCGCCCGGCAGCCGGAAGCGGAGCCCCGGCCTTGGCGATGGATATGACGCTGCGCGCTGGTGAACATCATGACTTCGTGCTGGAACTCGGCGAAGGACCGCTGCCTGAAGAGCTCATTGTTCCGGACGCTGCCTGGGAAGCTACTGCCTCTGCGTGGCAGGCGGCGGTTCCAGAGTCCTCCGAGACGATCGCTCCCCGCGATTCCCGCCATGCCTACGCAGTTCTGCGCGGATTGACCAGCACCGGCGGCGGCATGGTCGCTGCGGCGACCATGAGTTTGCCGGAGCGGGCAAGACAGGGCCGCAACTACGACTACAGGTATGTGTGGATCCGGGACCAGTGCTTCACCGGGGAAGCCGTCGCAGCCGCCGGCCCGTACCCGCTGCTCGATGATGCTGTCCGGTTCGTGTCGGCGCGGCTGCTGGAAGACGGCCCCAACCTGAAGCCGGCCTACACCACCCTCGGCGGCCCCGTCCCAGGGCAACGGTTGCTCAAACTGCCTGGCTATCCCGGTGGATCAGATATCGCCGGCAACCATGTCAACGCCCAATTCCAGCTTGATGCGTTGGGTGAGTCTCTGCTGCTGCTTGCCGCCGCAGCCAGCCACGACCACCTTGATGCCGATGGCTGGCGCGCAGCCCTGGCTGCTGCCGACGCCATCGCTGCCCGCTGGCAGGACGCGGAGGCGGGAATTTGGGAACTCGAAGACAAGAACTGGACGGAAAGCCGGCTGATCTGTGTGGCAGGGCTGCGTGCGATCAGCAAACGTGGGGCACCCAGCGGACGCATCGGCGACTGGCTGGCATTGGCCGAGAGGATTCTTGCCGAGACTGCAGCCAGCTCAACGCATACCAGTGGACGCTGGCAGCGGGCGCCCGACGACGAGCGAAACGATTCCGCGCTGTTGTTGCCCCCGATCCGCGGAGGGGTTGCGGCGGATGACCCCCGCACCCTGGCGACACTGCACAGCGTGGAGGAGGAGCTCGGTGCCGACAGCTACCTCTACCGGTTCCGTCAGAATGCGGGCCCCCTCGAGGGCGCCGAGGGAGCCTTCCTGCTCTGCGGATTCACCATGGCGCTGGCCCAACACCAGCAAGGCCGCGAAGTCGCGGCGACGCGTTGGTTTGAACGAAACCGCGCCGCGTGCGGTCCCCCTGGCTTGTACTCGGAAGAATTCGATGTGACCCAGCGCCAGCTGCGGGGCAATCTGCCACAGGCCTTCGTCCATGCGCTCATGCTGGAGTGCTCGGCCAGGCTTGCCAAGCCTTGGGAGACGCACTAGAAAACCCGGGTATGGACACTGCCGGAGGTCCACACCGCCGTCAGTGTCTCATGCTGGACTCAGCGCGCAAGGCGGCGCTGACGGAGGGTGCTTGCCAGTCCTGCGGCAACGGCTGTGGGGCTGCCGCCGAGCATGGGTCGGTCGCGGGTGATGGCAGTGACGGTCCGCTGGTCGGCCCCCGGGCCGAACCCGCGCATCAGCCGGGCCCTGACATGCCCAATTCGTTCGTTCGGTGTCTTCGCGCCGGGCACCGGACTGTTGGCACCGCCGGGAGCTGCCCCGGCAATGGAATCCTCCGCGCACCGAGGCAGGCGACCTCAGTCAACGGTTTGAGCGCGTCCGGCCTGATCTCAAGAAATGGTGCGAAGACGGACGTGAAAGCTACGTTGATCCACACACCGATCGGACCGAACGCCCGGGAAGTCGTCCGCCCGTTGCCGGCACTGGCTCCGGTATTCACAACAGTCTGCGGGTGGTTATGGAATGCCTGCTTTCCGCCGGCCCTCTGCCGACATGTGGGAACGTTTGGGGATCTTCAAGTTCCGGAATCATCGCGTTGGCCGCCGTGACCCTCAACTGCACGGCCAATCCGTTCAGCCCATCCTTGGAGATCCTCCTGGTATTCAGGCACGGCCGCGTCGATGAGGTCTGCCAGCATGCCTGCCAGGCGGCCGGGCACTTGGGCGGCGCCGGAACCGTACTGCCAGATCTCTCCGACGGCCAAGTCCAGAAAATCTGCGTAGCTGTATTGGGGGATCGTCAGCCGAACCACTGCGTCCGCGTCGGCCCATCGGCCGCCGGGAAGCTGGCAGATGGCCAGTCGCCGCAAGAGGTCGTGCAGGACATCAAGGCACTGGCACGCCGTTGTGGGGTCGTCGATTGCCGGTGACAACGCCCGCTCGGCAATGTCGACAAGCTGGCGAAAGCTAAAAGCAAGGTCCTGTTCAGACGTTCGTTCAGTGTCCTGGGCAACGTGTGCCAGGATCTCCACATCGAGTGAACTTTCGTGCCGGGCTGCGTCCGTTCCCGTGTCCCCTTGGTACTGCTGGACACTGAACAATGGCGCAGCGGCCGGCACAAAATCGTCCACTCGCACCGTCAGCGCCAACAGGCACCCCGATTCCGCTGCGACTTGCACAAGGCGTGCTTCGTTGACGGCAACAACCACACTGGCGCCAGGGGCAACCATGCCCCCGCGAAACTGCTTGGCCCCCGTTGAGGGAGGCGCCGTCCCCGGCGTCCCCTCGCCGTAGCGTCGTTCCACAGTGTGCCGCGCTTCAATTCCTAGATCTGTCGCAATCGTTGCCACCCGGATCAGATGGGATATCCGTGCCAAGCAGCCGATGAAAAAGGCAACGCTGGCAAGCACGAAGACAAAGGCCACACTCACCGCAATCCGCGGCACGAAAGGAGGCTCGGTGTCAGCACCCGGCACTGACCGTTGCACCATCATCGAAAAGACGAGTCCGGTGAAGGAGATCATGGCAGTCACGATGGAGGAAAGCAGGCTGCGAGCGCCAGCGGGCTCGCCTGGGTAAAAGAACTCGGCGCCTTCGTTCGTGTCCAAGGCCCGATCCACCGTGATCAGTACCAGCGCCAAACGATCGATGCGAGGACACAGAGCGCCGGCACCAACCAAAATGTGGAACGGATTTTGCCCCGCACGCGTTCCACGGAGGCGAAAGGCCCCGACTGCCTGCTGCCCATGGCTAGTTCCGCTCCAGCCTGGGTGGGTCGGGGCCAGCCGCCACCGCCTGGAAATGGCCGTTTCCGGGGTGGGTGGTGTTCCTAGGCATAGGGTTCGATCCCCCAGCGTGCACTGTGTCCCTGGCCCGGATCGAGCGTGAGCAAGCCGTCCCCGGAGTTGAAGGCGTTCGGCGCACACGTCATGGGTTCGACGCCGAGGCCGGTGCGTCGGCGTTCGGGCTGCGGCAAGGAATCGCCGGTAAAGACTTCAAGGTAGGGGTATCCCTCATCGGCCCACAGCGCCACCGCGGGCCCACTGGGCAGGTGCAACCTGACCCGCGCACGTCCATCTGGGCCGCGGTCCAGATCCGTGTAGGCCACATCGATTTTTCGGGCTCCGAGCAGTTCTTCGGTGCGCAAGTCATAGTGGGTGCCTTGGACCGGTTCCCGCCCGGTGGGAATGCCCACGGCATCGACGGGAAGGTAGAGCGAACCGGGAACCCGTGCATGTGCCGTGTCAATCGTCGGAGTTCCAACGCTGAGGTAGGGGTGTGCGCCGGTGCCGTAGGGACAAGGACCCTCGCCGAGATTCGTTGCGGTGGTGTGGACGCTCAATCCAGTGTCGTCCAGGCTGTAGTCGATCCGGCATTCGAGCACCCATGGCCAGCCCGGGCACGGGTACAGGATGTGCCCTAAGGAGACGTGGGCGCCGTCGTGCTCAAGCAGCTGCCAGGATGCCCATCGGGTGAGACCGTGGATGGCGCCGCTGAACGCCGGTTCGGTGAGATCGAGTTGGTGTTCAATGCCGTCCCAACCATATTTTCCATCCTTGACGCGGTTGGGCCACGGAATCAGCGAGTGCCCGCGCGCGCCGGTGCAGCTTTGGGTCTCGGGGTAACCGTCGATGACGGGGCGTGCACCTGCCATGTACGACCTCAGCCCTGCGCCCACTTCTGTGACGACTACAACCTGCTCGCCGTGGCGTAGCTCGATCTGGCGTCCTGATGGTGCCGTGTACATTGCTGCTCCTCGCTGATTGTGGGCTCCTACCGCACCCGGAATTGTTCGACGTCACTGCTGCGCAAGTCCAGTCCGTTGCCCGGGGCCGAGCTGTCAGGGGTGATCGTGCCTCCCTGCGGGTCCAAGGTGCCGTCAAAGAACAGCGTTTCGATCCGCACCTGGTCGTGGAACCACTCAAGGTGGCGCAAGTTGGGGGTTGCTGCAGCGACATGGGCGTGGAGGCGGGGCCTCCGCAGCGGGAGTCGTCGATCTGAAGACAATTCACGGCCTGCGCATCGCACATGCGTCGGAAATGGACCAGATCGAACCCGTATTCTCCGGCCGCGACGTCGGCGGAGACGGAATTGCGAATATCCCGCAACCCGTCCAAGTCGTTCGAGGACACCGGCTCCTCGAACCAACGCACGTCCTGGGCGGCGGCTCCATAGGTCCAGCCCATGCCGATGGTGACGCCAGAGACGATGCGCACCAAGACCATGGTGGTTGAATCCCACGCGGTGGTGCCAGCTGATTCAGGAGCGTCCGTGGGAACAGTGAACACGCTAACATCGACAGTGTCGATGGCCGGATCTTTCATGACTGCCGCACTTGCCCTGCACGGCTGCCGGTGGTCATCCTGTCTGCAGCGCGGGCTGCGATGGCCATGATGGTCAGCGCAGGGTTCGCGCTGCCCTCGGTGGGCAACACGCTTCCGTCGGCGATGTAAAGGTTCGGCACGGCGAAGCTGCGGCAGTCGCCGTCGACCACGCCGCTGTGTTCGTCGGATCCCATCCGCGCCCCGCCCACCAGGTGGGCGTAGCGGTTGATGGTGATCACCTCATCCGCCCCCGCCGCTTGCAGGATATTCTCCATCACGGATTGGGCGGCACTCATCAGCTGCCGGTCGTTCTCGCACCGGGAATAGTTGAAATGTGCTACCGGCAGGCCATGGCGGTCCTTCTCGTCGGATAAGAAGACTCGGTTCTCCGGCAGGGGAAGGAACTCACACAGTGCTCCCAGACAGGACCAGTGTACGTAGTCGCTCATGTACTGGCGCAACCCGGCACCCCAGTGGCCTTGCGCGGCCACATGCTCGGCCCAAGTGATCGGCAGCGGCGACACCGTTTGAATCGAAAAGCCTCGTTTGTAGCTCTTCGTCGGGTCCGTCTCGTAAAAATCTTCGGTGCTGACCTCCGGAGGCGGCCCCTTCCACATGCGAACCTCGGCGTCGAATCGTCCGGCGGTCTGCGGTGCTCCCTGGACCATCAGGTAGCGGCCCACCAGGTCGAAGTCGTTGCACAGGCCTTCAGGGAACCGGGTGGATGTCGAGTTGAGGAGCAGCCGCGGCGTCTCGATGGAGTATCCGGCAACCACAACCATCCTGGCCCGCTGGATGCGCTCGCGCCCACGCAGGTTGTAGTGCACACCGGTGGCTTTGCCGGTGTGCCCGTCCACTTCGATTCGGGTCACCATCGAGTCTGCGCGGACCTCGGCCCCGTGCGCCAACGCATCCGGGATGTGGGTGATCAGCGGAGATGCCTTCGCGTTCACTTTGCAGCCCTGCAAACAAAAACCTCGGTAGATGCAGTGCGGCCGGTTGCCGAAGCGTCCGTTGCTGATGGCCACAGGCCCCACTTTGGCGGTGACGCCGCAGGCAAGGGCGCCGCGCAGGAACATGTCCCCGTTGCCGGACACGGGATGGGGACGCTGCGGGTATGAGTGGGGGTCCCCCCACGGCCAGTTGTCACCTGCCACCGGAAGTTCTTCTTCGATGTCGACGTAATAGTTTTTGAGATCCTTATATTCCAGCGGCCAGTCGGCGCCGACTCCGTCGGTGCTGTGGATGCGAAAGTCGCTCGGGTGGAACCGAGGCACGTAGCCGGCGTAGTGGATCATTGAGCCGCCCACTCCCCTGCCGGAGTTGTTGGATCCCAGCGGAACCGGGTCCTGGCCACCTATCACCCGCGGCTCCGTCCAGTACAAGTGGTGGGAACCTGCTTCATCGGAAACCCAATCTTTTTCCGGATCCCAGAACGGGCCGGCATCCATCGCCACAACGCTCCAGCCGGCCCTGGCCAGCCGCTGCGCCATCGTTGAGCCACCCGCGCCGCACCCCACAATGACGACATCCACTTCCTCGTTGTCGCCGAAGCGGCGCATGTCATCGCGGAGACCATGGTTGATGCCCGGTCCGGCCGGAAGCAGCCACGCTGATTCGTTGCGATCGCGGACGCGGTTCATGAGGTTCCCTTGCCGAGCGGGTCCTGTCCGGGATGGGCGTCGGTGACCTCGAACGACTCCAGTCTGTTGACGCCCATGTTCTTGTAGCCGCGCGGATAGGCGGGGCCGGCGAACCCTATCTCCTCCCACGCCAAGGGGTGGGAGTAGAAGGCCGTGCAGGCGTAGCGGGTCCACAGGCTCCATATCCGGGCGGCCGGGATGCCATGCCAATCCTCGGATCCCTTGTCCTGCACCGCCTGCAGAATGGCTGTCTGCTGTTCCCACGCAGCGTCGGCGAAGCTGCAACCGCTGTGTGCCATGGCATCTTCGTCGAGGGCGGCCAGGGAGTCCCGCCATGATTGGCCGTCGGGGGCCATACCCTCGTAGTGCCAACCGTCCGTCTGATCCTCAGCCAGACGAGCATCCACCATGTTCACCACGGGCACCTTTGTCGGTTCCCGTTGGTCAAGCAACTGGTCGCAGACGGCAGTGGCGGTCGCCTCCTCTGCAGCGTCAAAAAAGCGAATATCCGGCGGCATGCCCAGACGCGAGACGACGACGGCTTTTGTAGTCTCATCCCAATGCTTTGACTGGGCCATCACATCGAAACCGGGGAATCGGCCGCCACCGGCATTTGAGCCCAGTGGAAGGCTGCTCATTTTTCCCGCCGCAGTATTGCAGCCAAGAGACCCATGCCGCCCACCATGGTCACCAGCAGCGGAGCCATCAGTGGCGGGCCCATTTCCATGTTGTAGCGAAAATTTCTGAAGCCGCCGGGCTTTTGGTGGATTCCGCGTGCGTGCAGGTAAGTTCCCTGAACGCCGTTGGCAACGATAATCCCGGAGACCAATGGCAGGACGGTCTTCGCCAGCTTGTGGCTGAACACCCCGGAGATGCCCGCGGCTGCCCCGACGGGACCGAGTGCCACGGGAACCCACATCCACTTGTTGCTGAAGCTTGCGCTGTCGTGTTCGAAGTAGATCTCGGCCGCGGTGACGAGGGCGCCAATGCCGCTCAGGCCTGCCAGACTGCGTTCGAAGCGCCCGGTCCTGACGTTTTTCACCATTCGGTCGATGCCGTAAGCCGCAATTGCAACTTCCTTGGCAGCAACATGTGGTGGGCGCTTAAACATGTCTCCTCTTTCCTCCGGCACTGGCAAAACGACAAGCTGGCCGCGTTCGTCGTCGAATCGCGCTGCAAGTCGCTGGGATCTGGCCGGTCCACCATAAAAAAGAACAGTGACCGGTCCGTTCGATCCTGCTTCCAAATGGAGCTCGGATTTCCGCGCAGGCTCTGCTGCAAATGGCGTGCACTGGGAGGTCCGCCGAACGGATCAACTGCAGGCAATCGCTGATGCATGGAAGACCCCTTTCCACAGTGCCGAAGCCGTGGGCAACACCGCCGGGGCTGGGGCAAATGCACCGCTTGCAAGACCTAATTTTGACCTTAGTCACATCCCGGCAAACGGTCAAGGGATCGCTTTGAGCCACGAAGTTGATCCATGACATAGGCTCGTGGAATGGGTGTCTGTCTCATTGTTGCCCTCTCGAAGAGGGCTAACGTTGAAGTACGACGGCGGCTGCAACGCCACCACCGGCACCAGGGCAAGCGGCACTCCGGCAAGTGCCTGGCACGATGCCGTGTTTGAGGTTTGCGGGTGGGACTACCGGGTTGCACGGATCAATGCGTGCCGCGGCCTTCCGCCTTGCCTCTCGCCTTGCCCCGGACCCAACCAATGCAAACGGATGCTGCGACCAGGCCTGCCCCAATGCCGGCAAACCAGGGCCATGGCACTGCGTTCCCCGGCCCCCGGTAGGTGGTGCGCCCTGTTTGACGTGCCCACGCAACCGGGTCCGGTGGGGCCGTGGATTGTTTCTCCGGGACTTCCAAGTACGTCTCGCCGTCGTCTTCCGTGTACATGATGAGGCCGGGCCTGTCTCCGTCTGGAACAAGCCTGCCCGAAGCGTCGCGGCCGGTCATCGTATGCATGACGGTGCCTCGGCGATTCCAGCTGACATGAATTCTGACGGACCCGTCCTCCTGTTTGTCGACCTCGGTGACAATGTCCTTTGCAGGCGCTCCCATGCCACGGAGCCTGTCCTGGTACGAGCCCACCAACATGGCCAGCCTCGTTTCGGTCCAATCGTCCGGGCCGAAGTGGACGGAGATTTCCACTGGATCGTTGCTGGAACCCATCATCACCGTCTCCGGATCTATTCAGTGGGCGTCATTGCCCAAGGGCTGGGGGATTCCAACACCGTTCAGGCCGCCTCTTCCTCGCGCCCGTCATGCTGGAATGGCCTTTCCTGCAAGCCGTCCACCGTCTTTTCTTCAACGGTACGATGCGCTTGTGGCTGTGGCAATGAGGCTGCTCCGACCGGCCGAATTTTCCTTGACAAAGTGGCGTGTATCACTCTATAACTGGCATATAGCAGTTGCTGCCCCGGACCCGGTAGCGCCTTGAGCGAGCTACATCTGAGGGGTCCACATGCATCTATGGCCAGACGAGCATAGGGCCCGTGGCACCGTGGACATCAGTTCCACCCATCGCTTCATGAGCACTCCATCGAATGCGGATTCAGCTGTCTTTGTCGTGACACCGCGTGAACGTGCGATCCGCTACTCCTTCACCTCCAACGCCACGCCGCAAGCACGGCTGGCTTCGCAGCACCACAACCGAATGGAATGTGATCCAAATGAACGTACTAGTCATCGCCATAGCAGTGATTGCAATCATCCTGCTCTTCGTTGGAGGCTTCTCCACCGCCGTTCATTGGCTTTTGTGGGTGGGGATCGTCCTGTTGATCATCGCTGCCATTGTGTGGCTGCTCCGTTTCATTGGCGGGCGCAAGAGTTCCTCGGTCTAACAAGCCGCCATTCAAGGCTGTCCCCAAGCCGAAGAAGCCCGGTGGTTGCGTTTGCCGGAACCCTATGCAGCTTGGCAGTGCAGCCGTGAACTCCAGCCCGCATTTTGGTTTCAGCTCACTGCTGGCCACCACAGGCGTTGATGGCCCGTGGTGCAGCGAATGCGGAACGGACGAATACATTTTGATTGAATCGCTTGAGGCGGTCCGGCCTTACCGCAGCTGTCGTTTGGAAATAAGCTACACATGCATGAATTGTGATGGTTTTTACGGTCATTCGGTCGGCAGAGACACTCTCCCACCGGCAATTCTCAACCAGTTTCGCATCGCGTCAAGAGCTGCCTGTGCAGCTCTGCGCTGACGTCGGCTCCTGCCGCAGGCTACGCTGCTGACTTCCGACTGGTGCCCGGCACCGTCATGGACGCGGAACTTCCTGCCCTGTTGGTGCGCGATTGCGCACAGTCGCTGTCAGTGACAAGTGCTGGGATCGTTTCGATGGTTGAAGGCAGACCCATCGGGACGCTCGCCGCCACCGACGGGCCTGCCAGGGTCCTTGAGGAGCTTCAATTTACGCTCGGGGAGGGGCCATGCATTGACTCCGCGGAACTGGGACGGCCGGTATTGCAGCCCCAGTTGGAACTTACCGCGCCCTCACGCTGGCCAGGATTCGCGGTCGGTGCCCTTGCAGCTGGTGTCAAAGCGGTATTCGCGTTTCCATTGCAGATCGGCGAAATTCTGCTGGGCGTGATGGATTTGTACCGCGATGCATAGGGAGACCTCGACAGCGGCGACCTGGAAGCGGCATTGGCTTTTGGCGATGCTGCCGTGGCCGTTCTGCTCTACTTGCAGGCCGGCGCGGGCCCCGGCGCCGTTCATCCGGCAGTAGCCGCCAGCGTGGCTGAGAAAACCGAGGTACATCAAGCCACGGGCATGATCGCGGGACAGCTGAGGATATCGCCGGCACAGGCGTTGGCCGTGCTGCGCGCCCGCTCCCTTGCCTCTGAGCGACCGATTCTGGCCGTGTCTCGCGACGTCCTTGCACGCATTCTTGATCTTAGCGATTGACGAAGTGTGCGGACAATATCGCGGTTGGGGAAATGTCGGCGGTCGTTGAAAGGAGTTGCGCCACCGGGCGAGCGGCAGTGAACAGCAATCAGGAGCGTGACCAAGACAGGTGTCCACGGTTCGACTGTTGCAGGAACGTTCCCAGAGGGAACAATCGGTCTTGGCCGAGCACCTACCAAGGGCACTCAACAACAGAGCAGTGATCGAACAGGCCAAAGGGATGTTGGCCGGAAATAGCAGTCTGTACGTCTGCGTTGGGTTCACCTTGATGAAGCCATACATCCGTGCTTTCTGCTCGTCCTTTCTACTTAGTTTGGCGAGCTCGCTGCGAGACGCCCCCACACGTCGGGGATCCGGCTGGCAAGCATTCCGGCATTGAACGGCTCCCGTACAGGTGTGCTGCTGGCCAGTTCGCCGTGCAATGCCACCGCGAGCGCGGCGAACGCAGCATAGTCGGGCGGTGACGGTGCCATGGCCAGCAAGGCAACGAGAATCCCAGCCAGGGTGTCCCCGCTTCCGGCGGTGGCAAGACGCGCAGTTCCATTGGCTTGGGTGAAGGCAGTGCCGTCTGGTGCTGCCACGACAGTTGTAGGCCCCTTAAGTAGCACGTTTGCACCAAATACTTGTGCGGCCTTGCGAGCCGCGGCCAGCGGCGCGGCCTCGATGCCGTCTCGGTCCAGCTCAATGCCGCAGCGCGAAAAAAGCGTGCCAAGCTCCCCGGCATGCGGGGTCAGCACAAGCAGGGCGTTTTTTCCTCCGACGTCCGGACACACGAGCGCCAGGGCAGCTGCATCAAGCACCGTGGGCACGCCCGACTCCATGGCTTCACGCGCCCGCCCCAGCTGCCGGTCATCCCCGTCGATCCCCGGTCCGGCCAGCCAGGCCTGGACCCTGACATCCGGCGGAGCATCTTGCGAACACACGACTTCCGGGTTTCGCACATGAATGGCTGCAGCCACTGGGGCCGGCCCCAGATACCGCACCATGCCGGGCCCACAGGCGGACGCCGCAGCAGCTGCCAGCAGCCCCGCACCCGGGTACTGCCCGGAGCCAGCAATGATCCCAGCCACGCCGCGCGTGTATTTCTGGTCGGTTGCGTCCGGCGCTGGCAGCAGTGCGGCAATATCCGCCGATTCAAGCCGGAGCACGTCGGCCTCTCCAAGATGGGGCCCGAGCCCCAAGTCAACAAGGCTGACTTCGCCACAGAACTGCTCACCCGGGGCGGCAACGAGCCCCGTCTTGTAAGCGCCAAAGGTGACAGTCAGGTCTGCCCGCAACACGGGGCCGCGAACTTCGCCCGTGGTGGCGTCAACGCCGCTGGGCAGGTCGCAGGCCACGACGACCGGCCGCGCGCCTGCGGACAGCTGCTCCAGCTTGGCCACGATCCCCGCCGCCGGCTCCCGAAGTCCTCCCCTGCCCCCCGTGCCCAGCAACCCATCAACCACGATGTAGGACGTTCCGGCTTCTGCTAGAAAGTCGGCCGCCGCGCGGGCAGGATCGGCCGCGTCGGCAAGAAGGGAAATACACCGTCCGCCCTCGCCCTGGAAAGCAGCCAGTGCGTCGGGATGGGTTCGGCCGCCGGTGAGCAGCGCCGTCGTGCGTGCACCGCGGGCAGCAAGCCAGGCGCCGGCAAAGAGAGCATCGCCCCCGTTGTTGCCCGGACCAACCAGCAGCACCACCTTGGCCCCGTACACCCCGCGTCCCCGGGTGCGCAGCATCGCGGCGACGCCCCTGGCCAAACCGTGCGCTGCCGTGCGCATGAGCTCCGGGCCGCGCCCGGCGGCCAGCAGGGGTGCTTCGGCGGCGCGGACGGCGGCGGCCGAGTAGGCGCTGATCATGTCAGCTTTCGGCGATGACCATGGCGGTGGAAATACCGCCGTCGTGGCTTATGGAAAGGTGCCAGTGCTTGATGCCCTTGGACTTGGCCACTGCCGCCACAGTGTCCTTGACGTTGATGGTGGGGCCGTGCTCGTCCAGGCCGATCCAACAGTCCTGCCAGTTCATGCCGGCCGGGGCACCCAGCGCCTTGGCCACCGACTCCTTGGCGGCAAATCGCGCCGCCAGGGACTGCGTGTTCAGGCCGCGTTCGGCCGGCACAAAGAGCCTGTCGAGCAGCCCCGGCGTCCTTTCCAACTGGCGCCCGAACCGTTCAATGTCAACCACGTCCACACCAATGCCAATAATCATGACCCCAGCCTATCCCCACCCGCTCCCACGCAGTGAAGCGGCAGCCGGCGAGACCGGTGTTCCCGCAGGCCGCGTCAGGGAGACCGTAAGTCCGCTTGCGGCCGGCGGTCGGAAAGCGGCCGAGGGTATGCCGGTCCCGACGCAGGATCCGCAGCTATTCCACGGTGACGGATTTGGCTAGGTTGCGCGGCTGGTCCACATCGTAGCCCTTGGCCGTGGCAAGCTCGCAGGCAAAGATCTGCAAGGGCACGGTGGTCAGCAGCGGGGCCAGCAGCGTGCTGGTTTCCGGAATGTAAAATACGTGCTCGGCGTGGGCGCGCACAGATTCGTCGCCTTCCTCGGCAATCACAATGGTTTTGGCACCGCGTGCCCTGACTTCCTGAATATTGGAGACCACCTTGGCATGCAGCGAATCACGCCCGCGCGGGGACGGCACCACCACGATCACCGGCTGGCCTTCCTCGATCAAGGCAATGGGTCCGTGCTTGAGCTCTCCTGCAGCAAAGCCCTCGGCATGGATATATGCCAGCTCCTTGAGCTTCAAGGCCCCCTCCATGGCCACCGGGTAGCCCACGTGGCGGCCAAGGAACAGGACCGTGCGGGTGTCTGCCATGCTGCGGGCCAGTTCCTTGATCTGCCCCGCATGGTCCAGAACACTGGCGATCTTGGCCGGCGTCTTGGCCAGCTCGGCCAGAATATCCTTGATCTGCCCCTGAAAAAGATTCCCGCGCAATTGTGCCAAATAAAGGCCCAAGAGATACGCCGCCGTGATTTGGGCAAGAAACGCCTTCGTTGAAGCGACAGCAATTTCCGGACCCGCGTGCGTGTACAACACGGCGTCGGACTCGCGGGGAATCGTGGAACCATTGGTGTTGCAAATGGAAACCGTTGTGGCTCCTTGCTCCTTGGCATAGCGAACGGCCATCAGCGTGTCCATGGTCTCCCCCGACTGGGAGATGGACACGATCAGCGTGCGGTCATCAACAATGGGATCCCGGTACCTAAACTCGTGCGACAGCTCCACTTCCGTCGGAATCCTGCACCAATGCTCAATGGCATACTTCGCCACCTGGCCTGCGTAGGCGGAGGTGCCGCAGGCCAGCACTATGATCTTGTTGATGGTCTTGAGCACCTCCGGGGCAACACGGAGCTCATCGAGAACAAGGTTGCCTTCGACATCGCTGCGGCCCAAAAGGGTCTGGGCCACCGCGTCGGGCTGGTCGTTGATTTCCTTTTCCATAAAGGAGGGGTAGCCGTCTTTCTCGGCAGCCGCGGCGTCCCAGTCGACTTTGTATTCCTTGCCCACGCCCGGCGCTCCGTAAAAGTCCGTAATTTCCACGCTGTCGGCAGTGATCGTGACCACCTGGTCCTGGCCCAGCTCAACAGCCCTGCGCGTGTAGTCGATGAATCCGGAGACGTCGGAACCCAGAAAGTTCTCGCCGTCCCCCAACCCCACCACGAGGGGCGAGTTCCGGCGGGCCGCCACCACGACGCCGGGCTCCTCTGCGTGGGTGGCCACGAGCGTGAAGGCACCTTCCAATTGCTGTGCTGTCAATTGCATCGCATGGGCGAGGCGACTGCCCGACGCCCGCCCCTGCGCACCGAGGTCGCCAGTCTCCCCGCCCATGCCCCGGAAGATATCCCCAAGCAGCGTGGCCGCAACTTCGCTGTCGGTCTCGGAAGCGAAGGAGTACCCGCTGTCCAGAAGTTCGGCCTTGAGCACCGAGTAGTTTTCAATGATGCCATTGTGCACCACGGCCAGCGCGCCGCCGTCCACCACGTGGGGATGGGCGTTGGCGTCCGTGGGGCCGCCGTGCGTGGCCCAACGCGTGTGGCCGATGCCTGTCATGCCGGTCGGCAGCGGGTTCTGCTCCAACTCTTCAAGCAATCTGGCGAGCTTGCCGCTGCGCTTGCGGACCTCCATGCCACCGGCACCTGCAACGGCAACACCTGCTGAGTCGTAACCCCGATATTCCAAGCGGCGCAGCCCCTCAACCAACACGTCGAGGGCGCTGTGGCCTGTTGCTGAAGCAGTTCCTTGAGCCGGGGCGGTACCGGCGTATCCCACAATTCCACACATGAAAATCAATCATAAACCCCGGGCGCTTCACAGGACGTTCTACGTCCTATCGTGGAACTTCTGCTGAAAATGAGTCACCCGTCAAGCGGCCCCCCAGTTCCGTCGTTTCCCACCCCGCCCCAAACAAGGCAGAATTGAAAGTGTGACAGCGCAAAGAACTGAGTCCGGCAGCAGCATCAGCGCCTCCCCTTTTGTGGAGCTGGACCGCCAGACCTGGTCCCGTCTGGCAAATAAGATTGAGCAGCCCTTGGACGAGGCCGACGTCCAACGCCTCCGTGGTTTGGGCGACCAACTGGACATGCGCGAGATCCATGACGTTTATCTTCCGCTTTCACGGCTCCTGAATTTGTACGTGGGCGCTGCCGGACACCTGCACAGCGCGACCACCACCTTTTTGGGCGAACGCGGCTCCCGCACCCCCTTTGTCATTGGCGTGGCCGGGTCGGTGGCTGTCGGCAAGTCCACCACGGCCCGCGTGCTGCGCGAGATGCTCCGCCGCTGGCCCGACACCCCCAATGTGGAACTTGTCACCACCGACGGCTTTCTCTACCCCAATGCCGAGCTGGAGCGCCGGGGGCTCATGGGCCGCAAGGGTTTCCCGGAATCCTACGACCGCCGCGCTCTCCTGCGATTTGTCAGCACTGTCAAGAGCGGCGCCGATGAAGTCCGCGCCCCCATGTACTCGCACCTGACCTACGACATCCTGACGGACAAGGAGGTTGTTGTCCGGCGCCCCGACGTGCTCATTGTGGAGGGCTTGAATGTGCTGGCCGCCGCCCGCCCCCGCAGCGACGGCCGCTCAGGTTTGGCCGTCAGCGACTTCTTCGACTTTTCCATCTACGTCGATGCGAAAACCAGCTACATCGAGCAGTGGTACATCGAGCGTTTCCGGTCCCTGCGCACCAGCGCCTTCGCTAATCCGGACTCCTACTTTCGCCGCTACGCCGACCTCTCCGACTCCGAGGCAACAGCCACCGCATCCAGGATCTGGAAGAACATCAACGAACCCAACCTGGTCCAAAACGTGCTGCCCACCCGCGGCCGCGCACAGCTGGTGCTGACCAAGGAGGCCGACCACTCCATTCGGCGCATGCTGTTGAGGAAGGTCTAGTGCCGGTTGTCGGCTTTCACCAGGCCCGCCGTCCCCGCCAAACGCACCGCGCCCGGATCAAGCGCGAACTTTCCTGGCCCCGGCCAGGCGGCATAGCCCTCTCGCTGGCCGGAGCAGCGATCATTTTCTCCGGCGCCCAGGCACTTGCCCCGGGCGTGGACCCCGGACTGCCCTCCCCCGCCGCTGCACCCGCCCACTCACTGACGACGCCGGACACCTCCGCAGGGCCTGCCCGGTCTTTCGCTTCAACCCAGTCAAGCGCGTCACCTGCCGAAACGCAGTCAGGGGCAACTCCATCACGGCCCGCACAACAGCCTTCCAAGGGACCGTCAACGCTCTCGGGCGCGGGCAGCTCCCCGTCACCCATCACCGGCACGGCCGCTGCCCCGCTGGTGGCTGGGGCCGCAGCCGATTCACCCCTGCAAAAGTTGTTTGAGTCGGGAAACGCCACCCCCAAGGACCGGGCCCTGTGGGACATCAACGATCCGGGCAGCCCGCTGGCGCTTGTCAACAAGCGCCGCCCGCTCCATCCGGAAGCTTATGTGCCAGCGAACTTGGTGGTGCCCGCCGTCGAGGCAGGCTCGGCAGAACCTCCCCTGCTGCGCGCCGATGCCGCCGCCGCCGCTGAACGCATGTTTGCCGCCGCAGCGGCCGACGGCGTCCGCATCACCATCAAGAGCAGCTACCGATCCTTCGACACCCAGGTCTCGGTCTACAACGGCTATGTAGCCAACAAGGGCACAGCTGCCACAGATACCACCTCTGCCCGTCCCGGCTTCTCGGAGCATCAAACCGGGCTGGCAATGGACATTGGCGATGCCAATGCCGGAACGGCCTGCGACTTTTCTTCCTGCTTTGCCTCCACGGCTGCCGCCCGGTGGGTGGCAGCCCACGGGGCCGACTACGGTTTTGTGGTGCGCTACGCCCCGGGCGAGGAGTCCGTCACCGGATACCTGGCCGAGCCGTGGCACCTGCGCTATTTGGGCATCACTGTGGCCAGGGACATGGACGTGCGCGGCATCCACAGCTACGAAGAGTATGCCGGTCTTCCCGGAGCTCCCGATTACAAATAAAAAGATGTCAAAGAATATATTAATGAGTTTGTGATCTCTCGGGACATCGGTGACAGTTCTGCCTCAGGACTTTGGTGACACTTGATGTCTCAGGACATCGGTACCGCTTCGCGTCCTTAGCTTGAGCTGCGGAAGCGGGCACGGGCTTGGCTGAT